>NZ_FNIR01000009.1 GCF_900103975.1 Klenkia soli
CCTCGAATGGGAGCAGCACGTCGCCTACGACCAGCGCTACGAACGCCCCAGCGAAGTCGACGCCCTCGTCGGTGACTACACCAAGGCCAAGACCATCCTCGGGTGGGAACCCAAGGTCCTCACCCCCGACCTGGTCAAGATCATGGTCGACGCCGACATCAAGCAGTTGGACGACCAGCTCTCCGGCCGAGCGGTCCGCGTCGACTCATGATGACTCCACCCCTCTCAGTCCGATCGACCGCGCTTTGCACGTACATACAGGGGTCGGGCACTAAGGTCATCCAATGCGGGACAAAATGATGCGACTCCAAGACGAGCCACAGCAGACCAGTTCGACCCATGGCCGTCGCATCTCGTGGACGACGGGCTCCTTCGTCATTTCTTTCGGGCTTCGGTTTGTCAGCAATGTTATCTTGTCCCGCCTCCTGTCCCCGGAGTTGTTCGGCATAGTTATCATCGTTAACACAATACGTTTTGGCGTCGAACTGTTGAGCGATGTCGGTATCGAGCAGAACATTGTCAGACGAAAGGGGCAGTTAGACCGCGATTTTCTGAACTCCGCGTGGACAGTTCAAGTTGTGCGCGGCTTCATCCTTTCCGCAATATTCGCGTCTCTGGCAAGCCCCCTGAGCACCCTGTTCGCAGTTCCGCCGGCGACGCTATACCTGATGTCGCTCGCGCCGTTGCTTACATCCCTCCACTCAAGTGCAATATTCGTCCTCTCCAGAACCCTCCAAGTTCGAGAACGCAACTGGTTCGAGCTTCGGTGCGAGATTCTCGCCTTTGCTGTCGTGATCACCACCGCTAGTCTCTGGCATAGCGTTTATGCGGTAATACTTTCCACGCTCATATCCATAGCCCTGAGGTCGGCCCTGAGCTACAGGTTGCCCCACGCACAGCAACGCCTACGCCTCAGGCGCGCGCACGCCAAAGAGATCATTAGCTTCGGCAAGTGGATCACAGCATCATCACTTTTCGTTTATGCCGCGGCCAATATCGACCGCCTCACGCTCGGGGCCGTGGCTCCTCTCGCCGCCCTCGGGATTTACGGAATTGCTCGAATTGTCTCCGACATTCCGAGCGCTTTTGCGAGCCGACTGACGCACCAAATTCTCTTCCCCGCTATCGCAGCTGAAAGTTCCGCGGCGCGCGAAACAGCATCGGCTATGAAGCTCCGACATCGTCTCCTTCTGCTGATTAGCGTCGCGTCCGGAATTCTCGCGTCGACAGCAGATTTCGCAGTTTCTCTAGTGTACGATCAGCGATACAGTCAAGCTGGACCGCTTCTTAGCATCATTCTTCTTGCTACGTGGTTCTCCATAAATTCCACACTTAGCGAAGCTGCGTTCCTTGGGCGCGACAGACCAATCTACCTCACGACGGGAAACCTTGCGCGGCTTGTTTTAATCTGCCTCATGCTCTATCCGTTGTATACCGCGTGGGGCCTAGCTGGTGCTGGAGTGGCTATAATTGCGGCCGAAGCTGGCAGGTACCTCGTGACTGCATACGGCCTCTGGCGACTAAAGTTGCACACACTTAGACAAGATTTTCTTACGGCTTCTGCATTTACCGCCACAATTCTTATTGGCTGTACTTTACGATACCTTCTTGGACTAGGATATCCCTGGACAGGACTCTGAAATGACCACGGGGCAACAGCGTCGGCTACTCATCATTCAATATGCAGGCGACTACCGAGACGCCTATCGGCAGTGGACCGAGTACGGCACTGAATCCTATTATGGCCACGCGTATGTCTTGCAGACACTCTCCGAGATAGCTTCACGCGATCAGTACAGCGTCGAAATAATCTGCTGCATCTCCAACGGCCGCTATGTCGAAAAGTTGCCCAATGGCATAACAGTCGTTGGTGCCGACACTGACCCAAACCGCGACCCTGATCAAATAGTTCGCCTGGCTAGAGAGTTCGCTCCGACTCATGTGATCCTGCATGCCCCGGTCGAACCCTTACTGTCCCAACTGGTGTCCGAACAATTCCGCCTTGCATGCATATGGGCCGACTCTTTCGGGACCAACCGCTTACGGAGGCTAGTCAAGTTCGGTCGCCTGGCCCGCGTAGCTGCTTCCCCAAGCATTGAGTTCATCGCTAACCACAATGTGGCAGCATGCCTCTCTACGCGAACACTCGGCGTCGCTGCCACGAGAATCGTTCCCTGGGATTGGCCTCACGCCGAGAACGTCGGACCGCACCGCACAAGGCGAAAGGGAACACCCTTCGTGTGCCTTTTTGTTGGAAGCTTGGACGTCACCAAAGGCGTCGCAGATGCCGTTGCCGCCACCAAGATCTTAGCCAAAACAAGCGCAAACGTGACCCTCAGGGTGGTTGGCGGACCAGTCCCGGACTACTTGCGTCACTTCGCGGAACAACAGCTAGCATCGTCAAAAATTGACTTTGTTGGCAAACTCTCTAACGCGGCGGTTAAGCGCGAGATGGGCCAGGCCGATGCCGTCGTTATCCCGAGTCACCACAGATACCCCGAGGGCTTACCACTGACCGTCTACGAAGCACTGCAATCGCGAACTCCAATTATAGCGTCTGACCACCCGATGCTGATACATTATCTTCGCCATGACCGAAACGCGCTGATCTTTCCAGCGGGGAGCTCGCGCGAGCTCGCCACTCAACTACGCCGACTTATTGATGACGAGCAACTGTGGGGCAAGCTCAGCAACTCGTCTGAACAAACGTGGCGAGACATTCAGATATCACTGAAGTGGGGTCAGCTGGTACGACACTGGCTTGACAGCGATGTCAACCAGCCTGCTTGGATCGAGCGCCTATCTCTATCGGCTATGTACCCCGAGCAGCGCCATTCTAATTAACAGCACTGTCATCGGCCATCAGCCATGGACTTTCTGAGCGAGGCTCGGTGAGATGCGCAACCAAGATATGCTTAGAACAAGACTCAATACACAAAATCCGAAGCTTGACATGAACGCCTGCTCGACCAAGCCGTAGAGAGCCAAGGTTACAATAGTTAACATTGCAAAACGATGTCCTGGGTGATTCATCGCGTCTTGCCGACTGAGTTGCCTCCACATGGCACCAAGGAAAACTGACAGAAGTAGCACGAGGCCAATGAGGCCCACCTGAAGCAAAACGTCCAGGTAGGCTTGATGGGCGTGATAGAAGCGAAATCCTCCCACCGCCCATAACTGCTCGGTGACAGGAACACCTGCATGCCATAGAGCGCCCCATCCAAATCCAACATAGGGCTGTTCCCCTATCACGGAATCGACCGACGCCCAGATGACGGTCCGACCTGTCAATGTGCTGTCGCGCCCCAGCAACGGCGCGACCACATCGAGGTGCGACATGACAAAAGCCACCGCAGACAGGAGCACCGACATACCGACGAACATGGCAACCTTCCGCTGATTGAGTGGACGGCGGCTTCCACGCGGCAGCAAGTAAAAAATTACGAAGACAATAATGATAAACGCGTGCCCCGTCCCGCTCTCGGTTGCAACGATCGCCACGCACACTGCAATAACGCGACAAACGCGAGCTAAAGGCGATTGCTTATGACACAAATAGGCAGACAGCATGACCACGAAGACGAACGCAGCCGTATTACGATCGATGAAGACACCCTTCAAGGCTCCCGCATGACTAGCCTCAGCGGTTCGGCCAACATTCGGCAGGACAAAGAACGTCACCGCAGAGAGCGCCAGCAATACGTCTCCTGCCGCAACTACTGCGTTGAGCAAGAATCTAGCCCCGGCAAGTCGCCCAGCAGCAAATCCGGCGACCAAAAGTGCCCCAGATAGAGCGACAGCTTCCAACGTAGCAGATCGATCAGCTGACCAAAACGCAGAAAGCAGAAGCCAAGACAACAACAAAACTACAACAGCTGGAAGCTTGAAGGCCCTCCACTCGAAGACGCAGACTAAAGTTACTGCGCAAGCGAGCAAAAAGACAATTGAAGAGGCTCCATCGAGGGGGAGAGCGGACGCCGTTAGTAATGCCACCAGTCCGATTTTCAAGGGAGTCCGGCGGGGCATTACCGAACGTGGACCCATCTTTGTCTTACCAAGGCGTGAAGGAGTTAATGCTGCATTGGGCTTCATCCTAATTCCTCCTTCATGCAACTCTCGCTGTTGCCACTAGACACCGGCCCGCCTGGACGCTACCCAACGTTGCCCAAATCGCGGCAGGACGGCCTTCGCAACATACTCCACAAGAACTCGCCCACGGAAGTTTCCCGCCCCCGCGAGTAGGACGAGTCCCAGCCGAATTCCCCAGTTGGGCCCCGGCAGACCTCGACACACTTCAGTGGCCACAAATGACGCGAACACATCGTCCCCCATGGTCGACCTCATGCGAAGCGCCCATGACAAAGAATTCTCCCAGGATGCCTCACTTCGACTTAGCGAGACCCGCGAACTGGCATCGTTGACGACGACCAATGGTCTCAAGGTGCACCGGCCAGTAATACCTGCAGACTCAAGGTTGAGCATCCACTCCCAGTCCTCGTGAATGCGACTTGCTTCTGGGAGAGGATATTCGAGCGCAAGATCGCGCTTAATCATCACACTCGGAAAAGGTACGTAGCCCTCGCCAGGTCGCCTACGGTCAAATAGGTAGTGACCAATCTTCTCACCTGGGCGCAAATCACGCCTAGGCCATTGATACTCACGCCCGTCACTTTTGATCGTCGCCGCGGTGAAGAAGAAGTGTCGCTCGGCATTCTCCACTCTCGCGATCTGGGCGAGTTGAACCTCCAACTTGTCCGGGGTCCATTCATCGTCATCGTCAAGGAAGGCAATAAACTCCCCTGATGCCGCTCGGACCCCTCGATTTCTTGCGGCGCTGGCACCCCCAGAGGCGAGCTGCTGCAATATCGTCAATGACGGAAGTTGCAGCGCGCCTAGAGCACGAAGTGACGCGGGGTCGGGTCCGTCAACTACTACAATGGTCTCGACTGGTGAAACCGACTGGGCGATTACAGATTCTATGGCGCGAACTACCAACTCAGGTCGGCCACGAGTTGGGATCACGACCGATATAGAGGCATGTTCGTCGCCGTTCCGGAATGATGCGATTCGTTCACCGGACATGTTATCCTCGATCATCTTCTTTGCAGATACTGGACAGACGCTATCACGGCTTTGAGTAGTGTCGGGAACAGTTTGATGGGTGGGATGGGTGTCCCAGCTCCGAACAGAAGAGAAGTGGAAGCGTCATGCGAGTTTTGCACGTGATACAAGCGATGAACTCAGGCGGCACTGAAACCGTTCTGGCAAATTTGGCGAATGAGCAGGTCAGCTCGGGGCACTCGGTTGGCGTGCTTAGTATGAGCGGGGCCATGCTGGATAGGCTTGACCCGAAGATTGTTAAGGTCACAGTAAGCACTAGACGTGCCCTTATCGCAACCCTAATGATTGGGGTTCGATCCCGAAGGTGGGATGTGGTGCATGTTCACCAGCGAAGCCTGTCTACATTTGTCGCCCTGGTAGGCTATGGGGCGAAGGTGCAACACGTTGAACACGTTCACAACGTCTTTCCGGGGATGGACCACAAATGGACATCGTTTCGCGCTCGGAAACTGATTGCATGTGGATCAAGTGTGGCTGAGATGCTAGCCAAAGATTACGGCCGCGATGAATCGAGAATATTTCTTGTAAAGAACGGTGTCGCTGACACTGGGCAGCGCGCCGTCCAATGGGAAGGTGGCACTTTTGAGGTAGTCAATGCTGCGCGTGTTGTAGAGCAGAAAAATCCTCTACTGTTTGTAGAAGTTCTCGCCCAGCTTGTCTCGCGACAGCTTGACGTCAGGGGGACATGGTATGGGGACGGCGATCTACTGCCGATCGTTCGTCAGCAGATTGCTCGACGTGGCTTGGAGTCGCAGGTCTCGTTCCCCGGCCCGATATCTAACGTCCACAGTGAACTGGCAAAGTCCCACCTATTGTTGCTGACATCGCGACACGAGGGCCTGCCTCTAACTGCGATTGAGGCCGCCTCGGTTGGGCTGCCCATTGTTGCAACAGATGTAGGTAGCATTCGAGACATCGTTTTCCACAACCATAATGGATACTTAGTCGATGATCTGGGCAACGCAGCCAGCCTTGCGGGATTTGTCGAATCTCTCGTGGTTGCAGAAGAGCGGCATCGGACCTTTGGCGCGAACTCGCGGAGGCGATTCTTGGAAGAGTTTACCTTAGGCCGCATGAGCAACGACGTACTGGATGTATACGAGGTTTGACGCGCGCCAGGCTCAGAGGCGGGTCGATGGGCGTCAACAAAGTTCACTCGCCAGCCATCCCGATCGCTAGTTGCTCCGATACTGTTCCTGCGATTTCGCTGCGGCTTCACGGATTTTCATCTGAATCTGAGCATGATAAAACATCAACGAGAATGCGAATTCAAAACCAGGGCGGCCGTCGCGGAAGCCCTGCTTTATAAAGTAGTTGTATATGAATATGACCACAGGTTTAAGTGGCATTCTGTCAAAAATTCTGCCCTGCGACGACTTCGCGGCACGCGTTGCGGCACGCACCTCGGGACGTATCTGAATGAATGCCTCCCAGTCTGAGTAGCGATTATGGCGAGCGAACCAATCATGAATTGGATCAGGGTCATCGTGTATCAACCTGCTTTGAAGCCGGCCGATAGCGCCTCTCACGAGGGGCTGATAGTGACCCTCGACCTCCGTGCTTCCTGGCGCATCAAGATCATCGATCTCAGGGAACTTACACGCGCCACGCCTCAGCATTGTTCGCTTGTAAACAGTTTGCCCGTGGCGCAGCACCTCTCCTCGCCAATGGTACTGAACAGGTATTTCGAACGCCGACACGGGGCTGCCTGCAAGGACTTCTTTGATTTCGCTAGCTAGCGCAGGACTCAGGCGCTCGTCAGCGTCCATCAAAAGAACCCAGTCAGTGTCAAGGTACAGGTTGTCCAAAGACCACTGCTTCTTCTTCGGGTACGCACCGTTCCATCGAAATTGCACAACCTGGGCCCCGGCTGCAACGGCAATCCGCCCAGTTTGATCCTTGCTTCCGGAATCGAGCACCGTCACGTTCGAAGTTAGCAGCTTCGCGCTTTCAATACACGTGCGGATTGCTTCCTCTTCGTTCAATGCTAGAATTATAATTCCGATGCTTTGCATAGTTGCATACTCCCTCGCGGCCGCAAGATCTAGAACGGGTACCTGAGACTAGCGCGGCAGCATGCAAGCCCGGTGACCGCCGGCGTTCCCTGTCCCATCGAGCGAGGCTCATCCACCTCTCTAGCCCACCGTAGTTTGGTCGAGTCCGGGACCCATGGGGCCTTGATGGCATTCGGCGGCATTCCGCGCAGTCGGGCGAACGAGGATGACGAGTCTTAGTCTTTTCCGTGGGTCTAACGGCTGGAGTAGAGGCCCGCGCTCTGGCCGCACTACGGCACGGGCACGGCTGAGCGGCGTCGCCGTGCATGCAGCGCCCCGCAGCCCTGCAGCGGCGGCTAGTACTGAACGGCGCCCTTGCCGCAGACGGATTTGTAATGGCGGACCTGTCAGGTTCCCAGGACATCGCTTCCGACTAGATGATGCGACTCCCGCGCCGCCTCTTGAACTTCGCGTTCCCGCGCCCGGGCGCACCGCAACTACTGAACTAGCGATGTTACGGCGTCACGCCAGGCAGCAGATTCGGCCCATGAACAAGCAGATCCACGGTTGTCACCACAAGGGGATACGTGCCACCGGTCGGTGCAACCGGCAGGCCGGCCGTGGCCAAGTTGTCGGTGTTGTCGGCCCTTCAGCTCAGGCCACAGCCGGGGAGACGGAGACCGTCGAGGACGGCTCAAACCGACGGATGCTGACTTCCGGCAGTATCAACATTCGAACCACGGACCGCACCGCAGCCTGGAGCTGATCACCTAGAGCCCGCGCTGGGATCACCCCATCGATCAGATCGGGGAGGTCATCGGAGCCCGGAGGAACTTTGCGGAAGCGTCGAGCTGCAGCCATCGCCGCGACCACCGCGGGTGCGTGAGAATTGCCATCTGGGGCCAGCGGCGGCACTACCGAAGCCTTCTGCAGCAGTCCGGCCGCCTCCTTGAGCGAGAATGTACTGCGCAAGCCCCGCGGATTGAGAGCCAGGGCCGCGTTTCGCTGCACCTCGCCCATCGTCAGAGTGAGGTCCGCAGCGGCTAACACCTCGGGGCTCATCCATCGGGCTCGGTGGGCACTGCCGTCGATGCCGCGCTCGCCCAGCACCTGCTGTGCCGAGGCCGGTATGGGCGCACCGACATGCGCGCGCACACCGGCGCTGAATACCTGAACCAGCTTGCGATCCGGATCCCACTCCGACAGGAGCTGTCGCGTCATCAGCTCGGCCATGGCCGAGCCCCACACGTTGGTGGTGCAGACGAAGACGATGCGCATGGCCATGACGTTAGGGACCGTTCAGTCACGGAGGAGGTCGACACGCTTACTCATTGTCGACATTATGGGCAGCGTGGGCTAGGCAGCAGTCGACAGCTCGGAGCGACGCACCGGCGCGCCGCGCATGCCGACGACGGCGGCGACCACTCCCCCGGCGTTGCCGGCGAGCAGGCCGGCCACGGCGGTGACCACGAGGTCGGCGCCGGTCGAGCCGAGCACCAGGCCGACGCTCAGCGCCACGGCCAGGCCGGTCAGCAGACCGATGACCAGCAGCCACCAGCCGCGCTGCAGGATCTGTCGCGCTTCTGCGCCCATCGTTGGCACCCCTCACCACACCGCGCCGGCGTGGAGTCGTCCGGCGGGCACGACGGTAGCGTGATCAGACGGCTACACGCCGTCATCGGTGCAGGTGTCGCCCACCCGAGGTCTCGCGTGTCCCACGGGCACCACCGAGTTGTCAGCGGCTGCGTGCGGTGTCCACCAGCGGTGCGATCAGGCCGGTCAGGTAGGTGTGCCCGGCGTCCAGCAGTGAGATGCCGTCGGCGGTGGACACCAGACCGGTCGGGTCGGCGAACCAACCCTGGGTCAGCGGGTCCACGTACGTGGCTCCGGCGGCCTCCGCCGCGGCCTGCACAGCTGCCGACACAGCGGTCAGCTCCGCGGGTGCGGCCGAACTGCTCCAGCACGGGCCGATCACCACCAGCTTGGTGGTGGGGTCGGCCGCCAGGATCTCCTGGAACGTCTGGGCGGCGGCCGCCTGCACCTCGGCCGGGGTGGCAGCTTCGTCGTTGCGGCTGCCGAACACCACCGTGACCGCGGCGTCGGCCGGCGGCTGCGCCTGCACGAGCTGCGGGTACGTCTGGCCGGTCGACCCCGGGCGGACATAGCCGGCGAGGGTCGCCGCGGTCAGCTGCAGCTGCATGCCGAGCTGCTGAGCCACCTGCGCCGGCCACCCGGCCGCGCCGATACCGCCCTCGGAGTTGCCGGAGGAGTACCCGTCGCCGTAGACCGCCAGGCCCCCGGCGTCGGTGCTTGTCGGTGCCGCCGAACTCGTGGTGGCCGGCCCGCTCGTCGTCGTGGGCGCGGAGGTCGTCGTCCGGGCGCTGGTCGTGGGGGTGGCGGTCGCCGCCGCGACCGGCGTCGTCGGGTCCGGGGCGGCGTTCTGCCGCTGCACCAGCAGCAGGACCAACCCCACGTTGGCCAGCAGCAGGACGACGATCGCGATCAGACCCCACCGCGGAGGGCGCTCGAGGGCCATCACTCCCCCAACCTAGAGAACCCGGTCCACCCCATCGACCGTCGTCGGCGGTTCGTCACGGGTAGCGATCATGGGGCCACTGCATCGCCCTCTACGGGCACTCGGTCGCCATAGGCCCGAGTGTGGCGGCGGGGCGCGTTGACCGGGGTCGGCGTCGTCCCCACAATCGCCGGGTCGCTGGGCACGTCGGCCGGGCGGTCCGACCACGCGGGGAGCCACCGATGACCTACGACGCCCAGACCCCGCTGCCGGGCTACGGCTACTCCACGCCGGTCCAGCCCGCGCCGGACCACCGCATGCCGGGCATCGGCGCCGCGGCCGCCGTCCTCGGGTTCGTCGAGGCCGGCCTGGGACTCACGCTCGTCGCCTACGTGCTGTTCACCTTCGCCACCCTGGGTGCCGGTGCGGACGACGGCGGCGCGGTCGCCGTCCTCGTCGGGGTGATCGTGATCAGCGGACTGACGCTGCTCGGCAGCCTGTTCCTGGCGCGCCGCTCGGGGCGGCGGCTGCTCATCGGCGCCACGATCGCCGAGATCGTCATCGTGCTCGGGCTCGGCGTGTGGGCGGTGGCCGACTACTCGTCGGTGATGGCCTCCCCGGTCTACTACGACTACCAGGGGTCCCCCTCCAACTCCGGCCCCGACACAGCCGTGGTCGTGGCGCTGCTCGCCGTCCTGATGGTCGGGTTCGCCATGCCCGTCGTCCGGCTGGCCCTCGTCGCGCAGCCCACCGTCGGCACGTGGCTGCAGAACCGGCCGCCGGCCGCCCCGGTCTGGTCAGCGGAGAACCAGCAGTGGGTCGCGCCGCGGTCCGGGGCCGGGGTCGTGGTCGCGCTCATGGCACCGGTCGCCCTGCTCCTGGTCGCGACCGTCGTGGTGCTGGCCAACGCCGAGGACCAGTTCGACTACTACGGCGCCACCGACACCCCCGCCGGGGTCTACGGGACGGACTCGGAGTGGTCCTCCCTGTACGACGGCGGCGACCCCGTGCAGCCGCCCTCCAGCTCCGACCCGTTCTACGAGTCGCAGTACGACGCCGACGCCCAGGACTGCTACGACGGCGACCTCGGCGCCTGCGACGACCTCTACTCCGAGACCGAGGTCGGCAGCCTGTACGAGTGGCTGGGCAGCACCTGCGGCGGCCGCCAGGAATCCGAGACCTACGGCACCTGCGAGTAGCCGACCGGAGGTGTCTCGAGGTTCTTGGCGCCGCACCCGCGGCACAGCTCGTAGCGGTGCTCGTCCGGGTCGAACCCGGGCTTCAGCCTGGCCAAGCCCCGTCGCGCGAGCCGGGTGCGCACCGCGACGACGTCGGCACTGCCGCAGAGCAGGCATGGCCCGTCGACCGCACCGAGGGTCTCGCGGATCCGCACGCGGTCAGGCTGGTCGGCCCGGGTGACCTGCAGGTGACGGCGAGCTGTCAAAGAGCTGCGAGCTCGCAGGCCACGGCGTTTCGGGTGCCCTTGGCCTCGTAGAGCAGTCGGTCGGCCGTGCGGGCCAGTGCCTGGACGTCGGTCGCCTCCCCCGCGGCCAGCCCGACGGACAGCGTCACCGGAGCCGACAGGCCCTCCCAGACCAGCCCCTCCACCCGGGCACGCACCGCCTCGGCGACCTCGCGGGCCTCCGCCGCCGGTACGTCGCGCAGCAGCACGCCGAATTCGTCGCCGCCCAACCGGGCGACCAGGTCCCCGGCGCGCACCGCACCCCACAGGACGGCGGCCACCTGCTGGAGCGCGTGGTCGCCCGCCGGGTGACCACCGGTGTCGTTGATGGTCTTGAAGTGGTCCACGTCGACCAGGAGCACGGCCAACGAACCGCCGCCGGGGGCTGCGCCCAGCGCCTCGTCCCACCGGCGACGGTTGGCCAGCCCGGTCAGCGGGTCCTCGCTGCTCAGCCGCTCGAGGTCGCGCACCAGCTGCCGGGTGTGCTCCTGCTCGGCCTCCAGCGCCGTCACCCACCGCATCTCGGCCAGCACCGCCCGGTAGCGCAGCGCGTGACCCACCACGGCGGCCAGCGTCGCCGTCCCCAGGTACAGCGGCCAGGACACGATCTCCTGCAGGCTCGGGTCACGGCCGGCGTCGAGCACCCCCAGCGGGAAGCCGCAGGCCACCGCGGCGCCCAGCACCGCGGTCCACCCCGCACCGCCGACCAGGACGGCGCCGGCCGCATACAGCATCAGCGTCCCGCCCAGCACATACAGCTCCGGGTGGCCGACCTGCGGCACCATCCAGCCGATCATGACCTCCACCGGCACCACCGCGGCGACGGTCAGGGTGGTCGTGCGACGGCGGCCCGGCGTCCGCCGCCAGACCACCCAGGCCACGGCCAGCAGAGGTACGGCGCACAGCAACCGCGGCCCGAGGAAGGCGCGCCCCACGTCGGGGCCCTCCACCACGTGGTCCACCACGGTCCACGCCGGCACGACCAGTGCGCTGGCCACCGTCAGCCACAGCGCCGCGATCCGGCTGCGGCGGGCCAGGCGCTCGCGGGCAGCACTGGTGGCCCCGGGGGCCCCGGGACGGCGGGTGGTCGTCGGCGACACACCGGGCGCATCGGCCGTCCCGGGTCGTAAGTGCAGCTTCCGCAGCGTGGCCCGACCCCGAGGGGTGATCCGGGTCAGGCAGGCCCCCGGTCGGTCACCGGTGGGTCGGCGAGCCCCATGCGTCGTACATCAGCCACGAAGCGCTCGGCCAGCCGTTCATGACCGGCGTCGTTCGGGTGGACGCCGTCCTCGGACAGGAATCCGTCGACCTCCTCCGGCGCGACCCACTGCTCCGCGATCGGGTCCAGCACGACCCCGCCGTACCGGGCGGCCAGCTCGTCCCACTGCGCCAGGATGGTCTGGCCCCACACGTCGTCGGGACCACTGACCTGCCCGAGGAACGCTGGCCGGATGAGCACCAGGGCGGCGTCGGGCCACCGCTCCCGAACCCTGGCCAGGTAGGCGTCGGCCACAGCCCCGACCTCGGTGGGGTCCACCTGCATGTCGTTCCTGCCGGCATCGATCACGACGACGTCGGCGAGGTAGGTCGCCGCGGTCGCGTCGAGGCGGTCGGGCAGCGGGGAGAAGTCGGGCTGGTTGCTCCGGCCGTCGTTGACGAAGCCGGTGCCGCCCTCGGCATCCCGGTTGCAGACCCAGTCCAGGGTCTGCGCCGCGACGCAGCTCCAGGCGCGGTTGCTGGCACTGGCTCCCACACCGGCGGTGAAGCTGTCCCCCACGAACAGGGCCACCGGGCGGCGGTCGCCCGCACCGTCGTCCGTCGCAGCGCTCGCGCGGAACTCGCCGGGTGGAGCCACCGGCACGCGGAAGAGCGCAACCGCCGCCAGGCCGATCGACACCAGGCAGACGACGACTACTACCAGGACAGGCAGCACCCTGCGGTTCCGTATCACCGGTCGATAGTGACCCGGGTAGTACCGATGAGCCAACCCACAGGCGGACGGACGGCCTCGGACCGCACGAACGGGTGACGGTCCGCGCAGGACCGCCCTCAGCGGGCGAAGGGTCCCCAGAGGGCGGCCCACTGCAGGAGCAGGACGGTCTTCGCGTCGTCGATGCGGCCCTCCCGGACCTGGGCCAGCGCCTCGGTGAACGGGAGCTCGAGCACCTCGATGTCCTCCCCCTCCTCCACCAGCCCACCACCGGCACCCGACCGGTCGGCCGCCGAGTAGGCCGCGGCGAACAGGTGCAGCCGCTCGGTCACCGACCCCGGGCTCATCCACGGCGCCATCACCAGCTCCACGTGCCGTCGGCCCGCCGGTGGTCGAACGTGGTCTTCCGCAGCACGTGCCAGCCCGCGCACCGCAGCTCCACGTCCCGCACCACCACGTCGGGGTTGCGGTCCAGCTCCCACCCGTCAGGTGCAAACCCGTCAAACCACGGTGGTCGAGAAACGGTCCCCAGCGGTCATGCGGTACTGATCGTGGCTGGTATGGGGCACGATGCTCCTCGGCGCTACAGAGCGGGGAAACGTTCAGTGGGCCTGCTGTGTCGTCGTCACCTGTGAGGTCAGATGTCGAAGTACATGCACCCAGTGGATCAACGGCTGGTGGACGACCTCGTCCGCACCTATCTGACGGACTCCGAGAACCAAGTCGGAGGACACCTCCCGCGCAGCCGTCAACCGGACCAGCTCCAGGGCCACGCCGTCGTGGAAGGGCTCATCTACCAATACCCGCAGGTGCTCGGAACCGACGACGTAAATCTCCAGCTATACCTGGGGTTGGGGAACCTCGGACTGCAGCTGTGGGAGCAGGAGGTAAAGGTGCTCCTCCGCGTGGGCGGGCTCGGGCACCCGGCGCTCCCCGCGATCGTGGACGGTGGCTTCGTCGAGCCGGACGGCAAGCTTGCCGCCGCGGGGATGAACGACGGATTTGGTTACGTCCGAACCGTGGCCGCTCCCTCGGCCATCGAGGACGGCGGGATTGCAACCCTGGTAGACCATATGACGCAGCGTCCGGCCGAGGCCCTCCGGTACTTCTGGCTGCTGGCCGATGCCCTAGCCATCCTCCATGACGCTCGCATCGTTCATCGCAACGTCTGGCCCGGGACATTGCAGGTGGTTCGCCGGGGTGGCGAAGCGCCACGGTTGCAGCTTGGTCGCTTCGAGCTCAGCGCCATGGTCAACAGCCTTTTACACGGACGGGATCCCTCTTTCCGGGACCAGATCAGGGACCTCCTACGAGCCCAGGGTTTGCGTGCGACGGCCTATGCGCCCCCGGAGAGGCTGCCCTTGATCTTCGGGGGCCCAGGAACCGGCGGAGATCTCGGCGGCCAGGAGGGGGACGTCTTCAGCCTCGGGATGACGGTGGCGGAGTGGTTCCTCGGGCCCTACGACGAGCAGTTCCCGGAGGACCCCGACGAGATCACCATTCGAAACTTCCAGCGCGGGGTGCGCGCACGGCTGAATGTGTCAGCCTCAGTTCCGAGCGAGCTCGCTCGACTGTTGGGCGACATGGTGGACGACGTCGCCCGTGGACGGCCCAAGATGGGTGACGTCCTGCAGCGGCTGGGCCGGCTGTACGACGGCAGCGTGTCGCGGTTTGACCAACGCATCGCCGATCTTCCCTTCCTTGTGGTGTTCCAACCGAGCTATACCGACCGGACCCTGCACGCTTGGGGAAGCATCCAGGACCCCGCGACCAGTCCGGAGGGCCGGGAGGAAGTCACGGCCCTGATCCAACGCGACCTGGCCGGCGCCGCTGTGATCACTTCTCGGGATGGCGCCCTCAAGTACGTCCAAGTAGGTGATCCCGAAGACCGTCGACGCGCGACCACCGTGATCTTCGGGGCCGAGTACGTCTGGTTTTGCGAGAAGTACTGGCGAGTCCGCGGATTCGGCAGCAAAAAGTTCTTCGAAGAGGCTCAGGTCATCAAGTACGTCCTGCGCCGCGCTGAAGCAGGCTTTGATCTCACGGACCTGCGCGCGCGGAGCCCGTTTGCACGGACCTTGCCCATGGTCGACGTCGTGCCCGACGATCTCGGAGAGACTGCCTGGGCGCGGGCGCTCGATGGCCGACCGCTGTGGTCGCTCGTGTTGGGAGATGCTCCTGAGGCGCTCCCCCGGCGCCGTAGAGAGCTCGACTTCCTCCGTGCTGTGGACTGGCTCCTGGCTTACCAGTGGGCACGCCTCACGAGCCGGTGCTATGCCTTCTCCAGCGAACCGGAGGGTACTCAGTCGCAGGTCGTCGTGCGTTGGGACCAGGACCGGGACCGGGACCGGGCCAACAAGCTGACGGCGCTGGAGGCTAAATACCTGTCGAGCGAGCGCTTGCGCCCCGGTTTCGCCGACTTCTTCTCGGCTGCCGGGGACGACGCGTCCGGCCGAATCATGACCCAGGTGTTGGCGGATGACCGCGGCCGTCCCGGGGAAGTACTCGCGCAGCTCCCGCTGAAAGACGTGCGGCTCGGGGACCAAGTCGTGTTGTCCACTCCCAAGGGGGAGCGAGTCCCTGCCACGGGCTGGATTCGCCTCGCGGAGGACGCTCCCTCCCGCGCCGCACTTCTCCGGCAGGCCGAGGCACGAATCGAGCTCGGCGACAACCGCATCCTGCTGGACCAGCTGATCGGAGGACGCTCGATCACCGGGCGGCGGCGGCGTTGGGAGCCGCTGGTCCAGGGCACGCTCAAGGGTGAGGGGCGAGAGGCGGTCCTCGACATACTCACGCAGGAGTCCCTGTTCGCCGTGCAGGGACCACCGGGGACCGGAAAGACGGAGGTTAGCTCCGAGGCGGTGGTCACATATCTCCAACGCGAGCCCGTGAATCGCATTCTCGTGTCAGCCCAGTCGCACGACGCGCTGGACAACCTTGCGCTCCGGGTGTTGCGCAAGCTCGGTGTCCTGGACGAGCGGGACAGACCCGTCGAGCGCGACTGGGTAGCCGTCCGCGTCGCGCAGGGCAAGGGCCGCGATCGGGTGGATCCACGAACTGCCCAGTTCGGGATCGACGAGGTGACCGATCGATACATCGTCGGGATCTCCCGCCGGCTGGACGAGCGGCTCAATTCGATCATTACCCAGCCTGGAAGGCTGGAACTCCTTGTGCAGTGGCGCGAGAGCGTAGCGCGGACGCCATTCGAGATGAGGCGACGCCTGCGGCGCAGCGCCAACCTGGTCTTCGCCACCTGCGGGGGTTCCACCCGTAGAACGCTGGTGGACGAAGGGACGGCTGAACCCTTCGACTGGGTGGTTGTCGAGGAAGCGGCGAAGGCCTGGCCCACGGAGCTGGCCTTGCCGTTGGTCCGCGGCCTCCGATGGACACTGGTGGGTGATCAAGCACAGATCGGGGCTTACGCGCGGCAAGACGTGCATCGTTTCCTCGACAGTTGCGAGGCCGATCCCGACGCGGAGATCCGTGCACACTGGGAACGGCGGGAGTCGTACTCGACGGCCTTCGAACTGTTCGCCGGGTTGTTCGACCCGGCGAGGGTCGGTGGCGCCACCCGCCAGCTGACCGAGCAGTACCGGATGCGTCCCGCGATCGCCGAGGTCGTCAGCCGGAGCTTCTACCCACGTACCGCGGCGGGAGAACAGCCCGGGGCAGTTGACGGAGTCAACCTCTCCGGGACCGGGACGCTCGTCACCAGGCGAGCAGACACGGACCATCTCGTCGAGTTCCCCAGAACCCTGGCCGGCCGGGCGCTGGTGTGGCTGGACACCCAGGGGGTGCACCAGGACCGGGGCTACTGGTCGAACGACGCTGAAGCACGCGTCGTGGCGCAACTCGTCCGGTCGCTGCGTCCGGAGCCGCGCCCGGCAGGCATGCCGGCGGAGGGTTATGACCTCGCCGTCCTCACTCCTTACCGGGCTCAGGTGGAATTGCTCCAGCAAAGGATGCCGGAGAGGGCCAAGGAAATCTGGACGATCGATTCCTTCCAGGGGCGGGAGGCTGATGTCGTCGTGGTGTCGCTGGTGCGTGACACGCCCCGCGCCGGGGGTTCCCCACTCGGCAGCCTGGGCCACCTGGCTGATGCCCCTCGCGTCAATGTCGCCCTGAGTCGGGCACGTGACCTGCTGGTGATCGTGGGCAGGTTCGACCACTTCGCGACGAGTGGGGTGCCTGCATGGGAGTCGGTGTGCCGAGAAGTCAAGACATTCGGCGCCGTCGTGCCCGTAGAGCGCTGACGTCGTGACGGTCACGGAGGTTTACGTGCCCTGCCGCCTGCTTCGGATCCGAGTGCGGATGGGGCTCGCCGGCGACGTGTCCATCGTCGAGCAATTCGTGCTCCGCGCGATCCGCTCGGGCGGCGCCACGACGGTCACCGAGCTCACCAACACCCTGGAGCTTTCGCCCCGCATCATCACGGACTGCTTGGGGGATCTGTGGCGGGCCGGGCATGTGCACCTGGACTTTCTCGACGACCGCGAATCCATCACGCTCACGGAGGAGACAGAGAGGCAGGTCAGCGCTGGTGACGTCGGTGCCATCCGGAGCACCTACGAGACCTCTGATGTCCGCGAGATGGCCTTTGACAGCCTGGTTGGTCGGATCGTCCCGACGCGGGCGACGTCACGGCGCGTTCCGCACAACGTCCGAGTGCCGCGGATGCCCGATGACCCAGGGCCGCTCGACCTGGGCGCTGCTGCGCTGGCTGCTGCTGTGGAGCGTGACCTGACCCGGTGGATCGACGGTGGTGACGTGGTCACCACCGAGGGGGCGCTGCGGGTACTGGATGCCTACCTCGACCCGGAGCAGGTCCGGGAGACGGTGACCGCGGGATATGTCCCGCTGGTCGTGTCCGTGGTCGAGGATGCCGACCTGGGGCTGCGGGTGACGGCGACCGACCAACTCCTCACGCGCGCAGAGCGCGACCGCGCCACGCGTCGCTTGCAACGACTGATCGACGACGATCCGCGCGGGTCTTTCGTCCGAGCCCTGGCTGGCCTGGCAACCGCCGCCCCGTCGGTAGCAGTAGCCCCCTTGCTGGCCCTGGTCTCGGCACTGCGGAAGCAGGTGTCCACCCTCCCGGAGGTCGTCACGGGTACGCGCCAGCACGAGCACGATCGGATGCGGCTGGCGTTCTACGACGTTGTGCATCAGGCGTCCCGGGCATGGACGGCGCAAACCGAGGTGGTTCTCGTCGACAGCCCCCAGGATCACGAGCAGGTGGTCGGGCGTCTCATCGATGGAGCTATGACCCAGGTGGTGCTTTGCGCAACTTGGCTGCGCTACAACGGCGTCAGCCGGTTCTTGCCGCACCTCGAGCGAGCAATCGATAGGGGCGTGCAGGTCGTCCTGTTGTGGGGCGCACGGGTGGATGACACGCTGGATCAGCCGATCATCAACGCCGTCCACAATCTGCAACGTCGTGGCGGTCCCGCAGCCGATCGCGTCCTGGTCAAAACCCGGGTACCCGCTCAGGTTAACGCCAGGTTGGTCGTCTCGGACGACCGGCAAGCACTCGTGACGAGCCATGACTTCCTGGGCGGAGGGACCAACTCCGACCTCGGGCTGCTCGTCTCAGCTGTTCGGGACCACCGGTCGGAGATCGTGGAATCGTTGCTCAGCTGGACTTGCACCCTTTTCCCGGACCTCGACCTCGCCCAGGCCATTATTCGGGATAACGCAGCGTTCGGCCGACGGAGCGAGCCTGCAGTGCTGGCAGCAGACATCGCGGTGCCGGCGTTCCACTCGTCCCTGGATGCGGGCTCGCCTGCTTCTGCGCAGGTCGCGATCTGGGCAGGGGCTTGGGCCGCGGCGGTGGAGGAGCTGGCCCGGCTGGTGGAGGACCTTCCCGCGACTGCGTCCACGGTGACGGACGCTGAGCATCAGGTGTTGCTCCGGCGGGCCCTCGACACTGCGGAGAGGCACGTCCTCGTGGCCGCGCCGCGGTTGTCCGGTCGGGTGGTCGACGCAACGATCCTCACCGCGATCACAACCTGTCTGCAGCGAGGCGCCGACGTCACGATCGTCTACGGAGACCTGGCCGACGACTCCCGGTCAGCGCGGACAGCCCTGATGAAGCTCTCCCGCCCCAGGGAGCCCGGCCTGGGCCGACTCGAGCTTATGCACGACCACAACAACCGTGCGCGCGTGTTGTTGTGGGACGACGAAGTCGCGCTCGGCAGCTTCGACCACCTCTCCCACTCCGGTCACCGCAGCGGGCGCAGCCGGCACCGGAACCGAGGCGAACTCAGCCTCCGGGTCACCAACCCCAGCCTGGCCGCGACGATGCTCACAACGTTCGGGGTGTTCCCACCCGTGGCCGGCATGGCAACGGCCATCAACCGCAGCAGCGTGGCCAGCGGCGATCTGGTGCTCGCTCAGGCTGCGCTGGAGGTACTCGCGAAGCCCGGTGAGCGTCTCGTCGGCGGCCGGCTCGCTGCCCTGGCCGCCCGCGGCACCACAGCCACGGCAGTCCTCGACGCCCTGGAGCACGTCGGCGCCTCCGCCGGTGACCAGGAGCGGCTCTGCGCAGCAGTCCTGTTGGCCGGAACTGACGTGCCCGTCCCCTGGTGGCAGCGACTACTGGAGCTGGTCTGGATGCGACACGACTTCTTGGCCGCGTTAGCCATCCGGGCTGTGGTCGACGACGACGGTGTCCGTCCGCGGCGGGCGTTGGTGCGAGCAGCAGCCGCATGGGCGGCCGGGGACAGCTCGGAGCAGCTTATGAACGCCGCGATTGAGGACGGTCTCGACGGTGCCGAGCGGGACGCCCTGGCCACCGTGGCGGTCTCTGATCTGGTGCTCCGTGGGCACGTCGCAGCGCACGAGGTTCTGGACTCGTGGTCGCCCCAGCTTGAGGGGGACGTGGGGGAGCTCGCGCGGGCCGCCTTGGCGCTGTCCCGAGCGGCATCGGCGCCTCTGCCGGTGAGCAGACTGCGGGCTGCTGCCGCGGCCGCGCGCACCCAGGAAGAGGCCGACACAGCCTGGGAAGTGCTGCACGGCGCATTGCAGCGGTTGCGCAACTTCCCGCCCGGCTTCATCAGTGGCGACCTGCTGAAGACCTGGGCCTTCGGCGACGGTGGTCCGCTGGCACAGCTCGAGCTGCTGGCGCACGGTCACGACGTCGAGGGGGTTGGCCGGTGGCGGGCAGCTCAGGTGACATCGGATCCGCACGGGTGGTTGGCGTGGTGCGCTGACCGAGCCGGGGCTCGGGAGATCGTCGGCAACCGGCGCACGTCGATGGTGGCCAAGGTGGCGGCCATCCTGGGCGCTGTAAACAACGTGGCCGAGATCGGCGGGTCGACCCAGCCAACAGGCGAGAGCCCGGAGGTCGGGCAGTTCCTGGCAAAGGCCGGACCACTGATCACGAAGCTTGCGATTCGGGCGCCGGACTCCATCAACGGCCACCTGACGCAGGCGACCGCACGGTCGATGGCGGCTGCCCTGGAGGGAATCCTGTGAGTGATGGCGTCGTGAGCGACCTTCTGACCAAGGTCCCCTGGCAGCACCCAGACCTTTTCCCCGACCATTGCCAGGCCGTCGCTGCGGCACAGGTGGATGACGACGAAGCTTTGGGGAGGCTGGCCCCGCGGCTCCTGGTCGGCCTCACCGAGTCGTTCGGCCCCGAGGAGGCCGTGCTCTATCTGGTCATGACCGGCGAGTTCCAGGCAGCTAGCCGGCTGGTGGAGGTCCTGGCTGACCGACGCATGCTCGACGAAGGTCGGGAGGCGGAGTTGTTGGGGATCGTCCTCCGAGCTCGCGATGCCGCCGTGGACGGGCTCGCGGCCCGGGTGCAGGCCCTCGTCGACCGTGGCGACAGAGTGGGTCATCCCGTCGACGGTGCGGAGTCTGTCGTACCGCACGGTCAGATTTCCCTGGCTGCCGCAGAAGCGCAGTTGGCCGACCACGAGACCGCCCTTGTCGTCCACGAGCGCGCGGTGGACGACGTCCTCCGGAGAGATCTCGCAACGGCGGGCCGGCCGGCCGGGGACCGCTGGGTGCGACACGTGGAGGAGTTGCTCGACGTGGGTGAGTACCTCGCCGCTCGCCGCGCACTCCAGATGGACCCCACGACTTTCACCCCAACGCTGCCGCTCGGACTCGTCGATCAGAGCTGGCCGTGGCCCAGCTCCACGCGAGCGCAGATTGGCTATTGGTTCCGCGGGGACACTGCGGCGTCCTCCCGCCCCGCGCAGTTCTCGGCGTACATCCCCGCGCCGGGTGACCGAGCGGCGCGGGAGGTGGTGGATGCCCTCCAAGCCTTATTCGCCGAGGAGTCCGGCGCACGACTGCGTTGGCTGCACGCCGTGACAGGTCTTGTCGGCGGCCACCTCCTGACAGAACGGACCGAGGACTCAGGAGACGCGGCGTGCCGGATCCGCTTGGCTCAGGACCCACAACTCCCAGAGTTGACGTTCGTCGGCCGAAGCGGCTCAGTGATGCTCCGAACGGCCGACACCGCGCCGGACGCAGCACCCGGTGCGATGGATGTTCGGGTGTCCATGCGGCTGACTGCGCCCTCGGGGCGGGCCGAACCTGTTCTGGACATCAGCTCCGTGCTCGCTCTTCTGGTCCACGACGAGCAGGGATATCCGCTGAGCCAGGAGGGACGTCGGCTGGCGTTCCTACGGACGATAGCCAGCCAGGCGGACCCCGAGGAGCTCCTCAGCGAGGGCATCTTCGACGGCGACACCCACCAGGACGTCGAGGTCCACGTGTGGTGGGCGCTGTACCTCCTTGGCTTCAGGCCGCGGCAGAGCCAGGTCGCCGCATTGCTCGAGCGCTGCGGCAACCACCCGGGGGTGCTGCGCCTGACCATGGTGCGCGAGGCTGCCCGGGCGCGGGCCGAGCATTCAGACTTTGACACCTCGACGCTGATGACCAGCCCGGCACACCGGGACGACGTCGAACGGACAGTGCACAACTCTCTCACGCCGGCAGCGCGCCTCGTCCTCTTCACCATGCTCACCTGGCCTGATGACGTCCTGGACGAGACCACCCTGCAGATCGGCCTGCTTGCGGTCGAGGATGAAGCCGGACTGCCCGGGATCGTCGAGATCATGACAAGCACGGGGATCATCGACCTCTCGCGTGTGTTCCGAGAGCTGGAGCGTGCTGGACACCTGCTGGGCCGACCGCCGGCTGGTGTCGGCCGACTGAATTGGTGCTCGTGTGGAGTCGAGCGGCTCCTGGCCCGGCGGGCACCTCAGAACATCGCCGCATCGTCACTGCGCGAGCTGGTGGCGTCGGCCAGGGCCGAGGTGGTCGACGCTGCGGATGCCCGACTAGCCCAAGTAGCTCTGCAACTCGCCTGGCATAACTGGGACAACCTGACCAGACACCTCACGGACGTTCCGGACGCAGCAGCCGAGAAGGAGGTGGCAGCCCGCGCGGATCAGACCAAGCGGGCATGGGACGAGGAGAGCGAAACGCTGTCCCTCGGCCGCGTCTGCGAAAGCGCCATGCGCCAGGTCCGTCAGGCGGCCTCGTGCGACATACTGACGGGTAAGAATGTGGCCGGACTCGAGGTGCGCGGGGGCCTAAACAAGCTGCTCCAGGCGCTGACCGCGCTCATCGGCAACGCAGCGGAATCGGCCGGTGCGCGGCCCGCCAGTGCCGGAGCGGGAACGGTGGTGGTGAGCTACGGGCCCAGCCCCGATGGCGCGTCCGCGTTCATCGACATCGAGGACGACGGCGAGGGCGTGCCAGAGGTGGTCCGGCGCAGCTTCGCAGCCGACCTACCCATGACCACCAAGGAACACGGCCACGGCATCGGCCTGCTGGGGGCCGCCTACTGGCTGCGAGCCATGCAGGGGGACTTGGAGATCCTCGGCAGATCACCCACGTGGAAGGGGGCTCACCTACGCATCACACTACCCCTGGCGCACTAGACCCGCGGGTCTCCATACAGGCTGTCGAAAGCTCGGACTGTCTCCTGAACCAGGGGCAGTGACCCCTTGGTGAACACTGACCACAATCGCTCGACGTCCATCTCCAGTTTGGCGAACTCCGCGCGAGCTGCTCCGCGGGCCGTCAGCCGCTTCTCGGCTTTGCGCACACGGTCAGGGAGCCCGTCTCCCAATCGCTTCAGGAGTGCGGCGTCGGGATCAGTGCTGAGCGCATCTCCGACGGCATCGCGCAGAGCGGTGTTCGCAGCTCCCTTAACCACGTAGCTGACCAGGTGGTAGTCGCGCATCACCTTCTGCAGGTCGGTTCCCGGTGCAGGTTGGACGGTCATCAGGATGGCCGGCAGAGACGTCTCTCGGGCCAGGTGGTCGACGATCACCAGACCTTCTTGGTCGACGTTGTCCACCTGCAGGTGAAGGTCGACGAGCGCTAGATCGAAGATCCCAAGGTCGTCCTTCAGATCCCAGAACTGCTGCAGCGAGCTGATCACCGTTGCGTCGTGCTCCCCGAAGAGGGCGCGGAGCCGGTCACCGATCTGGTCGTCCACGATGAGCAGACGCCGGCGCCGGATCCTCAACTGCAGGCGGACGAGTTCCTCCTGCAAACCCACCAGTTCTCTGACCTCTGGGACAGCCCGCAACCTGGGTAGGGGCCCGGCACCCCAAAGGGCCAGAGCTCGCTGAACGGATTCCGGAGACGGGTCGGTGATCGCCTCTTGATAGGCGTCGCGGAACCGGACGAGGTCCGACGTGACCTGCTCGGCGAAGCCGTACGGGTCGTCGGTGATCGCCACAACCCTCCGAGCCCTCGTGACGGCGGTCTGCAGCGCGCCGTGTGCGACGTCCGGGCGCATGACGGAGCTTCGCAGCAGTTCCTGCCGGACGCGGTCCGGCGCCCGGAGGGCGAGGACCGCCAGCACGCACGCGACTTGAGGCGCCAAGTCCGTGCGTTGGCCATCGCGGGTAACCGAGGTGGCGGCACCAAAGAACTCTAGAACGGCCGGTGGCGCCCCGGGCTGAGTCGGTACTCGCCGCTGACCGTCCGGCTGCTCAGTGTCAGGCATAAGTCAGTACAGCTCCCTCGCAGGTCAGCGCTCCGCCGGGATCGTCGTTGCCACAGCACCGACCGTTCAGGGAGGTTACGCATGGCACCGCGGTTTGCACTACATGCACACTCCGAGACCCGCGCCGCCGGGCCGTCGTCCATACCGGACCGTGCAATCAGGGGTCGGCGCATCCTGCCACTGGTCGCGGACGATCCCGCCTTCATCGGCGGGATCCGGCTGATTCACCGGCTGCCACCGGGCGGGCAGGGCTGTGACGTCTTCGTGGGGAAGACCAGCCCGGGCTCCGGTCGAACGGCTGGTTGCGCCGTCGTCAAGGTGCTGCCTGCCTCGGCCGACCGGACGGCCCGCCGACTGTTCTCGCAGGAGGTTGCTGTCGCAACGTCTGTGCGGAGCAAGCTTGTCCCCGAGGTGTTGGCGGCCGATCTGCGCTGCACGACCCCGTACTACGCACAGGAATTGGTCCCGGGACTTCCGCTCTCGGAACTGTTGTCCATCGGCGGCGGGCGTCTCGGTTCGAAGGACACCGAGACGGTGGCGATCGAGCTACTCCGAGCCCTGGCGGACGTGCACGCCCAGGGGATCATCCACGGTGACGTCAAGCCCGGAAACCTGGTTGTGGACGACGCCCGCCTGTGGCTGATCGACTTCGGGCTCGGGCGCATGACCGGCGAGGACGACACCGGGCTCCTGGTCCAGCGCGGAACCAAGCACTACTCCAGCCCCGAGCACTTCCGCGTCGACACCGCACTCAGCAGTGCAAGCGACGTCTTCGCTTGGGGGCTCGTGGTTGCTCGGTCCGCGTCGGGCCGGCACCCGGTGGACCCCACGTTGCTGCTCGACGACCGCGCATATTACCGCGCCCTCACGACCGGTGCCCGGGACCTCTGGCCGCTGACCGGTGCTCTGCGGACCGCGGTGGAGCGGTCGCTGCACCCGGAGCCCGATGCGCGTGGCGCGGCAGCGGGACTACTCGCACTCCTCGACCCCGGGCGCCGTCCCGTGTTCCCGCCCACCCCCGACTGCGCCCCTACCACGACGGTCAGGCGATACGACACCGAGGAGATCTCATGACGAAGATTCATACCGAGCTAGACCCGACGCGGCCTAGCTCGGACGCCGACCAGGCACGGCAGACCACGACCAGGCCGCGGCGTCGCCGGCTGCGACGCACCCGGCTGATGCTCAAGGTGCTCGCCGCGTTGGTCGTCGCCGTCGAGGCACCCACAGTGGTCGCGGTGGAAGGACTCCAGTCGTCGAACCCGGCGTCTAGCTCGTACATGGACGAGTCCCCTGGTTACACGTACGGCGGGTTCGTGGACATCGAGCACATCAGCCGCAACCTGATCGTCGTGGCAGTGAGCCAGGAGGACGCCCAGTTGCCTTACCGCAACGGCCCCTTCGACGTGTCCGACTTCATCGACCGGGCACAAGTCTACCTGGAGGGTGGGGAGGACCCGAGCGGCT
Organism: Klenkia soli; assembly: GCF_900103975.1. GTDB lineage: Bacteria > Actinomycetota > Actinomycetes > Mycobacteriales > Geodermatophilaceae > Klenkia > Klenkia soli. The sequence continues at coordinate 25,474 of NZ_FNIR01000009.1, forward strand.
CGACCATCCCGCAGCAGCTGGCCAAGAACCTCTTCCTGGACGGTGAGCAGACATCGTGGCGCAAGGGCGTCGAGGCGTTCCTCGCCGCGCACCTGTCGTTCCTGCTGACCGACGCCCGAATCCTGGAGCTATATCTGAACTACGCGCAGTTCGGGCCGCAGCTGTTCGGGATCTGCGCCGCCAGCTGGTACTGGTTCTCCCAGCCTCCCAGCTACCTCGAGTTGGACCAGGCGGCGATGCTCGTCGGTCTGCTCCCGTCACCCTCCCACGTCCGTCGCGGGATGGAAGGAGGCATGGACTTCACGGAGGCGCTGGCCGCAGGGGAAGACACCAGCTACAGCACCTACAACCGAGCTGTGGCCCTCGCCCCGGAGTGGTTCGCGCGGAACGGCGGCTACCAGCTGAGCGAAGACCTCGGAGTTGTGGGACTCGCCCACGAGCAGCCGCCCAGCGACAACGACTGCTCCGAGATGCCGCTCGTCGTGCGAGACCGTCTCGTGGATGAGGGCTACGCCGTGCCGTGATCCGGGCCCCCGGTCAGGGCCGGCTGAGTACCCGCAACTCGCACCGGGTGTGAGATGCCCTGCCGCGGCAGGGCATCTCACACGTCGGCGGCTGAGCTGAACGGACCCGACAGAGCGGCCCACTGGAGGAGCAGGACGGTCTTCGCGTCGTCGATGCAGCCCTCGCGAACCTGGGCCAGCGCCTCGGTGAACGGGAGCTCGAGCACCTCGATGTCCTCCCCCTCCTCCACCAGCCCACCACCGGCACCCGACCGGTCGGCCGCCGAGTAGGCCGCGGCGAACAGGTGCAGCCGCTCGGTCACCGACCCCGGGCTCATCCACGGCGCCATCACCAGCTCCACGTCGCGCAGCTGCACCCCCAGCTCCTCCGCCGCCTCCCGCTTGATCGCCGCGACCGGGTCTTCGTCGTCCAGCAGACCGGCCGCGGCCTCCACCAGCAGACCGTCGGGGTGCCCGTTGACGTACACCGGCCACCGGAACTGCCGGGTCAGCAGCACCGTGCCGCGCTCCACGTCGTAGGGCAGCACCGCCGCGCCGTCCCCGCGGTCGTAGGTCTCGCGCTGCTGGGTGCTCCACGTGCCGTCGGCCCGCCGGTGGTCGAACGTCGTCTTCCGCAGCACGTGCCAGCCCGCGCACAGCAGCTCCACGTCGCGCACCACCACGTCGGGATTGCGGTCCAGCTCCCGCCCCGTCAGGTGCAGACCCGTACGACCGCGGTGGTCGGGGACGTCGGCGCCCGGCTGGCTCACGAGCCGGCCCCCAGCACGGTCGCCGTCCCGCTGACGGTGATGCCGCCCTCGGCGGGGACGTCGACCAGCAGCACGCTCGGCCGGCCCACGTGCCGGCCCTGGTGCACGGTGAACCGCGCCGGCGGTGCCACCGCGCCCAGGTGCCGCAGGTAGGCGCCCAGGCTCGCCGCCGCCGAACCGGTCGCGGGGTCCTCGGTGATGGCGCCGACCGGGAAGAGGTTGCGCGCCTCGACCACGCCGTCCCCCCGCTCGTGGACGACGGTCACCGTGCCCGTCCATCCCTGCGCGTCCATCAGCGCCCGGACGGCGGCGGGGTCGAAGCCGAAGCCGTGGAAGCGGGCCCGGTCGGCCACGACCACCACCGGGTGCCAGTTGCCGGCGAACGCCTCCAGCACCGGTCGGCCCTCGGCCACGTCGGCCGGGGTCAGCCCGAGCAGGCCCAGCAGCTCGTCGCGGACCGGGGCGTCGAGCTCGCGGACGGCCGGCGGCACGCTGGTGAATGCAGCCACCACGGCGCCGTCCTGCTCCGTCGTCCCGATGTGCACGGTGCCGGCCGGGGTGTCGAAGCGCAGCGGACCGGCGCCCGCCCGGCCGGCCACCGCCACGGCGGTCGCGATGGTCGCGTGGCCGCAGAAGGGCACCTCGGCGTGGGGCGAGAAGTAGCGGACCACCAGGTGCCGCGGGTCACCCACGGCGGCCGGGTCGACCACGAAGGCGGTCTCGGAGAACCCCACCTCTGCTGCGAGGGCGAGCATCGCGGCGTCGTCCAGACCCCGGGCGTCGAGCACCACCCCGGCCGGGTTGCCGCCCTCGTCGCCGTCGGGGAACGCCGTCATGCGCAGCACCTCGGTCACGGCCGGCAGCCTAGGGGCCGGTCGCCGACCACCGCCCCGGTTCAGCGCGGTCCGGGGGTCACGACGACACCGGCCGCCGTCCCGAGGGGGGACGACGGCCGGTGGGCGGTGCTGGTGGATCAGGAGGCGCGGCGCCGGGTGGCGACGAGGGCGCCGGTGCCGGCGACCAGCAGGCCACCGCCGAGCAGCGCCGCGGTGGTCACCGGGGAACCGGTGTTGGCCAGCACGGCGGGCTGCGCGGCGGCCGGGTGCGTCACGACGACCGGAGCGGCCGCGACCGGGGTCGCGACGGGGTGGGTCGGCTCGGCCGGGACGACGACGGGCTCGGTCTCGCAGGCCTTCAAGCCGGCCTCGCCGAAGCCGAGGAACTCCCCGTCGTCGGTGCCGAAGCCCTCGGCGAGGGCGAACGCGAAGCTGATCCCCGTGGACGGCGCGGAGAAGTCGGCGCCCTCGGTCTCGGTGAACGAGTAGCCCTTGATGGCGCCCTGCGCGTCGGCCTCGATGTCCTCGACGAAGACCGGCTGGCCGTCGGGGTAGGTGAAGTCGATGTCCTCGGAGCCCAGCAGCAGGGTGTAGGTGACGCCGGCCTCGAGGCCCGTGGCGTTGACGACGAAGGTGAAGGTCTCGGGGTCGGCGCAGTCGCCGTCGGGCAGCACGTCGACCCACACCTCGGCGTCGGGGTCGGTGCCGGTGTCGCAGGGCTCGGGGTGGATCGGGTCGCCCTCGACGGTGCCCTCGTCGTCCGAGGTGCCCTCGACGTCGGTGAGGTCACCCTCGGCGGCCGCCAGGATCGGGGCTTCACAGCCGGAGCCGGTGTCGACGGGCGACGTGTCCTCGGTCGCCGACGCGATCCCGGTCCCACCGGTCCACGCCGCGATCAGGGCCGCACCCACCACTGCACACTGCCGAACTCGCACACTTGCTCCCAGCGCCGGGGCCCGCCGCTGCGGCAGGCCGGTGACGTCCTCCGGCGGGACGTCCTCGGGGAGGCTCACAGTTGGCTGAGGGTTCCAGGGGTGTTCGGTGCCGGAGTCCTGTGACGGGACCGTCCGCACCAGCGAGCCTGATCGCAGCGTGACGATTCGTGCACGAACCCTCAGGGGTTCTGCTGCCCGAGGTCGACCCACGGGGCCGTCCCGGCCGCGCGGGTGATGACGGCGAAGCCGGCGTAGGGGCGAGTGACGGGCGGCGGCCAGGCGCCGTGCCCAGCGGTCTGGCCGTCGAGCCACTCCACCCCGTGCTCGGTGACGGCGGCGTTGAACCAGTGACCGCCCGTCGGCCGGCCCTGCTCGTCGGCCCAGTTGACGAGCACGATCGCCACCGTCCCCTCGGGGAGGACCTGCAGGGCACGTCCGATGCGCTCGTTCGCGGACGCCGTGAACTGCGGGGAGAAGACCGGGGCCTCGTGGTCCCACGCGCGCCAGCCGGGCCGCACCCCGGCCCAGCGCCACATCTCGTCCAGCTCACCCGGTTTCGTGCCCCAGAACCGGTGGTCGTCTAGCACCCGCGCCCCGTTGTCGCCGAACGCGGCCCGGGCGTCGCGACCGTGCAGCAGGTCGGCCACCGCGCGGGAGCAGTCGCCGCAGTTGTTGCTCCACGGCATCCGCGCGGTGACCGGGTAGCGGTCGTGGTGCGGGTTGACGAAGGGCAACCACCGGAGCGCGTTCGTGATCGCCTCGGTGACCGAGGTGGGGGTCCAGCCGGCCACCGCACGCCGCATCGCCTCCCGCGCGGACAGGCCGGGGTCCACGTGCCGGTGCGGCTCGACCCGCGTGCGCAGGACGCCGGGTGCGTCGTGCGCCGGGCGGGTCACCTCGAACTCGGTGACCCGCATGCCCACGAAGCCGTCGGCGGAGAGGACGCCCTGCACGCGGAAGTGCCGGACGACGCCCAGCTGCAGCTGCCGGGTCAGCTGCAGCACCTCGCGCCCGTGCCCTCCCCGATCGGCGAGCTCGTTGCGCAGCTGGCCGATGTCGGCGGTCGTGCCGGCCTGCTGGAGCCCGGGGCGGCTCCCGCTCAGCGCGTCGTTCTCGGCACCGGCCACCGTGACGACGGCGAGCCGGCCGTCCGCCAGCTCGACCAGCTGCCGGTCCTCGGACCCCGCCAGCACCCGCACCGCCTGGCCCAGGTGCTCGGCCAGGGTCGGGGCGACCGCCGTGGCGACCCACTCCTCGCCCGCCCAGCGCAGCTCTGCCCGGCGCCGCGCCCTGGTCTCGTGGTGATCGGCGGCTTCGGTCCGCTGGATCAGCTCGAGGACGTGGGCGGCGCCCTCGACGACGTCCGCCCGGTGGGTGAACAGCGACGCGGCGACCAGGCCTTCGTCGACCACCCGGGCGAGGCCACCGGCGCGGGGTGCCTCGACCCAGCCCTGGGCCGCGTCCCAGACGAGGACGGCGGAGCCCGCGGCGATCGGCCGGGCCACCCCCGGCTCGGTGATCCGGTGGGTGCGCGCGTCCAGCGTTGCCCGCTGGGCCAGCCAGTGCGACGACGGTCCGCCGCCACCGGGCCGCGTCAAGGCGGTGACCAGGTCGCCGAGGAACGCCGACGCCGCGGGGGTGAGGGGTCCGTCGTCGAGGTGGAAGGCGCCGACGGTCCACATCTGCAGGGGCCGGTCGGGATCGGTGCGGGCCCACGGGTTGGGGCCGGTGCTCACCCGGACCGTCGAGCCGTCGGCCAGCAGCAGGACCCGACCCGGCAGGGTGCCCTCGAGGCCCTCCCAGAGCACGTCGGCCCGGGACTCCGCCAGCACGTGCTCGAGCGCGAGTGCGGCATCGGCGCCGACCGCCAGCGGACCGTTCAGCCTTGCTGGTCGCGGAGCCTCTGCCGGTCGTCCGGGGTCGCCGACATGCCGAGCGCGCGGCCTTCCTGGTTGCGGCACATCTCCAGGAGTCGTTCCGGGGTGGGCAGCGTCGTCCCCTTCAGCCGGGCCAGTTCTTCCGCTTCCTCCCGGGTCGCCGGCTCCAGCAGGACGTACGGGTCCTCGTCCGCCTGGTGCGCGATCTCGCTGGCGCTCATCGGGTCCCAGATCCAGGTGCCACTCGGGACGTCGAACAGGATCGTCTCCTGTCCCCCGTCCACCACCCAGTGGCTGGCCAGGATCTGCTTCGTCCCGAGCTTTCGCCAGGTCGCGATCTGGTAGTCGAAGACCTTCTCCTCTTCGCGCTCCTGGGCCTCGTATTGCACCAGCAGATCCAGTCGTTCCTGTCCCGGGTCCTCCGGGAGCTCGGTGTACGGGGCCGTCGATCGCCCGTGAATCTGATCTATCGCCCGGAACTTCTCCCAGCTGGCCCGATCCTTCGCCCTCGCCCTCTCCCATAGCGGCCATCCGGGGTGGTTGGGGTCCGTCATCACTGACCTCTCCTTCTACTGACGGCGCCTGGGCCGATTCACTGTTCAAAGCAGCAACGATGAGCCCCGCACTTGCGGGAGTGATCTTGGCGTGGAGCAGGGCGTTCAGCGGCGACCCGTACTTGCGATGCGTCAACCCCCTGAACTTGATCGCCAGTTGCGGCTCCTTCGCGAAGATCCGTTCGGGCCCGTTCGGCTTCGCGGGCCCCAAAAGGTCCAGCCCCAAGGGAAAGCGGTCCTCGACAGCCTCACGCCGGACGATGTCGAGGATTCTGCCCAGCGCTACGACCCGGTCGAATGGATCGCCCTTGGGGAATCGCATCGTCTCGTAGAGCTCGTGCGTCTGCTTTCCCACGGTCCAGGACTGCGGGGTGGGGAACTGCATCTCCACCCGCTGGCCGGTCACGGCGTGGGTCATGACGACCAGCAGGCCGTGGTGCCGGTTGCCGATCGCCCAGGTGTTGCGCCAGTCGTCGTGCTGCTGCCCCGGCGCGGGGACCGCAGGCACCGACCACCCCAGGGTCCGGAACACCGCCAGCGCCTCCAGCACCGACTCGCCGTAGCGCTCGGGCTCGATCTGCAGGGAGAACCGGACGAGGTCGTCCATCGACCAGATGGTCGAGGCGAACGTCGACCCACCCTGGATGGAGGGCTGGATCTTGCGGGCCGCCGACTGCAGGCTCTTGACCGCGTTGGCCAGCCCGACGGCCTCCGCCACGGGCAGTCCCTGCGCAGCCAGGTGGCCGACGACCTCGACGAGCTGGTCCTGCACGAGGTCGGCCCACACCTGACCGTGCGCGACCGCCTCCACCAGGTACCGCCGCAGCGCCTCGGGCATGCCGTCGTAGAGCGCCTGCTCCGCCGATGGCGGACCCCCCGGTGGCTGACCGCCGTCCTGTCCAACTGCAGCCTCCGGCCCACGCCCGTTGCCGACGACCTCGGCCGCCGCGTCTCCTGCCGACGCCCCGCCCGCTACGGCGGCTGCCGGACCCGGCGGTGGCGCCGGGTCGGCGGCAACCCAACCCGGCGCGGTGGGTCGTTCAGCAGACGCTGGCGGGGAGGCCGGGGTGCTCCCCCCGGGTGCTCCACCCGCACGGTCGGCCAGATCCGGCGAGGAGGTGTCCGAGCTGGCCGGGCCTGCACCACGGGGCGGGGAAGAGCCGTTGGTCGTGGTGGCTGGCGGTCCGGGCTGGTCGGCATGCACGGACTGCGGGGTGGACGACTGCAGGGGCGCCGGATCCGTGGGCCTGACGTCCGTGGGCCTGAGATCCGTGGGCCTGAGATCCGTGGGCCTGATGTCGGAGGGGCCGACGTCCAAGGGGCCGACGTCCGAGGGTGTCGTGCCTGCAGGGGTAGCGGCCTGGGTGCCCAGGGAGGTGGGACCGGCCGGGGAGCCACCCGACGTCGGCCCCACGGTGACGGTCGCTGATAGGGCCGTCGCGGACGGGGTCCCGGCCGGTCCCGGCGCCGCGACCTGGGGACCTCCACCGGCGGGCGGCACCGTCGTCCTGACGGGTGCGGGCGGGGTGCCTGTGCTCGCCCGGTCGGGGACGGCGTGCGCCGCCGTCCCGCGCAGGGCCTTGCCTTCCACCGGGTCCGCAGCCGGCCGGAGGGCCTGCTGCAGCGTGTGCCCGGCGAGGGCGTCGACGTGCACCCGCGCCAAGGTCTGCGCCGGGTGCACCGCAGCGGTCAGGACCGCCGGGTTGGTCGGGCTCACCGTGCCGTACCGCCCGAGCGCAGCCATCGCGGCCATGCCGAAGGTCGACGCGTCCAGCGCCGGGAACCCCTGGCCGGTCAGCAGGCTCGCCGCCACGCCACCCACCGGCGAGGCCACCGCGTTCGTGCTCGCGGTGGCGGCCAGCCCGCCGGTGAGCCGGAGGCCGACGTTCCCGCTGCGCGCCAGGAACCGCCCGTCCGCGCCCAGCCCGGCGATCGCGGTGAACCGTCGGGTCGAGCGCAGCCGGGTGAACACTGGTGCGACCGCACCGGCCCCGACCGCGCCGCCGACGCCTCCCCCCACTGCGGCCATCACGGTCGACAGGCCGTTCCAGTCGGGGCGGGTGCCGTCGGACACCTGGTACGTCTGCGTGCCGACGTCGACGACGAGCTCCTCGAGCACCTCCTCGACGGCCTCGTGGGCGAGGTGGTGGGTGGCGGAGTGACCCGCTCCCCGGCCCACCCCGGTCAGGGCGGCGTCCGCGACGGCCCGGCCCATGTCCCGCACGACCGCCCGGCGCCCGGCGGCGGTGGCCAGCTGCTCCAGCGCCCGCAGCACGGCCTGCCGCCCGAGCTGCGCGGCCGGCCCCAGCGTGGTCAGCGACAGACCCCCGACGGGGGCCATGACCAGGGCGATCACCACGGCCGCGGCGGCGACCGCGACCGCGATGTTGACCGAGACCTTGGCGTACTGCAGGTCGACCCCGAACCCGGCGACCTGCCCGGCGACGGCCGCAGCGTTCTGCACGTGCCCGGGCAGCCCGACGTCCGGCGAGCCCAGCAGGCTCCGGGCCAGGTCGTCGAAGGTCCCGGACGCCGGGGCGTCCCACGCCGCGAGCAGGTCGACCGCGGCGGTCTGCAGCGTGTCCGCGGCGTCCGCGAGGCCCTGGGCGAGCCCGGACCACTCCTCCGCCAGCTCCCGGACGGCGCTCTCGCTGCCCTCGGGCCACGTCGAACCCGAGAAGACGACGGCGAGCAGGTCGTTCCAGAACCCGTCGCCGTCCAGCCACACGAAGGGGCTGACGACGTCGTCCGGGTTCTGCACGTTCAGCGCCGGCCGAGGAGCTGGTCGTGCATCACGTCGACCACCCGCTCGTCGTCCCCGTTCAGCACGGCCCGCACCTGCTCCCGGTCGGCCACGCCGGACAGCAGCTCGACCACGCGGTCCTCGGCCGTCCAGACGGCGTGCTCGATGGTCTCGGTGATGAGGTCCGCGAGCCGGCGGGCGTCCCGGTCGCGGAAGACGCGGGGGTCCAGGTCGAGCCGGACCACTCGCCCCTGCGGGCCGACCGTCACCGACACGAGGCCGTCCGGGGAGGTCTCGGTGGCCACCACCGCGCGGGCGCGCCGGGCCAGCTCGGGCCCCTGCTCGACCAGCGCCGCCAGGTCGACCTGCAGCTGGTCGGCGTACGCGCGGACGTCGTCCAGCCGACGGCGGGCGGGCTCGGTCATGGCTGCTGTCTCCTCCTCGGCCGGGGGTGGCGGATGGGGCGCCACCGTAGAGCCCGCCGTCGGACCGGGCCCGCCGTCGCCGGCCAGGAAAGCGGCGTGGAGCTGCGGGTATGCGGTTGTCCACAGGCCTCCGGTGGAGGTGCTCGACAGCCCCTACAGTCGCCACCGCAGCCAACCGGACCGAGGGAGGACGACGACCATGAGCGACAGCACGCACGTCGACACCGACGCCCTCCTCGCCTTCGGCAACCACCTCGTGACCTACCTGGTCGGCGGTCGGGGCGAGGGCTACGGCGCGGCCACCGCCCAGGCCCAGGCCGACGTCACCGCCGCCTCGCCCGGTATCAGCGGGATGCGGGAGATCGCCTACGCCGGCAGCAGCTACGCCGCGTCCGCCGACGCCGCCGGGCAGTTCCTGCGCGACACGTGCGACGGCCTGCTCGCCCTCGCCTACGTCGCCGGCCAGGTGGCCGAGACCTACCGCGCCGGCGACGCCGAGCAGGCCGACCAGATGGCCGCCGTCACCGCCGCGTTCACCCCACCGCCGGGGCAGCCGAGCATCGCCTCCCGCAACGCGGAGGCCGCCGTGCGCCAGGCCGCCGACGGCGCCGTGGCCGTGCTCACCGGTCTGCTGGACGGCGCGGCACCGTCGGTCACCGCGCAGGTCGGCCCACGTGCGACGGGCGGGAGCACCGTCGACCACGGGCCCGGGGACCCCCAGGAACCGGCGAACACCCGGATCGGGCGGTACGTCGACGAGGTGGACTCCCACGACGCCTTCGTCTCCGCCGGCGGGCACGGCGGCTCCGCCGAGGACTACTACGACCCCCGCGCGGAGTTCGACGAGGCCGTGGCCGACGCCGAGCGGCTCACCCGGCGCGATGGCATCCGCTACGTGGTCGACGTCGACGAGCACGGGAACAGCGAGGTGGTGCAGGCCGATCCCGACGACGTCCCCCACGTCGCCCCCACCGACTACACCGAGGCGACGTCGTCCCCGGTGGTCACCTACCCCTACGCCGGCGGCGGTGGCTGAGCGTGCCGCCCGTCCGCACCGACCAGACCGGGGGCTACCCGGTGGCCCCGGTCGAGTACGACGCCGACCCCGGCGGCGACTTCCGGTTGCTCGACATCCGCGACATCTACCAGCGGCTCATGCTCGAGGACGACGCCGCCCTCGACCAGGCCGCCGCCGGTTGGCAGGCCCTCGGCCAGCGGTTCTTCGGGGGCGCGTCCGCCCTCCGGTCCGGCTCGACCGCGCTCGCCGACGCCTGGCAGTCCGACGCCGCCACCGCCTTGGTCGACCGGGTCACCGCCGCGGCCACGTCGTTCGACGCGTGGGGCTACGTCGCGGTCGACCGGGCCCACGAGGTGTCCGACCTCGCCACCGCGCTGCGCTCCGGCAAGTCCCGCCTCCAGCAGCTGTGGGCCGAGTTCCACCACGCGACCGGGGAGCTGCTCACCCCGCCGCCCGACCTCACCGCCGAGCAGCGCCAGGAGTGGCGGTCCCAGGTCGCCGGCGCACCCGCCGTCGAGGTCAACGTCCGCACCTACACCCAGCAGGTGCTCGACGAGGTGGTCAACCCGCTCGCCAACCGGTTCTCCGAGGCGGCGCTGTCGTTCACGGTCACCGGCCCGGTCTACGCCGGCCCGACGAACGCCGCCGTCCCGTCCGACGCCGCGCTCGTCGCGCTGACGAACGGGAGCTGGCTGCCGGACGGCGCCACCGCTCCCCCGGTCCCCGCCGTCCCCGCAGCGCCGACGACCCGATCGGCACCGGCCGTGCCCGCCGTGCCCGCGCCGGCCCAGGCGGCCGCCGCGGCGCTCCTGCCGTTCCCGACCCCGGCCGCTGCTCCGGTCCCGCTGTTCCCGACCCCGGCCGTCGCGCCGGTCCCCCAATTCCGGTCCCCGGCTGCCGTCCTGGCCACCGTGTCCGACGCGCGGGGCGTCGTCGGCATCAGCCAGCAGCCCGGGCGTCCGGGCGGCCGTGGTGCATCGGCACCCGGCGCCCTCCCGGTCGGTCTCGCGGCGCTGCCGGGGCGGCAGGCCGGCCCGGTCGGTGGTGCGCCGGTCCTGGCCGCGGCTGGTGCGGCTCCGGCTGCGGCGTGGCTCCCCAGCGCACCGGGAGTCCCGGGCGTCGTCCGGGCGCCCGGCGCCCAGCCTCCGCCCGGCCTCCCCCGGGTTCCCGGAGCTCGCGGCATTCCCGGTGCTCCAGGGGTTCTCGGTGGTCACGGGGTTTCCGGTGGTCACGGTGCCGAGGCAGCTCCGGGTGCCCCGCGCTCCCCGGCACTTCCGGGATCGCCGGGTGCGGCACGAGAGCCCAGCGGCCCACGCGGGGCGACACCGCCACCGGGTGCGGCACGAGGGCCCGGCAACCCGCGCGGGGCGGCATCGACGCCGGTCCCCCGCCTACCCGGCCGGACGGGCGGACCGGGCACCCCGCCACCGCCTGCGCCCCGGCGTCCGGCGAGCACCTCCCCCCAGCTCGGGGGGCGGACGACGCGCACCGTCGCGACCGACTCACCGGGCGGTGGCCCGGCCGGCCGGGCGCAGCTGCCCGGCCGCGGGCCCGTGAGTCCCCCCACGTCCGGGGCGCACCGCGCGCCACGTCGGTGGGACCGGTCCGGCAACGGACCGCGCGTGCAGCAACTACGTCCCGGAGGGCTCGATCCTGGACTGCTGGCACCCGCCCCTGACCTGGGGGCGCGTCCGCCACACCCCGCCCCCTCGCCCACACCGGCTGAGCGGCGCGACGCTGACCGCGCCCGGCGTCGGGCCGAGTGGGACGCCGCCCGGCGCCAGCACCGCCCCCCGCTCACCCCCTGATCAGGCCGGCCGACCGGTCAGCGGGGGTGGAGGGCCTGCTGCGCCGGGGCGAGGGCAGCGGCCTGCACCTCGTCGGAGGCCAGCGACGCCTGCACGGCGGTCCGGACGGTCGTGCCGAGGTTCTCGAACCGGCTCGCCACCGAGTGCGCAGCGCTGCGGGACGGCGTCGCGCCCTCCGCGTAGACCCCGCCGAAGCGCCGACCGTCGGCGTCGCCACCCCAGGGTTGCGCGGCCTCCGCCGCCTCGATCGCGGTCGAGCGCTGCGTCACCGTCTGCCGCAACGCCTCGACCGAGGCCTGCCAGTTCCGCAGCGCGGCGTCGGCCGCCTCCGGATCGATGTGGACCGACTCGTACGCCATGGCTCCCCCGCTCGCGGCTGGCTCGGACACGCGGCGGGCAGTTCCCTCGCCGTCGTACCGGCACGCTGCCACCCGCGGAACGGGGGTCGCAATCGCCCCGACCAGGCCTGTGGACAACTCGGTCGTCGGCCGTCCCGGCGCGGCATCCTGCTCGACGTGCTCACCGCGCAGCTCGGGCTGCACCCGTTCCGCGGGTCGACCGCGGTGCAGGAGGGACTGCTCACCCGGGGCGTCCTGCGCTCGCGTCGGTTCAAGCGGCTCTACCCCGATGTCTACGTCGCGGCCGGGGTCCAGGTCACGCACGCGGTGCTGGCCGCAGCGGCCACCGTGCTGCTGCCGGGCGCGGTGGTCAGCGGGGTGAGCGCGCTCGAGGTCGCCGGGGTGCCGTGCGCGCTACCCGGCGACCGCGTCGAGGTGACCGTGCCGCCCGGGCACCGCGGGGTCGCGGTCCCCGGGCTCCGCGTCCGACGGCGTGCGTTGCCCGACGGGCAGGTGTTCGCGGACCTGCGTGGGTTCTTGCGGCTGCACCCCGCGGCCGCTGCGGTCGAGGTGGCGGCCGAGCGCCGTCCGCACATGGAGGCCGTCGTGGTGCTGGACCAGGTCGCGCACCACCGGGTGGCCGGTCCGGCGGCGCTGGAGCTCTTCGCCGGAGCCTTCCGTGGAAGGGGACGGCAGCAGCTGCTCGCCGCCCTGGCCGACGCGGACTTCCTCGCCGAGTCACCGCAGGAGACCCGGCTCCGACTGCCGCTGCACGCCTCTGAGCTGCCCAAGCCGGAGGCCCAGCACAGGATCCGGACGAGGGGCGGCCGGAAGCGGCGGCTCGATTTTGCATGGCCAGACATCCGGTTCGCGGTGGAGTACGACGGGGAGCACCACGCCACCCGCCTGCCCGAGGACCGGGCCCGGCTCAACGAGCTGCAGGAGCTGGGCTGGCGGGTCTTCTACGTCACCAGAGCGGACATGCGGGACATCCCCGCACTGGTCGCCGCGATCACCCGCGCCTACGAGGCCTGCCTCGCCCACCGACTGGCGTCTCAGGGCTGAGATCCAGCCCATCCCGAACCCCCAGACGCCACTCGCAGAGCCCAGCCCGGGCCGCACACACCGAATGGCGTCTCAGGGCTCAGATCCAGCCCATCCCGAACCCTCAGACGCCACTCACCGCGCCCACCCGCGGCCGCGCGCACCGAGTGGCGTCTCGGGGCTGAGATCCAGCCCATCCCGAACCCTCAGGCGCCACTCGCGGTCGTGGCGGCGGCTTCGCGGGCGGCCATGCGGGCGCGCTGGGGGATGACCACGTACTTGGGGTCCTTGGACGACGCCATCCCGGCGTCGAAGACACCGAAGCGCGTGAGCAGCGAACCGACTGCCAGCAGCACCCCGGAACCCACGGCTCCCCAGCGCTTGCCGCCGAGCACCGTTGCGCCGACCGCCCCCGCCGAGGTGCAGGCCTTGGCGATGCGCAGCAGCGTGCCGGCCCGGCCGATGTGGAAGGGCTCGCTGACGACGCCGTGGTCGTGCTCCACCTTGTGCATCGCGGCCAGCTCGACCGCGGCACCCACCACGGCGGCCTTCCGCGCCGGCGACGCCTGGTCGACCGGGGTGAAGACCATGCAGAGCCCACCCCCGGCAGCCAGCGCCGACCCGGTGAACACGAACGGCAGCTGATTGCCCGGCTCGTGCCACGAAGGTGTGGCGGTGTTGGCCAGCAGCACCGCGGTGTACGCCGCCATCGGTCCGCCGAACGCGGCCGCGCCGACGCTCGCCGTGCGGCGCAGGCCCGTGGAGCGCACCAGCTTCGGCAGCCAGCCACGCCCTCGCCGGACCGCCGGCACCTGGCCCAGCAGCGACAACGCCGCCGCACCGCCGGCTGCGGTGCTGAACGGCGACAGGATGTAGGAGCCCACGCTCAGCGGCGAGGTCGGCTTGAACACCCGCAGCATGTGCAGGAACCGCTCGGGCCGGCCCAGGTCGTGGATGAGGAACCCGACGCTGGCGATCGCCCCGCCACCGGCGATCAGGTGCGCGGCGCGGGCGAGCGCAGGACGGCCGGTGAACTCCGCACCCGCACCCAGCACGGCCGAGGAGCCCGCGGCGCCGCCGAGGAACAGGTACAGCGGGACGTCGGGGGTCTTCCAGACGGCAGACTTCACGATCTGCCGGCCGTAGTAGCTCTGGAACTCCGCGTCACCCACGGTCGGGTCGCCGTCGCGCGCACCACCCCGGCGACGCTTGCGCTTCTCGCGCTTCTGCGCCGACGGACCCTGCGCCCTCCGCCAACCACCGCCCGGGGTTGCGATGCCCGAGGTGCCGGGCCGGTGGTCCAGCGGGGCGTCGACGGCCTCGGCCGGCACCCCGGTGCGGCCCATCTCGGGCGTCTCGTCCGCGGGGACCTCGGATGCGTGCCGGCCGCTCACCGTCGCCGTCCCAGGAAGCCGCTCAGCGCCACGCCCACCAGCATCGCGGCTGCGCCCGCCGCGTGCCGCCACATCGAGGGCAGGTCGCGGGTGGTGACCACCGGGTCCGGCGGCAGGCCGTAGACCTCGGGCTCGTCGAGCAGCAGGAAGAACGCCCCCGCGCCGCCGACGCCGTCGTCCTCGTCCCGGCCGTAGAGCCGTGCCGTGGTCACGCCCTGCTCGGTCAGCGTCGCGAGGCGCGCGTCGGCGCGGGCCTGCAGCTCGTCGAGGTCACCGAACTGGATCGACTGGGTGGGGCACGCGGTGGCGCAGGCGGGCTGCAGACCGTCGGTGAGGCGGTCGTAGCACATCGTGCACTTGAAGACCTTGCCGTCGTCCTTGCGCTGGTCGATCACGCCGTACGGACAGGCCGGCACGCAGTAGCCGCAGCCGTTGCAGATGTCGTCCTGCACCACGACGGTGCCGAACTCGGTGCGGAACAGCGCACCGGTCGGGCAGACGTCGAGGCAGCCGGCGTGCGTGCAGTGCTTGCAGACGTCCGACGACATCAGCCAGCGGATCTCGCGGTCGCCCGACTGCGCCGTCTGCGGGTCGAAGCTCGACAACGCCTGCGCGTTCAGCACGCTGGCCTGGTCGATCGTGACGCCGTCGGCGTTCGCGTGCGACGGCGACTCACCGGACCCGCACGAACCCCCGCAGCCGCCGCCGGAACCGACGCCCTGGCCCGGCGCGGCCGGTGCGCCGATCGAGGGCAGCGGCAGGTCGACCGGCCGGGACTGCTCGACGAAGGCCACGTGCCGCCACGAGTTCGCCCCGAGCATGCCGGTGTTGTCGTAGCTCATCCCGGACAGGCCGAGGGCGTCGACGGTGCCGTCGGCGTCGTCCATCGGGAGCGTGTTCCACTCCTTGCAGGCCACCTCGCAGGCCTTGCACCCGATGCAGACGCTGGTGTCGGTGAAGAACCCGACCCGTGCCGGGTGGTCGGGCTCGTAGCCGGCCTCGCCGGTGACGTCGGGCAGCGGCCCGAACAGCCGGTTCTCGGGGTCGTTGCCGGTGAAGGCCGGGCTGGCGGAGCTGATCACGAGGTGCCCTCCGCGGTGTGGTCCGGTGCGCTCTGGGTGGTGTCGGCGCCGGAGTCCTCACCGGTCATGTTCGTCTCCTCGACCGGCGAGCGCCCGCCGACCGGCACCCGTCCGCTGGGTACCCCGGCGCGCTGCCGGTAGGACTCCACGAAGTCGACCAGCGCCGGACCCCGCGCGCGGCGGCCGGGCTGGATGTCGCAGGTGGCGACCTTGGACTCCTGGATGTGCACGTTGGGGTCCATCACCACGCCGAACAGGTCGTTGCCGCTGTCGCCGGTGGAGATGCCCTGCTCGCCCCAGTGGTACGGGACGCCGATCTGGTGCACGACCTTGCCGCCGCCGACCTTGAGGGGACGCATGCGTTCGGTGACCAGCACCTTGGCCTCGATCGCCGTGCGGGCGCTGACCAGCGTGGCCCAGCCGCCGTTCTCCAGCCCGCGCTCCTCGGCCAGCTGGGGGCTGACCTCGACGAAGAACTCGGGCTGCAGCTCGGCCAGGTAGGGCAGCGTGCGGCTCATGCCGCCGGCCGTGTGGTGCTCGGTCAGCCGGTACGTGGTGAACGCGTACGGGTAGACGTCGCTGGTCGGCGGGTTGCTCCGGTTCCAGGCCGCCTCGATGACCTCGCGCCCGGGGTTGGCCTGCTGCCGGTAGAGCAGGTTGGGCACCGGGGACTCGTCGGGCTCGTAGTGCGTCGGCAGCGGACCGTCGGCCAGGCCGGACGGCGCGAACAGCCAGGCCTTGCCGTCGTTCTGCATGATGAACGCGTCGGCACCGCTGATGCCGTCGGGACCCTTCGCGCCGGGCTCGGGACGGTAGGACGGCGGCTTGGTCGCCTCGAAGTCCGGGACGTCGTGACCCGTCCACCTCTGCGCGTCCTCGTCCCACCAGACGTAGGCCTTGCGCTCGCTCCACGGCTTGCCCTCGGGATCCGCGGACGCGCGGTTGTAGAGCGTGCGGCGGTTCGCCGGCCACGCCCAGCCCCACTCCGGGGCCACCCAGTTCTGCTCGCGCCCGGACTTGCGGCGGTCTGACTGGTTGACCTCGTCGGCGTAGACGCCGGTGTAGATCCAGCAGCCGGCGGTCGTCGTCCCGTCGTCCTTGAGCTCGGTGTAGCTGCTCAGGGCCTTGCCGTCGGGGCCGACGCCGTTGATCTCGCGCAGCACCGCCTCGGCCGACGGCTCGACCAGGGGCCCGTGGGTGGGGTAGTCCCAGGTCAGCGCCTGCAGGCCGGCATCACGCGGGTCGGTGGAGTCACGCAGCCGGTCGCGCAGGATCCGGCCCAGGTGGAAGTAGAACCACAGGTCGCTGCGGGCGTCGTCCGGCGGCTCGATCGCCTGGCGGTGCCACTGCAGCACGCGCTGGGTGTTGGTGAAGGTGCCTTCCTTCTCCGTGTGCGTGGCCGCCGGCATGAAGAAGACCTCGGTGCCGATGTCCTCGGTGACCAGCTCGCCGGTCTCGATCTCGGGCGCGGTCTTCCAGAAGGTGGCCGACTCGATCATCTGCAGGTCGCGGACGACGAGCCAGTCCAGGTTGGCCAGACCCAGGCGCTGCATCTTGCCGTTGGCGTGCCCGACCGCCGGGTTCTCGCCGACCAGGAAGTAGCCCGGGATCTTGCCCTGGATCATGTCGGCGACCTGGCGGTAGGAGCCGTGGTCACCGTTGATCTTGGGCAGGAGGTCGAAGCAGAAGTCGTTCTCCGCCGTCGCGGCGTCGCCGAACCAGGCCTTGAGCAGGCTGACCATGTAGGCGCGGGTGCCGCCCCAGAAACCGACCATCTGGTCGCCGACCTCGCAGAACTCGTCCAGCGAGGTGTGCTGGCCGGCGTGCGGCATCGGCAGGTAGCCCGGCAGCAGGTTGTACAGCGTCGGGATGTCGGTGGAGCCCTGGATGGAGGCGTGCCCGCGCAGGGCGAGGATGCCGCCGCCGGGCCGGCCCATGTTGCCCAGCAGCGCCTGGAGGATGCCGGCCGTGCGGATGTACTGGACGCCGACCGTGTGGTGGGTCCAGCCGACCGAGTAGACCCAGGCCGTCGTCCGCTCGCGGTTGCTGTTGGCGGTCACCGCGCGGGCGACGTCGAGGAACACCTCGGGCTCGATGCCGCAGATGTCGGCGACCATCTGCGGGGTGTAGCGGGCGAAGTGCCGCTTCATCACCTGGTAGACGCTGCGCGGGTGCTGCAGCGTCGGGTCGGTGGCCGGCTGGCCGATGCGCTCGGGGTGCTCGACGTCGGCCTCACCCGTCGCGCTGGGTTCGAACGCCCCCTCGAACTGCCACGACGCGTCGTCGTAGCTCTTGGAGTCGGCGTCCCAGCCGGAGAACAGGCCGTCCAGGTCCTCGGTGTCGACGAAGTCCTCGCCGACCAGGGACGACGCGTTGGTGTAGGCCAGCACGTAGTCGCGGAAGTCGAGCTCGTTGTCCAGGACGTAGCTGATCAGCCCGCCGAGGAACGCGATGTCGGTGCCCGCGCGCAGCGGCACGTGGGTGTCGGCCACCGCCGAGGTGCGCGTGAAGCGCGGGTCGATGTGGATGACCTTCGCCCCGCGCGCCTTCGCCTCCATCACCCACTGGAACCCGACCGGATGGCACTCGGCCATGTTCGAGCCCTCGATGACGATGCAGTCGGCGTTGACCAGGTCCTGCTGGAACCCGGTGGCCCCGCCGCGGCCGTACGTGGCACCCAGACCGGGCACCGTGGCGGAGTGCTATATGCGCGCCTGGTTCTCGATCTGGATCGCGCCCATGGCGCTGTACAGCTTCTTCATCAGGTAGTTCTCTTCGTTGTCCAGCGTCGCGCCGCCGAGGCTGGCGATCCCCATCGTGCGGTTGACGCGCTGGTCGCCGTCGAACTCCTGCCAGCCCTTCTCGCGGGCGGCCATGACCCGGTCGGCGATCATCTCCATCGCCTCGTCGAGGGCGAGGTCCTCCCACTCGGTGCCGTGCGGACGGCGGTACTTCACCGTCGTCACCCGGCTCGGCGAGGTGACCAGCGACTTGCTCGCGCTGCCCTTCGGGCACAGCCGGCCGCGGCTGATCGGCGAGTCCGGGTCGCCCTCGATCTGCACGATCTGCTCGTCCTTGACGAACACCCGCTGCCCGCAGCCCACCGCGCAGTACGGGCAGATGGACTTGACCACGCGGTCGGCGGTCGCCGTGCGGCTGGTCACCTGCTCCGTCTTCCTGCTCCGGGCAGCCTGCCCCCGGCCGAGCGGATCGCTGCCGGTGAGCTGCCGGAACACCGGCCAGGAGTCGAGCCAGGTCTTCACCCGGCCGATGGTGCCACCGCTGCACGCCCGGCGCCCTCCCGGCCCGGCGGATCAGCGGGCGGGACGGCGGGCCAGCAGGACCAGGGCCACCATCGCCAGCACCCACCCGACCAGCACCGGGACGTCGCCGGCGTGCAGACCGTGGCTGTAGGTCACCGGGAGGACGACGGGACCGTCCGTCTCGTAGGGCCCAGTCACCAGCTGCACCGCGAAGACCGTGAGCACCAGGGCGACGACACCGGCACACACCCAGGTCCGCATCGCCGCACGGTACGTCCGATCCGCGTCCGTCGGGGGTCGGGGCACCGGTCCCTCGTCGCCCCACGAGTCACCACGCGCCCCTCCTGCCGCGTGTCGGCGCGACACGCCCGGACGGACTGTTCCCAGTCGCCTCCGGAGTGTCACCATCTCCGCCGACTGGGTGTCGTCGGAGGCACCCGCACGGGGAAGGGACCACGGTGGACGATCACTCGATCACGCCTCGCCGCGCGTTGCCACCGGTGCCGCCTCCGGGCCGGCAGTCCGGGACGGCCACGCTGACACCCCCGGCGCCGCCCGCGCTGGACCACACGAGCTGGTTCGACCCGCTGGACCCGATGAACGACTCCGCGGTGCACACCGGCCTGACGGTCCTGGACCCGCTGGACGACGGCACCGCCGCCAAGGCCGCCCGCGACCTGATCCGCGAGTCCGGCCGGCAGCCGGTGCTCGACCAGGCCCTGCTCGAGGCGCTCGACGCCGCCGCCAAGGCCGCCGCGGCCCGACGCGCGGTCACCATCGCCGTCCCGGTCACCGCCGAGACCCCCGCGGTCGCCCTGCCCCCGACCACCGTTGCGTCGCCCGCCGCGGTGGTCGCCTCCGCGCCGGTCGCCGTCCCCACCCCGGCGGAGACGGTCGTCGCCGAGACCGTCGAGCCGGTGCTCGACGTCTCCGCCGAGTTCGCCCGGCACGACGACCTGGTCGAGACCGGCCGGCACGCGTCCGTGGACGACGGGTGGGAGTACGACAGCACCCGCTACGCACCGGTCCCCGACACCGGCCGGCACCTCGCCGTCCAGGCCGACGACGACCACGAGGACGCCACCGGGACCGGCACCCCGCTGACCCACCGCACCGTCGTGACCCGCTCCTCCGGCCGCCGCTGGATCCCCGCGGGGGTCGGCGTGGGCGTGGTCGCCATCGTCGGCGCCGTGCTGCTGACCAGCGGTTTCGGGGCCGATGCCAGCTCCACCAGCACCGACGAGGCGGCCCGCACCGGCACCAGCAGCACCGGGTCCGCCACCCCGGCCGCGACCACCCCGGCGCAGCCCACCTCGGGCATGGGCACGATCGACCTCTCCGGACCGGTGGTCGTCGACACCGAGGACGCCGGCCAGCCCACGGCGAGCACCGCACGCAGCACGGCCGCCGTCCAGCCCCAGGTGGCCGCCCCGCCGGCGGCCCGCACGAGCTCCAGCGCCCCGGCGGTGTCCGGCAGCGGCTCCGGCACCGGCACGGGGAGCGGCACCGGCAGCAGCGGGAACACCGGCACCGGCGGCGGCAGCACGGCCACCACCCCGGCCACCCTCACCGCCTCGACCACGGTGCCCACGACCGCGCCGACGACGACCACCGAGTCCACCGGCACCGAGGCGGGCGGGAGCACCACCACCACCGGCTGAGCGAGACCGCCCGTCACCAGAGCGGGTGACGTGGGCGGCGCAGGTCTGGAGACGGAGCAGTCGCGCCCCGGAGGCTGAGCGGGTCCACCGCCGCCGTCCCCGGAGTGCCGCATGCCCCACCCCCACGCGCCGGCGGTGACCGGGTGAACCCGGAGGCCGCGGGCTGGCTGGTCGCCGCGCTGCTCGGGCTGGCCCAGGCCGCCCTCCTGGTGGACCGTCGGCAGCTGCTGCGCGACCGCCGGCGGCTGCACACCGGCCGTGCCGCGGCCGACCGGATCGCTGCGGACCCCACCGCCACCACGGTCAGCTGCTGCTGCACGCCCCGGACGGGCCCGGCCCGCTGACGGTCGCCCTCGTGCCGCCTTCGCTGTCCGTAGTTGTTCCACAACCCATGTGAGCGCAATCATTTACGGCGTGTCGGAGTGGACACGCCGATTTGGACTGGTCCGTCACGCACTGCGGTCACTACGTTCCATCTCCGTCAGCAGCGAATGACACGCATGCAATTCACGGGGGACGACAGTGGGCGGACATCGGCACGAGGCCGTGGGCGGCCGGCACGCCGAGCACGAGACGGTCGAGCGGCCCCTGGTCGACGCCCCCGTGCTGCCCGTCCCGCGCACGCCGCGCACCGGCCCCGCCACCGGCTCCCGGGGTCCCGCGACCGGCTCCCGCGGCCCGGCCACCGGCTCGCGCGGCCCGGCCACCGGCTCCCGGCGGGCGCCCGGGCGTCGCCGGCACTGGGTGCCCATCGCGCTGGCCATCTGGATCGCCAGCTTCCTCGCCGTCCCGGCCGCCGTCCTGGTGCACGAGGCCGTGACCGGTGACGACACCCCGGTCGTCGAGGCCGGCGAGACCCACGACGAGAGCGGCACCGGCAGCGCACCCGCCGCCGGCGACGCCGGTCAGCCCGCCGCCGACCCCGCCGCGCCCGGCGCCCACGCCACCTCGGCCGGCAGCGGCCACCAGGACGACCCCGCGGTCGCCGGTGCGGTCGACCCCGGCGATCCCGCCGCCGAGGTGGTCCAGGGCCAGGTGGTGGTGCCCGGCACCGCCGTCACGGGGGGCACCCCCGCCGCGGCCTCCTCCGCCGGCACCGCGGTCGTCCCCGTCGGCGGCGGGGGCAACGTCGCCGCGGCCTCCACCAGCAGCAAGCCCACCAGCAGCAAGCCGACCAGCGACAGCCCCGCCCCGGTCAGCAGCTCACCGGCCCCCGAGCCCGTGGTCGAGGAGCCGCCGGCCGAGGCCGCCAACCCCGGGCTCGCCGCGCAGGACGCCGTCACCCCCTGACGACCGCCCGGGCACGGGCCCGGGAACGCCTGCGGGAACCGCGCCGTCAGCGGTCGGCGAGCTCGCGCTGCAGCGCGGTGTCCACCTCGACCCGTACGCGGTCGTTCCGCTCGGCCGTGCGCAGCGCGCCGCCGATCCACAGCCCCGCCACGCACGCGAGGGCCAACCACACGAAGGGGAGCCAGAGCCACATCATCGGGACCTCGCCGGGAACTGCTGGGACAGTGCAGGCAACGTACTGGTGAACGCACGGTTCCCCACCCCCCTGCCCGCGAAACGCCGGGACCCGATCTCCTCCATGGGGTGAGTTCCGACCGGCGCCCTCAACACCGGCGCCGCGGCGACCGACCAGCACCGTGTGAACCCCGAGGTCCCCGGCGCCCCCCCGATGCGCGCGACGCCCCGTCGCGTCGCCGTCGGGGCGGTGCTGCTGTGCCTGGGCATCGCCGTCTCGGCGACCTGGCCGGCCCCCGCGAGCGACATCGGGGTGGCGGCCTGCGCGGTCGTGGCCTTCCTCGGCGCAGCGGCCTGGGCCCTCCCGGCGGCCCGGCGCAGCAGCCACCCCGCCGTGTGGGGCTGGTACGTCGTCGGGTTGGTCGTCGCCGGCGCGGGGGCCGCACTGGCCCTGCACGTGCCCGGCTCCGTCGTCCCCATGACCATGGGCGCGCTGCCGGGTCTGCTGCTCACGGTGCTGCCGCTGCTCAGGCTCATCCCCGTCGGCACCTGGCGGCAGCTGCGGGGCCAGCTGGTCAGCTCGCTCCTGCTGTTCCTGGTCTCCTGCCTGCTCTGCGCGCTGGCGGC
Source organism: Klenkia soli (assembly GCF_900103975.1). Classification (GTDB taxonomy): domain Bacteria; phylum Actinomycetota; class Actinomycetes; order Mycobacteriales; family Geodermatophilaceae; genus Klenkia; species Klenkia soli. The sequence continues at coordinate 47,816 of NZ_FNIR01000009.1, forward strand.
CTTCGAGCTGGTCAGCGGGCGCGAGCTGACCCTGGACACCGCCTTCGACGCGACCCTGGTGACCACCGGGATCACCCTCGCCCTGCTGATCGCGATGGGGCTGCTGGTCGTGTCCAGCACCGCCGGCGAGCTGCGCCGGGTCGCCGTGCTGGCCCTGTTCGGCCAGGTCGCGATCAACCTGGCCCTGGTGCTGATGGCCTTCTCCGACGAGGCCCACGGCACCACACCCCCGCTGGTGATGACCGCGGTCTGCGCCACCGTCGGGCTGAGCCTGCTGCTGTCGGCGGCCCTGCTGGACACCGCACCGCCCACCGCGTCGCCGGCGGACACCCCGCCCTCGCTGGTGGCCGCCCTGCTCCCCCACCTCACCGCCCTGGGCGGCGGGTTGCTGCTCCTGCTCGGCGTCCTGGTCCACGACCGGCTCGGTCTGACCCAGACCGCGCTGGCCGGTCTGGGCCTGGTGCTCCTCGTCGTCCTGCAGACCGTCTCCTGGCGCGACGGGCGTGACCTCACCCGCCGGCTGCAGCGCAGCGAGGCCTACTTCCGCGCGGTCGTCCGCTCCGCCGTCGACCCGGTGGTCATCCTGGACGGCCAGCTCACCATCACCTGGACCTCCCCGGGCATGGGCGACATCCTGGGCCGCGAGCCCGGGCGGCTGACCGGCCGGGACGTCCGGGTCGCCGTCCACCCCGACGACCGGGCCGCGCTCACCGCCGCCCTGCTCACCCCGCAGACCGACCGCGGCGACCGCACGACCACCGCCCGGGTGCGCCGGGAGGACGGCACGTGGCGGCTCGTGCAGGGCGTCGTCCGCGACCTGCGCCAGGACCCCGACGTCGGGGCCCTGGTGCTCTACTGCCGCGACATCACCCGCACCGACCCGCCGGCGCAGGCCGACGCCGGTCTCCGCGCCGCCGTCGGGGGAACCGACCCCGACACCGGACTGCCCGACCGCAGCGCCCTGGTCGCCGACCTCGCCGGGGTCGTCGCGGCCGGCGCCCGCTCCGCTGTGGTCAAGGTCTGGGTCACCGGGCTGGCCGACGCCCACCGCGGCACCGCAGCGCCGGCGGACGTCGTGGCCGAGGTCGCCGGGCGCTTCTCCCGCGTGCTGCGCACCGGCGACCGGCTGTTCCGCACCGGGCCGCAGGAGTTCGCCGTGCTGCTGGAGGGCACGATCAGCGACGCCGAGACGCTGGCCCACCGGCTGGTGTCCACCGTCGGCGCCGACGTCCCGGTCCTGGGTCTGCGGCTGTCGGCGTCCGCCGGCGCCACCGCCGTCGAGGCCGAGGACCACGAGCCGGTCCAGGTGCTCCGCCGCGCGGCGATGGCCATGGCCAGCGCCCGCACGGCCGGCCCCGGTCGGGTCCGCCGGCACTCGGTGGCCGCCCTCATCGCCGCCAACCGGCAGGAGGCGCTGCGCGCCGACCTGTCCCGCGCCCTGGACCGGGGTGAGCTGCGGCTGGTCTACCAACCGGTCGTCGACCTCGCCCTGCAGCGCGCCGGGTCGGTCGAGGCGCTGCTGCGCTGGCAGCACCCCGTGTGGGGCGCCATCTCCCCGGCCGAGTTCATCCCGCTGGCCGAGGAATCGACCCTGGTCACCACCCTGGGCCGCTGGATCCTGCACACCGCCACCGCGGCGATCGCCGCGCTGGACCGGCCCGACCTGTCCGTGGCGGTCAACGTGGCTGCCCGGCACGTGCGCAGCGGCCAGCTGCTCGCCGACGTCCGCGACGCCCTCGCCGCCAGCGGTCTGCCCGGCGACCGGCTGGTCCTGGAGCTCACCGAGTCGGTGCTGCTGGACGAGGCGCACGTGACCGACGACCTCGAGGCGCTGCGCCGGCTCGGCGTCCGCATCGCGGTCGACGACTTCGGCACCGGGTGGTCCTCGCTGGCCTACCTGGTGGGCCTGCCCATCGACGTCCTCAAGATGGACCGCCAGTTCCTGGCGTCGGTCGAGTCCGGTCCCCGCCACCAGGCGCTGTGCCGCTCGGTCCTGCACCTGGGCACCAGCCTGGACATGGACGTCGTCGTCGAGGGCGTGGAGACCGCGCGCGAGCTCCAGCTGCTGCGCGACATGGGGCACCGGTTCGTGCAAGGCTTCCTCCTCGCCCGGCCCACCGAGCTCGAGCGGCTGGAGGCGACCCTGGACACCATCCCGGTCGCCCTCCTCGCCGGGGCCGCCGACGACGTCCGGGAGGTCGCGCTGTGAGGGGCGCCGTCCGCACCAGCGCGCTCAGCGTGCTGGTCGGTCTGCTCGCCCTCGTTCCGGCCCTGGCGCTCACCCCGCCGTCGGGCACCGGGTTCCAGCCCGACAACCTGCTGCTGGGGGTGCTCGCCGGGGTCGGCGCCGTCCGCGGGTTCCGGGCCACCCGGGGCATGACGGGCCGGACGGCGCTGACCTGGCGGCTGATGGCCGGGGCCGGGGCGCTGTTCTCCCTCGCCAGCCTGATCACCGGCAGCGGTGCGGCCGGTTCGTTCGGCGTCGCCGGTGTCGGCGACCTGCTGCTGGTCGCCGTCCTGTGCATCCCGCTGCTGGTCTGCGCCCTGCTGGCCGGCCAGGTGCGCACCTCGGGCTGGTCCACGCTCCTGGTGGACGCCGGCACGGTGGTGCTGGCGCTCTCGGTGGTCGCCGACGTGTTCGTGCTGAGCGCCCCCGGTCTGACGCACCCGCCGACCGCGCTGGTCGTGGGCTACACCGGGTACGCCGTCCTCGCCGTCGGTCTCGCGGGGGCGCTGTGCACGGCCACGACCCGCGAGCTGCAGGGGTCCGCGACCGCCGTGGTGGGCGCGACCGTGCTGATCGCCGCGGCCGTGGCGATGCTCGCCGTGGGCATCGACCGGCCGGTCCTGCTCTGGCAGGCCCTGGGAGACGTGGCCTGCGTGCTCTGCTTCGAGGCCGGCGTCGTCGCCGTCCTGCTGTCGCCGCGGCACCCGTCGGCCCCCGACGACGTCGTCGCCCGCAGCCCCCGGGTCAACCCGGCCGGCCTGCTGATCACCGTCGCGGCCACGTTCGGCCTGCCGGTGGCGCTGCTGGTGGCCCTGGCCCGGGGTCAGGCGATCGGCCCCTGGTCGACCTTCGCGGTGTCCGCCGTCGTCGTCCTGCTCCTCGTGCGCAGCACCCTGCGGATCCGCACCAGCACCCGGCTGGTCGAGGACCTGGTGCGCAACGAGGAGGACTTCCGCGACCTCGTCGAGGGCAGCACCGACGGCGTCGTGATCCTCGACGAGGACCTCCGGCTGCGCTTCGCCTCCCCCGCTGCCCGGGGCCTGCTCGGCCTGCCCGCCGGCCCGGACGGCGTCGATCGCGGCCTGCTCGACCTCCTCCTCGCCGAGGACCGCGACGAGGTCGCCCGCCGGCTCGCCGAGGGCGGTGCCGCCACCCTGCACCTGCGGGTGCCGGGCACCGACCGGCCCACCGAGCTCGAGGTCACCCAGCCCGAGCGCCGCAGCCACGGCCGGCGGGTGCTGCACCTGCGCGACGTCACCGTCCGGCTGCGCCGCGAGCGGGAGCTCGAGCGGATGGCCTACACCGACCACCTCACCCGGCTCCCCAACCGCGCGCTGCTGTTCCAGGAGCTCGCCGGACCCGCCGCCGAGCGCTGCCTGCTGGTCGTCGACCTGGACGGGTTCAAGGCGGTCAACGACGTCGCCGGCCACGAGGCCGGCGACCAGCTGCTGGTCGACGTCGCCCGGCGGCTGCGCACCGTCGTCCGCGACCAGGACGTCGTGTGCCGGCTGGGTGGCGACGAGTTCGCCGTGGTCGTCGAGGGCACGCTCACCGAGGCCCGCGAGGCGGCCCAGCGGGTGGTCGACATCCTGGCCCTGCCGCACCGGACCGGCGGCTTCACCTTCGCCATCGGCGCCAGCGTCGGCCTCGCCGAGGTGCACGCCGGTGGCAGCCAGCTGGCCTTCCGCCAGGCCGACACGGCGCTGCGGGCGGCCAAGCGGGCCGGCAAGGGCTGCGTCCGGGTGTGGGCGGACGACGCCGACACCGGGGACGCCGGCGGCTCCGTGACCACCGCCCTCGCCACCGGGCAGGTGGTGCTGCGCTGCAGCATCGCCGGGCAGCAGGACCAGCCGCTGCGCGCGGTGCACGTCGAGGCGTTCTGGGCGCACCCGTCGGGTGCACTGCTGCCCCCGGCCGAGCTGTGGGCGGCGGCCGGCCGGCAGGGCGCCGCGGCAGCCCTGCAGAGCTGGGTGCTGACCGAGGCGACCCGCCAGCTGGCCGACCTGCCCGAGCTGGCCCTCCTGGCCCTCGACCTGCCGGCCGGCCACGTGCAGGCCGACCGGCTCGTCGACGACGTCCTCGGGGCGCTCGCCGCCTCCGGCCTGCCCGCCGCCCGGCTCTCGCTGGCCCTCACCGAGGAGGCCATCCTCACCGGCACCGCCGAGCTCGTGCCGGCCCTGCACGAGCTGCGCGCCCACGGGGTGCGGCTGTGCCTGGACGACTTCGGCCTCGGCCAGACCCTGTACGCCCACGTCGCCCGGGTGCCGTTCACCAGCGTGCGGATCGACGTCTCCGCCCTCGGCGGCCGCGGCGACACCGAGCAGACGACCACCGTGGTGCGGGCGATCGTCGCCAGCGCCGAGGTGCTCGGGCTCACCACCGTCGCCCACGGCGTCGACCCCGGTCCGCTGCTGGACGCCGTCCTGGCCTGCGGGGTCCGCATGGTGCGCACCCGCGCCGACCTGCGGCACGTCCCCGTCGAGCGCGCCAGGGAGGAGCTCGGGGCCCCGGCGGCCGACGTGCGGATACTGACCGGGTGACCCTGTCGTTCCTCGGGCACTCCACCGCCCGGGTCGAGCTCGCCGGGCGGACGGTGCTCACCGATCCCCTGCTCACCGGCCGGGTCGGCCCGCTGCGCCGGGTGGCCCCACCGCTGGCCCCCGAGAGCTGGGCCGGCGTCGACCTCGTGCTGCTCAGCCACCTGCACGGCGACCACCTGCACCTGCCCTCGCTGCGGCTGCTCGGCCGGGGCACCACGGTCGTCGTCCCCCGCGGGGCCGGGTCGTGGCTGCGCGCCGCGGGGTTCACCGCGGTCGTGGAGCTGGCCCCCGGCGAGGTGCACACCGACGGCGGCCTGACCGTCACCGGCACCCCGGCCGTGCACAGCGGCCACCGCTGGGGCCCGCGCTCCACCCACGGCCCCGACGCCGCCGCCATGGGGCACCTGATCAACGGCGACGGCGTCACCGTCTACGCCGCCGGCGACACCGACGTCTTCCCGGGCATGACCGACCTCGGCCCCGTGGACGTCGCGCTGCTGCCGGTCTGGGGCTGGGGCACCACGCTGGGCCCCGGCCACATGGACCCCGCGGGCGCGGCGCTGGCCTGCTCGTTGCTGCACCCCCGCTACGCCGTCCCGGTGCACTGGGGCACGCTCGCGCTGCCCGGGGTCGCCCGCACGCGGCGCATGCGCTCGCTGCTGGTCGAGCCGCCGCGCCGGTTCGCCGCCGACGTCGCGGCCGCCGGCCTGCCCACCACCGTGCTGGTCACCGAGCCCGGCCACCCCGTCGACCTGCCGTCGACCTGGACGACGCGATGAGCGTGCTCGCCTCGGGGTGGACCGACAGCAGCTCCCTGGGCTACCCGGTGCTGTTCGGCGGCGTCCTGCTGGGCTCGATCGTGCCGGTCGTGCCCACCGGTCCGCTGCTCTCGGTCGCCGCCGCCGTCGCGATGACCACCGACCGGCTCGACATCGCCGTCGTGCTGCTGCTGGCCACCCTCGGCGCCTTCGTCGGCGACGTCGTCACGTTCTCGGTCGCGCGGTTCGGCGGCCCGGCCGCGGTGCGGTGGGTCTCCCGCGGCCAGCACGCGGGGCGGCTCGAGGAGGTCCGCGACCAGTTCCGGGCGCACGGCTGGCAGATCGTCGTGGTCGGCCGGCTGCTGCCCGCCGGCCGCATCCCGGTGCTGGTGGCCGCCGGCGCGCTGGCCTACCCGTGGCGGCGGCTGCTGCCCGCCTCGTTCGGCGCCGCCGCGCTGTGGGCGGTCGCCTACGCGCTGCTCGGCGTGGTCAGCGGCGGCATCTTCGACAACCCGCTGGTCGCCACCCTGGTGGCCACCGGCCTCGTGCTGGTCGTCGGGCTGGTGTCCAACCTGGTCGCCGCCCGGCGCCGGAAGAGCAAGCAGGAGAAGTCGTGAGCGACCCCGAACGCCCGGCCGGCCGGGTCCTCACCGGCGGCCGGCTGGTCGCCCGGGTGGTGCTGGTCTGGGGGCTGGCCACCGGGGCCCTGCTGCTGCTGGACCGCTGGCTGACCGGGTTCGCGATGACCGGGTGGTGGCAGCCGCCGGTGGCCGCCCTGCTGCTCGGCGTGCTCGCCGGGGTGGTCTGGCCGCTGCTCATGCGGGTCGCGCTGCCGCTGGCGTTCTTCACCCTCGGCCTGGGCGGCTTCCTCGTGCTCGGCGCCGGGGTGCTGGGCATCTTCTACGCCATCCCCGGGGTCGTGGTCACCTCCTTCCGGACCAGCGTCGTCGTCGCGGTCTCCATGGCCGGGGTGGCCGCGGTGATCAGCAGCCTGCTGGCCGTCGACGAGGACGAGCTGTTCTTCCGCCGCGCCCGCCGCAAGGACGTCGCCGCGGCCGCCTCGGACGTCCCCGGCGTGCTGTTCCTGCAGATCGACGGCCTGGGCTTCGCCACCGCGCAGCGCGCCGTCCGCGACGGCACGATGCCCACGCTGGCCGCCTGGCTGCGCGAGGGCAGCCACGAGCTGACCTCGTGGCACACCGACTGGAGCTCGCAGACCGGGGCGAGCGTCTGCGGCATCCTGCACGGCTCCAACCACGACATCATCGGGTTCCGCTGGTACGAGAAGGACCGCGACAAGGTCGTGGCCGTCTCCCACCCGGAGGACGCCGCCCTCGTCGAGACCCGGCACAGCGACGGCCACGGCCTGCTCTCCGGGGACGGCGCCGGCCGCGGCAACCTGTTCACCGGCGACGCCCGGCACGTCTCGTTGACCATGAGCTCCCTGGCCGTCGTCGTCCCCAAGGGGGCGCGGCGGGACCGGCGCGGGCGCGACCGGGTGGGCGCCGGCTACTACGCCTACTTCGCCAACCCGGTGAACGCCCTGCGCACGCTGGTGGCCTCCCTGGTCGACGTCGGCCGCGAGCTCAGCGCGGCCGGCAAGCAGCGGCGGGCCGACGTCCGCCCGCGGATCGACCGCGGCGGGCTGTACCCGCTGGCCCGCCCGGGGACGACGGTGATCGCCCGCGACGTCGTCGTGGCCGCCCTCCTCGAGGACATGCTGGCCGGACGGCCCGTGGCCTACGCCGACTTCCTGGGCTACGACGAGGTCGCCCACCACTCGGGCATCGAGCGGTTCGACACCCTCGAGGTGCTGCGCTCGATCGACCAGCAGATCGGCCGGCTCCGGCGGGCCACGCAGCTGGCCCCCCGGCCCTACCACCTGGTGTGCCTCTCGGACCACGGCCAGACCCAGGGCGAGAACTTCGCCAACCGGTTCGGCGAGACCGTCGAGCAGCTGGTCGGCCGCCTCTGCTCCCGCCCCCCGGTGATCAGGTCACCTGATCACCGGGGTCCCGACCACACCAACGGTGGTGAGGACGGCGCACCATCGGTGAGGACGGCGGGGCCCCCGCAGCGGCAGAAGGCGACCGAGGGGTGGCAGGTGGGGGCCGCACTGGCCGAGGCCGCCAGCGGGCCGGGGATGGTCGCCCGCCGACTGCGCGACCGGGTCGAGCGGGCCGGGTCCGCCGAGCACACCCCCCGCGACACCGCCGGCGCCCCGGGCAAGGTCGCCCGCGTGGCCCCCGGCGTGGTCTGCGTGGTCAGCGGCCACACCGCCATGGTCTCGTTCACCGACCTGCCCGGCCGGGTGCCCATCGAGGAGATCGAGCGGCGCTGGCCGGCCCTGCTGCCCGCCCTGGTCGACCACCCCGGCGTCGGGTTCCTGCTGGTGCACTCCGAGGAGTTCGGGCCGGTCGTGCTCGGCCGCGACGGCCTGCACCGGCTGGACTCCGGCGTCGTCATCGGCGAGGACCCGCTGGCCCCCTACGGCGAGCACGCGGCCCGGCTGGTGGCCCGCACGTCGACCTTCCCGCACTGCGCCGACGTGATGGTCAACAGCCGGATCGACCCCGCCACCGAGGAGGCCTCGGCCTTCGAGCCGCACGTCGGGTCGCACGGCGGGCTGGGCGGACCCCAGCAGCACGGGTTCCTCACCTACCCGGCGTCCTTCGCCGACCCCGGCGAGATCGTGGGTGCCGAGCACCTGCACCGCGTGCTGCACGGCTGGCTGACCGACCTGGGCCACCCCGACCCCCGGGCCGCGCGCTCAAGCTCTGCGGACGCGGTGTCGATCACCGAGGGGTGACCCTGCTCGAGCACCCCGCCCTGGCGCCCGCCGACGCGCCCGCGCGGCGTGCCCGGCCCGACGGCAGCGCGCCCACCTGGCTGCTGCTGATCGCCACCACCGACCCGGACCGGGCCGGCGCGGCCCTGCGCCGGGAGACCCGTGCCCGCGACCTGCTCACCCGGGACGGAGACGACGTCGTCGTCCACGTCACCGCCTCCCCCGCCGACCTGGACGCCGTGGCCGACCGGCTGCTGACCGTGGTCGAGCGGGCCACCGGGCGCCCGGCCGCCGCCGGGCTGTGCCTGGTCGGGGGCGACCGCACCGACGACGAGGTGCTGCGGCGGGCCCGTGCCGGGCTCCGTGTCGCCTGGTCCTGCGGGGGCAGCCGGGTCGTCCGGCACCCCTGATCATCACCGCCGTGTTTCCGCCACCGGGCCGGTCGTGAAGATCGTGTGAACCCGGTCCCGCCGGGGCGACACGGGGCGCAGGCGTGGCTGACAGTGGGCGGCATGCGACCCGACGCCGGAGCCTGGTTCGAGCACCGCACCACGTCCGCCACCTCGCTGGCGGAGATCGACGTCCCCGGTCTGCTCGCGGCCAAGCGCCGTGGCGGCCACCGGGTGAGCGTCGTCCTGCCCGCGCGCAACGAGGCGGCCACCGTCGGGGGCCTGGTCGCCGACCTGGTGGCCCGCTGGGTGGTCGACGTGCCGCTGGTCGACGAGGTCGTGGTGATGGACTCCGACTCCACCGACGACACCGCGGCGATCGCCCGGGCCGCCGGCGCCGAGGTCGTGGCCACCGCCGACGTGCTGCCCGCCCAGGGCAGCCGGCCCGGCAAGGGCGAGGCGCTGTGGAAGTCGCTGGCCGCCACCACCGGTGACCTCGTGGTGTTCCTGGACTCCGACCTGCTCAACGACGTCTCGCACTACGTGCCCGGCCTGCTCACCCCGCTGCTCACCGACCGCCGGGTCTCCTACGTCAAGGGCTGCTACACCCGGCCGCTGAGCGTCGACGGCCAGGTGCGGGCGGCCGGCGGGGGCCGGGTCACCGAGCTGACCGCGCGCCCGCTGATCAACGCGCTGTGGCCCGAGCTGGCCGGGTTCGTGCAGCCGCTGGGCGGGGAGTACGCGGGACGCCGCAGCGCCCTGGAGCAGGTCCCGTTCGTCTCCGGCTACGGCGTCGAGGTCGGGTTGCTGGTCGACCTGCTGCAGGTGTGCGGCCTGCCCGGGCTCGCCCAGGTCGACCTCGGCACCCGGGTGCACTCGCACCAGACCGACGAGGCCCTCGGCGTGATGGCCGGCCAGATCGTGTCGACGGTCCTGGCCCGGGCCAAGCGCGGCAGCAGCGACCGGCACCGGGCCGCGCCCGGGGGCCTGCTCACCCAGTTCGCGCACGACGGCGAGGGCTTCGTGCCCACCAGCATCCCGGTGGCCGTCGACCAGCGCCCCCCGATGATCGCCGTCCGCGAGTACGCCGAACGCGTCGCCTGACCCTCCCCTCCCGGCGGCCGGCCCCCTCGTGGGGCAGGATCGTCGGGTGACTCCCGCCAGCCAGACCGACGGGTCCCCCGCCCCTCCCCAGCCGCCGAGCCTGGTGTCGCGGTGCCCGGGGTGCGGTGCCGTGCTGGCTGCGGTGCCGGGTCTGGAGGCCCGGCACCCCGGGGCCTCCCCCGCCTGCACCCGGCTGTTCGACGTCACCGTGCGCGGGCTGCGCGACGAGGCGCCCAGCGACCTGCGTGCGGCGAACCTGGTGGAGCTGGCCGGCACCGCCTACGACGCCCAGCACACCCCCGACGCCGCCGCCCTGCACCGGCTGCGCGACGCCCTGGGCGAGGGCGCCCGCCGCCCCGTGCGGAGCTCCCGGCCCGAGCTCTGGCGCACCACCATCGCCGACGTGGCGGCCGATCTGGACGTCGTCGACCTCCCGGTGCTGCTGCGCTCGTGGGCGCAGGCGGTGTCCGCGGACTGGGCGGGCGAAGCGCCCGCCTGACGCGAGCAGTCCGGGTCAACCCGTTCGAGCCCGCACGTGCCTACTCTCTGGTGCATGCCCGAGCAGGCCCGCCACGCGATGAGGAAGGCCCGGACGAGGGTCGAGGTGCGCCGCGCCGCCCAGCGGCTGTTCGCCGAGCGGCCCTTCGACGAGGTGACCGTGGCCGACATCGCGGCCGCGGCGGAGGTCGCCGTGCAGACGGTGTTCAACCACTTCGCGACGAAGGAGGACCTCTACTTCGCCGACCGGGTGCCGTGGGTCGCCGGCCCCGCGACGGCGGTGACCGACCGGAGCCCGGGCACCGGGGCGATGACCACCGCGACCGCGTGGCTGGTGCACCACGTCTCGTCGGTGCCGCTGCTGCTCCGCCGGCCGTCCTACCGCACCTACCTCGAGACCATCCTGGCCAGCCCCGCGCTGCGGGTGCACCAGCGCGAGCTGCTCCGCGAGGCCGAGGACCGGCTGACCACGGCGCTGCACCGCACCTGGGCCGCCGAGCTGGGCGACGTCCCCGGGCTGCGGTTGGGCGCCGGCATGACCAGCGGCCTGCTGGTCGCCGGTGCGCGTGTGGTGCTCGACGAGCAGTGGCGTCAGCTGTCCGGCGTGCCCGACGGGGCACGCGAGCTCCCGCAGCTGATCGCCGAGCTGCGCGCCGCCTCGCGCGTGGCCATCGAGTGCGTGCACGGCGGCTTCCCGCAGGCCGCCGACCGGGCCGGCGGTTCCGAGGCGCTGCGGGCGATCCTCCGGCTGGAGGAGGGGCGGCCGGCCGACGAGCGGGCCGCCCGCACCACCCGGCCCCGGATGACCCGCGAGCGTCAGGAGTCGGAGACCACCGGGAGCAGCACGGTGTCGACGAGGTCGGCGACCTCGGCGTCGGTCATCGGCACGGCGAAGGCCGTGTAGCGCTCCCACCACAGCGCCTGCACCAGGGTGCAGAGCAGGTCGAGCCGGTGCGCGGGGACCGGGCGCCCCCGCCCGGCCGACCGATTCGCGAGGTCGGCGAGGACGGCACCCAGCGGGGTGACCACGGCCTCGTGCAGGCCGGCGCGGAGGTCGTCGTCGTGCCGGGCGGCGCCGACCAGGCTGGCGGTGGCGCGCTCGTGCTTGTCCAGCGGGCGGGTCCAGGGCTGCAGCAGGGCGACCAGGTCGTCGCGCAGCGACCCGTGGTCGGCCGGGCGGGGCACCAGGTCGAAACCGCCCACCGCGTGCCGCACCAGTGCCGACATCGTGGGCCAGCGGCGGTAGATGCCGGCCTTGCCCGCGCGGGCCCGGGCCGCGACCCGGTCGCTGTTGAGCCGCCCCCAGCCCTCGTCGGCCAGGATGTCGACCGCCACGGCCACCAGCTGCTCGGACAACTCGGCGCTGAGGGGCCGGCCGGGGGACCTCGACCCCTGCCGCGCGGTCAGGTCGGTGCTCGTCACGCCCGCATCCTGCCCGGTGGAGTGGATCCACCACAACGACCGACACGATGGCGTGACCGTGCGTCACAGCATCTCCGGCAGATGATCACCTGGAGTCACACATGCCAGGGGAAGCGGCTGAAGTCGGCCGGGCGCTTCTCCAGGAACGAGTCGCGGCCCTCGACGGCCTCCTCGGCCATGTAGGCCAGCCGGGTGGTCTCGCCGGCGAACAGCTGCTGGCCGACCAGGCCGTCGTCCACGAGGTTGAAGGAGTACTTCAGCATCCGCTGCGCGGTCGGGCTCTTGGCCACGACCTTGCGGCCCCACTCCAGCGCGGTGGCCTCGAGCTCGGCGTGCGGCACGACGGCGTTGACCATGCCCATGCGGTGCGCGTCGTCGGCCGAGTACTCCTCGCCGAGGAAGAAGATCTCGCGGGCGAACTTCTGCCCGACCTGCCGGGCCAGGTAGGCCGAGCCGAACCCGCCGTCGAAGCTGCCGACGTCGGCGTCGGTCTGCTTGAACCGGGCGTGCTCGGCGCTGGCCAGGGTCAGGTCGCTGACCACGTGCAGGCTGTGCCCGCCGCCCGCGGCCCACCCGGGGACGACGCAGACCACGACCTTCGGCATGAACCGGATCTGCCGCTGCACCTCCAGGATGTGCAGCCGCCCGCTCACCCCGGCGCCGGCCTCGTAGCCGTAGCGGCCCCGCACCCGCTGGTCGCCGCCCGAGCAGAACGCCCAGCCGCCGTCCTTGGGGCTGGGGCCGTTGCCGGTGAGCAGCACGCAGCCGACCGTGGTGTCCAGCCGGGCGTGCTCCATGACCTGCAGCAGCTGGTCGACCGTCTGCGGGCGGAAGGCGTTGCGCACGTCGGGCCGGTCGAAGGCCACCCGCACCACGCCGGCGTCGACCGCCCGGTGGTAGGTCAGGTCGGTCAGCCCCTCGAAGCCGGGGACCGCCGTCCAGGCCGTGGGGTCGAAGGTCGCCGAGACGCCGTCCAGTGCACTCACCCGGCGAACGTATCCGGTGTGCGCACCATGGGCGCATGCGCATCGGCACGCTCAACCTGGCCTCGGGCCGCGGGGACGACGGGGTGTCCGTCTCCCGGGCCGACCTCGTCGCCGCCGTGGCCGACCTCGACGTCGACGTCCTCGCCCTGCAGGAGGTCGACGTCGACCAGCCGCGCTCCCACCACGTGCACCAGGCCGCGGTGCTGGGGTTCCCCGAGTGGCGGTTCGCGGCCACCCTCGCCGGGACGCCGGACCCCTTCGCCAGCTGGACGGCGCTGCCCCCGGCGCTGGACCACGGCGACCTGACCGGCCCGCACTACGGGGTGGCGCTGCTCTTGCGGTTGCCGGTGCGGCGCTGGCACGTGCTCGGGCTGACCGCCGGGCCGCTGAAGCTGCCGCTGGTCGCCCCGGACCCGCGCACCGGGTCGCGCCGGCTGTGGTGGTTCCCCGACGAGCCGCGGGCCGCGATCGCCGCCGAGCTCGACGGGCTGACCGTCGTCGGCACGCACCTGTCCTTCGCCGCGCCCACCGCCGCCCGGCAGCTGCGCCGGGTGCACCGCTGGGCCCGCAGCCTCCCCGGCCCGGTCGTCGTCGCCGGGGACCTCAACCTGGGCGGCTCGTTGTCGGCCCTGGTCACCGGTGGACGGCGGCTGGTGGCGGAGCGGACCTGGCCGGCGCCGGACCCCAAGGTGCAGTTCGACCACGTGCTGTCGCTGGGCGGGGTGGTCGGCAGCGATCCCCTCGTCACCCGGTTGAGCCTCGGCGACCACCGCCTGGTCACGGTGCAGGTGGCAGCTTCCGGTCGGCCAGCCTGAACCCCGGCAGGAGGACGACGGCCAGCACCGCCACGAAGGCCAGGTTCCGCAGCGCCGCGGGGTAGCCGATCTCGACGACGTCCATGAAGGGGTAGGGGTACCAGTCGGTGAGCGCGCCCAGGACCAGGGCGTAGCCGATCCAGGCCAGCGGCCAGGCCATCGACCAGCCGACCGTGGCCGCGGTGACCCGCGGGCGCGGGCCGAGCACCAGCCAGCCCCCGACCGCGAGCACCGGGGCGACGTAGTGCAGCCCCGCGTTGGTCCACCAGCCCAGCCCGGTCGGGTGCAGGGTGGGCCCCAGCACGACCGCGTACACCAGCCCGGTCACCATGATGCCCAGCAGCGAGGTCAGCCGCACCACCCGCCAGCCGCGGCCGTCGTGGGCCGGGTCGCGGACCAGCGGCAGCACCCCGGCCAGCACCAGCAGGTTGCTCTGGATGGTGAAGTAGGAGAACAGCCGCAGCACCCGGGTGCCGGTGCCGGGGTCGTCGGCCGGGACCAGCACCGTCGCGCCGCTGATCGCCCGCCCCAGCTCGGTGAGCACGGACAGGACGACGACGGCGGCCAGCACCCCGTGCACCAGCCGGGCGAGGGCGCGTCGGTCGGTCATCGGCAGATCATGGCCCCGTCGCCGGAGCGACGCGCACCGGCCCTCGTGTCGTGACCCAGGTCCCAGGTGCGGGTCCTAGGGTGTGCCCGGCTCACGAGACCGCTCGGGCCCGGAGAGGACGGTCACCACCATGGGGATGCAGGCAGCGGGCGCCCGGCGCACCTCCGACTGGCCGGCCGACGCAGCCGTCGAGGCGGCCGCCGCCTGGGCTAGCGCGGTCCACCGCGCCCCGGGCCCGTGGGCCGCCGTCCGCACCGCCGTCGGCTCGGCGCAGGCACGCGCCGGGTTGCGGGCCACCCTCACGGTGCTGCGCGGCCTGCCGTCCTCGACGATCCCGGTCGGGCCGGGACCCGCCGGCACCGAGATCGCGCGCTGGTTCGGCGGGTCGGCCCGGATCTCGCCGTGGGCCCGGGCGCCGGTGGCCGTGCTCGACCTCCCGGCCACGACGGCCGAGTACCTCTCCGGGCGACCCCGCCAGGCGATGCGCACCAACATCACCCGCGCCCGGGCGGCCGGGCTGACCTGCACCCCGGTCCTCGACGAGGCCGGTCGCCGGGCCGTGGTGGGCGACGTCGCCCGGATGCGGGCCCAGGACCCGGCCGCGATGGTCCTCGAGCAGGGGATCGAGGAGGTCCGCTCCCACATGCTGGTGGCCCGGACCGAGCAGGGCGAGGCGGTGGGCCTGGCCGAGGTCGTGGTCGACGGGCCGGTGGCCGGGTTGGCCACGCTCGTCACCGCCCCGGGCAACCCGGCGGGCGCGGCCCTGCGCTACCTGCTGCACCTGGCCGTCGTCGAGCACGTCCTGGAGCGCCAGGTGCGGGTGCTCGTGGTGTCCGGCTCGATGCTGCTCACGCCGGCCGGCACCCGGTACTTCCAGCGGCGGACCGGCTTCGTGCCGGCCCGGGTCCGCCTCGTCCGCGGGACCCCGGGTCAGCCGACCAGGCCGAGCAGCGTGGGCAGTGCGGCGGCCAGCCCCGGGTGCAGCTCGACCCCCGGGTCGGCCAGCGACACCCACGCCACCTCGGTGCTCTCGCGGTCGAGGACCAGGCGCGCCGGGTCGAGCTCGTCGACGGGCGTGGCCAGCACCGTCGAGTAGCTCCACCCGCCGTGGTCGTCGACCGACAGCTCGCCGAGGGTGAGCTGCCCGGGGAGCAGACCCAGTTCCTCGCCGGCCTCGCGCAGCGCACCCTCGGTCGCGCTCTCGCCCTCGTGCAGCGCACCGCCCGGGGTGCCCCAGGTGCCCCCGTGGTGGCTCCACTCCACCCGGTGCTGCAGCAACGCCTCCGGCCCCGCGGGGCCCGGGCGGTGCACCAGCAGCCCCGCTGCGCCGACCAACCCCCAGTGCCGGTGGCCGAGGTCGCAGGTGGTCCACCCGTCGGTGGGCGAGGTGTGCGGCACCGCCCCATCCTCCCCCGCCCCGCCCCCGAGGCCCCCGCAGAGGGGGTGGCCGCGGATTCCTGGGGGTGGTGACCCGTCGCGATCAGTCACCACCCCCGGAGAACCACCGCCACCCCCTGCGGAGCCAGCCGGGAGCCGCGCGGCAGTAGCAGGTCGGCGCGATGCGGGTGGCTCGTCGTCCACACCGGGGGGCGCCGTCCACAGGTCTGCCCGGGGAGGACGTCGGGGGCGCGGCGGCGGGCACGGTGGCCCCATGAGCCTCGTGCTGCCCCTCGTCACCCGGGAGACCGCCCGGCGTCGGCTGGGTCTGCTGACCCGGTCCGGGCTCCTGGCCTGCGGGGTCACCGACCAGGAGATCGCCGCGGCCGTGCGCCGGGGTGAACTGCGTCGGGTGCGCGCCGGTGCCTACGTCTCCGCGGCCGACTGGGCGGAGGTCGAGCGCACGCGTCGCCTCCCGGGACTACGGGCCCTGGCCGTGGGCGCGGCGGTCGCCCCGGCGGGGACGCCGTTCTCCTCGTCGACCGCGGCATGGATCTGGGGGCTGCCCCGCCCGGCCCTCCGACGCGGTGCGGCCGACCTCGTGCACCTGGCCGGGCCGACCGGCCGGGGCGCCCGCGGCCGCGACTGGGTGCTGCACCGCGCGGCCCTGTCGGCCGACGAGGTGACCCGCCGCGGCGCCTACCCGCTGACCAGCGCCGCCCGCACCCTGGTGGACGTCGCCCGCTCCTGGCGGGAGCAGGACGCCGTCGCGGCCGTCGACGCGGCACTGCTGCGCCGGCTGACCACCCGGGACGAGCTCCTGGAGACCCTCGAGCGGCACGCCACGGTGGCCGGCACCCCCGCCGTCCGCCGGGTGCTCGACCTGGCCGACGGCCGGGCCGAGAGCTGGCTGGAGACCTGCGGGCGGCTGACCTTCGCCGCCGGCGGTCTGCCTCCGTTCCTGCCCCAGGTCGAGATCTGGCTGGACGGCGAGCTGCTGAAGGTGGTCGACGGCTGGTACCCCGAAGCGGCCCTGGCCGTGGAGTTCGACGGGCTGGTGAAGTACCGAGGCCCCGCCGCAGCACGCGACCTCGTCGAGGAGAAGCGCGTGGAGGACCTGCTGCGCTCGTTCGGCATCCGGTTCATCCGCGTCACCTACGAGATGCTCACCCGGCAGTGGTCCACGGTGCGGGCACGCGTGCTGCGGGAGCTGGCCACGCCGGGCCCGGCCCTCCGGGTCTTCGGCGAGCACCCACGAGCGGTCGGGAAGCCGCGCACCGGTGCCCAGGTCGACGACGGGTGGCTCTGGCGCGCCCTGGACACGGTGGGCGGGCCCGGTTGAGGACCGGGTGTCGGCGATCCCTGTGGGGTGGTGACCCGTTGCGATGGGTCACCACCCTGGAGGACCCGGCGCCACCCCACCGGACGGGCACCCCCCGGGGGTCAGGGGCGGAGGGGGCGGCGGCGGGAGGTGATGACGCCGGTGTCGAAGCCGGCCAGGTGCAGGCCCCCGTGGAAGCGGGCGTGCTCGATCTTCAGGCAGCGGTCCATCACCACGTCCAGGCCCGCCGCCTCCCCCCGCTCGGCCAGGGCGTCGTCCGAGAGGCCCAACTGCAGCCAGAACGTCTTCGCGCCCACCGCGATCGTCTCGTCCAGCACCCCGGGCAGGTCGGCCGGCTTGCGGAAGACGTCGACGAGGTCCGGCACCCCGGGCAGCTCGGCCAGCGACGGATACACCGGCCGGCCCAGGATCTCGCTCACCCGCGGGTTGACGAACCAGACCTCGTAGGGCGTGGTCGAGAGCAGGTAGGTGGCCACGAAGTAGGAAGCCCGGGCCGGGTTGTCCGAGGCGCCCACGACGGCGACCGTGCGGGTGCGGTCCAGGATCGCCTGCCGCTCACCGGCGGTGGGGGCGCTCACTTCGTCGCCGCCGTCAGCGCCTGGTCGAGGTCCCACAGGATGTCCTCGACGTCCTCCAGGCCGACCGAGATGCGGATGAGGTCCGCCGACACGCCGCCGGTCTCGAGCTGCTCGGCCGAGAGCTGGCCGTGGGTGGTCGAACCCGGGTGGATGACCAGCGTGCGGGCGTCGCCGATGTTGGCCAGGTGGCTGCACAGCTGCACCGCCTCGATGAACCGGCGGCCGGCGTCCCGACCGCCGACCACGCCGAAGCTGAAGACCGCCCCCGGCCCCTCCGGCAGGTACCGCCGGGCGCGGTCGTGGGACGGGTGCGAGGGGAGGCCCGAGTACTTCACCCAGGCCACCCGGTCGTCGGCCTCGAGCCACTCGGCCACCCGCCGGGCGTTGGCCACGTGCTCGCGCATGCGCTGCGGCAGCGTCTCCACGCCCTGCAGCAGGAGGAACGCGCTGTGCGGCGACAGCGAGGCGCCGATGTCGCGCAGCTGCTCGCTGCGCAGCTTGGTCAGGAAGCCGTACTCGGCGAAGTTGCCCCACCACGAGATGCCGCCGTAGGAGGCGGTCGGCTCGGTCATCTGCGGGAAGTTGCCGTTGGCCCACGGGAAGGTGCCGGCGTCGACGACCACGCCGCCGATCGTCGTCCCGTGGCCGCCGATGAACTTGGTGGCCGAGTGGATCACGATGTCCGCGCCGTGCTCGATCGGCCGGCACAGCCACGGGGTGGCGGTGGTCGCGTCGACCACGAGCGGGATGCCGGCGGCGTGCGCGACGTCGGCCAGGCCGCGGATGTCGGCGACCTCGCTGCCCGGGTTCGCGACGACCTCGGCGAACAGCAGCTTGGTGCGGTCGGTGATCGCGGCGGCGTAGTCGGCCGGGTCGGTGCCGCGCACGAACGTGGTGGACACCCCGAACCGGCGCAGGGTGACGTCGAGCTGGGTGATCGTGCCGCCGTACAGGTTGGCCGAGGCGACGATCTCGTCGCCGGCCCCCGCCAGCGCGGCGAAGGTCAGGAACTCCGCCGACTGCCCGGACGACGTGGCCACCGCCCCCAGCCCGCCCTCCAGCGAGGCCATGCGCTCCTCGAACGCGGCCACCGTGGGGTTGCCGATCCGGCTGTAGACGTTGCCGTACTTCTGCAGCGCGAACAGGTTGGCGGCGTCGTCGGCGCTCTCGAAGACGTAGCTGGTGGTCTGGTAGATCGGCACCGCGCGGGCACCGGTCGTCGGGTCGGGTTGCCCGCCGGCGTGCAGCGCACGCGTGCGGAACCCCCAGGTGCGGTCGGCCATGCCACCAGTGAACCCGACGGGCACACTTCCCCGCATGACAGTGCAGCTGCGCCGGTACACCGTCGAGCCCGGCCGCATGGCCGAGTTCGTCGCCTGGTTCCCGCGCATCGTCCCGGTCCGCGAGCAGTTCGGCTTCCGCGTGCTCGAGGCGTGGGTGGACGAGGCCAACCACGCGTTCGTCTGGTCGGTCGAGCTGGACGGCGACGAGGCCCGGTTCACCGAGGTCGAGACGACCTACAACGCCTCCCCCGAGCGGGCAGCCGCCTTCGAGACGTTCCCGAAGGTGATCACCGCGCAGCTGAACGCGTTCGTGCGCCCCGCTCGCTGAGCCCGTCGGGCCCCTCGCCCAGCGCGTCGCGGCGGAACCGCCAGACCAGCCCGAGGACGACGAGCTGGGTCGCCGCGGCCCCCGAAGCGATCCACTGGTCGGTGTAGAAGAGCAGCACGTCGACCAGGGTGAGCGCCAGCAGCAGCCCGCCCTGGCCCAGCTCGACCCCGCGGCGGTCCCGCCCGCGCGCCAGCTGGACCGCTGCGACCAGCAGCAGCACGCCGACGACGACGTCCAGCCCCACCCGCAGCAGGAGCAGCGTCACGCCGAGGCCGTCCTGGATGCCGACCCGGGCGTAGTCGTTGGCGGCGTCGGCGAGGCTGGTCGTCGTCCCGTCGAGCAGGTCCAGTCCGATGAAGCCGACGACGGCGAGGTCCCCGACGGCCACGACGCCGAGCAGGCCCAGCGCACCGGTGGTCAGCCGGCGCAGCCGGGCGCCCGAGAGGTGGCGGTCGGCGAACCCGTCCAGCCGGTCGGCCAGCCGGCGCAACCGGCCCGGTTCCTCGACGCCGCCGTCCAGGGCGCCGCTGCGGGTCAGCTCCAGCAGGTCGTGCGCGAGCCGGGACAGCCGCTCGGCGTCCGCCCGGCCGGCCGACGCCAGCCGCTGCTCCAGCTCGCGGCGGTCGGCGGCGGACAGGTCGCGGTCGACGACGTCGCCCAGCAGCTCGAGCGCCGCGTGCAGCTCCGAGCGCGGTGAGGGGTCGCGGCGCCCGCGCACCCGCAGGTAGACCCACAGCGCCAGCACGAACACCGCGTACGCCACCGGCGCGGCCGCGGCGAAGAAGTAGTCGTTGTCGACGGTGATGAACTTCCCGATCTCGTCCACGAACAACCCGGCCCCGATCCCGGTGGCCAACCCGGCCACCGGCAGCGCCGACCGGTTGGCCAGCACCAGCGGGAGGACGCCGCCCACGACGAGCAGCAGCCCGCCCCACACGGCGTGCGCGATGTGCAGGGTGTCGCCGCCGACCGTGGGGTAGCCGGTGAGCTCCAGGTAGAGCCGGGTGACCACGATCGAGCCGCCGAACCCGAGCAGCAGCAGGAACAGGTAGCGGTCGGCGTCCAACCGGCGGACGAGGTGGTCGGTACGACGGCGGAGGGCGGAGAGCACGGGTGAACCTGCCCTGCGGGGTACCGGTGCAACCGCTGGAGGAGCAAGGTGTGTGGGCCGACACCACCCCCGTCCGGGGGAGTGACGACACGCCGGGCTCAAGCGCGGCGTCGGGACGACGATGGGACGACGTGGACCTCGCACCGGTGACCTCGACGGACGGGCCGTCCGCGGCCGCCGTCGGTGTGGCCGTGGACGAGCTCGAGGCCCTGTCGCGCTTCGAGCAGGACCTCGCCCACGCCGGGGACGACGCCGCGCGGACCGCCGCCGAGGCCCGCCACCTGGGCCTCCCCGAGCTGGCCCTGCGCGCCGACCTGGTCGCCGCCGACGTCCGTCGCCGGCAGGGGCACCTGGCCGAGGCCGGCGCGACCGCGCAGACGGTGCAGCGCTGGGCCACCGAGCACCACGCCCCGGCCGTGCGCGCCCGGGCCCACTACGTCCTGGCCGCGGTGTTCCAGGAGCTGGGCGACCTGGCCCAGGCCCTCGAGCACGCGGTGCACTCGGTCGACCTGCTCGACGACACCACCGCCGTCCCGGTGCGGATCGACCACCGCAAGCGGCTGGCCGACTGCCTGGGCCTGCAGGGCGACCTCACCGCCCAGGACCGGTACGCCGACGTCCTCGTCCTGGCCGAGCGCGCCGGCGACGTGACCCGGCTGATGCAGATCCTCAACAACAGCGCCTACACCGCGTCGTTGGCCGGCCAGCTGGCCACCGCCCAGGCCGGGGTCGAGCGGCTGCAGGAACTGGCCCGGGTGCACGACGTCCCGCTGGACCTGGCGACCCGGGACACCATCGGCCGGGTGCTCCTGAACCTCGGCGACCTCGAGGAGGCCGCGGCCGCGCTGCGGCCCGGCCTGGACCCCGCCGCGCTGGACTCCTCCCCCGAGGGCGACGCCGGTGCCGACATCCTGCTCACCCACGCCGAGGTGCAGCGGGCCCGTGGCCTGCACGACGAGGCCCGGGCCTCGCTGGAGGAGTGCATCCGACGCTGCGAGGCGCACGGGCTCACCGCGATCCGCACCCGGGCGCGCCGCGAGCGGGCCGAGCTGTTCGCCGCCGCGGGGGCCTTCCGCGACGCCTACGAGGAGCACGTCCGCTACACCCGCGAGGCACTGGCCCTGCAGTCCGAGCAGCGCGAGGCCCGGGCCCGCACGCTGCAGGCGATGTACGAGACCACCGAGGCCCGCCAGCAGAGCCGCCGGTACCGGGAGCTGTCGCTGCGCGACGCCCTCACCGGGCTCTACAACCGGCGGCACCTGGACGACGAACTGCCGGTGCTGCTCGCGGCCGCCGACGGGAACCGCCCGCTGGCGGTGGGCCTGGTGGACCTGGACCACTTCAAGCAGGTCAACGACACGTGCTCCCACGAGGTGGGCGACGAGGTGCTCCGCAGGGTGGCCCGGGTCATGGAGGCCGTCGCCCTCAGCGTGGCGAACGGCGCCTTCGCCGCCCGGTTGGGTGGCGAGGAGTTCCTGCTCGTGATGCCCGGCTGCGGCACCGCCGAGGCGATGTCGGTGCTCGAGCAGCTGCGGCACGGCATCGAGCACAAGCTGTGGACCGAGCTCACCCAGGGGCTGCCCGTGACGGTCAGCATCGGCATGGCGATCAGCCCCAACCCGCTGCCGCTGACCCCCGCCGACCTGCTGGGCCGGGCCGACGCCCGGCTGTACGAGGCCAAGCGCAGCGGCCGCAACCGCGTGGTCGGTCCCGCCGGCATCCCCGCTCCGCGGTCGGCGGGCTGACCCCGGTCAGCGCGGCAGGGTCCGGCTGATCCCCCGGGCGGCGGCCATGACGCCGTTGACGTAGGGCCGGACGGCGGCCACCGACCCACCGCGCACCACGATCGACAGCGCTGCCACCACGACCCCGGCCTGCCACACGGGCGCGGCCACCGACACCGCGTCGTCGGTGACCTGGCGGTCGCTGACCGCGTGCCCGGCCCGGCGCACCTGCGCCAGCACCCGGCGCAGCTCGGCGGGGTCGACCACCGTCTGCCGGGTGTAGCGCTCCTGCGGACCGGCCAGCACGGCGTCCTGCACCGCGGCCGGCGCGTGCGCCAGCAGCACCAGCCCGACGCCGGTCGGGGGCAGGGCGAACCGGCCGCCCACCTGGGTGAGCACGGTGACCGCGCCCCGGGCGGCGAACCGCTCGACGAAGAGCACCTCGTGGCCGTCCCGCACCGCCAGCTGCACGTTCTCGTGGGTGACCTCGTACAGGTCCTCCATGAACGGCAGCGCGGCCTCGCGCAGCCCGAGCCCGCGGGGGGCCAGGGCGCCCAGCTCCCAGACGCGCAGGCCGATCCGGTAGCCGCCGTCCTCGTCGCGCTCGAGCCCGCCCCAGGCGGTGAGCTCGGCGACCAGCCGGTGGGTGGTCGACAACGGAGCACCGACCGCGCGGGCGATCTCGGACAGCGTCAGCCGGGGGCGGTCCCGGCCGAACGCGTCGAGGACGGCGAGCAGCTTGCCGTTCGCCGTCCTCACCGGCGCAGTGTCACAGCTCCAGCACCAGCTTCGGGCAGGCCGCGCGCGAGACGCAGACGAACATCACGTCGTTGGCGGCCTGCTCGGCGGGGGTGAGCAGCGAGTCGCGGTGGTCGACCTCGCCCTCGAGCACCCCGGTCTCGCAGGTACCGCAGGTGCCCTCCTCGCACGAGCTGAGCACCTCGACGCCGTGCTCGCGCAGCACCGCCATGATGCTGAGCTCGGGCGGCACGGTGAGGGTCTTCCCGCTCAGCGACAGCTCGACCTCGAAGGCGTCCGAGCGGGCCGGCTCGCCGACCTCCTTGGGCGCGAACCGCTCCAGGTGCAGCACGCCCGGGGGGCAGCGCTGCTCGACGGCGGCCAGCAGCGGCTCGGGGCCGCAGCAGTAGACCAGCGTGCCGTCGGGCAGGTCGCCCAGCACCGCGTCCAGGTCGATCAGGCCGACCTCGTCCTGCGGGTGCAGGGTGCCCTCGAGCTCGG
Organism: Klenkia soli; assembly: GCF_900103975.1. GTDB lineage: Bacteria > Actinomycetota > Actinomycetes > Mycobacteriales > Geodermatophilaceae > Klenkia > Klenkia soli. The sequence goes on from NZ_FNIR01000009.1 coordinate 70,935, forward strand.
CGAGGAAGGCCATCGACCGCCGGCTGCGACCGCCGTAGTGCAGCTCGTAGGGCGTGCCCGCGGCCCGGGCGGCGGCGGCCATCGGCAGGATCGGGGTGATCCCGATGCCACCGGCGACGAACACGTACCGCGCGGCGTCCTGGAGCTCGAAGTGGTTGCGCGGGCCCCGGACCAGGACCTCCGCCCCCACGAGCAGCTGGTCGTGCACGTGCGCCGACCCACCCCGGCCGGCCTCCTCGCGCAGCACGCCGATCCGGTACGTGCCGCGGTCGGCCGGGTCGCCGCACAGCGAGTACTGCCGGGTCAGCTGGTCGGTGAGCACCAGGTCGACGTGCGCACCGGGGGTCCAGACGGGCAGGTCGGCCCCGGTCGGGTCGACCAGGGTCAGGACGACGACGCCCTCGGCCCCGTCGACCCGGTCACCGACGACCAGGCGCAGCTCCGGCTCGCTCACCGCAGCGGCGTCCGGGGGCCGGCGGCCTGCTCCGGCCGGGCGACGCGGTGCGGCGGGGGCACGTGCACGGCGGCCACCCCGGCGTCGGGCTCGGCGACCTGCGCCGGGTGGTCGGGGTGGGCCAGCAGCCACTGCCACATGCCGATCGGGTCACCGCCCTCGGCGCGGGCGCCGCACGAGCACTCCCCCAGCAGCCGGTCGCTGCCGGGCAGCCAGGCCACCCGGGTGACGCGGTCGCCGTCCAGCACCCGGGTGGGGGTCGCGGTCGGACCGGCGGGGACGGTCCGCAACGGGCGAGTCATCGCGCGAGGGCCGCGGGGCTCTCGGGGACCTGCTCGGCGCCTGCGGCGGCCATCGCCGCGATGATCCGGCGGGCGGCGAGGCCACCGGTGTCGATGTTGATCGACAGCTCCTGGTAGCCGTCGGGCTCGCCGGCCAGCACCCGCTCGAGGGCGTCCAGCGCGACGACGTCCTGCAGCACGACGGTGCGGTTGCTCTCGCGCAGGAAGTCGCTCACGCCCTCGTCCTCCAGCGCGAAGTCGCGGGCGACGGCCCAGAAGTCGTGCGTGGAGTGCTCGGTCTCCGGCGTGATGGCGTAGACGACCTCGACGTGGAAGCCACCGGGGTCGGTGCCGTCCTCCTCCGGCAGGACGCCGACCGGGGCCACCCGGCTGTGCAGCAGGTAGAGGCACGGCGGGTGGAACTCGATGTCCTGCCAGCGCACGATCCGGCCCTGGATGCCGGTGGACTTCGCGTAGAACGGCGGGCAGTCGGCGTCGTCCATGTGCCGGGAGACGTGGACGACCTGGGCGTCCTCGTCGACCTCGGTGGTGATCGGGGTGTTGGCCACCTCGGGCGTACCGATGTAGCCGCCGTGCAGGTAGGTCTCGTGGCTGAGGTCCATGAGGTTGTCGACCAGCAGGCTGGCCCGGGCCGCCAGGGGCTCCATGCCGGAGACGGTCGTGTAGCCGTCGGCGTCCAGCCACGGTGCCCGCGGGATCGGCACGGTGTCGCTGCGGTCGTCGTCCCCGATGAACACCCAGACGAAGCTGTCCTGCTCGACGACCGGGTAGCTCTTGAGCCGGGCGGTGCGGGGCACGCGGGTCTGGCCGGGGACGGCGACGCACTTCCCGTCCGCGTCGTAGGTGAAGCCGTGGTAGCCGCAGACCACCGTGTCGCCGACCAGGTGGGAGGGCTTCTCGCTCAGCGGGAACCGGCGGTGCACGCAGCGGTCGCTCATCGCGGTGACCGAGCCGTCCTCGCGCCGCCAGAACAGGATCGACTCCCCGCAGATCGTGCGGCCGAACACCTCCCGCCCGATCTCCCGGCCGTAGGCGGCGACGTACCACTGGTTGCGGACGATCGAGGTCATGCCGCCCATCGTGACCGCGGTCACCGGAGCGGGGAACAGGGCTTCCACATCGCGGAAGCGGCCGACGGCGTCCTCCTGGTCCTCAGCGCTCCGGCTCTGCTCCCGTTCTGGGCGCAGAGCCGGAGCGACCCCGCGAACCCGGTGCGTCAGGGGCGCCACCGGTGGCCAGCAGCCGACCCAGCAGCTCGCGCAGCTGCGCCCGCTCGGCCTGGTCGAGCCCGGCCAGCGGCCCGCCGGCACCGTCGGCCGCCGTGCGGGCCGCCGCCGAGCGCACCTCGCGCCCTCGTGGGGTGGCGGCCACCAGCTTCGTCCGCCGGTCGGTCGAGGACGGCCGCCGCTCCACCAGCCCGGAGGCGGCGAGCTCGTCGACCAGCAGGACGACCTGGGAGGGGTCCAGGCCCAGGACGTCGGCCAGCTCGCGCTGGGTGATGCCCTCGGCTGCGTCGGCGGCCAGCACCAGCACCGAGTACTGCCGCACCCGCAGCCCGTGCTCGACCAGGGCCGCGTTCGTGGCCCGGACGACGACGCCGCTGGCGCGGGAGAGCAGGAACCCCAGGTCGTCGGTCAGCGGCTGACCCATGAGCACCTCCATCGTTGACGACCTCCACGATACCGACCTACGGTCCGGGCACCACCCCCTGCACCGAGGAGCACCCGTGGAGCTGACCGGCAAGGTCGCCGTCGTCACCGGATCCGGCCGAGGCCTGGGCCTGGCCTACGCCACCGAGCTCGCCCGCCGCGGCGCCGCCGTCGTGGTCAACGACGTGGACGCCGAGGTGGCGCAGTCCGCCGTCGAGTCGATCACCGCGGCCGGGGGCTCCGCCGTCGCCGAGGTGGTGCCGGTCGGCTCCAGCGAGGCCGCGCAGGCCCTGGTCGACCGGGCGGTGTCGGAGTTCGGCCGGCTCGACGTCCTGGTCAACAACGCCGGCATCCTGCGCGACACCACGCTGTGGAAGATGACCGACGAGCAGTTCGACGCGGTCATCACCACGCACCTGCGCGGCACCTTCACCTGCACCCGGGCCGCCGCGATCAAGCTGCGCGAGCAGGGCGAGGGCGGCCGGATCATCTGCATCGGCTCCCCCACCGGCCAGGTCGGCAACTTCGGCCAGACCAACTACGCCGCCGCCAAGGCCGGCATCGTCGGCATGGTGCGCACCTGGGCGATGGAGCTGGCCCGGGCCCAGATCACCGTGAACGCCGTGGTGCCGGTCGCGGCCACCGCGATGACCGAGACGGTGCCCTTCCTCGAGCCCTACGTCACCGCGCTGAAGAACGGCGACCCGCTGCCGGCCTACGCCCGCCAGCAGCTCGGGTTCGGCTCGGCGGAGGACGTCGCGGGGCTGATCGCCTTCCTCGCCTCCGACGAGGCCGCCGGCATCACCGGCCAGGCCATCGGCATCGGCGGCGACCGCCTGGCGCTGTGGACGCACCCGGTCGAGACCGTCGTGGAGTTCGCCGACGGCACCGGCTGGTCGGCCGAGGCCATCGCCGACGTCTGGCCCGGGACGTTCGAGGCCTCGAAGCAGACCGTGGGCCAGCAGTTCGAGCCGGAGTCCTGACGTGGCCCTGCAGCTGGACCTGGAGAACCTGGTCGCCATCGACGTGCACACCCACGTGCACGCCGACACCCACGGCCACCTCGCCCTCGACGACGAGCTGAACGCCGCCACAGCGAAGTACTTCAAGGGCGACCCCTACGACCCCACCGTCCCCGACATCGCCGCGGACTACCGCAGCAAGAACATGGCCGCGGTCGTGTTCACCGTCGACATCGAGCACGCCACCGGCCACCCGGCGCTGAGCAACGAGGAGATCGCCGACCTCGCGGCGCAGCACCCCGACGTCCTCATCCCCTTCGGGTCCGTCGACCCGGCCCGGGGGGCTGCCGGGGTGCAGCTGGCCCGGAAGCTGGTCGAGCAGCACGACGTCCGGGGGTTCAAGTTCCACCCGTCGATCCAGGCCTTCGAGCCCAACGACCGGGCCGTCTACCCCCTCTACGAGGAGCTGCAGAGCCTCGGCGTCCCCGCACTGTTCCACACGGGGCAGACCGGCATCGGCGCGGGCCTGCCGGGCGGGCGCGGCATCAAGCTGCGCTACTCCGACCCGATGCTCCTGGACGACGTCGCCGCCGACTTCCCCGGCCTGACGATCATCATGGCGCACCCCTCGGTGCCCTGGCAGGACAGCGCGATCTCCAGCGCCACCCACAAGGCCAACGTGTACATCGACCTGTCGGGCTGGTCGCCGAAGTACTTCCCGCCGCAGCTGGTCAAGGCGGCGAACGGCCTGCTCAAGCGCAAGGTGCTGTTCGGCTCGGACTACCCGCTGCTGCGCCCCGAGCGCTGGATGGCCGACTTCGAGACCCTGGACATCAAGCCCGAGGTCAAGCCGCTGATCTTCAAGGAGAACGCGATCCGCGCCTTGGGGCTGCGGTGAGGAACCAGGGCCTCGGGTCCTGGCCCGAACGACGACTGCGCATGTCCCCGCAGAAGCCGGCGATCTGGTTCGAGGGGACGACCACGACCCACGGCGAGTTCGCCCTCGCCGTCCGCCGGGCCGCGACGGTCCTGCACGACCTGGGCGTCCAGCGCGGCGACCGCGTCGCCTGGCTGGGCGCCAACCACCCCGTCGGCCTCGAGCTGCTCTACGCCTGCGGCCAGCTCGGGGCGGTGTGGGTGCCGGTCAACGCCCGGCTCACCCCGCCCGAGGCGCAGTACGTGCTGCAGCACTCCGGGGCGAGCGTCGTCGTCCACGGCCGGGAGCACGTGGGGACGGCGGAGGTGCTGCGCCCGCAGCTGCCAGGGGTCACCCACTGGCTGTCCGCCGAACCCGCCCCGGATGTCGATCATCGTGACGTGCAGGCCGGGCACGCCGCCGACCGCGGGTCGCCGGCTGCGGATGCCGATGATCACCACCAGGAGGGCTCGCTCCCGTGGTGGGAGCTCACCGCTGCCGCCGATGCCGTCCTCAGGGACGAGGCGGTGACCCACGACGACGTCTGCCTGGTCATGTACACCTCGGGCACCACCGGCAAGCCCAAGGGCGCGGTGCTCACCCACGGCAACATGACCTGGGCGTGCCTGAACCAGGTGCTCAGCCTGGAGGGCGGTCCCGACGAGCGGACCCTGGGCCTGGCCCCGCTGTTCCACGTCGGCGGGCTGAACGGCACGGTGAACCCGACCCTGCTGCGCGGCGGCTGCGTCGTGCTGGTGCGCGGCTTCGACCCGGCCGGCACGCTGCAGGTGATCAGCGAGCAGCGGGTGACGTCGTTCTTCGCCGTCCCCACGATGATGGACGCCCTCGCCCGGCAGCCCGGCTTCGCCACCCTCGACCTCTCCGCGCTGCGCACGGTCGCCGCGGCCGGGGCGCCCCTGCCGCTGCCGCTGCTGCACACCTGGCTGGACCGCGGGATCACCGTGCAGCAGGCCTACGGCATGACTGAGACCGCCCCCGCCGGCACGATGCTGGACAGCGCGGACGCCGTGGCGAAGGTGGGGTCGGCCGGGAAGTCGCAGTTCTTCGTCGACGTCCGCGTCGTGCGGCCCGACGGCACCGAGTGCGCGCCCGGCGAGATCGGCGAGGTCGTGCTGTCCGGGCCCAACGTCATGCAGGGGTACTGGGACGCCCCCGAGGCGACCGCCGCCGTGCTGGTCGACGGCTGGTACCACTCCGGCGACGCCGGCTCGGTCGACGACGAGGGCTACCTGACCATCCGCGACCGCTACAAGGACATGATCATCTCGGGCGGGGAGAACGTGTACCCGGCGGAGGTCGAGTCCACGATGCTGGAGCTGCCGGAGGTGCAGGAGGTCGCCGTCATCGGTGTCCCCGACGCGCACTGGGGCGAGGTCGGCCTGGCCGTCGTCGTCCCCACCCCCGGGACCGTGCCGGACCCGGAGGCGTTGCGCGCGGCGCTGCGCGAGCGGCTTGCCGGGTTCAAGGTGCCCAAGCACGTGCGGTTCGTGACCGAGCTGCCCAAGACGGCGACCGGGAAGGTGCGCAAGCCCGACCTGCGCGCCGAGCTGGCCCCGTGACCGCGCCGGCGCTGGAGCTGGTGGCCACCGTGCTTGCCGACGTCGGAGAGCCGGTCGAGGTCGGTGCGCTGGCCACCGGGGTGCGCCGGGTCGTGCCGATCACCGGGGGCATGGTCAGCGGCCCCTTGCTCACCGGGCGCGTGCTGCCCGGCGGCGCCGACGTCCAGCTGCTGCGCAACGACACCGAGACCGAGCTGGAGGCCCGCTACCTGATCGAGTCCGAGGACGGCGAGCTGGTGGCCGTGCACAACTCGGCGCTCCGGGTGGCCTCGGCGGAGGACTCGGCGCGGCTGCGTGCCGGCGAACCCGTGGATCCCGACCGGGTCTACTTCCGGGGCGCCGTCCGGCTGGAGACCGCCGCCCCGCGGCTGGCCCGGCTCAACTCCCACCTCTACCTGGGGGTGGGCACCCGCTACCCGCGCGGGGTGCGCATCGAGCTGTTCGAGGTGCAGTGACCCCCGCACGGCAGGATCGACCCCGACCGGACATCTCACCGAGGAGTGCCGCATGACCACGACCACCACCATCGCCGACCTGCCGACGCTGAAGGGCCAGGAGCTGGGCACCAGCGACTGGTACGACATCACCCAGGAGGCGGTCAACACCTTCGCCGACGCCACCGGTGACCACCAGTGGATCCACGTCGACGTCGAGCGCGCGAAGGCCGAGAGCCCCTTCGGCGGGCCGATCGCCCACGGTTTCATGACGCTGTCGCTGGCCGTGCCTCTGGCCACCGCCACCTACACGATCACCGACGCGGTGATGGGCGTGAACTACGGGCTCAACAAGGTCCGGTTCCCCGCCCCGGTGCCGGTGGGCTCGCGGGTGCGGGCGACCACGACGCTGAAGGACACCGAGGAGGTGGCCGGCGGCGTGCAGAACACCATCGCCGTGGTCATCGAGCGCGAGGGCGGCGACAAGCCGGTCTGCATCGCCGAGTGGGTCACCCGCGCGTACGGCAAGCCCGCCTCCTGACCCCGCTCCCGCTCCACGGTGATCAGGTGACCTGATCACCGGTGGGCCGACCTCACCAACGGTGGTGCAGTCGGACACCCTTCGATCAGGTCACCTGATCACCGTGGGGCGGGGAGGGCCTGGCAGGGTGCCGACCATGCGCATCGCCGTCTTCACCGGGTCGCAGGCCGGGCCGCCGTCCCACCAGCACGCCGCCGCCACGTTCGCCGAGTCCCTCGCCCGGGCCGGGGTCGGCATCGTCTACGGCGGCGGGCACGTCGGGCTGATGGGCACCGTCGCCGACGCCGCGCTGGCCGCCGGCGGCGAGGTCGTCGGCGTCATCCCGCAGCACCTGGTCGACGACGAGCTGGCCCACCCCGGCCTCACCGATCTCCGCGTCGTGCAGACCATGCACGAGCGCAAGGCCGCCATGGCCGACCTCGCCGACGCCTTCGTGGCGCTGCCCGGCGCGGCCGGCACGCTCGAGGAGCTCTTCGAGGCCTGGACCTGGGGCATGCTCGGCCTGCACGCCAAGCCCACCCTGCTGCTGGACGTCGACGACTTCTGGCAGCCGCTGCTCACCCAGCTGCACCGCATGGTCGACGACGGCTACCTCGACGGCCGCCGCCTGGACGCCCTGGGCGTGGTGCACACCGCGGACGGCCTGCTGGAGTTCGTGGCGCAGTACCAGCACCCCGAGCGCAAGTGGACGCGCACCACCTGAAACACGGCGGGAACACCGGCCTGCTGCACTGGGTCGGGGGCGACCCGGTTGGCCCGCCAGGTGCGGGTGGTGCACGGGCACACGCGCGCCTTCGTCACCGCAGGCAGCGGCCCCGCCGTCCTGCTGCTGCACGGCATCGGCAACAGCGCGCAGACCTGGGCCGGGGTCGTCGACCGGCTCGCCGAGCACCACCTGGTGATCGCCCCGGACCTGCTCGGGCACGGCGACTCCGACAAGCCCCGGGGTGACTACTCGATCGCCGGCTACGCCAACGGCATGCGCGACCTGCTCAGCGTCCTCGACGTCGAACGCGCCACCGTGGTGGGCCACTCCCTGGGCGGCGGCATCGCGCAGCAGTTCGCCTACCAGTTCCCCGAGCGCTGCGAGCGCCTCGCCCTGGTGTCCAGCGGTGGGCTGGGTCCCGAGCTGTCGATCGGGCTGCGCCTGGCGACCGTCCCGGGCGCGGAGGTGGTGCTCGACGTCCTCACCGACCTGCCGACCCCGTGGCGGGCCTGCCTCGGGGTGCTGCGGCGAGCCGGCGCCACCGTGGGGTGGCGGCGGGCCGAGGACCTCGCCGAGGCCGGCGAGGCCCTGCTGGAGCTGCGCGACGCCGAGGCCAGGGCGGCGTTCCTGCGGACCCTGCGCAGCGTCGCCGACCTGCGCGGCCAGGCGGTGACCGCGCTCGACCGGCTGTACCTGGCCGCGACGCTGCCCCTGCTGGTCGTGTGGGGCACCGGGGACCGGATCATCCCCGTCGAGCACGCCCGCACCGTGGCCCGCGCCGTCCCCGGTGCGCGGGTCGAGCTGTTCGACGGCGCCGGGCACTGGCCGCACCTGGCCGAGCCCGACCGGTTCGCCGCCGTGCTGCTGGACTTCCTGGCCACCACCGCACCGGCCGCCCACGACCGGGACACCTGGCGATCCGTGCTGGCCCAGCCCACCGGGGTCTGACCGCCTACCGTCGACCCGGTGGAGGCGACCGACCCGATGGAGGCCTGGGACGTCGTCGTGGTCGGCGGCGGGCCCGCGGGTGCCGCAGCCGCCCTGGCTGCCCGCCGGCACGGCGCCTCGGTGCTGGTGCTGGACCGGGCGGACTTCCCGCGGGACAAGGTGTGCGGCGACGGGATCGCCCCCGAGGCGCTGGACGTGCTGGCCGCGCTCGGGGTGGACGTCGACGCGGTGACCCACGGGTACCCCGCCGTCCCGCGGCTGCGGCTGACCTCGCCGTCCGGCCGGACCGTCGAGCGGGCCATGCACCGGCCGGCCGTCGTCGTCCCCCGGGCGGTGCTGGACGGCCGCGTCCTGGAGGCCGCGCTCGCCGCTGGTGCGCAGTTCCGCCGGCACACCGTCCGGCAGATCACCCCGGGGCCCGACGGCGTGGACGTCGACGGCGTGCTCACCACCGGGGTGCTCGTCGGTGCGGACGGCGCCGAGTCCGTCGTCCGGCGGGCGCTGGGGACGCCGGCGAACCGGCCCGACCGGCTGGCGATCGCGATCCGCGGCTACGCACCGACGTCGACCGAGGGCGTGCAGGTCATCACCACCACCGACCAGCGCTGGCCGGCCTACGCCTGGTCCTTCCCGATCGGCGACGGCCGGGCCAACGTCGGCTACGGCGAGCTGGTGGGCGCGGGCGCCACCCGGGCCGAGCTGCTCGCGGGCCTGCACCGGCTGCTGCCCGGCGTCGAGCCCGAGCAGCTGAGGGCGCACCGGCTGCCGCTCTCGACCGGACGGCCGCGCCAGCCCGACGGCCGGGTGCTGCTGGCCGGCGACGCCGCCTCGTTGATCAACCCGATGACCGGCGAGGGCATCTTCTACGCGGTGCTGTCCGGGGCCTTCGCCGGTGCCGCCGCGGCACACGGCGCGCAGGCCGGCCGGGTGTTCCGCACGGCGCTGCGGCAGCGGCTGGGCACCCACCTGCGGCACACCTCGGCGGCGTCCCGGCTGAGCAGCCGGCCGTGGCTGATGGACGCCGCGTTCGGCGCCGCGGCCGCCGACCAGCGGGTGTTCGACGACGTCGTGGCCCTCGGGCTTGCCGACGGCCGGTTGACCGCCCGCACGCTGGTGTCCGCGGTGGGCACGCTCAGCCGACGACGGTGACCTCGGCGATGCTGAACCGGTCGCGGCCGGCCCGCTTGGCGGTGTAGAGCGCGGCGTCGGCGGCCCCGTACAGACCGGTGGCGTCGGCGGCGTGGGTGGGTGCGTGGGCGCCGCCGACGCTGATGGTCAGCGGGAGCAGTCGACCGTCGGCCAGCTGGAGCGGGGCCATCTGCACGGCCGCGACCAGGTCGGCGGCGCGGCCGGCCAGACCCTCGCGGGTGCAGTCGGGCAGCACCATGACCAGCTCGTCACCACCCCGCCGGCCGACGACGCAGTCGGTGTGCCGGACCTGCCCGCGCACCACGTCGGCCAGGTGCACCAACGCCTGGTCCCCGACCAGGTGGCCGTGCACGTCGTTGATCTGCTTGAAGCCGTCGACGTCCACCATGAGGACGGCGACCTGACCCCGGAGCAGGGCCTCCGCGAGCAGCGCGTCGACCGCCCCGCGGCGGAGCAGCCCGGTGAGCCCGTCGGCGGTGGCCTGCTCGTGCAGGACGTCGAAGGCGCGCTCGCGCCGGTCGCCCGACCGCACGAGGACGAGGGTGACGGCGACCATCGCCGAACCGACGACGACGGCGTCGGTGAACCCCTGCGCCGACGGGTCGACCAGGATCGTGGCGGTGCCGGAGACGAGCACGCCCAGGCCGGTGGCCAGCAGGGCGCCGGGGCCGCGCAGCTGCGAGGCCCCCAGCAGCACCGGCACGACCAGGAACACCTGGGCGGCGGCCGAGGTGTCGCGGGTGACGTAGTTGGTGGCGCCCACGGCCAGGGCGCCCAGCACGGGGACCACCAGCAGCAGACCGGCACGGTCGAGGCGCTCCGGCGGGAGGCGCAGCAGCCCGAACGAGGAGGCCATGAGCAGCAGGGCGAAGACCACGCAGGCGACCAGCGGGCCCGGGTCGAGCCGGGGCGGCAGGAACAGCGCCCAGGGCAGCAGCACCAGCCCGCTGAAGCCGGTCAGCGTGGCCGCCGCCCGTGCCGCCGTCGCCGGTTCCCGTGTCCGCAGTCCTGCTGGTACCCCCACACCTGGTCCATCGGCCCGGGCCGGGCAGCGCCGCACCGCAGCGGCGGTGCGCTCACCCGGGAGGGGGACCGGCGGCACCGAGACGGGGGCGGGCCGGGGCCCCGGGGCGGGACTCGGGGGCGGGGGCCACCGCCCAGCCGTCCCGGCCGGCGCGCTTGGCGGCGTAGAGCGCCTCGTCGGCCGCGGCGTAGAGCGACCGCAGGTCCTCGGCGTGGGTGGGTGCGTGCGCGATGCCCACGCTGACCGTCAGGGGCAACGAACCGATGCCGGGGACGACCAGCGGGGTGCGGCGCACGGCCCCCACCAGGGCGCTCACCCGCGCGACCGCGGTGTCGGGGGTGCAGCCGCGCAGCAGGACCGCGAGCTCGTCGCCGCCGAGCCGCGCGACCACCGCGTCGCTGCGCCGGACCGAGGCCGTCAGCAGGCCGGCCACGAGCTGGAGGGCGCGGTCCCCGACCGGGTGCCCGTGGGTGTCGTTGACGGACTTGAAGTGGTCGAGGTCCAGCAGCACCAGCGACGTCCCGCCCGGTGTCGTGGTGGCCGCCAGCGCCAGCACCGCGGCGTCGTCCAGCACCCGACGGGTGACCAGGCCCGTGAGCACGTCCACCCCGGCGATCCGCTCGAGGGACTCGGCCAGCCGCTCCTGGTCGTCGGCGGTGTGCTGGGTGAACGCCGCGAGCAGGAGCAGGCAGCCCACGACCAGCAGGACGTCGACGACCATCCGCCCGCCGTCCTGCGCGAAGTCCACCGCCAGCCAGGCGGCGGCGGCGCAGGAGAACGCGGTGACGACCCGTCCGGCGCGGCGTTGCAGCTGGCTGCTGGCGTGGACCACGGGCAGCCCGAGCAGTGCGGGCCAGCCCTGGACCAGCCCGCCGAACAGGTGGGCCGACACCGCCACCGCGGCGACGGCGAGCAGCGAGCCGGTCACCACGGCGATCCCCGCCGCACGGCTGCCCGCCGGCGCCAGCCGGCACCAGACCGCGGTGGCGAGCATCGCCGCGGCCAGCACCCAGGGCGCGACAGCCGCGTCGACGGGGAAGACCACGAGGACGACGGCGAGCAGGACGGCGCCGCTGACCAGCAGCGCGGCCGTCACCCGGGGGGCGAAGTGCGGGCGGCGGAGGGTCCACCAGCGCCGGCGCGCGTCCAGCGCGCGACCGAGGGGGTTCACCGCGTCCACGTCCCCACTGTCGGCAGCCTCGTCGTCCGGTGGTGCACCACCGATCCCGGGGTCATCCCGACGAGGGAGGTCGTGCTGCGCGCGTGCGGCCGGTCCCGGCGGCCCGTGTGGGACCGTGGGGTGGGCACAGATCGGCTCCGGTCGCTGTTGCAACCCCGTGAGGTCCTGAGCGCACCACTGCGCCGACCCCCCCCCATCCGAAGGACGTCGTGACCACCTCCCCCACCTCCCGCCGCCGGGTCCGCACCCCGGCGCAGCGGACCGCCAGCGAGACCACCCGCGGCCGTGACGAGCGCCGGGCCCAGCAGACCTGGGTCGACGGCGCCGAGCCCGCACTCCCGGTGCGCACCACCCGCCCCGAGCACGTGGTCTTCCACCTGGGCCCCACCAACTCCGGCAAGACCTACGAGTCGCTGCAGGCCCTCGCCGCCGCCGGTTCCGGGGTCTACGCGGCCCCGCTGCGCCAGCTGGCGCACGAGGCCTACGCCAAGCTCTCGGCCCAGCTGCCCGCCGGCACCGTGGGCCTCTCGACCGGCGAGGAGGAGATCGACCCGTACGCGCCGATCGTCTGCTGCACCGTCGAGAAGGCCCCGCCGCGCGGCGAGCTGCTGGTGCTCGACGAGTCACACTGGGTCGCCGACCCCGACCGCGGCCACCACTGGGCCCGGCTGCTGCTCACCGGCGAGTACCGCGAGATGCACCTCATCTCGGCCGCCGAGGCGTTGCTGCTGCTCAAGCCGTTGGTCGCCGACGCCGAGCAGGTCGTCGTCGTCAACCACAAGCGGCTGTCCCGGCTGGACGTGCTGCACGCGCCGGTCAAGCCGTCGCAGGTGCGGGAGCAGACCCTGGTCGTCGCGTTCTCCCGCAAGACCGTCTACGCCGTCGCCGCGCAGCTGGACCCGCACCGGCGCGGCAAGGTCGGCGTCCTCTACGGCGCACTGCCCCCGGCCACCCGCCGCGACGTCATCGCCCGGTTCACCCGCGGCGAGCTCGAGGTGCTGGTGACCACCGACGTCATCGGGCACGGCATCAACGTGCCCGCGACGACGGTGCTGTTCGCCGAGACGCAGAAGTTCGACGGCACCGAGATGCGCCCGCTGCGCACCTGGGAGGCCGCGCAGATCGCCGGCCGCGCCGGGCGCTACGGGCTGACCGGGCACGGCCAGGTCGGCGTGCTGGGCGGGGTGGCCGGGCTCAAGCCGCTGGCCTCGCTGGTCGCCGCCGGTGCCGCGGTCGCCCGCGGCGACGTGATGAGCGACCTGCCCAACCGCAAGCCGCGCCTGCGACCCGAGCTGGACGACCTCGGCGCCTTCGAGGCCGTCGACCTGCCCGAGGCGCTCACCCGCTGGTCGATGTGGGCGCGCGCGGCCACCAAGGCCGACGGCCCCGAGTCCGCCGTCATGACCCCGGACGACGTCAGCGGGCTGGTGCTGCGGGTCCACGCGCTGCTGCCGATGCTCCGCGGCCCGCTGGCCACCGACCTGTGGACGGTCTGGCGGCTGATCAACCTGGCGATCGACCACGACCCGCCGCGCAAGGTGCGCTGGCTGGCCCTGGCCCGCGCCGCGCTGCAGCACGAGGCCGGGCTGGCGGTGTCCCGCGAGCTGGTGCTGCCCGCCGTCCCGCGCGGGTCGACGGTGCAGGACTACGAGCAGGCCGCGGCGCAGGCCCGCGAGGCGCAGACCCTGCTGCGGTCGTTCCCCGGCGTCGCCGGGCTGACCTCGGCCGACGCCGCCGCGGTCGAGGAGCAGTGCGCCAACCGGATCACCGAGCTGCTGCCCGAGGCGATCAGCCTGTCGACCGCGGCCCGGTGCACCGGCTGCGGCACGGGCATCGCACCCTGGTTCACCACCTGCCGCGACTGCGGCACCCGGCCGGCCGGACGGGCGGCTGCCGACCGGCGTCCCCCGCGCTCGTCGGGTGGCCGGTCCGGCGGCGGGAAGGCCGCGGCGTCGTCCGGAGGCTCGTCAGGACGCGGGGCGGGCGGGCGCAAGCCCCGCAAGTCCGACGTCGGTGCCGGTGGGCGCACCGACCCCAACGCCTTCGACCGCAGCGCACGCGGCCGGGGCTCGGACGCCGGGCCACCCCCGGGCGATGCGTCCCGCCCCAAGCACCGCCGCCGCGGCCGGTCGGCGGGCGGGCCCACCGGGGCACGCTGACCCCGACCGCCGCGTGTACGTCGTAAACAATTGTGAGGTCCGTCCGTTTACCGCGTACACCAGCGGGCACCTGGTGAGTTGCCGGCTCAGTTGAGATCCCAGCTCCGGTTCCTCCAGCGCTCTCGTCGCTGACCCCCCACGCCCGCACACGACCCACCCGGTCGTGCCTGCGGGCTGCCCTCACCAGGAGCACCCGTGATCACCGAGCAGGACATCACCAGCGTCATCGGTTCCACCGCCGTCGACTCCGACGGCGACAAGATCGGCAACGTCTCCGAGGTCTACCTCGACGACCAGTCCGGCCGCCCCGAGTGGGCCACCGTGAAGACCGGCATGTTCGGCACCAGGGAGACCTTCATCCCGCTGGCCCAGGCCGAGCTGTCCGGGGAGTCCCTGCGGTTCCCCTACGACAAGGCCATGGTCAAGGACGCCCCGAAGATCGAGGCCGAGGGCCACCTCTCCCCCGCCGAGGAGCGCGAGCTGTACCGCTACTACGGCATCGCCGAGGGCACCGCGGACAACCGCGACACCCAGACCACCGACACCCGCACCACCGACACCCGCACCACCGACGGCGGCATCACCGCGCCCCGTCCGGACCGGAGCGCCGGCCTGACCGGTGACCAGCGCGAGGACCGTCGCGACGCCGCCGGCACCGTCGGCCACGACACCTCCGGGCCGACCACCGACGACGCGATGACCCGCTCGGAGGAGCGGCTCACCGTCGGCACCGAGGCCACCGAGGTCGGCCGGGCCCGGCTGCGCAAGCACGTCGTCACCGAGAACGTGACCCGCACCGTGCCCGTCTCCCACGAGGAGGTCCGGGTCGAGCGCGAGCCGATCACCGACGCCAACCGCGACGACGCGATGGCCGGCGGCGCGCTCACCGAGGAGGAGCACGAGGTCACGCTGCACGCCGAGCGCCCCGTCGTCGCCAAGGAGACCGTCCCGGTCGAGCGGGTGCGGCTGGCCACCGAGACCGTCACCGAGCAGCAGACGGTGGACGCCGAGGTCGCGCACGAGGAGATCGAGCAGGTCGAGGGCGACGCCCGCCCGACCGACCGCGACCGCTGATCCCCCGAGGGGGGCGTGGCCCCGCGCCCCCCTCTGCGCCACCCCCACCCCACAGCTCTGGAGAGCCCATGTCCTCGCTCAAGAACTCCTTCACCACCCTGCTCGACACCGTCGTGCAGTTCCTGCCCAAGCTGGTCGGGTTCCTGCTGATCCTGGTGATCGGCTACTTCATCGCGAAGGCGCTGCAGAAGATCATCAGCAAGGTCCTGGAGAAGGTCGGCTTCGACCACGCCGTCGAGCGCGGCGGCGTCAAGAAGGCCCTCGCCACCTCCCAGTACGACGCCTCCGACATCCTCGCGAAGATCGTCTTCTACGCCGTGATGCTCTTCGTGCTCTCGACCGCGTTCGGGGTCTTCGGCCAGAACCCGATCAGCACCTACCTCGCCGCGATCATCGGCTACCTGCCCAAGGTCTTCGTCGCGATCCTCATCCTGGTCATCGCCTCCGCGGTCGCCGCCGGGGTCAAGCTGCTGGTCCAGAACACCCTCGGCGGCCTGTCCTACGGCAAGGTCCTCGCGAACGTGGCCTCCACCGTCATCCTGGCGCTGGGCGTCATCGCCGCGCTGAACCAGCTGCAGATCGCCCAGAACGTCGTCAACGCCGTCCTCTACGCCTCGCTGGCCGCGGTCGTCGGCATCGCCGTCGTCGCGGTCGGCGGCGGTGGCATCGCCCCGATGCGCCAGCGCTGGGAGACCACGCTGGCCAAGGTCGAGGCCGAGGCGCCCAACGCCAAGCGCGAGGCGCAGCACAGCGGTTCGCCCGCGGACGCCGTCCGCGACGAGGCGCAGCGCTACACGAGCTGACCCACGGCGGCGGGGCGTGCCGGCACCGTCCGGCACGCCCCACCGGCCCTCCCCCACCCGACCGGAGTCCCCATGACCAGCGCACCCCGCACCCCCGAGCCCGGCACGCTGGTCCTCACCGCCCAGCAGCTGTCGACCACCACCGAGGCGGTGCCGGTGCGCCGGGCCGTGCTGCGCGTGGAGACCACGACCGAGCAGGTCATGGTGCCGGTGACCCTGACCCGCCAGCGGGCCCGCCTGCACTACGTCGACGTCGACCCGGCCGCCGCCGTCCCGGTCCCGGCCGAGCAGCTGCTGGACGGGGCGACCGGCGGATGGCTGGTGCTCACCGCCGACGAACCGGTCGTCACCACCCGGGCCGTACCCGTCGAACGGGTCCGCCTGGTCACCTCCTGGGTCACCGGCAGCCAGGACGTCGAGGCCGCCCTCGCCCACGACGAGCTCGCCGAGGTCATCACGTCCAGCACCCTCGCGGCGGGACCGACCGCCTGACCCGACGGTTGGTCCGACCGGTGGCGGGGAATCCCTGCCGTCGCCCGGGCGTCACACGTGTGGATGCCGGCACGACGGTGGCGGCGACGGGGACCGGGAGCAGGTGCACAGGTGACGGACACGGACGACGGACGCACGGGGCCGGTCGAGCAGGGACCGGCCGGACCGGCGCCGGAGGGACGGGCGCAGCCGGACTCCGCGATGGGCGCACGGGACGTCGGCGCCACCGTGAGCGGCGGGATCACCGCCCCCGACCACCCCGACGACCCGGACCTCCCCGAGAACCGGGACCGGCGCCCGGCGCAGGACCCGCCGGGCGTGCAGCCCCTGGGGCCGCGTGAGCCGCTCAGCCGGGACCGCATCGTCTCCGCCGCCGTCGACTACGTGGACACCCACGGGCTGCCCGCGCTGACCATGCGCCGGCTGGGTGCCCGCCTCGGCGTCGAGGCCATGGCCCTGTACCGGTACGTCCCCAGCCGGGACGACCTCCTGGACGCCGTCGTCGGCCGGGTCGTCGACGAGCTGTTCGACGACGCCGAGGTCCACCTGAGCCCCGTCCACGGGTGGCAGGACTACCTGCAGCGCCTGGCCCACGGCGTGCGCCGCAGCGCCCTGGCCCACCCCGCCCTGTTCCCCCTGGTGGCCACCCGCCCGCCGGCAGCGCCCTGGGTGCGGCCGCCGCTGCGCAGCCTGCGGTGGATCGACTCGTTCCTGACCGCGCTGCGCAGCCACGGGTTCACCGACGAGCAGACCGTCGTCGCCTACCGGGCCTACACCAGCTTCCTGCTGGGCCACCTGCTCCTCGAGGTGGCCCAGCGCGGGGTGGCCATCAACGCCCTCGACGACCCGGACGGCGCGCCGGACGCCGACCCGGACGCCCTGGTCGCCGAGCACCGGTCCATCGCCGACCTCCAGCACCTGCTGGCCCTGGACGAGACCGTCACGGAGTTCGAGGAGTCCCTCGAGAGCCTGATCGAGCGGCTGGGCGCCATGGTCGAGGACGACGCCACCCACCTGTGAGCTGACCCACCCGGCAATCGCTCCCGTCCTCACTCAATCGTTAAAGTGGGATCGGGTCGCACCGGGCGACCGCCGAGGAGGTCGATCCAGTGCCCGGTGATGGTGCCCCCTCCGCGGACGGCAGCCCGGTCCTCGCCCCGGCCGCCGGCCGCCGTGACCTGCACGCCCGCGCCCACCGCGGTCGGGGCGGCCGGCCCCGCGACCACGGAGCCACCGCACGGGTCATCGCGGCGACCCAGGACCTCCTGGCCGACCGCCGGGCAGCCATCACCGTCGACGCCATCGCGACGCGGGCCGGGGTCGGCAAGGCCACCATCTACCGGCGCTGGTCCACGGCGTCCGACCTGATCGCGGACGCCGTGCTGGCCGTCGACCCCCTGCCCGACCCGCCGAGCCCCACCGACGACGGCCGCACCCAGCTGACGTCCCTGCTGCAGCGGCTGACCGAGCCGCTCCACCTCGCCGAGCTGACCGCCGCGGCGGCCCTGGCCCACTCCGCCCGCGACCCGCAGCTGCGGGAGGCCGCGGAGCGGACCGTGCTGGTCCCGCTGCGCGAGCGGGTCCGGGCCGCCTGCCGGGCCGGGGACACCGCCGACGAGTCGGCCGTCGGCACCGTCGTCTCCCTGGTCGAGGGCCTGTGGGTCCGCCGGTTCCTGCTCTGCGCACCGCCGCTGGCGAGCGACGAGGTGCGCGCCGTCGTCGACGACGTCCTGCTCGCGGTCGCGCCCCGGTGCGCGGTGCACCGGCGCTGAGACCTCCGCCGCGTCCACACCGCTGACCCGGTGTTCCGCACGGCGGCGGCCACGCCGCAGAACCTGGTCGGTCAGGTGCTCCCCCGGGCGACGACCCGCGCCGTGTCCACCGCGATGCGGTCGGGCAGCGGCGATCCCGCGTCGGCGACCGCCTCGTGGATGATCGCGGCGAACCGGCCGATGAGGTCCCCGAGGTCGGCCCGGACGGTGGACAGCGCCGGCCGGACGAGGGTGCAGACCGGGAAGTCGTAGGCCCCCACCACCGCGAGCCGGTCGGGGACGGCGACGCCGAGCCGGTCGGCGGAGGAGACCACGAGAGCGGCGACGTCGTCGTCCATGGTGGCCACGGCGGTCACGGCGGGTTCGTCCCGCAACCAGACGCCCAACGCCTGCTCGGCCGCGCCGGGGTCCGCCGGGAGGTCCAGGACCGGGATGTGCGTCTGGCCCGCCACCGCCATCACCTCGAGCAGCGCCGCGGCGCGGCCCTGATCGGTGGCGGAGGGGAAGTCGCGCGCCCACCGGACCAGCCCGATGCGCTCGTGGCCGCGGGAGCGGAGGTGCTGCGCCTGCGCGGCCCCGAACTCCCCGGCCCCGAACCTGATCTCCCAGGCGCGCGGAGCACCGGCCCCGGCCGTGCCCACCACGACTCGGACCCCCGCCGCCTGCAGCGCGGTGACCGTGTCGTCGTCCAGGCCGGTGAGGGCGACCACCCCCACCGGGTCGATGGTGCGGAGCAGCTCCCGCAGGCGGACCGGGTCCAGGGGCGCCGGGTGCAGCACCAGGGACAGCCCCAGCTCGGAGAGCGACCGCGACAGCTTGAGCATCAGGTCGCTGAACGTCGCGCTGTAGCCGGTGTCCGGCACGAGGCCCACGACGACGTCCGACCGGCCGACGCGCAGGGACCGCGCGGCGGCGTTGGGCTGGTACCCCAGCCGGGCCGCCGCCTCCCGGACCCGCGTCCGGGTGCTCTCCGGGATGGACTGGCCGGGCGTGTCGTTGAGCACGTAGCTGACCGTGGCCGGGGAGACACCGGCCGCCGCGGCCACCTCGGAGCCGGTCACCCGGGAGCGACGCCGAGGTGGTGGGGTCACGCACGCACTCTGGCACAAGCGGGGGCCCCGGGCCGGGCTCCCGCGGCGACCGACGGTGGTCGCCGGGCAGGCATGCCCGGCGGACACCCTCGTCCGAGCGGAGGGCGAGGGATTCGAACCCTCGAGGAGCGTGAACCCCTAGCGGTTTTCAAGACCGCCGCCATCGGCCACTAGGCGAGCCCTCCTGGCCGACCGAGGGTAGCCCGCGCGCCCGCGGCCCCCGGTGATCACGGACCTGCGCCGGCGACACACCGTCCCCGGGTGTCCTGGGGCCCGTGATCGTCGACGGGTGTGCGCCGGCTGGACAGATCGGCGACACCCGGGTGGGTTGTGCTGGGCGCATGCGCGTCGCCCTCGTGTCCGAGACGTTCACCCCGGCGGTCAACGGCGTCGTCACCTCCGTGCTGCGGGCCGCCGACCACCTCGCCCTGCGCGGCCACGAACCGGTGGTCGTCGCCCCGTCCGGCGCGGACTACGAGACGCGGTGCGGCGCCGTCGTCCCCGTGCACGCCGTGCGGTCGGTCCGGCTGCCCCGCTACCGGGAGCTCCCGCTGGCCGCGCCCACCGGCGAGGTGGGCGAGCTGCTGGACCGCCTGCGCCCGGACGTCGTCCACCTGGCCTCGCCCGCGATGCTGGGCGGGACGGCGGCCCGGGCCGCCCAGCAGCGCGGCATCCCGGCGGTCGCCGTGTTCCAGACCGATCTCGCCGCCTACGCCGGCCGGTACCGGGTGCCCGGTGGCTCGGCGACGACGTGGCGGTGGTTGCGCACGCTGCACGACCGGACGGCGCTGACCCTGGTGCCCTCGACGTCGACGATGGCCCAGCTGCGGCGGCACGGGATCGGTCCGCTCGCGCTGTGGGCCCGCGGGGTGGACCTCGAGCAGTTCCACCCGGGCCGGTCCTCGGCGGCGGTGCGGGCCCGGTTGAGCCCGGGCGGCGAGCTGATCGTCGGCACCGTGGCCCGGCTGGCGGTGGAGAAGCGGCTGCACCTGCTGGGCCCGCTGTCCGAGCTGCCGGGCGTGCGGCTGGTGGTGGTCGGCGACGGTCCGCAGCGGAAGGCCCTGCAGCGGGCCCTGCCCCGGGCGGTGTTCACCGGACGGGTGGTGGGCGAGGAGCTCGGCGACCTGGTCTCGTCGCTGGACCTGCTGGTGCACCCGGGCGCCGACGAGACGTTCTGCCAGGCGGTGCAGGAATCTCTGGCGGCCGGCGTACCGGCGCTGGTCGCGGCGTCGGGCGGGCCGCTGGACCTGGTGCGGCACGGGGAGAACGGCTGGCTGTGGGCCGGCGACGACCCCCACGTGCTCGCGGCGCAGGTGGAGGGCCTGCGCGACGACCGGCTGGCACTGCGGGCGGCAGCCGCACGCGCCCGGGCGTCCGTGGCGCACCGCACCTGGGGCCGGCTGGGCGACGAGCTGGTCGGCCACTACGACCGGGTCCTGGGCCGCAGCGCCGTCCACCCCCTGGCCGCCTGACCGCCGTCCCCCGCACCGGGGATCCACGCTCGCGCCGTCGAGAGTGCAGATGCAGCACGCCGACACGCCGGGTCAGGGCGTGTCGGCGTGCCGCTTCCCCATGATCAACACGGCGAGCGTGGTCAGAGCGGGCGGATGACCCCCAGGACGTGGTCCTGGCCGCTCTTCTGGTTCCTGACCGCGAGGTCCCACCCGCTGTCCCGGGCCCCCGTCGACAGGGTCGCCGTCGAGGGCAGGAACAGCGGCTTCCTGAAGGCGACGTCGACCCGGTACGCCGCGGGCAGTCGGCCGCTGAGCGCCGCCAGGGCCCGGGCCTTCACCCACATGCCGTGCGCGATGGCCCGCTTGAACCCGAACGCCTTGGCGGTCAGGCCCGACAGGTGGATCGGGTTCACGTCGCCGCTGACCTTCGCGTACCGCCGACCGGCGTCGTCGGGCACCCGCCACACCGCCGCCTGCGCGACGTCCCCGATCTCCAGCTCCAGGTCGGTCGGCTCGCCCTCGGGCGCCTTCGCCCCCCGGGCCAGGTAGGTCGACCGCCCGCGCCACACCTCGTCACCTCGCGAGCGCATCGACGCGACCAGGTCGACCGTGGCACCGGACCGGTGCGGTCTCAGGTCCGCGGCCCAGACCTCGAGGTCGAGCTTCTCGGAGATCCCGATCGGCCGGACGACGTCCACCCGGTTGCGCACGTGCACCAGCCCGGGCAGGGCCAGCGGGAACGCGCGGTCAGCCATCAGGGCGACCTGCAGCGGGAAGGTCAGCACGTGCGGGAACGTCGGCGGCAGGGTGTCGCCGAACCGGAACCGGCAGACCTCGGCGTAGTCGGCCACCTGCGCCGGGTCGACCTGGACGGCGACCCGGGCCAGGTGCGTGTCGGGCAGCGACCCGCGCCGGCCGCGCGCGGTGAGCGCGGCCTTGGCGAACAGCTGCGCCATCGACGGCGGCGACGACAGGACGACGGGCGTGCCCATCAGGCGCCCAGCAGGTTCTGGCCGCACACGCGCAGCACCTGGCCGTTGACCCCGGCGCTGGCCGGCTGGGCCAGCCACGCGATGGCCTCGGCGACGTCCACGGGCAGGCCGCCCTGCTGCAGCGAGTTCAGCCGGGCGCCCACCTCGCGGGTGCCGAAGGGCATCTTCGCGGTCATCTCGGTGACGATGAAGCCGGGCGCCACCGCGTTGATCGTCGCCCCGCGCGAGGCGAACTCCGGCGCCCACGCGCGCACCATGCCGATCACGCCGGCCTTGGACGCCGAGTAGTTGGTCTGCCCGCGGTTGCCGGCGATCCCGGACTGCGAGCTGACCGCCACCACCCGGGCGCCGGGCTCGAGCGCGCCGTCGGCCTCGAGGAGCGCCTGGGTGATGTCCAGCTGGGCCTGCAGGTTCACCGCGAGCACCGAGTTCCAGCGCGCGGCGTCCATGTTGACCAGCAGCTTGTCGCGGGTGATGCCGGCGTTGTGCACGACCACATCGGCGCCGCCGTGCCGCTCGCGCAGGTGCTCGACCAGCCTCTGCGCGGCGTCGGGGGCGGTGATGTCCAGCTGCAGCGCCGTCCCGCCGACCCGGTTGGCGACCTGGGCCAGCGACTGGCCGGCGGCCGGGATGTCGACGGCGACCACGTGGGCGCCGTCCCGGCCGAGCACCTCGGCGATCGAGGCACCGATGCCGCGGGCCGCACCGGTGACGACGGCGACCGTGCCGGCCAGCGGAGTGGTCCCGCCGTCCCCGCTGGGCACGTCGGCGGCGGAGAGCGTGACCGTCTGGCCGTCGACGTAGGCCGACCGGCCGGACAGGAAGAACCGCAGCGGACCGGGCACCGACGCCTCGGCGCCGGTCGGCACGTAGACCAGGTTCGCGGTCGCGCCGGCCCGCAGCTCCTTGGCCAGCGAGCGGACCAGGCCGTCGAGGGCCTGCCGGGCCGCGGCCAGCGCCGGGGACGGCGCGTCGCCGGGTACCTCGCCCAGGACGACGACCCGCCCGTTGGTGCCCAGCCGCTTCACCGCGGGGGCCAGGAAGTCGTGCGCGGAGGCCAGGTCGGCCGGGGTGGTCAGGCCGGTGGCGTCGAGGACGACGGCCGCCACCTTCGGGCCCTTGCCCCCGTCGGCGGTGACCGGCGACAGCACGGTGACGCCGTCCTCCTCGAGCACCGACTCGATCTCGGCGCGCAGTCGGCCGTCGCCGGCCGACCCGACGAGCGCCGGGCCGTCCAGCAGCGGTTGGCCGGGGCTGTAGCGGCGCAGCACGGCCGGCCGGGGCAGGCCGAACTGCTTGACCAGGGTGGTGCCGACGCCGGAGTTGGCGAAGTCGCGGTACCAGTCGCTCATGGTGTCTCCGTTCGGGGGGATCCCAGAAACCGCGGTTCCTGGGGAAGGGGAGGGGGTCAGGACTCGAGGATCGCGACGACGCCCTGGCCGCCGGCGGCGCAGATGGAGATCAGCCCGCGCTTGCCGGGGCCGAGGTCGTGCAGCTGCTTGGCCAGCGAGGCGACGATCCGGCCGCCGGTGGCGGCGAAGGGGTGCCCGGCGGCCAGCGACGAGCCGTTGACATTGAGCTTCGCGCGGTCGATCGAGCCCAAGGGGGCGTCCAGGCCCAGCTTCTCCTTGCAGAACGCCGGGTCCTCCCAGGCCTTCATGGTCGACAGCACGGTGGAGGCGAAGGCCTCGTGGATCTCGTACAGGTCGAAGTCCTGCAGGGTCAGGTCGTTGCGGGCCAGCATCACGGGCATCGCGTAGGCCGGGGCCATGAGCAGGCCCTCGCCGCCGTGCACGTAGTCCACCGCCGCGGTCTGCGCGTCGACCAGGTGCGCCAGCACCGGCAGGCTGTGCTGCGCGGCCCACTCGTCGCTGGCCAGCAGGACGGCGGAGGCGCCGTCGGTGAGCGGGGTGGAGTTCGCCGCCGTCATGGTGGCGCCCTCACCCTTGCCGAACACCGGCTTGAGCGTCGCGAGCTTCTCCACCGAGGAGTCGGCGCGCAGGTTGTCGTCGCGGGTCAGGCCCAGGAACGGGGTTACCAGGTCGTCGAAGAAGCCGCGGTCGTAGGCGGCGGCCAGGTTGTGGTGACTGGCGACGGCGAGCTCGTCCTGCGACTCACGGCTGACCTCCCACACCTTCGCGGTCTGCGCGGCGTGCTCGCCCATCGACAGCCCGGTGCGCGGCTCGACGTTGCGCGGCTGGTCGGGCACCAGCTGGCCGGGGCGGATCTTGCCGAGCAGCTTGAGCCGGTCGGGCAGGGTCTTGGCGTTGTTCAGCGCGATGAGCACGTGCCGCAGGTCGTCGTTGACCGCGAGCGGGGCGTCGGACGTGGTGTCGGTGCCGCCGGCGATGCCGGACTCGATCTGGCCCAGCGCGATCTTGTTCGCCACCAGGACGGCGGCCTCCAGCCCGGTGCCGCAGGCCTGCTGCACGTCGTAGGCCGGCGTGGTCGGCGAGAGCTGGGAGCCCAGCACCGCCTCGCGGGTCAGGTTGAAGTCGCGGGCGTGCTTGAGGACGGCGCCGGCCACCACCTCGCCGACCTGCTCGCCGGCCAGGCCGTAGCGGGCCACGAGGCCGTCGATGGTCGCGGTGAGCATGTCCTGGTTGCTGGCCCGGGCGTACTTCTTGTTCGAGCGGGCGAACGGGATGCGGTTCCCGCCGACGATCGCTGCCTTGCGGGTCATGGGGCCCTCCGAGGAGATCTGGGTGCCGTTGTCGGTACCGACGGTATCAGGTACCGTCGTTCACATGAAGTTGACGGCGGTGACATCCCCCATGACCCCGCCCACTCGTGCGGGCACCGTGCCCCAACGCCGTGACCGGCGCGACTCGAGGTGGGACGAGCACCGCCGCGCCCGCCGCGAGCAGCTGGTCGCGGCCACCGTCGCCGCGGTCGGCGAGCACGGCCCCGGCGTCGGCATGGAGGAGATCGCCGCGGCGGCGGGCACGAGCAAGACCGTCGTCTACCGGCACTTCGCCGACCGCGGCGAGCTGCACCTGGCCGTCTGCACCCAGGTCGCCGGGCAGCTGCTCGAGGCCCTGCGCACGGCGATGACCAGCACCGAGAAGCCGCGGCAGATGGTCGCCGCGGCCATCGACACCTACCTGGCCTTCATCGAGGCCGACCCCGAGCTGTACCGGTTCGTCGTCCACGCACCGGCCGGCGACCCCGGCGCCGACCCGATCGCCGGGCTGTCCGAGCTGGTCGGCGCGCAGGCCACGGCCCTGGTCGCCCTGGCCCTGGAGGGCGCCGGGCGCCCCACCGCCGCGGCCGAGCCGTGGGGGCACGGGCTCGTCGGCCTGGTCCGCTCGGCCGCCGACCGGTGGCTCAGCTCGCCGGAACCGATGCCGCGCGGTGAACTCACCGCCCACCTCACCGATCTCGCCTGGGCCGGACTGTCCGGCGTCGTCACCCGCACCACCAACGAGGAGACCCGATGACCAGCAACCAGCCACTGACCACCGTCGACCCGGCCCGCCTCACCGAGGTGCTCGACGGCCGCTGGGCCCAGGTCCGGCGCGATGCCCGCGAGCAGCTGGGCGAGGTGAAGTACGCCCCGGTGTACGGCGAGACCGGCGCCGAGGCCCGCGAGCGGATCACCGGCCTGCTCAAGGACCTCGCCGCCACCGGGCGCACCCGCCTGGGCTTCCCGAAGGCCTACGGCGGCGAGGAGGACTCCGGCGGCTCGGTCACCTCGATCGAGATGCTGGCCTTCGGCGACCTCTCGCTCATGGTCAAGGCCGGCGTGCAGTGGGGCCTGTTCGGCGGCGCCGTGCAGCTGCTGGGCAGCGAGCGGCACCACGCCGCCTACCTGGCCGACATCATCAGCGCCGACCTGCTCGGCTGCTTCGCGATGACCGAGACCGGCCACGGCTCCGACGTCCAGCAGCTGCGCACCACCTGCACCTACGACCCGGCCACGCAGACCTTCGACCTGCACACCCCGCACGAGTCCGCCCGCAAGGACTACATCGGCAACGCCGCGAAGGACGGCCGCATGGCCGTCGTGTTCGCCCAGCTGGTGACGAAGGGCGAGCGGCACGGCGTGCACGCCTGGCTGGTGCCGATCCGCGACGAGGCCGGGAACGTGCTGCCCGGCGTCACGGTCGGGGACGACGGCCCCAAGGCCGGTCTCAACGGCGTGGACAACGGCCGGCTGAGCTTCGACCACGTCAGCGTGCCGCGCGACATGCTGCTGGACCGCTACGGCCAGGTCGCCGAGGACGGCACCTACACGTCCTCCATCGAGAACGAGACCCGGCGCTTCTTCACCATGCTCGGCACCCTGGTGCGCGGGCGGGTCAGCGTGGGCGGCTCGGCCGGCTCGGCGACCAAGCTCGCCCTGCAGATCGCCACCCGCTACGGCGAGCAGCGCCGCCAGTTCGCCGCCCCCGGCGAGGACCGCGAGATCGTGATCAACGACTACCTGGTGCACCAGCGCAAGCTGCTGCCGGCGCTGGCCAAGAGCTACGCGCTGCACTTCGCCCAGGAGGAGCTCACCTCGACCATGCACGACGTGCAGGGCGCGGCGGACGTCGACGAGGCCGCGCAGCGCGAGCTCGAGTCGCGGGCCGCGGGGCTCAAGGCGGCCAACACCTGGCACGCCACCGCCACCATCCAGGTGGCCCGCGAGGCCTGCGGCGGTGCCGGCTACCTGGCCGAGAACCGGCTGCCGGCGCTCAAGGCCGACACCGACGTGTTCACCACCTTCGAGGGCGACAACACCGTCCTCCTGCAGCTGGTCGCCAAGGGCCTGCTCACCGGCTACCAGGACTCCTTCGGCTCGCTGGACAGCTGGGGCAAGGCGCAGTTCGTCGCCGACCTGGTCAAGGAGACGGTGCTCGAGCGCACGGCGGCCCGCGGCCTGATCGCCCGGCTCGTGGACGCCGTCCCCGGTCGGGACGAGGAGGTCTCGCTCCTGGACCGCGGCTGGCAGCTGAAGATGTTCGAGGACCGCGAGAAGCACACCCTCGAGGGGGCGGCCAACCGCCTCCGCAAGGGCGCCTCGAACAAGGAGAACCGCCTGTTCGACGTGTTCAACGACGTCCAGGACCACGT
The DNA here is from genome assembly GCF_900103975.1 of Klenkia soli. Taxonomy (GTDB): domain Bacteria; phylum Actinomycetota; class Actinomycetes; order Mycobacteriales; family Geodermatophilaceae; genus Klenkia; species Klenkia soli. The sequence continues at coordinate 97,675 of NZ_FNIR01000009.1, forward strand.
GCTGCGGACGGCGACCACGCACATCGACCGGGTCGTGCTGGAGGCCTTCGTCGCCGCCGTCGACCGCACCACCGACCCCGCCGCCAAGGCGCTGCTGGCCAAGCTGTGCGACCTGTACGCGCTGACCACCATCGAGGCCGACCGCGGCTGGTTCCTCGAGCACGGCCGGCTCACCCCGACCCGCTCGAAGGCGGTGACCAGCACGGTCAACTCGCTGCTCAAGGAGCTGCGGCCGCACCTGACCACGCTGGTCGACGGGTTCGCCATCCCCGACGCCTGGGTGCAGTCCCGCATCGTGTCGGAGGAGGGCCCCCGCCAGGAGGCCATGGCCGCCGAGGACGCCCGGGTGAAGGCCGCCCACGGCTCGGGCACCGCCGTCGACACCCCCGACGCCACGGCGGTCGACCTGGAGATGGCCCCCGCCCAGTAGAGGATGGGCGGCGTGGACACGCTGCACATCCCGGCCGTGGTGGACCTCGCGGCGATCGTGATCGGAGCCCTCACGGGCGGCCTGCTGGCCGCCCGTGAGGGCTTCGCCGTGTCGGGCGTGCTGCTGCTGGCGGTCTCCGGCGGGCTGGGCGGCGGGCTGATCCGCGACGTCCTCATGGGTGTGCCCGTGGTCGCCCTGACGAACCCGGCCTACCTGCCCACGGTGGCGATCACCGCCATGGTCACGTTCTTCTTCTCCGGCTGGCTGTCCCGCACCACCGCGCTGCTGGTCGGGCTGGATGCGCTCACCCTGGGCTTCTTCACCGTCATCGGGGCGCAGAAGGCGCAGCTGGCCGGGCTGCCGTCGGCCAGCGTCGTGTTCATCGGGGTGGCGACGGCGGTGGGCGGCGCGGTCATCCGCGACGTCCTGCTGGCCCAGCGGGCCGACATCATCCAGCCCGGGCCCTACAACGCGGTGGCCGCGCTGATCGGCGCCTCGCTGCTGGCCGTCCTGGCCGGGCCGCTGGACCTGCCGCTGCTCCCGGTGGCCGCGGCGACCATCGTGCTGGTGGCCGGCCTGCGGCTGCTGTCGGTGCTGCGCGGCTGGTCGGCGCCGGTCGCGATCGACCTGCCGCTGCGGGCCCGGGCCCGGTGGTCGGGCAGCCGTCGCCGACGGCGGTGACCCGCCCCACCCGCGGACTCACCCGGGAGAGGCATGCAGGCAGGCCCGCGACCGGCCGATGATGTGGCCACGGACCACCTGGGTCCGTCTCACAGGAGGGCTCCTCATGCCGCGGGGACCACGTCGCCGGCCTCATGCGCCGCCCGTCGGTGCGGTCGTCGCCGTCCTGGTCGTCCTGGTCGGCTGCCAGGTGGCCTCGGTGTCCACCCAGGCCGAGTTCTTCGACCGCTACGTCTCCAACGTCGTGCAGCTGGTCGCCGGACTCGCCGCGGCCGCCACCACCGCCGCGCGCGCCCGGTCCGCCACGGGCCGGCCCCGGTGGTCCTGGGGCTGCCTCTCCGCAGGCACGGCGGCCTGGTCGGCCGGCCAGGCCTGGTGGTGCTGGGTCCAGATCGTGCAGGGCGGGGAGGCCCCGTTCCCCTCCTTCGCCGACGTCGGGTTCGTCGCGTTCCCGCTGCTGGCCGGCGCCTCGCTGATGCTGCAGCCGACCTCCGACGGCTCGACCGCCCGCACCCGGCGCGCCCTCGACGCGGCCATGACCTCCGCCGCCGTGGGCCTGGTGAGCTGGGTGACCACCCTGGGCGCGGTCGTCGCCGCCAACACCGGCAACGACCCGCTGGTCGGGGCGCTGCTGGTCGGCTACCCGATGCTGGACGTGCTGGTCATCGTGCTCGGCACGCTCACCATCGCCCGCGCCACCACCGACCGGTTGCCGCAGGCGCTGGTCACCGTCGGCCTGATCGCGTTCAGCGTCTCGGACAGCGCCTTCGCCTACGTCGCGGCCGAGGGCGACTACGACGGCAACCTGCTCGACCTCGGGTGGATCGCCGGCTTCCTGCTCATCGCGCTCGCCGCCCTGTGCCCGGCCTCGGTCGCCGCTCCCGTGCAGGTCAGCGGTCAGCGCGCGGGTGAGGACACGAACCGGTCGGACCACCTGCTGTACGTGCCCGTCGCCGTCGCCTTCGCCGTCACGACCGTCCTGGCCTTCCGTGGCCGGCAGCTCGACGGGTGGGAGCTGCTCACCGCCGGGGTCGTCGTCGCCCTGCTGCTGGCCCGCCAGTACCTGGCGCTGCGGGACAACAGCCAGCTCGCGACCGAGCTGGCGACCCGCGAGTCCGAGCTGCGGCACCAGGCCTTCCACGACGGCCTCACCGGGCTGGCCAACCGCGCCCTGTTCCTCGACCGGCTGGACCACGCGCTGGCCCTGCACGCCCGGGACCTGCGCCCGGTGGCCGTGGTCTTCCTCGACCTCGACGACTTCAAGGTCGTGAACGACACCCTGGGCCACGCCGTCGGCGACGAGCTGCTCGTGCGGGTCGCCGAGCGGCTCACCGGTGCGGTGCGCACCGGGGACACCGTCGCCCGCCTCGGCGGCGACGAGTTCGCCGTCCTCCTCGAGGACGGCGGTGACCCCATGCCGATCGCGGCGAAGGTCTCGGCCGCCCTCGTGCCCCCGTTCACGCTGCGCGGGGACGTCGTCGAGGTGCACGCCAGCGTCGGCATCTGCGAGCTGGACGCCGACGACGCGCCGCTGGCCGCCGACGAGCTGCTGGCCCGCTCGGACACCGCCATGTACAGCGCCAAGCGCTCGGGCAAGGACCGGATCGTGGCCTACAGCCCCGGCATGAGCCTGGCCGAGCTGCAGGACGCCGCCCTCCGGGACGCCCTGCGCACCGCCATCGACGACCGTGTCGTCCGGTTGCACTACCAACCCATCGTCGAGCTCGAGACCGGCCGCGTCGCCGGCCTGGAGGCGCTGGCCCGCTGGCGGCACGAGGGCGTCGACGTCCCGCCGGACGTCTTCATCCCGCTCGCCGAGCGCAGCGGCCTGATGAAGGAGCTCACCGCCGACCTGCTCGCCGCGGCCTGCGCGCGCCTGGCGAGCTGGACCCGCGGGCGCCCCGACCCGCTGTCCGTGCACGTCAACGTGGCCCCCAGCCAGCTGATCGCCCCCGGCTTCGTGGACACCGTCGCCGGGCTGGTGGCCTCCCACCGGCTGCCCGCCGGGAGCCTGGTCCTGGAGATCACCGAGTCCGGCATCTTCGCCGACCTGGACGCCGCCCGGCGCACCGTGACCGAGCTGCGCGGGTTGGGCGTCGGGGTCTCCCTCGACGACTTCGGGGTGGGCTACTCCTCGCTGGCCCAGCTCAACGCCATGCCGCTGGACTCGGTGAAGATCGACCGGTCGTTCCTGGCCGGGGTGGACACCGACCGGCGGCAGGCCACCTTCCTGCACGCCGTGCTGCGGCTGGCCGAGGAGATCGGGCTGCCGGTCGTCGCCGAGGGCGTCGAGCGGCCCGCGCAGCTCACCCTGCTGCGCGCGCTGGGTTGCCGGCACGCGCAGGGCTACCTGCTGGGGCGTCCGGTGGACGCCGCCGAGATCCCCGCCCTGCTGGGCGGCATCGCCGTCCCCGCCTGAGCCACCCGTCCGGGGGACGCCGGCCTCAAGCCGGGGCGCCGCACTGACGATCCCACCCGTGTGACCGACCTGTTCGAGCCCACCCGCCGCGCCGACTGCCGCCCGCTGCTGGCCGACCCCGACGACCTCACCGTCGTGCACTCCCCGGTGGTCGACCTGGCGTCCGGCGAGGTGACCGGCTGGACGGCCGCCGCCCGCTTCCCCGGCACCGCCGCCCCCGACGTCTGGTTCGCCGCCGCGCACGACGCCGGCCTCGCCGGTCCCGTGCAGGCACTGCTGCTGCAGACCGCGCTGGCCCGCCGCCCCGACTCCGGTCAGCTGCACGTACCGGTCGACCCGTGGCTGCTCGGCGCACCCGTCGTGCACACCGCGCTGGACGTCCCGCTGGCCGGCGTCGTCCTGGAGCTGACCGACGCCAAGGTCGACGACGACGCCGCGCTGCTGCGCCGGTGCGCCGTCCTCCGCGAGCGGGGCGCGCTGCTCGCCGTCCCCGCGCCGCTGGTGCACCGCCTGCCGCAGCTGCCCGCCGACGTCGTCGTCCTGCCCGCCGCCCTGGTGGCCGGGCTGGCCGGCGACGCGCGGCGGACCGCCGTGGCCGCCGGGGTGCTGGCCTACGCCGACCGCGCCGGGGCGACCGTGCTGGCCGACGGCGTCGAGACCGACGCCGAGCTGACCGGCCTGCTCGAGCTCGGGGTGCACGCCGCCCGCGGCTGGCTGCTCGGCCCCACCGCCGAGGGCTTCGGACCGGCCGCACCCCGGGTGCTGCGCGCGCTGCGCACCCGGGCCGCCCGCGACGCGCGGGACGACACGGTCGCCGGCCTGCTGCGCCCGGTGCGCACCTGGTCGCCGGGCAGGGACGACCGGCAGCTCACCCCACCGGTCGTGGTCCTCGACGACGCCGGCCGCCCGGGCACGCTGTCCCTCGTGGACGCCCGCAGCGGCGCCTGGTTCGAGGCCCCGGCCTCGCTGGTGCTGCCCGTCGACACCCCCGTCGCCGAGGCCCTGCGCCGGGCGCTGGCCCGTCGCCCCGCGGTGCGCTTCGACCCGGTGCCGTGCACCGGCCCCGGGGGCGCCGTCGTCGGCCTCGTGCGCGTCGAGGACCTCGCCGGCGCGCTCGGCGCGAGCTGACCCGAGGGCGGCGACCGCACCCGGTCACAGCACGCCGGTCCGGGCCAGCTCCTCCGCGAGGTCGACCACCCGCACGTTCCGCTCCTGCGAGGTGCGCGACAGCAGGGCGAACGCCTGGGGGGCGGTCAGGCCGTAGCGGGCCATCAGGATGCCCTTGCCCTGTCCGATGACGTCCCGGCTGCGGAGCGCCTGCTCCAGGCCGACCCGGACGGCGGCCGCCCCGAGCGCGGTGGCCGCCCGCGCGGCGAGCGCGCCGGCCAGCTCCCGGGCGGCCGGGTCGAAGGCGTCGGGGCGGTCGCTGTGCAGGGTGAGCACCCCGACCAGCTGCCCCTCGTGGACCAGCGGGATCGTCAGCACGCTGCGGGCCGCCTGCCGGGAGGCCTGCCGGGCGAGGCGCGGCCAGCGCTCGTCGCGGTGCAGGTCCGCCACGTGCACGGTCGCCCGCAGCCGCCGGGCGTCGTCCGCAGGACCCTCGCGCGCGCTGACCTGGAGGGCCGTCAGGGCAGCTGCGTCGACGCTGCTGCACGTCGCGTCGGCGGGCGTCCGGCGGCCGGATGCGCCGCACACGGCCACGTGGTCGGCCGCGGGGACGTCGGCCGCGAGGCGGGCGACGACCACCTCACGGGTGGCCGCGAGATCCGCCCCGGTCACGGACAGCGCGAGGTCGAGCTCGACCAGCGCGGTGCACCTCGCCTCCGCGCCGTGGGCCCCCGGCGGAGCCGCCGACCGCTCGCCGGCGGCGTCGACCAGCTCGAGGGCCGGGGGCACGCGCGGGACCAGGGTCAGCACGGGCACGTCCGGTGCGGCCGGCCGGTCCGCCAACCCCACGAGGGTGACCATCCGGGAGACCAGACCCGGGGCGCAGAGCAGGACCAGGGGCACCCCGCGCCGGCGCGCCGTCCGGCTGGCACCGAGCAGGCAGGCCAGCCCGCGGGCGTTGATGAACTCCAGCTGCCGCAGGTCTAGGGTCAGCCCACCGGGCCGGGCCGCCCACGTCCGGGCCAGGACGCGCGCCAGGGGGCCGGCACCCAGGTGGTCCAGCTCGCCGACCAGGGTGAGCGTCACCGTTCTCGCCGCCCCGACGTCCGCGTGCACGTGCAACAGGTCGTCCATCCGGACCACCGTCCGTCGGCTCCCGCTCATGCCCCACCCCTCGGATCCAGGGGTTGCCGGGTCCGGGGCCACCAGCGCCAGGACGGCGCACCGCAGAGGTTAACGGCCCCGGGAACCCGCCGCCACCGTCAGGTCGGGAGGACGCCCCGACCGGCGACGACGGCCGCGGCGACCTCGCGCAGCCCGTGCCCGCTGCGCCGCGCGTGGCCCCGCATCAGCGTGAACGCCTCGTCGACGCCCACCCCGGCGCGCTGGGCCAGCATGCCCTTGGCCTGCTCGAGCAGCACCCGGCTGTTGAGCGCCTGCTGCAGCTGGTCGGCGAGCACCTGCCGGGCCGCCATGGTGCGGTCGGCGATCAGGGCCACCGTGGCGACGTCGGCCAGCGCCCGGGCCAGCTTCAGGTCACCGCCGACCAGCGCGCCCTCGCCCTTCCGGAAGATGTTGAGGGCGCCGATGACCTCGCTGCGCAGCCGCATCGGCACGGCCTGCGCGGACGAGAAGCCCGCCGCCTCCACGGCGGGGGCGAAGGTGGGCCACCAGGCCCGCACGGTGGCCAGGTCCGCCGGCGTCACGGGCTCACCGGTGCGGAAGCAGTCCACGCACGGGCCGGCGTCCGCCTGCAGCTCGAAGAGCTCCAGGGCCTCGACGGCGTGGCTGTTGGAGGCCACCACCTGCAGCGTGCCCGTGGCGTCGGCCAGCATGATGCCGGCCGCGTCGGCGTCCAGCAGCCGCAGCGCGTGGTCGATCAGCCGGTGCAGCAGATCCGTGACCTCGAAGTCGTCGACCAGGCAGTCCGCCAGCTCCACGAACGCGTCGGCGATCAGGTCCTCACGGGTGCTCATCTGGGTTCCTCTCGGGGTCAGCTGAGGGAGTGTCGCCGGTGGGTCGGCCGTGCGGGGGGACGTCGAACCTCGTGCGGCGGGCCACGACGTCGGTGGCCAGGTCGCGCAGCGACCGCCCGGCGCCGAACGCGCGTGCCCGCAGCTCCAGCAGCGCCTCGCCCAGGTCCATGCCCAGCTGCACGGCGACCATGCCGGCGGCCTGGTGCACGACGGGGCGGATGTCGGCCAGGTCGGCCAGGACGTCGGCGTTCCCGCCGGCGCCCCCGACCTCGTCGACGTCGGCGAGCAGCAGCAGCACGGCGGTCGCCGCCTGGCCGTAGACGACGAGGTCGCGGGCGGACTCGACCGCGAGGGGGCCCGGGGTGCCGCAGTAGACGTCCAGCACCCCGACCAGCACGGCACCGACCTGCAACGGGACGCTCGTGGCCGCGGCGATCCCGGCCTCGGCGGCGCTGCGGCCGAACTGCACCCAGCGGTCGTCGCGGGCGAGGTCGGGGGCGTGCACGGTGCGCCGGTCCCGGGCGGCCAGGCGGCACGGACCCTCGCCGAGGGCGAACTGGAGGTCCTCACCGACCTGCCCGGCACCGCGGGAGGCGGCCAGGACGCCCACGGGCCCGCTGTCGTCGGCGACGGCCAGCCCGACACCGGCCGCGCCCAGGTGCCGCTGGCAGTCGACCACCAGGGCGTCCGCCCAGATCGAACGATCACCCTGCGACACGACCGAGGCGAGGACGTCGGCCACCACGAGCCGGCCCCCGGGGCGGTCGTCGGTCACCCGGCGCCGAGCAGGCAGCACACGTTCACGGGGACTCCTCAGGACTCCGGTGGGTCACCACCAGGTCCAGGGCAGCGCAGCGAACGATAACCCCCGCGCGCCCGCCCCGTCAGCTCGAGGCGTCGTCCAGCGCCGCCCGCTCGTCGTCGGCCAGGCGCAGGTCCAGCATCGGCAGCAGGTCGGCCAGCTGCTCGACCGAGCGCCCGCTGGCGATCGGGGCCACCACGGTGGGCCGGTCGGCCAACCAGCGCAGCGCGACGGCCGACCCGGTCGTGCCGTGCGCGTCGGCCACCTGCTGCAGGGCCGCGAGCACCCGGTCGCCCTGCTCTCCCACGTAGGCCGCGGCGCCCTTCGCCCGCGGGGAGTCGACCGTCTCCCCGGCCCGGTACTTGCCGGTCAGGAAGCCCTTGGCCAGCGAGAAGTACGGCAGGGTGCCCAGCCCGCGCTCGGCGACGACGTCGCGCAGCTGGTCCTCGTAGGCCGGGCGCTCCATGAGGTTGTAGTGCGGCTGGAGCGCGACGTAGGGGCTCAGGCCGAGGTCCCGCTGCAGGTCCAGGGCCTGCCCGAGCCGGTCGGCGGAGTAGTTCGAGGCCGCCACGTGGCGCACCTTGCCCGCCTGCACCAGCTCGTCGAAGGCCCGCAGGGTCTCCTCCAGCGGCGTGGTCTCGTCGTCGTAGTGGGCGTAGTACAGGTCGATGGTGTCGACCTGCAGGTTGCGCAGCGAGCGCTCGGCCGCGGCGCGGATCTCGGGCGCCGACAGCGGGTGCTCCTTCTCCCCCGGCGAGGCCTTGGTCGCCACGACGACGCGGTCGCGCGCCCCGCGCTCGGCCATCCACCGGCCCAGGATCTGCTCGGACAGCCCGTTGCCGTACATCTCGGCCGAGTCGACGAACGGGGACTCCGTGGAGGGCACCGCGTCGGCGAAGCGGTCCAGCAGGGCGAACGAGGTGGCCTCGTCCGCCGTCCAGCCGAACACGTTCCCCCCGAAGCAGAGGTCGCTGACGATCAGGTCGGTCCCGGGGAGCTGCGGCATGCCCCGAACGTACGACGCGGGTGCCTGGTGGGTCGGATGAGGTGGGAAAACCCCGGGAATCCGGGCCTCTGACTGGCCACGGGGCGCCACGGCATGGCAACGTGCCCGTCGTCCCTGGTCGACGACGTGGTCGACCAGACCGCCCACGGCGGGGTACGCGCCCGCTGTGGATGCCCCTGCCGGGGAGGTCCACCGCCGTGGTGGGCCGCACAGACCACCGAGAGGAACCACCGTGAACAAGGCCGAACTCGTCTCCGCCATCTCCAAGCGCGCCGACGTGCCCGCCGCCACCGTCGACTCCGTCATCGCCGCCCTCGGCGAGGAGTTCGTGGACGCCCTCACCCGCGGCGAGAAGATCGCCGTCGCCGGGCTGCTGACCCTCGAGCGCAGCTCCCGCTCGGCCCGCACCGGCCGCAACCCGCAGACCGGCGAGTCGATCGAGATCGCCGCCTCGAACACCGCGAAGCTGACCGCCGGCTCGAACCTGAAGAAGGCCGCCGCCGCCGTCCCCGTCTCCTGAGCTCGTCGGCAGCGCCCGTCCCCACCCGGGGACGGGCGCTGTCGTACGTCGGGGGCAGGATGCGGACGTGCTCACCGTGGAGACCGACCCCGCAGCCGTAGGACTCGACGCCGGCCGGCTGGCCCGCCTGGACGCCCGGCTGGCCCGCTGGGTCGACGACGGGCAGCTGCCCGGGTTCCTGGTCACCGTCGCCCGGCACGGGGAGCTGGCGCACGTCGGCACCTACGGGCACCGCGACGTCGAGGCGCAGCTGCCGGTCACCGCCGACACCATCTGGCGGATCTTCTCGATGACCAAGCCGGTCACCTCGGTGGCGGCGATGTCGCTGTACGAGGAGGGCGCCTTCGAGCTCACCGACCCGATCAGCCGCTGGCTGCCCGAGTTCGCCGAGCCCCGGGTGTACGTCGCCGGCAGCTCCGCCAAGCCGGTCACCGAACCGGCCACCGAGCCGATCCGGGTGTGGCACCTGCTCACCCACACCTCCGGCCTGACCTACGGCTTCCACCACACCCACCCGGTCGACGCGATGTACCGCGCCGCCGGGCACGAGTGGGGCACCCCGCCGGGCGCCGACTCGGCCGAGGTCAGCCGGCAGTGGGCCGCGCTGCCGCTGGTGTTCCAGCCCGGCAGCGAGTGGAACTACGGCGTCTCCACCGACGTGCTCGGCCGGTTCGTCGAGGTGGTCGCGGGCAAGCCGCTGGACGAGGTGTTCGCCGAGCGCGTGCTCGGCCCCCTCGGCATGACCGAGACCTCGTTCGGCCTGCGCCCGGACGACGACCCCGCGCTGCTGGCCCGCCTCTACGCCCCGGGCCTGACCCCGCTGGCCGCCTTCGAGCCGGCCGCGAAGCAGCGCCCGGCGTTCCTGTCCGGCGGCGGCGGGCTGGTCTCGACGGCCGGCGACTACCTGAAGTTCGTCGAGATGCTGCGGGCCGGCGGCGCCACGCCGTCCGGCGACCGGGTCCTGGGCTCGCGCACGCTGGCGCACATGGTCCGCAACCACATCCCGGGCAACGCCGACCTCGAGACCTACGGCCGGCCGCTGTTCGCCGAGACGCCGCTGCGCGGGGTGGGCTTCGGCCTGGGCTTCTCGATGGTGCTCGACCCGGCCCGGTACGGCGTCGTCAGCTCGGTGGGTGACTACTCGTGGGGCGGCGCGGCCTCGACGGCGTTCTACGTCGACCCGGTCGAGGACCTCACCGTCACCTTCTACACCCAGCTGCTGCCCTCGAGCACCCTGCCGATCCGCTCCCACCTGCGCCAGCTGGTCAACCAGGCCCTGCGGTAGTGCTCGCGCCGAGCCGGGAGACGCTGCACGGCTGGTTCGATCCCGACCTGCCCCCGGCGCTGACCGTCGACCCCGGGGCCACGGTCACGATCGGCTGCCTGGACTCGGGGTGGTCCACCGGTCCCCACGACGGCGGCGACCTGGCGGCCCGCGAGCGGCACCCCGCGTGGGAGCCGGGTACCGGGCACGCCCTCACCGGGCCGGTCGCCGTCCGCGGGGCGCGGCCGGGCCAGGTGCTGTCCGTCCGGGTGGACGACGTCGTCCCCGGCGCCTTCGGGACGACGTACTGCGGCCTGCGCGACACCCCGCTCAACCGCAGGCTGGGGGTGCTCGACGACCCGGTCGTGCTGCGCTGGACCATCGCCGACGGCGTGGCGACCACCCAGCACGGCCACCGGGTCGCCGTCGCGCCCTTCCTCGGGGTGGTGGGGGTGCCGCCGGCCGAGCCGGGTCGGCACTCGACGGTGCCGCCGCGGTGGCACGGCGGCAACCTGGACTGCCGAGAACTGGTGGCCGGGTCGACGCTCTACCTGCCGGTCACCGTCCCCGACGCGCTCCTGTCGGTCGGCGACGGGCACGCCGCGCAGGGCGACGGCGAGGTCAGCGGCACGGCGATCGAGTGCCCGGTCGACGCGACGCTCACCCTCGACGTGCTGGACGACCTGCACGGGCTCGAGCTGCGCACGCCGGTCGCGCACACCCCGGCCGGCTGGGTGGCCATGGGCGTGGCCGACGACCTGGACACCGCCACCGGTCACGCCCTGGACGCCGTGCTCGACCTGATGGGCGCCCTGCACGGGGTCGGCCGGTCCGAGGCGCTGGCCCTGGCCTCGGTGCTGGTCGACCTGCGGGTGACCCAGGTGGTCAACCAGGTGGTCGGCGTGCACGCCCTGCTGCCGCCGGGCCGCCTGCTGCCGCGCTAGGTTCCCGGGATGGCCGCCACCGGGTTCCACACCGCCGACGAGCTCAACGCGCTGCTGCCGGGCACCCTGCCGGGGCTGGTCGGCGTCGTCGTCGACACGCACGAGACCGGCCGGCTGACAAGCCACCTCGACGTCCGGCCCGAGGTGCTGGCACCCAACGGCTACCTGCACGCGGCCACGGTCGTCGCGCTCGCCGACACCTCCTGCGGGCTGGCCACCCGCGCCCTGCTGCCCGACGACGCCACCGGGTTCACCACGATCGAGCTCAAGAGCAACTTCCTGGGCACCGCCCGCGAGGGCCGCATCGACTGCGTGGCCACCGCCGTGCACGCCGGGGGCACGACCCAGGTGTGGGACGCCGTGGTCAGCAACCCGGCCACCGGGAAGACCGTGGCGCTGTTCCGCTGCACGCAGCAGGTGCTCCGGCCCCGCTGACACCGGTCACCGGCCGGGTGTGAGACTGGCGCCACGCTCACCCCTGGAGGACGTGTGACCCTGGCCAGCCGTTTCCCCGACGTCGAGATCCCCGATCTGCCCGTGCCCGCCTACGTGCTGGCCCGGTCGCCGGAGCTGGGCGACGCCCCGGCCCTGGTCGACGGGCTGAGCGGGGAGACGATCACGCACGGTCAGCTCGTCGCGTACGTCGACCGGTTCGCCGCCGCGCTGCACGCCCGGGGGCTGGGCAAGGGCGACGTCGTCGCGGTGTTCTCGCCCAACACCATCTGGTTCCCGGTGGTCTTCCACGGCATCGCGGCCGCCGGCTGCGTGATGAGCCCGATCAACTCGCTCTACACGCCCGACGAGATCGCCTTCCAGCTGAAGGACGCCGGCGCGAAGCTGCTGGTCACGGTCTCGCCGTTCCTCGACCGGGCCCGCCCGGCGATGGAGTCGGCGGGCGTCACCGACCTGGTGGTGCTCGAAGGCGCCGAGGGCGCGGACTCCCTGCGCGACCTGCTCACCAGCGGGGCGCCCTCGGTCAGCCCCGACATCGACCCGGCCACCGACCTGGTCACGCTGCCCTACTCCAGCGGCACCACGGGGCTCCCCAAGGGCGTGATGCTCACCCACCGCAACCTGGTGGCCAACGTGGCGCAGACCCGCCCGCTGATCGACCTGGCACCCGACGGCGAGCGGATCATCGCCGTCCTGCCGTTCTTCCACATCTACGGGCTGACCGTGCTGATGAACCAGGGCCTGCAGTGGGGCGGCGCGATCATCACCCTGCCGCGCTTCGACCTCGAGCAGTTCCTCCGCGCGATCCAGGACCACAAGGTGACCCGGGCATTCGTGGCGCCGCCGATCCTGCTGGCGCTGGCCAAGCACCCGCTGGTCGACCAGTTCGACCTGTCCAGCCTCCGGTCGGTCACCTCGGGCGCCGCCCCGCTGGACGAGTCGCTGGCCTTCGCCGCGCAGGACCGGTTGCGCAGGCTCGCCGGCACCGGCGAGGACGGCGTCACCGTGGCGCAGGGCTACGGCATGACCGAGCTGTCGCCGGTCAGCCACACCACCCCCGACGCCGGTCTGCAGCCCGAGGGTGCCGGCGACACCCCCAAGGGCACGGTCGGCTACGCGATCCCCAACACCGAGTGCCGGCTGGTCGACCCGGCCACCGGCGAGGACGCCGCCGCGGGCGAGCGCGGCGAGCTGTGGGTGCGCGGGCCGCAGGTCATGGCCGGCTACCTGAACAACGACCAGGCCACCCGCGACACCCTGGACGGCGAGGGCTGGCTGCGCACCGGCGACGTCGCGGTGGTGGACGACGCCGGCCGGTACACCGTGGTCGACCGGGTCAAGGAGCTGATCAAGTACAAGGGCTACCAGGTGGCCCCGGCCGAGCTCGAGGCCGTGCTGATCGCCCACCCGCAGATCGCCGACGCCGCCGTCATCGGGGTCGAGGACGCCGAGTCCGGCGAGGAGCTGCCCAAGGCGTTCCTGGTGCGGGCACCGGGCGTCGAGATCACCGAGGACGAGGTCAAGGCCTACATGGCCGAGAAGGTGGCCCCGCACAAGAAGATCCGCCTGGTCGAGTTCATCGAGACGGTGCCGAAGTCCGCCGCGGGCAAGATCCTCCGCAAGGAGCTCCGCAGCCGCTGACCCGCCCACCGAGACCGCAGGACGACGACGGCGACATCCCGCACACCGGGGTGTCGCCGTTGCGGTTCTGCATGATCACGGCCGGGGCAGGCCCTTCCGCCAGGCGCTGAAGCTGCTCACCGGGCCCGCGTGCGGACGGCGCAACCACGGCCACGGGTGCACCTCCACCGGCGCGACCACCCGCGCCCGCTCGCGGAAGCCGGGCACCGGCGCGTGCGTCACCGCCACCGGCCGGCCGGCCAGCACCTCGGTCGGCGATCCCAGGTGCAGCTCCACCTCCCGGTCCTCCGCGAGCTCGGCGAGGGTCTCGGCGAGGAAGACCAGCCGCTTCGAGGCCAGCTGCAGCCGGGCCAGCAGCGGCTCGTCGAACACGAACACCACCGGCAGGTCGGGGTGGGCGGCCAGCGCGGGGTCCGTCGTCCCCAGCGACTCGGCGGTCAGCCAGACCGCCTCAGGCGTGCCGCCGGACTCCACCGACGAGGGCCCCGCGGTCACCCCGGGCGAGGGGTCGGCGGCCATCAGCGGCTCGCGCTCCAGCCAGCGGGTCGGCTGGTCCTCGGGCCAGGCCTCGATCGGGCAGTCGGCGGCCAGCGGGCAGCGTTCGCACAGACCCGGCGCCCGCTTGCGCACCTGCCAGCGCGAGAAGCCGTGGGCCTTGCCGTTGCCGGCGCCGACCGTCCACTGCCAGCCGACCCGGTTGGCCGCCCGCGACCCGTCGATCAACCGGGCGAACAGCTCGTCGTCGCCGGCCGCCCAGTCGTGCCCGGCCCGCACGGTCCACTGCGAGGACACCCACATCCGGGTCTGGTTGACCAGCCACCCGTCGTCGTCCAGCTCGCCCAGCACGGTGTCCAGGCAGAGCATGTCGCGGGGCCACGGCTCCTGCCAGCGCGCCCGGCCGCGGGCCGGCTCGGCCCGCAGCGCCGAGCGGGTGCGGGTGCCCAGCCGGGCGTAGAGGTGCCGCGAGTACTCCTGCCAGAGCAGCTCGTCGCGGTACTTCGAGCGGTCGCGGGTCGGGGCGTCGGCCACGGCGTCCCACACCTCGGGGAGCTGGAGGAGCCCGTGCCGGATCCACGGGCTCATGGCCGAGGCACCGCGGCGGCTCTCGGGCAGCACCTCGTTGCGGCGCGAGGCGTACCCGGTGATGTCCAGGGTGGCCAGCGCGGCGTCGGCCGCGGCCTGCCCGCCGCGGAACCGGCCCGAGGGGCGGACCTCGTCGTCCCGGTGCAGGTGGCCCAGGTGCTCGCCCACCCAGGCGGGGACGGCGTCGACGGCGGGGACGGGCAGCTGGCTCACCGCTCCACCCTGCGGGTTCCCGGCCGGGCGCGCCGGACGGGCGCGGCCTACGGTCGGGCCCATGCGCGCGATCACCATCGACTCCCCCGGCGGCCCCGAGAAGCTCGTCTGGGGCGAGCTGCCCGACCCCACCGCCGGGCCCGGGGAGGTCGTGCTGGACGTCGTGGCCAGCGCGGTCAACCGGGCCGACCTGCTGCAGCGCGAGGGCAACTACCCGGTGCCCGCCGGCGCCAGCGAAGTGCTGGGCCTGGAGTGCAGCGGCATCGTCGCCGAGGTCGGCCCGGGGGTCGAGGGGTGGCAGGTCGGCGACGAGGTGTGCGCGCTGCTGGCCGGCGGGGGCTATGCCGAGAAGGTCGCCGTCCCGGCGGCGCAGCTGCTCCCCCGCCCCGCCGGCGTCGAGCTGGCCTCGGCCGCCGCGCTGCCCGAGGTGGCGTGCACGGTGTGGTCCAACGTCTTCCTGCGGGCCGGGTTGACCCGCGGCGAGCTGCTGCTCGTGCACGGCGGCGGCAGCGGCATCGGCACCATGGCGATCCAGCTGGCCAAGCGCGCCGGGGCGAGGGTGGCCACCACGGCCGGCAGTGCCGAGAAGCTGGCGTTCTGCCGCGAGCTGGGCGCCGACATCACGATCAACTACCGGGACGAGGACTTCGTCGAGGTGGTCAAGGCCGCCGGCGGGGCCGACGTCGTCCTGGACAACATGGGCGCGGCCTACCTGGCCCGCAACGTCGACGCGCTGGCCCCCGACGGCCGGATCACCATCATCGGCATGCAGGGCGGGGTGAAGGGCGAGCTGAACATCGGGGCGCTGCTGGCCAAGCGCGGCAGCGTGCACGCGATGGGCCTGCGCGGCCGGCCGGTCGAGGGGCCCAACGGCAAGGCGGCGATCGTGGCCGCCGTCCGCGCGCACGTGTGGCCCGACGTCGAGGCCGGCCGGGTGCGCCCGGTGGTGCACACCCGTCTGCCGATGGCACGGGCCGGCGACGGCCACCGGATCCTCGAGGAGAGCTCCCACACCGGCAAGGTGCTGCTCGTCAACGACTGATGGAGTCAGGCGAGGGCGGCGATGGACTCGACCATGTGGTCGACCTCCTCGACCGTGTTGTAGTGCAGGATGCCCAGCCGCACGGCGCCGCCCTGCTCGTTGACCCCGAGGGCGTCGAAGAGCTCGCGGGCGTAGTAGTCGCCGTCCCAGGCGCAGATCGTGCGGCGGGACAGCTCGCGGGCGACGGCCCGCGGCGTCATCCGGGACACCGTGAACGACAGCGTGGGCGTGCGGTACAGCGGCGACCCCAGCACCTGCACGTGGCGCATCGAGCGCAGCGCGCGGTCCAGCCGGTCGAACAACGCGCTCTCGTACCGGACGACGGCGGCCATCGAGGTCTGCAGCCGCTCACGGCGGGTGCCCGCGGCGTCGGGGGCGAGCGCGGCGAGGTGGTCGACCGCGGCGGCCACCCCGGCGTAGAGCTCGAAGGTGGCGGTGCCGGTCTCGAAGCGGTCGGGGACCCGGTCGGAGGCCGGCACCAGCTTGTCCGGCGTCAACGTCTCGAGCAGGGCGGGGTCGGCGACGACGGCCCCCACGTGCGGCCCGCACCACTTGTAGGCCGACAGCGCCAGGAAGTCCGCCCCGGTGGCGGTGAAGTCGATCAGCCCGTGCGGGGCGGCGTGCACGCCGTCCACGTAGACCAGCGCACCCACGGCGTGCGCGCGGTCGGCGATCGCCCGGACGTCGGGGCGGGTGCCGATCGCGTTGCTGGCCATCGTGACGGCGACCAGGCGGGTGCGGTCGGTGAGCAGCTCGTCGTACTGCCACTCGGGCAGCTCGCCGGACTCGATGTCCACCTCGGCCCACTTGACCAGCAGGCCCGCCTCCTCGGCCAGCTGCACCCACGGGCGGATGTTGGCGTCGTGGTCGAGCCGGCTGACCACGATCTCGTCGCCGGGCCGCCAGGTCTTGGCCAGCGTGCGGGCCATCGAGTAGGTCAGCGTGGTCATGTTCGGCCCGAGGACGACGCCCTTCGGGGTCCCGCCCACCAGGTCCGCCACCGCCGAGCGGGCACCGGCGACCAGCTGCTCGGCCCGCGCGGAGGACGGGAAGACCCCACCGCGGTTGGCGATCGGCACCCGCATGGCCTGGGACACCGCACGCAGGACGCTCTCGGGGACCAGGGAGCCGGCCGGGCCGTCGGCGTGCACGAAACCGTCGGAGAGCCCGGGGAACAGGCCGCGGACGCGGGCGACGTCCAGCTGCGCGGCCCCCGGTTGCATACCTCAGACCCTAAACCGAGGCCGGTCACCGTGAGGGGCCGCTCCGTCACAGGGAGGGCCGAGGAGCTGCGCGGGCCGGCCGCGGGCAGGATGGTGGGCATGACGACACCCGGAGCGAACGACGAGCAGACCCGCGGCCGCCAGGTCGTCGTCGTCGGACCCGACGGTCAGCCGGTGGGCACCGTCCCGATGCCGGACGGCGACGGCGAGAACATCGGCGAGCTGGTCGAGCAGCCGGCCAAGGTGATGCGGATCGGCACGATGATCAAGCAGCTGCTGGAGGAGGTCCGGGCGGCCCCCCTGGACGAGGCCAGCCGCAACCGGCTGCGCGACATCCACGCGGCCTCCATCCGCGAGCTCGAGGACGGCCTGTCGGTCGAGCTGCGCGAGGAGCTGGAGCGGATCACGCTGCCCTTCACCGCCGACGAGACCCCCAGCGACGCCGAGCTGCGCATCGCCCAGGCCCAGCTGGTCGGCTGGCTCGAGGGCGTGTTCCACGGCATCCAGACCGCGTTGTTCGCCCAGCAGATGGCCGCCCGCGCGCAGCTGGACGAGATGCGGCGCAAGGCCCTGCCCGGTGGCCAGCCGGGCGCGGGCCAGCAGGCCGGGGGCGGCCAGTACCTCTGAGGCGCCCTCCCCCACCCGGTGGGCAAAGGAACCTCTGCACCCCCATTCAAGTGCGAAAGGGGGTGCAGAGGTTCCTCTGCCGGGGCGCCGGCAGGACGGATCAGGGCAGCCTGCGCACGGCTCCGGTGTCGGCGCCCGAGGTCAGCGCGGCGTAGGCGCGCAGCGCGCGGGACACCGGGCGGTCGCGCTCGGCCGGCTGCCAGGGCCGCTCGGCGGCGTCCATCTTGGCCCGGCGGTCGGCCAGCTCGGCGTCGTCGACGGCGACCTCGAGCAGCCGGCGGTGCACGTCGATGGTGATGACGTCGCCGTCGCGCACGAGCCCGATCGCGCCGCCGGCGGCCGCCTCGGGCGCCATGTGGCCGACCGAGATGCCGCTGGAGCCGCCGGAGAACCGGCCGTCGGTGATCAGCGCGCACTTCTTGCCCATGCCGGTGCCCTTGAGGAAGGCGGTGGGGTGCAGCATCTCCTGCATGCCGGGCCCACCGGCCGGACCCTCGTAGCGCACGACGAGCACCTCGCCGGCCTGGATGGTCTTCGAGAGGATCACCTCGACCGCGGCCTCCTGGCTCTCGACCACCCGGGCCGGGCCGGTGAAGACCCACAGCTCCTCGGGGATGCCGGCGGTCTTGATCACCGAGCCCTGCGGGGCCAGGTTGCCGCTGAGCACGGCCAGTCCGCCGTCGACGGTGTGCGCGTGCGCGACGTCGTGGATGCAGCCCTCGGCGGCGTCGGTGTCCAGCGAGCTCCACCGGTTCGCGGTGGAGAACGCCTGGGTGGTGCGCACGCCGCCGGGGGCGGCGTGGAACAGCTCGACGGCCTCCTCGGACGCCGAGCCGCCACGGATGTCCCACCGGTCCAGCCACTCGGCCAGCGACCCGGCGTGGACGGCGTGCACGCCCTCGTCGAGCAGGCCCCCGCGGCGGAGCTCACCCAGGATGGCCGGGATGCCGCCGGCGCGGTGGACGTCCTCCATGTGGAAGTCCGAGTTCGGCGACACCTTGGCCAGGCACGGCACCCGGCGGGAGATGGCGTCGATGTCGGCCAGGGTGAAGTCGACCTCGCCCTCGGCTGCTGCGGCCAGCACGTGCAGCACGGTGTTGGTCGACCCGCCCATGGCGACGTCGAGGGCCATGGCGTTCTCGAACGCGGCCTTCGTGGCGATGCCGCGGGGCAGCGCGCTCGCGTCGTCCTCGAAGTACCAGCGCTTCGCGAGGTCCATGACGGTGTGCCCGGCCTGGACGAACAGCTGGCGGCGGGCCTCGTGGGTGGCCAGCGTGGAGCCGTTGCCCGGCAGCGAGAGGCCCAGGGCCTCGGTCAGGCAGTTCATCGAGTTGGCGGTGAACATGCCCGAGCACGAGCCGCAGGTCGGGCAGGCCGACCGCTCGACCTCGCTGAGGCCGGCCTCGTCGACCGCCTCGGACGCCGACGCCGAGATCGCGGTGATGAGGTCGGTGGGGGCCTGGGCGACCCCGTTGACCACGACCGCCTTGCCGGCCTCCATCGGCCCGCCGGAGACGAACACCGTGGGGATGTTCAGCCGCATGGCGGCGTTCAGCATGCCCGGGGTGATCTTGTCGCAGTTGGAGATGCAGACCAGGGCGTCGGCTGCGTGCCCGTTGACCATGTACTCGACGGCGTCGGAGATGACCTCGCGGCTGGGCAGGGAGTAGAGCATCCCGCCGTGGCCCATCGCGATGCCGTCGTCCACGGCGATGGTGTGGAACTCCTTCGGCACGCCGCCGGCCGCGCGCACGGCGTCGGCGACGATGTCGCCCATGTTCTTGAGGTGCACGTGGCCGGGCACGAACTGCGTGTAGGAGTTCGCGATCGCGACGATCGGCTTGCCGAAGTCGTCCTCGCCGGTGCCGGTGGCCCGCCACAGCGCGCGGGCGCCGGCGGCGTTGCGACCCTGGGTGGTGACGTCGGAACGCAGGTGGGGCATCGCGGTTCTCCTATCGCAGCGCGGCCAGGAACCTGGCCACGCCGTCCTCGTCGTTGGTGGTGGTGACGTCGGTGGCCACGGCCAGGACGTCGGGGTGGGCGTTGCCCATCGCCACGGCCCGGCCGCCGCCCTCGCGGACCCAGCGGAAGGCCTCGACGTCGTTGGGCATGTCGCCGAAGAACACGACGTCGGCCGGGCCGAGGCCCAGGTCGGTGCAGACGTCGGCCAGCCCGGTGGCCTTGCTGATGCCCTTCGCGGAGATCTCGGCCATCGCGTCGGAGGAGGAGTTGGTGACCGTCGCCAGGTCGCCGACGGTCTCGGCGACCAGATCCAGGAATTCCGCGCGCGGGAGGTCCTCGTGCCGGGCCAGCAGCTTGGCCACCGGTGCCTGCGTCATCTCCTCCAGCGTCGCCTGCGCGACCCCGGGGGCGTCGACGTCCCAGCGCGGCTGGTAGACCGGCTCGTGGCGGAACTCCAGGCCGTACTCGACGGCGAACCAGGTGCCCGGCTGCGCCCGGCGCAGCCCGGCGGTGACGTGCTGCAGCACCTCGACCGGCATGGGGTGCTCGTGCAGCACCTCGAACGCGCCGAGGTCGAGCTGGACGGCGCCGTTGCAGCAGACGGCGCGACCCTCGCCGAGCACCTCGCGGATGGCCAGCATCCAGCGCGGCGGCCGGCCGGTGGCCAGCACGAACGGAACGCCGTCCTCACCCCAGGCCCGGATCTGCTCCAGGGTGGCCGGCGCGACGGACTCGTCGCTGCGCAGCAGCGTGCCGTCCATGTCGCTGGCGATCAGCTTCGGGGTCCAGCCGGTCACGCGAGGGCCTCCAGGTAGCGGGCGACGCCGTCGGCGTCGTGCCCACCGGTGCGGCCGGTGGCCGCGGCCAGGACCGCGGGGTGGGCGTTGGCGACGGCGACCGAGCGGCCGCCGGCGTCGTTCACGGCGTGGATCATCGGCAGGTCGTTGGGCATGTCGCCGAACACCAGGACGTCGGACATCGGCACCCCGAACCGCTCGAGCGCCACGGCCAGCCCGGAGCCCTTGGTGATGCCCGGCGGCAGCACCTCGATGAAGCCCAGTCCGGCGTGGGTGACCTCGGCGGCCGACGGGTCGGTGACCGAGCGGGCCAGCCGCAGCAGGTCGTCCTGGCCGAGGGTCTCGGAGCGCAGGAACACCTTGAGCACGGGGCCGGCGGGCAGCACCTGGTCGCGCGGCAGCAGGTCGGCCGGCTCGGGGTAGGGCCACTCGAACCCGTGCTGCACCCGCAGCGGCGAGAGGGCCTCGCTCTGGGTGGCGGCGTCCTCGACGGCCAGCACCAGCTCGCCGGTGACGCCCTCGATGGCCTCGATGACCGCCTGCGCCTCGTCGCGCGGGAGCCCGACGGTGCGCAGCACCTCGTCGCGGTCGAGGTCCACCACGAACCCGCCCTGGGCCAGGACGGCGACGCCGCGCCCGCCCAGCGTCGTCCGCACGCTGTCCAGCAGCCGCGGGCCGCGGCCGGTGACGCCCACGACCGGCACGCCCGCGGCCCAGCTGGCGTCCATCGCGGCCCGGGTGCGCTCGCTGACCGTGCCCTGGCTGGTCAGCAGCGTGCCGTCGAGGTCGGTGGCCACCAGCCGGGGCCGCCAGGGCCCCAGATCACCCAGCTCCAGGACGACGTCGCTGCCCGCGCCGCCGCTGTGCTGCGGCAGGGTGTTGGCGACCCGCGCGGGGATGTGCCCCGTCACGCGGACGGTGCGAGCGACATGCCCGGCGTGAGGACGGCGTGCCCGCCCAGCCACGGGCGCAGCGCCACCGGCACGTGCACCGAGCCGTCGGCGCGCTGGTGGAACTCCAGCAGGCAGGCGATGGTGCGGGCGATCGCGCAGGCGGTGCCGTTCAGCGTGGCGACGGTCTGCGGCTTGCCGTCGGCGTCGCGGGAGCGGATGCCCAGCCGGCGGGCCTGGAACGTGGTGCAGTCCGAGGTCGAGGTGAGCTCGCGGTAGGTGCCCTGGGTGGGGAACCACGCCTCGAGGTCGTACTTGCGCGAGGCGCTCGTGCCCAGGTCGCCCGCGGCGATGTCGACCACCCGGTAGGGCAGCTCGAGGGCCTGCAGGAACTCCTCCTCGAACTGCAGCAGACGCAGGTGCTCGGCCGCGGCGTCCTCGGGGGCGCAGAAGCTGAACAGCTCGACCTTGTCGAACCAGTGCACGCGGATGATGCCCTTGGTGTCCTTGCCGTAGGAGCCGGCCTCGCGGCGGAAGCAGGCGCTCCACCCGGCATATCGCTTGGGGCCGGCGGACAGGTCGAGCACCTCGTCGCCGTGCATCGCGGCGATCGGCACCTCGGAGGTGCCGACCAGGTAGAGGTCGTCGCGCTCGACCCGGTAGACCTCCTCGTCGTGCTCGGTGAGGAACCCGGTGGCGGCCATGGCCTCGGGGCGCACCAGGGCGGGGGCCACCACGGGGGTGAACCCGGCGGCGACGGCCCGGGTGATGGCCAGCTGGGCCAGCGCGAACTCCAGCAGCGCGCCCGGGCCCGTGAGGAAGTAGAACCGCGAGCCCGAGACCTTGGCGCCGCGCTCCATGTCGATGGCGCCCAGCGCCGTGCCGATCTCGAGGTGGTCGCGCACCGGGAAGTCGTAGGTGGGCACCTCGCCGACGGTGCGCAGGGTGACCGAGTCGTCCTCGCCGCCGGGGGGCACCTCGGGGGCGACGACGTTGGCGATGGACATGTGCGCCGCGCGCAGCGCCTCGTCGGCGACCCGCGCTTCCTCCTCGGCGACCTTCACCTCGGCGGCCAGCGCCTTGGCCCGCTCGAGCACGGCGGGGCGCTCCTCGGGGGTGGCCTTCTTCACCGACTGGGAGGCGGCCTTCTGCGCGGCCCGGAGGTCGTCGGCCCGGTGCACGGCAGCGCGACGCTCGGTGTCGGCGGCCAGCAGGCGGTCGACCGCCGACTCGTCGTCGCCCCGGGCACGCTGGCTGGCGCGGACGAGGTCGGGGTCATCGCGGAGGAGGCGCAGGTCGATCACCCGTCGATGGTAGGTGTCCGACCCGCCGCGGTTGGTTTCCACCCGGTGGCGCCCGGGCAGACTCCGGGCCTCGGCACGTCGTGCCGTCGACCAGGAGGTCCACCCGCATGTCGCCCCGCCCGCCGCACCGTGGCTGAGTCCTCGCCCGTCTGGCAGGAACGGCGCCCGCCGGCGGCCCAGCAGCTGTGGCACTGGGTGCCCGCCGACCTCACCGACCTGCCCCGCATCCGCCGCGAGCTGCGCGGCAAGCTGGCCGAGCAGGGCACCGAGCAGGCACCGGCCGTCGCCGACCCCGACATGTTCGTGCTCGCCGTCGACGAGCTGATGTCCAACGCCCTGCGGCACGGGCGCACGCCCGTGGTCGTCGACATCGGCCGCACCGACGACGCGTGGCTGCTGACGGTCTGCGACCAGGCGGTCGACGCACCACCGCGCCCGGCGTTCGACCGCGACCCCGCCCAGGGCGGGATGGGGCTGGGCCTCGTGGCGCACGACGCGCTGCAGGAGGGCTGGTACGCCTCCGACGCCGGCAAGCACGTCTGGGTCGTCCTGCCCTAGGCACGCAGAAGCCCCCCACCTCCGAGGAGGTGAGGGGCGACGCGACGTGCTGGAACGGCCCGGCTGCCGGGTCCCGCGGCGCGCGGAGCGCGTCGTGGGGGGCAGCCGGGTCCTTGCTCAGCCCGCGGCGGTGGGGACCGTCAGGGTGGCGACACCGACCAGGAAGTTGTCCGGGACGGCGCCGGGGGCACCCAGCGTGGTGTTGAGGAACTCGGCGGCGGCCGGGGAGACCTCGACCTTGGTGCCGGTCAGGATCGCGTTGCCCGCGCTGTCGACCGTGATGGGCTCCAGGGTGCTGCCGTTCAGGTTGAACAGCGGGAAGGAGGCCGCGGCCAGGGTGCCGTTGACCGAGACGTCGGCGAAGAGGATGGCCGGCTTGCTCGGGACGACGACGAAGTTCTCGAGCTGGATGACGTTCTCACCGGCTGTCAGCGAGATGCCCGACCCCTGGTGGAAGATCGCGCCCTGGACGAACGGGCGGTAGCCGGAGTCCTTCGGGTAGACGGTCGCGGTGCCACCCGTGATCGGGAAGTCCAGCGCGCCGTCGGCCAGCGTCGCGGTGCCGATGACGCCCGGGGTGATGTTCAGGCTGGTCAGCGCGTCGAGGAAGCCCTGGTCGAGGGCCACGGAGGTGTCGCCACCGGGCTGGATCGCCGGGATGGTGGCGATGGGCTCGGGGTTGGTCACGGTCGACTCGGTGGCCGCAGCGGCCGAGGTGCTCGTGCTGCTGGTGTCGCTGCCCGAGTCGGAGCTGCAGGCAGCCATGGTCAGGGCGGCGGTCAGCGCGACCCCGGCGACGGCGGTGCGCTTGACGGCGGTCTTGGTGATGTTCACGGTCACTCCTCGTTGCTGACGTCTGGGGGATCACGAGGAGTTCGGGGCGACCACAAGATCTGGATGTCTCGATCAGGTAACGGTCTTGCGGCGGAGCAGGTAGGTGTCCATGACCCACCCCTTGCGCTCCCGCGCGGCCGCCCGCACGGCGGCGATCTCGTCGACCACGTCGGCCAGCTTGCCGCTGACCAGCAGCTCGTCCTCGGTGCCGAGGTAGGCGCCCCAGTAGATGTCGAGGTCCAGGTCGAGGTACGCCCGGCAGGCGAGCTCGCTGTCGAGCATCACCACCACGTCGTCGGCGTTGGGCGGGAACTCCCGGGCCAGCCGACGCCCCGTGGTCAGGTGCACGGCGCCGCCGACCCGGTTGAGCAGGATCCGGTGCCGGGCGGTGAGCGCCTGCACGGCGGTGATGCCGGGGACGACGTCCCACCCGATCTCCAGCTCGCCGGCCGCCGCGATCTCCTCGAGCACCCGGATCGTGCCGTCGTAGAGCGAGGGGTCGCCCCAGACCAGGAAGCCGCCGGTGCCGCCCTCGGGCACCTCCTCGGCGATCGCCCGCTGCAGCAGCACCGCCCGGTCGGTGCGCCAGTCGTCGACCGCCCGGGTGTAGCGCTGCTCGGCCGCCACCGACGCCGGGTCGCGGTCCCGCTCGGGGTCGGCCAGCTCGACGAAGCGGAAGTCGCCCTCGACGAAGCGCTCGCACACCGCCCGCCGGGCCGCGGTCAGGTCCGCCGTCGCGGGGCCCTTGTCCAGCACGAGGAACACGTCGACCTCGTTGAGCGCCCGCACGGCACCGACGGTGACGAAGTCCGGGTCGCCCGCCCCGATGCCGATCACCAGCAGACGTCGCATGCCGGGCAGCCAACCAGACCCGGCGTGCGGGACCATGGACCCATGCGTTTCCTGAACGACCAGCGCCCGGCGACCGACCTCACCTACGCCGACGTCTTCATGGTCCCCAACGACTCGACCATCGGGTCGCGGCTCGAGGTCGACCTGACGACGCCGGACGGCGTGGGCACGACCATCCCGGTCGTGGTGGCCAACATGACGGCGATCTCCGGCCGCCGCATGGCCGAGACAATCGCCCGGCGCGGCGGGCTGGCCGTCATCCCGCAGGACATCCCGGTCGACGTCGTCGGCGAGGTGGTGAGCTGGGTCAAGGCCCGGCACACCGTCTACGACACCCCGGTCACCCTGGCCCCCACCGCGACCGTGGCCGAGGCGCTGCAGCTGCTCACCAAGCGCGCGCACGGCGTCCTGGTCGTCGTGGACGGCGGGCGGCCGGTCGGCGTGGTCACCGACGGCGCGTGCCAGGGCGTCGACCGGTTCACCCAGCTCTCCGAGGTCATGGCGCCCGACCCGCTGACCATCCCCGCGGGCACCGACCTGCCGAAGGCCTTCGACGTCCTGTCCGACGCCCGGGTCAACGCCGCCCCCGTGGTCGACGGCGACCAGCTGGTCGGCGTCCTCACCCGCAAGGGCGCGCTGCGCTCGGCGCTCTACACCCCCGCCCTGGACCCGGCCGGGAAGCTGCTGACGTCGGCCGCGGTCGGCATCAACGGCGACGTCGCCGGCAAGGCCGAGGCGCTGCTGGCGCACGGCGTCGACGTCCTCGTGGTCGACACCGCCCACGGCCACCAGGCCAAGGCGGTCGAGGCGGTGCGGGCCGCGCGCTCGGTGGCCGGGTCCGTGCCGATCGTGGCCGGCAACGTGGTCACCGCCGCCGGCACCCGCGACCTGGTCGAGGCCGGCGCGGACGTCGTCAAGGTCGGCGTCGGACCCGGTGCCATGTGCACCACCCGCATGATGACCGGCGTCGGCCGGCCGCAGTTCTCCGCGGTCGAGGAGTGCGCCGCCGCGGCCCGCGACCTCGGCAAGCACGTCTGGGCCGACGGCGGGGTGCGGCACCCGCGCGACATCGCCCTCGCCCTCGCCGCCGGCGCGGCCAGCGTGATGGTGGGCTCGTGGTTCGCCGGCACCTACGAGAGCGCCGGCGACGTCCACGAGGACGGCACCGGCCGGCTCTACAAGGAGAGCTTCGGCATGGCCTCGGCGCGGGCGGTCAAGGCGCGCACCTCGACCCAGTCCGGCTTCGACCGGGCCCGGGCGGCCCTGTTCGAGGAGGGCATCAGCTCCTCGCGCATGTACCTGGACCCGGCGCGCCCCGGCGTCGAGGACCTCGTCGACCAGATCGTGGCCGGCGTCCGCTCGTCGTGCACCTACGCCGGTGCGCGCACGGTCGACGAGCTGCACGAGCGGGCCGTGCTGGGGGTGCAGTCGGCCGCCGGCTACGAGGAGGGCCGCCCCCTCCCGACCAGCTGGTGAGAGCCCTGCCCCTCGAGGAGTTCGAGGACCTGGTCGCCGACGCCCTGGACCAGGTGCCGGCCGAGCTGATGGACCTGGTGGACAACGTCGTCGTCCTGGTCGAGGACCGCAACCCCGACGAGCCCACGCTGCTCGGGCTCTACGAGGGGTACGCGCTCACCGAGCGCACGTGGGACCTCTCGGGCCAGCTCCCGGACCGGATCATGGTCTACCGGGAGGCGATCTGCGACGTCTGCGAGACGCCTGCGCAGGTGGCCGAGGAGGTCACGATCACCGTGGTGCACGAGATCGCCCACCACTTCGGCATCGACGAGCAGAAGCTGCACGACCTGGGATGGGGCTGACCATGGAGAACGACGGACGTCTGCCGATCAAGATGCTGCACGACCGGCTGCTGGTGTCGCAGCGCAAGGACGCCGGCGACCGGCGCAGCACCGGCGGCATCCTCATCCCGGCCACGGCGCAGATCGCCAAGCGGTTGGTCTGGGGCGAGGCGCGCGGGGTGGGGAGCAACGTCCGGCAGGTCAAGGTCGGGGACCAGGTGCTGTTCTCCCCCGACGACCAGCACGAGGTCGAGGTGCACGGCGAGGACCTGCTGATCCTGCGCGAGCGCGACATCCACGCCGTCGCGGCCGAGCGGATCGAGGAGGCCGGCGGCCTCTACCTGTGACCGCATGACCACACGATGTGGTCATCGGGGTTGCATCCGCCCCGGGCAGCAGCAGACTGGGGAGCCGTGGGAGCTGCCGGGCGGTGCGGGCGGTCAGCCCGCCGTGCCCCGGCGCAGCCCGTCCAGCCAGGTGGCCGCGTCGCGGAAGGCGGCGTCGTGCACGCGGTGGGGCACCGGGGCGGTCGACCGGCCGTCGGCCCGCGGGTACGACCCCTGGAACCGCACCTCGTCGCACAGCCGGTGCAGCGCGAGCAGCGCGTCGCCGACCCGGGCGTCGGCCACGTGGCCCTCGACGTCCACCGAGAACGAGTAGACGCCCAGCCGTTCGCGGGTGGGCCGGGAGTCCAGCCGGGTCAGGCTGATGCCGCGCGAGGCGAACTCGGTGAGCAGGTCCAGCAGCGCACCGGTGCGGTCGGCCACCAGGCAGGTCACGGTGGTGCGGTCGGCGCCCGTGGGCGCGGGGAGCTGCCCGGGCCGCTCGACCTGGACGAAGCGGGTGACCGCGCCGGGGGTGTCGGCCAGCCGCGTGGCGGCGACCTCGAGGCCGTAGCGGTGGGCGGCCAGCTCGGGGCAGATCGCGCCGTCGAGCTCACCTGCGGCGACCAGCCGCGCGGCGTCCGCGGTGGAGGCCGCCGGCACCACCTCGGCGTCGGGCAGGTGGGCCGCGACCCAGCCGCGGGTCTGGGCCAGCGCGTGCGGGTGGCTCGCGACCCGGCGCACGGCCCCGGTGCCCGGCCGCACCCCCAGCACGAAGTCGACCTCCAGGAACGCCTCGCGGGTGATCACCAGCGGGGCGCCGGCGGCCAGGCCGTCGACCGTCGGCGACACCGAGCCCTCGACCGAGTTCTCCAGCGGGACGAATGCGGCGTCGACCTCGCCGGAACGGGCCATGGCCAGGGCCGCGGGCACGCTGGCCGCCGGCACCGAGCCCCCCTCGGAGGGGGTGCCGAGGCTGTGGAGCGCCGCCTCGGTGAAGGTACCCTCGGGCCCCAGGAAGGCGATCCTCGTCGGGGTGGGCCCGGTGGGCTGAGCAGGCATCCGTCGAGGGTAGTGCGGCCGGGGTGGACGTCGTGTCCGCACCGGGGGGAGACGCATCGCCACGAACCGGACGGCGGTCACCGCCGTCCCCCAGGCGAGCGGAGGACGGCGTGACCACCGGCAGCCCCGCCCTCCTCGACGAGGCTGCGCTCTCCCGGGTGCGCTGGGAGCTCCTCGAGGCCGGCGACCGGGACGACCCCCGGGCCTTCGCCGAGCTGCTGACCTCCGTCGAGGACCAGCTGTCGGGTGCTCGCGACCCCCGCTGGCAGGCCTGGTCGTGCGCCTTCGCCGCCCGCCGGGCGCTCGCCGAGCACGACGGCGAGGCCGCCGGGGACCAGGTGCTCGCGGCCCGGTCCGCCGCCGACGACTGCCCGGCCGACGCCGAGCGGGCGCTGCTGCTGGCCTACCTGGCCCACCTCGAGGTCAGCGGCAACCGGTTCGAGGCCGCCCTGCACCTGGCCGTCGACGCCAGCCTGCTCACCGACCAGGTCCCGGCCGACGCCCCCAGCCGCGCGCTGCACCAGGCCCACCACTGGCTCTCCCTCGCCCTCACCCTGCTCGACCTCGAGGAGCTCGCGGTCGCCCAGGCCCTGCGCGGGTACCGGGTGGCGGCCGCGCTGGGCGACGAGCCCGCCCGCTGGCAGCTGCTGCGGCTGTGCGCCCAGCAGCACGCCGAGCTCGCCCAGACCGTGCACCGCCGCGGCGACGAGGTCCGGGCGGCCCGGCTGGCCGCGGTGGCGCTGCGCTGCTCGTTCTCGGCGACCGAGCTCGAGCACGAGCCCCCGGACGCCGAGGCCGACCTGCTCGCCGTCGTCCACGGCTGGGCGTTGACCCTGACCGGTGACCTCGAGGGCACCCTGCCCGCGCTGCGCCGGGTGCGCGACCGCATCGCCGTCGAGGGCGGTCCGTGGCTGCGCGGCTACGCCGACCTCGCGCTGTCCCGCCTGCTGTCCCGGGTCGCCGGACCGCCCGACGCCCTGGGCCCCGAGGCCGAGGAGGCCGCCGACCTGCTCTACGCGGCGGCCACCGCCTTCGCCGGGGTCGGTGACCGGCGCCGGTACCGCCAGTGCCTGCTCGAGCTGGGCCGGACGACGGCTGCGCTGGGGCGGGCCGCCGAGGCCCTGCAGTGGCTGGAGGCCTACCGGGCCGACACCGTGCGCATCCACCACCGCAGCCGCGAGCTGTGGGCCGAGATGTTCGTGCGGCGCAGCCGGCTGCGCGAGGCCGAGCGGCAGACCGCGCTCATGCGCCGGCACGCGCTCGAGGACCCCCTCACCGGGCTGGGCAACCGGCGCAGCGCCGAGCGCCGGCTGGCCGAGCTCGACACCGCCGACTCCCCCGTCGCCCTGGCCGTGGTCGACGTCGACCGCTTCAAGGACGTCAACGACGGCAACTCCCACCTGCACGGGGACGCCGTCCTGCGCCGGCTGGCCGACCTGCTGCGCCAGCACTGCCGCACCGGCGACGAGGTCTACCGGTGGGCCGGCGACGAGTTCCTCGTGGTGCTGCCCGGGGCGCAGGAGGCCCAGGCCGTGATCGCCATGGAGCGGCTGCGCACCGCCGTGGTGGCCTGCGACTGGCGGGAGCTGGACCTGCAGGGCGAGGTGACCGTCAGCATCGGCATCGCGACCTCGCACCCGACCACCCCGCGCACCTGGCGGCAGCTGTTCGACGACGCCGACCTGCACCTGTTCGCGGCGAAGCGCTCGGGCCGCGACCGGGTGCGCACCTCCACCCCGGACGGCGAGGGCGCCCCGACGGCCACGACGACCCCGCACACGTCGGTCGACGAGCTCGTGGTCGAGCTGCTCGGGGCCCGCACGCGACGCACCCCCGGCTGGGCCTTCGAGCCCGACGAGCCCGAGGACGCCGGTTCGTGATGCCCGCGGGGCGCACGGGACAGCTGTGGCTGCGGTGGCTCCGGTGACCCGCCGGGCAGCGCGCGCCCGGCGCGCCCCCGACGGAAAGGGTGACAGAACGCATCCAGGCGGGCACAGTGCGCTCGTGCCACCGGGGATCCTGCACGAGCGTGTCAGCTCGGCGCTCACGAACTGGCACCTCGACGTCGCCGAGGCCCTGCTCGCCGACCTCGATGCGGCGACGGCCGCCGAGCCTCCGGTGTCCGCGGGCGCGCCGCTCAGCTCGCTGTCCCGCGCCTGGGCAGACACGCTGCGGGCGGAGCTGCTGGTGCGCCGACTGCGCATGGCCGGCCTGACCCTGCTCGGCGACCCGATCGACGACACCGACGCCCCGGTGCAGGCCGAGCCCGACGACGCCGCCCACGTCACGGAGCAGCCGCTCGGCGCCCGCTCCCGCACCGACGACCACGCCGCGACCGCGATCGCGCTGGTCCGGTCGGCCCGGGCCGCCTTCGACGCCGCCGACGACGACCTGCAGCGGGCCGCCGGCCTGGCCCGGCACGCCGCCATCGAGCTGCTGTCCCGCCGGGTCGACGCCGCCATGGACGAGGCGGTCGAGGCCGCCAGCCTGCTGGACCCGGCCCTGCCCGCCAGCCCGCTGCTGGTGCACACCCTCGGCGCGCTGTCCGGCGTGCTGGCCGACCTCGAGCTCATGCCGCTGGCGCTGGACTACCAGCGCCGCGCCCACCACACCGCGCTGCGGCTGGCCGAGGACGACCCGGGCCCGGCGGCCCTGGCCCTGGTCGGCGACAGCGCCTCGCGGCTGGCCGCGCTGTGCGCCGAGGTCGGCGAGGGACTGCTGGACGACGGCAGCTCCGACGCCGCCGACCCGCACTTCGCGCAGGCCCGCGCCCTGGCCCTCGAGACGCTGGACGGCCTGCCCGCCGACGACCCCCACCGACCCACCGCCGAGGTGGTGCTCGGGGCGGCGCTGGTCGGCCTGGGCGAGCACGACGCCGCCGCGCAGACCCTGCGCCGCGTGGTCGGCGTCGTCCCCGCCGACCAGGACCGCGCCCTGCTGGCCTCGGCCGAGCTGGCCCTGGGCCGGGCCCTGCGCCGCCAGGGCGACGGCCCCGCGGCCGACGACCACCTCGCCCACGCCCTGGCGCTGTCCACCGAGCACGGGCTCCCCCGCCTGCGCCGGGCCGCGCTGCGCGAGCTGTGCACCCTGCACGCCGACCTGGACGACGCCGCGCGCGCCCTGCCCTACCTGCAGGCCTACCTGGCCGACGAGCTGGACCGGGTCGACGAGCGGCGCACCCGCTGGGTCGAGCTGTTCGGCCGGCGCAAGAGCCTGCTCGAGACCGAGCGGGCCGCCGGCCAGCTGCGCCGGCAGGCCTACGAGGACCCGCTGACCCACCTGCCCAACCGGCGCTACGCCGAGGGCCGCCTGGACGGCCTGCTGGCCGCCGGCGCCGCCCCCGCGCTGGCCGTGGTGGACATCGACCACTTCAAGTCGATCAACGACGCCGCCGGGCACCCGGGCGGCGACGCCGTGCTGCGGGCGGTCGCCCAGCTGCTCGTGGACGGAGTCCGGGACACCGACGAGGTGTGCCGCTGGGCCGGCGACGAGTTCGTCGTCCTGCTCCCGGACACCACGGCCGAGCAGGGCGAGCGGGCCATGGAGCGGATCCGGTCCTCCATCGCCACCAACGACTGGTCGGCCCTGGGCGTCGACGTCCCGGTCACGATCAGCGCGGGCATCGCCTCGGCGGCCCGCGGCGACGACCGGCGCACCCTGTTCGCCGCGGCGGACGGCGTGCTCTACGACGCCAAGCGCAGCGGCCGGGACCGCGTCGTCCGGTTGTCCGGGGTGACCCAGACCCGGGCCGACGACACCCAGCCCGACGCCCCGCGCACCGCCGCACCGGTCTTCGAGGGCGAGCTGCTGGAGTCCGACGCGACCCCGGCCGGTGACGGGGAGTCGCCGGAGGATGCGGTTACCGTCACGGGCATGGACGCGCAGCCCGTCGACCCGGCCCCGGGCCGGCCCACCGACATCCTGTTCGGCGACCACCCGCGGCCGGTGCCGACCCCCCGGGTCGACGACGACGCCGCGGGCGGTTTCGGCCGGCTGCTGGTCGAGCCGGTCCCCGCCCCCGGCGGACCGCGTCCCCAGCGCGGCGGACGGGTCGTGGGCCCGGCCACCGACGAGGCCCCGGCCGTCGAGGACCCCGCCCGGGTCGCCACCACCCGCGCCCCGCTGGCGTCGAGCGGCCCCGAGGTCGTCCGCGGGACCGGCCGCAGCACCGAGCAGGTGCTGGCGCTGGTCCGCGAGGCCCGCCGCGAGCACCCGGAGCGCCCGGCGATCGTGGTCGGCGCCGCGGCCGAGACCCTGGTCGCCCTGGCCGCCGAGCACGACGCGTACACGACGATGGACCACGTGGCGATGGCCGCGGCCGTCGGCCCGCTGCCCGAGGTGCGCGGCCGGGTCGCCGTACTGTGCGCCGGCCCCGCCGACGCAGCGGTGGCCGCCGAGGTCGCCTTCGTGGCCCGGGTCAGCGGCACCGAGGTCGTGCGCGCGGACGACGTCGGGGGCAACCGCCTGCAGGCACTGCTCGCCGACGGGTCGGTGCTGGCCGAGGCCGACTGCGTGGTCGTCGTCGCCGGGCTGGACGCCGCGCTGGCCACCACCGTGGGCGGGCTGACCGAGGCGCCGGTCGTCGCCGTCCCCACCTCTGCCGGGCAGGCCGGGGGGTTCGGCGGCATCGGGGCCCTGCTCACGATGCTGAACTCCGGCACCGCGGGGGTGGTCGTCTCCGCGATCGACAACGGCTACGCCGCCGGGGTGTTCGCCGCCCGCATCGCGCGCCGCTGACCTCGTCGTCTAGAGTCCTCCGCGGAGAAGGGGAGTAGCCCCCCGTCCGCTGGTCGACATGCTGGTGCCCCCGGGCACCCGGTCAGCGGGTCCGGCGCGAGCCGGATGGGCGAGACCTTCGACTGGAGCAGCCCATCCGTGGCGCTGCCGGTCGGAGGCTGCGCGCCCCCTGCCCGGCGGCGCCCAGCACAGAAGAGAGCCCCCGTGGTCCTGTCGGTCATCGCTGCCGCGTTCATCCTGATCCTCCCGGTCGAGCTGCCGGACAAGACGCTGTTCGCCACGCTCATCCTGGCCACGCGGTTCGCCCCGCTGCCGGTGTTCGTCGGCGTCGGCACCGCCTTCGCCGTTCAGGTGGCCATCGCGGTCACCGCCGGCTCCCTGCTGTCCCTGCTGCCCGCGGCCCTGGTCAGCGGGGTCGTGGCGCTGCTGTTCCTGGTCGGCGCCGTGCTGCTGTGGCGCAGCGCGAACAGCGGACCCGAGGACGGCGGGGAGGCCGCCGAGCAGCGCGAGCAGGTCTCGTTCCCGAAGGCCGCCGCGATCAGCTTCGGCGTGCTGTTCGCCGCCGAGTGGGGCGACCTGTCGCAGCTGGCCACCGCCGGCCTGGCCGCCCGCTACGACGCCCCGGTGTCGGTGTTCATCGGCTCCTGGGCGGCCCTGCTGGTGGTCTCGGGCCTGGCCGTGTTCCTCGGCAAGAAGTTGGCCGACCGGCTGCCCATCCCGCTGATCCGCCGGGTGGCGGCCGGGCTGTTCCTGGTCTTCGCGGTGATCGCCGTGGTCGAGACGGTGCGCGCGCTGGTCTGAGGGCGGTCAGGCGCCGGGCGTCGTGCGGCGCTCAGCCATGGCGGCCAGCCGGGCCAGCGCCTCGGTGTTGCGGCGGGCCAGCACGACGTCGGCCAACGGGTTGTCCAGCAGCTTGCCGGGCCCGCTGACCGGGGTCTCGGTCATGGTCACCCGGGTGCCGCCGTCCTCGCTGCGCAGGTCGAGCTGCACCCGGGCCGACCCCAGCGGGCGCCCCTTCGCCAGCAGCACCAGCCGGCTGGCCGGCTTCGACACCTCGACCACGGCCTCGTCGTCGAGGGTCACCGGCCAGCTGCCCTGGCTGTGGTGGAGCTTCGACCCGGCGGCGGGCCAGGCGGCCTCGACGGCGCGCATGTGCGAGGCGCCGACCACCCAGTTGCTGTAGCTCCAGCCGTCGGCGAGGACGTCCCAGACAGCGGTGGGGGGTGCGTCGACGTGCCGGGAGACGGTGGCCATCCGACCATCGTCCTCGCCCCCGGGGCTTCCGGCCGGGTCAGTGCCGCTTGCGCTGGTCAGGCGTTCCCGCAGGCCGACGGCCAGCCCCTCGACGGTCAGCCGGTCGGCCGCGCCGCCCAGCACCCGGGCGGTCGTGCGGTGCCGGACGCCGGCCAGCCGCAGCCGGAGCTGCACGCGGGTGCCGGGGCCCTGGGCGCGCAGCACGATCGCCCAGCTGAGCCGGACGTGGTCCCGGGTGGAGCGGTGCACCAGGGTGTGCGGCGGCGTCATCTCGTGGGCGGTGAAGGTGGCCTCGCGACCGCCCCAGTCGGGGATGGTGTCGCCGACCTGCAGGCCGAGCAGGTCGTCGTCCAGGTGCCGCAGCCCGCGCCGGGCGCGCGGGGTGACCGCCTCGACCCAGCGCGGCAGGTAGTAGCCGCCCCGCCGCTTGCCCAGCTGCACGAACCAGGGCCACACGGCGGCCGGCGGCGCGGGGAGGTCGAACGCGGTGTCCATGACGACGTCGGCGTCCGGCACGACGTCGTCCCCGGGGAGTCCTGCGGCCCGCTCCGTCCTGCTGGCCCGCGCGCTCATCCCGGCACGTTCGTCCGCAGGTCGGCCAGCCAGAGGGCGGCGGAGCCGTCCGAGGGCGCCCGCCAGTCACCCCGCGGGGAGAGCGAGCCGCCGGCGCTGACCTTGGGCCCGTTGGGCATGGCCGAGCGCTTGAACTGGCTGAACCCGAAGAACCGCTGGCAGAACACCTCGAGCCAGCGCTTGATCTCGGGCAGGTCGTAGGCCACCCGCTTGGCCTCGGGGTAGGCGTGCGGCCAGTCGCCGGCCGCGGCGTCGTGCCACGCGTGCCAGGCCAGGAAGGCGATCTTGCTCGGCCGGAAGCCGTAGCGGAGCACGTGGAAGAGGGTGAAGTCCTGCAGCGCGTAGGGCCCGACGCTGGCCTCGGTGGACTGCGCGGTCTCCCCCGGCACCAGCTCGGGGCTGATCTCGGTGTCGACGATGGACTGCAGGGTGGCGCCGACCTCGTCGTCGAACTGCTCCGTGGCGATCACCCAGCGGATCAGGTGCTGGATGAAGGTCTTCGGGATGCCGCCGTTGACGTTGTAGTGGCTCATCTGGTCGCCCACGCCGTAGGTGGACCAGCCCAGGGCCAGCTCGCTCAGGTCGCCGGTGCCCAGCACGATGCCGCCGCGCTGGTTGGCGATCCGGAACAGGTAGTCGGTGCGCAGCCCGGCCTGCACGTTCTCGAACGTGACGTCGTAGACCGGCTCGCCGTCGCTGAACGGGTGGTCGATCTCGTCGAGCATGAGCCGTGCGGTGGGCTGGATGTCCAGCTCGGCGGCGGTGACGCCCAGGGCCCGCATGAGGTCCCAGGCGTTGCCCTTGGTGTGGTCCGACGTCGCGAACCCCGGCATGGTGAAGGCCAGGACGTCGCTGCGGGGGCGGCCGGCCCGGTCCATGACCTGGGCGGCCACGATCAGCGCGTGGGTCGAGTCCAGGCCGCCGCTGACCCCGATGACGACCTTGGGGTTCCCGATGGCGGCCAGCCGCTGGGCCAGCCCGGCGACCTGGATGTTGTAGGCCTCGTAGCAGTCCTGCTCCAGGCGGGCGTCGTCGCTGGGCACGAACGGGAACCGCTCGAGGGGGCGCCTCAGCCCGAGGTCCCGCTCCGGCGGGTCGAGGGTGAACTCCACGGTGCGGTGCTGCGGGTCGTGGTGCCGGCGGTTGTCGTCGAAGGTGCCCGTGCGGGCGCGCTCCTGGCGGAGCAGGTCCAGGTCGACGTCGGCGACGGCGCGACGGTCGCCCGACGGGAAGCGGTCGGTCTCGGCGAGCAGGGCGCCGTTCTCGTAGACCAGCGTCTGGCCGTCCCACGACAGGTCGGTGGTGGACTCGCCCTCGCCGGCGGCGGCGTAGACGTAGGCGGCCAGGCAGCGGCTGGACGCGCTGCGCACCAGCAGCCGGCGGTCCTCGGCCCGGCCCACGGTGATCGGCGAGCCGCTCAGGTTGACCAGGACGGTGGCGCCGGCCAGCGCGGCCTCGGCGCTGGGCGGGATGGGCACCCACATGTCCTCGCAGACCTCGGCGTGCAGCACGAGGCCGGGCACGTCGGTGGCGGCGAAGAGCAGGTCCGGGCCGAACGGGACCTTGGTGGCGCCCACGGTGATCTCGCCGGCCTGGTCGTCGCCGGGGGCGAGCTGGCGGCGCTCGTAGAACTCGCGGTAGGTCGGCAGGTACGACTTCGGGGCCACGCCCAGGATGCGCCCGCGGTGGACGACGACCGCGGCGTTGTAGATGCGGTTGCGGTGCCGCAGCGGCGCGCCGAGGACGAGCACCGGGAGCAGGTCCGCCGTCCCCTCGACCACGGTCTGCAGCGCAGTCTCGACGGCGTCCAGGAGCGGGTCCTGCAGCAGCAGGTCCTCGATCGAGTAGCCGGACAGCGTGAGCTCGGGGAACACCGCGACGGCGACGCCGTCCTCGTGGCAGGCCCGCGCCTGGCGGAGCACGTTCTCGGCGTTGGCCGCCGGGTCGGCCAGCGCAGTGCGCTGCGTGCACGCGGCCACCCGCGCGAACCCGTGCCCGTACAGCGAGGTGAACCCCATGGTGATCAGTGTCCCGCGCCCCTGCACCCCCGTCGCGCCGCCACCCCCGTGCGGGTGGTCCAGCGTTGATCAGGGGGGTGCACGGTCGTCCGTCCTCCGCCACCAGATCTGGTGGAGGAGGACGGAGTTCGGTGCACCCCCCTGATCATCGCTGCTTAGAAGGGGGCGCGGCCCTCGCGGTCGGTGAAGGTGCCGGTGGGGCCGTCGGCGCCCTGCATCGCGAGCGCGACGACGGCGTCGGTGCCCTCGGTGACCGTCTGCGGGCCGCTGTTGCCGTTCAGGTCGGTGGCCGTGTAGCCGGGGTCGGCGGCGTTCACCCGGATGCCGGGCAACGCCTTGGCGTACTGGACGGTGAGCATGGTGACGGCGGACTTCGAGGCCGTGTAGAGCGGCGCGACCACGGTGGACTCGACCCGCGACTCGTCGTGCACGGCGGAGAACGAGCCCAGGCCGCTGGTCACGTTGACGATCGCCGGGGCCGCGGAGTCGCGAAGCAGCGGCAGGAACGCCGTCGTCGTCCGGACGATGCCGGCGACGTTGGTGTCGAACACCTGCAGCGCGTCGGCGCCGGTGAGCTCGGCGGGCTCGGTGTGCGGGCCGGTGATGCCCGCGTTGTTCACCAGGACGTCGAGCCCGCCCTGCTCGCGCACGGTGCTGGCCGCGGCGGCGACCGAGGCGTCGTCGGTGACGTCGAGCTGGACGAAGCGGGCGCCGAGCTCGTCGGCGGCCTGCCGACCGCGGGCCTCGTCGCGGGCGCCGATCCACACGGTGTGGCCCTCGGCCAGGAGGCGGCGGGCGGTCTCGCGACCCAGGCCCTTGTTGCCGCCGGTGATCAGTGTCGTGGTCATGGCTCCCACTGTGCGGCGGTCCCGGACGTCGCGCGTGGCCCCGCGCAGCCTGTGGAGTGCCGGTACCAGGCTGGCCGACGCGGGCGGGACGACACTGGACCGGTGACCGACCACGGTGAGCTGGGCGCCCTGCTGCGGTCGTGGCGCGATCGCCTCTCCCCCGCCGACGTGGGGACGACGGCCTTCGGCGTGCGCCGGGCCGCCGGGCTGCGGCGCGAGGAGCTGGCAGCGCTGGCCGGGGTGAGCGTGGACTACGTCGTCCGGCTGGAGCAGGGCCGCGCCCGGACGCCGTCCGCGCAGGTGGTGGCCGCGCTGGGCAGGGCCCTGCAGCTGGACCGGGGCGAGCAGGACCACCTGTACCGGCTGGCCGGGCTGCAACCGCCCGGCGAGGCGCTGGTGAGCACGCACGTCCCGCCCGGGGTGCAGCGGTTGGTGACGCGCATGGGCGACAACCCGATCGCGGTGTTCACCGCGGCCTGGGACCTGCTGACCTGGAGCTCGACCTGGGCGGGGCTGTTCGGCGAGCCCGCGGGCCGCACGCCCTGGGAGCGGAACCTGGTGGTGCAGACCTTCCACGAGGAGGTGCTGGGCGACCGGGCCGGCCGGGCCCGGCACGCGGACGGCGGTGCGGAGTTCCGGGCGTCCCTGGTGGCCGACCTGCGGCGCACCCAGGGGCGGCACCCGCACGACCCCCGGCTGCGCGGCCTGATCGACCGGCTGCGTGAGACCAGCCCGGAGTTCGCCGGGCTCTGGGACACCGGCGCGGTCGGGGAGCACCTGTCCCAGCGCAAGACGATCGACCACCCCGTCGTCGGCGACCTCGAGGTGGACTGCGACGTGTTCACCGTGAGCGGGTCGGAGCTGCGGATCGTGACGATGACCGTCGCCACGGGGTCCCCCGCCGCCGAGAAGCTGGACTTCCTCCGGGTCGCCGGGGCCGCCGCCCTGAGCTGACCGACATCCGACGGTGATGGGTCAACTGCGGTGAACCAGCTGTTCAACGGCCTGTTCGGCCGGCCGGAATTGTCGTACCCCTCTGGTGGACTGGGTCCATGACGGCGACGGCGGAGCGGTTCTGGGTGGAGATCACCCCGCGCCGTGCTGCCGCCGGCACCGAAGGTCCGACTGTGCTTCCCCGCCTCACCGGGCTGGCCGTGGCGGCCGGTCTGGAGGGTGCTGACCTGGATGCGGAGTTGGCGTCGGTGCACCGGCAGATGTCGGCCCTCGCCGCCTACCGAGCCGGCCTGGTCGAGCGGAAAGCCACCCTGGGCGCGCAGCACCCGTTGCCGTTCGCCCCCGGCGCGCGCACCGACACCCGGCCCGAGGCCGATGTCGACCTGGATCCGTCGCTGCAGGCTGCCGATGACTTCCTGCCCGATGAGGTGGCGGTCCTGCTGAACATGTCGGTCGCTTCGGCCCGGTACCTGGTCGACGACGACCTGGCCCTGGTGCGGCAGCTGCCTGCGGTGTGGCACGCGTTGGCCGACGGCCGGATCGACGAGGCGCGGGCGAAGGTGATCGTGAAGGCCCTGCGCTACCAGGCCGCGACCTGGGGTGGGCCGGTCGACGACGCGGTGATCGATGCCATCGCGGCCCGCGGCGTGGAGTGGGCTGCGGCCGGGTGCCCGCCGACGACGTTGCGGGAGCGGATCGACGCCGCGCTGATCGCGGCCGATCCCGAGGCGGCGGACCGGCGGAAGGCGCTGCGCAAGCGGGAGGCCGGGGTGCGGGTGCAGGGAACCGGCGACGGGTTGGCCGATCTGCGGGCGACGAACCTGGAGGCCGCCGACGCGAAGCTGGTGAAGGCCCAGCTGGGCGCGTTCGTGCGGAAGCTGAAGGCCGACGGGGACACCCGCCCGTCCGGGGAGATCGAGACCGAACTCGTGGTCACGCTGCTGACCCGCCCGTGGGAGCAGCTGGACCCCGCGATCGCGCACCTGACCATCAACGCCGACCTGGCCCACCTGCTGGTCCCCGACCTCAGCGGCCTCATCGCCCAAGCCCAGGCCGAGGCCGAGGGGGGTGAGGGCGATGCCGGAGGTGAGTCCGCCGCGACTGCCGACACCGGCACCGGCTCCGCGGACGACGACTCCGGCACGGATGCCGCCGAGGACGACACCGATGTCGAGGCCGACGCCGACGCTGACGGCGAGGACACCGTTGCCGGCGGAGCCACCGAGGTCTTGGGCGGTGCTGCGCATCCAGCGAGGACCGGTCCACCTGTCGAGGGGACAGGTGTGCCCGATGCCGGGGTCGGTCTGCTCGCCGGTGAGCAGGTGGCCTTCGGTGGTGCTCAGGTCGGGCACGTCGACGGGCTGCCGGTCAGCCCGGCCGCCGTGCGATCGCTGCTGACCTGGATCGACGCCCTCGGACTCACCCACCCCGACGGCGGTGAGCTGGCGTTCACCATCACCGGCCACCGCGGCCGGCTGCTGGCCGTGGCCACCCCCGAGGAACTCGTCACCGCCGCCAAGACCGGGCGCGGAGTCGGACCACCACCGGCGACGCCCGGGTACACCCCGACCGCCGCCCAGTACCGGTACCTGCGCGCCCGCGACCGGCACTGCCGCTTCCCCGGCTGCCGCCAGGTCGCCCGAGCCTGCGACGCCGACCACGTCGTCCCCTACGACCACCACAACCCCGACGCCGGCGGACCCACCTGCGTCCGCAACCTGGCCATGCTTTGCCGCCGGCATCACAGGCTCAAGACCCACGCTCCCGGCTGGCGGTTCCAGATGGACGCCGACGGCACCCTGCACGTCACCACACCCGGCGGCACCGCACGAGCCACCCGACCACCGGCCATGGGCGAGGTCCTCGACCTCGACGCCGAACCGGCAGCGCCCCACGAACCCGCCGACGACCCCCCACCCTTCTGACCCGGCCTGCTAGAAAGCGTCGTGCTCGAGATGCGACCCGGATGCGAGTGCTGCGACGTCGACCTGCCGCCGTCCTCGACCGAGGCGTGGATCTGCTCGTTCGAGTGCACCTGGTGCTCGACGTGCGCTTCGGACGTCCTGCACGGCCGGTGCCGCAACTGCGGCGGCGAGCTCACCCGGCGTCCGACCCGGGCCCCGGAGAAGCTGGCCGCCGCGCCGGCCAGCACGACCAGGGTGCTCGCCGCCGACTGCCGCTGACCTGCCCCGCGAGCCGGGGAGCAGGATGGCCGGCATGAGCGAGCACGCGGGCGAGCGCCCCCTCGAGGCCGGCATCCGCACCGACCTGCGGAACACCATGAGCTACGGGGCCTACCTCGACCTCGACCGGCTGCTCTCGGCCCAGCACCCGGTCAGCCGGCCCGAGCACCACGACGAGCTGCTGTTCATCATCCAGCACCAGACCACCGAGCTGTGGTTCAAGCTGGTGCTCCACGAGCTGCGCGCGGTGCGCGAGCACCTCGACGCCGACGACCCGGCGCGCGCCCGCAAGAACCTGGCCCGGGTCAAGCACATCTTCCGCACCCTGGCCGAGCAGTGGTCGGTGCTGGCCACCCTCACCCCCAGCGAGTACGCCGAGTTCCGCGGGTCGCTGGGCAGCTCGTCGGGCTTCCAGTCGCACCAGTACCGGGCCGTCGAGTTCATCCTCGGCAACAAGAACGCCGCGATGCTGAAGGTCTTCGACGACGCCCCCGAGGCGCAGGCGGTGCTCGCCGAGCTGCTGGACACCCCCACCGTCTACGACGCCTTCCTGCGCCACCTCGCCCGGCAGGGCCACGCCGTCCCCGACGAGGTGCTGCACCGCGACGTCCGTCAGGCCTGGACGATGCACGCCGACCTGGTCCCCGTCGTCCGCCGCATCTACGACGACACCGAGACCCACTGGGCCGACTACGCGACCTGCGAGGACCTCGTCGACATCGAAGACGCCTTCCAGTTCTGGCGGTTCCGGCACCTGCGCACCGTGCAGCGCACGATCGGCTTCACCACCGGCACCGGCGGCAGCTCCGGGGCGAGCTTCCTGCGCCGGGCGCTGGACCTCACCTTCTTCCCCGAGCTCTACGAGGTCCGCACCGGCATCGGCGCCTCCGCCACGCGCTGACCGGGGCCGTCCTCCCTCGCCGGAGTCCGTCCCCCTCCACCAGATCTCGTGGAGGGGGACGAACTTCCGTGCACCCCCCTGATCAACGCTGCGGGTAGGAAGCGTCAGCCGGTGAGGCGGCCGAGGCTGGCGGGGAGGTCCTCGGCGTGCAGCACGGCCAGGCGCTGGGTGGCCCGGGTGAGCGCCACGTAGAGGTCGGAGTCGCCGCGCACGCCCTCGGCCAGCACCCGGGCGGGCTCGACCAGCACCACCGAGTCGAACTCCAGGCCCTTGGCCTCGGCCGGGCGCAGCAGCACCGGGCCGGCCGAGGAGTCGGCGTCGGGTCCGGCGGTCGCGTCGGGCAGGGCGGCCACCGCGGCGTCGAACAGGGACGGCGGGACGACGACCGCGCAGGTGCCGCCCTTGCCGGCCAGGTCCGCCGTCACCTCGGCCACCCGCGCCACCAGGTCGCCGGCCGCCACCCGCTCGGCCCGCGGGTGCTCGCCGCTGCTGCGCACCGACGTCGGCGCCTGCAGCTGCGAGCCCGACGCGGCCAGCACGTCGGCGGCGACCGCCATGATCTCGGTGGGCGTGCGGTAGTTGACCGTCAGCACGGCCTGGCGCCACTGCGTGCGGGCGTGCGGGGTGAGCACCTCGGCCCAGCTGTCCGCCCCGCCCAGCGTGCCGGTCTGCGCCAGGTCGCCCACGACGGTCATCGACAGCGTGGGGCACTTGCGGGCCAGCACCCGCCACGCCATCGCCGACAGCTCCTGCGCCTCGTCGACCACCACGTGCCCGAAGGTCCAGGTGCGGTCGGCGGCCGCCCGCTCGGCGGTGGACCGGTAGTCGGCCTCGTCGGAGCGCGCGGCCAGGCCCTCGGCGTCGAGCAGGTCGCCGGCCATCAGCTCCTCGGACTCCTCGTCGTCGTCCGCGTCGTGCGAGCGCGAGCCGTGCAGCAGGTCCAGCACCCGCTGCGCCTCGTCCACACCGGCCTGCCGACGGCGGGCCGCGGCGGCCCGGTCGGCGGAGTCGTCGACGCCGAGCAGCTCGTCGGCCTCCTCCAGCAGCGGGACGTCGGAGACGGTCCAGGCGGCGTCCCGGTCCCGCACCAGCAGCGCCCGCTCGTCGTCGGTCAGCCCCCGCGCCGCCCGGGCCAGCCGCTCGGGCGAGGAGAACAGGTCGCGCAGCAGCTCCTCGGGGGTGAGCAGCGGCCACAGCTCCTCCACCAGGTCGGCCACCGCGGGCTCCCCGGCGATCTCGCGGCGCAGCGCGCGCCGGTCCTCGGCGTCCAGCAGGTTCTCCCCGCCGCGGACGTCGGAGCCCAGCCGGTCGGCCAGCCGCTGCGCGACCAGGTCGACCAGACCGCGGAAGAACGCCGGCCGGGCCAGGTTGTGCAGCCGTGAGGCCCGCCGCGCCTGGGTGCGCACGCGGGCGATGTCCCCGGCGCGCAGCCGGATCCGCTCGCGGTCCACCACGATCTCGCGCGTGCCGCGCATGGACCCCTGGCGGTCCTTGACGGCGTTCGCGACCACCTCGGCCATGGCGAGGCGGCCCTTGACCTCGGCCACGGCGGGCTCGTCGACCAGCGTGGTGGACAGGCCCGGGCGCAGCTGGCCGAGGCCGGCCATGACCACGCCGGTCTCACCCAGCGCCGGCAGCACGTCGGCGATGTAGCGCAGGAAGGTCGGGGTGGGTCCGACGACGAGCAGCCCGCTGCGGGCCAGCCGGTCGCGGTGCGTGTAGAGCAGGAACGCCGCCCGGTGCAGCGCGACGGCGGTCTTGCCGGTGCCCGGCCCGCCCTGGACGACGAGGATGCCGCGGGCGTCGGAGCGGATGATCGTGTCCTGCTCGGCCTGGATGGTGCGGACGATGTCGGTCATCCGGCCGGTGCGCTCGGCGGTCAGCGCCCGCAGCAGCGCTGCCTCGCCGGTCAGGCCGCGGTCGTCGGCCTCCTCGCCCTCGGCGAGCACCAGCACCTCGTCGTCGATCCCGGTCACCCGGCGGCCCAGGGTGCGGATGTGCCGGCGCCGCGCGATGCCCTCAGGCCGGAACGGGGTGGCGGTGTAGAACGGCCGGCTCGCCGGCGCCCGCCAGTCGACCAGTGCCGGGTCGCCGCCGGCGTCGTCGGCCGGCAGCCCGGTGCGGCCCACGTACAGCGGCTGCGGGTTCTCCTCCCGGTCCAGCCGGCCCAGCACCAGCCCGGCCTCGGCGGCGTCCAGCTGCACGATCCGGGTGCCGTGGAAGCGGACCGCCGCCTCCTTCTCGCCCATCGCCTGCGGGTTGTCCACCAGCGGGGCCGAGATCGCCTGCTGCCGGCGGGTCACCGCCAGCTCGCGGGCGGCGTCCAGCCGGGCGTACAGCCCGGTGACGTGCTCCTGCTCCTCCACGACCGGAGCCGGGTCCTGCTCCCTGACGATCGCCTGGTCGGTGGTGCTGCTCGACACGTGCAGGTCTCCTCGGG
The DNA here is from genome assembly GCF_900103975.1 of Klenkia soli. Classification (GTDB taxonomy): domain Bacteria; phylum Actinomycetota; class Actinomycetes; order Mycobacteriales; family Geodermatophilaceae; genus Klenkia; species Klenkia soli. The sequence continues at coordinate 141,395 of NZ_FNIR01000009.1, forward strand.
TGGGGCGGGCCCGACAACGGTAGTCGCGACCCGCCCCCCGTGGGGCTCAGCCCGCCGCGACCCGCCCCAGGACGGCGTCCAGCGCGCCCGCCAGCCAGTCGCGGGCGTCGTCGCCGGGTGCCTCGAGGTGCCGGGCCGCCACGTAGCAGTCCGGGCGCACCAGCAGCACCCCGCCGTCGGCGATCTCGCGCAGGTCGGCCCAGGTGCCGTACGGGTCGTCGAACGGCAGCCCCGGCCCGATGGCGACCGGCGTGATCTCCAGCCCGCGCGCGGCACCCAGCTCGGCGGCCGCGTCCAGCCACGGCTGGCCGCCCACCCCGGTGACGACGGCGAACCGGCCCCTGCCGACCAGGTCCAGCGTCGAGACCTCCCGGCCGCCGTCGCGGGTGACCCAGGCGTGCGGCAGCTTGGCGCCGGGCCAGGTGGTGGGCTGGGCGTAGAGCTGGTGGTCACGCCGGTAGGGCGGCATGTCGGTGCCGTCGGGGACGACGGCGCCCGACGCGTACCGCTGGTTGTGCTCCACCCCGTGGGCGTCGAACTCGTAGGCCTTGTAGGCGATGGCCTCCCGGACGGCGGCCCGCACCTTGTCCCCCTCGGCGCCCGGTGCCCGGCGCAGCGCGAGCTGGCGCTCCAGCGCCTCGGTGTCGGTGGTGTCGGTGAGCTCGAGGGCGGCCATGATCCGGCCGGTGTCGGCGATCGACTGGTTCGCCCGCTCGACGACCTGGCGGGCGATCGGCGCCCGCTCGGCGTCGTAGGACTCCAGCAGAGCGGGACCCGCCGCTCCGTCGATCACGTGCGCGAGCTTCCAGGCCAGGTTGTAGCTGTCCTGGATCGAGGTGTTGGAGCCCAGGCCGTTGGTCGGCGGGTGCCGGTGGACGGCGTCGCCGGCGCAGAACACCCGGCCCTTCGCGATGGTGGTCGCGAAGTGGTGGTTGACCGTCCACGGCGAGCCCGAGAGGACCTCCATCTCGAAGTCGTCGCTGCCCACCAGCCCGACGGCGAGCTCGCGGACGAACTCGTCGGTCAGCTCCGGCGGGCCGTCGGCGACCGCGTAGCCCCACATGAGCATCCACTCGGTCCAGGGCTTGATCATGCGCAGCACGCCGAGGCCGACGCCCTCCTTCTCCGCACCCGGCTGCAGCATCCAGTAGAGGACCGAGGGGCGGTGCGCCACGAGGTGGGTGAGGTCGGCCTTGAACACGATGCCCAGCGCGCCGCCCACCGCACCGGGGCCCTCGAAGGGCAGCTCGAGGTCGGCGGCGACCTTCGACCGGGCGCCGTCGGCGCCGACCAGGTACTTCGAGCGGATCTCGTACTCCAGGCCGCTCAGCCGGTCGCGCACGGTGGTGGTGACGCCCTCGTCGTCCTGCACGTGCCGCAGGTACTCGGTGTCGAAGCGCACCGTGGCGCCGCGGTCCTGGGCGGCCTTGACCATCACCGGCTCGGTGATCGTCTGCGGGGCGTCGAGCATCGTGCAGGGGCTGGCCAGCTGGTAGTCGGCGTGCCGGGCGGGGTCGGTGCCCCACGACGGGATGCGGCCGAGCTCCTCGCCGGCCAGCGAGGTGCAGAACGTCGTCGTCCCCATGAGCTCCCAGGGGGTGGCCAGCGCCATGAGGGTGTCCTCGACGCCCACGTCGCGCAGGGTCTCGAGCGCCCGCTGGTTGGTGATGTGCGCCCGCGGGTCCTGCGAGAGCGTGGAGTACTTGGTGACGACGACGACGCGGGTGCCGTAGGTGGCCAGGAACAGGGCGGCGGAGGCCCCGGCGGGACCGGTACCCACCACCAGGACGTCGGTCTCCACGGGCACGGGCGCACTCCTCGACGAGGCGGGTGACCGCGATCACGGCCGACGCCGAGACTCGTTGAACGTTGGACCACTGTCAAGGCCGACCTACGCTGGACCGGTGACCGTGCTCGACCCCGCCGACGCCGCCGCCCGGGCGGCCGCGCACCGCAGCAGGCTGCTGACCTGGGTGGGGCCGCACCTCGAGCGCCGGCAGCGGCACGAGGCGCACCCGGTGCTCGACTTCCTGTTCACCTACTACTCCCAGAGCCCGGCCCGGTTGCTGCGCTGGCACGCCGGCGTGGGCGCCTCGGTCACCGGCGACCTGGCCGACGAGCGCCTGGGCTGGCCGCTGCACGCGCGGCTGCCGGACGGCTCGGTCGGGCTGGACCTCGACGCCTTCCGGGCCAAGCGGGGGACGTCGGCCGGGTGGGTGGCCGGTCTGCTGGGCGCCACGTCGTCCCGGGCCGGGCAGTTCGGCTGCTTCGGCCTGCACGAGTGGGCGATGGTGCACCAGGCCCCGCCGCGGCACGACGCCGTCCCGCTGCGGCTGGGCCCGGCCGGCACGGACGCCGTCGTCGAGTCGCACCGGCTGCAGTGCACGCACGTCGACGCCTACCGGTTCTTCACCCCCACCGCGGCCCCGCGCAACGCGTTGACCCCCACCCGCGCGACCCAGGTGGAGCTGGAGCAACCGGGCTGCCTGCACGCGGGCATGGACCTCTACAAGTGGGCCTGCAAGCTCGCCCCCGCCGTGCCGGGCGAGCTGCTCGCGGACTGCTTCGAGCTCGCCGTGGACATCCGGGTGCTGGACATGCGGGCCAGCCCGTACGACCTGGCCGCCCACGGCTACGCCCCCGTGCCGATCGAGACCGCGGCGGGCAAGGCGGAGTACGCCGCGGCCCAGCGCGGCTTCGCGCAGCGCGGCCAGGCGCTGCGGGCCCGCCTGCTGGCGGTCTGCGACACCGTCCTGGAGCCCGCCCCGGTCCGCTCGACGTGACGTCGAGCGGGGTCAGGGGATCCCGCGGAGCCAGGTGGCGATCGCCGTCCCCAGCTCGTCGGGGCTGTCCTCCGGGACGAAGTGCGCGCCCGGCACCTGCACCTCGGTCAGGTTCGGCCAGCGGCGCACCAGGTTGCGCTGGCGGCCGACCAGGATCGAGCCCGGGTCGGCGTCGACGAACAGCTTGGGGACGTCGGAGCGCGCCAGCCACTCGCCGTAGGCGTCCACGGCGGTGTGCACGTCCGGCGGCACGTGCTCGATCGGGATGTTCCGCGGCCACTCCAGGGTGGGCCAGCGGCTCTCGGGCGTCGGGTAGGGCGCCCGGTAGCGGTCGTGCGCCTCGGGGGTGAGCCCGTGCAGCGTCGAGGCCGGGAGGATCCGCTCGACGAAGGTGTTCCGCTCGAGCACCAGCTCCTCGCCGTGGTCCGAGCGCATGCCCTGGAACACGCCCTTCGCCGCCCGCGGCCAGTCGGCCCACAGCAGCGGGGTCACGATCGTCTCGGTGAACGCGATCGCCCGCACGCGGTCGGGGTTCTTCCGCGCCCAGTCGAACCCCAGCGCGCCGCCCCAGTCGTGCAGCACCAGGGTGACCCGGTCCCCGACCTGCACCTCCTCGAGCAGGTCGGCCAGGAACTCGGCGTGGGTGGCGAAGGAGTAGGTGCCGCGCTGCGGGTCGGGCAGCCCGTCCGACTCGCCCATGCCGATCAGGTCCGGCGCGATGCACCGGCCGAGCCCGGACAGGTGCGGGATGACGTTGCGCCACAGGTAGGACGACGTCGGGTTGCCGTGCAGGAGCACGATCGGGTCACCCTCGCCGGTGTCCACGTAGGCCATCTCGTGCCCCCGGATCCGGACGCGGGAGCGCGGGAACCGGTCCTCCGACGATGCAGGCATGCCTCGATCGTGCACCACCCTTTCCCGGGAACCGCGGTTTCCGGGCAAGGGGTTGACCCTGACGCGGCGTCAGGATGTTGCGTGTCCCTCGTGGAGGAGGACGGAGCATGAGCCACTCGGTGGGTGAGCTGGCCCGGCTGGCCGGGGTGACGGTGCGCACGCTGCACCACTACGACCGGATCGGGTTGCTGGTCCCGTCCGGGCGCACGTCGGCGGGCTACCGCGTGTACGAGCTGCCCGACGTGGACCGGCTGCAGCAGGTGCTGCTCTACCGGGGGCTCGGCTTCGGCCTCGAGGAGATCGGCGCACTGCTGGACGACCCGGACGTCGACGCGGGTGAGCACCTGCGGCGGCAGCGCCGGCTGCTCACCGAGCAGCGGGACCGGACCGACCTGATGGTGCAGGCCGTCGAGAAGGAGATGGAGGCACTGGAGATGGGGAACCCGATGACCCCGGAGGAGAAGCTCGAGGTGTTCGGCGACTGGCTGCCCGACGAGTACGCCGACGAGGCCGAGCAGCGCTGGGGCGACACCCCCGCCTGGGAGCAGTCCCAGCAGCGGCAGAAGGGCATGACGAAGCAGGACTGGCTGGACGTGAAGGCCGAGACCGACGACCTCGAGGCCCGGTTCGCCGCGGCGCTGGCCGACGGCGCCCCGGCCGACGGCGACCGGGCACGGGAGCTGGCCGAGGAGCACCGGCAGCAGATCACCCGCCGCTGGTACGACTGCCCGCCCGGGATGCACGCCTGCCTGGGCCGGATGTACGTGGAGGACGAGCGCTTCACCGCCCACTACGAGCGCATCGCCCCCGGCCTCGCGCAGTACGTCAGCACCGCGGTCGTGGCCAACGCCGAGCACCGCGCCGGGTAACCGGAACGGTTCCGTCCTCACTCCGGCGGGGTGGAACGACTCCATCCCGGTCAACCGGGCCGGGGATCCGACCGAGAACCGTCGGGCGAGCCGCACCGTGCGGCTCGCCTGACCCCGGGAGACCACGATGGCAGCCGCCCCGTCCGTCGTCGCCCGGCCGTCGTCGGGGACGGCGCCCGCGTGACGGCCTCGCTGCAGATCGCCCGTGCCGCGTCCGCCCCAGCCGGATCCCGTCCGACGGCGCGCCGGATGCTGCACTCGGCCACCTCGGGACGTGCCCTGGTCGTCACGACCACGGTGCTGGCCGGCTGGGCCCTCCTCCTGGCGACGACGTCCCCGTCGAGCACGTGGCGGCTGGTCGTCGACGTCCTGGTGCTGGGCGGCGTCCACGTCCTGGCGGCGCTGGTGTCCCTCCGGGACCGGCTCCCAGGGGCGCCGGGATCGGTCGCCCGCAGCGCGCTCGGCATCGGCCTGGGCGCCTTGGCCGTCGCCGCCGTGCTGGGCCGGATCGCCGAACCCGGCCGGGAGGGCGGAGCGGCGTGGGCGCTGGACGGCCTGCACCTGCTCGGGCAGGCCGGCATCGCCGTCGTCCTGATCTCCCTCATCGCCCCGCTGCGCGACCGGCTGCTGCTGGTCCGGATCGGGCTGGACGCCGTGACCACCACGCTGGGGGTCACCGCCGTGGCCGGCACCGTCGTGCTGATCGGGATCGGCACCGGGCACACCGACCTGCCGACCCGGGTCGTGCTGGTGCTCACCGGCCTGGACGTGCTGCTGGTCGCCGGCGCGGTGGCCCTGTTCTCCGTGCTGCGCCCCGGCCGGGACAGCGTGGTGCCCCCGCTGCTGGTCGGCTCCGTCCTGCTGCTGGCCGCCGACCTGGCCAGCAGCCACTCCGTGCACTTCGGCGGACCGTCGGCCACGGCCGCGACGTCGCTGCTCATGGCCGGGGCCTGCCTGGTGCTGGCCGGTGCGGTGATCCGGCCGGTGAACAGCAGCCGCGACCGCGCGGTCCGGGTCACCGACCGGTTGTCCACCTGGTCCAACGTGCTGCCCTTCGCCGGCACCGGCGCCAACCTGCTCGCCGTCCTCATCGCAGAGCGCAGCACCGGCACCCAGGCCTGGGGCACCCCCCTCGCGCTGGCCGCCGCCGGCTGCCTGGCCGTGGTCGCCCTCCGCTTCCTGCTGACCATCCGGGTCGCCCGGTCGGCCCTGGACCGGCTGCAGGACGCCTTCACCGACCCGATGACCGGGCTGCTGAACCGACGCGGTCTGGCCGACCGGCTCGACCGCTGGCTCCCCCACGGCCCGATCACCCTGGTCGCCGTGGACCTCGACGGCTTCCGCCGGATCAACGAGGAAGCCGGGCACGAGGTCGGGGACCGAGTGCTCCGCCGGGTCGCCGACCAGCTCACCTCCCTCGCCCTCGACGACACCGTCGTCGCCCGGATCGACGGCGACGACTTCGCATTCGCCTTCGCCGGCGACGACTCCGCCCGGGCCGCCGCGCTCGCGGACCTGGTCCGGGACCGGCTCGGCCGCCCGTTCGACATGGACCGCCACCGCCTGCACCTCACCGCCAACGTGGGGACGGCGGTCAGCCACGCGCTGCCCAGCGCCCAGGGCGAGCTGCCCACCACCGACACGCTGCTCCGCTGCGCCGACCAGGCGCTCGCCGAGGCCCAGGCCAGCACCGGCGGTACGGCCGTGCACGACCCGGCCCGCTGCAGCCAGGTGCAGGAGGACTCCCTGCTGGCCTGGGTCGACGACCTGCACGCCGCCCTGGCCGCCGACGACCAGCTGCTGCTGCACTTCCAGCCGCAGCACCGCATCGCCGAGACCGGCACCGGCGGCGTGGCCACCGTGGTGGGCTGCGAGGCCCTGCTGCGCTGGGAGCACCCGACCCGCGGTCTGCTCGGCCCCGGCGAGGTGCTGCGGGCCGCCGAGCACGGCCACCTCGCCGCCGCCGTCACCGAGCGGGTCCTCGACCTCGCCCTGGGGGGGGCGGCTCGCTGGTGGCGCGACCGCGAGGTGCCCGTCGCGGTGAACCTCAGCGCCACCGACCTCGACGACGAGCTGCTCCCCCACCGCATCGCCGACGCCCTGGAACGGCACGGGGTGCCCGCCCGGGCGCTGACCGTCGAGGTCGTCGAGGACACCCTCATGCTCGACCCCGACCGCGCCCTGCAGACGCTCACCGCGCTGCGGTCCATCGGGCTGCGCATCGCCGTCGACGACTACGGCACCGGCTACAGCTCCCTGGCCTACCTGCACCGGCTGCCGATCGACGAGGTCAAGTTCGACCGCTCGCTGACCGCCGGGATCTCCGCCGACCCGGCCGCCGCGGTCATCGTCGGGCACAGCATCCGGCTGGCCCACGACCTCGGGCTGTCCGCCCTGGCCGAGGGCATCGAGCAGCCGGCCGACCTGGACCTGCTCTTCCGGCTTGGCTGCGACGCCGTGCAGGGATGGCTGACCGGCCGACCGATGCCGGTGCACGGCTGGGTCACCGCCCTGGACCTCGCCGTCCCGTTGCGCTGAGCACATCGCGATCCTCCGGATCGCACCGAGCACATCGCGATCCTCCGGATCGCACCGCGGTCAGGTGCCGTCCCCCTTCGGCGACGAGCGTGTCCGTCCCCTCCTCGGCGTCGTCGGGGGGGGCCGGGAGGGTGCCTTCGCACCGGTCTTGCCCGCAGGCGCCGGTGGGGCCATCCTGCGCGAGTGGCCCACGACGAGGAGCTCGCCGACCGGGTCCGCGACGTGCTGTCGACCGTCCCGGACGTCGCCGAACGACGCATGTTCGGCGGCCTGGCGTTCCTCGTCGGCGGGGCCATGGCCGTGGCGGTCAGCGGCAACGGCGGGCTGATGGTCCGCTGCGACCCCGCCGTGGCCGACGGCCTGGTCGAGCGGGACGGCGTCGCGCGCATGGTGATGCAGGGTCGCGAGCTGGCCGGCTGGGTGCTGGTCGACCCGGCGCAGCTGGCCGAGGAGACGGTCCTGCAGGACTACGTGGCCGAGGGCCGCAGGGCGGCGCGGGCGGCTCGCTGAGCGCTCCACGACCGGGGCCCCGCACCGCTGAGCCGGCCGGTACCGGGCTCAGTCGTGCGGGGCCATCCCGTCCTCCCCGTCATCGGCGCGCGGAGGGCGCACCTTGAGGACAGGGTCGGGATCCGGTGGGCTCAGGCCAGCGCGGCCCGGGACGACCGGGGCGCAGGTGCGGGCAGGCCGAGGTAGAAGCCCTGGCCCAGCCGGACGCCGCAGGACTGCAGCGCGGCCAGCTCACCCGCGGTCTCCACCCCCGACGCCACGACCTCGCAGTCACGCTCCAGGGCGAAGGGCACCAGGGCGGCGAGCAGGGCCCGGCGGGCGGGGTCCGCCTCGATGCCCGCCGTGGTCTCGCGGCCGAGCTTGAGGAAAGCCGGCCGCTGCTGGTCGACCCGGCTGAAGCTGTCGTAGCCCACCAGCGGGTCCTCCAGCGCCACCCGGACGCCCAGCGGCACGTCGGCACCGGTGAGGTCCCGGCCACCGACCAGGCCGCCGGACTCCAGCACGACCGGGCTCGCCGACCGGCCGACGATCGCGGCCAGCTCGCGCCCGGAGTCCCACATGCCGGCCGAGACGTTGACCGACACCCAGGCGCCCTCGGGGAGCCCGCCGGCCGCGGCCAGGGAGGCCCGCAGCATGGCGCCGTCCAGGTCCACGCCCAGGCCGCGGTCCCGCGCCGCGGCCAGCCGCTCCTGCGGGGGCCGGCCGTCGGCGAACCGGCAGAGCGCCTCGAACCCGACCGGCTCGCCGGTCGCCAGGTCCACGACCGGCTGGAACACCGTGAAGAAGATGAAGTCCCGGAAGGCCGCGACGACGGCGGCGTCGGCATCCGGCTCGACCGGGGCGGTGACCGGCCGCGGCTGCAGCTGCGCACCGCCCTCGGCGTCGGGGGCGGTGGGCACCACGGCGGGCAGGCCGTAGTGCAGCACCGAGGCCCAGTCCGCCGTCGGGGCCGGCTCGAGCGCACGGGCCGGCACCGGGCGCGCGCCGACCGGTCCGCGGCGGGCACCGCGGGCCGGGGCGGTGGTGACCGGCCGGTACAGCCAGTCGCGCAGGTGCACCCACAGGTCGGTGATGCTGTTGCCGATCCCCACGAACGCGACCATGGCGTACGTGGCGAGGACGGCGTTCAGGCTCGCGTAGGCCAGGTTCTCCCAGCGCTCCAGCCGGACGTCGACCACGATCGTCGCCGCGCACCACGCGATGAGCGCCAGCGGGGCCAGGATGTAGAGCGCCCCCGCCGTCGTCCGGTCCCGGACCTTCGGGGTGCGCTTGAACGCGCTCTTCTCCCCGGTGATCAGCTGCAGGAGCGAGGCGACGGTCCCGGACAGGTTGACCGGCAGCAGGATCAGGTTGAACCCGTAGATGCGCAGGACATCGGTGCGGCGGTAGCCCACGGACTTCAGGTCCCCGGCCATCATCAGGAAGTACGGCACCGAGACCAGCAGCAGCAGCGGGTTGAGCAGCTCGGCGTTGAACGGGTAGACCAGCATCCCGATCAGGCAGATCGAGCTCCAGCAGATCGAGGCCATGTAGTTCACCCGCAGGAACAGCTCGCCGAACCGGTTGCGCTCCCCGCGGGCCCGGCGGGCCCGCATCTGCTCGCGCAGCTTGGGCAGGATGAGCAGCCCGCCGTTGGCCCAGCGCTGCCGCTGGATGCACAGCGAGCCGAAGTCCGGCGGGGTGGCCGAGTAGGCCAGCCGCTCGGGGTAGTTCACCAGCGACCAGCCGTGCACGCCCAGGTCGATGGTGGACTCGGTGTCCTCGATGACCGTGCGGTCCTGGATGTAGCGGCGGATCTCGAAGTCGCCGTCGTAGTCGATCTCGACGATCGCGTCGAGGGCCTTCTTGCGCAGCACCGCGTTGGCGCCCACCCAGAAGGTGGCGTCGTACTGGGTCATGCCCTGGTGGACGATGTGCTGCAGGTCCGTCGAGGCCCCCGAGATGCGCTCCAGGCGGGTCGCCGACCCCGGGAACGAGCTGTACGGGGTCTGGGCCACGGCCACCCGGGAGTGCGAGTTCTGGCTCAGCAGGTGCACCATCCGGGCCGCGTACTCCGGCAGCAGCATGCTGTCGGCGTCCAGGGTCAGCACGAAGGTGGGCTCGGCGACGGTGAGGTCCGCGGCGCGCGCCGAGCACCGCACGAGGGCCAGGCCCACCGGGGTGTCGACCTCCTGGTAGCTGCCGCCCATCAGGCCGATGTAGCTGTTGAGGTTCATCGCCTTGTTCGGCTCGTGCGACAGCGAGCGGTAGCGCTTGCGCTCGAAGCTGGTCACCCGTGCGGTGAACGTCGAGACCAACCGCCGGTGCAGCTGCACGAGCCGGCCGGCCGGCAGCACCGCGCCGTCGGCGGCGCCCTCGACCAGCGCGTCGGCGACCGTGGCGAGGTCGCGGGCCAGGGCGCCCAGCACGTGGTCGACGAAGAACCGGTCGGTGTGGTCGAGGACCGGGTGCTCGCCGCCGAGCTCGGTCAACCAGTCGACGGCGAAGCGGTAGTGACCGGCGAGTGCGGCGACGTCGTCCGTGCCGGGCTGGCGGCCCTCGGCGAGCTCGCGCTCGAGGCGGGCCTGCGCGGCCTGGAACCGGCTGGCCGGCACGGCGAGCTGGGTCTCGATGATCTCGGGTTGCGCCCGGGCGTCGGCCAGCAGCCGGCGGGCCCGCTGCGTGGTCGGGTTCTGCGGGTCGTCCAGCAGCAGCACGACCTGCAGGCCGGGGTACTCCTGCAGCGCGGCGGACAGCAGCGTGGTGCGGATGGTCCGCTCGTCCTCCTGGTACGAGGGCACCAGGACGGTCACCGGGGCCGCGGCCGGGGTGTCGAAGAAGGCGTCCAGCACCGGCCGCGACGCGCGCTGGTGGGCGCGGCTGCGGTAGAAGAACCCGATGCGGGTGATCAGGTAGGCCATCGCAGAGGTCGCCAGCCCGGTGACCATCAGCAGGTAGACGACGGCCTCGATCACCAGCCGGGCGCTGTCGGCCTTGCCCTCGATGAACTGCTGCTCGACGGTGAAGGCGACGTAGACCGCCCAGGCCGACACGGTGAGCACGATCGCCAACCGGCCGATCGCCATCCGGCCGTCGGACACCTTCGGCGGCACGAGCGGGTGCGGCGCGGTGCGGCGGTCGCTGCCCCACTGGCGGCGGGCGGCCGGCGGCCCGGGGTCGGGCTGGTGCTCGTTCACGGTGGTCTGCTCTCGTCGGCCGATGCGCAGGTCCGTGCCTGCGTCCTGCGCCGTCCATCGGCACGGGTGAGGTCCGCATTGAGCGATGGCCACCCCCACGGGTGACCCGGCGACCCGGTCGTCACCGGGCGCTCCAGGTGCGGGCCGGTGCTGCCGACACCGAGGGGGAGAGTGCGCCCCCGGCACAGGACGGCGGCCACCCGAGCAGGCACGAGAGGGAGCACCGCATGACCCCGAGCACCCCGCCGACCGGCGACCCGGTCGACGAGCAGCCCCCGGCCCGACGGCTGTCCTGGCCGCGGCTGGCGCTGCTCGTGGCGGCGCTGGGCGGGGTGACCGCGGCCGCCGTCGTCCAGGTGGACGACGTCCGCACCCCGGACCCGGCGCCCGCGTCGGCCTGGCACGTGCCCTACGTCGACGTGACCCTGACCCCGACCTTCCAGTTCCAGGACCCCGCCGCCAACCCGGCCCGTACGGTGGCCCTGGCCTTCGTCGTCGCCGACCCCGACGCCGCGTGCTCGCCCAGCTGGGGCGGCTACTACTCGCTGGACGGCGCCGGCCAGGACCTCGACCTGGACCGCCGGATCACCCAGCTCCGATCGGCCGGCGGCGACGTCGTCGTCAGCTTCGGCGGGCTCACCAACGAGGAGCTGTCGGTGGCCTGCACCGACGAGGAGGCCCTCACCGACGCCTACCGGGACGTCGTCGAGCGCTACGACCTGTCCTCGGTCGACATGGACGTCGAGGGCACCGCCGTCGCCGACCAGGCCGCCGCCGACCGCCGGGCCCGTGCCCTGGCCACCGTGCAGGCCGAGCGCCGGGCCGAGGACCGCCCGCTGTCGGTGTGGCTGACCCTCCCGGTGACCCCCGACGGCCTGACCGCCGACGGCCTGGCGCTGGTCGGACGCACGCTGGACGGCGGGGTGGACCTCGCCGGGGTGAACGTGATGACCATGGACTACGGCGGGTCGAAGGCCGCCGGCACCGGCATGCTCGCCGCCGCGGAGGACGCGCTGACCGCCACCGCCGCCCAGCTCGGCGACGCGTACGAGCAGCGCGGCGAGCCCCTGGACGACGCCGACCTGTGGGCCCACCTGGGGGCCACCCCGATGATCGGCCAGAACGACGTCGACGGCGAGGTCTTCACGGTCGACGACGCCACCGGCCTGACCACGTTCGCGCGGGAGCGCGGCCTCGGCCGGCTGTCGATGTGGTCGATCAACCGCGACCAGCCGTGCGGGGCCAGCTTCGCCGACGTCGCCGTGCACTCGAACACCTGCAGCGGGGTGACCCAGGACCCGCTGGCGTTCACCACCGCGTTCGGCCGGATCGGGTCGCCCGGCGCGACCGGCACCGTCACCGAGGTCGTCCGGCAGGACACCCGCCAACCGGTCCTCGACGACCCCACCACCAGCCCGTACCCGATCTGGCGCGCCGAGGCCCAGTACCCGGCCGGCTACAAGGTGGTCTGGCACGGCCAGGTGTACGAGGCCCGCTGGTACGCCTCGGGCATCGACCCCTCGACCACCGGCTCGGGCACCCCGTCGCCCTGGACGCTGCTGGGCGCGGTGACCACCACGGAGGCCGCCCCCGAGCCGGTCCCCTCGGTCACCGACGTGACCGACGCCTGGGACCCCGCCACCCTGTACACCCGCGGAGCCCGGGTGGTCTTCGACGGGCTGCCCTACGAGGCGCGCTGGACCAACCAGGCGACCTCCCCGGGCGTGCAGTTCCCGATCGGCCCGGACGAGCCCTGGGCCCCCTTGTTCACCATCCCCGGGGAGCCGACCGGCAGCTGACCCTGCCACCCTGGCGGGGGTGAGGGAGTTCGTCGGGGTGGTGCGGCGGCCGTGGGTGCAGCGGGGTGTCCGCGCCTCGGTGGCCGCCGGGTTGGCCTGGCAGATCGCCGTGCTGCTGCCGGCGACGCTGTCGGACTACGCCTACTACGCCCCGCTGGGCGCGGTGATCGCCGTCCACCCGACGGTGGCCGACTCCGCCGGGGCCGCCTGGCGCACGGTGGCCGCCATGTTCCTGGGCTTCGGGTTGGCCGTCGGGGTCTACGAGGTCACCCGGGGCGTGCCGAACGCGTTCACCATCGCGCTGATCGTCGCTCTGGCGATCGTCGTGGAGCAGTGGCGGCTGCTGCGCGAGCAGGCCAGCTGGGTCAGCTTCGCCGCCGTCCTGATGATCACCATCGGCACCGACGACCCCGCCGCCTACGTGCTGCGGTACGGCGGGCTGACCCTGCTGGGCGCGGTCGTGGGCGTCGCGGTGACCACCGCGCTCTTCCCGCCGATGCTGCTCACCGTCGCGGTCGAGCGGATCGCCGTCACCCGCGGGCTGCTCGCGGTGCACCTGGAGGACATGGCCGACGCCGTCCGCGGCGGCACCGTGCCCGACCCCGACGACTGGGCCGAGCGCGGCACCCGGCTGGACCGGGCGCTGGACCGCATGCGCACCGCCGAGGTGCAGGTGGAGCGCGCCCGGCGGGCCAACCCGCGGGCCGCCCGCTGGCAGGGCTCGGCGTCCCGGGTGCGGGAGCAGTCCCGGGCCCTGGACCGCGTGGCCGTGCTGGTCGACGACCTGACCGACCTCGTCGCCGAGTTCCAGCCGCACCGCCGCGGGCTGGACCGGGTCGACGACGGCACCGGGTGGGTGCTGGCCGACGCGCTCTCGGGGCTGGCCGCGGTGGTCCGCATCCCGTACCACTCGGGACCCGAGCGGGACTCCCGGGACGACGCCGTCGACACCGCGCTGGGCGCCCTGGACCGGCTCACCCACCTGCTGCGCGCCTCGGAGGTGCCCGACGACGAGGGCTTCTTCGCACTCGGCGCGGTCACCGTGGGCGTCCGCCGCTCGCTGCACGTCCTCGAGGCGCACCCCCGCTGATCGTCGGGGCTACCCGACCCGGACGAGCAGCTCGCCGTGCAGCATGCCCAGCCAGCCGTCGTCGGCGGCTGCCCAGCGCTGCCACGCCGCGGCCACCCCGGCCAGCTCGTCGGCCGTGGCCAGGCCGTAGGACACGGCCTGCTCGGCGAAGGACGACGCGGTGGCCCGGCCGGCCCACGAGTCGCCCCACCAGCGGCGCTCGGCGTCCGAGGCGTAGCAGTAGGTGGACGCCGAGGCGGTGTGGTCGCGCAGGCCCGCGGCGTGCGCCCAGGCCCGCAGCCGGCGGCCGGCGTCGGGCTCGGCGTCGTTGCGCCGGGCCACCGCGCGGTAGAGGTCGAGCCACCGGGTCAGGCCCTCGTCGTCCGGGAACCAGGTGGTGGCGGCGTAGTCGACGTCCCGCACGGCGAGCAGCCCGCCCGGCCGGCACACCCGGGCCATCTCGCGCAGCGCCGCCACCGGGTCGGTGAGGTGCTGCAGCACCTGGTGGGCGTGCACCACGTCGAAGGAGTCGTCGGGCAGGTCGAGGGCGTAGGTGTCGCCGACGGCGAACTCCACGACGACCTCCTCCCGGGCCGCCAGGTCGCGGGCCTCGCCGAGCGGTGCCTCGACGACGTCCAGCCCGAGCACCCGGCCCGGGGCGACCCGGCGGGCCAGGTCGACGGTGATGGTGCCCGGCCCGCAGCCGACGTCGAGGACGTCGAGCCCGGCCCGCAGGTGCGGCAGCAGGTACCCGGCGGAGTTCTCGACGGTGCGCCAGCGGTGGGACTGCAGGACGGCGTCGGCGTGCCCGTGCGTGTAGGTGTCCACTCCCCCATCGTGCACCGGCGATCCCAATGAGTGAACACCCCTTCTCATCCAGTGGGATCGGCGAGCACCCAGCCCGCGCCGTCCCGGGCGACCTCGCCGCGGTGCAGCAGCTCCTCCAGGTAGGCCCGCCGACCGTCCTCGCCCTTGCCGGCGAAGAACGGCAGCAGGGTGAGCAGCAGGTTCGGGAAGGCCATCGACAACCGCACCAGCCGGGACTCGGCCGGGCGCGGGTAGGCCTCCAGCCGCGGCCGGTCCAGCAACGACAGGACGGCGTCGACGACGTCGCCGGGCCGCTGCGGCGGCCCGCCCTGGAACTGCAGCGCGTTGCCGCCCTCCACCGCCTCGCGGCGCAGCATCGGGGTGTCCGTGGCCGAGGGCAGCACGCTGCCCACCCGGACGCCCTCGGCGTGCAGGTCCAGCGCGATCGACAGCATCGCGCCGCGCAGGCCGAACTTCGACGCGCAGTAGATCGGGGTCTCGGCCTGCGGGAAGATCCCGGCCAGCGACACCGTGGTGACCACCCGGGGGTCGACAGAGCGGCGCAGCAGCGGCAGCGCCAGCCGGGTCACGTACAGCGGAGACAGCGTGTTGACCGTGATCTCCTGCTCGATCGAGGCCAGCGACCGGTCGCCGAACCGCTCGGCGCTGGTCATGCCGGTGTTGTTGACCAGCACGTCGACCCGGCCGTGCCGGCGGTCCACCTCGGCCAGCGCCGCCTCGACCTGCGCGGGGTCGGTCAGGTCGCCGTCCAGCGCCGTGTGCACCCCAGGGCCGGGCAGACCGGCGGCGACCGCCGCGGCCCGCTCGCCGTCCCGGTCGACCACGACGACCGACGCCCCGCGACCGGCCAGCCGGGCGGCCAGCGCGCTGCCGATGCCACCCGCCCCGCCGGTGATGACCACGACCCGGTCGGTGCCCGACCAGGTGCGGCGGGTCAGCAACCGGCGCAGCTCGGCCAGCGACGTGCCGACCACACCGGCCCCGGTCACGAGGGCACCGCCACGAGGGCCGGCGCCGGCACCCCGTGCTCGGCCCGCCAGCCCATGCGGCCCATGACCTCGCGGCGGAACGCGGTGAGTGCGTCGGCGTCGACGTAGCCGGCGTGGCGGGGCGAGTCGTCGAACCGGATGCCACCGGACAGGTCGGGCCGCTCGTGCCGGACCATCGACCGGAACTTCCGGTAGGCGGCGGGGTCGTCGCGCCGGTCGGCCAGGTGCGCGGCGACCAGCTGGGCCAGCCCGTCGACGTGCCCGTAGGCGCCGGAGTTGGTCTCGGTGAAGCCGATGCCGAACAGGCCCTCGTGCTCGCGGGAGAACGCGGTCAGGTACAGGTCGGGGTGCTCGCCACCCCCGAAGAGCTCCTGCGCGTAGGGGATCACGTGCCGGTAGCCGGTGGCGGCGATGACCAGGTCGACGTCCTCGGTGCTGCCGTCGGTGAAGGTGACCGTCGTGCCCACCACGTCGGCGATGCCCGGCCGGGGGACGACGTCGCCGTGCTGCAGCGCCAGGAACAGGTTGCTGTTGAGCACGGGGTGGGTCTCGAAGACCCGGTGGTCGGGCTTCGGCAGCCCCAGCCGCTCGGGCCGGCCGTAGAGCCTGGTGAGCACGAAGCCGAAGACGGCCTGCTCGACGCGCTTGGGCAGGTGCGGGCCGCGGGCGGCGAAGACGTCGGACGGGACGCCGAACACGTGCTTGGGGATGAACCAGTAGCCGCGGCGCATGCTCAGCACGGCGCGGTCGGCGACCCGGGCGGCGTCCACGACGATGTCGCAGGCGGAGTTGCCGCCGCCGATGACCAGCACCCGGCGCCCGCGCAGCTGGTCCAGGTCGCGGTAGTCCTTGCTGTGCATCACCTCGACGGTGGAGGACGCGGGGATCTCGGGCAGGCGCGGGGTCCACTGGGCGCCGCTGCAGCAGACCACCGCGCCGTAGCGGGTCGTGCGGCCGTCGTCGAACGTCACCGCGTAGCCGCCGTCCGCCGCCCGGACCCCGGTGACCGACCGGCCGAACTCGACGGCGTCGGTCAGCCCGTGGGCGGCGGCGAACTCGCGCAGGTAGCCCAGCACCTGGCGGTGGTCGGGGTAGTCGGGCAGGTCCTCGCCCATCGGGAAGCCGGGGAACCCGGACAGCGTGCGGCTGGAGATGAAGTGGGCCGCCTCGTACATCGGGCTGCCGGGGGCGTCGATGTCCCAGATGCCGCCGACCCCGGAGTGCCGCTCGACCTGGTGGTACGGGAGGCCGCGCGCGGCGAGCGCCCGGGCGGTGGCCAGGCCGGCGGGACCGGCGCCGATCACCAGGGTGGTGTCGCCGTGGTCGGTGGTCGGGGTGCTGCTCATCGGGTCTCCTTCGCTCGCGGTGCGGGGAGTCTGCGCTGGATCGACTGTCCAGGTCAAGTGTCTGGGTCAATTGACCCATACGACTGACCCGTGGCGTCGCGAGCCTCCGACGTGCGACGATCCGGGCATGCCGCCCGCCACCCGACGCAGCCCTGCGCGGCGCGCACCGGTCGTCCGCAAGCCGCTGGCCGACCGGCGCGAGGACCTCGTCGAGGCCGCGCTGCGGGTGCTCGTGCGCGACGGCGTCGCGGCCGCGACCACCCGGGCGATCGTGGCCGAGGCCGGCGCCAGCCTCAGCGCCTTCCACTACTGCTTCGACTCCCGCGAGGAGCTGCTGGTGCTCGCGGCCGAGCGGATCACCGACCGCACGGTCGACCACGTGCGCGAGGGGTTCTCCGCCGACGGCGACCTCCGCACCGTGGTGGTCGGTGCGCTCACCGCGCTGTGGGAGCGGCTGGAGGCCGACCCGCACCGCGAGCTGATCGGCTACGAGCTGTCCCACCACGCCCGCCACCGACCCGAGCTGCGCCCGGCCGTGGCCCGGCTGTTCCGGCACTACCTCGACGTCCACGAGCAGTTCCTCGCCGACGGCGCGGCCGCCGCCGGCTTCACCTGGACGACGCCGGTGCCCGTCCTGGCACGGCTGATCAACTCCACGCTCGACGGGCTGGCGCTCACCTGGCTGGTGGACCGCGACGGCGAGGCTGCCCGCGAGGTCATCGGCGCGCTGGCCGACGCACTGCTCGCCGCGGCCCGACCCGCGTGACCGGCAGCATGATCGGCCCCGACCGGCTCGCCGTCCTCCGCGCGGCCACCGACGGCCTGCAGCCGCCGTTCGCCGTCGTCGACCTCGACGCCTACGACGCCAACGCCGACGCCCTGGTGGCCCGCGCCGCGCCCGGCACCACCATCCGGCTGGCCAGCAAGTCCGTGCGCTCCCGCCCGCTGGCCGCCCGCGCCCTGGCCCGGCCCGGCTTCGCGGGCGTCCTGGCGCTCACCCTGCCCGAGGCGCTGTGGCTGGCCGCCGACCACGCCGACGTCGTCGTCGGCTACCCCAGCACCGACACCGACGCGATCGCCGCGCTGGCCGCCGACCCGCAGCTGGCCGAACGGGTGACCTTGATGGTCGACTCCGTCGAGTCCCTGGACGTCGTCGAGGCCGCGGTCGGGCGCGCACCGGCCGCCCCGGTGAAGGTCTGCCTGGACCTGGACGCCGCCCTCGAGCTGCTCGGCGGCCGGGTGCACCTGGGCCCGCTGCGCTCGCCCGTGCGCACCCCGGCGCAGGCGGTGGCGCTGGCCCGCGCGGTGCTGGCCCGGCCGTGGCTGCACCTCGACGGGCTGATGGCCTACGAGGGCCAGGTCGCGGGGATGGGCGACGTCATCGGCAACCCGCTGCGGCAGGCCGCCGTCCGGGCGATGCAGCGCGCGTCGAGCCGGGAGATCGCGCAGCGCCGGGCCGCCGTCGTGGCCGCCGTGTCGGCGCTGGCCCCGCTGCGGTTCGTCAACGGCGGCGGCACCGGGTCGGTCGAGCAGACCTCCGCCGAGCCCGCGGTCACCGAGGTGGCCGCCGGCTCGGGCCTCTACGCCCCGGCGCTGTTCGACTCCTACCGCAGGTTCCGGGCCCGGCCCGCGGCCTACTTCGTGCAGCCGGTGGTGCGCCGTCCCTCCGCGGGGGTGGCCACCGCGCTGGGCGGCGGCTGGGTCGCCTCGGGCCCGCCCGGCGCGGACCGGCAGCCGACCATCGCCTGGCCACCCGGCCTGCGCTACAACCCCCTCGAGGGCGCCGGCGAGGCGCAGACCCCGCTGCTGGGCGCCGCCGCGGCGGGCCTGCGGCTGGGTGACCGGGTCTGGTTCCGGCACGCCAAGGCCGGCGAGCTGTGCGAGCGGGTGAACCAGCTGCACCTGGTGGCCGGCGACGAGCTGGTCGGCACCGCGGCCACCTACCGCGGCGAGGGCAAGGCCTTCCTGTGAGGCTGGTCGACACCCACCTGCACGTCGTCGACCCGGCGTTCCCGCTGGTCGCCAACCAGGGCTTCCTGCCCGAGCCGTTCACGGTGGCCGACTACCGCGCCCGGACGGCGGGGCTCGGCGTCGTCGGCGGGGCCGTGGTCTCCGGGTCCTTCCAGGCCTTCGACCAGGGCTACCTGCTCGCGGCGCTCGAGCTGCTGGGCCCGGGGTTCGTCGGCGTCACGCAGCTGCCGGCCGACGTCCCCGACGCCGAGGTGCTGCGGCTGGACGCCGCGGGGGTGCGCGCCGTGCGGTTCAACCTGCGGCGCGGCGGCTCGGCGCCGGTCGGCGACCTGGACCGGCTGGCCCGCCGGGTGCACGACCTGGCCGGCTGGCACGCCGAGCTGTACGTCGACTCCCGCGACCTCGCCGAGCTGGCCCCGGTGCTGCGCCGGCTGCCGCAGGTGACGGTGGACCACCTCGGCCTGCACGCCGACGGCCTGCCCGACCTGCTGGACCTCGTCGAGCACGGCGCGGTGGTCAAGGCGACCGGCTTCGGCCGGGTGGAGCTGGACGTCGAGGCCGCGGTCACCGCGATCCTGGCCGTCGACCCGCGGGCACTGATGGCCGGCACCGATCTGCCCAGCACGCGCGCGAGCCGCCCCTTCGCCGACGAGGACCTCGACCTCCTGGGAGAGGCAGCCGGCGAGCACGCGGAAGCGGTGCTGGAGCACAACGCCCGCCACCTCTACCGCCTGCCCTAGGCGGTCAGCACGGCCTCGGCTGCCGCCTGCGCGGCCTGGCGGTCGGCCGGCACCAGGCCGATCCTCGTGCGGCGGTCCAGCAGGTCGGCGACCGTGCGCGCGCCCTCGGCGGCCACCGCGAAGCGCAGCTCCCCCACCGTCTCGGGGCGGCCCTCGACCAGCGGCGCCGCGCCCAGGGCCAGCACCTGCGGCGCCTCGGTGCCGTACCGGGCGACCAGCCGGGCCGGCGCCGGCACCCGGTCCAGCGCCCGTCGGGGAGCGGCCCCGACCAGCGGCAGCCGGGCGGTGACCGACCGGCCGGCACCCCGGCCCAGCAGCGCCACGGCGGCGTCGACGGTCTCCTCGGCCATCGCCCGGTAGGTGGTGAGCTTGCCGCCGACCACCGTCAGCACCGACCCGGAGCGGTGCAGCAGGTGCTTGCGGGAGAGGTCGGCGGTGGCGTCCCCCGGCCCCGTCCCGGCCGAGGCCGGCAGCACCAGGGGGCGCAGGCCGGCGTAGGCGCCGACGACGTCCGCGCTGGTCAGCGGGTCGGCCAGCACCCGGTTCACCGTGCTCAGCAGCTGCTCGACCTCGGCGGCCGAGGGCTGCGGGTCGTCGTCGGGTGCAGGGCCCTCGACCGGCTCGTCGGTGATGCCCAGGAACACCAGGCCGGTGTCCTGCGGCAGCGCGAACACGTAGCGCGAGCGCGAGCCCGGCAGCGGCACGGTGAGCGCGGCGGTCGGCGACCCCAGCCGGTCGGCCCGCACCACCAGGTGCGACCCCCGGGACGGCGAGAGCCGGATGCCGTCGTCCAGCGCGGCCGACCAGACGCCGGCCGCGTTCACCACCACCCCGGCCTCCACCTCCACCTGCCGGCCCTCGACCTGGACGGTCGCCGTCCTGCCGTCCACGCCGACCACGGAGGCCCCCGTGAGGACGCCGGCCCCGTACCCGGCAGCCGTGCGGGCCAGCGCGACCACCAGCCGGGCGTCGTCCACCAGCCGGCCGTCCCAGAACGCGACTCCCCCACCCCCGGCCCGCACCCCGGGCAACCAGGCGGAGACCTGGTCGGCGTCCACCCGCCGGGCGCGCGGCAGGGATCCGCGACCGCCGCGCACCGACGTCCGCACGGCATCGCCGAGCACGCCGCCGAGGCCGGCCACGGCGGCGACGTCCCGGCCCGCGGCGTCGGGCACGCAGAACGCCAGCGGCTCGACCAGGTGCGGCGCGGTGACCCCCATGAGGACGGCGCGCTCGCGGGCCGACTCCCGGGCCAGCCCGATCTCCCCGTGGGCCAGGTAGCGCAGCCCGCCGTGCACCAGCTTCGAGGACCACCGGCTGGTACCGGCCGCGAGGTCGGCGCGCTCGCAGAGCAGCACCGACAGCCCGCGGGAGGCGGCGTCCAGGGCCACCCCGGCGCCGGTCACCCCGCCGCCCACCACGAGGACGTCGACCGCCGCACCCAGCCGGTCGAGGTCGCGCTGCCGCCGGTCGCCGTCCAGCCGGGTTCCCCTCACGACCACCCACCTTCCCAGGCGGAGTCGGTGCGCGGCGCCCCGACCCGAGCCCTCGACCCGGCAGACTGTCCCGGTGGCCGAGCAACCGGAACTGACCATCCAGGGCTGGGGTCCCCCGGGGACCCGCGTCGCGCACGTGGCCGACGGGTCGCTGGAGCTGACCCCCGACGCCGCGATCAAGCGCACCCTGCCCAAGGCCGCCCGCAAGCACCTGGCCCGCGAGCTGGGCTGGACGCCGCGCAGCACCCCGCCGGTACCCGTCGAGTCGATCGAGCTGGCCCCCAGCCGACTGCCGGTGCCGGTCCGCGCCGAGCTGGTGACCCTGCTCGGGGTCGAGAACGTCCGCGACGACCGGGAGTCCCGGCTGCGCCGCACCGGCGGCAAGAGCTACCTGGACCTGCTCCGCCGCCGCTCCGGCGACGCCACCGACGCACCGGACGCCGTCCTCACCCCGGCCGACACGGCCCAGACCGCCGCGCTGCTGGAGCTGTGCAGCCGGCACGGGGTGGTCGTCGTCCCGTTCGGCGGGGGCACCAGCGTGGTCGGCGGGCTGTCGGGCACCGACGTCGACGACCGGCCCGTGGTGGTGGTCGACCTGGCCCGCATGGCCGGGGTGGTGTCGGTCGACGTCCCCTCCTCGCTGGTCACCGCGGGGCCGGGGATGCGCGGCCCCGCCCTCGAGGACGCCCTCGCCGAGCACGACCTGACGCTGGGCCACCTGCCGCAGAGCTGGGAGTTCGCGACCCTGGGCGGCTACGCGGCCACCCGCAGCGCCGGTCAGGCGTCCACCGGCGTCGGCCGCTTCGACGACCTGGTCGAGGGGCTCACCCTGGCCACCCCGACCGGCGTCCTGGAGGTCGGGCACGCCCCCGCCTCGGCCGCCGGCCCCGACCTGCTCGGCCTGGCCGTCGGCTCCGAGGGCACGTTGGGGGTGATCACCGAGGTCACCCTGCGGGTCCGCCCCCGACCGCGCACCGAGGGCTACGAGGGCTGGTCCTTCCGCAGCTGGGCGGCCGGGCTGGCGGCCCTGCAGCGGCTGGCCCGGCACGACCTGCTGCCCGACGTCGTGCGCCTGAGCGACCCCGACGAGACCCGGGCCAACCTGGTGCTGGCCGGCGGCGCCGGCGCCCGGGCGCTGCGCGGGGCCCTGCGCGGCCGCGGGCACGGCAGCGGCTGCCTGCTGGTCGTCGGGTGGCAGGGGCTGCCCACGATCGTCCGCGCCCGGCAGCGGGCGGCCAGCTCGCTGCTGCGCGAGGACGGCGGCAAGCGCGCCGGCACCCGCGTCGGCGAGGCGTGGGAGCGCCACCGCTTCGAGGGCCCCTACCTGCGCGACCGGCTGCTGGACCTCGGCCTGCTGGTCGAGACGCTGGAGACCGCGGCGACCTGGAGCGCGCTGCCCACGGTGTACGACGCGGCCCGCCGGGCGCTGCGCGAGTCGCTGTCCACCCCCGGGACGCAGCCGCTGGTGATGACCCACCTCTCGCACGGCTACGCCACCGGCGCCTCGCTGTACCTGACGGTGCTCGCCGACCGCGACGACGACCTGCCGATCCAGCAGTGGCTGACGGCCAAGCGGGCGGCCACCGACGCGGTGCTGGCCGCGGGGGGCACCCTCACCCATCACCACGCGGTGGGTGCCGACCACCGCCCGTGGCTGGACCGCGAGATCGGGACGCTCGGGGTGGACGTGCTGCGCGCGGTCAAGGCCACGCTGGACCCGGCCGGGATCTGCAACCCGGGGGTGCTGCTGCCCTCCTGAGGGTTTGGACCGCGCCCCGGGCGGACACCCACCGCTCCATGAGCCAGGACGTCGAGAACAGCGCGCCCGAGCACGGCTCCATCGAGCTCGTCGACGACGGGCAGCTGCTCGTGTTCACCGGCGAGATCGACAAGGACGTCGTCCGGCACTTCCGGCTGATGGTCCGGCCGGCCGACTGGCCGAGCCGGGTGGACGCCCGCGAGGTGACCTTCATGAGCTCGGCCGGGCTGGAGCTGATGGTGCACCTGGCCCGCAAGCAGAAGCGGGCCGGCGCCGAGCTCGAGGTCGTCGAGCCCCCCACGTCGCTGCGGCTGCTGCTGAACCAGACCGGCCTCAACCGGGTGTTCCGCTCGGTGCCGGCCCCGGCCCCGGTCACGCCCGCCTGAGCTCGGCGGCCAACGCCACCAGCTCGGCTCAGCGCGACCGGCCCACCGGCGGCAGCTTGGCGGCCAGGCTGCGGGACAGGAACCCGCCGATGACCGCGGACAGCACCCCGACGAGGACGACGAAGCCCGTGCCGACCTGCTCGGCGCCCAGGGCCGCCAGCCCGAAGAAGCAGAGCGCGGCCACCGCCACGGCGAGGCCGAGGCCGAGCACCACGACGAACCAGGCGGGTTGCTGCTCCTCGTTCTCCACAGGGCACAGTCTGCCCATGACTTCTCCCCTGGTCACCAGCGAGGTCGGTCGACTGCGCACCGTCGTGCTGCACCGGCCGGGCGCCGAGCTCCGCCGGCTCACCCCGCGCAACAACGACGAGCTGCTCTTCGACGGCGTGCCCTGGGTGGCCCGCGCCCAGGAGGAGCACGACGCGTTCGCCGCCGCGCTGACCGACCGCGGGGTCGAGGTGCTGCACGTGGACCGGCTGCTCAGCGAGGTGCTCGAGATCCCGGCGGCGCGCGAGCAGCTGGTCGCCGCCGCCGTCGACGACCCGCGCATCGGGGCCACCCTGCAGCGGGCGTGCGTCGACCACCTGTCGGGGCTGGCCTCGGCCGACCTGGCCGCGGCGCTGATCGGCGGGCTGGCCCACGACGAGCTGCCCGGCGCCCGCGGCCTGGCCTTCGAGCTCATGGGCCAGGGCGACTTCGTCGTGCGGCCGCTGCCCAACCTGCTGTTCACCCGCGACTCCAGCGTCTGGGTCGGCGACCAGGTGGCGGTGACCTCGCTGACCATGCCGGCCCGGCACCGCGAGTCCACGATCACCGGGGCGATCTACGCCCACCACCCCCGCTTCGGCGGGCCGCAGCGGCTCTACGACCCCTCGCTGGAGCACCTCGAGGGCGGTGACGTCCTGCTGCTGGCGCCCGGGGTGCTGGCCGTCGGCGTCGGCGAGCGGACCACCGCCGGCGGGGCCGAGCGGCTGGCCCGGCGGGTGTTCGCCCGCGGGCTCGCGCACACCGTGCTGGTCGTCCCCATCGCCCAGGAGCGGGCCACCATGCACCTGGACACCATCGCCACGATGGTCGACGTCGACGCCATGGTCATGTACCCCGCGGTGGCCGACACCCTGGCCGCCTGGACCGTGCGCTCCGGTGACGACCCCGACCACGGCGACCTGCGCATCACCGGCCCGCAGCCGTTCCTCACCGCCGCCTCGGCCGCCATGGGCATCGACCGGCTGCGGTTGATCGACACCGGCCTGGACCCGGTCACCGCCGAGCGCGAGCAGTGGGACGACGGCAACAACACGCTGGCCCTGGGGCCCCGCCTGGCGGTCGCCTACGAGCGGAACACGGTGACCAACAAGGCGCTGGAGGCCGCCGGGATCGAGGTGGTGGCGATCGCCGGCGACCAGCTGGGCAGCGGCCGCGGGGGTCCGCGGTGCATGAGCTGCCCGGTCGTCCGGGACGCCTGAGCCGGGGTCGACAGGTCGTCCTGTCGAGGTGGGCGGGCCGGTCACCGACCTTTCCGGAACGAGTTCGGACTTTCGCGTGCACGGGTCGGTCGGCTCGGCCGAAGCCTGGTCCGCGACGAGGGCCTCCCCGCCGCGCCGACGCCAGGCCCCTGGAGGAACCATGACCCGTCCGCCCACCCCGGCCCCCGCCCCGCGTGCGACGGACCACCGGCTGCTGCAGTGGTGGTACGACCGCCCGGTGCGCACGAAGGTGCTCGCGGTGGTGACGCTGGCCGCCCTGGTCTCGGTCGTCGTCGGGGTCCTCGGCGTGCTGGCCGCCGGCCGCAGCGCCGACGACACCCAGGCCCTCTACCGCGAGAACCTCCTCCGGGTGGCCGCGGCCGGGGACATGCGCGCCGCGCTGACCGACGTCCGCATCGCCACCCGCGACGCCCTCATCGCGGCCACGCCGGCCGACGCCCAGACCGTGCTGGACGGCATCCCCGACCTGCAGCAGGCCTTCGGGACCGCCGCCGACGACTACACCGGCGCCGGGTTGACCGGTGAGCGCGCCAGCACCCTGGCCGACGCCGAGCAGTCGTTCTCGGCCTACGTCACCGCGGTGCAGGACACGCTGGGCCCGCTGGCCCTCTCCGGCGACGAGGCCGGGTGGCGCACGGCCAACCAGTCGGTGGCCAAGCCGCTGGTCACCCAGGCCGAGTCCGACATCGACCGGCTGCGCAGCCTCGAGCGGAGCTCGGGGTCCGACGCAGCCACGACGGCGCAGGCCGCCTACCGCACCGACCGGCTCGAGGTCCTCGCGGTGATCGCGGTCGGCGCCGCCCTCGCCCTGGCCGCCGGCGCCTGGGTCGCCGCCGGTCTCGCCCGCGGGGTGCGGTGCGTGCAGGACGTCGCCGAGGCCCTGGCCGCCGGCGACCTGACGAAGGCCAGCGCGTTCGGCACCCGGTGCGAGCTCGGGCAGATGAGCGCCGCCCTGGACGGCGCGGTGGTCAGCATCCGCGACGTCATGGACTCGGTGGCCCGCTCCGCCGACGCCGTCGCCGCCTCCTCCGAGGAGCTCTCCGCCTCCAGCTCGCAGATCTCGTCGGCCGCCGGCGAGACCTCGACCCAGACGTCCCTGGTGTCCTCGGCCGCCGACGAGGTCTCCCGGTCGGTGGCCACGGTGGCCGCCGGCGCCGAGGAGATGAGTGCGGCGATCCGGGAGATCGCGCAGTCGTCCGCCGACGCGGCCCGGGTGGCCGCCGACGCGGTCGGCGAGGCGGAGGCGACCAACGCCACGATCGCCAAGCTGGGGGTCTCGTCGAAGGAGATCGGCGACGTGGTCAAGGTGATCACCTCGATCGCGGAGCAGACGAACCTGCTGGCCCTCAACGCGACCATCGAGGCCGCCCGGGCCGGCGAGGCCGGCAAGGGCTTCGCCGTCGTCGCCAACGAGGTCAAGGAGCTGGCCCAGGAGACCGCCCGGGCCACCGAGGACATCGCCCGCCGGGTCGAGGCCATCCAGGCCGACACCGGGGGTGCGGTGACGGCGATCGGCCGCATCGGCACCGTCATCGGCCAGATCAACGACTACCAGCTGACCATCGCCAGCGCCGTCGAGGAGCAGACCGCGACGACGAACGAGATGTCCCGGTCGGTGGCCGAGGCCGCCGCGGGCACCACCGAGATCGCCGCCAACATCACCGGCGTCTCCGCGGCCGCCACCTCGACCACCCAGGCCCTGGGCCAGACCGGGCTCGCCGTGGACGAGCTGGCCCGGATGGCCGCGGAGATGCGGAGCGCGGTCTCCCGGTTCGTGCGCTGAGCCCGGGGTGCGCTCCCCCGTCAGCCCGGGGAGCGCACCCCGAGCGCCTCGACCTGCGGCGAGCTGAACACCCGGTCGGGGTCCAGCGCGTCGAACAGCGCCCGGGCCTCGGCCAGCCGGGGCACGACGGCGGCGACGTCCCTGACCGTGTGCGCCTTGCCCCAGTGCGGCCGGGCCCCGACGGCGCTGAGGACCTCGCTGACCAGCGGCACCGCCACCTCGCGCGCCCCGGCGGTGCGGCGCCAGGTGAAGTGGACGGCGAGCGAGTCACGGCCGTGCGCCATCGAGAGCCACAGGGCGTCGGCGGCCACCGTGCGCAGCTCGCTCACCACCAGGTGCTCGCGGATCCGGTCCCCCACCCCGGCCACGGCCGCGATCGCCGCGGCGGCGTCGGCCCGGTCGACGAAGAACTCGGACTGGATCTCGTCGCCGTTGCTGGGGGTGGCGTCGTGCCGGAAGTGCGGGAGCCGCTCGTGCCACGGCCCGGGCAGCCCGCCCTGCGGCGTCACGTTGCCGACGATCTCGTCGGTGATCCGGTCCCGGCTCACCGGGTCACGGGGGGCACCGAGCAGCTCGTCGGGCACCTCCGCCGGCAACCGGGTCTTCACCCACAGGTCGGCCGTGCCGTCCCACCGGGTGAAGGCGCTGACGCTGTCGCCGGCCCCGAAGGCCTCGTGCACCTCGGCCGTCGCGGCACCGCGGTACACGTCCTGCCGGACGTCGTAGGTCGGCTCGGTGGCCAGCACCAGCTCGGTGACCACGCCGATCGAGCCCAGCGCCACGGCCTGCGCCGCGACGTCGTCCCCGGTGACCGTGCGCAGCTCGCCGTCCGGGCCGACCAGGGTGAACCCGCGCACCGCGGTGGCCAGCGCACCGGCCCGGTCGCCGGACCCGTGGGTGCCGGTGGCGACGGCGCCGCCGACCGAGATGTGCGGCAGCGACCCCAGGTTGTGCAGGGCGCGGCCCTGCCGGTGCAGCTCGCGGGCCAGCGCGCCGAACGTCGTCCCCGCGGTGACCACGACCGTGCCGTCGGGGCGGACGTCGACCCGGTCGGCCAGCGCGGTGAGGTCCAGCAGCACGCCCGGTGAGTCCGCCAGACCGTTGAAGGTGTGCCGGGTGCCCAGCGCCCGGACGGCGGTCGCGCCCCGCACCACCTCCTGCAGGTGGGCGACGTCCCGTGGGCGCACCACCGGTGCGGCGTAGCGGTGGGTGCCGGCCCAGTCCAGCTCCACGCGGGGTCCTCCGTCGACGGTCACGACGACCACCGTAGGCGGACGGTAGAACTGGACGGTCGTACCTGTATTGAGGTACGGTCGTACCAATCTGTTGGAAGGAGGCCGTCGTGGCCTGGGCACTCGTCGTCGTCGCCGGTCTGTTCGAGACCGCGTTCGCCGTCTCGCTGAAGAACTCCGAGGGCTTCAGCCGGCTGTGGTGGACGCTGTCGTTCGTCGTCTGCGCCGGCATCAGCTTCACCCTGCTGACCCTGGCGCTGCGCACCCTGCCGGTCGGGTCGGCCTACGCGGTCTGGACCGGCATCGGGGCCGCGGGCACCGCCGTCGTCGGCATGTGGTTGCTGGGCGACCCGGTGGGCACGCTGCGCATCCTGTCGATCGTGCTGATCGTGGCCGGGGTGATCGGGCTCAACCTGGCCCCGTCGTCCGCCCACTGATGACCACACCCAAGGGCGAGGCGCGGCGCGAGGCCATCGTCGCCGCGGCCGCGGACCTGGTCGTCCGGCAGGGCCCCGGCGCCGTGTCGCACCGCACCGCGGCCACCGCGGCCGGGGTGCCGCTGGCCGCGACCACCTACTACTTCCGCGACCTGGCCGACCTGCGGGTGGCCGCCGTCGACCGGGTCGCCGAGCAGGAGCTGGCCCGGGCCGCCGAGCTGGTCGCCGCGCTGCCGACCGGCCGCCGGAGCACCGGTGAGACCGCAGCCCGGGTCGTCGACGTCCTGCTCGGGGCGCACTGCCGCACCGACGACCAGGTGCTGGCCTTCTACGAGCGGTTCCTGGCCGGTGGCCGGCACCCCGAGCTGCGGCCGACGCTGCAGGCCACGCGGGCCCGGCTGGATGCCCTGGTCGGGCAGGTGCTGACCGGCGGCGGGCACCGCGACGTCCCGGTCGGCCGGCTGGTCGCCCTGGCCGACGGCACCGCCCTGTCGGCCCTGGTCGAGGGCCGCGGCGAGGCGCGGTCGGCCACCGAGGCCGCGGTGGCCGACCTGATCAGCCGGCGCCGCCGCTGGTGATCACCTCAGCGGCGTAAACGGAGGTTACTGCGGGATCCGGCGGGTACCCCGACGATGTCGTTCAGTCCGCGAGCGCAGGAGCCTGCCATGACCGCCCACACCACACCCGAACGCCGTCCCCGCGTCCACGAGGAGAGCGTGGACACCGCCACCGCCCACCGGGTGGTCGTCGTCCACCGCATCGGGGCCTTCGCCGTCGCCGCCGTCCTCGCCGTGTTCGGCGTCCTGGGCTTCGTCGGCGGTCTGGACTTCTTCTCCACCGACGGCGGCACGGTCGCCGGCCTGTCCAGCAACGGCCTGCTCTCGACCATCTCGCTGGTCACCGCCGCCGTGCTGGTCGCGGCCGCCGTGAAGGGCGGGCGCGTCGCCGGCATCGTCATGACCGGGGTGGGCGTCGCGTTCCTGCTGTCGGCGTTCTGGCACCTGTTCGTGCTCAACACCAGCCTGAACGTGCTGGCGTTCGCGATGTCGAACGTCATCTTCTCGATCGTGGTGGGCCTGCTGCTGCTCACCCTGGGCCTCTACGGCCGGGTCAGCGGCAACCTGCCCGAGGACAACCCCTACCGGGCCAACCTGGCCTCCGGCAGCACGGGGGACGACGAGGAGCCCGAGCTGCCCCCGGCCACCGCGGCCGAGCGGCGCGCCGAGCGCGCCATGCGCGAGGCCGAGGTCGCCGTCACCGAGCACCGGGCCACCGCGCAGCAGCGGGCCATGGTCGAGGCCATGGCCCACGAGCGCACCAAGGCCGGCCGCCGCCGGGTGTGGATGCAGCACAGCTGACGGCACCGGGGGTGGGCCGGTCGACGACCCACCCCCGGGAGCGTCAGAGGCCCTGGGCCAGCCGGTGGTAGGCCGCCGACCAGCGCAGCTCCTTCGCCAGGCTGCGGCGGGTGGTGTCGGCGTCGATGACGACCAGCTCGGTGCGGAACACGTCGGCCAGGTCGGTCAGCTCGGCCGTGGTCAGCTGGGTGGTCAGCACCGTGTGGTGCGGGCCGCCGGCGGTGAGCCAGCCCTCGGTGGAGGTGGCGAAGTCGGGGCGGGGCTCCCAGACGGCGCGGGCCACCGGCAGGTTGGGCAGCGGCTCCGACGGCGGGACGACGTCGATCTCGTTGGCCACCCAGCGGAACCGCTCGCCCAGGTCGGCCCAGCCGATGACGACGCCCTCGGCCGGGGCGGCGGAGAAGACCAGGCGGGCCGGGTCCTCCTTGCCGCCGATGCCCAGCGGGTGCACCTCGAGCGAGGGCTGCTCGCCGGCGATCGTCGGGCAGACCTCGAGCATGTGCGCACCGAGGATCTTCGGCGTCTCGGACGAGAGGTCGTAGGTGTAGTCCTCCATGAAGGAGGTGCCGCCGGGCAGGCCGCGGCCGGCGGTCTTGAGCACCCGCAGCAGCGCCGAGGTCTTCCAGTCGCCCTCGCCGCCGAAGCCGTAGCCGTCGGCCATCAACCGCTGCACGGCGAGGCCGGGCAGCTGGCGCAGCGCACCGAGGTCCTCGAAGTTCGTGGTGAAGGCGCCGAAGCCGCCCTCGGTGAGGAACTGGCGCAGCGCGACCTCGAGCCGGGCCTGGTAGCGCACCGAGTCGTGCCGGTCACCACCCGGGCGCAGGTCGTCGGCGATCGCGTACAGGTCGAGGTACTCGGCGATCACCGCGTCGACGGCGGCGTCGGTCACGGTGTCGACGACGGCGGCCAGGTCGTTCACGCCGTAGGTGTTCACGGAGACGCCGAAGCGCAGCTGCGCCTCGACCTTGTCGCCCTCGGTCACCGCGACGTTGCGCATGTTGTCGCCGAACCGGGCCAGCTTCAGCGAGCGGGCCTCGGCCGCGGCCACGGCGGCGCGGGCCCAGCCGCCCACGCGGGCCTGCACGGCGGGGTTGCCCGCGTGCCCGGCCACGGTGGTGCGGGGCACCCGGAGCCGGGTGAGGGCGTAGCCGTACTCCCGGTCGCCGTGGGCGGCCTGGTTGAGGTTCATGAAGTCCATGTCGATCGTCGCCCACGGGAGGGCGGCGTCGGCCTGGGTGTGCAGGTGCAGCAGCGGCTTGCGCAGCGCGTCGAGGCCGGCGATCCACATCTTGGCCGGGCTGAAGGTGTGCATCCAGGTGATGACGCCGACGCAGGCCGCGGTCTCGTTGGCCTCGCCCATCGCCCGGCGGATGGCGCCGGGCTCCTTGAGCACCGGCTTCCACACGATGCGCACGGGCACGCCGGCCGCGGCGTCGAGGGTCTCGGCGACCCGCTGCGACTGCTCGGCGACCTGCTGGAGGGTCTCCTCGCCGTAGAGCTCCTGGCTGCCGGTGAGGAACCAGATCTCCTGGTCGGGGAACGGGGACTCGCTGGTCATCTGCGTGCTCACTTCTGTCCGTAGACGTTCTGGTAGCGCTCGTACAGGGCGTCGATGTCGGCCTGGGGGATCGGCACGGGCTCACCCAGCTGCCGGGAGATGTGCACGGTGCGGGCGACGTCCTCGGCCATCACCGCGGACTTGACCGCGGCCCGGGCGCTCTTCCCGATGGTGAACACCCCGTGGTTCTGCATGAAGACCGCCGTGGACCGGTGGCCCGACAGCGTCTCGACGATGCCGCGGCCGATGGAGTCGTCGCCGATGAGGGCGAACGGCCCGATCGGGATCGGCCCGCCGAACTCGTCGGCCATCGCCGTCAGCACGCAGGGCACCGGCTCGGCCCGCGCGGCCCAGGCCGCCGCGTAGGTGCTGTGCGTGTGCACCTGACCGTTGACCTCGGGCATGGTGCGGTAGACGTAGGCGTGCGCGTCGGTGTCCGACGACGGACCGCGGACGCCGTCCACCGCGACGCCGTCCAGGTCGCAGACGGTGATGCCCTCCCAGGTCAGCCCGTCGTAGTCGACGCCGCTGCCCTTGATGACGAAGAGGTCCTCGCCGGGCACCCGCTCGCTGATGTTCCCCGCCGTCCAGGTGACCAGGGCGTTGGTCACCAGCAGCCCGTGCAGCGCGGCGACGTGCTCGCGCTGCTCGCGGTGGGTGCCGCGCTCCTCCCCGGTCGCCGTGCGGACCGTCAGCCGGGCCGACGTCGGGCTGTCACACGCTGAGCACATCGGACTGCTCCTCGATCGCGGGCGCCTCGACCTCGGGCGCGACGGGGGTGGCGGTGGACGGCGCGCCGCCGGCGCGGCGGGCGGCCGCGTCGCGGCGCAGGGCGCGCAGCCGGTGCAGGACGTCGTTGCCGCCCCCGGCCTGACCCTCGCCGCGGCCGAAGAAGTCGTGCAGCCGGCGGTACTCCGCGAACAGCGCGTCGTAGCGGTCGGCCCGCTCGTCGTCGGGCGTGTAGACCCCGCGCAGCACCTTGCCCATC
Source organism: Klenkia soli (assembly GCF_900103975.1). Taxonomy (GTDB): domain Bacteria; phylum Actinomycetota; class Actinomycetes; order Mycobacteriales; family Geodermatophilaceae; genus Klenkia; species Klenkia soli. The sequence goes on from NZ_FNIR01000009.1 coordinate 173,391, forward strand.
GCGCGCGAGGCGGCCGGGACGTCGGGGTGCGCACCCGCGGCGACGGCCGCGTGGATGGCCGAGCCCAGCGCCGGACCCTGCTCGGAGTCGATCGTCGACAGCGGGCGGCGGCAGATGTCGGAGTAGAGCTGCATGAGGAAGGTGTTCTTCAGCAGCCCACCGGCGACGACCAGCTCGGTGACCGGCACGCCCGAGCCCTCGAAGGCCTCGATGATCGTGCGGGTGCCGAACGCGGTCGCCTCGAGCAGGGCGCGGTAGGTGTCCTCGGGACGGGTGGCCAGCGTCTGGCCGAGCACGACCCCGGACAGCTCGGCGTCGACCAGCACGGAGCGGTTGCCGTTGTGCCAGTCCAGCGCGACGAGGCCGTGCTCTCCGACCTCCTGCTGGGCGGCCAGCTCGGTGAGCAGCTGGTGCACGCTGATGCCGCGCTCGCCGGCGGCCTGCACGTAGGCCGGGGGGACCGAGGTGTCGACGAACCAGCCGAAGATGTCGCCGACGCCGCTCTGCCCCGCCTCGTAGCCGTACCGGCCGGCGGTGATCCCGCCCTCGACGACCCCGCACATGCCCGGGACGTCGGCGAGGGTCTCGCCGTTCATCACGTGGCAGGTCGAGGTGCCCATGATGGCGACCATCTGACCCGGGTCGATGGCCTGCGCGGCCGGGGCGGTGACGTGCGCGTCGACGTTGCCGACGGCGACCGCGATGCCCTCGGGCAGCCCGGTCCACTGCGCGGCCTGACGGGTGAGGCCACCGGCCCGCTCCCCCAGCTCGCCGATGCGGTGGTCGAGCTTGTCGTCGACGAACCCGGCGAAGTCGGGGTTCAGCGCGGCCAGGTAGTCGCGCGAAGGGTACGCGCCGTCCTGCCGGATGCCCTTGTAGCCCGCGGTGCAGGCGTTGCGCACGTACTCACCGCACAGCTGCCAGACGATCCAGTCGGCGGCCTCGACCCAGTGGTCCATGGCCGCGTAGACCTCGGGGTCCTCCTCGAGCAGCTGCAGCCCCTTGGCGAACTCCCACTCGCTGGAGATCAGCCCGCCGTAGCGCGGCAGCCATACCTCGCCGCGCTCGGCGGCGAGGGAGTTGATCCGGTCGGCGTGCGGCTGGGCGGCGTGGTGCTTCCACAGCTTGACGAAGGCGTGCTTGCGGCCGGCGAACTGCTCGAGCTCGCACAGCGGCGTGCCGTCGGCCGTGGTGGGCACCATGGTGCAGGCGGTGAAGTCGGTGGCGATGCCGACGACGTCGGCCGGGTCGACGCCGGACTCGCGCAGCGCCTTCGGCACCGCTGTGCGCAGCACGTCGACGTAGTCCGCCGGCACCTGCAGGGCCCAGTCCGGCGGCAGCAGCTCGCCGGTGCCGGGCAGCTCGCGGTCGACCACGGCGTGCGGGTAGGGGTGGGTGGCACTGGCCAGCTCGGCCCCGTCGGAGACCCGGACGACGACCGCCCGCCCCGACAGGGTGCCGTAGTCGACCCCCACCACGTACTGCTCGCTCACGTTGCTCCTCCTGCGGTCGACGCGTGCTCCGACGGACATGTTAGCGCTAACAACAGTGGTTCGGAACACACCTCACCCGCCGGGATCAGCGCGGGGGTGCACCCGTCGACCGGCGGACCAGCAGCCGCGGCTGCACCTGGTCGGCTTCGCAGTGCTGCCCGGCGAGCCGGGCGAGCACCAGCTGGACCCCGCGCCGGCCGAGCTCGGAGAAGTCCTGCTGCACCGTGGTCAGCGGCGGGCTGAAGTACGGGGCCTCGGGGACGTCGTCGAACCCCACGACGCTGACGTCGCCCGGGACCGACAACCCCTGCTCGTGCAGGGCCACCATCAGGCCCAGGGCCATCTGGTCGTTGCCCGCGAACACCGCGGTGATGGGTTGCCCGCCCCGGATGCGGGCCGCCACCTCGATCCCCACCTCGTGCCCGGACGACGGCCACCAGTCACCGTGCCACAGCTCCCCGGGCGGGGCGCCGGCCTCGGCGAGGGCGTCGCGCCAGCCCTCCACCCGCCGCCGGGACTCCATCGAGTGCTCCGGGCCGGAGAGGTGGTGGACGGTGGTGTGCCCGAGCCCCAGCAGGTGGTCGACCACCAGCCGGGCACCGGCCTCCTGGACGACGGTGACGGTCGGGCCGAGCTCCTCGCCGCCCATCTGCACGGCGACCAACGGCACGGGCGGGTCCAGCACACCCAGCGCCGCCACGGCCTCCAGGTCGGCGGTGTGCACCACGACGGCGTCGACGGACTGGGCCACGAAGCGGTCGACGGCCTCGGCGATGCTCTCCACCCCGGCGCCCTCGACGATCGCCACCGAGAGGGAGTAGCCGGCCACCCGGGCTGCCTGCTCCAGGCCGATCATGGTCTGCGCGGGGCCGTACTGGTTCACGTTCATCGTGACCAGCCCGATGGTGCGCGAGGAGCCGGTCACCAGCGCGCGGGCGGCCGCGTTGGGCCGGTAGCCCAGCTCCTCGATGGCCCGCTGCACCCGCGACCGGGTCACCGGCGCGACGTTCGGGTGGCCGTTGACCACCCGGGAGACGGTCTGGTGGGACACCCCGGCGCGGGCGGCCACGTCGCTCATCACGAGCGGGCGGGCCGGGGCGGAGCCGGTCGTGTCGGTCGACACCTGCGGTTCCTCCCCGGCCCGGACCGTCAGCGGCCGCCGGCGCGGCGCTTGTTGTAGACGTCGAAGGCGACGGCCAGCAGCAGCACCAGGCCCTTGACCATGGACTGGATCGACTGGTCGATGCCCAGCAGCTGCATGCCGTTGCTCATCACGCCGACCAGCAGACCGCCGACCATGGCGCCGACGACCGTGCCCACGCCACCGGTGACGGCGGCGCCACCGATGAAGGCCGCGGCGATGGCGTCCAGCTCGAAGCTGTTGCCGGCACCGGGCTGCGCACCGTTGGACCGGGACGAGAACACGACACCGGCCACGGCGGCCAGGAAGCCCATGTTCACGAAGATCCAGAAGTTGACCGCCTTGACCTTGACGCCGGAGAGCGTGGCCGCGGCCAGGTTGCCGCCGATGGCGTAGACCTGGCGGCCGAAGACGGTCCGCTTGGTGACCACGCCGTAGACCATGATCAGCACGGCCAGGATGACCAGCACGTAGGGCAGGCCGCGGGCGGTGGCCAGCTGGTAGGCGAAGGCCATGACGACCGCCGCGACCACGACGACCTGGGCCACGAACAGCGGGAACGAGGGGACCGGCTGGTTGTAGCGGATGCGGGCGAGCCGGGTGCGGAACTGGCTGTAGCCGTAGGCCACCACGGCCACCGCGAAGATCAGCAGGGTGAACGCGTCGAACCCGTTGCCGCCCAGCAGCCCGTTGCTGAAGCCCGACGCGATCTTGCCGTACTCCGGGGTGAAGGGGGACAGCGAGACGTTGTCGAGCACCTGCAGCGTCAGGCCGCGGAACAGCAGCATGCCGGCGAGGGTCACGATGAACGCCGGGATGCCGACGAAGGCCACCCAGAACCCGTGCCACGCGCCGATCAGCAGCCCGACGGCGAGAGCGGCGAGGACACCGACCCACCACGGCTGGTCGTGCCGGATGACCAGCACCGCCGACACCGCGCCGGTCACCGCGACCACCGACCCGACCGACAGGTCGATGTGCCCGGCGATGATCACGATGACCATCCCGATCGCCAGGATCAGGATGTAGGAGTACTGCAGGATGATGTTGGTGATGTTGCCCGGCGACAGCGACGTGCCGCCGGTGATGATCGCGAACAGCGCGACCACCACGACGAACGCGATGTAGATGCCGCTGGTGCGCAGGTTGCGGGTCAGCAGCGTGCGGATGTCGCTGGTGCCGACGCCGAGCGCGGCGGCCGGTGCGACGTCCTTGGCCTTCGTGGCGTCATCCGCCTGGGGCTCCGAGGTGGGGCCGACGCTGCGCGTCATCCGACGAGCTCCTTCTCCTGGGTCATGAGGGTCATGAGGCGTTCCTGGGTGGCTTCGGCGACCGGCACCTGGCCGGTGATGCGCCCCGCCGAGAGGGTGTAGACGCGGTCGCAGATGCCGAGCAGCTCGGGCAGCTCGGAGCTGATGACGACGACGGCCTTGCCGGCGGCGACCAGCTTGTTGATGATCGTGTAGATCTCGTACTTGGCGCCGACGTCGATGCCGCGGGTGGGCTCGTCGAGGATCAGCACGTCGGGGTCGGTGAGCAGCCACTTGCTCAGCACGACCTTCTGCTGGTTGCCGCCCGAGAGCTTGCCGACGATCGACTTCACCGTGGGCGCCTTGATGTTCATCGAGCGGCGGCCCTCCTCGGCCACCTTGGTCTCCTCGTTGGCGTCGACGAAGCCCCGCGTCGAGAGCTTGTCCAGCGCCGCCGCGGAGTTGTTGCGCGCGATGTCGTCGATGAGGTTGAGGCCGTACTTCTTGCGGTCCTCGGTCGCGTAGGCGATGCCGGCGTCGATGGCCTCGGCGACGCTGCGGGCTTTCGTCTCCCTGCCGTGCAGGAAGATCTTGCCCTCGACGAAGGTGCCGTAGGAGCGGCCGAAGATGCTCATGGCCAGCTCGGTGCGACCGGCGCCCATGAGCCCGGCGATGCCGACGACCTCGCCCGCCCGGACGTCGAAGCTGGCGTGGTCGACGACCAGCCGGTCCTGGCTGGGGTGCTTGACCGTCCAGCCCTCGACCCGCAGGACCTCCTCGCCCGGGTGCGACTCGCGCTCGGGGTAGTAGGAGTCCAGCGCGCGCCCGACCATGCCGCGGATGATCCGGTCGACGGTGACGTCGGGGTCGGCCATGTCCAGGGTCTCGACGGTCTGCCCGTCGCGGATGATCGTGGTGTGGTCGGCGATCGCGTCGATCTCGTTCAGCTTGTGCGAGATGATGATCGAGGTGATGCCCTGGTCCTTGAGACCGCGGATCAGCCCGAGCAGGTGCGCGGAGTCGGTGTCGTTGAGCGCGGCGGTCGGCTCGTCGAGGATGAGCAGCTTGACGTCCTTGCTCAGCGCCTTGGCGATCTCGACCAGCTGCTGCTTGCCGACGCCGAGCTGGCCGACCGGGGTGACCGGGTTCTCGTCCAGGCCCACGGAGCGCAGCAGCTTGCCGGCCTCGGCGTTGGCCAGGTTCCAGTCGATGAGACCCAGGCGGCCGCGCTTCTCGCTGCCCAGGAAGATGTTCTCGGCGATCGAGAGGTAGGGCACCAGGGCGAGCTCCTGGTGGATGATCACGACGCCGGCGTGCTCGGAGTCGCGGATGCCGCCGAAGGACACGACCTGGCCGTCGAAGACGATCTCGCCGTCGTACTCACCGGCCGGGTAGACCCCGGACAGGACCTTCATCAGGGTCGACTTGCCGGCGCCGTTCTCCCCGCAGATCGCGTGGACCTCGCCGCGCTCGACCGACAGGGTGACGTCGGAGAGCGCCTTGACGCCGGGGAAGGTCTTGGTGATGGAGCGCATCTCGAGGATGTGGTCGGACATCGGACTCCGTCGTCTCGCAGGGCCGGGCGGTGGTTCTGGGTTCCGTGCAGGTGGTGCGGGTGGCGCTGGTCGTGCAGGTCCCTCGTGGAGCCGGCCGGGCCCGGCAGCGTGCGCTGCCAGGCCCGGCCGGGTTCAGGGGAGGGTCAGTCGGCCTGGCCGGACTGGACCTCGGACTCGGTGTAGTAGCCGGAGTCCACGAGCACGGACTGGATGTCGTCCTTGAACACCGTCTGCACGGGCAGCAGGTAGGCCGGGACGACCTTGTTGCCGTTGTCGTAGGACTCGGTGTCGTTCGCCTCGGGCTCGTCACCCTCGAGGAACGCCTGGGCAGCCGTGACGGCCTGCTCGGCCAGGTTGCGGGTGTCCTTGAAGATCGTGGAGCTCTGGACACCCTGGTCGATCAGGGCGACCGAGGCGATCTCGGCGTCCTGGCCGGTCACCACGGGCAGGGCCCGCGGGGTGGAGGTCAGGTTCGGGCCGTAGCCGGCGTTCTGCAGGGCGGTGATGATGCCGCGCGAGATGCCGTCGTAGGGCGACAGGACGCCGTTGAGGACCGTGCCGTCGTTGTAGGACCCGGTGAGCAGGGTCTCCATGCGCGACTGGGCGGTCTCCTGCTGCCAGCGCAGCGTGGCGGCCTGCTCGATGTCGGTCTGGCCCGAGGGGACGACGAGCGTGCCGTCGTCGATCAGGGGCTGGAGGACGTCCATCGCACCGTTGAAGAAGAAGAACGCGTTGTTGTCGTCCAGCGAACCGGCGAACAGCTCGATGTTGAACGGCCCGGTGGCCGAGCCCTTCGAGCCGTCGGCGTTCTGCAGGCCCAGGCCCACGAGGAGGGCGTTGGCCTGCGCCTGGCCGACCGCGAAGTTGTCGAACGTGACGTAGAAGTCGACGTTGTCGGTGTCGCGGATCAGGCGGTCGTAGGCGATGACCGGGATGTTCGCGTCGGCGGCGGCCTGCAGCTGCGAGCTGAGGGCGGTGCCGTCGATGGAGGCGACGATCAGCAGGTCGGCGCCCTCGGTGATCATCTGGTCGAGCTGCTGCTGCTGGGTCGGGATGTCGTCGTTGGCGTACTGGAGGTCGACCTTGTAGCCGGCGTCCTCGAGCTGGGACTCGACGTTGTTGCCGTCGGCGATCCAGCGCTCGGAGGTCTGGGTCGGCATCGAGACACCGATGGTGAGGTCGGACGGGTCGGCGTTCGCCGTGTCGTTGCCCCCGCCGGAACCGGCACCGCCGCCACCGCAGGCGGTCAGGCCGAATGCCAGCGCGGCACCCAGAGCGGTCAACCTGAGCTTGTTGCTCACTGCTATCTCCTCTACGAGACGTCTGCCGCCGTACACATCTCGGCGCTCAGGCCCGCGTCTGTGCGAGCGCTCACATTGTGAACGCTAACAACGGGGGCCCGTCAAGACCGCACGACCCCGTCGCGGTCACGTTCTCGTAACGAACCTGGTGCCCGGCTGTCATGTCGCCGGGTTCCGGATCGGCCCGGTGCAGGCCGGTGCGTCGTCCTGGCACCGCCGGACCGGGTGCAGGCGCGACGAACCGGGCCCCGTGGTCCTCGGTGGCCCCACCCGTCCGGGGTGGTCGGCGACGGCCGGTTCAACTCCGGACCCGCACGAGCCGACACCAGGGGGACGAGACGAGTGGACCGGGACACCCCGGCGGGCCCGTCAGGACCGGAGACCCGTGAGCACCCCGCCAGCACCCACCGCCACCCCGCCCCCCGGGCCGCCCGCCACCACGCGCCGGCACCGGTGGTTCGGCACGCGGGATCCGCGCACGGCCGTCCGCCTGGCCATCTGGGTGATGCTCCCGGCTGCCGTCGTCCAGGCGTGCTTCGCCCTGTTCGGCGACCAGGGCACCGTCGCCGACGTCGGTTCGTGGCTCACCGTCGGCGCGCTCGTGCTGGTCAGCCTGGGGCTGGCCCGGACCGACCCGCACCGCTGGGACGCCCTCGGACTGCTCGCCCTCGTGCCGCTGGGCGGCGCCGTCGTCCTGTCCACGCTGAACTGGGTCACCCGCGACACCTCCGCCGCCGCCCAGGTGTTCGCCGTCCTGCCGACCCTCTGGGCGGCCTCGCAGCTGCGCCCGGTCGGGGCCTGGGCCGTCGCCGCCTTCTCCGGGGTGACCAACGCCGTGCTCGTGCTGCACCTGGAGGTGCTCGAGAAGGCCGTCCCCGACGCCGTCTTCGTCGCCGCGACGCTGGCGCTGGCCACCGGGCTGCTGGCCCACGCCGGGGACAAGCAGGAGCACCTGGTCCGGCGGCTGCGCGAGCAGGCCACCGTCGACCCGCTCACCGGTCTGGTCACCCGCCACGTGCTGGACGCCGCGCTGGCCGGGTCCGTGGGCGGGTCGGCCGGGCACGGCACCGCGCTGGTCCTGGTCGACGTCGACGAGTTCAAGGCCGTCAACGACCAGCACGGCCACCCGGTCGGGGACGACGCCCTGCGCCACCTGGGCCGGGTGCTGCGGGACGCCGTGCGCGACGGGGACGCCGTCGTCGGCCGGCTCGGCGGTGACGAGCTCGCCGTCCTGCTGACCGCGTGCCCGCCCGAGGTCGCCGAGCGCCGCGCCCACGACCTGGTGGCCGCCGTCCGCGCGCAGCCGCTGCCGCTGGCCGACGGCACCCTGCTCCGGCTCACCGTCAGCGTGGGCGTCGCGCAGTCCCCGACCCACGCCGGGGACGTCCGGACGCTCTACACCGCCGCCGACCGCGCCCTCTACGAGGCCAAGCGCGGTGGCCGCGACCGCGCGGTCGCGGCCACCGGACCGCTCAGCGCAGGGTGACCTGGCGGGAGAGCAGGCCGGCCCGCGAGCGGCGCTCGTCGGCGGTCAGCGGGTCGGTGACGGCCAGGGCCGCGGTGAGCCGCTGGTCCAGCTCGGTGGCCGGTCCGGTCCAGTCCGCCGCCGGGACGTCGGCCGGGACGTCCCACACCGGGACGACGAGACCGTGCGCGCGGAAGGCGCCCGCGTACTTCGTGCCCTCGCCCAGCGTCAGCTGCTCGGCGCCACCGAGCCGGGCCAGCGCGTCCAGCAGCTGCTCCTCGGGCTCGGGTCGCACCCACCGCAGGTGGGCGCGGTCGGCGGCGGGCCGGCACCAGTAGGCCGCACCCAGCCCGGCGAGCAGCACCGTGGGGATGATCGCCTCGTTGGCCTGCTCCAGGCCGGCCAGGGCCGCCGGGCCCGCGCCGGTGCCCTCCAGCCAGAAGCCGAAGTCGTCGTGCACGGTGACCTCGAGCTCGGCCGCCGGGTCCAGCAGCTCCTGCAGCCGCGGGCCGGCCGACCCCTCGGCACCCACCGGACCGGGGTCGACCGGGTTGCCCGCCGGGGCCTCGAGCGCGGCAGCCAGGGCCGTGCCCAGGTCGCGGCTGACGTCGTCGGAGGAGGCGGCCAGCTGGACGCCGAGCAGCACCTCGCCGTTGGCCCGGACCAGGCCGGGGGCACCGCCGGGGAGCACGCTGGCCAGGGTCGCCGTGCGGCCGTCCTTCGTGGTCAGCACGGCGGTGGCGGCCGGCACGAGCTCGCGCAGGGCCACCCAGTGGACCTCGCCGGGCAGGCCCTCGAAGGGCCGGGTGACGACCGGGGCGTAGGCCGAGCCGTGGCAGTGCTTGTACTTGCGGCCCGAGCCGCACGCGCACGGCGCCTTCGGATTCTGCTCCCCCGCCGCGGCGGGGGTGGGGGCGGGACGGCGCTTGGTCTGCGTACGGGCCATGCGTCCGAGCCTATGCGTCGGGCAGGTGCACAATCGCCCGGTGCTGGACCTGACCGACGCCGCCTTCGTCGAGGACCCCTACCCCGCCTTCGCCGCGGCCCGCGACCGGGCGCCGGTGCAGTGGGACGACGGCCTGGGCATGTGGCTGGCCTACGGGCACGCCGAGGCCAACGCCGTGCTGCGCACCCGGGCGCTGGGCCGGATCTGGACCGACCGCGCCCCGGCCGAGCGGTTCGGCCAGTTCAACCTGATCCACCGCAACGCGATCCTGGAGATGGAGCCGCCGGACCACACCCGGCTGCGCCGGCTGATCAGCGCCGCGTTCGCCCGCGGGCACGTCGAGCGGCTGCGGCCCTGGGTCGAGGAGCTGGCCGGCTCGCTGGTCGACGGCATGGTCGAGCGCTCGGTCGCGGGCGAGCCGGTCGACCTGTTCACCGGCATGGCCGAGCAGCTGCCGGTGGAGGTCATCGCCGAGCTGCTGGGCGTGCCGCAGGCCGACCGCCCGCTGCTGCGGCCGTGGTCCAACGCGATCGTGAAGATGTACGAGTACGGCCGCACCACCGAGACCGAGGACGCCGCCGAGGTCGCCGCCGCGGAGTTCGTCGCCTACCTGCGCGACCTCGCCGCGCAGCGGCGCACCGCGCCGGGTGAGGACCTGCTGACCCACCTGGTCACCGCGCGCGACGCGGACGGCGACCGGCTGACCGAGGACGAGCTGGTCACCACCTGCGTCCTGCTGCTCAACGCCGGCCACGAGGCCACGGTCAACGTCACCGGCAACGGCCTGCTCGCCCTGCTGCAGCACCCCGACCAGCTGGCCCGCCTGCGGGCGGACCCGGCGCTGCTGCCGACCGCGATCGAGGAGCTGATGCGCTTCGACGCCCCGCTGCAGCTGTTCGAGCGCACCGCCACCGCCGACGTCGAGCTGGGCGGGGTCACCGTGGCGCAGGGCCAGAAGATCGCCGCGCTGCTGGGGTCGGGCAACCACGACCCGGCGGTGTTCGAGGCCCCGGACACCCTGGACGTCGGCCGCACCGACAACCCGCACATATCCTTCGGCGCCGGGGTGCACTTCTGCATCGGGGCACCGCTGGCCCGGGTCGAGCTGCAGGCCTCGTTCGGGGCGCTGCTGGCCCGCACGTCGAGCCTGGAGCTGGCCGGCGAGGCCCGTCGCCGGCCCGAGTTCGTCATCCGCGGCCTGGCCGAGCTGCCGCTGTCGCTGGAGCCGGTGGCTACCCACGGGTAGAAGGTGTCGGCTGTCACTGGTTTGATGCCGCTCATGCGCGGCCTCATGCAGCAGACGCCCCTGACGATCGACTCGATCTTCCGCTACGTGGAGCGACACCACGGCGACAAGACCATCGTCACGAACTCCCCCACCGGCCCGGTGCGGACGACCTACGCCGAGTGGGCGGTGCGCACCCGCAAGCTCGGCGGCGTGCTGGACACCCTGGGCATCAGCGCCGACGGCCGGGTGGGCACCTTCGCCTGGAACAGCGCCCGGCACCTGGAGCTGTACTTCGCCGTCCCCAGCACCGGGCGGGTGCTGCACACGCTGAACATCCGGCTCTTCCCGGAGCAGCTGACCTACATCGCCAACCACGCCGAGGACGAGGCGGTCTTCGTGGACCGCACCGTGCTGCCGCTGCTGTGGCCGCTGATCGACACGATGACCACCGTCCAGCACGTCGTGGTCATGGACGACGGCGGCGACAACGAGATCCCCGACGACCCCCGGGTCTCCCTCTACGAGGACCTGATCGCCGCCGCCGAGCCCGTCGACTTCCGGGTCGAGGACGAGAACACCGCGGCCAGCATGTGCTACACCTCGGGCACCACGGGCAACCCCAAGGGCGTGCTCTACAGCCACCGCTCGACGGTGCTGCACACCATGGCCGTGGTGCAGCCCAACGTGTTCGGCATGGCCGAGACCGATGTCGTCATGCCGGTCGTCCCGATGTTCCACGCCAACGCCTGGGGCCTCGCGCAGGCCGGTCCGGCCGTGGGGGCCGCGATGGTCTTCCCCGGCCCGATGATGCAGCCCAAGGCGCTGGCCGACCTGATCGTCGACGAGGGCGTCACCTTCACCGCCGGGGTGCCCACGATCTGGCAGGGCGTGCTGCCCGAGCTGGAGGGCCGCGAGCACAAGCTGCGGGACATCGGCTGCGGCGGCTCCGCCGTCCCCAAGGCGCTGAGCGAGGCCTACCGCGAGCGGGTCGGCCTGCCGATCCTGCAGGCCTGGGGCATGACCGAGACCCACCCGGTGGCCACCTCGGCCCGGCTGCCGCGCCGGCTGTTCGACGGCTCCGACCAGGACAAGGCCGCCTACCGCGCCCGCGCCGGCATCCCGTTCATGGGCGTGGAGGTGCGCATCGTCGAGGCCGGCACCACCGACGAGCTGCCCTGGGACGACGTCGCCACCGGCGAGCTGCAGGTCCGCGGCTCGACCACCGCGCTGGACTACTACAACCCCGACGAGGGCGTGGAGCTGGCGACGTCGGACGGCTGGATGAAGACCGGCGACGTCGCCGCGATCGACGCCAGCGGTTCGGTGCGCATCGCCGACCGCACGAAGGACCTGATCAAGTCCGGCGGCGAGTGGATCAGCTCGGTCGACCTGGAGAACGCGATCATGAGCCACCCGAAGGTGAAGGAGGCCGCCGTCATCGGCATCCCCGACCCGAAGTGGGACGAGCGGCCGCTGGCCTGCGTCGTCGTCGCCGACGGCCAGGAGCTGACCGCCGACGAGGTGATCGAGCACATCACCCCGATGGTCGCCAAGTGGTGGCTGCCCTCGGCCGTGGAGTTCATCGACGAGGTGCCCAAGACCAGCGTCGGCAAGTTCTCCAAGAAGGACCTCCGCACCCGCTTCGCCGACTACGGGTCCTGAGCTCCTCCTGACCTGGTTGACAGCGGCCGCTCAGGGTCCCGTCACCCACCGTTCAGACGGGGATGGTCCAGTGCGCTGACCCATCCCCGTCCGGACGGCAGGTCCCCGTGAACGAGCGCGTGCTGGTGCTGCTCCCCACCTACGACGAGCGGGAGAACCTGCCGCGGGTGGTCGGCAGGATCCGGGCCGCCGTCCCCGAGGCCGACGTCCTCGTGCTGGACGACGCCTCCCCCGACGGCACCGGGGAGGTCGCCGACGGGCTGGCCCGGTTCGACTCCTCGGTGCACGTGCTGCACCGCAGCGGGAAGGCCGGGCTCGGCGCTGCCTACCGGGCCGGGTTCGCGTGGGGCCTGGAGCGCGGGTACGACGTGCTGGTCGAGATGGACGCCGACGGCTCGCACCTGCCCGAGCAGCTGCCCCGGCTGCTGCACGCCCTGGCCGACGCCGACGTCGTCCTGGGCTCGCGGTGGGTGGCCGGCGGCGAGGTGGTCAACTGGCCGCTGCACCGGCAGCTGCTCTCCCGCGGCGGCAGCGCCTACACCCGGTGGGCGCTGGGCCTGCGGCTGCGCGACGCCACCGGGGGCTACCGGGCCTACCGGGCCCACGTGCTCGAGGACCTCGACCTCCGGTCCGTGACCTCGCAGGGCTACTGCTTCCAGATCGACCTGGCCTGGCGCGCGCTGCGCGCCGGGTGCCACGTGGTCGAGGTGCCCATCACCTTCGTCGAGCGCACCCTCGGCGTCTCGAAGATGAGCGGTGACATCGTCCGCGAGTCGTTGGTGCGGGTCACCCGCTGGGCCATCACGGAGCGCAGCGGCCAGCTGGCCCGCATCGCCCGGGGCGAACCGGCCCGGGCGCGTCCGGGGTCCGCACCGCGCAGCCGGATGCTCCGCCTCGAGCTGGACGGCGCAGCCTGACCGGCACCGCGACCGGGCCGGCCACCACCGCGGCCGCCCCGGTCCGCGGCGGGGTGCCGGCCGACCGGGCCGGTCGGCTGGTGCTCGCCGGCTGCCTGGTGCTCCCGGCCGTCGTCGCGCTGGCCACCGCGCAGGCCGGGGTGACCCAGCTCGTGCGGCTGCCCGACTGGTGGGGCAGCTGGCCGGTCCGCGAGTCCGGCGGGCAGCTGGGCTGGCGGCTCACCGGGGTGGTGGCCACGGCCGCCTGGCTGGCCTGCTGGGCCGTGCTGGTCCGCCGGCTCCTGCGGGCCCGGGCAGCGGCGTCGGGCCGCGACCTCGTCGTGGTGTCCGCGCTGGCCGGGTGGGGGATCCTGCCGTTCCTGACCGGTGGCCCGACCAGCAGCCTCGACGTCGACAGCTACGCCGCGGTCGGCCGGCTGGCCCACCTCGGCCTGGACCCCTACCGCATCTTCCCCATCGCGCTGGGCGACTCCTTCGGCGCGGCCGTGGACCCGATGTGGCGGCAGACCCCCACCCCCTACGGCCCGGTCCAGGTGGCGCTGTTCCGGTTCCTGGTCGACCTGACCGGCAGCGACCAGCAGCTGGCCGTGCTGGCGATCCGCGCGGTGGCCGTGCTGGCCCTCGTCGCGGCGGTCGTCCTCGTGGCGTTCGCCGCCGCGCCCCGGGACCGGGCAGCGGCGATCGCGCTGACCGCCGGCAACCCGCTGGTGGTGGTGCACGTGGTCGGCGGGGCGCACGTCGACGTGCTGCTCGGGCTGGCCGCCGTCGCCGTCGTGCTGCTGGTCCGCCGCGGGCACACCTCGACCGCGGTGGCGCTGGCCGTGCTCGCGACCTTCGTGAAGGCGCCCGGCGCCGTGCTGGTCGGCTACGTGCTGCTGCACCTGCTCCGCGCAGCGCGGCCCGGCGCGCGGGCCGCGCTGGCCCGCGCGCTGGCCACGGCGGCCGGGGTCACCGCGGCCGTGCTGGTGGTGCTGCCCGACCCGCTGGGCTGGCTGGGGGCCCTCGGCGTCCCCGGGATCGTCCGCAACGGCACGGCACCGAGCACGTGGCTGGCCTACGGCCTGGACTGGCTCGTCCCCGGCCTGGGCCTGGACGAGGCGCTCACCGCGGGGCGGCTGGTGGTCGCCGTGGCGGGGGCGGCCCTGGCCGCCTGGTTGCTGTGGCGCGCCGCCGGGGGCACCCCCCGGCAGGCGATGGCCACCGTCGGCCTGGCGCTGCTCGCCCTCGCGCTGAGCGGACCGGCCCTCTACCCCTGGTACCTGGCCTGGGGCGCCTTCGCGGTCGCCGCCGCCGGCGGGGTGCGGGCCCGCGCCGCCCTGGTCGGCATCGCGGTCTACCTGACCCTGGCCGGCACCGTCACCGAGGGCCTGGCCGTGCAGCTGGTCTGCGCGGGGTGCGCCCTCGCCATGGTCGCCGGCGCCGTGCGCGTCGCCGGCGACCTGCCCGCGCTGCTGCTCAGGCCACCGTCGGTGCTGAGCCGGTCTCGCTGACCATCGGGCGGCCGGCGTCCTGCCAGCTGCCCATGCCGCCGCCGACGTTGACCGCGTCGTAGCCGTTCTGGTTCAGCCAGGCGGCCACCCGGGCCGAGCGCCCCCCGCCGCGGCAGGTCACGTAGAGCGGGTCGCCCTCGGGGAGGTCGTCCAGCCGCGCCGGCACCTGCCCCATCGGGATGTGCGTCGCGCCCTCGATGTGGCCGGCCACCCACTCGTCGTCCTCGCGCACGTCGAGCACGACGGCGTCCTCGGGGACCTCGTGGGCGGGCACGGTCGGGACCTGCTGCGGCATCGTCACGCACCCCATGGTGGCGCACCCGGGAAGATGGGGCCCATGCACCCCGACCCGGCCCGTGCGCCGGCCTGGTCGCCGTCCCGCAACGCGATCGGGTTGTGGGCCGTGCAGGGCGCGGTCGGGGCACTCGTGCTGGCCGCCGTCGTCGTCGCGCTCGAGGTCCTCCTGCCCCTGCCGACCTGGCTGGCCCTGCTGCTGCCGGTGCTGGTGGTCGCCGAGGCCGTGGTCGCGGTCGGCGTCGCCCCGCGGCTGCGCTTCCGCGTGCACCGGTGGGAGGTCACCGACGAGGCCGTCGGCACCCGCACCGGCTGGCTGACCCGGACCTGGACGCTGGTCCCGGTCTCGCGCATCCAGACCGTCGACGTCACCCGCGGCGTGGTCCAGCAGCTGTTCGGGCTGGCCAGCGTGGCCGTGCTGACGGCGTCCTCGCAGGGCACCGTGCGCATCCCGCACCTGGACGCCGACGTCGCCGCCCGGGTGGCCGACGACCTGGCCCGCCGCGCCGAGCTGGTGCGGGACGAGGCGACATGAGGACGACGCCGTGAGGCCTGCATGAGGACGTCGTGGCGGATCGTGCTGGTGCACACGATCACCTTCCGGCAGGCCCGGCAGTGGGTGCCGGCGGTGCTGGCGTTCGGCGCCTTCCGCGGCCTCACCGACGGGCCGCTGGCCGTGGTGCTGGTCGTCGCCCTCGTCACGGCGATCTCGCTGGCCTCGGCCGTGCTGGGGTGGTGGCGGTTCCGCTACGAGCCCGGCCCGACCGCGATCGTGGTGACCCGCGGGCTGCTGTCCCGCTCGGTGCGCACCGTGCCCCTGGACCGGGTGCGCGGGGTCGAGGTCGAGGCGCCCCCGCTGCACCGGCTGCTCGGCCTGGTGCGGGTGCGCATCGACGCCGCGGCCGGCTCCGTGCAGGCCGACGAGGAGGAGCTGGTCGTCGACGGGCTGCCCCCGGTGGAGGCCGACCGGCTGCGCGCCCACCTGCTCGTCCGCCGCACCGTCGCCGTCCCCGGGGAGGGGGAGCAGGCGGCGCCCGCCGAGGAGGAGTTCGCGCGGTTCGACGACCGCTGGCTGCTCTACGCACCCCTGGTGGGCAGCTACCTGGCGGTGCCGCTGGCCGCCGTCGGGGCGCTGTTCCGGCTGGTCGACGAGCTGCCCCGCCGCTGGCGACCCGACCTGGGCCGGCCCGACCTGTCGGACACGGCCGTGCTGGCCGGGGTGCTGGTCGCCGTCGCCGTGCTGCTGGTGCTGGGCTCCGTCGTGGGCAGCGCGCTGGTCAACTGGCGGTTCCGCCTGGTCCGGCGCGGCGGGTCGCTGGTCGCCGTCCGCGGGTTGCTGAACCGGCGGCACACCGAGCTGGAGATCGACCGGATCCGCGGGGGCACGGTGACCGAGGGCCTGGGCATGCGCTGGGTGCGCGCGGCCCGGGCCACGGCCCTGGTCACCGGTCTGGGCGACGCCGCCCGCCGGGGTCAGCTGCTGCCGCTGGGCCCGCGCGCCGAGGCCTGGGCGGTGACCGGCCGGCTGGTCGAGGACCCGGGACCGCTGCGCCCGCACCCGCCGGCCGCGCGGCGCCGCCGGCTGGTCCGCGCCGTCCTCCCCGGGGCGGTCGTCGCGGTGGCCGGTGCGGTGCTGACCGTGACGTCCGGGCTGTGGTGGCTGCTGGTCGCCGGCGTCGTGCTGGCCGGGCTCGGGGTGCCGGTCGGGCTGGGGCGGTACGCCGCGCTCGGCCACGTCGCCGGGCCGCGGACGTTCTCGGTGCGGTCGGGCTGGCTGGTCCGCGAGCAGGCCGTGCTGCAGCGCCGCGCCGTCGTCGGTTGGCAGGTGCAGCAGTCGTTCTTCCAGCGCCGGCAGGGCGTGGCCACGGTGGTCGCCGCGGTGGGTGCGGGTTCCGGCGGGTACCGCGCGCTGGACATCGGCGCGGCCGACGCCGTCCCGTTCGCGGTGGCGGCGTCCGGCCGGTGGGCGGCGGCGCTGTCGCCGGAGCCGGAAACCGGGTGACGACGGCGTGCGGCGCTGGCAGGGTCGGCCGGCGTGCAGATCCGGCCCGCCACCAGCGCTGACCTCCCCGCCGTCGACCACGTGCACCGGACCGCGTTCGGCGACCACGGCGCCGTCGTCGCGGGCCTGCTCCCCGAGCTGACGGCGACGACCTCGCTGGTCGCCGAGGCCGACGGCGAGGTGGTCGGCCACGTGCAGTGCGGGCCCGGCTGGCTGGACGCCCCCCGCCGGCTGGTGGTGGTGCAGGTGCTCAGCCCGCTGGCCGTGCTCCCGGACCACCAGGGGCGGGGCACCGGTGCCGCGCTGGTGGCCGCCGCGCTGGACCGGGCCGGGGACCAGGGCGCGCCGGCGATCTTCCTGGAGGGCGACCCGGGCTACTACGGCCGGCTGGGCTTCCGCGCCGCCGGCGACCTGGGGTTCCGGCGTCCGTCGCTGCGCATCCCCGAGGCCGCGTTCCAGGTGGTGCTGCTGCCCGCCCACGAACCGTGGATGACCGGGACGCTGGTCTACCCCGACGTCTTCTGGCGGCACGACGCGGTCGGCCTGCGCGACCCCGACGCCTGACCGGTCTCAGCGCAGGTCGAGCACCTCGGCCAGGTGCTGCACCGGGTCACCGCCCGCGCCGTCGACCAGGTCGTCCAGCCAGACCCGGAACGCCGCCGTGGCCCGGGCGACCAGCAGCCGGGTGCGCCAGTCGACCTCGCTGCGGCCGGACCGGGCGACCAGCAGCTCGGCCAGCTCGCGCTCGCGCTCGGTGAGCCGGAGGAACGGGTGCGGCCGGGCGGCGGCGCTGGACCGCACCACCCGGAACAGCCGCGCGGTGCGGGCGGCGTCCGCGACCACCGCCTCCCCCAGGGCCAGGACGGCCCCCCGGAGCGCGGCCGCGTCGGACAGCTCGGGCGGCACCTCGCGCAGCGCGGTGCGCATGCGGTCGGCCATCACCCGGGCAGGCTCGGCGAGCAGGTCGTCCTTGGTCGGGAAGTAGCGGAAGAAGGTGCGCGGGGCGATGTCGGCCGCCGCGCAGACCTCGGCGACGGTCACGGCGTCGAACCCCCGCTCGGCGAACAGGTCGAAGGCGGCGTCCACGACCCGCGCCCGGCTCGCGGCCAGCTTGCGCTCGCGCAACCCCTCCACCGTCCACCTCCCTGTGGTCCAGCTCATGCCCCGGACAGGTGCACGGGGCAACCATCTGGCATACGGTGCCATCTGGCAGTTCATGCCACTTTATCCGCCCGGCCACTCCCCAGGAGCATCCCGTGTCCGCTTCCACCCTGCCGGCTGCCGCCGGACCCGGCACCGACGAGGACGGCTGGACCGCCCCGCAGCTGACCGCGCTGGGCGTCGTCGCCGTCCTCGGCGTCATCGTCGCCCTGACCACCTCGCTGCTGGTGCCGGTGCTGCCCCAGCTCTCGGCCGAGCTGGGCCCGGGCACCCCGTGGTTGCTCACCTCCACGCTCCTGGTCGGCGCCGTCGCCGTCCCGGTGATCGGGCGGCTGGCCGACCTGCACGGCAAGCGCCGGATGCTGGTGGTGGCCGCGGTCGCCCTCACCGTGGGCTCGCTCGTCTGCGCCCTCTCGGACACGCTGCCGTGGCTGATCGTCGGCCGGTCGATCACCGGCCTGGCGACCGCCGCGATCCCGCTGGGCATCAGCCTGATCGGCACGGTGCTGCCGGCGAAGCGCGCCGGCACCGGGATCGCCCTGGTCAGCGCCACGCTGGGCATCGGCGGGGCACTCGGCCTGCCGCTGGCCGCGTTCGTCGCGCAGCACACCGACTACCACGTGCTGTTCTGGATCTGCGTGGCCGGCGGGGTGCTCGCCGTCGTCGGCATCCTGGCCGTGCTGCGCGAGGTGCCGGCGGTCGCGACCGGCCGCATGGACCTCCCCGGCGCGGTGCTGCTGGCCGCCGCCCTGGTGTCGCTGCTGCTCCCGCTCGCCCAGGCCTCGCGCTGGGGCTGGGCCGACCCGTGGACGATCGGTCTGCTGGTGCTGGCCGCCGTCCTGCTGGTGACCTTCGTGCTGGTGGAGCGCCGGACGGCGTCCCCGCTGGTCGACATGGTCACCAACGCCCGGCCCGCGCTGCTGCTGACCAACATCGCCTCGGTCTGCGTCGGGTTCGCGCTGTTCGCCAGCCTGATCGGGACGGCGTCCTACGTGCAGGCACCCGCCGCCTCGGGCTACGGCTTCGGCTCGACGGTGCTGGCCAGCGGGTTGTGCCTGCTGCCCTCGGGCGTCGCGATGATCCTGCTGTCGCCGGTGTCGGCGAAGCTGTCGCTGCGCTTCGGGCCCAAGGTCACCCTCGCCCTGGGTGCTGCGGTCATCGCGATCGGCTTCCTCGGCCGCATCGTGTTCACCAGCTCGTTCACCGAGGTGGTCGTGTTCACCACGGTCGCCGGCGCGGGCACCGGCATCGCCTACGCCGCGATGCCCAGCCTCGTGCTGCGGGCGGCCCCGGCGTCGGAGCTGGCGGCCGCGAACGGGCTGAACACCCTCGCCCGGTCGGTGGGCAGCTCGCTGGCCAGCGCCGTGGGCGGCACGCTGCTCGCCGCCTCGACGATCACGCTGGGCACGGCGGTGCTGCCCTCGCTCACCGCCTACCGGGTGCTCTTCGCGGTGTGCGCCGGGGCCGCGCTGCTCGGTGCCGTGATCGCGCTGCTCATCCCGCGGGTGCCTGCCGTCGACGCCCCCGCGACCGCCTGACCCCGCCCCTGGGAGGCTGACCCGGTGGACGTCGCCGCGCTGCTCGAGCCCCTGCCCGACCTCACCGACGCCGGCCCGTACGACCTGGCCGGCGGGACCGCGGACGGACTGCGCTTCGCCGAGCTGGAGCTGACCGACGACGCCACCGGCGCCGCCCTCCTGGAGTGCCTGCTCGAGGACTGCGCGCTGGACGGGCTGGTGCTCACCCGGGCCCGGCTGGCCACGGTCGGGGTGCTGCGCTGCCGGTCCACGGAGCTGCTGGTGTCCGACGGCACCTGGCTGGACACCGTGGTCGAGGGCGGCCGGTTCGGGGCGTTCACCGCGCACGGCGCCACGTGGACCCGGGTCACGCTGACCGGGGTGCGGGCCGACTACGTCAACCTGCGCGGCGCCACCCTGGTCGAGGTCGAGCTGGTCGACTGCGTGCTCGGCGAGCTCGACCTGGGCGGTGCGGACCTGCGGCGGGTGACCGTCACCGGCGGCGAGCTGGGCACGCTGCACCTGTCCGGGGCACGCTGCCGGGACGTCGACCTCACCGGCGCCGGCCTGCCCGACCTGGACGGCGTCACCGGCCTGCAGGGCGCCACGATCAGCGCCGCCCAGCTGGCCGGCTGGTCCCCGGGGATGGCCGCCCACCTGGGCATCCGCATCGCCCGCTGACGCCACGGCGCCCCACGTCGATCAGGTCACCTGATCCACGGGGCTCCGACCACACCAACGGTGGTGAGGGTGGCGCACCGGTGATCAGGTCACCTGATCAGAGTCGGGCAGCAGGAGGGTGGCGGCCAGCGCCCGCGCGGCCTCCGGGTGGTCACCGGCGAGCAGGCCCGCGGCGGCCAGCACGTAGTCGGCGTCCACCACCACGGGTGTGCCGCCCAGGACTCCGGCCGCGCCGCCCCGGTCGCCCGCCAGCCGGGTGACGACGGCGTCGCGGGCCGCGGCGTCGGCGTGCCGGAACACCCCGCCGGACAGGACGACGAGACCCACCCCCCGCGCGCTGGCGCCCCCCGCGCCGTACGCCGCCTCCGCCCGCAGGTGCCGGCGCAGCGCCACGGTGGCCGCGGCCTCCCCCAGCGCCAGGGCGTCGTCGGCCAGCGGCGGCAGACCCTCGGCGTGCGCGGCCGCGCGCAGGTCGGCGACGGCGTGGTGCACGCCCAGGTCGCCCTCGACGGTGCGTCGGTGGGCTGGCACGCCGACCGCCTCGCGGCGCAGCGCGGTCTGCTCGGCGTCCAGGTCGGGGACGCAGTAGACGTCGGTGGTGGCCCCGCCGACGTCGAGCACCACCACCCCGGGCACCTCGGCCGCGGTCCGCAGCCCGGCCAGGACGACGACGCCGTCCAGCACCGCGTCGGGGGTGACGGCACGGACCCACTGCCGCAGCCGGGGGTCGGTGGAGAGCTTGTCGCCGCCGATCACGTGCTCCAGGAACACCGCACGGATGCCGGCCCGGGCCGACTCGGGGGCCAGCTCGCCGATGTCGGGCAGCACGTTCGCGCAGACGGTGACCGGCGGGCCTTCGGCCCGCAGCGTCGCCGCGACCTCGTCCTGGACGTGGGCGTTGCCGGCCAGCACGACCGGGACGGACCGGTCCCACCCGGCCAGGGCCGCCGCGTTGTGCCGCAGCACCGCGGTGTCGCCGCCGTCGGTGCCGCCGACGAGCAGCAGGACGTCGGGCCGGGCGTCGGCGAGGGCGGCCAGCCCCGGGGGGTCGAGCCGGCCGGCGGCCACGTGCACCACCCGGGCGCCGGCGCTCAGCGCAGCCCGGTGCCCGGCCTCGGCGCTGATCAGCTGCTCGTAGCCGACCACGGCCAGCCGGAGCCCGCCGCCGGCCGACGAGCAGGCGAGCACCGGGACGCCGTCCGGGAACCCGGCGGTGGCGTCCAGCACCCCGCGGACGACGTCGTCCAGCGTGGTGGGGGCCTGCGCGGTGGCCAGCAGCTCGCCGGTGGCCGGGGAGACCAGCGCCGCCTTGGTGAACGTGGACCCGATGTCGACGCAGGCCACGGGAGACACCCCGGCACCGTAGCCGTGCGGTGCCCCACCTCCCTCAGCGATCCGCGGGGACCCCCAGGCAGGCGAAGGCCGAGCCGGTCAGCAGGGCCACGACCTCGTCGCGCGGCAGCCCGCTGTCGTAGGTGGCCACCGACTGCACGGCGCCGATCGCCGCGTGCACCGAGGCGCGGGCCACGCCGTCGGCCAGCTCGGGGCGCAGCTCGAGCAGCACGTGCACCCACTCCTCGACGTAGTGCCGCTGCAGGCGGCGCAGCCGACGGCGGTCGGCGTCGGGCAGGCTGTGCACCTCGCGCTGGTAGAGCTGCAGCAGCGCCCGGTCGTCGACGGCGAACAGCACCTGGCCGTGCACCAGGTCGGCCAGCACCGCGCGCTCGTCCCGGCCCGAGCCGGCGGCGTCCGAGGCGGTGCGCAGCAGCCGCTCCATGACCTCGTCCAGCAGCGCGACCAGCACCGCGGACTTGCTGTCGAAGTGCCGGTACACCCCGGAGCCGACGATGCCCGCGGCCCCGCCGATGTCGGCCATCGAGACGCCGTGGAACCCGCGCTCGGCCAGCAGGTCGGTGGCGGCGCGCAGGATCCGCACCCGCCGGTCCGGGTCGCGGGTGCGCACCCCCTCGCTGCTGCTCACCGGAGGAGCCTGACCGGGACCTCGAGGGTCCGCGACCGCAGGTACTCCCCCAGCCCCTTGGCCTGCGGGTCCGGCCGGGTCGCCGACCCCACGCCCTCGCCCAGCAGCCCGACGACGACCAGGTTCAGCGCCCGCAGGTTCGGCAGCTCGTACCGGCGGACGGCGAGGTCGGCGGCCTCGGGCAGCAGCTCCTGGAACCGCTCGACGGTCATGGTCGCGGCCAGCCACTCCCACGTCGCGTCGTCCCGGGCCCACAGCCCGACGTTGGCGTTGCCGCCCTTGTCCCCCGACCGCGCCCCCACCAGCCGCCCCAGCGGCACCCGCTCCGTAGCCCCGTCGTCCTCCCCCGTTCCCGGAAACCGCGGTTTCCGGGAGTCGGGTGCCGGGCCGGAGGGGGAGTGCGGGACGACGGTCAACGTGCCGTCGGGCAGGACGACGACGTGCTCGACCAGGTCCCGCGGCACCAGCGCGGGCCAGTAGACGCCGTAGGCGCTCTCGGCCGACGGCGGGGTGGTGGTGTGGAACCCGGCGTACCCGCCCAGGGCCAGCTGCATGGTGGCGTCGGAGAACCGCCGGCCGACCTTGCGCCGGTCGGTGTCCTTGACGGTGATCCGCAGGTGCGCGGTGGCCTGCACGTTCGTCTCCGCGTCGGGGGTGTCGAAGCGGAGCAGCGAGACGTCGGTGTCGGCGAAGGAGTCGCGGCCGCCGAGGATGCCGAACAGCTCGGCCTCGGCCCAGGCCGCCTTCTCCTCGAGGTCCAGGCCGGTGAGCACCAAGGTCATGGTGTTGCGGTAACCACCCAGGTGGTTCAGCGCGACCTTCAGCCGTTCCGACGGCGCGGACCCGCGGGTGCCCGAGATCAGCACCCGGTCCGGGCCCTGCTGGGTGAGCTCGCAGGTGCCGAAGTCGGCGACGACGTCGGGGTTGGCGTAGACCGGGGAGTCGATCTCGTAGAGCAGCTGGGCGGTGACCGTGCCGACCGAGACCAGGCCCCCGGTGTCGGCGTGCTTGGTGATCACGCTGGACCCGTCGGCGGCGACCTCGGCGATCGGGAACCCCGGGTACCGGCGGTCCACGACCTCGTCGAGGAAGGCGTAGTTGCCGCCGCACGCCTGCGGCCCGCACTCGATCACGTGCCCGGCAGCGACTGCACCGGCCAGGGCGTCCCAGTCGGTGCGCGACCAGCCGTGCCACCACGCGGCCGGTCCGACGACGACCGACGCGTCGGTGACCCGCCCGGTGACCACGACGTCCGCGCCCGCCCCCAGCGCCTCGGCGATGCCCCAGCCACCCAGGTAGGCGTTCGCCGAGACCGGGTCGACCCCGGCGTCGGCCAGCCGCCGGCCGGTGTCCAGGTGTGCCAGGTCCACGCCGTCGGCGAGCAGCTGCGGCAGGCGGGGCAGCAGGTCGTCGCCGTGCACGTACGCCACCTGCGGGTGCAGACCGAGCCGCTCGGCGAGCGCGCCGATCTGCGTCGCGAGCCCGGCCGGGTTCAGGCCGCCCGCGTTGCTGACCACCTTGATGCCCCGGTCCAGGCAGGTGCCCAGCACCTCCTCGAGCTGGGTGAGGAACGTGCGGGCGAAGCCGGCGTCGGGGTCCTTCTGGCGGGCCTTCCAGAGGATGAGCATGGTCAGCTCGGCCAGGTAGTCGCCGGTGAGGACGTCGATCGGCCCGCCCTCGACCATCTCCCGGGCGGCGGCCAGCCGGTCGCCGTAGAAGCCGGAGCAGTTGGCGATCCTGATCGGGTCCCGCGTCACGAGGGCTGCCTCCCGGGTCCGGGCGGGCCGGCGAAGGCCTGCGCGACGTCGAGCCAGTGGTCGGCGACCGGGCCGGTGGCGGTCAGCGCGAGGTCGGCGCGGTGCCGGCGCTGGGTGACCAGCTGGCAGAAGTCCAGCGCCGGGCCGGTGACCCGGTCGGCGGCGTCCTCGGGACCCCAGATCCAGACGGGGCCGTCGGGTGCGGTGAGCTCGACCCGCACCGGCTCGGACGGCGGCTCCTCGCCGTGCACCCGGTGGCTCCACCCGCGGGTGGCCACGCCCAGGTGCGCGATGTTCCGCAGCCGCGCGGTGGGTTCGCGGGTGGCGCCGACCGCGTCGACGACGTCCTGGCCGTGCGCCCAGGTCTCCATCAGCCGGGCGGTCACCGACGAGGCCGCACTCATGGGCGGGCCGTACCAGGGCAGCGTCGTCCCGGGATCCAGGGCGGCGAATACCCGCAGGTACTCGGCGCGGGCGGTGCGCAGCCACGCCAGCAGGTCCGCGGGCGACCGGCCGCGGTTGGCCAGGGCCACCACCTCGGTGAAGTCGTCGCCGTGGGCGACCAGCGCGTCGGCCTCGGCCCGGAACCGGTCGGGGTCGACCGCCGAGGTGGTGGCGGTCTCGTCGAAGTGCGCCAGGTGCACGACCTGGTCGGCGACCGTCCAGCCCGCCGCCGGGGTGGGCGTGGCCCACGCGGCGTCGTCCAGCCCGGCCAGCACCCGGTCCAGGTCGGCGGACTCCGCGGCCAGGTCGGCCACCAGCGCGGCCATGTCGGCGGGCATCAGCGGCCGGTCCAGACCGGGGTGCGCTTGTCCCGGAACGCGGCCGGGCCCTCCTGCGCGTCCGCGGACAGGTAGACCGGTTCCCAGAGCGCCTCGGCCGCGGCGTAGGCGTCGGCGAACCGCTCGGCTGCCATCAGCCGCACGGTCTGCTTGGCCGCGGCCACCGACAGCGGCGCGTTGGCCGCGATCCGCTCGCCCAGCGCCTGCGCGGCGTCGTGCAGCTGCGCAAGCGGCACGACCTCGTTGACCAGGCCGACCTCGTGGGCACGATGCGCGGTGATCGGGTCGCCGGTGACCAGCAGCTGCATGGCGATCCGCGGCGGCACCAGCCAGGACAGCGGCGCGGCCCACGGCGCACCCCGGCCGACCTTCGCCTCGCTGACCGCGAACCGGGCGTGCTCGGCGGCGATCACCAGGTCGCACTGCTGGGCGAGCAGGAACCCGCCGCCGTAGGCGATGCCGTTGACCGCGGCGATCACCGGCTTGGTCAGCTCGATGGTGCGGCCGGGCTGGGGCACGAAGTCCGGCGGCGGCACGGTCAGCGCGGTGTCGGCCATCTCGCGCAGGTCGCCGCCGGCGCAGAAGGCCTTGTCCCCGGCGCCGGTGAGCACCAGGACGGCGGCCTCGTCGTCGGCGGCGAAGCGCTCGAAGCCCTCGGTGAGCAGCCGGCGGACCTCGGCGGACAGCGCGTTGCGGGCCTCGGGCCGGTCGATGGTCAGCCAGGCGACCCGGCGCACCACCTCGTAGGTGACGGTCACGCGTCCACCGCCGTCACCACGGCCAGCACCGCACCGGTGTCGACCGTCTCGCCGACCGCCGCGTGCAGCTCGCCGACCACGCCGTCGGTGGGCGCGGCCACCACGTGCTCCATCTTCATCGCCTCCAGCACCAGCACGGTCTGCCCCGCGGTCACCGTGTCGCCCTCGGCCACCGCGACCCGGACGACGGTGCCGGGCATCGGGGCCAGCAGCGACCCCTCCCCCGCGGCGCTGCCCGGGACGGGGAACCGCGGCACCTCGGTGAACGCCGTCGACCCGCCCGGGCCGTCGACGAAGACGTCGTCCCCGACCCGGTGCACGGCCAGCGACCGGCGGACCCCGCCGACGGTCAGCAGCACCCGGTCCGCGGTCGCCTGCACGGCGCCGACGTCGAGCGCGGTGCCGCCGACCCGCACCCGCCAGCCGTCGCGGTGCCGGCGGTAGCGCACCTCCAGCTCGTCGTCCCCGTGGGTGAGGAGGGCGACCTGGTCCACGCTCGGCACGTTCCGCCACCCGCTGGGCACCGCGTGCTGCACCCGAGCCCCGGCCCGGCGGGCGGCCGCGTCGGCGAGCACCGCCGCGGCCGCGTGCAGGGCCACGACGTGCGAGGAGACCGCGGGGGAGGTCAGCTCGGGGTGCCGGCCCAGGTAGCCGGTGTCGATCTCTCCGGCCCGGAACTCGGGCTCCCGCAGCACGGCGACCAGCAGGTCGCGGTTGGTCACGATGCCGTGCACCCGGGTCTCGGCCAGCGCCCGGGCCAGCCGACGGCACGCCTCGTCGCGGGTCGCGCCGTACGCGATGACCTTGGCCAGCATGGAGTCGTAGTGCACGCCGACGACCGAGCCGTCGGCGACACCGCTGTCCACCCGCACGCCGGTCAGGTCGGGGACGGCGAACCGGTGCACGGTGCCGGTGACCGGCAGGTACCCGGCCGGCACGTCCTCGGCGTTGAGCCGGGCCTCGATCGCGTGACCGGTGACCCGGGCGTCCACCACCTCGGGCGGCAGCGGCAGGCCCTCGGCGACCTGCAGCTGCACCCGGACCAGGTCGAGGCCGGTGACCAGCTCGGTCACCGGGTGCTCGACCTGCAGCCGGGTGTTCACCTCGAGGAAGAAGAACTCGCCGTCGGGGGCGAGCACGAACTCCACGGTGCCCGCGCCGACGTAGCCGATCGCCTCGGCCGCGGCGACGGCCGCCTTGCCCAGCTGGGCACGCAGCGCGTCGTCCACCGCCGGCGAGGGCGCCTCCTCCAGCACCTTCTGGTACCGGCGCTGGATGGAGCACTCGCGCTCGAACAGGTGGACGACGGTGCCGTGCGTATCACCGACGACCTGCACCTCGACGTGCCGCGGCCGCTCGACGTAGCGCTCGAGGAACACCGTGCCGTCGCCGAACGCCGACACCGCCTCCCGCCGGGCGCTGGCGACCGCGTCGACCAGCTCGTCGGGGCCGGCGACGATCCGCATACCCCGGCCACCGCCGCCGAACGCGGCCTTCACCAGCACCGGGTAGCCGATGCCGGCGGCCTGGGCGGGCAGGTCGGTGGTGTCGTCGCCGACCACGACCCCGGGCAGCACCGGCACCCCGGCGGCGGCCATCAGCTCCTTGGCCGCGGTCTTCGACCCCATGGCGTCGATCGCCGCGGGGGTGGGCCCGACGAAGACCAGGCCCGCCGCGGCGCAGTCCCGGGCGAAGCCGGCGTTCTCGGAGAGGAACCCGTAGCCCGGGTGCACCGCCTGCGCGCCGGTGGCCAGCGCCGCGGCGATGACCAGGTCACCGCGCAGGTAGGTGTCGGCCGGGCTGGCGCCGGGCAGCCGCACCGCCTCGTCGGCCGCGTGCACGAAGGGTGCGTCGGCGTCGGGGTCGGAGAAGACGGCGACGGTGGCGACGTCCATCTCGCGGGCGGTGCGCATGACCCGCAGCGCGATCTCGCCGCGGTTGGCCACCAGCAGTTTGGTGATGATCACGGCGCTCACATCCGGAAGACGCCGTAGCCGCGGCGTCCCTCGATCGGGCCCGAGTGGGCGGCGGACAGCGCGATGCCGAGCACCGTGCGGGTGTCGCGGGGGTCGAGCAGGCCGTCGTCGAAGACCTTCGAGGTGATGAAGAACGAGTGCGACTCGGCCTCGATCTGGGCCTCGATGCCGCGTCGTCGTTCGTCGTCCGCGGCCTGGTCGAACGGCCGCCCCGAGGCCTCCGCCGAGGCCTTGCCGACGATGGACATGACCCCGGCCAGCTGGGCGGCGCCCATGACGGCGAGCTTGGCGCCGGCCCAGGCGAACATCAGCCGGGGGTCGTAGGCCCGCCCGCTCATGCCGTAGTTGCCGGCCCCGAACGACGCCGCGGTGTTGATGGTGATGTGCGGGACCGTCGAGTTGGTCACCGCATTGATCATCTTCGCGCCGTCCTTGATGATCCCGCCCTGCTCGTAGCTCTTCCCGACCATGTAGCCGGTGGTGTTCTGCAGGAAGACCAGCGGGGTGTCGACCTGGTTGGCCAGCTGGATGAACTCGGCGGCCTTCTTGGCCTCCTCGCTGAACAGCACGCCGCGGGCGTTGGCCAGCACGCCGACCGGGAAGCCGTGCACCGAGGCGAACCCGGTGACCAGGCTGGTGCCGTACTCGGGCTTGTACTCACCGAACCGGCTGCCGTCGACCACCCGGGCCAGCACCTCGCGCGGGTCGAAGGGCACCCGGATGTCGGCCGGGGCGATGCCCAGCAGCTCCTCGGGGTCGTACAGCGGCTCGTCGGCCGGCAGGCTCGGACCCGGGCCCTGCTTGCGCCAGTTCAGCTCGGAGACGATCCGCCGGCCCAGCCGGATCGCGTCGCGCTCGTCGACGGCGAAGTGGTCGGCCACCCCGGAGACCCGCGAGTGCATGGCCGCCCCGCCCAGCTCCTCGTCGTCGGCGTCCTCGCCGGTGGCCATCTTCACCAGCGGGGGCCCGCCGAGGAACACCTTGGCCTGCCGGTCGACCAGCACCGAGTAGTCGCACATGCCGGGCACGTAGGCCCCGCCGGCGGTGGAGTTGCCGAACACCAGGGCGAGGGTCGGGATGCCCAGGGACGAGAGCTGGGTCAGGTCGTGGAAGATCTGGCCGGCCGGCACGAAGAGGTCGGCCTGGCTGGGCAGGTCGGCGCCGCCGGACTCGACCAGGTTGACGACCGGCAGCCGGTTGACCCGGGCGATCTCCAGGGCCCGCAGCGTCTTCTTCAGCGAGATGGGGTTCATCGCGCCGCCGCGGACGGTGGGGTCGTGCGCGATGAGCACGCACTCGACGCCGGAGACGACGCCGATGCCGGTGACGATGCTGGCGCCGACGGTGAACGGCGTGCCCCAGGCGGCCAGCGAGCTGAGCTCGAGGAACGAACCGTCCCGGTCGAGCAGCAGCTCGATCCGCTCCCGGGCGAGCAGCCGGCCGCGGTCGCGGTGCCGGGCGGCGTACCGCTCGCCGCCACCGGCCCGGACCAGGTCCAGCTGCTCCTCCAGCTGGTCCAGCACCGCCAGGGACGCCGTCCGGTTGGCGGCGTACTGCTCGCCCCGGGTGTCCAGCGCCGAGCTGAGCACGGTGCCCTCGGCGACGCGCGGGTCGATGGAGACGGTCATGCGGTCACCTCGCGGTAGTGGTCGGCGAGCCGCTGGCGCAGCACGTTCTTCTGCACCTTGCCGGTGGACGTGCGGGGCAGCTCGGTCAGGACGACGACCGCCTTGGGCACCTTGAAGCCGTCCAGGTGCGCCCGGACGGCGGTGAGCAGCTCGGCCTCGTCGATCGAGGCGCCCGGCTGGGCGACGACGACCGCGGTGATCGCCTCGGTCCAGCGCTCGTGCGGCAGCCCGACGGCGACCACCTCGGCGATCCGCGGGTCGGCGGCGTACAGCGCCCGCTCGACCTCGATCGAGGCCACGTTCTCACCACCGGTCTTGATGACGTCCTTGGACCGGTCGGCGAACCAGAGCACTCCGTCCGCGTCGAACCGGCCGATGTCGCCGGAGTGGAACCAGCCACCGGCGAACGCGGCCTCGGTGGCCGCCTCGTCGTGCAGGTAGCCGGTGAGCGCCTGCGGGCTGCGGTAGACGATCTCGCCCTGCTCGCCGGGGGCCACCCGCTCGCCGTCCGGACCCATCAGCGCCACCCGGACGCTGACCGTGGGGGTGCCGACGGCGCCGGCGTGGGTGAGCTGGTGCTCGGGCCGGAAGAGCGTGGTGGTCGGGCTCATCTCGGTCTGCCCGAAGAGCAGGAACATCTCGCAGCCGAGCACCTCGATCGCCCGGCGCAGCTGCGGCTCGGGCATCGGCGCCATGGCGTAGCAGGCCCGGCGCAGCGTGGAGAGGTCGCGGTCGGCGATGTCGGGGCGCTCGGTCAGGGCCCGGAACATCATCGGCAGGCCGAACACCTGGGTGATGCGCTCGGCCTCGATGGTGTCCAGCAGCCGGTCGGCGTCGAAGCCGCGGTGCACGACCAGCGTCGCCCCCAGGATCACCGCGGGGGTGCAGAAGCAGTTGAGCTGGGCGGTGTGGAACATCGGCATCATCGCGACGAACCGGTCGTCGTCGGTCCAGCGTGCCTCGAGCGCCATGGTCAGCGACTCGACGACGACGGCCGTGTGGTTGCCGACCACGCCCTTCGGGGCCGAGGTGGTGCCCGAGGTGTAGAGGTAGGTCACCGGCGCGCGGTCCTCGACCAGCACCTCGACCGGCCCGTCGGCCCCCTCGAACTCCCCGATCGGCGTGGTGGCCCGGCCGGCGACGGTCCCCGGGACCGCTCCTCCCGTGCCGGGCGCGACCACGACGTCGGTGACGCCGTCCAGACCGTCGAGGGCCTGACCCACCCAGTCGGCGAGCTGGGTCTCGACCACGACCCCGCGGACGCCGGCGTGCCCGAGCACGTAGCCGGCCTCGTCGGGCCGCCAGCCCAGGTTGAGCGGGACGCAGACGACGCCGGCCTTCGCGCAGGCGTAGTAGACGGCGAGGAACTCGGCGCTGTTGCCCGAGGCCAGCGCCAGGGAGTCGCCGGGCGCGTAGCCGCGGTCGACCAGCCCGCGGGCCAGCCGGTCGGTCCAGCCGTCGAGCTCGCGGTAGGTGATCCGCCGGTCGCCGTCGACGAGCGCGACCTTGTCCGGCAGCCGGTCGGCGGTGCGGGTGAGGGTGTCGCCGACGTTGACCCGGTGCACCAGGTTGTCCTGCAGGGGGGTGGGCATCGCCGGTCTCCTCAGTACGAGCGGGGCAGGCCCAGGGTGTGCTGGGCGACGAAGTTGAGGACCATCTCCCGGTTCACCGGGGCGATCCGCAGCAGCCGGGCCAGCCCCCAGTAGGGCACCAGGCCGTACTCGGTGGACAGCCCGTTGCCGCCGTGGGTCTGGATCGCGGCGTCGACGGCACCGAGCGCCGCCTCGGCCGCGGCGTACTTGGCCATGTTCGAGGCCTCCCCCGCGGGCACCCCGGAGTCGTGCGCCCAGGCGGCCTTGCGGGTCATCAGCGCGGCCAGCTCGGTCTCGATCGCGGCCTTGGCCAGGGGGTGCGAGACGCCCTGGTGGGCACCGATCGGCGCCTTCCACACGGTGCGCTGGTTGGCGTACTCGGCTGCCTTGCCCAGCGCGTACCGGGCGATGCCGACGCACAGCGCCGCGCCGGTGATGCGCTCGGGGTTGAGCCCGTGGAACACCTGGGCGAACCCGGCGCCCACCTCGCCGACGACCATCTCGGGCCCGACCCGGACGTCGTCGAAGAACAGCGTGAACTGGCGCTCGGGCAGCATCGCGTCGACCGGCAGCGGCTGGGCGACCAGGCCGGGGGCGTCGGTGGGCACCAGGAACAGCGACATCTGGGCCTTGCCGCTCACCTCGTCGGTGCCGGTGCGGGCCACGACCATGAGCGCCTGCGCCTCGTCGACGCCGGAGATGTAGTACTTCGTGCCGGAGATCAGCCAGTCGTCGCCGTCGCGGCGGGCGCTGGTGGCGAGCTGGTGGCTGTTGGAGCCGGCGCCGGGCTCGGTGATCGCGAAGACCACCTTGCTCGTGCCGTCGGCCAGGCCGGGCAGCCAGCGCTGCTTCTGCTCGTCGTCGCCGAACCGGGTGATCACCTCGGCCGAGATGGCGGCCGACACCAGGAGCAGCAGCATCGGGCAGCCCTGCGCGGCGATCTCCTCGCAGACGATGGCCAGCTCGACCAGCCCGCCGCCCCCGCCGCCGTACTCCTCGGGCACGTTGATCCCGATGAACCCGGCCTTGGCCAGGTCCGCCCACAGCTCGGTCAGCGGCTCGTGCTTCGCCGCGCGCTCCACGTAGTAGGCGCTGCCGTAGCGGGCGGCGATCTGCCCCACGGTCTCGCGCAGGGCCTGCAGCTCCGGCTTCTCGGCGAACTCCATGACGCACTCCAGTGTGATCGGTCGTTCACTACGGCCCGACCATAGCGCCCCGGTCGGCGAACAACCAGGGCTTGCTGTGGCACCGCTCACGCGCAGGTCTTGACGGCGGAGGGTGCAGTGGTCGACGGTTCACTCCGGACGACGCCGAGCGACGACGCCGGCGCGGGACCGAGGAGCGCACCGTGGCCATCGACGTCGAGAGCCTGTACGACCGCCGGGCGGACGACCGCTGGAACCGCACCAGCGTCGGCGACGTCCTCGAGCGGTTGACGTACAGCCGGCCCGACCGGGTGGCGATCACCGGCTGGGCCGGCGCCTTCGGCGACCCGGCGTTCGAACGGCTCACCTACCGCGAGGCGGCCGCGGTGGTCGAGCGGGTGGCCAACGGGCTGCTCGCCGCCGGGCTGCAGCGCGGCGACCGGGTGCTGCTGGTCTGCGAGAACTCGGTCGAGGCCTACCTGACCAAGCTCGGGGCGGCCCGGGCCGGGCTGGTGTCTGTGCCGCTCAACCCGTCGCTGGCGCCGGACGTCGTGGCGCAGCTGGTCGAGCTCGCGCAGCCCCGGTTCGCCGTCGTCGACGCCGAGCTGTGGGAGCACGTGCGGCCGGCCTTCGCCGACCAGGGTCTGCGGGTGGACGTGACCATCCCGATCGGGGGCGGACCGGTCGAGGGCTCCGTGGCCTTCGCCGACTTCGTCGCCGCGCAGACGACCGAGGACGCCGGGGCCACCGTCCACGGCGACGACATCTGGGAGATCCTCTTCACCTCGGGGACGACGGCGCTGCCCAAGGGCGTGATGCTCTCGCACCACTACGCGCACTTCGGGGCGTACTCGTTCGCCCTGTCGATGACCCGCGGGCTGGCCGTCGAGGCCGACCTGGTGCAGGTGGCCTTCCTGCCGGTGATCTACCACGTCGCCGACCAGTGCCTGTCGCTGTCGGCGTTCCTCTCGGGCGGTCGGCTGGTGCTCGGGCGGCGTCCGGTCCCGGCCGAGATGGCCGCGGCGGTGCAGCAGGAGTCGGGCACCTGCATCTGGGGCGGCTCGCCGCAGCTGGTGAAGGCCTTCGCCGCTGCGCTGGCCGCCGAGGTCGGCGACGGTCCGCGCAGCCCGCTGCGGGTCGTCGTCTACGGGTGGGGCGCCGTCGAGGCCGGCGTCCGGTCCTCGCTGCGGGCCAGCTGCGGCGACGACCTGACGCTGATGGGCATCTTCGGGCAGACCGAGGCGATCAGCTGCCACCGGTTCTGGCCGGCCACCGAGGAGGCCAAGGTGGCCGCGGCCGGGACGTCGCTGAACTACGTGGGCATCCCCAACCCGCTGCTGTCCTCGATCGTGATGGACGTCGACGGCAGCTCGCTCATGGAGCAGCCCGGCGTCCCCGGCGAGGCGGTGTACCGCTCCCCCGCCGTGACCGCCGGCTACTACCGGGACCGGGCCGCCACCGAGGAGGCCTTCCGGTACGGCTGGTTCCACTCGGGCGACAGCTGCGTGGTCGACGAGGACGGCCTGCGGATCATGGTCGACCGGTACAAGGACATCATCAAGAGCGGCGGCGAGAACGTCTCGAGCCTGCGGGTCGAGGCGCTGCTGCACGAGCACCCGCAGGTCACGAAGGCCGCCGTCGTCGGGCTGCGGCACGACCGGTGGGGCGAGGCGGTGACGGCGGTCGTCGTCCGGGCGCCGGGGGCGACGGTCACCGAGCGCGAGCTGGTCGACTGGTGCCGCGAGCGGCTGGCCGGCTTCGAGACGCCGAAGGCCGTGCTGTTCAGCGACGCGCTGCCCGAGACCGTGGGCGGCAAGGTGCTCAAGTACAAGCTCCGCCAGGCCATGGCCGACCTCTACGACGACACCGCCGCCGACCTCGCCCCCACTCCCCGCTGACGTCGCCCGGCGCTAGTGGGGGACGGCTTTCTCGGCGCCGATGCCGGTGAGGGAGCGCACCTCCAGCTCGGCGTACTTGTCCACGTCCGGCTTCTCCTTCGACAGCATCGTCCCGAGCCAGCCCAGGAAGAAGGCCAGCGGGATCGAGACCAGGCCCGGGTTGTTCAGCGGGAACCAGGAGAACCCGTCGCCCTGGATCAGCGACGGCGAGACCCCGGTGACCGGGTTGACCGGCGCACCCGAGACGACCGGGGAGAAGACGATCAGGACCAGGCAGGAGATCAGCCCGCCGTAGATCGACCACAGCGCGCCCTGGGTGGTGAACCGCTTCCAGAACAGCGTGTAGAGGATCGTCGGCAGGTTCGCCGAGGCGGCGACGGCGAAGGCCAGCGCCACCAGGAAGGCGATGTTGAGCCCGGCCTGCAGCGCCAGGATGCCCAGCCCGATCGCGACCGCGCCGATGACCACCGAGGTGATCCGGGCGACCCGCACCTCCTGCTTGCCGGTGGCCGACCCCTTCTTGACCACCGAGTTGTAGATGTCGTGCGCGAAGGACGCCGACGCGGTGATCGTCAGCCCGGCGACCACGGCCAGGATGGTGGCGAACGCGACCCCGGCGATGATGCCCAGCAGCACGGTGCCGCCCAGCTCGAAGGCCAGCAGCGGGGCCGCGGAGTTCACCGCGCCGGGAGCGGCCAGGATCTCGTCGGCCCCCACCAGGGCACCGGCGCCGTAGCCGATGACCAGGCTGAACAGGTAGAAGAACCCGATCAACCAGATCGCCCAGACCACGGACTTCCGGGCGTCCTTCGCCGTGGGCACGGTGTAGAAGCGCATGAGCACGTGCGGCAGCCCCGCCGTCCCCAGCACGAGCGCGAGCCCGAGCGAGACGAAGTCCAGCTTCGAGGTGCCGGTCGCGCCGTACTGGCCCATCGGGGAGAGCACGTCGCGCGGGGTGGCCTGCTGGGCCGCGGTGTCGGCGGCCCCGCCGAGCAGCGAGGACAGGTTGAACCCGTACTTCCCCAGCACCCAGACCGTCATCACGAACGCGCCGGCGATGAGCAGCGTCGCCTTGATCAGCTGCACGTAGGTGGTGCCGCGCATGCCGCCGACCAGCACGTAGAAGATCATCAGCGCGCCGACGACCACGACCGTGGCGGCCTGCGCCCCGGCGCCGCTGATGCCCAGCAGCAGGGTGACCAGCCCGCCGGCGCCGGCCATCTGGGCCAGCAGGTAGAACAGCGAGACCGCGAGCGTCGAGAGCGCCGCCGCGGTGCGCACCGGGCCCTGCCGCATCCGGAAGGCCAGGACGTCGGCCATGGTGAACCGGGCGGTGTTGCGCAGCAGCTCGGCGACCAGCAGCAGGGCCACCAGCCAGGCGACCAGGAAGCCGATCGAGTAGAGGAAGCCGTCGTAGCCGTAGACGGCGATGGCGCCGGCGATGCCCAGGAACGAGGCCGCCGAGAGGTAGTCACCGGCGATGGCCAGCCCGTTCTGGGTGCCCGAGATGTTCCGGCCGGCGGCGTAGAAGTCGGCGGCGCTGGCGTTGGTGCGGCTGGCCCGGAAGGTGATGACCAGGGTGATCAGGACGAAGACGCCGAAGATCGAGATGTTGATGACCGGGTTGCCGATGGTCACTGCTGGCCCTCCGACCGGTACTCGTGGGCCTCGAGCCGCTCGCGCATCTCGTCGGCGACCGGGTCGGTCTGCCGGGAGGAGTACGCGACGTAGAGCTGGGTGATGAGGAACGTCGTCACGAACTGGCCGAGCCCGAGCACGATGCCGAGGTTCACGTCCCCGAACACGTGGGTGCTCATCAGGTCGACCGCATAGGTCGAGAGCAGCACGTACAGCAGGTACCAGGCCAGGAAGGCCACGGTCATCGGGACGGCGAACCGCCGGAAGCGGCGCCGGAGCTCGGTGAACTCCGGGGAGTCCTGGGCCTGCCGGTACTCCTCGGGGGTGAGCAGGCGGCGTTCGGGTTCGGTCACGGGGAGACACCTCACTGTGGATCCGCTGTGTGATCGCCGACACTAGAGGGTGCCGTTCATCTGCGCTTCACCCGCGCGTAGGTGCGCCGGGCAACCACCCGGCCCACGCTCGCGCCGTGGACCTCGCGCTGTGGACGCTCGTCGGGCTGATCGCCCTCGCCCTGCTCTTCGACTACACCAACGGGTTCCACGACGCGGCGAACTCGATCGCCACCGTCGTCGCCACCCGGGTGCTGAAGCCCCGCTGGGCGGTGGCCTGGGCCGCGGGCTGGAACTGCGTCGCGTTCTTCTTCGTGGGCACGGCGGTGGCCAACACCGTGGGCTCCACGGTGCAGACCGAGTTCTTCGGGCCGGCCGTCGTGTTCGCCGCCCTGCTGGGGGCGATCGTCTGGAACTTCACCTCCTGGCACCTGGGCCTGCCGACGTCCAGCTCGCACGCCCTGGTCGGCGGCCTCGTCGGCGCCGGGCTCGCCGCGGGTGGGCTGGCCGCGATCAAGGGCGAGAGCGTGGAGAAGACCGCGCTGTTCATCGTGGTCTCGCCGGTGGCCGGGCTGCTGCTGGGCGGGCTGGCCATGACCCTGCTGCGGCTGGCGCTGCGCCGGGCCGACGTCCCCACCACCGAGAAGCGTTTCCGGATCCTGCAGCTGGCCTCCTCGGCGGCGGTGTCGCTGGCCCACGGCGGCAACGACGCGCAGAAGACGATGGGGGTGATCGCCGCGCTGCTGGTCAGCACCGGGTACCTGCAGGCCGGCGCCGACGGGAAGCTGCCCATCCCGCTGTGGGTGGTGCTCGTCGCCTACGCCGCGATCGCCGCGGGCACGCTGTCCGGCGGCTGGCGGATCGTCCGCACCATGGGCTCGAGCATCACCCAGCTGCGGCCGGTCAGCGGGTTCGCCGCCGAGACGGCGGCCGCGGTGGCCATCTTCGGCTCGACCGCCCTGGGTGCCCCGGTGTCGACCACGCACACCGTGGCCGGGGCGATCACCGGCGTGGGGGGGACCAACCGCGGGGCCACCGTGCACTGGTCGGTGTTCGGCCGGCTGACCATCGCCTGGGTGGTCACCATGCCCGCCGCGGGGATCGTCGCCGCGGTCGGCTACTGGCTCACCACGGCGCTGCCGCACCCGGTCTCGGCCGTGCTGGTCACCCTGGTGCTCGTCGTCCTGGTCGGCGCACTCGCGGTGGCGCTGCGGGCCGCGCCGAAGGCCGGCGACGTGGCCCCCGGGGACGACGAGGAGATGGCGCTGCCGCTGCGCACCGGCGCGGGCTCGGTGATCGACGTCCGCGGGGTGCCGGCCAGCCGGGAGGTCCTGGCCGCCGGCGGTGACCTGGACGCCGCCGAGGCCGCCGCCCGCCGGCCCGTCCCGCTCTGAGACCCGGGCCCGGGACCGCCCGAAGACGTCACGCCGGGGCAACACGGCGGGAACGCGCGGGCGGTTCCATGGGTCATGGCCCTCTCGCGGACTCCGTCCCCCGGTGGTTCCGGCTGGTTCCCGGTCGCCCGCTCCGGCGACGTCGGTGGCACCCCCCTGCAGGTGGGCGCCGGCGACCGGCCGTGGGTCGTCGTCCGGCTCCGGCCCGGCGGCGAGGTCACCGCGCTGTCCCCGCGCTGCCCGCACCGGCTGGTGCCGCTGACCTCGGCGCGGGTCGTGGACGGCGCCCTCGAGTGCGCCGGGCACGGCTGGCGGTTCCTCGCCGACGGCCGGTGCACCGCCGTCCCGGCGCTGGGCGCCGACGCCGTCCCGCCTCCCCGGGCGGACCTGTCCGCGCCGTGGGCGGTCGAGGAGCGCGACGGCTGGGTCTGGATCGCCCCCGAGCGCACGCTGCACCACCGCCCGCCGCGGGCCTCCCCGGCGACGACGGCCGAACCGGTGCCCGACCTGCCCGCGCCGGCCGGCCCGGTGCTCACCGGCCTGGAGCCCGCCCTCGCGCACGCCTGGCACCCGGTCGCCACGACCGACCAGCTCGTGGACGGCGGCTGGCTCGCCGTCCGGTTGCTCGGGCGCACCTGGACGCTCGAGCGGCGGGCCGGTGCGGTGACCGCCGGACCCGCGCCCTGGGGCGTGCGCGAGGTCTCCGGCGTCGTCTGGCTGGCCCCCGAGCAGCCCCGCGGGCTGGACGTCCCGGCCGACGAACCGGCCGGGCGGTCGGCCTGGCTGCCCCCGCGGCGCACCCGCACGCCGGCCGCCGCCCTGCTGGACGCCGTCCTCGACCCCAACCGCGGGGGCGGGGCGCCGGTCGTGCCCGAGGTGGTGCTGGCCCGCGGCGGGTTCACCGGCCGGTGGGACGACGGCGCCCGGCGGGTGTCGGTCGAGGTGGCGGCGCCGTTCCAGCTGCTGCGCCGCGAGGAGCTGGTCGACGGCACCGTCCGGTCGCTGCTCCTGCTCGTCCAGCCCGAGGACGCCGACTCCACCCGGGTGCACGCCCGGGTCTCGGTGCACGGGCGGCCGACGCGGGTCGAGCTCGCGGCCGAGGTCGACCGGGTCGAGCGCGACCTCGCCGACCTCGACCGGATCCCGCACGGGGGTCCCGGCCTGCCGCTGACGCCGCGGGACGAGGTGCACGTCCCCGCCGACCGGCTGGGGCTGGCCCTCCGGCACGCCCTCGCCGACCTGCTGGTCTCCGCCCGCACGATCCAGGAGGACGACGATGTGGCCGCTGCCTGAACCGGTGTGCCCGACCGACGACCCCCGGTGGGACCCGCCGACCCTGGTCCGGCTCGCCCTCGACCACGGGCTCGACCGGCCGGCGCCCCGCCCCCCGACCCGGCAGGCCCGGCCGTGGGGCACCAGCCGGACCGGTCCGGTCGTGGACGGCGTCGAGTAGCCCGCGCAGGTCGCCGCGACCGGGCCGGTGCACGATCGGGGGGTGACGGTCGAGGGAGTGTTCGAGCGCGGCACCGACGGCCCCAAGGTGGTGCTGGTCGGCGTCGACGGGTCCGAGACCTCGCTGCGGGCGGCCGCCTACGCCGCCGGGCTGGCCCGCCGGCAGCACTCCCGCCTGGTCGTGGTGCACGTCCGGTCGGCGTTCACCCCGCTGGCCGGGCTGGTGCCGGGGTCGGCGGCGGTCGCCTCGGGTGCCGCCGGCGAGATCGCCGACGAGGTGCAGGAGCTGGTGGCCCGCGGCGCGGCGCAGATCGGCATCCCGGTCGAGTACGTGGTGGCCGCGGGCGACCCCGCGGTCGAGATCACCCGGGTGGCCGACCGGATGCTGGCCGACGCGGTGGTCGTCGGCACCTCCGAGCAGGCCGGCCACCGGTGGGTCGGCTCGATCGCCGTCCGGCTGGTGCGGGCCGGGCGGTGGCCGGTCACCGTCGTCCCCTGACCGCAGACGGAACGAAATCGTCCGCAGCAATTCGTCAACCATCGGCCACCCCCACGCCCCCGCGCGGCCGCCCTCCGGCAGATCGGTGGTGCGACCATGGATCCCGTGCAACGCATCTCCGCGCCCGCGGGCGCCTTCCTCGACCTCGACGCGTTGACCGGTCGCACCTTCGACGGCGTGCTCTTCGACATGGACGGCACGCTCATCGACTCGATGCGCAGCTCCGTCGCCGCCTGGCGCACCTGGGCCGACGAGCACGACGTCGACCCCGCCGCCCTCGGCGCCCTCGGTGGCCTGCCCGCGGTGCGGGTCGTGGCCGAGCTGGTGCCCGAGGCCCGGCGCACGTCCGCCCTGGCCCGCATCCACGAGCTCGAGGTGGCCGCCGCCGGCGAGGGCATCGCGGTGCTCCCCGGTGTCGTCGAGGCCTTCGGCGCCCTGCCGGCCAACCGGGTCGCGATCGTCACCTCCTGCACGGGCCCGCTGCTCGGTGCCCGGCTGACCGCCTCGGGCCTGCGCCCGCCGCGCGAGGTGGTCTGCGTGGACGACGTCGCCAACGGCAAGCCCTCGCCCGACCCGTTCCTGCTGGCCGCGCACCGCATCGGGGTGGACCCGCACCGGTGCCTGGTGGTCGAGGACGCCCCGGCCGGCCTGGCCGCCGGGCGGGCCGCCGGCTGCGCGACCCTCGCCGTCGGCGACACGCACCACCACAGCGAGCTCGAGGCCGACGGCTACGCGCCCGACCTCGGGCACGTGCGGTTCAGCAGCAGCCCGGCCGGGATCACCGTCGCCCTGGCCTGAGCCCGCTGCACCCGGGGGCTGACCCCGGCTCATCCCCCGGGACGACGACGCCGGCCCGTGGACTGCCTACCGTCGTGCCGGTGGAGCCCACCCCGCCGCTGACCCGGTTGGCCGACCGGCTGCGGGCACGCCCGTTCGAGGTCGACATCGCCCTCGCGGCGCTGCTCGGGCTCGGCCTGCTGGCGCTGTTCGGGGCCACCGCCAGCTACGGCCCCACGGAGTGGCTGCTGAGCGCCGGCCTGCTGGCCCCGCTGGCCTGGCGCCGGCGGGCACCGGTGCCGGCCGCCGGCGTCGTCGTGGTCACCGGGCTGGCCGAGCTGCTCCTGAGCGACCAGTTCCTGGCCGGCAACGTCGCCGCCCCGGCCATGGTCTACGCGCTGGCCGCCTACGGCCCGCGCTGGGCCGCGCGGGCCGGGCTCGGGGCCGGCCTCGTCGGTGCGGGGCTGGCTGCGCTGCGCTACTTCGGCGGCTACTCGTTCAGCTCCGGACCCGCCGACCTCTACGGCCGCGGGCTGCTCGAGGTGGTCGTCACGGCCGGTGGCATCGGCGTCCTCGTGCTGGCCAGCTGGTCGATGGGCATGGTCCGTCGCGGGCGCCTGCAGCGCGAGGCGGCGCTGCGGGAACGAGCACAGCTGCTGGAGCTCGAACGCGACCAGGAACTGCGGCTGGCCGCCTCCACCGAGCGGGCCAGGATCGCCCGCGAGATGCACGACGTCGTCGCCCACTCGCTGTCGGTGGTCATCGCCCAGGCCGACGGCGGCCGGTACGCCGGGCGCACGGACCCGGAGGCCGCCGTGGGTGCGCTGGAGCAGATCTCGAGCACCGGCCGGCAGGCGTTGGCCGACATGCGCTCGCTGCTCGGGGTGCTGCGCGAGGGGGACGCGCAGCAGTTCGCCCCGCAGCCCGACGTCGCCGCCGTCCCGGCCCTGGTCGAGGACGTCCGGCGCAGCGGGCTGGACGTCGACCTGCTGACCGAGGGCGAGCCCGTCGAGATGGCCGGCGGCGCGCAGCTGGCCGCCTACCGGATCGTGCAGGAGTCGCTGACCAACGTGCTCAAGCACGCCGGCCCGGCCAGCCGGGCCTGGGTGCGGCTGCAGTGGCGGGCCGACGCGCTGGAGGTCTCGGTGCTCGACGACGGCCGCGGTGCCGCCGCCATGCTGGCGCCGGACGGCAACGGCCAGGGCGTGATCGGCATGCGCGAGCGGGCTGTGCTGCACGGCGGACGGCTGGAGACCGGCCCCCGGCACGGCGGCGGGTTCGGCGTCCACGCCGTCCTGCCCTACCGTCGACGCCGATGACGATCCGTGTCGTGCTGGTGGACGACCAGCAGATGGTCCGGGCCGGGTTCCGCATGGTCATCGACTCCCAGCCCGACCTCGAGGTCGTCGGCGAGGCCGGTGACGGCGCGGCGGCGGTCCAGCTGCTGCGGCGCACCCCGGCCGACGTCGTCCTCATGGACATCCGCATGCCGGGCACCGACGGCATCGAGGCCACGCGGCAGGTGACCGCGCTGCCCGAGCCGCCGCGGGTCGTCGTCCTCACGACCTTCGACCTCGACGAGTACGTGGTGGCCGCGATCGGGGCCGGGGCCAGCGGTTTCCTGCTCAAGGACGCCGCCCCCGAGGAGATGCTGGCCGCGCTGCGCACGGTGCACGCCGGCGACTCGGTGATCGCGGCCAGCTCGACCCGCCGGCTGCTGCAGCACGTGGCACCGCTGCTGCGCGGTGGCGCACCGGCGTCCCCCGGCGGACCGGACCCCGCCCTGGCCGAGCTGACCCCCCGCGAGACCGAGGTGCTGGTGCAGATGGCCTACGGGGCCTCGAACACCGAGATCGCCCGCGGGCTGTTCGTCAGCGAGGCCACCGTGAAGACCCACGTCGGGCGGGTGCTGGCGAAGACCGGCAGCCGGGACCGCGTGCAGGCCGTGGTGCTGGCCTTCCGCTCGGGGCTGGTGCACCCCGGCGACCTGCTCCGCGACGCCGCGGGCTGACCGCCGGGCTCGGTCCGGGGGCGCATACGAGAACCTGTGAATCCGACCCAGGGATGACTCGGAGAAGCCTGGGAGTGTCCTACCGTTCTCGAGCAGCCGCCACTCGAGAGGGTCACCATGCGCACTCGTCGTCTCCCCGTCGCGCTCACCGCGCTGGCCGCGACCGCCGTCGTCCTGGCGGGGTGCTCCTCGTCCCCGGACGACGACACCGACGCCGCCGAGCGGACCTCGCCGCTGAGCGTCTACCTGGACGCCGTGTACGGGGGCGACCTCTCCGACGAGGAGCTCCAGGCGCAGTACGACGACCAGAACGCACGCGTCGAGGAGATGGTCGCCTCGTGCATGCAGGACGAGGGCTTCGAGTACATCCCGAACACCACCAACGGCGGCGTCGTCTACTCCGGTGACGAGAACGTCTACGAGCCCGACGACCGCGACTGGGTGAGCCAGTACGGGTACGGGGCGATCAACTACCCGGGCCGCGACGAGCAGTCCAGCGACCCCGGCCAGGAGTACGTCGACCCCAACGCCGACTACGTCGCCAGCCTCAGCGAGTCCGAGCAGCAGGCCTTCAACGAGTCCCTCTACGGCCCGCAGCCGACCGAGGAGGAGCAGGCCGCGATGGAGGACGGCAGCTACGAGTACGACCCGGCGAACGCCGGGTGCTACGGCGCCGCGCAGCAGGAGGTCTACGAGGCCGACGACCTCAGCCAGTCCGAGGAGTTCGCGCCGTTGTTCGAGGAGATCAACTCCCTCTACGAGGACAGCCAGAACTCCCCGGAGCTGACCGCGCTGGACGCCGAGTGGGCGGCCTGCATGGACGCCGCCGGGCACCCCGGGTTCACCACCCAGTTCGACGCGCAGAACTCCATCTACGACGCGCAGAACGAGCTCTGGAACGCCGTCCCGGTCGACGACGAGGGGATGAGCACCGGCGAGCCGGACCAGGCCGCGATGGACGCCCTGGGCGAGGAGGAGATCACCCTGGCCCTGGCCGACCTGGACTGCCGCGAGGAGACCGACTACCGCCAGCGGGCCGAGGACATCCAGTTCGCGGTCGAGGAGCAGTTCGTGGCCGACCACAAGACCGAGCTGGAAGCGCTGCGCGCTGCCGCCGAGCAGGACTGAGCGTGACCCGACCCGAGGAACCCGCCACCGAGGACACCCCCACCACCGGTCGCACCGGGCGATGGGGGGCGTGGTCGAGCCTGGCCCGGCGCAACCGACCGCTGTGGATCACCGCCGCGGTGGCCGTGGTGGCACTCGTCGCCGGCCTGGTGCTGGGGCGCTACGCGTTCACCCCGGAGGACGCCGCGGCGCAGACCCCCGAGCCCGGCCTGGTCACCGCCCCGGTCGAGCTGGGCCCGCTGAGCAACGACGTGACGATCCGCGGCGAGGTGGGCTACGCCGACCCGGTCGAGGTCACCGTCGACACGTCGAGCCTGTCCGGCCCGGCGGTGGTGACCGGGCAGGTGCCCGAGGTGGGCGCGGAGCTCGGCCCGCTGTCGGTGGCCCTGGAGCTGGCCGGCCGCCCGGTCGTCGTCCTGCCCGGTGAGCTGCCGGCCTACCGCACCCTGCGGTTCGGGGTCTCGGGTCCCGACGTCGTGCAGTTCAAGGAGGCCATGCGGGCCGTCGGGCTCGACGCCGGCGACCCGGCGAACGACGTGTTCGACCGCACCGCGGCCGATGCCGTGGTCACCCTCTAC
Source organism: Klenkia soli (assembly GCF_900103975.1). Lineage (GTDB taxonomy): Bacteria > Actinomycetota > Actinomycetes > Mycobacteriales > Geodermatophilaceae > Klenkia > Klenkia soli. The sequence continues at coordinate 216,821 of NZ_FNIR01000009.1, forward strand.
GCCCAGGCCGGCTACCCCGCCCCCGCCGGCGAGGAGGGCGCCGCCGAGGGCGTCGCCGCCGCCCAGGAGGGGGTCCGATCGGCCCAGCAGGGGCTCACCGCAGCGCAGGCCGAGCTGTCGGCCAAGCGGGCCGGCCCCACGGCCGTCGACGTCCGGACGGCGGACAACGCGGTGTCCAGCGCCCAGCGCGCCCTCGACGCCGCGCTCGCCACCTCCCCGGACGACGCCGCGACCATCGGCGACCTGCGCGACGCCCTGGCGCTGGCCCAGCTGCAGCGCCAGCAGCTGAACGCCGCGCCCGACACCTCCGCCGAGCAGGCCGCGGTGACCAACGCCCAGAACGCGGTCTCCGACGCCCAGGACGCCCTCGCGGTGGCCCAGCAGGACGCGCTCCCGGCCCTGCCGGCCGGCGAGATCCTCTACCTCACGCAGCTCCCCCGCCGGGTCGACGCCACCGAGCTGAAGCGGGGCGCGGTGCTGGAGGGCACCGCCATGACGGTCTCCGGCGCCACCCTCGGCCTGTCGGGCACCGTGGCGCCGGCCGACGCCCGCCTGCTCACCGCCGGCATGACGGCGACCTTCGACCTGCCCGACGGCGGCGAGGCGACCGCGACGATCACCGCGGTCACCCCCGGGGCCGATGCCGAGGCGCGCTCGACGGTGGAGCTGAGCCCGGCCGACCTCACGCCCGAGCAGGTCACGGTCCTGCAGGGGACGAACGTGCGGGTCTCCATCCCGGTGGGCGCGACCGAGGGCGACGTCCTCTCGGTGCCGCTGGCCGCGCTGACCGCCGGCCCGGGCGGGGAGTCCCGGGTCGAGGTCGTCGACGGCGACCCCCGCGACGGCGACCGCGCCGAGACCCGGCTGGTCACCGTGGAGACCGGGCTGGCCGCCGACGGCGCGGTGGAGATCCGGCCGACCGACGGCAACCTCGGCGAGGGCGACCTCGTCGTGGTCGGCAGATGACCGCACCCGCGCCGGCGGTCGAGCCCACGGCACCCGAGGAGGTACCGCCGGCCGTCGAGCTGCGCGACGTCACCCGCTCGTTCCCGGGGCCGCCCGAGGTGCAGGCGCTCAAGGGCGTCAACCTGACCATCCCCGACGGCGACTACGTCTCGATCATCGGGCCCAGCGGCTCGGGCAAGTCCACGATGCTCAACCTGCTGGGGCTGCTCGACCGCCCCACCGTCGGGGAGTACCGGCTCGGCGGGGTGCTCACCGGTGCCCTGACCGAGGACGAGCGGGCCGCGTTGCGGGCCCGTCAGCTGGGCTTCGTCTTCCAGGCCTTCCACCTGATGTCCCGGCGCACGGTGCTGGACAACGTCATGCTGCCGATGCTCTACGCCGGCACCCCGCGCGCCGAGCGCGAGCCGCGGGCCCGCGCCGCGCTCGAGCGGGTGGGCCTGGGCCACCGCATGGGGTTCCTGCCCGGCCGGCTCTCCGGCGGTGAGCGCCAGCGGGTCGCCGTGGCCCGTGCGGTGGCCACCCGGCCGCGGGTGCTGCTGGCCGACGAGCCCACCGGCAACCTGGACCAGACCACGACGGGCGAGATCATGGCGTTGTTCGAGGAGCTGCACGCCGACGGGCTCACCCTGGTGCTCATCACCCACGACGGCGGGGTCGCCCGGCGGGCCCGGCGCAGCATCCGGCTCACCGACGGCCGCGCGGAGGAGGTGTGAGGCTCCGTCGTCGACCGTCCTCGGCGGTGGACCCCACGCCCGCCGCCGATCGGTTCCGCTTCACCGACCTGCTGGGCGAGGCCACCGCCGACATCGGCTCCCGCCCGGGCCGACTGGTCACCACGATCGTGGGCACCGTGCTCGGCGTGGCCGCGCTCATCGCGACCATCGGCTTCGCGCAGACCGCGGCCGGCCAGATCGCCCGGCAGTTCGACGCCTCGGCGGCCACCGCGCTGGTGGTCACCCCGGCGACGGCGAACACCGGCGGGGGCGACGGATCCACGGTGGCCACGGGGGTGCTGCCCTGGGACGCCGTCGACCGCGTGGAACGGCTGGCCGGGGTGGAGTCCGCCGCGCTGCTGGCCGAGCTGTCGCTGCCCGAGGCGACCGTCACCGCCGTCCCCGTCAACGACCCGTCGCAGGCCCCGGTGGCGCCGCCGGCGCTGTACGCCGCGTCGGCCGAGCTGATGGACGCCGTCGGCGGGCACCTGGCCACGGGCCGGTTCTTCGACTCCGGCCACGACGCCCGCGGGGACCGGGTGGTGGTGCTGGGTGCCCGGGCCGCCGACCGGCTGGGCGTCGAGCGGGTGGACAGCCAGCCCTCGATCTTCGTCGACGGGATCGCCTACGCCGTGCTGGGCATCGTCGACCGCACCGACGTGCGCGGCGAGCTGCTGGACGCGGTGATCATGCCCACGGGCACGGCCCGGGCCGACGTCGGCCTCGCGACCCCCGGTGACCTGCAGGCCCGCATCGCCGTCGGCACCGGGCCGCAGCTGAGCGAGCAGGCACCCCTGACGCTGGCGCCCGACGAGCCCGGCAGCCTCGACGTGCGGGCGCCCTCGGCGCGGTCGCAGCTGGGCCAGTCGGTGCAGGCCGACGTCAACGGGGTGTTCGTGATCCTCTCGGTGATCGTGCTGCTGGCCGGCGGGGTCGGCATCGCCAGCGTGACCATGCTGTCGGTCGTCGAACGCACCGGCGAGATCGGCCTGCGCCGCGCGGTGGGCGCCACCTCCCGGCAGATCGCCGGGCAGTTCGTGGCCGAGTCCGTGGTCATCGGCGTGCTGGGCGGGCTGATCGGGGCCGCGGTGGGTGTCGCCGCCGTCGTGGTCATCTCCGCGGCGCGCGACTGGGCGCCGGTGGTCGACCCCTGGGTGGCCCTCGGCGGCACGGTGCTCGGCGCCGTCCTCGGGCTGGTCGCCGGCGGACTGCCGGCCCGCCGCGCCGCCCGCATCGAACCCGTCGAGGCCCTCCGCGGCGGCACGTGACCCCGTCATGACCGTCGAGTGGCGCCTCAGGGCTCCGGATCAGCCCATCCCGAACCACCGGACGCCACGCGACGCGGCGCCCGCGCTCGTCGGCCCTCAGGTGTCGGGGAACAGCCCGGCCAGCGCAGCCGCACCGCGCAGCGTCTCGAGCTCGGCGGGGGTGGCCCGCAGTGCCCCGCGGTCGACGGCGTCGTCGATGTCGGACCACTCGATCTCGGCCCACAGACCACCACCGAGCTCGTCGACGTCGGGCTGCACGCGGAGCAGCCCGGCCGCCAGCAGCGCGAAGACGCTGGGGCCTTCGTCGATCACCAGCTCGAGCGCGGGTTCCAGCCCGGGGTCGCCGCAGGCGGTGCGGATGAGGGCGACCTCGAGCTCCTCGGCCGTCCAGACGCCCAGCAGCGACGGCCTCACCGGCGTCCGTCCAGGTGCGCGAAGATCACCGGCAGACCCTACGAGCGCTCCGGTCACCGCGCGAGGGCAGCCCGCACCGCGTCGGCGAACAGCTCGGGCAGCTCGATCCCCGCGGCCCGGGCCATCGTGGGGATGACGCTCTGCCGGGCGAACGAGTTGTACAGGCCCGCCTCGAGGAACCACGGGACGCCGTCGGGGTCGACCCGGAAGTCGAAGAGCGAGTAGTCCCGGCAGCCCAGCGCCACGTGGGCGCGGCGGGCCGCCGCCCAGACCGGGGCCGTCACCGGGTCGGCCGGGTCCACGATCCAGACGGTCGGGGTGTCCTTGGCCATCAGGCCCAGCCGGCCGTCGTCGGACCTGCGGATCTTGTCCTCGGCGGTGCGCACCTCGTGGCCGGCCGCGAACCCGTACTCCTCCAACGGCAACGGCACCAGCTCGCCGTCCCGGACGACCACCCCGCAGCGCACCTCGCGACCCAGCGGCACGAAGTCCTCGACCAGCACGTCCGTGGACTCGGCCCGGGCGGCGGCGAGCGCCGCCGAGAACTCCTCGGGTGCGCGGACCAGCGAGATCCCGGCGGAGTTGTCCGCGTCGACGGGCTTCACGACGACGGGCGGCGCCAGCGTCGGCTCCGCCCCCGGCGGCAGCACCTCCCCGGCCGGCACCCGCACCCCGGCCGCGGCGACCACCGCGCGGGCCCGCGCCTTGTGCGCCCCCGTCGCCATGACGTCGGACGGGTTGCCGACGAACGGGATGCCCAGCAGGTCCAGCAGCGACCGGTAGGTGGTCATGCCCGGGATGCAGAACATCTGCGGCAGCGCGACGTCGACCTCGAGGGAGGTCAACCGGGCCAGGGCCTCCCCCACGGGCACGGGCGGGGCGTCCGCCAGATCGGCCAGCGACGCGGGGAACCGCCACGAGCCGTCCGGCGACACGTGGGCCACCAGGTGCTCGTGGGCGGTGCCCACGTTGGCCAGGCAGTCGGCGGCGTAGAGCCGGGACAGGTCGTCCATGAACGCGCTGGTCGGCGAACCGACCAGGTGCAGCACCCGGGTCATCAGTCGCCCGCCGGCTGCACGAGCTTGCCGATGTTGAAGTCGATCCGCATCCACGCGCCCCGGGACCGCAGGCTGGCCAGCAGCAGCAGCGGGATCTGCACGTGGTGCAGCACCAGGTAGGGCAGGGGGTCGGCGCGGTCGAACACCGCTTCCTTGCCCGCGCGCACGACGCGCCAGCGCTCCCGCGCGGTCCGCGGAGCGCTGAGCGCTCGCCAGAGCTCGTGGTAGAGCCAGTAGGTGGGGCGGCTGCCGGGCAGCGGTTCCAGCGGGGTGTCCCGCGTGCCGAGGTAGGCGTCGGCCAGGCCCGGGTGGGCCGGGTGGTCGTGGAACATCGTGATCGCCGAGTGGGTGCGCGGATTGCACTCGATCGCGTACGGGTTGCCCTCGGCGTCCTCGAGGAAGTCGAACGAGACCTGCCCGGTGAGCCCGAGCTCGCGCACGAACGTGGTCACCCACTCGCGGATCCGCGGCCGCTCGACCTGGGCGTAGTTGACCTGGAACGCCGACGACGGGCAGCAGCACCACACGGTGACGACGCCGTCCCGGGCGGTGGAGTGCGTGCAGATCTCCGTGCCGGTGACGAACTCCTGCAGGATCCAGGGGTTCTCGGGGCTGATCGGCTTGCCCGCCAGGAACTGCTCGGTGGCCGCGCGGGAGGGCAGCGGCAACGGCGTGAGGTCCAGGCGGTGCACCGGGTCGTAGGCGATCGACTTGAGCACGTAGGGCTTCGTCGCGCCGGTGAAGTCGTGGTCGAGCACCTGGTCCGCCGAGGTGATCAGGTGGGTGTCGGGGACCCCGAGGCCCAGCGACGCGGCCAGCTCGGTGAACCGGTGCTTGTCGTCCAGGGTGCGCACCATCTCGGCGTCCAGGCTGAGCACCTCGCACTCCCCGGACAGCAGGTCGGCCGCGGCGGCGTCGAACTCCGAGGCCACCGGCGAGCAGACCGGCACGTAGAGGTCCACCCCCTCGGCCCGGACGACGTCCAGCAGCGCCTGCGCGTAGCCGGGGTCCCGCGGGTCGGGCACGACGTGGAACGCGGCCACCGCGCGGGAGAACCGGTGCCCGGTGAACCGGTAGGTCGCCTTCTCCACCAGCACCACGCGGTGCCCGGCGGCGTGGAAGGACCGGGCCAGCTGCAGCGCCTTGGTCATCTTCCCGCCGCTGATCAGCACGGTCCGCGGCTGCGCCGCCGGCGCCGGGCGCGGGGGACGGGTGGTGAGCAGCGCCGCCGCGGTGACGGCGAGGTCCACCGGCAGGGTCAGTGCCAGGCCGGCCAGCACCCCCGCCGACCGCCACGGCGTCGGGGTCGGCCGGGTGGTCGTGGCGGGGGGTGCCACCAGGTGCGGGGTCAGGAGGTCACCCCGGCGTCCGCGGCGGCCGGGCCGTGGTCGCGGACCATGCCGCGGTGCATCACCCGGTCGCCGACGACGACGGAGTGGTCGCCGCGGTGCAGGACGCAGGCGTTGTCCCACATCACCACGTCGCCCGGGGACCACGCGTGGGCCAGGCTGTTCTCCCCGGTGGTCGAGTGGGCGTAGAGCTGGGCGACCAGCTCGGCGGCCTCGTCGTCGGGCAGCCCGCTGACCGACGCGCACCGCTTCGGGGTGGTCAGGAACAGCGCCGGCCGGTGGGTCAGCGGGTGCGGGCGGACCACGGGGTGCTCGGCCTCGGTCTCGTCGTCCGCGGTGAGCAGGGTCGGGTCGATGCCGGTGACCACGTGCCGGATGCTGCGCTCGCGGACCCGGTCGGCCAGCTCGGCGGGCAGGGTCTCCCAGGCGCGGTACTGCGAGGTGAACACCGTCTCGCCGCCCTGCGAGGGGATCTGCACGGCCCGCAGCGCGGTGTACGCCGGCGGGGTGGACAGGTAGGAGCTGTCCACGTGGAAGGTGCTGCGCGGCGGGTCGGCCCGGCCCACGTTGCTGATCACGTTGAGGTCGGGGAACCCGTCGACCGGGGTCTCGCCGGCGGTGAAGGTCAACGGGCCGAACGACTCCAGGAAGGCCAGGAAGGCGGTGTCGTCGACGCGCTGGTCGGGCAGGACGACGACGCCGTGCTCGGCCAGCGCGGCGCGCAGGCCCTCGACGTCGGCGGCGGCCAGCGGTCCGACGTCGACGCCCTCGACGACGGCCCCGAGCGGCTCGAGCGGCTGGATCTGCATGGGGTTCTCCTCAGCTGGGGGTGCGGCGGACCAGGGTGATGCCGTCGCGCAGGGGGACGAGCACCTGCTCGACCCGCGGGTCGGCGGTCACCCGGGTGTTGAACGCGGCGATGGCCTCGCCGTTGGCGGTGCGCTCGCCGGCCCACGGCTGGCCCTGCATCAGGGTGTTGTCGACCGCGACCAGGCCGTCCGCGGCGAGCAGACCCGAGTCGAGCAGGGTGTCGAGGTAGCCGGCGTACCCGGCCTTGTCGGCGTCGACGAACACCAGGTCGAAGACCTGCCCCTCGGCCGCGAGGGCGGCCAGGGAGTCCGCGGCGGGCCCCACCCGGACGTCGATCCGGGCACCCGCGGGGAAGCAGCCCCGCGCGAAGGCGGCGACGTCGGGATCGAGCTCGCAGGCCACGACCTCGCCGTCGGCGGGCAGCGCCTCGGCCATGGCCAGCGCGCCGTAGCCGGTGAACATGCCGATCTCCAGCACCCGGCGGGCGCGGGTCATGCCGACCAGGAAGGCCAGGAACCGGCCCTCGACGTGCCCGGACAGCATCTCGGCCTCCAGCGTCCCGCTCCAGGGTGCGGTGCGGGTGCGCTCGGCCAGCGCGGCCAGCCCCGGGGACTCCGGGGAGGTGTGCTGCTCCAGGTAGGGCTCGAAGCCGACCGCGAGCTCCAGGACGGCGGCCAGCTCGGCCGCCACGTCGGGCGGCAGGTCGGCCCGGGCGCAGACCGCGTCCAGCCGCGCCGCCAGGATCCCCAGCGGCGTGACCGGACGCAGTCCGACGGCCGGGGTCACGGACCTGCCACGACCTCGCTGACGACGGGGCTGGTGCGCGGCACCATGAACGCGTCGACCCCGGCACCCCCGCGCGGCAGCGCAGCGGCGACCTCGCGGTGCAGCTCGAGGGTCTGCACCAGCTCGTCGTCGGCGACGTCGTTCATGAACGTGCACTCGCCGATCGGCTTCGGGGCGGCCGCCCGGAGGAGGCCGTCGCGGGTCTGCAGGATCGACCTCGTGGAGTCGCGCAGCAGGTCCGCGGTGAGGTGCGGGCTGTCGACGGTGAGGCCCAGCCGGCTCATCAGGGCGTGGATCCGGTCCCGGTCGGCGACGGTGATGTACCCGCGCTCGGCGGCCAGGGTCGCCGAGTAGGCCATGTCCACCGAGATGGCGTGCCCGTGGAAGTACGGGATGTCCGGGGTGAGCTCGAGGGTGGGGCTCCAGGTGTGGCCGTAGGCGATCACCCGGTCGAGGTCCAGCTCGGCCAGGTTGGGCACCTCGAGCTGGAGCATCGTGTCGATGGCCTCGTCGGTGACCTGGTCGGCGACCTTGCGGATCTCGGGGTTGCCGTCGAGGTGGCCGAACCGGGTGCGCAGCAGCTCCTCGCCGTGCTCGTCGAGGAGGTCGAACACCGTGCGGTTCGCCACGACGGCGATCTTGATCAGCTCGGCCATGCCGTTGCGCACCTGGTCCTCGGCGAGCGAGGCCAGGAAGGAGAAGTCCAGGAAGACCGTGGACGACGCGTGGTAGGCGCCGAGCCGGTTCTTGGCCTTGCCGTGGTTCACCGCGACCTTGATCGACACGCTGGCGTCGATCAGCCCGATCAGCGTGGTGGGGATGCGGATGTAGGGCGTGGACCGCTTGTAGGCCGCGCAGGCGAACCCGGCGACGTCGGTGACCAGGCCACCGCCGACGACCAGCGGGGCCTCGGTGCGCAGCAGGCCGTAGGACCCGAAGACGTCGACCAGGCGCTCGAGGGTGTCCATGGTCTTGTCGGTCTCGGCGATGGCCACCGGGACGATCGTGAGCTCGACGCCGGCGGCGGCGAAGTAGGCCTCCATCGCCTCGCGGTGCAGGGCCAGCACGTTCTCGTCCACCACGGCCAGGCAGCGGCCGGCCTCGCGGTAGCAGTCGGCCAGCTGCTGGTTGTGCGGGGCGAACACGCCGTCGACCGGCACCAGGCGGTACTCGGTGCGGTGCACGGCCTCGACGGAGAAGCCCCCGTCGGTGCGGGTGACGCTGGAGCTGACGGTGGTCATGGCGGGTCCCCTCAGGCCTGCAGGCCGGTCGGCAGGTCGGCCGGGTCCAGCCGGTCCACGACCCGTGCGGCGCCGAAGTCGTGCCCGGCGGTGTTGGTGTTCGGGAAGGCCAGGCAGGTGACGCCGGCCGCGGTGGCGGACTCCACCCCGCCGACGTTGTCCTCGACCGCGACGGCCTCCGCCGCGTCCTCGCCGAGGGTCTGCAGCGCGTAGGCGTAGGCGGCCGGGTCGGGCTTGGACGTCGACACCACGGAGCTGTCCACGACCAGGTCGAAGTCGGACAGGCTCAGCTCGTCGACACCCTGCACGAGGGCCACGACGTTCTCGGGCGACGTCGTCGTCACCAGCGCGACCTTGCCGCCGGCCTGCTTCGCGCTGCGCAGGGACTCCAGCACGCCCGGGCGGGCGGTCAGGCCCCCGCGGCCCAGCTTCTGCTGGAAGAGCTCGGACTTGGTCGCGTGCACGGCGGCGGCGTCGACGTCCTGGCCGCGGTCGGCCGCGTAGCCGGCGATCCGGTCGGCCCCGCCGTTGCCGCGGAGCATCTCGCGGTACTCGTCGGTCTCCCAGCGCCAGTCGAGGTCGTGGGCGGCGAACGCCTCGTTGAAGGACTCCCGTTGGAGCTCGGAGGTGTCGGCGATCGTGCTGATGGAGCCGAACAGGAGAGCGGACACGCAGGACCTCGCAAAGTGGTGGGCCGGGCGCCGGAACGGCCTGGCGATGCGGGGACTGTATCCAGGTAAGGGATCTTTACGCAGGTCGGGTGGAGTTCGTTCAGCTGCTCGACACCCGCGCGCCGCGTGCGCGCACCGACAGTGGACCACCGGACGGACCGGTCCGCCCGACGAGGTGCACCATCAGCCGGGTGGACGTCGCCGCGGTCGTGCGCCGGCACCGCGACGCCCTGCTCGGCACGGCGTTCCTGCTGTGCGGCGACGAGCGGGCCGCGGAGGACCGGGTGGACCGCGCGCTGTCCCGCCTCGCCCCCGACGACGACCACGCCGCGGCCGTGCGGGCCCTGGTGCGCACCCGCCCACCGCGCGGCGCCGTCGCCGAGGCCGGCGCCGACCCGTGGTGGGTCTCCCCCGCCGAGCTGGCCACCGCCCGGGCCGCCGCCGCCGCCCTCGACGCGCTCGCCGCCGCCGACCGCACGGCCCTGGTGCTCGACCACGAGGGTCTGCCCGCCGACCAGGACCGGCTGACCCGCGCCCGGGCGCGGGTCGCCGACCCGGCGGCGGCGCTCGGCGGGTTGCTCGCCGTCCGGCGTCCCCCGGCGCTGGACGACGACGCCGCGGTGGCCGTCGTCGCCGGGCACCGCCGCACCCGCCGCCGGCGACCCCTCGCCGCGGTGGCGGCGCTCGCCGTCCTCACCCTGCTCGCGGTGCTGGCGGTGCGGCTGCCCGGCCCCGCGCCGGCCGCGCCCGTCGCCGACGGCCGCTGGGACGGGCCGGTCCGGGGGTCGCTGGCCGGCGACGACGCCTTCCTGACCGCGGCGCTCGACACCCCGTGGAGCGGGTCCCCGGCCCCCGCGGACCGGCGGGTGGTGTTCGCCGGCGACCTCCTCGACGCCCGCTGGGTGCTGGTCGTGGGCGACACCGGGGACGGTCTGCGCGGGCAGTGGTCCACCGCGCCGGTCGGCGCCCCGGCGCAGGCGCTGGCGCCGGCCAACCCGGCGGTCGCCCTCCGGGCCGACCGCCCGGCCGCCCTCCTGGCGGACCGGACCCTGCTCGTGGTCGCCGCCGACGACGAGGGGGTGCGGGTGTCGACCGGTCAGGTCGTCGGGCCCTCGGGCGGGGTGCAACGGGTCTTCCGGGCCCTGCCGGTCGAGGACGGCGTCGGTGCGCTGCAGCTGGCCGCACCCGACCCGGGCGGGGTGGCCCTGCAGGTGCGGGTGGCCCGGTCGGGGGACTTCTCGTCCCTGACCCTGGCCGACGTCCCGGTGACCCGCGCCGGCGGCGCCGACGCGACGGCACGGGCCGCGGTGGGTGCCCCCCTGCGCGGGGCCGAGCCCGACGCCGGGGCGCGGCAGGCCGCGGCGGACACCGCGCTGGCGGCGGTCGCCGCACCCACCGGGCTGGATCCCGCCGCCCTGGAACCGGTGCTGCTGTGGGCGGGCACCCTCCCGCACCCCGTGGCCGGCCCGGTCGACGCGGTGGTGCTCGCCGTCCCGGTGCCCAGCGGGGCCCTCGTCGTGAGCACCGCCTGGGCGCTGCGGCGCGAGGACGGCACCCTGCAGGAGGTCGGCTGCGGTTCGCGGGCCTTCCCCGCGGGGACCGACCCGGCCACGGTGGTCGCCGCCGCGCGGTGCGTGGTCGCCGACCGGGACACCGGTGCCGCCCGTGCCACGGTGGTGGTCACCGGCCCGACCTCCACCGACCTGCTGCCCGACGAGCAGCGCACCGTCGACGTCGTGGTGGACGCCGCGGACGGGACCTCGGTGCCGGTGAGCGCGACGGGGCCCACCGACCTGTTCGCCGGATGAGGGCAGGCGTAGGTTCTGATCACCGGGAGACCCGGGGCGTCCAACACCGGGCGTCGGTGAGGTGGACTTCCCACCCGCTGACGACGGGGGCGCGCACGATGCAGGGGCCGGACCACGACGGATCGGTGACCCCGCTGCGCGGCCGCCCGAGGGACGCCGCGCTGACCAGCCGCCTGCTCAGCGGGGCCCTGGCCCTGGTCGCGGAGCAAGGCCTGGACCGGTTCAACGCCGACGCCCTGGTGGCCGCGACCGGCGCCGGCAAGGCCGCGGTGTACCGCCGGTGGCCCAACACCGACGCGTTGCTGGGCGAGGCGGTCGGCCGCTGCCGGCCCATCCCGGCTGCCCCGGACACCGGGTCCCTGCGCGGTGACCTCGTGGGTCTGCTCGCTCCGTGGACCCGCCGGTTGGACCGCGACGAACGCGCCCTCGCCGCCGTCCTCGGGCAGGCCCGCCACAGCCCCGAGCTGCGGGCGGGTCTGGACAGCGCGGTCGTGCAGCCGGTGGGGGTGGCGGTGGCCGCCGTCGTCGCCCAGCACGGCCGTCGCGGCCACACGGTGTCGGACACCCAGGAGGCCCTGCTGCGCCGCCTGCTGCTGGCGCTCTGGTGGGAACGGTGCACCACCGACCCGGTGGTGGCCTCGGACGCCGAGGTGGCGCTGCTGGTCGACCGGGTGCTGCTCCCCGTCGTCGAGGGCTGACCGCCTCCCCCCTGGGGATGACCCGGGTCCGACCACGGGTGCAGCACAGGGTCCCGACAGCCGGTCCCCAGCTCCGACGCGGACGGGGGGTGCCCGCCGCCACGCTGGACGGCGACCGCGATCCCCGTCCGAGGAGTGCCCCCGATGTCCGTGCCCGTGATGACCGTCCCCGGCGAGGCCCCGCCCACCACCGCCGCCGTCCGCGCCGCCGGCCTGCGCAAGACCTACGGGAAGGGCGAGACCGCCGTGCACGCCCTCGGCGGGAGGGTGGGCGACGATGCAGCCGGGGTCGACGTCGGGTTCGACCGGGGTCGCTTCACCGCGATCATGGGCCCCTCGGGCTCGGGCAAGTCGACGCTGATGCACTGCCTGGCCGGGCTGGACACCGCCAGCGCGGGTCAGGTGTGGTTGGGCGACACCGAGCTGACCAGCCTGCGCGACGACCAGCTGACCAAGCTCCGCCGCGAGCGCATCGGCTTCGTCTTCCAGGCGTTCAACCTGCTGCCGGTGCTCACCGCCGCCGAGAACTTGACGCTGCCGATGCAGCTGGCGGGCCGGCGTCCCGACCAGGCCTGGATGGACGACGTCGTCGCCCGCCTCGGCCTGCGCGACCGGTTGGGCCACCGCCCCTACGAGCTGTCCGGCGGGCAGCAGCAGCGGGTCGCCGTGGCCCGGGCGCTGCTCCCCCGCCCCGACGTCGTCTTCGCCGACGAGCCCACCGGCAACCTGGACTCCCGGGCCGGCGCCGAGGTGCTGGGGCTGCTGCGCTCCAGCGTCCGCGAGACCGGCCAGACCGTCGTGATGGTCACCCACGACCCGGTCGCCGCGGCCTACGCCGACCGCGTGGTGCTGCTGGCCGACGGCCACCTGGCCGGCGAGGTCCACCACCCCACCGCCGACGCCGTGATCGACGCGCTCCGCGGGCTGGGTGGCTGAGGCATGAACCGCGTGCTCCTGGCCCAGGTGCGGGCCAACGCCGGCCGGCTGGTCGCCTCGATGACCGCCGTCGTCATCGCCGTCGCCTTCGTCGTCGCCACCCTGGTGCTCAACCAGACCGCCAAGTCCACCGTGCTGGAGGCCGTCGGCGCCCAGTACACCGGCACCGACCTCGTGCTGTCCTCCACCGACTTCGAGCCCCTCGGCGACGAGGCCGACGCCGTGGCCGCCGTCCCCGGGGTCACCGCCGTCGCCCCCGCCTGGGACACCTCGCTGCAGGCGGTCCTGCCCGGCACCACCGGCGCCCGCTACGTCTCGATCGGGGCGGTCGCCGACGCACCGGAGCTCCGCTGGCAGCAGCTCGCCGGCGGCGGCTTCCCCACCGGGCCCGGTGAGATCGTGCTGTCCGCGGACTCCGGTGCGGCCGTCGGCGACGTGCTGACCTTCACCACCTACGACGCCGCCGGCACCGAGATCACCGGCGACCTGACCGTCACCGGGCTGGTCGACACCTCGGCGTCGATCACCGGCGGGCTCTACACCCAGGGCTTCGTGACCCCGGCCCAGGCGCAGGACTGGGGCGCCCGGGCCACCGAGCTCCTGGTCGCCGGCGATCCCGACCCGGTCGCCCTGCAGGCCGCGGTCACCACCCGCGCGGTCACCCTGCAGACCGGCGAGGAGGCTGCCGAGACCGCCGCCGCGGCCCTCACCGGCAGCTCCGACGCCCTCGCCGTCGTCCTGCTGGTCTTCGCCACCGTCGCGGTGCTGGTCGCCGGCCTGGTCATCGCCAACACCTTCGCCGTCCTGCTCGCCCAGCGGACCCGCGAGCTGGCCCTGCTGCGCTGCGTGGGCGCGACCTCGTGGCAGATCCGGCGCAGCGTGCTGGGCGAGGCCGCCCTCACGGGCCTGGCCGCCTCGGTGCTCGGCGTGCTGGCCGGCGTCGGGCTGGCCGCCGGGGTGTCCGCGCTGGCCTCGGCCCTCGACTCGCCGATCCCGCTGTCCGGGGTGTCCGTGCCCTGGGTCGCCGTCGTCGCCGGGCTGGTCGTCGGGCTGGTGACCACCGTGGTCGCCGCGCTCGCCCCGGCCCGCGCCGCCACCCGGGTGGCCCCGCTCGCGGCGCTGCGGCCCACCGACGCCGCTCCGCTGCGCTCGCGGAACGGCGTCCTGCGGCTGGCGCTCGGCCTGCTCATGCTGGTGCCGGGCGTCGCGCTGCTGCTCTACGGCGCCGCGATCGGCCAGGTGCTCGTCGCGCTGCCCGGCGGGGTGCTGAGCTTCCTCGGCGCCCTGCTGCTGGCCCAGCGCGCCGTCCCGCCGGTGGTCGCGCTGGCCGGCCGGCTGCTGGGCCGGGTCGGCGGCGTCCCCGGACGGCTCGCGGCCGGCAACGCCACCCGCAACCCGCGCCGGACGGCGGCCACGGCCACCGCACTGATCATCGGCGTCACGCTGACCACCGCGATGGTGGTGGGCGCCTCCTCCACCCGGGCCACGGCCTCGGCCGGCCTGGACGCCGCCTACCCCACCGACGTGGTCGTGCAGGACTACGGCGGCGAGCTGCCCGGATCGCTGCTGGGCCAGCTCGAGGGCGTGTCCGGGGTGGCCGCCGGCGTCGCGGTCACCAGCGGCGACCTCACCGGCCCCGACGGCGAGGTGTGGCCCGCCGAGGGCTTCGACGTCCCGGCCACGCTGCCGGTGCTCCGGTCCACGACCGACCAGCCGCTCCCCGCGACGGGCGAGGCCGTGCTGCCGCCCTACCTCGCCGAGCAGTTCGGCGTCACCACCGGCGACCCGGTGACGTTCACCGCCGAGGACCGGTCGCTGACCTTCACCACGGTGCTGGGCAGCGACGACGTCTACTCGCCGCGGTTGACCGCCGCCGAGCTCACCGCCCTGGTGCCCGACGCCGGCACCGGACAGGTCTGGCTGCGGCTGGCCGCCGACGCCGACACCGCCACCGCGGTCGAGGACGTCACCGACCTGGCCGGCACCGCCGACGCCGCCGCCGTGGTCACCGGGATCGCCAGCGAGCGGGCCGCGATCGACGACGTCCTGGACACCCTGCTGCTGGTCGTCACCGGCCTGCTGGGGGTGGCCGTGCTGATCGCGCTCATCGGGGTGGGCAACACCCTGGCGCTGTCGGTGGTCGAGCGACGCCAGGAGAGCGGGCTGCTGCGGGCCCTGGGCCTCACCCGCGGCCAGCTGCGCGGGCTGCTCGCCTGGGAGGCCGTGCTGGTCGCCGGGGTGGCCGCGGTGCTCGGCGTGCTGCTGGGCGGGGGCTACGGCCTGGTGGGCGCGGCCTCGGTGCTGGGCTCGCTGTCCGCCGACGGGACGGTCGTCTCCATCCCGTGGCTGCAGATCGGCGCGATCGTCGTCGTCGCCACCCTGGCCGGGCTGCTGGCCAGCGTGCTGCCGGCCCGCCGCGCCGCCCGCACCGCCCCGGTGGCCGCGATCGCCTCGTAGCCCCTCGGCTCCCGCTCCCCCGGCAGGGGAGCCCTTGCACCCATCCACGGGCCTCGTCCCCGGGTGCATGGGCTCCCATGCCTGCTCCCCCAGGTGGGTCAGGTGTCCCGGCGTTGGACGGCGCGGTCGGCCAGCTCGGCGCCGGCGCCCTCGTACAGCTGCAGACCGATGTCGGCCCCGCCCTCGAGCACCTCGGTCAGGTCGTCGTCGAACTGGGTGACCGCGGCGACGGTGCCCTCGAACCCGTGCGAGCGCAGCCGGGTGAGCGTGGCCAGGTTGGCGTCGTGCGCCGGCATCGCCAGCAGCACCAGCTCGACGTGGTGCAGCTCCAGCTCCTCCCACAGCCGCGGGTCGGTGGCGTCGCCCTCGATCACGTGGACGCCGCCGTCGGCGACGAGGGCGGTCACCCGGTCGCCGTCGGCCTCGATGCCGATCGCCCGCAGGCCGTACTCCTCGGTCAACCGCCGGTGCGCGGCGTAGCCGACCCGGCCCATGCCGAGGACGACGGCCTGCGCGTCGCCGAGGTCCAGCGGACGGTCGTCGGGGTGCAGCCGGTCGCTGGTCCGGTCGGGCAGCCACCGGCGCAGGGCGTCCACCAGCCGGTCGGGCCGGTCCCCCACCAGCGAGGGCAGCACGAACGAGGCGGCCACCGCCGCGGCGAGGGGCGTCGCCCAGCCGGGGTCGAGCAGGTCGTCGGGCAGCGCCACCGCCACGATCAGCCCGAACTCGGAGAAGTTGGTCAGCACGGTCGACGTGAACACGGCGGTGCGCCGCCGCAGCCGGGCCAGGTAGAACAGGACGACGAAGACCAGCGCCTGCACCGGCAGCACCAGCAGCAGGGCCGCGGCGATCACCAGCTCGCCGCCGGTGGGCAGCCCCGCCAGCCCGATCGAGACGAAGAAGCCGACCAGCAGCAGGTCCTTGATCGAGAACAGCGACTTCGCCAGCTCGGCCGAGCGGGGTTGCCCGGCCAGCAGCATGCCCAGCAGCAGCGCGCCGAGGTCGCCCTTGACCCCCAGGCCTGCGAACAGGGCGTAGCCGGGCACCAGCGCCAGCACGATGCCGTAGAGCGGCAGCACCTCGTCGTGCCCGAGCCGGCCGAGCAGCCGGCGCAGCAGCGGCGCCGCCGGGAGCAGCAGCACCAGCAGCAGCGCCCACGGGCTGGGCACCGTGCCCTCGGCGACGGCGAGGAACACCACCGCGAACAGGTCCTGCACGACGAGCACGCCGATCGCCAGCCGCCCGGTGAGCGTCTGGGTGGCCCCGCGCTCCTCCAGGACCTTGACCACGAAGACCGTGCTGGAGAACGACAGCGCGAACCCGATGAGCAGCCACGAGCGCGGGCCGCCGTCGGCCGCCAGGCCCACCCCGAGGACGGCGAGCACGCCGAGCAACCCGGCGGTGACCGCCGTGCTGACCAGGGCGTGCACGCTCGAGGTCAGCCACACCTCGCGGCGGACCAGCGAGCGCAGGTCGATCTTCAACCCGACGCCGAAGAGCAGGACCGTGACGCCCAGGTCGGCGATGGTGCCCAGCGCGGGCGGGGCCTGGACCCCCAGCGGGTACAGCACGAACCCGGCGGCCAGGAAGCCCAGCAGCGGGGGCAACCGCACCGCTCCGGCGACCACCCCGCCCACGAGGACGGCCAGCAGGATGGCCGAGACGTCGTCCACAGTGCTCCTCCCACGCGGTGGTCCCCGTGATCCTGGCGCACCCGACGGCGGCCGCAGGCCCGCCGCGCCCACCGGTCGGTGACCGATCGTGGACGCACAGCGACATACGTGCAGGTCAACGGGCGTGCCGTCGACATCTGTGGTGCCATGGAGGTTACCGAGGACGGGGGGTAACAGGTAATGCCGGACGACGACGCACTGCAGCCGTGGCTGGACGACGACGCCGAGGTCTACGGCCGGCACGCGCACACCGGCCCCCAGCCGCTCATCACCCCGGCCGCCGTGGTGCCGCACGCCCCGCCGGTGCGGGTCACCCGCCGGCCCCGGGCCCGCCGGCTGCGACGGCGTGTCGCCGCCCCGGTGGTCGCCCTGGGCCTGGGGGCCGCCGCGGTCGGCGGGCTGACCCTGCTCGCCGCCGCTGCCCCGGTCGGTTCGAGCCCGGCCGCCGAGGCACCCCCGGCGGTGGTCCCCCCGTTCAGCGGCTCGCCCGCGGCGAGCACCGCGGCGTCCACCCCCTCCTCCACGGTCCCCTCGCCGGCCGCACCGGCGACGACGGACCAGGACCCGGCGGCGGTCCCCACCGGCGGCACGGCGGTCGGCACCACGGCGGCGGCGACACCCCGCCCCGGCACCACCCCGCCGGTGACGACCAGCCAGGCACCCGCCACCACCTCCTCGGCGACCACCGCCCCCGCCGCCGGTTCGTCGGCGCCGGCCACACCCGCACCGGGTCGCGACGGGTCGGCCACGTCCGCCCCGAGCACCCCCACGACCACGACCACGACCCCGACCACGCCGACGACGACCACCACGTCGCCGACGACGACCCCGCCGACGACGACGGCGCCCACGTCGACCACCACCCCCACCACGACGACCCCGACCACCACCACGGCACCCGGGAGCACCACCGCGGGCGGCACCACGACGTCCACCCGCCCCACCGGCACGGGCACCACGACCCCCACGGGGACCACCGGCGCGACGGGCTGACCGCGGCACGGCACCGCCCCGGTGAGCACACTGGTGGCGTGCCGTCCCTCTCGCGCCTCGTCCGGAGCTCCGCGCTCACCGCCGCCCTCGCCGTCCCCGCGCTCGCCGTGGCCCGCGCCGCCTGGGGCGTCCCCGTCTCGATGGGCGCCTCCCGGCGGAAACTGCAGCCGCTCGTGGCCGGCTCCCCGAACTTCTCCGAGGGCAAGTTCCGCAACACCGTGCCCACCACGGCCATCGAGGGCGACCGGGCCGAGATGTTCCGCGACCTGCGGCAGAGCCGCCGCTCCGGAGCGCCGTCGCGGCCCGTGCCGCTGGTCAGCCCGCAGCTGCCCGTGCAGGCCGCCGAGCTCGCGGTCACCTGGTACGGCCACGCCAGCGCGCTGCTCGAGGTCGACGGCGCCCGCGTGCTGGTCGACCCGGTGTGGGGCGAGCGGGTGTCGCCGTCCTCGGTGGTCGGCCCGAAGCGGCTGCACCCGGTGCCCGGCCCGCTCGAGGCCATCCCGCCGGTCGACGCCGTACTGATCAGCCACGACCACTACGACCACCTGGACCTCCCGACGATCCGACGGCTGGTCCACGAGCAGACCGCGCCGTTCGTCGTCCCGCTGGGCATCGGCGAGCACCTGCGCGGCTGGGGCGTGCCCGCCGACCGCGTCGTCGAGCTGGACTGGGACGGCTCGCACACCGTCGGCGAGCTCACGCTGACCTGCGCCGAGGCCCGGCACTTCTCCGGTCGCGGTCTCTCGCGCGACGACACCCTCTGGTCCTCCTGGGTCGTCGCCGGTCCGCGGCACCGGGTGTTCTTCGGCGGCGACACCGGCTACCACCCGGCGTTCGCCGCGATCGGCGCCCAGCACGGCCCATTCGACCTCACGCTGCTGCCGGTCGGCGCCTACGGCAAGCAGTGGCCGGCCATCCACATGGACCCCGAGGAGGCAGTGCGCGCACACGGCGACCTGGGCGGACGGGTCTTCCTCCCCATCCACTGGGCCACGTTCAACCTGGCCTTCCACGCCTGGGCCGAGCCGGTGGAGCGGCTGCTGGCCGCGGCCGGCGACGTCGAGGTCGTCGTCCCCCGGCCCGGCGAGCGGCTGGACCTCACCGACGGCACGCCGACGACCGCGGACTGGTGGTCGGCCGTCGTCTGAGCATCACGGTCCGGCGTCGGCGCGGTTGACCGGCGGCCCCGGCGGGCAACCACCACCTGATCGGGGCCGCCACGGCCCCGGCACCCAACAGGAGGTCGCCCGATGGCCGACGACACCCGGGGGACGACGTCCCCCGACACCGGCTCGAGCACCGTCACCGGTCGCCACGAGGCCCAGCCCGCCGCAGCCCCGCAGGCACCCGGGAACCAGTCCCCCGCCCCGCAGGGCTACGGCAACCAGGCCGCGACCACGGCGGCGTACGGCACGCAGGCCCCCACCGAGGGGTACGGCTCGCAGGCACCGGGCAACCTGTCCCCTGCCGCGTCCGTGCAGGGCAACCAGGCACCGGGCAACCGCGAGCCGATGACCGAGCACGAGCGGGTCGGCACCACGCCCGCCCCGGTCGTGCACGACCGCACGGGCGACCGCGTGGAAGACCGCGTGGCCGACCGGACCACGCACGACCCCCGCGACCGGGACGGCGACGGCCGCGACGACCGCACCGGTGCCGTCCTGCCCGGCAGCGCGAAGGAGATGGCCGCCGCCCAGCGCGCCCGCTACGGCGGCCTGCACATGGGCTCGGCGTTCTTCGGCTGGATGAGCGCCGTGGGCATCGCCGTGATCCTGCTGGCGATCCTGTCCGCGGCCGGGCTGGCCTTCGGCCTCTACTCGACCCTGGGCACCGCGCAGGACGCCGCCGACCAGGCCGACAGCGGCATCGGGCTGGGCGCCGCCATCGCCCTGCTCGTCGTCCTGTTCATCGCCTACCTCGCCGGTGGCTACGTGGCCGGCCGCATGGCCCGGTTCAACGGCACCAAGCAGGGCCTCGGCGTCTGGCTGTGGGGCGTCATCGTGACCGTGCTGGCCGCGCTCGCCGGGCTGGTGCTGGGCACGCAGTACAACGTGTTCGACCAGCTCAACCTGCCGGCTCTGCCGGTCGAGTCCGGGACGGCGACGACCGCCGGCCTGATCGCCCTGGGCGCGGTGCTCGTGGTCACGCTGCTCGGCGCGATGCTGGGCGGCAAGCTCGGGTCGCACTACCACCGCAAGGTCGACCGCGCCGCCTTCGAGCCCGTCGACGCCTGACCCACCCCCCCACCCGAGGCGAAGGATCCTTCGCACCCCCTTCTGGCCCCACGACGGGGTGCAAGGGATCCTTCGCCCGGGGTCGGGGAGCTATCGCAGGAGCTTGGACATCCTGCGGTCGGCCAGCGGCTTGCCGCCGGTCTGGCAGGTCGGGCAGTACTGCAGCGACGTGTCGGCGAACGAGACCTCGCGCACGGTGTCCCCGCAGACCGGGCAGGGCAGACCGGTGCGGGCGTGCACCCGCAGGTTCGCCCGCTTCTCGCCCTTGAGCTTCGCGGCCTGCTGCCCGACCTGGCGCTCCAACGCGTCGGTCAGCGTCGTCCGCACCGCGTCGTAGAGGCGCAGGGACTCGTCGTCGGTGAGCCTGTCCGCGCCCTTGAACGGCGACAGCTTCGCCACGTGCAGGATCTCGTCGGAGTAGGCGTTGCCGATGCCCGAGACCAGCGTCTGGTCAGTCAGGGCACCCTTGAGCTGGCCCTTCCGACCCTTCATCAGCGCCGCGAAGGCCTCGGCGTCCACGGCCAGCGCGTCGGGACCCAGCCGGGCGATGCCCGGCACCTCCGAGGACGGCGACCGGACGACGTAGACCGCCAACCCCTTGCGGGTGCCCTGCTCGGTGAGGTCGAAGCCGGCGCCGTCGTCCAGGTGCACGCGCACCGCCAGCGGGCCCTTGCCCGGCTTCGGCGGCGCGGTGGGCAGCTCGGCCCGCCAGTGCAGCCACCCCGCCCGGGCCAGGTGGACCACCAGGTGGATGCCGGACACGTCGAGGTCGAGGAACTTCCCGGTGCGCGAGGCCCCGGTGACCTCGAGCCCCGCCAGCGACGACAACGGCGGGTCGAACGTCTTCAGCGCCTGGATGCCGGCCAGGTCGACCCTGGTGACCACCTTGCCGACCGCGTTCTCCCGCAGGAACGCCGCCAACGCCTCCACCTCGGGCAACTCGGGCACGGGCTCCTCCTATGACAGTTCATTGATAGCGCGAACCGTTGCCCGCCTTATCAATGGCATATCATTCACTCATGCCCGTCCACCTCGCAACGGCTGATGCGGCTCTGCTGTCGATTGCCGACAACTGGTCCGCGGACGAGGTCGAGCAACAGGTGCTGGACTTCAAGGCCTGCCCTGATGTCCAGCAATCGGGCGTCAGCAAGGCGAAGGAGGCGTTCTACAAGCTCCTGGCCGAGACTGCTGTCTGCTTCGCCAACGCCGAGGGCGGCGTCATCGTGCTCGGGGTACGCGACAAGGCGTCTACCCGGTCCGAGGCGATCAGTGGCGTAGACGTCCGGCGGTTCCCTCTGGACGAGGTGGTGAAGGCGATCTTCGAGCGCACTTCGCCAGCCGTCACCGTGCGCCCAACGGTCCGAGAGCCGGATGGCAAGACGGTGTACGCACTGGAGGTACCGCAGGGGTCAAGTGTCTGCGGCACCACTCAGGGGGTCTACAAGACGCGGGTGGGCGACCGGTGCATGCCCCTCCGTGGAGAGCAGCTCCGAGGATTGAGAACGGTCCGCGAGCGCTACGACTGGTCCTCCGGAGACTCCGGCCTGACCGTGGAAGCCCTCTCCCGCGCAGCCATGGAACGAGCCGCCACCCTGCTCAGACTGAACGGACACGACGAGCTCGCAGCTGCCGCCGAGAACGACGTCTCCGAGTTCTGCAAGAACACGGGCTTGCTGACCGGCGGCCGCCTGACCAGAGCTGCCGTCCTGCTCTTCGGAACTGCCGACGCACTTCGCGACGCCATCCCGGAGTGGGGGGTCAACGTCCAGACACGAGAGAGCCCGGGCTCCGAAGCTCGGGTTCTGCTCCGAGGCACTGACCGGGCGCCCTCACTCGTGGCCCTGCTCGATCAGTTGATCTCCCTGGTCGGCGCCCTCTCAAGAGTGCAGACAATTCGCGTCGGCGCCCAGCAGGTCGATCTCATCGACTATCCGCCGGATGCGCTGCGGGAGATCTTCGCCAACGCCTTCGCTCACCGCGACTGGGAGCAGCCAGGGCTGGTGGAGATCGTCCACTCACCCGACGAGCTGGTCGTGTCCAGCCCAGGGGGTCTTCTGCCGACGCTCAGGGTTGACCGTCTTCTGCATGACGCGGCCTCGCCCCGGAACGAGCTCCTCACCCTGAACCTCGCCCGCCTCAAGCTGGCCGAGATGTCCGGCCTGGGGTTCGATCGGGCCTTCCGTGAGGTCGCACGCCTGGGCAAGGAACCGCCGACATTGGAGGACGGTGTGCGGTTCCGCGTCACACTGCCCGGCGGCCGAGGCGACGAGGCGTTTGCCCGGTTCCTGAGGGGCGATCTCATGCCACCTGAACTGACTGGCGACGTAGACGTCCTCATGATCTTGACTGCCCTCCGCAACGCGAAGTCACTCGATGCCGGAGCTCTCTCAGCCCGCCTTCAGCGTCCGAGCACCGACGTCCAACGCGTTCTGACGCGGATGGAACGGTCGGGGCTTCTGCAACCCACACGCGCAACGGCTCGGCGAACTGCACCGAAGTACGAACTCGCCGCCAGCACGATCGCAGGTATGCGCTCGGCCGTCACGTACGTGAACAGGTCGATCGACGAGGACGACGACAAGATCTTGCGCCACCTGCGCCGTCACGACCGCATCACCAACGAGGACGTCCGCGCCTACCTCGACTGCGACGTGCCTACAGCACGGAACCGACTGACTCGGTTGCGCAAGCGAGGACTGATCGACTTCGCCCCGAACGGCCCGCGGCGCGGTTCGCACGTCGTCTACGTACTCACGGACGACGTCCCGGCACCTACCGTCTCAGCTGCTCCTGGGACTGCTGATCCAGACCGCCTGTTCTGATCGGACCGTCAGCGGGAGGCGGCGATCTCGGTGAGGTCGTCCAGCACGAGGTCAGCGCCCGTGGGGCCCAGGCCCAGGAACCAGCGGCTGTCGTCGATCTCGTACGCCGCACCGGCCTGCACCGGGGGCAGCGACGTCCACAGCTCGCCGGACATCAGCGAGGTCGACTCCGCCACCCCGCCGTCGCCGAAGCCCGGCGACCAGAAGACGACGTCCGAGGTGACCAGGTCCAGCGACTCCGCGGTCAGCTCCACCCGGTTCTCCGGGCTGTCCAGCGCCGCCGGCCAGGTGAACCCGATGTCCTCCAGCACGCTGCCGATGAACGACCCGCGGGCGTAGGCCCGGATCTGGTCACCCCCCATGAACCGCAGGACGGCGACCTCGGTGCCGGCCGGGTCGCCCCAGGCCGCACCGATCTCGGCGACCCGGTCGTCGTAGTCGGCCAGCATCGCCTCCGCCTGGTCGGTCATGCCCAGTGCCTCGGCGTCGAGCAGGAAGTTCTCCTGCCACACCGCGCCGAGGTCCGCGGCCATCACCGTCGGCGCCAGCGCGGACAGCTGGTCGTAGATCGCCTCGTGCCGCACCGTGTTGGTGAGGATCAGGTCCGGCTGCAGCGCGGCCACCGCCTCGAGGTCGGGCTCGGCGATGGACCCGACGACCTGCACGTCGGCGGCGTCGAACCCGTGCGCGGTGGCCAGCTCCTCGAGCAGCCCCTCGGTCTCGACGGTCCCGACCGGCACGACGCCCAGCGCGGTGACGGCGTCCAGCTCGCCGGAGTCGAGGACGACCACGCGCTCGGGCTCGCCGGTGATCTCCGTGGTGCCCATCGCGTGCACCACCGACCGGGTCGTCGCGTCGTCGGCCGCCGCGGGGGCGGCGACGTCGCTGCCGCAACCGGCCAGCAGGGCCCCGACGGCGAGCAGGGCGAGCGGTGCGGTGCGGCGTGCCACGGTGAGCCTCCTGTGCGTTAGGTGAGCCTCACCTTAGATCACACCGGGAGGCCGTCCTCGTCGAGGTCCACGGTCGCGCCCGGGATCTGCCGGGCCGTCTGCTCCACGGCCTTGGCCACCGCTTCGGTGGCTGCGGCGTCGAACACGCTCGGGATGATGTAGTTGGCGTTGAGCTGGTCGTCCCGGACGACGGCGGCCAGCGCGTCGGCCGCGGCCAGCAGCATCCCGGGGCGGATCTCGGTCGCGCGGGCGTCCAGCAGGCCCCGGAACACCCCCGGGAAGGCCAGCACGTTGTTGATCTGGTTGGGCAGGTCCGACCGGCCCGACGCCACGACCGCGCAGTGCGCCCGCGCCCGGATCGGGTCGACCTCCGGGGTCGGGTTGGCCATGGGGAACACGATCGAGCGCTCGGCCATGTGCTGCAGCGCCTCGACCGGCAGGACGTTGCCGGCGCTCACGCCGATGAAGACGTCGGCGCCGACCAGGGCGTCGGGCAGCTCGCCCCGCACGCACGCGGGGTTGGTGCGCCGCGCGAGGTCCAGCTTCGCCGGCGAGAGCCGGTCGTCGTCCGGGGAGAGGATGCCCTCGCGGTCCCACACCAGCACGTGCCGGGCACCGGCCTCCAGCAGCAGGGTGACGATCGCCGTCCCCGCTGCGCCGCCGCCGGCGACGACCACCCGGACCTCGGCCAGCTCCTTGTCCACCACCCGCAGCGCGTTGCGCAGCGCCGCCAGGGCCACGATCGCCGTCCCGTGCTGGTCGTCGTGGAAGACCGGGATGTCGAGCTTGTCGCGCAACCGGGCCTCGATCTCGAAGCACCGCGGCGCGGCGATGTCCTCGAGGTTGATGCCGCCGAAGCCGGGGGCGATGAGCTCGACCGTCCGCACGATCTCGTCGACGTCCTGGGTGTCCAGGCAGATCGGCCAGGCGTCGATGTCGGCGAACCGCTTGAACAGCGCTGCCTTGCCCTCCATCACCGGCAGCGAGGCACCGGGCCCGATGTCGCCCAGGCCGAGCACGGCGGACCCGTCGGTGACGACGGCGACCGTGTTGCCCTTGATGGTCAGCCGGCGGACGTCCTCGGGGTGGTCGGCCAGCGCCAGGCAGACCCGGGCGACCCCGGGCGTGTAGGCCATCGAGAGGTCGTCGCGGGTCTTCAGCGGGACCTTCGAGCTGACCTCGATCTTGCCGCCCAGGTGGAGCAGGAAGGTGCGGTCGCTGACCTTGCGCACGTGCACGTTGTCCACGGCGTCGAGCGCGGCGACGACCTCCTCGGAGTGGGCGGCGTCCGCGGCCGAGCAGGTGACGTCGACGGTCAGGCCGTCCGACCGGGACTCGACGACGTCGATCGCGGTCACCGCACCGCCGGCCGAGCCCACGGCGGTGGCGATCCGCCCGATGCTGGCCGGGTCGCCGTCGGCCGAGAGCCGCACGGTGATCGAGTAGGACGCCGAGGTGACCGGCCCGCGCACCGGCGGGGTCTGCGCGGGCGTCGGGGAGGGGGTGTCGATGGTCGTCACGGCGTCGATGCTGACCGGCCGAGGGGGTCCGGTCCACCCCTGGGCCGCCGAACGTTGTGACCGGAATCCCTCAGGCTCGCTGACTAGCTTGTGCCGCTGACTAGTAGGTACTACCTTCTAGTCATGACCGATGACCTGCCGACCGAGTGGCTGCGGGCGGTGCTGCCCCTGGCGGTGCTGGCCGTGGTGGCCGAGGAGGAGACCTACGGCTACGCGGTCGCCCAGCAGCTGCAGGCCGGCGGGCTCGGCGCGGTCAAGGGCGGCACCCTCTACCCGGTGCTCAACCGGCTCGAGGCCGAGGGGCTGCTGACGTCGTCCTGGCGCGAGGGCGTCGGCGGCCCCGGCCGCAAGTTCTTCGCGGTGACGCCCGCCGGCCGCGACCAGCTCGCCCGCCGCAGTGCCGCCTGGCACACCTTCACCGAGCAGGCCCGCGGCCTGCTCCCGGACCCGAGGAGCACGCGATGACCAGCCCCGAGACGATCACCGAGTACCGCGAGGCCCTCGTGCTGCACCTGCGGCTGCAGGAGGTCCCGGCCGACCGCATCGGCGAGATCGTCGCCGAGGTCGAGAGCCACGTGGCCGACACCGGCGAGGACCCCGCCGACGCCTTCGGGTCCCCCCGCGACTACGCCCGCAGCCTCACCGACGAGCACCGCAAGCCGCCGTGGTGGTGGACGACGACCACCCTGGTGCTGGCCGCGGCTGCCGGGTGGCTCATCGGCCAGGGCGCCTTCGCCGTCCTGCTCGGCGAGCCCTACTGGGGCAGGTCCGGCTGGCTCTGGCTGGCCACCGGGGTGGCCCTCGGCGTCCCGCCCGCCTACATGGTCAGCCGGCGTTCCCAGGAGGTGCGCGACCCCCGCACCGGCGAACCCCTCGTCCGCACCCCCCGCTGGGCCGCCGTCGGCTTCTACCTGATCCCGGTCGCGATCGTGCTCGTCGGCTGGGTCGCCGTCCTGCTCGCCCGCTGACGGCGACCCGGCAGGTCCGACTCAGCCGAGGAGGACGGACCCGGTGCTGGTCCGGGACGACGACGCCCGCACCACCAGGGACACGAGGACGACGGCGGCGGCTCCCAGCGCGGCGACGGTGACCGGCAGCGGTCCACCGGCGACGGCGATCGCGACCAGGCCCCAGACCACGGCCGCGGCGAACGGACCGGCGGCGACCCGCGAGCTCAGCACGACGAACGCCCCGACCACCGCGACGGCCACCATCGCGACCACCGCCCACACCTCCGACGAGGTGGTGGCGGGGTCGGCGCCCAGGGCCACGCCGGTGTTGCCGACCTGGGCCACGGGAGCCACGGTCACCCAGCCCAGCAGCAGGCCGGCGGTGGCCGCCGGCAGCGCCCGGGCCCAGCCACGCAGGTCACCGCGCACGTCGTCGCGCTGCAGCCGGGCGAACCCGACCGCCGCGGCCGCGGTGATGCCGAAGATCAGCACCTGGGTGACGTACTGCCACGCGCCGCCGAAGGGGTAGACGGTCTCCCAGACGGCGTTGCCGGCGAACGCGGCGGCCAGCGGCCAGCCGGTCGCCCGGTGCACCAGCCGCGAGCGCTGGGCGGGGAGCGCCTGGTAGACGGCCCAGGCCAGCGAGCCGAGGAAGATCAGGCCCCAGATGCTGAACGCGTAGCCGGCCGGGGTGACCAGCGAGCGGGCGCCGTCGCTGACGTCACCGACGCTGCGGCCGGACAGCGCACTGCCCAGCGGGCTCCCCACCACCTGGGCGACGGCGGCCACCACCACCGCCACCACCCGGGTGGTGTCCGACCGCAGGGCGCCCGGGGCCTCCTGCCGGGACGGGGTGTGCACACGCGTGCTGGTCATGATCTGCTCCTCCTGCACCTCGACGGTGCGACCTCTCGACGACGAGGTCTCTCTACCGTCGAAGCATCCAGGGCAAACGTGCGGTCGGAGGTGACGGTGGACGCGGTCGAGCGCGAGGTCGTGCTGCTGCTGCGCGAGGTGTCCGTGGTCAGCAACCGCACGGCCGCCGTCTTCGGCGAGACCCACGACCTGCACCGCACCGACCTCGACGCGCTGGCCGTCGTCGTCGGGGCGGCGATGGGCGGGGTGGAGATGACCCCGGGGCGGCTGGCCACCGAGCTGCGGCTGTCCTCGGCCGCCACCACGGCGCTCGTCGACCGGCTGGAGCGGGCCGGCCACCTGGTCCGCGAGCGCAGCACCACCGACCGGCGCCAGGTCGTGCTGCGGGTGCAGGACCGCGCCCGCGAGCTCGCGCGCGAGTTCTTCACCCCGATGGCCGACGACGTCGGGGCCGTCCTCGCCGACATGAGCCCGGACGACGTCGCCGTGGTCGCCCGGTTCCTCCGCCGGGCCGTGGCGGCGCTGGGACCCGCAGCGCAGGACTAGTTGCGCGTTACACGATCTTGCTGCGCGGGCATGGGCGGGCCGTGGACGAGATCCTGCAGGCCCTGCTCAGCACCCCGCGGGGCACCGGTCTGGCCGTGATCGCCGTCGTGCTGGTCGCCGAGTCCGGCCTGCTGGCCGGCATGCTGCTGCCCGGCAGCACCGCCGCGCTGGCCGCCGGCTGGCTGTCGGTCAACCGCGGGCTCCCGCTGCCGCTGGTGATCGCCGTCGTCACCGCCGCGACCGTGGCCGGCGCCCACCTGTCGTGGTGGCGGGGCCGGCACACCGACGCCCCGGCGAAGGTGCAGGGCCGGCTCCGCACGCTGCTCACCAGGGTGTTCGCGGGCCTCCGCCGGCACCCGCTGGTCGTCGTGGCGGTGGCCCAGTGCGTGGCCGGCACCCGCACGCTCACCCCCCGGGCGGCCGCGGCCGCAGGGGTGTCCTACCGACGCTTCGCCGTCGCCCAGCTGGTCGGCGCGACGGCGTGGGCCAGCGTGCTCGTGGTCAGCGGGCGCTCCGCCGCGTCGCTGGTCCCGCCGCTGGACCCCGACCTCTACGCCACCGTGCCGCTGGTGGTCGGCCTGGTCGTCGCCGCGGTGATCGCGGTCAAGGTGGTCCGCCGGCACCGCTCGGCCGGCCAGCCCGCGCCCGTCCCCGCGCCCGCCTGACCCCTCACCGCAGGCGGGGCGGCTCCGCCGGCGCCGTGACGTCGACCGCCCGCGCCCACCGGGCCAGCACCTCGCCGTCCACCCCCAGGCCGGCCGCCACGTCCGCCGCCGCGGCCACGTGCCCGGCACCCCGGTCCAGCAGCGTGCGGGCCCCGGCCGCGTTGCCGCGCGCCGCGTGGGTGAGGCCGACGGCGACCTGGGCCAGTCCGCGCCACAGCTCGCGCTGGTCGGCGGGCCCGGTCTTCCAGGCGTCCTCGAGCACCTCGTGGGCGTGGAAGGGACGGCCGGCGTCCAGCAACCGCTGGGCCTCGTCGAGGGTCTCCTCCGGGGTGCGGACGACGCCCTCCGGCGCGCGCTCGACGCCGGGCGCCCCGTGCGGCAGCGGACGGCCCAGCCCGTCCCGTGGGCGGGCGTTGCGGGCCCGCCCCTCGGCGTCCCGGTCGCGCGGTGCGGTCACGGCCCCATCCTCCGCCCGCGGATGGCCATCGGGTGACAACTCACCTGCGCGGTTGCCGAGGTCCCCTGCCGCGTGCACCCTGGAGAGCGAGGACGGCCCGCCCCGCGCAGGTCGCCCCCGCACCGACCCGCGGTCGTCGTCGACCGGTCCGGACCTGGAGGGGGTGACCGCACCCGTGTTCGTGGACGAGCAGGCCGTGCACCAGCTGGACGGCGTCGAGGACGCCCGTGCCCACGTGCAGGCCACCGCGCTCACGCCGGCCGAGCCCGGCCCGGTCGGCCTGGAGCTCGAGGCGCACCTGGTCGACCTGCGGTCACCGGCCGCCCGGGTGCCCTGGGCGCGCATCACCGCCGTGGTCGACGCCCTGCCGCCGCTCCCCGGGCGCAGCCGGGTGACGCTGGAGCCCGGTGGGCAGGTCGAGCTGTCCGGCCCACCCGCACCCGGGGTGGCGGACGCCGTGGCCCGGCTGCGCGCCGACACCGCCGTCGTCCGGTCCGCCCTGGCCGCCGAGGGCCTGGGCCTGGCCGCGCTGGGCACGGACCCGCTGCGACCGACCGGGCGGGTCAGCCCCGGCCCCCGCTACCTGGCGATGGAGCAGCACTTCGCGGCCATCGGCTGCCCCGGGGCGGGTGCGGCGATGATGACCTCGACGGCGTCCCTGCAGGTCAACCTCGAGGCCGGGCCCGCGTCGGCGCACCGCGACCGCGTGGCGCTGGTGCACGCGCTGGGCCCGGTGCTGGTCGCCGTCTCGGCGTCCTCGCCCCTGCTGGCCGGTCGCGAGACCGGCTGGGCCTCCACCCGGCAGCAGGTGTGGGGCGACCTGGACCAGGCCCGCTGCGGCCCGCTGCTGGGCCGGCGCGACCCGGCCGAGGAGTGGGCCGACTACGCCCTCGCCGCGCCGGTGATGCTGGTGCGCTGGACCGACGACGGCGGCGCCGAGCCGGTGGCCGGCCGGGTGCCGTTCGCCGACTGGGCCGCGGGCCGCACCCTGCTGGGCGGTCGCCGTCCCACCACCGGCGACCTCGACTACCACCTGACCACGCTGTTCCCGCCGGTCCGGCCGCGCGGGTTCCTGGAGATCCGCTACCTGGACGCCGCCCCCGAGCCGTGGTGGCCGGCGCTGGCCGCGGTCACCGCCACCCTGCTCGACGACCCGGTCGCCGCCGACCTCGCGGCGGAGGCGTGCCTGCCCGTCGTCGGCCGCTGGACCGACGCCGCCCGGCACGGCCTCGCCGACACGCAGCTGCACGCCGCCGCCCGGGCCTGCCTCGAGGCCGTCGCCGACCTCGTCCCCCCAGCCCTGCGCCCCGAGGTGCACGCCCTGGCCGAGCTCGTCGCGGCCGGCCGCAGCCCCGGCGACGCCGTCCTGACCACGGCCCGCACGTCGGGCCCCAAGGCCGCCCTGCTCGCGGCCACGAAGGAGGAACCGGCATGACCGACATCAGCAGCAGCATCGACACCGTCGTCCGCGACCTCGCGGCCGCCCGCGAGCGCACGCTGCACCTGACCGACCTCGACGAGCCCGAGCTGCTCCGCCAGCACGACCCGCTGATGAGCCCGCTGGTCTGGGACCTCGCGCACATCGGCCAGCAGGAGGACCTCTGGCTGCTGCGCGGTGGCCAGGCCGGCCGGTGCGGCATCCTGCCGCCCGACGTCGAGCAGCTCTACGACGCCTTCACCCACCCCCGCGCGGTGCGGGCCGAGCTCCCCCTGCTGCCGCCGGTCGAGGCCCGCCGGTACGTGGGCGAGGTCCGCGCCCGGGTGCTCGACCGGGTGGCCGACGCCGACGCGTTCGAGGTGGCGATGGTGGTCAGCCACGAGCAGCAGCACGACGAGACGATGCTGCAGACCCTGCAGCTGCGCTCGGGCCCGGCCCTGCTCGGCACCGGCACCCCGCTGCCCCCGGGGCGGCCCGGTGTCGCCGGCACACGGGTGCTGGTCCCCGGCGGGCCGGTCCAGATCGGCGTCGACGGCACCGCCGAGCCGTTCAGCCTGGACAACGAGCGGCCCGCGCACACCGTCGACGTCGCGGCCTTCGCGATCGGGCGGGTGCCGGTGACGACCGCCGAGTACGCGCAGTTCGTCGGCGACGGCGGCTACGCCCGCCCCGACCTGTGGACGACGCGGGGCTGGCAGGTGCGCACCGACATGGGTCTCGAGCACCCGATGGGCTGGCACGGCGACGGCACACGCACCCGGTTCGGCGTGGTCGAGGAGGTGCCCGCCGACGAGCCCGTCCAGCACATCAGCTGGTTCGAGGCCGACGCCTACGCCCGCTGGGCCGGCGCGCGGCTGCCCACCGAGGTCGAGTGGGAGAAGGCCGCGGCCTGGGACCCCGCAGCCGGCCGGCGCCGCCGCCACCCCTGGGGTGACACCGAGCCCACCGCCGAGCTCACCGACCTGGGCGGCACGTCGCTGCGGCCGGCCCCGGTCGGCGCGTACCCCGCCGGCGCCTCGGCCTACGGGGTCGAGCAGCTGCTGGGCGGGGTCTGGGAGTGGACGTCCTCGGACTTCACCGCGTGGCCGGGCTTCACCCCGATGCTCTACGCCGACTACTCCGCCCCGTTCTTCGGCGGCGACTACAAGGTCCTGCGCGGCGGGGCCTGGTCGGTCGGCCCCTCGATCCTGCGGCCGAGCTTCCGCAACTGGGACCACCCGCAGCGGCGGCAGGTCTTCAGCGGCGTCCGGCTGGCCTGGGATGTGTAGGCACCTCGCCTACCTGGGTCGCGCCCGCAGCCTGGCCTCGCTGGTGCTCGCGCCGCCGTCCTCGCTGCTCGTGCAGTCCTACGCCCCCCGCCGGCAGCGGCACGGCACGGTGAACGCCGACGGCTGGGGCGTGGGCTGGTGGGCCCCCGAGGTCGCCGAGCCGGCGAGGTGGCGGTCGGCGTCCCCGCTGTGGGGGTCGGCGTCCTTCGCGTCGGTCGCCCCGGCCGTGGCGTCGTCCTGCGTGCTGGCCGCCGTCCGGTCCGCCACCGCCGGCATGCCGATCGACGAGTCCGCGGCCGCGCCGTTCACCGACGGCCGGTGGCTGATCTCGCACAACGGCCGGGTCGACCGCGCCGTGCTGCCCCCGGCCGCCGCGGTGGCCGCCGAGAGCGTCTGCGACAGCGCCCAGCTGGCCTCCCTGGTGTTCGCCACCGGGGTCGATGCCCTGGGCGAGGTGGTCCGCGAGGTCGGCGGGCGCGACCCCGGCGCCCGGCTCAACATGCTGGCCGCCGACGGCACCCGCCTGCTGGCCACCACCTGGGGCGACACCCTCTCGGTGCTCGAGACCCCCGAGGGCACCGTGCTGGCCAGCGAGCCCTACGACGACGACCCCCGCTGGACCGACGTCCCCGACCGGCACCTGGTGCAGGTCACCCCCGACGGCACCACCCTGGAGCAGCTGTGACCTTCACCCTCACCGACCACCTCGGCCCCGTCGACGCCGGCGCCGCCCTGCGCGCCGACGTGCAGGCCGGCCTCACCGCGACCCCGAAGACCCTGCCGCCGACCTGGTTCTACGACGCCCGGGGCAGCGAGCTGTTCGACGAGATCACCCGGCTGCCCGAGTACTACCCGACCCGGGCCGAGCGGTCGATCCTCGTCGAGCACGCCGACGAGGTCGCCGTCCTGTCCGGGGCCGACACCCTCGTCGAGCTGGGCAGCGGGACGTCGGAGAAGACCCGGTTGCTGCTCGAGTCGCTCACCACCGCCGGCACGCTGCGCCGCTTCGTGCCCTTCGACGTCGACCCCACCGTGCTGCGGCACGCCGGCGAGGTGATCGGCGAGCAGTTCCCGGGCCTCGCCGTCGACGCCGCGGTCGGCGACTTCACCGTGCACCTGGGCAAGCTGCCCCGCGAGGGCGTGCGGCTGGTGGCGTTCCTGGGCTCGACGATCGGCAACCTGGAGCCCGGGCCGCGGGCGGCGTTCCTCGCCGACGTCGGCGCGATGCTCGACCCGGGCGACTGGTTCCTGCTGGGCACCGACCTGGTGAAGGACACCGACCGGCTGGTGGCCGCCTACGACGACGCCGCCGGGGTCACCGCGGCGTTCAACGAGAACGTGCTGGCCGTGGTCAACCGCGAGCTGGACGCCGACGCCGACCTCGCCGCGTTCGAGCACGTGGCGGTGTGGGACGCCGAGAACTCCTGGATCGAGATGCGGCTGCGCTCGGCCCGCGACCAGGTCGTGCACATCGGCGCGCTGGACCTCGACGTCCCCTTCGCCGCCGGCGAGGACCTGCGCACCGAGGTGTCGACCAAGTTCACCGTCGAGGGAGTCGCCGCCGAGCTGGCTGCTGCGGGCCTGCGGGTGGCGGAGTGCTGGACCGACGAGGACGGCGACTTCGCCCTCACCCTCGCCACGCCGGTCTGAGCCGCGCCTCACTCCGGCATGGGAGCCCATGCCCCCACCTCCGGGGCCCATGACCGGGTGCATGGGCTCCCATGCCGGGTGCAGGAGGATGAGCGGGTGACCCTTCCCCACTCCGAGCTCGGCGCTGCCTGGCGGGCCGCACGGCCCCGACCGGCCGGCGTGCACCTGGACTCCGCGGCGTGCAGCCGGCAGTCGGTCAAGGTGCTCGACGCCGTCGCCCACCACGCGCGGCACGAGGCCGAGGTCGGCGGTTACGTGGCCGAGGAGTCCGCCGAGCTGCTGATGCAGCAGGGCAGGTCGGTGCTCGCCGGGCTGGTCGGCATGGCCGCGGCCGACGTCTCGTTCACCGAGAGCGCGTCGGCGTCGGTCCGGGTCCTGCTCGACGCCTGGCGGCTGCCCGCCGGTTCCCGGGTCGCCGTCGCACCCGGCGAGTACCACCCCAACCTCGCCGCGCTGGCCCACCACGGCCTCGAGCCGGTCGTGCTGGCCGCCGACGACCTGGGCCGGGTGGACGTCGAGGCGCTGGGCCGGCTGCTGCGCTCGGACCCGCCGGCCGCGGTGCACCTGACCGTGGTGGCCAGCCACCGCGCCGTCGTCCAGCCGTGGGTCGAGGTGTCCCGGCTGTGCCGGGCCACCGGGGTGCCGCTGGTCGTGGACGTCGCCCAGGGGCTGGGCCAGGTCGACTGCGACATCCCGGCCGACGCCGTGTACGGCACCTCGCGCAAGTGGCTGGCCGGCCCGCGCGGGGTGGGGTTCCTGGTCACCCGGCCGGCGTTCCGGGCACAGTTCACCCCGGTGCAGGGCGACCCAGCCGACGCGCTGTCCTTCGAGACGCACGACGCGCACGTCGCCGGCCGGGTCGGGCTGACCCTGGCGATCGGCGAGCACCTGGCCGCCGGCCCGGTCGCGGTGCGAGAGCGGTTGGCCGGCATCGGGCGGGCCGTGCGCGAGCGGCTGGCGGCGGTGCCCGGCTGGCAGGTCGTCGAGCCCGTGGGCGAGCCGACCGCGGCCACCACCCTGACCGGCCCGGACGTCGAGGACACCCACGCCCGGCTGCGCGCCGAGCACGGCATCGTCACCACGCTGTGCCTGCCCGCCCGGGCGCCCGGCGAGATGCGGGTGCCCGTGCTGCGGGTCTCGCCGCACCTGGACGTGACCGAGTCGGAGATCGAGGTGCTGGCCTCAGCCCTGCAGACGGGATGATCGACCGAACTGCTGGGCTGGTGATCCCGTGGCTTTGCGCCAGGGACGACTATGTCTCCTGTGCACCCGACCTGCGGGACGGGGGCAGCCCACGGCGGACCATGAACTCGACCGGGCCCTCCATGCCTACGGGTTCCATCACGATCCCGTCGTTCTGCGCCGGCCAGACCCGGAAGACCTCGTCCACGAACCCCTGACCCACCTCCTCGACGCCGGTGAAGTCGACCCTGACGCGTGAGAACTGCTCCAGCCCCCGCAGGAGTCGTTTGGCCTCGGATCGGCTCACGAAGCGGACCCCGAACCCGAACAGACGGACCGTCGTCCTCGTCGTGCTGAAGACGTGGTCGTCGTCGGTGTACTCCTTGAACACGTCGATGAGCGCCCTGGTCGTTGACGGGTCCAGTTCCCACCTGATGCGTGTACCGACCGCCACGTCGCTCAGGCCGACGGCCTGGTCCTGCCGGACGTTGTCGACGGTCCAGGCAATCCCCTCCGATTCCAACGTGAAGATGTCGACCGCCTTCGAGGTGAAGAAGATGCCCTCGCCCGTGTGCCGCTCCGGGTCCGTCGTCGTCTTGCCTTTGGTCAGCTCGGCCAAGGCGTCGTACAGATCGTCGAGGCCGAAGACGTCTCGGATGTGCGACAACGCACCGCGACCGTCGTCCCGGATCTCGAACCGTGACTCGACACGACCCAGCCAGGCGGACACCGAGACCCGGCTCCCCTGCGAATGGTCCAGCGCATTGTTGAGCATCTCGGTGAAGGCGTAGCTGACGATGGACCTGGCCTCGGTACCGAGCTGGTCCTGGGCATCCGTGGCGAACTCACGCCAGACCGCGTCCTCACGCAGGCCGGGGATCGCGACCTCACGGATCCACGTCGGTGTCGACCATCTCGCGTCGGCGGGGATCTGCATGGAGGTCCGCGCGAGGGCACTTCTCACCGCACCGGGGTCGAAGACACGGTGGCCACCGGGCGAGCGTTCGGCAGGCAACGCCCCCGAGTCCGCCAGCTGGCGGATCTGGGAGAGCGACAGACCGAACTCCCGACTGATGTCTCCGATGCGCACAAGACGACCCACGCGAAGAAACTACGTCATGGCAGAGGTTCCGGAGGGGGACAAACCTCAAAAATCTCCGATCTGAGGGAGGTTTCTGCTTTCCTGTCGCTGGAGAACCTCCTCGGAACCGAGGATTCTCAGCTCTGCAGACGGGCTGAGACCCGGCGGTGCACGGCGAGCTGGTCGTCCAGGCCGGGGTGCACCGGGACGCCGTCCTCGACCACGAACTCCCCGGCGACGACGGTGTGCCGTGCCGACACCGGCCCGCAGCGCAGCCACGCCTCCACCGGGTCGCTCAGCGCACCGGCGAACCGGACGCCGTCCAGCGGCCAGACCACCAGGTCACCGCAGGCGCCGACGGTCAGCTCACCGATCTCGCCGGCCCGGCCCAGGCAGGCGGCGCCGCCCCGGGTGGCGATCTCGAGCGCGTCCCGGGCGCCCATCGCGGCCGCCCCCAGCCGGAGCTTGGCCTGCAGCATCGCCGTGCGGGCCTCGAGCCACAGCGACGCGGAGTCCGCGGACGCCGACCCGTCGACGCCCAGCCCGACCGGCGCCCCGGCGGCGCGCAGCTCGACCACCGGGGACAGCCCCGAACCCAGGATCATGTTGGACGACGGGCAGTGCGCCGCCCCGGTGCCGGCCGCACCGAGCCGGGTGATCTCGGTCGCCGACGGCCACACCACGTGCGCCAGCCAGGAGCGGTCGGTCAACCAGCCGACGTCCTCGAGGTAGTCCACCGGACGCCGGCCGAAGGTCTCCAGGCAGAACGCGTCCTCGTCCTGCGTCTCGGCCAGGTGCGTGTGCAGCCGGACGTCGAGCCGCTCGGCCAGCTCGGCCGTGGCCCGCATCAGCGCGGTGGACACCGAGAACGGCGAGCACGGGGCCAGCGCGATCCGGGTCATGGCGTGCGGTGACCGGTCGTGGTGCAGGGCGACCAGCCGCTCCGAGTCGGCCAGGATCTCGTCGTCCTCCTGCACGACCGAGTCCGGGGGCAGCCCGCCGTCCTTGACCGACAGCGACATCGAGCCCCGGGTGGGGTGGAAGCGCACCCCCAGCTCGCGTGCGGCCGTCACCTCGGCGGTGATCAGGTCACCGCCACCGGCGGGGTGCACGTAGGAGTGGTCGGTCGAGGTGGTGCACCCGCCCAGCGCCAGCTCGACCAGCCCGACGAACGCGCTGGTGTACGCCGCCTCCTCGTCGAGGCGCGCCCACCGGGGGTACAGCGTGGTCAGCCACTCGAACAGCCCACCGGTCAGCGCGGGGGTGTAGGCGCGGGTGAGGTTCTGGTACAGGTGGTGGTGGGTGTTGACCAGGCCCGGGGTGACCAGGCACCCGCGCGCGTCGACCCGGCGGGCGGCCGCGGGCTGCGGGTCGGTCGACCCGCCCACCCCGCTGACCACCCCGCCGGTGACGGCCACCCAGCCGCCGGGCAGTTCGCGGCGGGTGGCGTCGACGGTGGCGACGAGCTCGGCGTCGTGGACCAGGAGGTCGGCGGTGTCGTGCACCACACCATCCTGGCCCGCGCGCTCTGCCGGGTCAGCGGGGGGTGTCGGCGACCTGGACGTCGAAGTTGGCGGTGTCGCCGTCGACGGACGTGGTCGTCACGGTGACGTCGTAGGTGCCGTCGAGTCCGTCGGCGGTGAGGGCGCAGGTGATGGTCGCGCCCTCCTCGGCCGGGAGGTCGTCCTCGCAGTCGACGTCGGGACGGACGTCGGCGCCCGTCTGCTGCTGCAGCTGGGTCTCCGCCTGGTCCTCGACGTCGTCGGAGTCGACCGAGCCGGCGCCGCAGGAGGCGAGGCCGAGCGGGAGCAGGGTGGCGGCGGCGAGACCGAGCAGGGTGCGGCGGGTGCGGTTCACGGAGTCTCCTCGGCCGGGTGCACATGGGTGTTCCCTGTGCGTCGGCCCAGAACCTAACGGGGGCCGGCAGGTTCCGCCCGGTCATCGCCGAGGGCGCGGCGCAGCGCGCTCCGCCCGGCGTCCGTGGCCCGGCCCCACAGCCGAAGGCGGGCCATGCCGCCGTCCGGGTAGACGTCCAGCCGGACGGAGACCACCCCGGGCGCGCCCGGCACCAGGAACCGGTGCCGGGTATCGGGCTGCAGCGGGGTGCGGGGCAGCAGCTCGACCTCCGCGCCGTCGGCGGTGCGCCCGGTGAGGGCGGCCGCCCCGGGCGCGTTGCCCAGGAACCACGAGGTGTCCAGCTCGGCGAGGGCGACCACGCCCTCGCAGGCCAGCTGCACGTCGACCCAGTCGTTGCCGCCGTCGCGCCGCCGGGCGTTCTCCCAGCCCCCGCCCATGTTCGCGGCGTCGCCACGGCCCAGCAGCTGGTGCGGGCTGCCGTAGAAGGCGTTGCTGACCGCGGTGACCCGGCCGCCGTTCTCCAGCGCGGCCAGGTCGAACGGACCGGCGTCGAGGAAGCGGGGATCGGGGACGGCGGTGCCGTGCACGCGGAACCGGGCCACCCCGCCGTCGGGGTGGATGGTCAGCCGCACGTGGGTGACGCGGCGTCCCGGTGGGACGGCGAAGGCGTTCGCGGTGCCCCCGGCGAGGTCGACCCGGTCCAGCAGCGGCTGCCAGTCGGCCGCGACGAGCTCCTCGACCGACGGGTGACCCTCGACCGCCACGGCCTGGACCGAGGCCTGCGGCGGGTAGTTGCCCAGGAAGTACGCGGTGTCGACCACGACGCCGGCGACCACGCCGGGCATGCCGAGCCGCACGATCGCCCAGTCCTCGCCGGC
Source organism: Klenkia soli (assembly GCF_900103975.1). Classification (GTDB taxonomy): domain Bacteria; phylum Actinomycetota; class Actinomycetes; order Mycobacteriales; family Geodermatophilaceae; genus Klenkia; species Klenkia soli. Next base: position 255,036 of record NZ_FNIR01000009.1, read on the forward strand.
CTCGCGGCGGCGGCGGGTCTCCCAGCCGTCGTACTCCTTGCCCTTGTGCCCGAAGTCCGGCCGGGCGACGGCCGGCCACGGCAGCACCAGGTTCTCCCGGGCGGCGAAGAACTCGTCGTTCGCGGCGACCACCGCACCGCCCTGGGCGCGGTTGGCGAGGTCGGGCAGCTGGGTCCAGTCCGGGGCGCTCACCGGCCCACTGTCGCAGAACCGTCCCGGGTGAGCAGTCGTCCCCGTGGGTGGCCGCCGTCGAGCACCTCGCCGCGCAGCCAGACGGTGCGGACGACCCCCGTGAGCTCGCGGCCGGCGTAGGGCGTGACCGGGTTCTTGTGCTCGAGCCGGCCCACGGTGGCCGTGGCGTCGGGGGCGAAGGCGACCAGGTCGGCGTCCTTGCCGACGGCGATCCCGCCCTTGGCCGACAGCCCGGCGAGCGCCGCCGGCGCGGTGGACATCAGCTCGACCACCCGGGCGAGCGGCATGCCCCGCGACCGGGCACCGGTCCAGACCGCGGGCAGGGTGACCTGCAGGCCGGCGATGCCACCCCAGGCCAGCCCGAAGTCGCCGACGTCCAGCCGCTTCAGCGCGGGGGTGCACGGCGAGTGGTCGCTGACCACCAGGTCGACGTCGCCGTCGGCGAGCGCCTGCCAGAGGGCTTCCCGGTGCGATGCCTCCCGGATGGGCGGGCAGCACTTGTAGGCGGTGTCGCCGTCGGGCACGTCGCCCGCGGCGAAGGTCAGGTAGTGCGGGCAGGTCTCGACGGTGATGCGGACGCCGTCGGCCCGGGCCCGGCGCAGCAGCGGGAGCGCGCCGGCGTCGGCCAGGTGCACCACGTGCACCCGGGCGCCGGTATCGGCCGCCGCCGCGACCAGCCGGGCGATGGCGGTCTCCTCGGCCGCCGGTGGACGGGAAGCCAGGAAGCCGGCGTAGCTCTGGCCGGTCGGCTCGGGCGCCGCCGCGATGGTCTCCTCGTCCTCGCAGTGCGCGATGAGCAGGCCGTCGACGGCGGCCAGCTCGGTCAGCGCAGCACGGAGTCCGGCGTCGTCCAGCGGGGGGAACTCGGGCACCCCGCTGTCGAGCAGGAAGCACTTGACACCCACCACGCCGGCCTCGAGCATCGGCCGCAGCTCGCCGACGTTGCCGGGGACGGCGCCACCCCAGAAGGCGACGTCGACCGACACCTGCCCGGCCGCGACCGCCCGCTTGACCTCGAGCCCTTCTCGGGTGGTCGTCGGCGGGATCGAGTTCAGCGGCATGTCCACGATCGTGGTGATGCCCCCGGCCGCGGCCGCCCGGGTCGCGCTGGCGAAGCCCTCCCACTCGGTGCGGCCTGGCTCGTTGACGTGCACGTGGCTGTCGACCAACCCGGGCAGCAGCACCTCGTCGTCGGCCAGGGTGAGCGCGTCGTCGGGTGCGTCGTCGAAGGCGGTGACGGCGACGATGCGGCCGCCCTCGACGTGGACGGCCGCGGGCCGCTCTCCCTCAGGCAGCACGACGCGGCGGGCGCGGACGATCACGGCAGGGCCTCCTCGAGCGGTGCGCCGCCCTCCAGCGGGGCGAGCCGGGCCAGGGTGGGCGTGAGCCGGTCACCCCAGGCCGTGGCCACCCAACCACGCTCCAGCGGCAGCCGGACGGCGTCCTCGGCGGTGGCCCGGTCGGCAGCTGCGCCCAGGTGCACGGTGCTGGCGTAGGCGCGGGGTGCGACCGGCGGCAGCCAGGCCGCGGCACCCGGGCCGAGGCCGACGGTGGTGTGCAGCACGGGGACGCCGGACCGCTCGACCCGGGTGGTGCCGGTCCAGCGGCCCGGCTGCTCGCCGGTGCGGCCGAGCTGGACCTGCTCGGTGGCGGTCAGCTCGGCGTCCTCGTCGAGCAGGGCGTGCAGCAGGGCCCGGTGGTGGGCACCGGCGGTGACCACCGTGGGCTCGGGCCGCAGGTCCAGCCGACCAGCCACCTCCGCGCGCACCCGCTGCTCCGACGGCGGCGACTCCCCGCGGGCGGGGAGGACGACGGCCGCCGCGACGGTGCGCACCGCCAGGCGGGCGCCGGCCTCCACGACCAGCCGGATCTCGGCGTCGTCGCCGCCCAGCGGTCCGAACGCCGTGGCGACCAGGTGCACGGTCGTCGGCCCGGTGCGCCGGACGGCGAGCTGGCCGCTGGCCCGGACGACCGGCAGCACCGTGCGCCCACCCGGACCGGCCCGGGCCACCACCTCGACGAGGGTCCTCACGCGTGCTGGACGGCCCGGGCCCGCACCTGCTCGCGCACCCAGGCGGCGACCTCGGTGGCCGCCGGGTCGTCGCGCAGGGAGATCAGGAACGTGGGCTTGCCGCCGCGCACCGCTGCGGAGTCGCGGCGCATGACGTCCAGGTCCGCCCCGACCAACGGCGCCAGGTCGGTCTTGTTGACCACCAGGAGGTCGGAGGCGGTGACGCCGGGGCCGCCCTTGCGCGGGACCTTGTCGCCGCCGGCGACGTCGACGACGAAGATCTGCACGTCGACCAGGCCGTAGCTGAACGACGCGGTCAGGTTGTCGCCGCCGGACTCGACCAGGACGAGCTCGAGCCCGGGGTGCCGGGACTCCAGCAGCTCGACGGCGTCGAGGTTGGCCGTGATGTCGTCGCGGATGGCGGTGTGCGGGCAGCAGCCGGTCTGCACCGCCTCGATCCGGTCGTCGGGGAGCACGGCGTTGCGGCGCAGGAAGTCGGCGTCCTCGGTCGTGTAGATGTCGTTGGTGACGACGGCGAGGTCGTACTCCTGGCCCAGGGTGCGGCACAGGGCCGCGGCCAGGGCGGTCTTGCCCGAGCCGACGGGGCCCCCCAGGCCGACCCTGAGCGGGCCGTGCCGGTGGCCGCGGGCGGCCGGGTCGGCGTAGGGGTCCACGTAGTCGTCGAGGTTGTGGTCGGGCGGCATGGTCGCTCCTCGTGGGGTTCGTAGGTGGGTCGGTCGGGGGCGGTGTCGTGCTGGACGTCGTGGTGGCGGGTCAGGAGGCGAAGTAGCGGTCACCGCGGTCGGCGTGCAGCTCGGCGAGCAGGTCCAGCAGGGGATCGGTGTCGGCGGGCAGGGCGTCGGCCGGAGCCGGGTCGGCGGCTGCCCGAGCGACGTCGTCCACCTCGGACCCCAGCCGGGCGGTGACCGTGGCGACGGTGATCGGGTCCATCGCCAGCAGCCGCTGCGCCGCGGTGGCCGGGCCGGTGATGGACAGGTACGCGGCGGCCTGGGCGGCCTCGGTCGGACCCAGGCCGGGCACCGCAGCGGCCACCCCCAGGGCCACCGGGTGGTGCGGGTGGGCGGGCAGGTCGTCCCAGACCGCGGACGGCCAGGCCCGCCGGCCGACCCGGACCAGCCCGCGCCCCTGCTGACGGGACGCCTGGCGCAGCGCCGGGGCCGGCGTGCGGGCGTCGGCCTCGGCGTCGAGGGCGGCCAGCACTGCCGGTCGGTCCCCGCCGCGACCGGCCGCCCGGCACGCCGCGGCGGCCAGCCCGGCCGCGGTGCGCCCCGAGGTGGTCAGCCGCCGGCGGAGGAACACCTCGAGGCTGCGCGGGTCGAGCACCAGGCCGGCGGCGATGGCCTGCTCCACGCCGCCGGAGTGGGTGTGGCCACCGGCGGGCAGCCGGGAGTCGGCCAGGGTGAGCAGCGCAGCGGTCATGTCAGAACAGGAAGTAGCGCTGGGCCATGGGCAGCTCGGCCACCGGCTGGGGTTCCCAGACCTCGCCGTCGACGGACACGGTGAAGGTGTCCGGGTCGACCCGGATGTCGGGCAGCGCGGTGTTCTCGGGCATGTCGGCCTTGCCCAGCCGGCTGGTGTCGGTGACCGCGACCAGCCGGCGGTCGACGGCCAGCCGGTCGGGCAGCCCGGCATCCAGCGCTGCCTGGGCCACGAAGTGCAGCGACGTCTGCGCCGGGACCTTGCCGTAGGCGCCGAACATCGGCCGCGGGTAGACCGGCTGAGGGGTGGGGATCGACGCGTTGGCGTCGCCCATCTGGCCCCAGGCGATCATCCCGCCCTTGAGCACCACGTGCGGCCGGACCCCGAACGTCTTCGGGTCCCAGAGCACGAGGTCGGCCAGCTTGCCCGGCTCGACCGAGCCGACCTCGCCGTCGATGCCGTGCGCCACGGCCGGGCAGATCGTGTACTTGGCGACGTACCGGCGGGCCCGGGCGTTGTCCGCGGCGCCGTCGCCGGCCAGGGACCCGCGCCGGCGCTTCATGACGTGCGCGGTCTGCCAGGTGCGCATGACGACCTCGCCGACCCGCCCCATGGCCTGGGCGTCGGAGCCGATCATCGAGATGGCCCCCAGGTCGTGCAGGAGGTCCTCGGCGGCGATGGTGGTCGGTCGGATCCGGCTCTCGGCGAAGGCGAGGTCCTCGGGCACCGAGCTGTCCAGGTGGTGGCAGACCATGAGCATGTCGAGGTGCTCGTCGAGGGTGTTCACCGTGTGCGGCCGGGTCGGGTTCGTGCTGCTGGGCAGCACGTTCGGGTGCCCGGCGACGGTGATGATGTCGGGTGCGTGCCCGCCTCCGGCTCCTTCGGTGTGGTAGGCGTGGATGCTCCGGCCGGCGATCGCGGCCAGGGTGTCCTCGACGAACCCGGCCTCGTTCAGCGTGTCCGAGTGGAGCGCCACCGGGACGCCGTGCCGGCCGGCCACGGTCAGCGCGGCGTCGATGGCGGCGGGGGTGGAACCCCAGTCCTCGTGCAGCTTGAAGCCGCTGGCACCGGCCCGCAGCTGCTCCTCGAGCGAGGCGTGCGAGACGGTGTTGCCCTTGCCCAGCAGCGCGACGTTGACCGGCCAGACGTCCATGGACTCGAGCATGCGGGCCAGGTACCAGTCGCCCGGGGTGATGGTGGTGGCCTTGGACCCCTCGGCCGGCCCGGTGCCCCCGCCGATCAGGGTGGTCACGCCCGAGCCCAGTGCGGTGGGGACGATCTGCGGGCAGATGAAGTGCACGTGGCAGTCGATGCCGCCGGCCGTGAGGATCTTGCCGTTGCCGGCCAGCACCTCGGTCGCCGGGCCGATGACGAGGTCGGGGTGGACGCCGTCCATGGTGTCGGGGTTGCCGGCCTTGCCCAGCGCGACGATGCGGCCGTCACGGATGCCGACGTCGGCCTTGACCACCCCCCAGTGGTCGAGCACGACGGCACCGGTGATGACGAGGTCGGGAGCGCCCTCGGCGCGGGTGGCCCGGCCCTGGCCCATCGACTCGCGGATGACCTTGCCGCCGCCGAACACCGCCTCCTCGCCGGCCAGGCCGGGGCCGCCCGAGCGGTCCTCGGTGACCTCGATCAGCAGGTCGGTGTCGGCCAGCCGGATGCGGTCGCCCGTGGTGGGGCCGTAGAGCTGGGCGTAGCGCTCGCGGGACAACCGGACCATCAGCCCATGCCTCCTTCAGCGGTCAGGCCGGGGACGACGCGCGCGCCGGCCAACGGGACCAGGACCACGGTCTGCTCGATGCCCGGCTCGAACCGGACCGCGGTGCCGGCGGCGATGTCGAGGCGCTGACCGTGCGCGGCGACGCGGTCGAACACCAGCGCACCGTTGGTCTGCGCGAAGTGGAAGTGCGAACCGACCTGCACCGGCCGGTCGCCGCTGTTGTGCACCTCGAGCTCGATGCGCGGAGCTCCCGGCAGGGTCTCGATGAACCCCTCGGCCGTGATCACCTCTCCGGGGATCACGGAATGGGGTGGTGGACGGTCACCAGCTTGGTCCCGTCCGGGAAGGTCGCCTCCACCTGCACCTCCTCCAGCATCTCGGGCACGCCGTCCATGACGTCGTCGCGGGTCAGGACCGTGCGGCCGCTCTGCATCAGCTCGGTCACCAGGACGCCGTCGCGGGCGCCCTCCAGCACGTGGTCGCTCACCAGCGCCGTGGCCTCGGGCAGGTTGAGCTTGAGGCCGCGGGCCTGCCGGCGGCGTGCCAGCTCGGCGGCGTAGCTGAGCAGCAGGCGCTCCTGCTCGTGCGGGGACAGGTGCACGTGCTCGACCTCCGTCGTCGGGGACCCCGGACGCTAACCGGGGGGTGTGACGATTCTGTTGCCGACCCACTCCCCCGGCAACGATGCCCCCTGCGGACGGCAGGCCCGCACCAACATCGCCGCTGCGCAGCACACCGGCCTGCCTGGCTACGGCCCGGAGCCCGAGCACCCCGGTCGCCCACCGCGGACTCCGGAAACCGCGGTTTCTCGGATTGCGTCGCGCGCGACCGGTTGTCGGGAACTGCGATCTTCGGGGCATCGTCCCGGAAAGCACGAAACGGGCCACAGCAGCTGCTGTGGCCCGTTTCGGGAATGGTGTCCGGCGGCGTCCTACTCTCCCACCCGGTCCCCCGGGCAGTACCATCGGCGCTGAGAGGCTTAGCTTCCGGGTTCGGAATGAGACCGGGCGTTTCCCTCTCGCCATGACCGCCGTAACGCTGTGAAAGTTTCCACCCACGCACCCCGGTCAATGGGGGTGGGGGCGGTGTGAACACACGGGTGTGTTCGTGCTTTCAGAACCGCACAGTGGACGCGAGCAAGACATGCATTACGTAAAAGGTTGTTTGTTGGTCAAGTCCTCGGCCTATTAGTACCGGTCAGCTCCACACATTGCTGTGCTTCCACCTCCGGCCTATCAACCCGCTG
>NZ_FNIR01000021.1 GCF_900103975.1 Klenkia soli
GTCGTGAGCTGCGGTCGGCCATGCCGGCCGGGCCCTCGGCGCGGTAGCGGTGAGCCCATTTTCGGGCCGTGGACGGATCGACCATGAACATCTCCGCGGCCGCCGCCACCGGCCACTGCTCGACCACGATCAACCGAGCCAGCCGCAACCGGGCACGTGGGGTCAAGGCAGCGTTAGCGTGGGACACGAGGGCCTCCGGTCTGTGAAGCGGTTCCTAGACAGCTCCACTTCACACCCGGGGGCCCTCCCCATCTCAACGACAGTCCCCGATCACCTCAGCTCGGGACAACGTCCCTGGACATCACACCTAGCAGGCGCTGACCGGCATCGCGCTACCGCTCTACCCGGTCACGATGGCCTCCCAGAACGTCGCGGGCGTCGCCGTCCTGGCCGGCCCGGTCTACCGGGTGCCACCGTCGTCGCGGTACCGGCCGGGGGCACGCGATCAACCTGGCCGCCGTCAGCGCGGCGCTGACCGCGGGCCCGGAGGCGGGGGAGGACCGGTCGCGGCGGTGGATCGCCAGCTCGACCGCGGGTGTCGTCCTCGTCGTCCTCGGGTTGGGATCCGCGGCGTTCGGGACGCTGGTCACCGCGGCGTCCAGAGCCGCCTTCCTCGGCATCAGCCCGGCCTTGTGGGCGCTGGTCGCCGGCCTCGTCGTTCGCGCAGCCCTGGATCTGGGGCGGCGGCGTCCGCAGGTCGGTGGTTGAGCCCGCTCGGACGGGGGGAGGAAGCCACCCGTGAGCGTGGACCTGCGGAACCTGAGGCGTGTGGTCGGTACGTCGGCGGCGGTGGTGACCGCCCTGCAGGCGGGCACGGCTGCCCTGGCCCTGCGGAAGAGGCGCCGGGACTACGCCGACGGCGTCTGGGGCCCCGGCCTGGCCGCGGTCGCGATCACCGGTGCGGCCCTGGGCACGGGCGACCCGTGGCGGCGCTGGACCCTCGCGGCGGTCACCACCGGGTGGGCGATCCGGCTGGAGTCCCTGATGCTGGGCCGGCTGCGCGGCACCGACTCGGAGGACGAGCGGTACACCGAGTTCCTCGAGGGCGACGGCACCCCGACCGTGCTGGCCAAGGTGTTCGGCACCCAGGCGGTGGCCCAGCTGCTGGTCTCCGCCCCGCTGCAGCTGGCCGCGGCCAGCACGCTGCCCCGCTCGGCCCGGCGGTGGCTGTTCCCGGTCGGTGCCGCGGTCGCGGTGGCCGGTGCGGTGGTCGAGGCGGTGGCCGACCGGCAGAAGTCCGCCTTCATGGCCCGGGACCGCGACGAGCGACCCGACGTCCTGGACACCGGCCTGTGGGGTGTCTCGCGGCACCCGAACTACCTCGGCGACTCGATCGTCTGGGACGGCGTGTGGTTGGCCGGGGCGGCCTCGGCACCGGGGGCCTGGCTGGTGGCCGCGCCGGCCGCGATGAACTGGTTCCTCATCCACGCCACCGGGGCCAAGCGCACCGAGGACCGGATGGGCGACCGGCCCGCCTACCAGGACTACCAGCGCCGGGTCTCCTTCTTCTTCCCCGGGACCTGACCGACCGCCATCCTGGGGCGGTGGCGAAGCTCCTGTACTCGGCGATCTGCTCCCTCGACGGCTTCGTGGCCGACGCGGCGGGTGACTTCGGCTTCGCCTTCCCCGACCCCGAGGTGCTCGCCGCGGTCAACGAGGACACCGCGCGGATCGGCACCTTCCTGCACGGCCGGCGCATGTACGAGCTGATGCAGGGCTGGGAGACCGACCCCACCTGGGCCGACGGGGACCAGGGGTCGGCCGACTTCGCCGCGCACTGGCAGCGGGCGGACAAGGTGGTCGTCTCGACCACGCTGGAGGACGTCGTCACCCGGCGGACCCGGCTGGTGCGCAGCCTCGACCCGGCCGCGGTCACCGCCCTGGTGAGGGACGCCGAGCTCGACGTCACCGTCGACGGGCCGACGCTGGCCGCGCACGCCTTCCGGGCCGGGTTGGTGGACGAGGTGCACCTGCTGCTGGCCCCGGCCGTCGTCGGCACCGGGCTGAAGGCCCTGCCCGACGACGTCCCGCTGACCCTGGACCTGCTGTCCACCCGACGGGTCAGCGGCTTCGTGGCCGTCCGCTACGCCGTCCGCCGCTGACCCGCCCCGGGCAGCTGGCAGTCAGCAGGTGATGTCGTCGTCGATCGAGTTGGTGTTGTGGCCGCCGATCCCGACGGTGGCGACGCGCACGGTCCCGTCGTACGCCGATGCCGACCCGTCCACGGTTTGCCGGTCGGAATAGAGGACGGCGCTCACCCGGTCCGGGTTGCTCCAGCCGGGGTTGATCCTCGTGACGACGCTTCCAGCCGTCGTGGACTGCCACGCGACGCTCTGGCAGCTACCCGGCGGGGAGTAGGGCGGGTTCACCCCAGCAAGCGCGGTCGGTGCGGTGATGTCGGCCGGCAGGATCGAGGCGACGGCGGCCAGCGCTTCCTCCTCGGGCACGGGAGACGAGAAGACGACGTCCACATGGATGAAGTGACCGTCCCACGGCCCACCGTCGAACATGTCCCCGCACAGCAGCTGCCCGGACGGCAGCAGGTAGGCATAGGCCCGCCCCGACGGCTGACCGGTTGCCGCGGCGCACTCGCTCGTGGCTCCCGGGCCGTAGAGCGCCGAGAGCTGTGCGTCGGTGCTCAGCAGGCCACGGGTCCCGGCGGCGTCGTCCTGAGCCGTGGTCGGAGCCGCGGCGGGCGAGGGTGACGGCTGACTGTCGACGGCGGGGCAGAAGGTCGCCGTCAGGTAGTCGTACAGGGCACGTGCATCGGCGGCGCCCGCTCCGTTCGCGACGTCGGCGGACTCGAACTCGGTGCGCGAGCGGAAGCCGCTCGCCATGTCCCGGCAGGTGCGCACCTGCACGACGGCGAACGAACGCGCATCCGCACCGGCGAGCGGAACCCCCCGGCTGAGTCCGTACCCGGTGCTCCCGGCGACGCGGCCCAGGTCGGTGACCAGGGCGGCGGGAACCCCGGCCTCATCGAGGAAGTCCTGGACCGACGTGTCCTCGGTCGGAGCTTCCGTGGTGGCGGAGCTCGTGGTCGGGGCTGCCGCGGGGCGCGCGTCGTCGGAACAGGCGGTCGAGGCGAGGGCCACGACACCCAGGACGACGGCCGCGGAGAGGGCGCGCAGGACCGGTCGCCGGCGGGCCCACTCGCCCTCAGCAGCAGCCGGTACGGGCATCGCCCCGCGGGAGGGGCAGGTGGACGACTCGCTCATGTCTCCTCGACCGGTCCGGGGTGCGCACCTGTGGCACGTGGGCGAGGAGCCTCCCCCGGATCGGCGCCCCGGCGCGGAAGGCGCGCCCGAGTGCATCCATCGGGGGTCGCGGGTGCCTGACGGGCGGAGGTCGCTGCAACGGCCCGCGACCGTGCAGAACCACCCCCGACCCCAGGAGATCAGACGTGGACGGGCTGGCCCGTGGCCTCGAGGACCGACAGCCACAGGTCGCCGCGGGGGTCGACCTGGTTGCGGGAGTGCGTGACCAGCGGGATCGGCAGGTTCACGAACCGGCCGTGCCAGCGCCCCGCGACCGTCGCCGTGCGTCCGGCCATCGCGGCGTGGACGGCGGCCTGGGCCAACCGGGTGCAGTACACGGAGTCGTGGCTGTTGGCCGGCACGCTGCGGATGGCGTAGCCGGGGTCGACGTAGCGCAGCTGGAAGCGGGTGCCGGTCGCGGTGAGGTGGCTGGTCAGCTCGTCGCGCAGCTTCTTGCCGATGTCGAACAGCTTGGCGTTGCCCGACGGGTCGGCGCCGCCCTCGGTGCCGGCGAACATGTCCTGCCCGTAGCCCTCGGCGACCACGACCAGGGCGTGGCCCTGCCGGTCGAGGGTGCGCTCGACGTGCGCCAGCACCCCGCGCTCGCCCTCCAGCGGCATCGGCACCTCGGGGATCAGCACCAGGTCGACGTCGTCGCTGGCCAACGTGGCGTAGGCGGCGATGAACCCGGAGTGCCGGCCCATCAGCTTCACCAGGCCGACCCCGCCGGGGTGCGAGCGCGCCTCGGTGGCCGCGGCGCGGATGGACTCCGCCGCCCGGCCGAACGCGGTCTGGAACCCGAAGCTGCGGTCGATCCAGGGGATGTCGTTGTCGATGGTCTTGGGGACGCCGACGACCGCGATCGGCAGCCCGCGCCGCTGCGCCTCGTCGGCGATGGTCTGCGCACCGCGCAGCGACCCGTCCCCGCCGATCACGAAGAGGATGTCGATGTGCCGCAGCCGGAGTGTCTCGACCATCACCCTCGGGTCCTGGCCGCCGCGGGAGGTGCCCAGCACGGTGCCGCCCTGCTGGTTGATCCAGCGCACCGACTCGGGCGTCAGCTCCAGCGGCTCGGCGCCGTCGGGGGTGAGCCCCAGGTAGCCGTCGCGGAAGCCCAGCACCGAGTGCACCCCGTAGTGCTCGGCGAGCTCGCCGACCAGGCCGCGGATGACGTTGTTGAGGCCCGGGCACAGGCCGCCGCAGGTGACGATGCCGACCTTGGTCTTCTTCGGGTCGAAGAACAGCGTGCGCCGGGGCCCGCCGGGTTCGAAGGTGGGCAGCTCCTCGACCGGCACGCCGCGCTTCGTGGCGACGCCCAGGGTGCCGTCGACCAGCACCCGGTCGTGCTCGCCCACGTAGTGCATCGACTCGCCGCGCTCGAGCAGTCCGCCGTCCAGCGGCGAGGGCACGGTCAACGGCCCCAGGGTGCGGACGGCGAGGTGCTCCGGGGTGAGCTGGAGCTGCTCGTCGGTGTCCACGTCGTCCATAGTGCCCTGCCGGGGACCCACCGGGGGACCCCGGCTCGCCGCTGACCTGCACGAACGAGGTAGACGTCCGAGACGTGTTGCACCCAGGAACACGACCCCGCCACCCCCCGTTCGACCAGGTGTGACCATCTCCCTGGCCGTCCTCGGCGACTCCATCGCGTTCGGCACCGGGGCTGCGTCGCCGGCCGACGCCATCGGGCCGCGGCTGGTGCGGGCGCTGGCCGAGGACGGCGTCGACGCCGTCCTGCAGGTGGTCGCCGTCCCCGGGGCGGTGTCGGCGGCGCTGGCCGGCCAGGTGCGGCAGGTGACCCGCTGCGACCTGGCGCTGGTGGTCGTCGGCGCGAACGACCTGACCCGCCTGGTGCCGCCGGCCACCGCCGCCGCGCAGCTGGCCGCCGCCGTCCGCGAGCTGCGGGTGCTCGGCGCCGACGTCCTGGTCGTCCCGGCGCCGGACCTGTCCACGGTGCCCTGGGTCCCGGCGGCCTTCCAGGCGCTGGTGGCGACGGCGAGCGCGGAGCTGCAGCGCCGGCAGACCGAGGCGGTCCGGGGCGCCGGCGGGGTGGCGGTGCCGATCGGGACCGAGCTGGGGGAGCGCTTCCGCAACCAGCCCGGCCTGTTCTCGGCCGACCGGTTCCACCCGTCCTCGGCCGGCTACGCCCTCATCGCCGAGGCGCTGATCCCGGTCGTCCGCTCGATCGCCCGCGCACGCACCGCGGCCTGATCATCCCGGGCTCGGTGCTGCCTCGCCGGTACGGGGACAGCGCTGGAGCCGGGGTGATTATTCGTCCTCGGCCTCGGCCTCGTGGGCCTTCAGCTCACGGGTGGCCATGCCGCCCTGACCGCCCTCGTCCCGCGGGCCGGGGTGCAGGTCGGGGTCGGACTGGTCCTTCTCGGGTTCGGTCACCGGCCCAGCCTCGACCTGCGGCGCGGGTCCGGCCAGTCGAGGTGGAGCACCCGGGCGGGACTTGCGGCTCCCGGCAGTCGGACCGGCAGGTCGCCCCCTCGGCTTCGTTTTCGTGCGTGTTTCGCCTGCTCTGGACCGACATGGGAGAAAGCTTTCGATAGATGCTGAGTTTACGTTGTGACCGCTGGCACAGCCGCCCCGCGGACGCGGCCAGCGCGCTCGCTGGCCGTCGGTCACGCGGGTCCTCCCGCCCCTGCGCGGCTCCTCCGGCACCGGTCCGGGGTCGCCGCGCACGCTCCAGGAAGGTAGTGCTGCCGTGAAGAGAAGTCGCAGGTCGATCGCGGTGGGTCTCGTGCCCGTCGCGGCCATGCTCATGGCGCTCCTCGCACCGACCACCGCCCAGGCCGCGGGCACCACCCTCACGGTCGACGTCGGCACCGTCGTCCGGCCGGTGACCCACGTGGCCGCCGGTGGCCTCTACGGGGTGGACACCGGCGACAAGCCCCCGTCGTCCCTGGTCCTCCCGCTGCACCCGAACACGTTCACCCAGCCCCCGCCCGGCACCCAGCAGCTGGGCAACGGCGCGACCACGCCCTGCTGCGACGGCCTCCAGGTGGCGAACCGGGTCACCCAGCTCGGCGCGCAGCAGTACCTGCGGCTGCCCGACGTCTTCAGCACGTTCCCCTACAACTGGGTGAGCTGGTCGGACTGGGAGTCCAAGATCAAGCAGATGATCACCGCGCGGGTGAACGCCACGAGCGCGACCAACATCGCCGGCTACGAGATCTGGAACGAGCCGGACTGCAACTGGGGCGAGAGCACCAAGAACGACCCGAACGCCGGCAGCTACCTGGACATGTGGACCCGCACCTACCGCGACATCCGGGCGATCGACACCACGACGCCGATCGTCGGGCCCGGGGCGTGCGTGTACGACCACGGCTTCATGCTCGGTTTCCTGACCAACGCCAAGAACACCGGCACGCTGCCGGCCGTGGCGGTCTGGCACGAGCTGCAGGACTTCAGCTACCAGAACGTGCAGGCCCACGTCGCGGACTGGCGGGCCATCGAGGACTCCCTCGGCCTGCCGCACATCCCGATCTCGATCAACGAGTACGCCTCGCCCGGGCAGGTCGACATCCCCAGCATCGGCGTGCACTACATGGCCTCGCTCGAGCGGGCCGGGATCCACGACGCCGAGCGGGCCTACTGGTACGAGTCCGGCACCTTCGACGGGCTGTTCTGGAACAACGCGCCCACCGCCTCGTACTGGGCCTACAAGTGGTACGGCGACCAGTCGGGCAACGTCGTGCAGACGACCCCGCAGTCCTACCTGGACGGCGTGGCCTCCTACGACGCCAGCCGCAAGCAGGTCAACGTGGTCTTCGGCGGTGACAGCGGCCAGAACACCGTGCGCATCAACGGCCTGGGTGCCCTGGGCAGCAGCGTGTCGGTGCAGCTGTCCTCGACCAACACCACCGGCCGGATGACCAACCAGACGGCGCCGAACGTGCTGTCCACGACCACCTACCAGGTGGTGAACGGGTCGATCTCGATCCCGGTCAGCGGCATGAGCGCCGAGGCGGCCTACCAGGTCCTGGTCACCCCGACCACCGGCGCGACGACCTGGCAGCAGCGCTACGAGGCCGAGAACGCCACCGTGGTCAACGCCCAGCGGCTGTCCAGCGGGACGGCGTCCGGCGGTGGGTACGTGGGTCGGATCGACAACAACACGGACATGCGGACCGATTCGTTCGTCGACTTCGTGGTCAACGTGCCGACCGCCCGCAGCTACACGATGGCGATCCAGTACGCGAACGCCACCGGGGCCACGGCCACGCAGGGCCTGGCCTACAACGGCGGCGGGTTCAGCACGGTCAGCTACCCGGCCACGAACGGGGGCTGGGGCAACCCGAACGGCACGGTGTCCGTGTCGGTGGACCTGAAGGCCGGCTACAACGTGATCCGGCTGGCGAAGGGCTCCCCGTACTTCGCCGGGGGCACCGGGTTCGCCGAGCTGGACGCGATCACGCTGAGCTGACCGACGACGACGGCGCCGGCCCCCGAGTGCGGGGACCGGCGCCGTCGGCGTCGGCTACAGGACGTCGAACTCGTTGAACGCCGCTCCGCCGGAGAGGGTCGCGTAGCCCGGGCCGCGGTCGAAGAACGGCTCCTCGCCGGTGCGGGCGGACCGCATCTCGTCGCGCAGCGCCGTGGTCGCCGCATCGTCGGCCGTGCCGTCGTCCGCGACCACCACGCCGTAGTCGCGGCGGGCACCCTCGACGCTCACCTTGAGCCAGGCGATGTCGCGCAGCACCTCCTCGACCGGGCGGTCCAGCGGGTCGCCCCAGCCACCGCCGCCGGTCGTCCGCACCCGGACGACGGTGCCGGCCGTGAGCGGCTCGGCGTCGGCCAGCGCGTCGACCTCGTGCTCGTCGGGGCCGCCCGGGTCGACGGTGATCTGGAACGGCCGGCCGGCCTTGCCGCCCTTGACGCCCCAGCAGGCCAGGATCGAGCGGTCGGCGATGGACATGAAGTGCGCGTCGCGGAGCACCCGGATGTGCTTCTCGTACCCGCAGCCACCGCGGTACCGACCCGGCCCGCCGGAGTCCAGCGCCAGACCCAGGGCCTCGATGCGCAGCGGGAAGCGGCCCTCGGTGAACTCCGTGGGCAGGTTCCGCGAGTCGGGGACGACGTGGATGGTGTCCTCGCCGTCGGCGTAGTACCGCCCGCCCGAGCCGCCGCCGAGCACCTCCCGCATGAGGTAGGACTCGCCGTCGGCGTCCGTGCCGTAGACCCCGGTGTACCGGATCGTCTCCTGGTCGGCGGGCATGCGGCCGCCGGTGGCCTTGGCCAGCACCCCGGCCAGCACGCCCAGCAGCCGCAGGATCACGAACGTGCGGGCGTTGGTCGGCGCGGGGAACACCGGGGTGAGCAGCGTGCCCTTCTCGGGGAAGCGCATCTCGATCAGCGGCACGACGCCCTCGTTGACGTCGAGCTCGGCCATGCGCTCCGGGGTGGCCGCGAGGTTGCGCAGCACCGGGGCCAGCCACTTCTTCAGGAAGTTGCCGTCGGAGTAGTCGCCGCAGTGGTTGATCGGGCCCTTGGCCTGCGGCCCGGTGCCGGTGAAGTCGATGACCAGCGGCACGTCGGCGGTGGAGTCCATGGTCAGCGTGATGCGCTGGCGGTGGAGCATCGGCTCGTCGACGCCGTCGTGCTCGGCGTAGTCCTCCCAGACGTAGGTGCCGTCGGGGATCTGGCTGAGGATCTCGGTGCGGTAGACCTCGGTCGAGTTGGCCAGGATCGCGTCGAAGCACGCCTCGACGGCCGCGACGCCGTAGCGCTCGAACAGCTCGCCCAGGCGGCGGGCGCCGGCCAGGCAGGCCGAGCACTCGGCGTCCAGGTCGGCGGCCAGCGAGTCGGGCATGCGCGAGTTGCGGGTCATGATCTTCAGCGCCGACTCGTTGGGCACGCCGCGGTCCCACAGCTTGATCGGGGGGACCATCAGGCCCTCCTCGAACATCGACGTCGCCGCCGAGGGCATGGACCCGGGGACGGCGCCGCCGATGTCGTCGTGGTGGCCGAACGCCTGGATGAACGCGACGACCGCGCCCTCGGCGAAGACCGGCACCGTGACGCAGAGGTCGGGCAGGTGGCCGATGCCGCCCTCGGACAGGTAGACGTCGTTGTGGAAGAAGACGTCGCCGACGTTCATCTGCTCGATCGGGTAGTCGCGCACCACCGGCTGCACCAGCGCCGAGTACGACCGGCCGGTGAGCTTGCGCAGCTGCCGGTCGTGGATGCCGGCCCGGAAGTCGTGCGCGTCGCGGATCATCGGGGAGCGCGAGGTGCGCCCGATCGCGGTCTCGACCTCCATCTCGATCGCGGCCAGGGTGCCGGCCACGATCTCGACGAGCACCGGGTCTGCAGCGGTCTGCGAGGTCGTCACAGCGAGGTCTCCTTGGTGAGCAGCAGGTTGGCGTAGCTGTCGACGGTGGCGGTGAAGCCGGGGTGCACCGGGACCGTGGAGCCGAACTCCTCGACGATCGCCGGGCCGACGACGACGTCGCCGGGCTGCAGCTGCGTGCGGGCGTAGAGCGGGGTCTCGGTCCACTCGTCGAAGAACACCTGCCGGGTGCCGGTGACGGCGTCCTGCGCCGAGCCCTCGGTGCGGTCGGGCCGGGCCACCAGGTCCGGCCGGCGGATCGGGCCGATGCCGCTGACCCGCAGGTTCACCCACTCGACCGCCTGGCGCGGGTCGGCGCGGAAGTCGTAGCCGTAGAGCTGGTGGTGCGCGGCGTGGAACGCCTCGGCCACGGCGGCCAGTGCGGCGTCGTCGAGCTCGCCGTCCCCCACGGGCACCCGGACCTCGAAGGCCTGGCCGACGTAGCGCAGGTCCGCCGTCCGCTGCATGCGCTGGTCGGTCCGGGCGAAGCCCTCGCCGTCCAGGGCCGTGGCGGCACGGGCCTCGAGCTCGGCGTAGGCGGCGGCCACGGCGTCGGCGTCCAGGGCGGTGTGCTTGGCGATCATCGTCTGCACGTAGTCGTTGCGGACGTCGACCGTGAGCAGCCCGAACGCCGAGACGTTGCCCGGGTTCGGCGGCACCAGGGTGCGGGGGAGGCCGAGGATGTCCATGAGCCGGCAGGCCAGCAGCGAGCCCGAGCCGCCGAAGGTGGTCAGCGTGAAGTCGCGGACGTCCAGGCCGCGGGCGACGGTGACCTGGCGCAGCGCGTTGGCCTGGTTCCAGGCCGAGATCTCCAGGATGCCGGTGGCCGTCTTCTCCATCGCCAGGCCGAGCTTGCCGCCGAGGGTCTCGAGCCCGCCGGTGGCCGCCTCGACCGACAGCGGGATCTCACCGCCCAGCAGGTGCGGGGGGATGCGGCCGAGGACGACGTGCGCGTCGGTGACGGTGGGCTCGGGGCCCCGGCTGGGGTAGCACATCGGGCCGGGGTCGGCGCCCGCGCTCTTCGGGCCCACCTTGAGGGTGCCCTCGGGGGCGATCCAGGCGATGGAGCCGCCGCCGGCGCCCACGGTGACGACGTCGATCATCGGGATCTTGGACGGGTAGTCGCCGACCGTGCCCTCGGTGGTGAGCGCGGGCTCGCCGCCGATGACCACGGTGACGTCGGTCGAGGTGCCCCCGCCGTCGCAGGTGAGGATCCGGTCGAACCCGGCGGTGCCGGCGATCAGCGCGGCGCCCAGGGCGCCGGCGGCCGGGCCGGAGAGCATCGTGGTGATCGGCTGGTGCACGACCTCCTCGGCGCTCAGCACGCCGCCGTTGCTCTTCATCACGTAGAAGGGCACCGCGGGGGCGAGCTCGTCGAGCCGGGCCCGGATGTTGGTGACGTAGGCGCCGACCTTGGGCTTCACGGCGGCGTCGACCAGCGTGGTCACCGACCGCTCGTACTCCCGGTACTCGCGCAGCACGCCCGAGCTGATCGACACGACGCAGTCGGGATGTTCCACGTGGAGCACCTCGAGCATGGCCTGCTCGTGCGCGTCGTTGCTGTAGGCGTGCAGGAAGCAGACGCCGACCGTGGTGATGCCGGCGTCCTTGAAGAACCGGGCGGCGGCGACGGCCTGGTCGCGGTCGAAGGGGCGCACCTCGGCACCGGTGTGGTCCAGGCGCCCGCCGACGGTCTTCACCAGGTCGGCCGGCACGATGCGCGGCGGCTTGACCCAGAAGTAGCTGTTGCCGTAGCCGTCGGGCACCGACTGCCGGGCGATCTCCAGCACCGATGCGTAGCCCTCGGTGGTGATGAAGCCGATCCGGTCGAGCTTGCCCTCGAGCAGCTGGTTGGTGGCCACCGTCGTGCCGTGGCTGACCGCGGTGATCGCCTCGCCGGTCAGGCCCATCAGGTCCAGGACCTTCTGCACCCCGGCCAGGAACCCGTCGGCCGGGTTGCCCGGCGTGGACGGCGTCTTCGTGGTCGTCGTGGCGCCGGACTCCTCGTCGACGGCGACCACGTCGGTGAACGTGCCGCCGGTGTCGATGCCGATGCGTACCCGCCTGCTCGTCATGAGAAATACCTTAGCGATGAGATACCCGGCGGGGAAGGCGTCTGCGGGAGAACATCTGCCGCGATGAGGGTTGGGTCACAGTCCGCCCGGGAAGGTGTGTCCCGGGGTTGCAGACATGTGACCCATCCGGCATCCTTGTATCTGTGACCAGGTGTCACATGCAACTTTCGACCCACGGAGGGACGACGCCATGACCAGCACGCTCCCGAGCACCGACCAGCTGACCGCGGCCTTCGGCGCGCACGAGCGCGACGGCGAGGCGGTGTCGGCCCGGCTGCTGGACTCCGCGGCCCAGCTGTCCTACGACCCGTCCACCGAGGTCGATTGGGACGAGCCGCTGGGCGAGGGCCTGCACGGCCTCAACCCCGAGTGGAGCACGCTGTACGGCACGCCGCTCTGGGACGAGATGACCGAGGAGCAGCGGGTCACGCTGACCCGCCACGAGGTCGCCTCGATCATGAGCACCGGGATCTGGTTCGAGATGATCCTGCAGCAGATGCTGCTGCGCGAGCACTACGCCGGCGACACCACGCGCAAGGACTTCCAGTTCGCGCTGACCGAGATCGCCGACGAGTGCCGGCACTCGATCATGTTTGCCCGGGCCTGCGAGAAGCTCGGCGCCACCGGCTACTCGCCCAAGCGCAGCGGCATCGAGCTCGGCCGGTTCTTCAAGACCTTCGCCGGCGCCGAGCGGGCCTTCGGGGCCGCCCTGGTCGCCGAGGAGGTGCTCGACGTCATGCAGCGCGACTGGATGCGCGGCGAGGACGTCCTGCCGATGATCCGCACCACGAGCCGCATCCACGTGGTCGAGGAGTCCCGGCACATGACCTACGCGCGCCAGGAGATGCGCGAGTCGCTGGTGGGGGCGTCGCGGGCCCGGGTGCGCTCCTCGGCTCTGCTGATCGCGATCGTCACCTCGGTCGTGGTGACCAACCTGGTGCACCGCGACGTCTACACCGCCGCCGGGCTGGACGCCGACCGCGCCGAGCGCGAGGCGGCCGGCAACAAGCACCACCAGGCCATGATGCGCACCAGCAGCCGGCACCTGATGGCCTTCCTCGGCGAGTGCGGCATGCTCACCGGTCCCGCGGTGGCGATCTACCGCCGCCTGCACATGATCTGAGGCCGAACCATGGCGTTCGCGATCACCCAGAACTGCTGCTCGGACGCCTCCTGCGTCTCGGTGTGCCCCGTCAACTGCATCCACCCGACTCCCGACGAGCCGGAGTTCGGGCACACCGAGACGCTCTTCGTCGACCCCGACACCTGCATCGACTGCGGAGCCTGCGCCGACGCCTGCCCGGTCGACGCGATCGCGCCCACCTGGGTGCTGCGCGCCGACCAGCAGGTGTACGCCCAGGTCAACGCCGACTGGTTCACCCGCCCCGACGCCCCGGCCGCCCCGGTCTGGGACGCCCCGCGCTTCCCCACGGTCGACCTGTCGGCCATCGGCCGGCTCGAGGTCGCGATCGTCGGCACCGGCCCGGCCGCCGTCTACGCCGCGCAGTCGATCCTGCGGGCCACCGAGGCGCGGGTGACGTTCCTCGAGCGGCTGCAGACCCCCGGCGGTCTGGCCCGCTACGGCGTCGCCCCGGACCACCCAGGCACCCGCCGGGTGCTCGAGCACACCACCGCCGTTCTCCAGCACCCCCGCGTGACCCTGCGCACCGGGGTCGAGGTCGGCCGCGACATCACCCCGGCCGAGCTGGCCCAGCGGTACGACGCCGTCCTGTACGCCACGGGTGCCGCGGGGGACAAGGCGCTGGGCGTGCCCGGTGAGGAGCTGGCCGGCAGCGTCTCGGCCCGCGAGGTCGTGAACTGGTACACCGGCCACCCCGAGGCCGCTCCGGTCGACCTGTCCCGGGTGCGGCGCGTCGTCGTCGTCGGCACGGGCAACGTCGCGCTCGACGTCGCCCGCATGCTCGCCGGCGACGCCGGGCGGTTGGCCGGCACCCAGACCTCGCCCGCGGCCCTGGCCGCGCTGCGCACCAGCGCGCTGCGCGAGGTCGTGGTCGTCGGTCGTCGCGGTGCGGCGGAGGCGGCCTGCAGCAGCTCCGAGCTGCGGGCGCTGACCCACCTGGCCGGCGTCCGCACCGTGCTCACCGGCAAGGCCCCGGACGACGCGGCGCCGGGCAGCAAGGCCGAGCTGTTCGCCGGGCTGGAGCGGTTCGACGACGACCTCGGCGCGGCTTCCGAGCCCGGCCGCCGCATCGTGTTCGCGTTCGGGCTGGCGGCCGAGGAGGTCGTCGGCGACGAGCGGGTCGAGGGCATCACCTTCACCGGCACCGAGGGGACGACGACCGTGCCCGCCGAGCTGGTGGTGCGCGCCATCGGCCACCGCGGCACCGAGCTGCCCGGCCTGCCCTTCGACGACGAGGCCGGCCGGGTGCCGCACGAGGCCGGCCGCGTGGTCGGCGCGCCCACCGGCACCTACGTGGTCGGCTGGGCCAAGCGCGGCCCGTCGGGCGGCATCGGCGCCAACCGCTCGGACGCCGAGGAGACGGTGGGCTCCCTGCTCGCCGACGCCGCCGCCGGACTCATCGGTCGCACCGCCCGGGCCCGACGCCGCTGACCCGCTGAGCGGCCAGGGCGTTGGCCTCTGGTCACCGGGGTGTGATCGTGGTCTCCTCCGGGCGCGGCCCGTCTGGACCGCTCGGACGAGGAGGTCTGGCGGATGGACGTCACCGGGAACTGCGACGCGCGCTTCGAGGGTGTGCGCACGGCACTGGCGCAGCAGCTGGAGTCGGGCGAGGAGCTGGGCGCGGCGATCGCCGTCGACCTGGACGGCGAACGCGTCGTCGACCTGCACGGCGGCTGGCGCGACGAGGGCAGGACGACGCCGTGGACGGCGGACACGCTGGTCAACGTCTGGTCCTGCACCAAGACCGTGACCAGCCTGGCCGCCCTGCTCTGCGTCGAGCGCGGCCTGCTCGACGTCTACGCCCCGGTCGCCGAGTACTGGCCGGAGTTCGCGCAGAACGGCAAGGCCGGTGTCGAGGTGCGCCACCTGATGTCGCACACGTCCGGCGTCTCCGGGCTCGACCAGCCGGCCGTGGTCGCCGACCTCTACGACACCGCGACCGCCGCCGAACGGTTCGCCGCACAGGCGCCGTGGTGGGAGCCGGGCACCGCCTCGGGCTACCACGCGCTCAACCAGGGCCACCTGGTCGGCGAGGTGATCCGCCGGGTGACCGGGCGGACGCTCACCGAGTTCGTCGCCGAGGAGCTGGCCGGCCCGCTGGGCGCCGACCTGCAGATCGGGGCGCGCGAGGAGGACTGGCACCGGATCGCCCCCGTCGTCCCGCCGCCCCCGCTGCCCTTCGACCTCGCCGCGATGGACCCGGCGAGCCCCGTCGTCCGCACCTTCACCGGTCCGGTGGCCGACGCCGACGACGCGAACACCCCGGGCTGGCGCCGGGCCGAGATCGGCGCGGCCAACGGGCACGCCACGGCGGCCGGCCTGCTCACGGTGCTGCGCACGATCAGCCTGGGCGGTGAGGTCGACGGCCACCGCCTGCTGTCGGACAAGACCATCGACCTCGTCTTCGACCAGCAGAGCGACGGCGTCGACCTGGTGCTGGGTGTGCCGCTGCGGTTCGGCATCGGCTACGGGCTGCCGGTGCCCGAGACCCTGCCGTGGATCCCGGAGGGCCGGGTCTGCTTCTGGGGTGGCTGGGGTGGCTCGCTGATCCTCATGGACCTCGACCGCCGGCTGACCATCAGCTACGTGATGAACAGGATGGGCCCCGGCATCATCGGCTCGGAGCGCTCGGCCGCGTACGCCCAGGCCGTCTACGCCGCCCTGGGCTGACCCTTCCCGGGCGTGGATCAGCTGGGTTGATCCAACTCCGTCCTGGCTCACCGATGTCGGGGAGCCAGGACGGATCCTGGTGAACCCAGCTGATCCACGCCGGGCGCAGGCCGGGTCAGCCCTGGGCGAGCTCGGCGAGGTGCTGGGTGTCCTGCCAGCCCTGCAGGCGGGACTCGTAGTCGGCCGACGCGATGCCCAGCGGCGCGGTGCCGAAGAAGACGCGCAACGGCGGGGTGTCCATGTCCACCAGCTGCAGGACGGCGGCCGCGGAGGCCTCCGGGTCGCCGGGGGAGGAGACCCGGGCCTTGCGCTGCTCGGCGGCCTTCACCCGGAACTGGTCGTAGGCCGGGTTCGGGGTGGCGTGCTTGGCCGAGGCGCCCGGCCAGTCGGTGTCGAACCCGCCGGGCTCGATCAGCGTCACGTGGATGCCGAAGTCGGCGACCTCCGCGGCGAGCGCCTGGGAGAAGCCCTCCAGCGCCCACTTCGAGGCGTTGTAGATGCCGATGTTCGGGAACGCGGAGATGCCGCCGATGCTGGACACCTGCAGCACGTGGCCCGAGCCCTGCTCGCGCAGGAAGGGCAGCGCCGCCTGGGTGACCCACAGCGCGCCGAACACGTTGGTCTCGAACTGGGCGCGGGCCTCGGCCTCCGAGATCTCCTCGATCATGCCGAACTGGCCGTAGCCGGCGTTGTTGACAACCACGTCCAGCCGGCCGAAGTGGGCGTGCGCGCGCTCGACGGCTGCGGAGGCAGCCGTCCGGTCGTCCACGTCGAGCTGGATCGGCAGGAGGCGGTCGCCGAAGCGGGCGGCCAGGTCCTCCAGCGATGCGGTGTCGCGGGCGGTCGCGGCGACGGCGTCCCCGCGCTCGAGGGCGGCGATGGTCCAGGCGCGGCCGAAGCCGCGGGACGCACCGGTGATGAACCAGGTCTTCGACATGCCGGGCACAAGGCCCGGAGCGGGCGGGCTGTTCCGCACCGGCGAGGTGGGGACCAGCCCGCCCGGCCTCAGCGGCGGTCGTCGGGGTCGGCCGACGGGTGCTCGTCGGTGATGCGCGGCAGCTGAGCGGTGCCGGGCTCGTCGGTGCGGTAGGGCTCCTCGGTGGGGACCGGCGGCCGGTCGTAGGCCTGCTGCGGGTCGGGCGCCGCGGACGACCCGGTGGACCAGGGCTGCGGCTGGCCGTACTGGTCGCCGTACTGCTGGTCGCCGTACTGCTGCTGGTCCCCGTACTGCTGCTGGTCGCCGTACTGCTGGCCGTCGGGCTGCTCGGCGGCGTACTGCTGCTGGCCGTAGGACTGCCCGTAGCCGGGCTGCTGCGGGTCGGCGGACAGCTGCTGCGGGTCGTAGGCCTGGGTCGGGTGGTGACCCGACTGGTCGTAGGGCTGCTGGGCCGGGGCCGCCACGGCCTGCTGCTGCGCCGCGCGCTCGGCGGCGGCCCGCTCGTCGGCCATGCGCTGGGCCTCGGCCCGCTGGGCCTCCTGACGGCGCGACTCGGCCAGCTCGGCCTCCTGGCGCTCGCGCTCGGCCCGCTGGCGCTCCTCCTCGGCCCGGCGACGCTCGGCGGCGAACCGGTCGGCCTCGGCCTGCAGCACCTCACCGGCCGGGCGGGCCTGCTGGGCCTCGCGGCGCACGTTCGGGGCCTCGGCCTCGACCTTGGCCAGCGCGTTCTCCCAGCGCTGCCGCATCGGGACGATCCCGCCACCGCCCACGGCGACCACGACGACGCCGACCACCGCCACGAGCACCGCGTAGAGGACGGCGTTGACGACGTTCTGGGCGATCTCGAGCTGGTTCAGGGCGGCGATCACGCCGAGGGCCAGCACCACGGTCGAGGCGACGGTCGCCAGCGTGCGGGCGTAGGACAGCGACCCGAGGGCGTTCTGCACGACCAGCTTGACGGCGGCCGCGATGGCCGCGGCGATCACCAGGATCAGGATCGCGACGAAGACCTTCGGGAGGTAGCCGATGATCGCGGCGAGGTAGTCGCTGATCGGGTTCTGCCCGAACACCCCGAACGCGGTCGAGAGCACGAAGAGCATGACCGCGTAGAAGACGATCTTCGCCAGGATCTGCGAGGCGTCGTACTGGGAGCCGGCGAGCAGCTTGCGGATGCCGCCGCGCTCGACGGCGCGGTCGAAGCCGACCTTCTCGAGGACCTTCACCAGCAGCTTCTCCAGCGCCTTGGCGATGAAGTACCCGATCACCAGGATGATGGCCGCGAGCAGCAGCTTGGGCAGGAACGTCACGATGTCGCCGAGCGCGTTCCGGAGCGAGTCGCCCATGTCGGACCTCCGAGATCGGGGTGGGTGTGCTCTGGACACCCTGCCCCACGTGGAGCCGCTCCACCTGTCGAGCGCTCAGCGCCGTGGCCGCCCGATGCCGACCAGGTAGAGGGTCAGCAGCACCGCACCGGGGGACAGCACGAACAGCGGCCACGGGAAGACCAGGTCGCCGGTGCCCAGGCTGACCGCGCCCCAGGTCACGACGTTCACCACGAACGCGCACACCCAGATGGTCGACAGCACCCGCATGGCGGTGCCGCCACCGGTGTCGCTGAAGACGTGTGCGCGCACGTCCTGCCGGGACGCCGCGGTCATCTCGGGAGGGGGCAGCGGCCCGAGGTCGGCGGTGACCGCCGCCAGGTCGGCGCGGGTCCTGGCGGCCCAGGTCAGCGCGGCCCGCTGGTCGAACTCGCCCAGCTCCAGCTGCCCGACCTCCACGGCGCGGCGCAGCCGGGTCTCGACCAGCGCGCGCTCGGCGTCGGACACCCGCAGCTGCGACGGCGGTACCGGATCGGTCACGAGCAGCATCCTGGCACCCCGGCGGACCACCCCGCCGAGGACGGTCACCGCACCTCGTCACCGCAGTCACCGCACCTCGTCACCGCACCGGGCGACCGCTCAGCCCGGCCAGGGCACGCCGCCGACCAGGGCGAGGGTGACCGGGATGCCGAGGGTCACCACCGCGCTGCCGGCCACGGCCACCGCGCGGGCGGGCAGGCCGTCGAGGCGGGTGCGCACCCCCCACGCGAGCAGCGCGCAACCGCCGGCGGCCGACGAGGTCCAGTACAGCGCGCTGGGCGAGGGGTCGAGCACGGTCAGGCCGTACCAGGCCTCGCCCACCAGCACCCCGGCCAGTCCGGCGACCCCCAGGGCGGCCAGGACGTCGCGCCGGTGCCGCAGCCACGACGCCCCGAGCCCGACCAGCGGACCGGCCACGAAGCCGATCGCGACCCAGCGGTTGTGCGGGTCGATCGGGTAGCTGAGTCCGCGGGTGGCCGACAGCAGCGCGTAGCCCACGTTCAGCGCCAGGTAGGCACCTGCCCCCAGGACGGCGGCCGGCAACGGTCGGACCCGGCTCCACCCGACCGCTGCGGCGGTGAT
This sequence comes from Klenkia soli, assembly GCF_900103975.1. Lineage (GTDB taxonomy): Bacteria > Actinomycetota > Actinomycetes > Mycobacteriales > Geodermatophilaceae > Klenkia > Klenkia soli. Next base: position 18,862 of record NZ_FNIR01000021.1, read on the forward strand.
CAGGGTCCACGCACCCGCGGAGTTGGCCAGCGGCGCCAGTTGCTGGGGCAGCCACCCCTGAGCGGCCGCGGTGACCGCCCCGAGGACGGCGGCCGCGACGAGGGCCGCGCCTGCCCGGACCCAGGGTGCGGCCGTGGTGGTCGGTGGCGTCGCCGTGCTGGTCATCCGTGCTCCCGCCCCGTGGTCGCCGGGTGCATCCCGGCCGGGACCAGGGTCGCTCCGGGAGGGCCGGGTCGGCGTCGTCCGGGGGGACGATCCCGGGCCGGCCGCCGTCCACCCGGGGGACGACCCGTCGCGCTGCAGCTCCACGACGGGCCAGGTGATCGCGGGTGGGACTACGAGCGGCGACCCAGGAGGTAGCCGACCAGGACGCCGAGCAGGGTGAGCGCGGCGCCGCCGGCCGCGGCCAGCGCGAGCTCGACGGGGGCGGACCCGGTGGACGACGGGGCAGCCGGGGCGGCGAAGCGGGTCGGGGCCGCCGACGAGGTGCTCTCGGGCGTCGACCCGCCGTGCACGGCGGTGTCGCTGACGGCGGCGGCCGAGGGCGTCACGTTCGCGTTGACCGGGGCCTGGACGGCGGGGGCCGTGCCGGTCAGCTCGGCGTCGATGGCGGAGAAGAACTGGCCGGCCAGCCGCTTGGCCACCCCGGTGATCATGCGCTGGCCGACGCCGGCCACCGCACCGCCGACGACGGCGTCGGCGTCGTAGGTCAGCTTGGTGCCGCCGTCGACCTCCTCGAGCGTGATCGGCACGGTCGCCCGCACCGAGCCGGGGCCGCCGGAGCCCGAGGCGTGCATGACGTACCGGGTGGGCTCCTGCTTGTCGGTCAGCTTGACCTCCCCGGCGTAGACGCCGCGGATGGCGCCGACGCCGACGGAGACGGTCATCGCGTACTCGTCCTCGCCGGTGCGCTCGAGGCCCTGGCAGCCGGGGATGGTGCGGGCCAGCACGGCCGGGTCGGTGATCGCGGCCCAGACCTTCGCCGGGGGCGCGGACAGGGTGGCGGTGCCGTCGAGCTTCACGCGGGGACTCCAGGGGTAGCGGCGGGGACGCGCTCGGCGTCGGGGTTGCGGACCAGGTCGTAGAGCTCGGTGGGGGAGATGGGCATGGCCGCGATGCGCACGGCCACGGCGTCCTCGATGGCCGAGGCGATGCAGGCCGTGCCCGGGATGACGCCGGCCTCGCCGGCGCCCTTCAGCCCCAGCGGGTTCAGCGGGGACGGGGTCTCCTGGTGGTCGATGACCACGTCGGGGACCTCGCTGGCGTAGGGCATGAGGAAGTCCATGAACGAGGCGTTCTGCAGCTGGCCGTCGGCGTCGTAGGCCATGCGCTCGTACAGCGCACCGCCCACGCCCTGGGCGACCCCGCCGTGCACCTGGCCCTCGACGATCATCGGGTTCACGATGTTGCCGCAGTCGTGCACCACGGCGTAGTCGACGACGTCGATCTCCCAGGTGGTCGGGTCGATCTCCACCACCGCGGCGTGCGCCCCGGAGGCGAAGGTGGACCGGATCGGGGAGTAGTAGTCGACGTGCTCGAGACCGGGGGCGTCGCCGACCGCGACCGGCGGCTTGCTGTCGTCGCCCGGGCCGGCGAACTGGGTGGCCTGCCGGGCGGCCTCGTCGAAGGCGTAGCGCAGCGGGTTGCTCAGCACGGCCACGGTGCGCAGCGGGATCGCCGTCCCCGGGGTGCCCTTGACCTGCACGACGCCCTCGTCGATCTCGAGGTCGTCGGGGTCGGCCTCCAGGATCTCGGCGGCGATCCGCAGCGCCTTGGCCCGCACCCCGCGGGCGGCCAGCGCGATGGCGTTGCCGCTCATCACCGCGGCGCGGGAGGCGAAGGTGCCCACCGCGTAGCCGAAGCGCCGGGTGTCGCCGGTGACCACCTCGATGTCCTCGATGGGGACGCCGAGCTCGGAGGCGACGATCTGGGCGAACGCGGTCTCGTGGCCCTGGCCCTGCGAGGTGAGGCCGGTGGAGACCAGCACCTTGCCGCTGCCGAGGACCTGCACGTGGCCGCCCTCGTAGGGGCCGGGGCCGGTGCCCTCGACGTACATGGCCATGCCGATGCCCAGCTGCTTGCCGCGCGAGGCGGCCTCGACCCGGCGCTCCTCGGCCCGGTCCCAGCCGACCAGCGCGATGAGCTTGTCCAGCAGGCCCTCGTAGTTGCCGGAGTCGTAGATGACCGGCCGGCCGTCCTGGAACGTCAGGTGGTGGTCGTAGGGGAACTGGTCGGGCTGGATCAGGTTGCGCCGGCGCACCTCGGCACGGTCCAGCCCGAGGTCCTGGGCGATCCGGTCCATGGTGCGTTCCATCGCGTAGCAGCCCTGCGGGCGACCGGCGCCGCGGTAGGGCGTGACGATGACGGTGTTGGTGTAGACGCTGTCGATGCGCACCCGGTACACCGGGATCGCGTACGGGCCCACCAGCTGGGTGGCCGTCACGATCGGCACGATGATCCCGTAGGGGGTGTAGGCGCCGTTGTCGTGCCAGCCCCGGACGTCGAGCGCGGTGACCCGGCCCTCGTCGTCGTAGCCGACGGTGATCTCCTGCCGCTGCTCGCGCTCGTGCGCCGAGGAGATGAAGTGCTCGCGGCGGTCCTCGGCCCAGTGCACGGGCTGGCCCAGCGCGATGGCGGCCATCGGCACCAGCAGCTCCTCGGGCCACGGGTGCACGATCTTGACGCCGAACCCGCCGCCGACGTCGGGGGCGACGACCTCGACCTTCTCCAGCGACAGCTGCAGCTTGGCCGCGACGGCCGCGCGCACCGACGTGGAGGCCTGGGTGGAGGTGTGCACCCGCAGCGACGAGTCGTCGTGGTTCCACACCGCGTGCACGCCTTTGCCCTCCATGGGCATGCAGGCGCTGCGCTCGATGTACTGGGTGAAGCTCAGCGTGTGCGCCGACGCCGCCAGCGCGGCCTCGACGTCGCCGGTCTCCTGGTGGTGCCGGGCCGCGACGTTGTCGGGCACGTCCTCGTGGACGGCGTGGGTGGCCGCACGGGCGGCGTCGACGCCCACGACCACCGGCAGCTCCTCGTAGGAGACGGTGATCCGGTCGCAGACGTCCTCGGCGATGTACCGGTCGGTGGCCACCACCATCACCACGGCCTCGCCCACGTGCTGGACGACGTCGCGGGCCAGCGGGTAGCCGGTGCGCGGCGCGGTGAGCTGGGGGTGCGGGATGAGCACCGGCAGCGGCTCGGCCATCGGGCCGACCAGGTCCTCGTAGGTGTAGATCGCGATGACGCCCTCGACGTCCAGCGCGGCGTCGACGTCGATGCCGAGGATGCGGGCGTGCGCGTACGGGCTGCGCACGAAGGCCGCCGCCGCCGCGCCGTGCCCGATGTCGTCGGTGTACCGGCCGCGGCCGGTGATCAACCGCAGGTCCTCGCGCCGGCGGACCGGCTCGCCCATCAGCTTCGTGGTCACTCCGCGGCCTCCTTCATGAGCCCCGCGGCGTGCCGGCAGGCCTTCTTGATGTTGGCGTAGCCGGTGCACCGGCAGAGGTTGCCGCCGACGATCTCGTCGACCTCGTCCTCGGTGATGTCGGTGCTGCGGTCCCGGGCCTCGAGGCCAGCGGCCATGGTCATCAGGAAGCCCGGGGTGCAGAAGCCGCACTGCAGGGCGTGGCACTCGCGGAAGGCCTCCTGCACCGGGTGCAGGACCTCCCCGCCCCGTCCGTCGTCGCGGGCCAGGCCCTCGACGGTGGTGACGGCCTTGCCGTCGACCTGCACGGCCAGCACCAGGCACGAGCGCACCGGGGTTCCGTCGACCAGCACCGTGCAGGCGCCGCAGACGCCGTGCTCGCAGCCGACGTGGGTGCCGGTCAGCTGCAGGTCGTGCCGCAGCGCGTCGGACAGCAGCCGGCGGACCGGCACCGTGGTTTCACGTGGCACACCGTTGACGGTCACGGTGATGGCCCGTTCGGTGGAGACGGTCGTGGGTTCGGTCATCGGACCAGGGCCTCCTGTGCTGCGCGGGCGAGCGTGCGTTCGGTGAGGACGCCGACCAGCAGCCGGCGGTAGTCCGCGCTGGCGTGCAGGTCGCCGTCCGGGTCGACGAGCGTGCGGGCCAGGGCGCCGGCGGCGGCCCAGTCGGCGGTGGCGGCGGGTTGGCCGACGAGGGCGTCGGTCAGGTCGTGCACCTCGGGGACGAGCCCCACGGAGATGTAGGTGGCCCGGGCCGAGACGACCCTCGAGTCGTCGTCGAGGGTGACGGTCACACCCGCGCCGCAGACGGCGTAGTCGCCCTTGCGGCGGGAGACCTCCTCGAAGGCGGTGCCCGAGCGCGGCGGCAGCGCGGGGAAGAAGGCCTCGGTGACGACGGCCGGGCCGTGCACCGAGGTCTCCAGCGGCCCGACGAAGAAGTCGGCCCAGTCGACGGCGGAGGACCCGGCGGGGGTGGCGACGGTGACGGAGCCACCGGTCAGCGCCAGCACGGAGGTCATCTCGCCGGAGGGGTCGGCGTGCGCGATGGAACCGACGGTCGTGCCGCGGTTGCGGATCGCGGGGTGGGCGACGTTCGCGGTCGCCCGGGCCAGCAGCGGTTGCACCCGCGCGGCCTCGGCGTGGTGCAGCAGCTGGACGTGCCGCACGAGGGCCCCGACCCGGACCCCGTCGTCGGTGACGACGACGGAGTCCAGGCCGGGCACCTGGTTGATGTCCACCAGCGTGGCCGGCGAGGCCAGGCGCATGGACAGCAGGGGGAGCAACGACTGCCCTCCGGCCAACACCTTGGCGCCGTCGTCGGCGAGGAGGGTCAGCGCCTCGTCGAGCGAGGTGGGGTCGGCGTAGCCGAAGGGCGCGGGCTTCACGGGTTGCGGGTCTCCCTGTCGATCGTGCGGGTACCGGTCTGCTGGTCCAGCGCGGAGGGGTCGGCGGCGTCGTGCGCACCGGTCTTGCCCAGCGCCGGACCGGTGCCGTGGCGGAAGCCGTCCTCGGCCAGCAGCGCGTCCTTCATCTCCCGCGGGGCCAGGGCGCGGGCCACGTGCCACCCGACGACGGCCACGATGGTGCCCAGCGAGATGCCGCCGAGGGAGAAGTTGTCGGAGAACTGCAGGTTGACGTTCCCGATCCCGATGATGATCCCGGCCGCGAGCGGCACCAGGTTGATCGGGTTGGCGAAGTCGACCCGGTTCTCCTTCCAGATCTTGGCGCCCAGCAGCCCGATCATCCCGTAGAGGACGACGGTGATGCCGCCGAGCACGCCACCGGGGGTGGCGTTGACGATCGCGCCGAACTTGGGCACCAGACCCAGCACGATCGCCACGATCGCGGCCACGTAGTAGGCGGCCGTGGAGTAGACGCGGGTGGCGGCCATGACGCCGATGTTCTCGGCGTAGGTGGTGGTGGGCGAGCCGCCGACCGAGCTGGCGAGCACCGTGCCGACGCCGTCGGCGAAGACCGCGCGGCCCAGCACCGGGTCGAGGTTGCGCTTGGTCATCTCGCCGACGGCCTTGACGTGGCCGGCGTTCTCGGCGATCAGGGCGATGACGGCGGGCAGCACCAGCAGCGAGAAGTTCACCGAGAAGCTCGGGGCGGTCAGGGTCGGGAAGCCGAACCAGTCGGCCGCGCCGACGCCGGAGAGGTCGACCCGGTCGTGCACGGTGGCCTCGGTGGCCCCGCCCAGGACCGACGTGATCGGGCCGGAGACGGCGTCCAGCAGCAGCGACAGCAGGTAGCCGAAGACCAGGCCGAGCAGGATCGAGATGCGCGACCAGAACCCGCGCAGGGCCAGCGACACGACGACGACGAAGGCCATCGTGGCCAGCGCGACCCACTGGTCCTGCGGCCAGTAGGTCTGGGCGGCGACCGGGGCCAGGTTGAACCCGATCAGCAGGACGACGGCACCGGTGACGGCGGGCGGCAGCACCTTGTTGACCACGACCGGGCCGGCCTGCTGGATGACCAGGCCGACGATCGCCAGCACGACGCCGGACACCAGGATGGCGCCGACGACGTCGCCGGAGTCACCGCCGCCGGCCCGCACCGCGGCGACGCCGCCGACGAAGGCGGCCGAGGTGCCCAGGTAGGAGGGCACCTTGCCCTGGACGATGAGCAGGAAGACGATCGTCGCGATCCCGCTCATCATGATCGCCAGGTTGGCGTCCAGGCCCATGATCAGCGGGAAGACGAAGGTGGCGCCGAACATGGCGACCACGTGCTGCGCACCGATGCCGATGGTCAGCGGCCAGGACAACCGCTCGTCGGGGGCCACGGCCTCACCGGGCGGCGGGGTCTTCCCGTCGCCGTACAACTTCCACCCGAACGCCATGACTTCCTCCTGCTCGGTGCGGCCTCGGTCGGCCGCGGACGCTCTCCGGTGGGCACGATCCCACCGGGCGCGGCCACTGTGACACCGACCACCGGCGCTGCGGAAGTACCTCAGCGCTAAATCTTCGTACCCGTGATGTTGCCGCGAGATTTCTCTTACCGCTGAGATACTTCCACGGTAGCGTCGGCGGCGTGAGCGACCCGGTGCACGTCTCCCTGCGGAGCGGCGTCTACGCCGATTCCGTGAAGTTGATGCAGGTCAGCAAGGCGGTCGGCGCCCGCGACGGCGTCGTCGCCGTCCTGGTGGCCATGGCCACCCCGCTGAACCTCGAGCTCGCCGCCGGCATGGGCCTCGCGCCCGATCCCGGCGCGAAGCCCGACCAGCTGCTGATCGCCCTCCGGGCCGTCGACGACGCCGAGCTGGCCGCCGCGGTCACCGCCGTCGAGGCCGCGCTGACCGCCCGCGAGGAGCGCGGCTCGGCCGACGCCATCCCGCCGCGCACCGTCGGGTTCGCGCTGGGCGAGCAGCAGGAGACCCCGCTGGCGGTCGTCAGCGTGCCCGGCCCCTACGCCGTCGCCGAGGCGATGGACGCCGTCGGCGCCGGGCGCAGCGTGCTGGTGTTCTCCGACGGCGTCCCCGTCGAGCACGAGGTCGCGCTCAAGCGGGCCGCCCACGAGGCCGGCGTGCTGGTCATGGGCCCCGACTGCGGCACCGCGATCGTCTCGGGCGTCGCGCTCGGCTTCGCCAACGTCGTGCGCCCCGGGCCGGTCGGCCTGGTCGCCGCCTCGGGCACCGGCGCGCAGCAGGTCAGCTGCCTGCTCGACATGGCCGGCGTCGGGGTCAGCCACGTGCTCGGCGTCGGCGGCCGCGACCTGTCCGCCGCCGTCGGCGGGCTGGCCACGCTCGACGCCCTGCGCATGCTCGACGCGGACACCGCCACCGAGCGGGTGCTGCTGGTCAGCAAGCCGCCGGCGCCCGCGGTGGCCGAGGAGGTCGGCCGCACGGCGGCCGGCCTGGCCACCCCGTTCTCCAGCGCCGCGCTGAGCGCCGACAGCCCCGACCTGACCGCCGGCGTCGAGGCGCTGCTGCAGGCGATGGGCGTCGACGTCCCGGCCTGGCCCACCCGCCCCGGCACCGACCGCGAGGTCCCTGCGGGAGCCGTCCTCAAGGGCTTCTACTCCGGAGGCACCCTCGCCGACGAGGCCATGCTGGTCGCCGCACCCGGGCTCGGCGACGTCCGCAGCAACACCCCGCTGCGCCCCGAGCTCGACCTGGGCAGCGACTTCGGGACCAGCGGCCACGTCGTCGTCGACTTCGGCGACGACGCGCTCACCGTGGGCCGCGCCCACCCGATGATCGACCCCACGCTGCGGCTCGAGGCGATCGCCGGCCTGGCCGCGAGCGGGGAGCCCGCCGTCCTGCTGCTGGACGTCGTCCTCGGGCACGGCGCCGACCCCGACCCGGCCGGTGCGCTGGCCCCGGCGGTCCGCGACCTGCCGTTCCCGGTCGTCGTCGCGCTGGTGGGCACCGAGGGCGACCCGCAGGGGTGGTCCCGGCAGGCCGACGCCTTGGCCGCCGCCGGCGCGCACGTGTTCGCCTCCAACTCCGCGGCCACCCGGTTCGCGGTCGACCTGATCGGGGCCCAGAAGTGAACCTGCTCAGCGGACCGCCGGCCGTCGTGGCCGCCGGTGTCGACGTCTTCTCCGACGCGCTGCGCGCGCAGGGCGCCGCGGTCACCGACGTCGAGTGGCGCCCGCCGACGATCGGCTCGGCCGACGACCTGACCCAGCTGGCCCTGGACCCGCGCCGCGCGTCGGCCAACCGGGTCGCCGTCGAGCGGGTGCTGGCCAGCCGGTCCACCCTCACCGACGTCGCACCGGCGTCCGAGGTCATCGGCCTGACCGGCCGCACCCTGCTGCACTCGGGACCGCCGCTGAGCTGGGAGACCGCCTCGGGCCCGATGCGCGGCGCGCTCATGGGCGCCTGCCTGTTCGAGGGCTGGGCCGACACCCCCGAGGCCGCCGAGCAGCTGCTGGCCGCCGGCGGCGTCGAGCTCGACAGCTGCCACCACCACCGCACCGTGGGCCCGATGGCCGGCGTGACCAGCCCGTCGATGTGGATGTGGTGCCTGACCGACCCCACCGACGGGCGGCAGGCCTTCTCCAACCTCAACGAGGGCCTGGGCAAGGTGCTGCGCATGGGCGCCTACGGCCCCGAGGTGATCACCCGCCTGCACTGGATGACCGACGTGATGGGCCCGATCCTGCAGGCCGCCGTCCGCTCGCGGCCCGAGCCGCTGGACGTCACCGGCGTGCTCGCGCAGATGCTGCAGATGGGCGACGAGGGGCACAACCGCAACCGGGCCGGCTCGCTGATGACCCTGCGCGAGCTGTCGCCGTCGATCGTGGCCGTCGACGCCCCCAAGGACGACGTCGCCGAGGTGCTGCGGTTCATCGGCGGCAACGAGCACTTCTTCCTCAACCTCGGCATGCCCACGGCCAAGCTGGCCATGGACGCCGTCGGCGAGGTCCCCGGCTCGACGATGGTCACCACGCTGGCCCGCAACGGCACCGAGTTCGGCATCCGCACGGCGGGCACCGGCGACCGCTGGTTCACCGCACCGGCGAACACCCCGGTCGGCCTGTTCCTGGGCGACTACGGCCCCGAGGACGCCAACCCCGACATCGGCGACTCCGCGATCATGGAGACCTACGGCGTGGGCGGGTTCTGCATGGCCGCGGCCCCGGCGATCGTCCGGTTCGTCGGCGGCACGGTGCCCGACGCGCTGGCCACCACCGAGCGCATGTACCAGATCACCCTGCAGGAGAACCCGGCCATGCAGGTGCCGATCCTGGGCTTCCGCGGCGCCCCGACCGGCATCGACGTCGTCTCGGTGGCCCGCACCGGGTGGCTGCCGCAGATCAACACCGGCATGGCCGGTCGCGTCGCCGGCACCGGCCAGGTGGGTGCCGGTCTGGTGCAGCCCCCGGCGTCCTGCTTCGAGCAGGCCGTCGCCGCGCTGGCGGAGGAGTCCCGCGCCGCCCTGGCCTGACCACCTCCGGACCCAGGCATGGGAGCCCGTGCACCCACCTACGGGGGCCGTGGGTGGGCGCATGGGCTCCCATGCCGGCCGGGTCAGCGGATGAGCGTGCCCAGGTCGACGGGCAGCTGGATGCCGGTGATGTGCCGCGCCTCGTCCGAGGCCAGGAAGGCCACCGCGTTCGCGATGTCCTCGGGCTGCGAGACCTGGTCGGGCAGCGCCTGCATGAAGATCGGCGCCAGGGTCTGCGCGTTCGCCGCGATCAGCGGGCCCAGGTCGTCCACCGTCATGCCGGTGGCCACGCCGTGCGGGTGCACCGTGTTGACCCGGATGCTGTGCTGCGCCAGCTCGTTGGCCAGCGACTTCGCGTACCCGACCACCCCGTGCTTGGTGGCCGCGTAGGCCGAGAGGAACGGCAGCCCGCGCAGCCCGGCCACCGAGCTGGTGATCACGATCGACCCACCGGTGCCCTGCTCGAGCAGCGTGGGGATGGTCGCCTTCGCGGTGTGGAAGACCCCGGTCAGGTTCACCGCCACGGTCTCGTTCCACTGCTCGAGGGTGATCTCCCAGCTGTTGCCCGCCGAGCAGATGCCGGCGTTGGCGACGACGACGTCCAGCCGCCCCAGCTCGGCGACGCCCTCCGTGACCGCGGCCGACAGCGCGGCGAAGTCGGCGACGTCGGCCTGCCGGGCCACGATCCGCCGGTCCAGCGCCTCGACCAGCCGCACGGTCTCGGCCAGGTCCTCGGGGGTGGCGCCGGCGTAGTGCGTGGTGGCCGGCTGGGCGCAGACGTCGACGGCGATGACGTCGGCCCCCTCGCTGGCCAGCCGGACGGCGTGCGCCCGGCCCTGGCCGCGGGCGGCCCCGGTGATCAGGGCGACCTTGCCCTCGAGTCGGCGTGCGGTGGTGGTCATGGGTGTCTCCTCGGGTTCAGGCGGGGGCGCCGGACGTGGTGGTGGCCAGCAGGGCGCCGGCGTCCACCTTGAGCTGCAGGCCGGTGACGTAGCGGGCCTCGTCGGAGGCCAGGAACAGCACCGCGTTGCTGATGTCGACCGGGTCGACGAACGGGATGGGCATCGGCTGCATGGCCGGGAAGGCGAGCATCGCGTCCTCCCGGGTCGGGTTCTCCAGGTCGGGCCGGAAGACCCGGTACATCGGCTCGCTCTGCAGCATCGGGGTGTCCACGTTGGTCGGGTGCACGGCGTTCACCCGGATGGACTGCGGGGCCAGCTGCTTCGCCAGCTCGTGCACGAACCGGGCCACGTTCTGCTTCGCGAAGCTGTACCCGGACCCGCCGGGGCCGTTCTGCGGGTTGTCGGTGCCCCCGGACAGCAACCCGGCGACCGAGCCGGTGCAGACGATCGAGGCACCGGCGGTCAGGTGCGGCAGGGCGACCTCGACGGCGTTGAGGACGCCGGTCAGGTTGACCGCCACCACGTCGAACCAGCCCTGGACCGGGACGTCGGCGCCCAGCGGGCAGATGCCGGCGTTGGCCACGACGACGTCCAGGTGGCCGAGCTCGGCGACCCCGGCCGCCACGGCCGCGGCGAGCTGGGCCCGGTCGCGCACGTCGGCGACCTGCGTCACGACCCGCCGGTCGAGTGCCTCGACCAGGCGGGCGGTCTCGGCCAGGTCGGCCTCGGTGGCCAGCGGGTAGTGGTTGCTGGCGATGTCCGCGCAGACGTCGACGGCGATGACGTCCGCGCCCTCCTGGGCCAGCCGGAGTGCGTGCGATCGTCCCTGCCCGCGCGCCGCCCCCGTCACGAACGCGACCTTGCCTGCCATCCGACCTGCCACGGCTGTCCTCCACGACGATGTGGTTGCACTCAGTGCAACGTGACCGGGGTCACCGTAGCGCCTCTGGGCTAGCGTCGGGGCCGTGCCGCTCCCGGTCCGTGAACAGCAGCGTCGTGAGGGCTGGGCGGCGGTCCAGTCGGCGGCGCTCCAGCTGGTCAGCGAGCGCGGCTTCGACGCGGTCACGGTCGACGACATCGCCGCCGCGGCCGGGGTCTCGCGCCGCACCTTCTTCAACCACTTCCCGACCAAGGCCGCGGCGCTGTTCAACCCCCACCCGGACGACGCCGACCAGCTCGCCCAGCTGCTCCTGGCGGTCGATGCCGCGGCGGGCGTCTGGCCGGCACTGCGCGCCGTGTGCGTGGACTTCGTCCGCGGTCAGGACCGGGTGCTGAGGGTCCGCCGGCAGCTGGTCGAGGACGCCGAGCTGGACGCCTACCACCGCACCGCGCACCTGCACGTGGGCCAGGCGATGGACCGCTGGCTGGCCGCGCAGCTCCCGGACGACCCGTTCACCGCCCGGCTGGTCGCCGAGTCCGCGGGCGCCGTGCTCATGACCGCGTTCCTGGCCTGGCACCCGGACGACGACCCCGCCCGGTTCGTCGAGCTGGTCGGGCGCGGGTTCGACCTGGTCGCCCACGGCTTCTCCTGAGCGCTAGCGTGCCGTCCGTGACCCGCCCCGACGTCCAGCAGGCCGGCGAGCGGGCCGACCTGACCGGGCTGGGGCGGCCCGAGCTCGCCGAGCTGGCCGACCACCTGCAGCCCGGGGAGCGGGTGCTGGACGTCGGCACCCCGCTGCACGCCGGCGTCTTCGGCCTGCTGGTGCTCACCGACCGCCGGTTGCTGTTCCGCAAGGTCGGCCGGCAGGCCACCGCGGTCGCCCTCGACCTGGCCGACGTCGAGGGCGTCGAGTGGAAGCGGTCCTTCCGCGGCCGCAGCCGGCTCGCCGTCCAGACCCGGGACGACGAGCTGGTCTTCACCGAGCTGCCCAACGAGCAGGGCGCGGCCATCGAGAGCGGGTTGCGGGCCGCCCGCACCACCCCGCGTCCCGCGGCCCCGCCCGCCCGGTCGGCGGTCCCGGCCCCCGCGCCGCAGACCGGCGGCGTCCGGCTGGACCTCGCGGGCCGGACGGCGCTGGTCACCGGCTCGTCCCAGGGCATCGGCCTGGCCATCGCCACGGGGCTCGCCCGGGCCGGCGCCGCCGTCGTCCTCACCGCCCGGGGCGAGGCGCGGCTCGCCGCCGCGGCCGACCAGGTGCGCGCCGCGGCCGAGGGCGCCGAGGTCACCACCGTGGCCGCCGACGTCACCTCCGACGCCGGCACCGCCACCCTGCTGGCCGCCGTCCCCGACGTCGACGTGCTGGTCAACAACCTGGGCGTCTTCGGTGCGCAGCCCGCCCTCGAGATCCCGGACGACGAGTGGCGGCGCTACTTCGAGGTCAACGTGCTCACCGCCGTGCGGCTGATCCGGGCCTACCTGCCCGGCATGCGCGAGCGCGGGTGGGGCCGGGCGCTGCAGATCGCCAGCGACTCGGCCGTCGTCACGCCGGCCGAGATGGTCCAGTACGGCGTCTCCACGACCGCCCTGCTCGCCGTCTCGCGCGGGTTCGCGAAGGAGGCGGCCGGCTCGGGGGTCACGGTCAACTCGGTGATCGCCGGCCCGACGCACACCGCGGGGGTGGAGGAGTTCGTGCGTTCCCTGGTCGGTGACCTGCCGTGGGACGACGCGCAGCGCGAGTTCATGCGGGTGCACCGGCCGCAGTCGCTGCTGCAGCGGCTGATCGAGCCCGAGGAGATCGCGAACATGGTGGTCTACCTGGCCTCGCCGCTGGCGTCGGCGACCACCGGCGGCGCCCTGCGGGTGGACGGCGGCTACGTGGACTCGATCCTGCCGTGACGCCCGCGCAACACCCGTGCGCCAGCCTGTCCCGGTGAGCCTCCAGGTACCCGTCGTCGACATCTCGGCCTACGTCGCCGGTGGCACCCCGGACGAACGGACCGCCTGCGCCCGGGCGATGGACGCCGCCTGCCGGACCGTCGGCTTCGTGCAGGTCACCGGGCACGGCGTCCCGCAGGCCGTGACCGAGGGCCTGGCCGGGGCCATGGACGACCTCTTCGGCCTGGACCTCGAGACGAAGAAGTCCTGGCGCACCCCGCCGGAGGTCAACCGCGGCTACTCGCCGCCGAAGTCGGAGTCGTTGTCGCTGTCCCTGGGCGTGGAGTCGGCCTCGCGGATGAAGGACTTCTTCGAGGCGTTCAACGTCGGTGCCTCGCAGGCCACGTACCCGCACGCCCCGGGCCTGCCGCAGCCGGACTACGCCGAGAACACCTGGCCCGCCGTCCCCGGGTTCCGGGCCGCCGTCGAGGCCTACTACGCCGAGGCGGCCCGGGTCGCCCGCACGCTGACCGGCGTCTTCGCCGACGCCCTGGACCTGCCGACGACCTTCTTCGCCGACATCACCGGGCACTCCCTGGACGTGCTGCGGATGAACAACTACGCGCTGCCGCCCGGCGAGGTCGAGCTGGACGGCGACCTCACCGGCATGGGCGAGCACACCGACTACGGCATCGTCACCGTGCTCTGGGCCGACCAGGTGGCCGGCCTGCAGATCCTGGGCACCGACGGCGGCTGGCACGACGTCGTCCCCGCCGACGGCGCCCTGCTGGTCAACCTCGGCGACGTCACCACCCGGCTGACCAACGAGCACTGGCTCTCGACGCTGCACCGGGTGAAGCCCCCGGTCGTCGACGGCCGGATCCAGCGCCGCCGGTCGTGCGCGTTCTTCCACGACGGGGACGTCGACGCCGTGGTCGGGGTGCTGCCGACCTGCCTCGCCCCGGGCGAGGAGCCGAAGTACCTGCCGGTGACCGTGGGGGAGCACGTGGCGGCCAAGCTCCGCGGCTCCCGCGCCGGGCTGGTGAACACCGCGGCCGACCGCGAGGCCGCCCGGGTGCTGGCCGCCCGGGGCTGACCTCCGGGAATCCGGCGGCGCCGGGACGGCTTGGGCCCGGTGACATCCCGAACCCCTGGAGGACCCGTGCCTGCCGTCTACACCGCCATCGCCACCGCCACCGGGGAGGGCCGCAACGGCCACACCCGCTCCTCGGACGGCCTGGTCGACCACGACCTCGCCACCCCGGTCGAGATGGGCGGCGCGGGCGGCGCGACCAACCCCGAGCAGCTGTTCGCCGCGGGCTACGCGGCCTGCTTCCACTCCGCGCTGAAGGTCGTCGCCAAGCGGCAGGGCGTGACGCTGGCCGACTCCGCGGTGACCGCCGAGGTCGGCATCGGCCCGAACGACGCCGGCGGCTTCGGCCTCGAGGTGGCCCTGCACGTGGAGCTGGGCGGCGGGCTGGACCAGGCCGCCGCCGAGGCGGTCGTCGAGGCCGCCCACCAGGTCTGCCCCTACTCCAACGCCACCCGCGGCAACATCCCGGTCACCCTGGAGACGACGGTCGCGTGATCCGCAACGTCGTCGTCGGCCGGCTGCACCCGGACGCCGACCCCGCCGCCGTGCAGGCCGCGCTGGACGCGATCGTCGCGCTGCCGGTCGAGGGCTGCCTGGACGTGCGGGTCGGCCGGGACGCCGGCCTGCGGGACGGCGCCTGGGGCTTCGCGATCACCAGCGACTGGGTCGACGCCGAGGCCTACCGGGTCTACGACGCCGACGCCGAGCACAACCGCATCCGGGCGGAGCTCTTCGGCCCGCTGTGCGCGGAGATCGCCCGCGTCCAGTTCGACGCCTGAACACGCGAGCGGCCCGCACCCCGACCGGGGTACGGGCCGCTCGCGGCGGGGTCAGGCCTTGACGATGGCGGCGACGGGGCCGCCGCCCGAGGGGCCCTGGTGCACGGCGGCGACGGAGACGAAGACCGCCGGGTCGCCGGTCACCGAGGCGGCGACGCCGCCGACGGTGGCCTTGATCTGGCGGTGCCAGAAGACGTCGGAGTCGTCGAGCATCGCGTTGCGGCGGCCGCGGACGTAGCCGGTCGGGTCGGCCTCGCACTTGAGGAAGACGTTGACCAGCTTGTCCCCGAGGTCCGAGGTGTGCGGGCGCTCGGGCAGCTCGAGGCCGGCCTCGCGGATGGCCTGCCAGATGCCGTCCTGGTCCAGGGCGTCCTTCATGACCGAGTGGCCGATGCGGTAGTTGCCGCCGTGGCCGCGGGCGTTGCCGACCACGACGATCTGCGCCTGGTCCAGCTCGACGCCCGAGGAGCACGAGGCGACGGCCGAGAACAGCGAGAAGTCGCGCATGACCTGCTTCTGCTCGGGCAGCTCGATCTCGCCCAGGGCCAGGGCGATGCCCAGCGCGGTGGTGCCGTTGGAGAGGTCCATCGAGCCGTGCGGCTCGTCGTAGTAGGTCTCCTGGCCGCGCGACTTGGCCTCGCGGATCGTCTCGATCGTGAGCAGCGGGGTCTTGGTCTGCACGTAGTGGACGTCGGCGGGGTCGGTGATGCCGGCCTCGGCCATCGCGCGCTTCACGCCCTCGGCGACCTTCTCGACCATGGTGATGCGGCCGATGTCCTCGGGCAGCAGGACCTCGCTCATCGCGAAGCCGACGGTCAGCCGGGGCTCGTCGGTCTTCTCGACGGCGTCCTCGGGCAGCGTGGCGAAGATGGTGGCGTGCGGGCTGATGACGCCGTCGGTGCCGCCGGACCAGACGATCGGGATCTGCTTGACCTCGGCCTCGCTGCGGGTGCCCTTGGCCATCAGCACCTCGCGGAAGGCGCGGTCGGCGATGATCCGGGTGTAGTCGTTCACCCCGCCGTTGCCCTCGGTCTTGCCGATGACGGCCACGACGCGGTCGGCGTCCATGACGCCCTCGTCGATGAGCTTGGCGAGCTCGGAGGCGTCGCTCACGTTGTGCAGCGGGACCTTGCGGACCTCGATCGGTGCGGGCACGGCGGGCTCCTTCTACTGGATGACGGTGCCGACGGCGTCGTCGGCGACGGCTTCTGCGATGTGCTCGAGAGAGGTGATGACGGCGCGACGTCCGGGCCCGCCGTCGACGAACCGCAGCGCGGCGTCGACCTTGGGGCCCATGCTGCCGCGCGCGAACTGGCCGGCCGCCGCGTGCTCGCGCAGCTCGGCGACGGTGACCCGGCCCAGCGGCCGGGCGTCGGGGGTGCCGAAGTCGACCATCACGTGGTCGACGTCGGTGGCGATCACCAGCGTGTCGGCGCCGAGCTCGGCGGCCATCAGCGCGGCGGTCAGGTCCTTGTCGATGACCGCCTCGACACCGCGCAGGGCGGCGCCGTCCCGGCCGTCGTCCACGACCGGGATGCCCCCGCCGCCGGCGCAGACGACGACGAACCCGGCAGCGGCCAGGGCGCGGATCGCGGGGGAGTCGAGCACCGAGCGGGGCTCGGGCGAGGCCACGACGCGGCGCCAGCCCTTCTCGCCGCGGTCCTCCCACAGCTGGCCGAGGTCGACGAACCGCTGCGCCTGCCCGCGCGGCAGGAACCGGCCGACGGGCTTGGTGGGCTCGGCGAACCCGGGGTCGGCGGCGTCGACCAGCGTGCGGGTGACCAGGGCGGCGGTGCGCTGGGCCAGCCCGCGGGCGGCGAGGGCGGCGTCCAGCTCGTCGACGACGGTGAACCCGATCGTCCCCTGGGTCTGCGCGACGTTCCAGTCCAGCGGGACCGGGGGGACCTCGTGCGCGGCCAGCTCGTTCTTGACCAGCAGGTTGCCGACCTGCGGGCCGTTGCCGTGGGTGACCACGACCTCGACCCCGGTGGCGACGACGTCGGCCACGTGGCCGGCGGCGACGGCGATGGCCGCCCGCTGGGCACCCGGGGTCGCGGAGCCGTCGGGGCCGGTCATCGCGTTGCCGCCCAGGGCGATCACGACGCGGCGCTGCGAGGTCATGCCGGAACCCTAGCCCGATTTCTCTTAGCGGTGAAGTACTTGGTTCAGCGTCTCCAGAAGTCGAACCGGTCGCGCCCGGGCCCGAAACCGGCGGCCTCGACCACGTCCACCGCCAGGTCGAAGCGCTGGCCGACCGCGGTGGGGGTGTGCGCGTCGCTGCCGAAGCTGACCGCCTCGCCGCCCTCGTCGCGGAACCACCGCACCAGCTCGACCGAGGCCAACGGGCTGGTGGTGTTGACCTCCAGGGCCCGGCCGGTCTCGGCCAGGGCCCGGAACACCTCGCGGTACTCGGCCTCGAACGGCTGCTCGGCGTACCGGTCGCGCCCGCCGGGCCAGTACCGGCGGGGGAAGTCGACGTGCGCGAGCACCTGGAACACGTCGCTGTCCCGCACCATCTGCGCCATCTCGGTCAGGTAGCGGCGCATCGTGGCGTCGGCGCCCGACCGGGTGAGCATGCGGTTGACCCCGATCAGCCGGTCGCCGTCGGTGAGCGAGTGCAACGACCCCAGGACGCGGTCGACCGGTGCGGCGGCGAGGTGGCGGGCGACGCTCTCGGCGAACAGGTGGGGCTCGCCGGCCTCGACCCCGGAGACCACGCGCAGCTCCGGGAAGCGGTCGCGGCACTCGGCGATCGACGCGGCGTAGCCCTCGACGTCGATGGGGCGCTGGTTGGCGGGGTGCCGGTCGACCAGCCCGTCGCGGCTGGCCCGGTCCTCGGCGGCCCAGACGGTGAAGTCCAGGTGCTCGGTGAAGGCCACGGCGGGCAGGCCGATCCGCACCGCGCGCTCGCAGGCCTCCACCATCGAGGCCCAGGGCCCGGTGTCCCACGAGAACTCGCTGTGCACGTGGTCGTCGGGAGGCAGCATCGACGGTCATCCTGCCCCGTCGTCCACAGGTCGCACCCGGCGGGCCGCGGCTGTCGGACCCGGTGCCTACTGTCGGTCCCATGAGCAGCGCTGTGGCCTCCACCGAGATCGCCGACGAGGCGCTCGCGGTCCTCCGCGAGCTCACCGGCCGCCCCGACGCGGTCTTCCGCGAGGGCCAGGACGACGCGGTCGCAGCCCTCGTCGAGCGGCACCAGCGGGCGCTGGTCGTGCAGCGCACCGGGTGGGGCAAGTCGGCGGTCTACTTCGTCTCCACCGCGCTGCTCCGCCGCCGCGGGGGCGGACCCACCCTGCTGGTCAGCCCGCTGCTGGCCCTCATGCGCGACCAGGTCGCCGCGGCCGCCCGGGCCGGCATCAAGGCCGTCGAGATCTCCAGCGCCAACGCGACCGAGTGGGACGACGTCGCGGCCCGGCTGGCCGCCGACGACGTCGACGTCCTGCTGGTCTCCCCGGAGCGGCTGACCAACCCCCGCTTCCGCGACGAGCAGCTGCCCGGCCTCGTCGAGCGCTGCGGCCTGCTGGTGGTGGACGAGGCGCACTGCGTGTCCGACTGGGGGCACGACTTCCGGCCCGACTACCGCCGCATCCGCGAGCTGCTCGGTCGGCTCCCGGCCGGCACCCCGGTGCTGGCCACCACGGCCACCGCGAACGAGCGCGTGGTCGAGGACGTCGCCGAGCAGCTGGGCTCCGGGGGCGTCGCGGTCACCACCGTCCGCGGCCCGCTCGCCCGCGACTCCCTGCGGTTGGGTGTGCTGCGGCTGCCCACCGACCGGGCCCGGTTGGGCTGGCTGGCCGCCCACCTCGAGGAGCTCCCGGGCAGCGGCATCGTCTACACGCTCACCGTGGCCTCTGCCGAGGAGACCGCGGCGCTGCTGCGCGACGCCGGTCACGAGGTGCGCGCCTACACCGGCCGTCTGGACGACGCCGACCGCAAGGACGCCGAGGAGGCGCTGCGCGAGAACCGGGTCAAGGCGTTGGTCGCCACCTCGGCCCTGGGCATGGGCTTCGACAAGCCCGACCTGGGTTTCGTCGTCCACCTGGGGGCGCCGTCGTCCCCGGTCAGCTACTACCAGCAGGTGGGTCGTGCCGGCCGTGCCGTCGAGCACGCCGACGTGCTGCTGCTCCCGGGGCCCGAGGACCTCGCCATCTGGCAGTGGTTCGCCACCTCCTCCATGCCGCGGGAGGACCACGCCGCGGCCGTCCTCACCGCGATGGCCGACGGCAAGGCCTGGTCGGTGGCCCGCCTCGAGACCGTCGCCGACGTGCGCCGCTCACGGCTGGAGTTGCTGCTCAAGGTTCTGTCGGTCGACGGCGCCGTCGAGCGGGTGCAGGGCGGTTGGCGCTCCACCGGGGTGCCCTGGGTCTACGACGCCGACCGGTACGCCCGGGTCACCCGCACCCGCGAGGCCGAGCAGCGCTCGATGATCGCCTACGCGCGGCCGGTCGACGAGGCGCAGTGCCGCATGGCGTTCCTGCAGGAGGCCCTCGACGACCCCACCGCCGCACCGTGCGGCCGGTGCGACGTGTGCGCCGGTCCCTGGTACCCCACCGACATCCCCGCGGGTGCGGCCGAGGCGGCGAACGCGCGGCTCGACCGGCCCGGCGTCGAGCTGCCGCCGCGCGCGCAGTGGCCCACCGGCGCCGACCGGCTCGGCGTCGACGTCAAGGGCAAGATCGGACCCGGCGATCTGGTCCTCCCCGGCCGGGCCGTCGCCCGGTTGACCGACCTGGGCTGGGGTCAGCGGCTGCGCACCCTGCTCGGGGACGACGGCGTCGGCGGAGTGGCCACGTTGGCCGAGGACCTCGAGGCCCCCTCGATCGAGGAGGACCCGGACGCCGCCTACGACACGGCGCCGCACGTGATCCGGCCCGGTGCGGCGTCGGACTCCCCGCCGACCGACGAGCTGATGGCCGCCTGCGCCCGGGTGCTCGGTGCGTGGGACTGGGCCGACCGGCCGGTGGCCGTCGTCGCCGTGCCGTCCCGCCGTCGGCCCGCGCTGGTCACCGGGGTGGCCCAGGGGCTGGCCCGGCTCGGCCGGCTGCCGTACCTGGGGCAGCTGGACCTCCAGCACGGCGGGCCGACCGGTGGACCCGGTGGCAACTCGGCGTTCCGCCTGGCCGGGGTCTGGCAGCGGATCACCGTGGGGGACGCACTGCGCGAGCAGCTCGCCGGGCTGTCCGGCCCCGTGCTGCTGGTCGACGACCTCGCCGACTCGCGGTGGACCATCACCGTGGCCGGGCGGGAGCTGCGTCGGGCGGGGGCCAGCGGTGTGCTGCCGTTCGTCCTCGCGCTGTCCGCCTGAACGCTGTCCACAGGTTTCCGCACACCTGTTCGAAACTCCGTCGTGGCAGGTGGGTGAAGTGAACGCCCGGTCGTCCACAGTCCTTCGCACAGGTGTTCGACAGCGGGGCTAGCCTGGAGTCGTGCCCGTGGCCCATCAGCCCTCGATGTGGGACGTCGCCGAGCAGGCGTCCCTGAGCCCTCTGGGCGCCGGCGTCGTCCGGCACCCCCTGGCGCACGGCGCGTGGGTGGACCACCTGCCCGGCTGGGTGCAGGGGTCCGACGAGGTGCTCGACGTGCTGCTCGGCGACATCGGTTGGCGCGCCGACCGCCGCCAGATGTACGACCGCGAGGTCGAGGTCCCCCGGTTGCTGCGCTGGTACGCAGGGGGCGAGGCGTTGCCGCACCCCCTGCTCGGCCAGGCCCGCGCCGACCTCGACGCCCACTACCGGTCCGAGCTCGGCGAACCGTTCGTCTCGGCCGGCATGTGCCTGTACCGCGACGGCCGCGACTCGGTGGCCTGGCACGGCGACCGGATCGGCCGGGGTCGCACCGCCGACACGATGGTCGCCATCGTGTCCTTCGGGTCGCCGCGGGCGCTGATGCTGCGCCCCGTGGGCGGGGGCGCGTCGATCCGCTTCACGCTGGGGCACGGTGACCTCGTCGTCATGGGTGGCAGCTGCCAGCGCACGTGGGAGCACTGCATCCCGAAGACGACCAAGCCCGTCGGTCCCCGGGTGAGCGTGCAGTTCCGGCCCCGCGGCGTCGCCTGAACCGCGCATACGCCCTGCTCGACGGGCTGTGCCGGCCTCCGGCAGGGGGGTCTGGACCCTCCTGCCGGGACCCCCCTGCACGGGCCCCAGAACCCCGTGTATTGTTCTCCATGCACCGCGAAACACCGGCAAGGCCGAGAGGCCGAACCGCGAACACCAGCCCCCCGGGGTTGACGAGTTCGAATCGTGGAGTAACGTGCAGCAGCCGCCTCAGACCGAAGGCCGAAAGGCCAGAGTCTCCGCGCGTCCGCTCTTTGAGAACTCAACAGCGTGCCGAAAGTCAGTGCCATATGTTTGATCCCCTCCCTGCTTTGGTGGGGTGGGTGTTGGGTTGATTGATATCGAGAGTGCCAACTCTTGGTTCTCGGCCTTGGATCTGAATTCATCTACGGAGAGTTTGATCCTGGCTCAGGACGAACGCTGGCGGCGTGCTTAACACATGCAAGTCGAACGATGAAGCCAGCTTGCTGGTGGATTAGTGGCGAACGGGTGAGTAACACGTGGGCAACCTGCCCTCAGCTCTGGGATAACTCCAAGAAATTGGTGCTAATACCGGATATTCTTCTTTCACCGCCTGGTGGTTGGAGGAAAGT
>NZ_FNIR01000001.1 GCF_900103975.1 Klenkia soli
AGGCGAACCAGCCGAAGTCCGCGGCACCACCGGGGGTGAAGAACCCCGAGATCATGATCAGACCGCCGAACAGGAACAGCCAGAACGAGAACGCGTTCAACCGCGGGAACGCCACATCCGGCGCCCCGATCTGCAACGGCAGGATCAAGTTCGCGAACGCGAAGAACAACGGCGTCGCGAAGAACAACAACATCACCGTGCCGTGCATGGTGAACAACTGGTTGTACTGCTCATTCGACAAGAACTGCAGACCCGGCCGCGCCAGCTCACCACGCATCAGCATGGCCATCAGCCCACCGACCATGAACCAGGAGAACGACACGGCCAGGTACATCAAGCCGATCGTCTTGTGATCAGTGGTCCGCAGCAGCATCGACAGCCGCGAACCCTTCTCGGCCACATGAACCGGACTCGGACGGCTCACGATCGGAGCGGGGGCGATCGTCACAGGGGCGAGAGTAGACGGTCGCGCAGGCGACCGTGCGGCAGACCGGCGCCACCCCGCACCGCGTCTCCCCACCGACCTGGAGCCGTTCCACAACAGTGGGTCGACAGGACAGCTCTACGGCAGGAAATCCGATTTCTGCAGGCAGGTGTTGCCAAGCAGCCTCGGGCGTGACGGTCAGAACGTGACCCGTCCGAGGTTTTGCCGGGGCTCAGCGTGGACACATCTCCACCTGTGCCGGGAGAGACCGGCACGGCACCACCCCGTCACCCCAGGAGGTCCTCATGGTCTGGAACATCATCGTCCTGCTCGTCATCGGTCTCGTCGCCGGCTTCATCGCCCGCGCCGTGATCCCCGGCTCGCAGAAGCTCTCCATCGTCGCCACCATCGTGCTCGGCATCGTCGGCTCGCTGGTCGGCAACCTGCTCGGCAGCCTGATCAGCGGCAACGGGTTCGAGCTGGGCACCGCCGGCTGGATCGGCTCCATCGTCGGCGCGATCATCGTGCTCGGCGTGTACGTCGCGGTCACCGGCCGCAAGTCCGTCCGGCGCTGACCCGGGGCGGCGCACGCCGCTCCCGTCGCCCCGTCCCCGGGGCGCGAACGCAGGACCTCCGACGGGGGCCCGGTCCCACAGACCGGGCCCCCGTTCGTGTTCCCGGATCAGGCCGGTCGGTAGGTGCCCACGTCCACGGCGACGGTGACGGTCACCGGCTCGGGCAGGGCGGCCAGCGCGGCGGCGAGCGCCCCCTCGCCCAGGTGCCGCGCGTGCGGGCCCATGCCGACGAGCACCCGCACCGCGTCCCGGCCCAGCGACAGCACCTGCCGGTGGGTGACGGCGGCGACCGGTACCAGGTGCGGCTCCAGCGCGCCGGCCAGCCGGCCCGCCTTGTCCGGGTCCACCGACAGCAGACCCAGGGGCCCGACCAGCTCCCCCAGGTGCTCCGCCGCGGGGGTCACCACGACCAGCCGGCCGGCCGGGTGGAGCACGCGGGCGGTCTCGGGACCGTTGCGCGGAGCGAAGACGACCAGCACCCGGTCCACCGACGCATCGCGCACCGGGATCCCCGCCCAGGTGTCGGCGACGACGGCCATCGCCCGCGGGTGGGCGCGGGCCGCCCGGCGTGCCGCGTACCGGGAGACGTCCAGGGCGACGCCGACCGCGTCGGGGGCCCGGTCGAGCACCCCGGCCAGGTGCGCCCCGGTCCCGCCACCCAGGTCCAGGACGGTGCGCGGGGGGCCGTCGGCGAGCACCGCGTCCGCCAGGGTCGCGGTGATCCCGGCGTAGTGGCCGGCGGCGAGGAAGGCCACCCGGTCGGCGACCATCTGCGCGGAGTCCCCGTCGTGCGGGCTGCCGGACGGCGGCAGCAGCGTGACGTGGCCCTGCCGGGCGCGGTCGAACGCGTGCCCGGCCGTGCACCGCAGGCCGGCGCCGTCGGGGGCCAGCCCGGCCCCGCACACCGGGCAGGCCAGCAGGGCGACGGCTCGCGGCGGGAGCGGCGGGCTCATGCGCGCCCCGGCAGCCGGTGCAGCACGACGTCGCGCAGCTGTCCCCCGTCGGCCACCGCGGTGAGGTAGCTGCAGTGCGGCTGCCGGCGGCGGTCCGTGGGCGAGCCGGGGTTGAGCAGCCGGAGCCCGGTCGACGTCGTGGTGTCCCACGGGATGTGGCTGTGCCCGAAGACCAGGACGTCGACGTCGGGGAACCGGGCCGAGCAGCGCACCTCCCGACCCTTCGCGTCGCCGGTCTCGTGGACGACGGCCAGCCGGACGCCGGCCACCTCGACGCGGGCGATCTCGGGCAAGCGCTCGCGCAGCACCCCGTGGTCGTTGTTGCCGTGCACCCCGACCAGCTGCCGCGCACGCTGCTCGAGCTCGTCCAGCAGGGCCACGTCGACCCAGTCACCGGCGTGCACGACGACGTCGGCGGCCGCCACCGCCGACCAGAGCGGAGGCGGCAGGTCGTGCGCCCGTGCGGGCAGGTGCGTGTCGGCCATCACCACCAGCGACACGGACACGCGCCCATCGTCGCAGGGCGCTACGTTCCAGCCGCCGGCCGACGTCGTCCGCCCAGGAAACCCACCGCTCCCTCATCGAGGACACCTGTGACCGACCCAGCCAGCGCGACGACCGACCACCACCCCTACCCGCAGCGGTGGCTGGCGCTCGCCGTCATCGCCGTGACCGTGCTGATGATCGTGCTCGACGCGACCATCGTGAACATCGCGCTGCCCGCCGTCTCCGTCGACCTGGACATCAGCGAGGCGAACCAGCAGTGGATCGTCACCGCCTACACGTTGACCTTCGGCGGCTTCCTGCTGCTGGGCGGACGGATCGCCGACTTCTGGGGCCGCAAGCGCACCTACCTCGTCGGCGCCGTCGGCTTCGCGCTGGCCTCCGCGCTCGGCGGCCTGGCCACGAACGAGGCGCTGCTGTTCGCCGCCCGCGCCCTGCAGGGCACCTTCGGCGCGCTGCTCGGCCCGGCGTCGCTGGCCCTGATCACCGTGCTGTTCACCGACGCCGCCGAGCGGGCCAAGGCCTTCGCCGTCTACGGCGCGATCGCCGGTGGAGGCTCCGCGGTCGGTCTGCTCCTGGGCGGGGTGCTCACCGAGTACGCCGACTGGCGCTGGTGCTTCTGGGTGAACGTGCCGATCGCCGTGCTCGCGGTCGTCGCCGCGTGGCGGATCGTGCCGGAGAGCAGGGCCCCGGGCGAGACGACGTACGACGTCCCCGGTGCCGTGCTGGTCACCGTCGGGCTGGCCTCCCTGGTCTACGGGTTCACTAAGGTCGCCGAGGCCGCGCAGTCCGGCGACGGCGGCAGCCCGTGGGCGAACGGGCCGGCGCTGACCTTCATCCTGGTCGGGGCGGCCCTGGTCGTGGCCTTCGTCGTCGTCGAGTTCCGGGTGCGCAACCCGCTGCTGCCCATGCGGCTGGTGCTCGACCGCAACCGCGGCGGCGCCTACCTGACAGCCACCCTCGTGGGCGCCGGGCTGATCGGGTCGTTCTTCTTCCTCAGCCTGTACTTCCAGCAGGTGCTGGGCTACACCCCGGTCAGCGCCGGCTTCGCCTCCCTGCCGGTGACCGCCGGGGTGCTCGTCGCGGCCGGCACCGCGAGCCAGCTGGTCCCCCGACTCGGCCCCAAGCCGCTCATGGTGGCCGGCGGGGTCTTCGCCGCCGGCGGGTTGTTCACGCTGTCCTTCCTGGGCCTGGACACCGCCTTCTGGCAGGTCGCCCTCCCGGGCCAGGTGCTGCTGGGGCTGGGGCTGGGCTTCACCTTCGTGCCGCTGTCGAACCTGGCCCTGGTCGGGGTCGGCGAGCACGACGCCGGCGCCGCGAGCGCGGTGCTGCAGGCCGTGCAGCAGGTGGGGGCCTCCATCGGGACGGCGCTGCTGGCCACCTTCTCGGTCACCGCGATCACGAACTCGCTGGCCGAGCGCCCCCCGACGCAGGAGGACCCCACGGCCGCGTTGGTGGCCCAGGTCGACGGGTACACGACCGCGTTCACCTGGGGGGCGGGCTTCCTGCTGGTGGCGGCGCTGGTCTCGGCCGTCCTCGTCCGGGCGAGCAAGGACGACCTGCCGACCGGTGCGGCGGTGCACGCCGGCTGAGCCGGCCGGCGGTCAGCGCTCGCTGGCCGCCAGGGCCCGCAGCCGGGCGTTGTAGGCGTCCAGCTCGGCGTTGCCGACCCGGTCGATGGTGCGGTCGCGGGTCCGGTTCCGGCGGGTCTCGGAGCCGGCCCACTGGAAGAAGACGACGGCCAGCACGAGCACGGTCGGGAGCTCGCCGAAGGACCAGGCGATCGCCCCGGCCGTGTTCTGGTCGGCCAACGGGTCGACGCCCCAGCCGGCCGGCGGGGTCGCGAAGGTCTCGACCAGGAGGCTGCCGGCCATCATGATCGCCACGCCGAAGAAGGCGTGGAAGGGCATGGGCAGCAGCAGCTCCAGCATGCGGCCGGCGTGCCCGGTGGTCCGGGGCCAGGGGTCCGCCCCGAGGATCGGGCCGAAGAACAGCAGCCCGGTGACCAGGAAGTGCGCCAGCATGACCTGGTGGCCCAGCGGGTCGGCCATGAGGTCGTCGAACAGCGGGGTGAAGTAGACGCCGTACAGGCTGACGACGAACAGCGGGATCGTGAAGCCGGGGTGGCTGAGGAACCGGGCCACCCGGCTGTGCAGGACCTCGAGCAGCAGCGCCCGGGGTGCGCCCGCGGCACCGCGACCGCGGGGCAGCGCCCGCAGCGCCATCGTCACCGGCGAGCCCAGGAGCAGCAGCAGCGGCGACACCATCGACAGCACCATGTGCTGGGCCATGTGCACGCTGAAGAGCACCATCGAGTAGCCGTGCAGCTCGGTGCCGGTGACCGCGAACAGCGACACCGACCCGGCCACGAAGGACAGCGTGCGCCACCACGCCCAGCGCACACCCGCGCGCCGCAGCCGGGCCAGGCCCACCAGGTAGGCCGCGAGCGCGAGCACGGTCAGGACGGCGATCCAGGACCAGCCGTCGATGTGCGGGGTGAACAGCCGTGCCCAGGTCGGCGGATCGGTGGGCATCCACATGTCGGAGTGGTCGTGCACACCGTCCATGGTGCACCCGATGCAACGGCCCCGTCGCAGGGCCCCGCGGCGTGCGGAGCGCGTCGTGGGGGGCGACGGGGTCCTTCCTCAGTCGTGGACGGGGGCCTCGTGCTCGCGGTGGGAGGCCGACTCCAGCTGGAAGGTGCAGTGCTCGACGTCGAAGTGGCCGCCGAGGCAGGTGCACAGGGCGTCGAGCACCCGTCCGCCGTGGCCGTCGGCGAGGACGACGTCGTCCACCACGACGTGGGCGGAGAGGACCGGCAGCCCGGAGGTGATGGTCCAGGCGTGCAGGTCGTGCACGTCGACGACACCCGCGACGCCCAGGATGTGCGCCCGGACGTCGGCGAGGTCCACCCCGCGCGGGGCGGCCTCGAGCAGCACGTCCAGCGCGTCGCGCAGCAGGGACCAGGCCCGGGGCAGCACCAGGGCACCGACCGCCAGGGAGGCGACGACGTCCGCCCCGGTCCAGCCGGTGGTGAGGATGACCACCGCGGCCACGATCACCGCGACCGACCCGAGGGCGTCGCCGAGCACCTCGAGGTAGGCCCCGCGCATGTTCAGCGACTCACCCTGGCCCTCGCGCAGCAGCAGGAGCGAGACCAGGTTGGCCACCAGACCGAGGACGGCGACCCCGAGCATGAGGCCCGACCGGATCTCCGGGGGGTCGCCGATGCGCCGGATCGCCTCGACCACCACGTAGCCGCCGACGCCGAGCAGCAGCAGGCCGTTGCCCACCGCGGCCAGCACCTCGATGCGCTGCCAGCCGAAGGTGCGGCGACCCGAGGCCGGCCGCTGGGCGAGCGTGACGGCGCCGAGGGCCAGGGCGATGCCCAACGCGTCGGTGGCCATGTGGGCCGCGTCGGCCAGCAGCGCCAGGGACCCCGAGAGAACGGCACCGACGGCCTGGACGACGAGCACGGTGCCGGTGATGGCCAGGACCAGGCCCAGCCGGCGCCGGTAGCCGGCCGAGACGGTGCCGCCGGCCGGGACGTGGGCGTGGGAGTGCCCGTGGTCGTGGCCCATCAGCCGACGATCCCGTATGCGTCACCGTGCATACCAGGAGTGTGCCCCACGGACGACGAACGCCCCACCCCGGGGTCGGGGTGGGGCGTTGGCGGGACCCCGCGGGGTCGAGGAGCTAGGAGACGACGACGCCGCGCTCGGCCAACCACGGGATGGGGTCGATCTTCTCGCCGTCGATGCCGCCGACGTGCACCTCGAAGTGCAGGTGCGGGCCGGTGGACTGACCCCGGCTGCCCAGCAGCGCGATCGTCTCGCCGGCCTGCACGACCTGGCCCTCGGTCACCAGGATGGTCTCCATGTGGCCGTAGACGGTCACGTCGCCGTTCTCGTGCTGGATGTACACGGCCTGGCCGAAGCCGCTGGCCGGCCCGGCCTTGATGACCACCCCGTCCATCGCGGCGTACTCGGGGGTGAGCATCGGGGCGGCCAGGTCGATGCCGGCGTGCAGCGTGCCCCAGCGGTAGCCGAAGGTGCTGGACAGCCGGGCACCGTCGACGGGGAGGACGGCCTTGGGCCGGGCGGCCTCGGCGGCGGCGTCGATCGCGGCCTGGTCGGCGGCGGCCTGCGTCTGCGCCGCAGCCTCCTGCTCGGTCTCGCGTTGGGCGCGGCTGGCGGCCATCTGCTGGAGCTGGGTCACGGCGTCCGTCTCCGCCACCGCGGCGTCGGGGGTGGCCTGCAGGCCCAGGGCGTCGGCGACGCTGGTGACCTCGGCGGCGGTGGCCTCGGCGGCGGTGACGGCGGGGTCGGCCTGCGCCTCGGTACCCCCGGTGGTCAGCAGACCCACGCCGGTGGCGCCCACGAGGGCGGCGGCCAGGTAGAGGGTCGGCTTGCGCATCCGGGCCGGACCCGACGGGGCGGCGGAGCGGGGGGCCTTGGGCTGCCGGTGCCGACCGCGGGGCACCCGGCCCTCGGCGATGGCGGCGATGATCTCGGCCGCGGACACCTCGACGTCCTCGCGGGGCTCGTCGGCCAGGACGACGTCGCCGTCGAGCGCCTCGGCCAGGGCGACCGGCTCGGCGTCGGGGTCGAGGTCGTCGGTCAGCGCACGACCGGCCCGGCGGGCGACCTCACGGACGGCGGCGTCGTCGGCCGGCGTCGGGGAGGGGGCGACGGCCGGGACGACCTGGACGGTGCGGCCGGCGCCGTAGCCGTACTCGTCGGCCCACACGCCGACGATCGCGTTCCACTCCCCGGTCGAGGGGTTGCGGGTGTCCAGCGACAGCGCTCCACCGAGCTGTTGCGGCCCGTCCGTGACCAGGAGGTGTTCCGGGTGTTGCGGCTTCATGCACCTGGCTCTCGTTGCGTTTACGGGGGGTGGGCGGGGCCCATGTAAACATGACGTGACCTGGCCGTGACCAGGCTCCAGGTCACATTGGGGCAGTTTCGTGGGATACGTCACCACCAGACCTGCCAATCGGCCACCCTGCGTCACGTCTTGAATGCACAGCGCCCGGAGTGACGCCGCACCGTCGTGCAGGTGGACGGAACGTGAGCACCCGGGCACGCTTGGTCGGACCGCGACCGCCGCGGGTGTCTGTGTGTGTCCAGCAGGTACGGAACCGTTTCGGACCGGTTGATCCCGCACGTGACCGGACTCATGGCCGCAGCTGGATGGCCGCGGGGGGGTCGATGGCCTTGGCTGTGGGGTGGACCCCGTCGCCCCTCTGCAGAGGACTGCTGTGCCCCGCGCCCTGCTCGCCCTGTCCATCGGTGCCTTCGGCATCGGCACGACCGAGTTCGTCGTCATGGGCATGCTGCCCGAGATCGCCGACGGCCTCGGGGTCTCCGTGTCCGCCGTGGGCCTGCTGATCAGCGCCTACGCGGTAGGCGTCGTCCTCGGGGCGCCGACGCTGACGGCGCTGGGCGTGCGCTTCACCCCGAAGCAGACGCTGATCGGCCTCATGGTGGTCTTCGTCGTCGGCAACGCGCTGTCGGCCCTGGCCCCGACGTACGGCACGCTGGTCGGTGCGCGCGTGCTCACCGCCCTCGCCCACGGCTCGTTCTTCGGCGTGGGTGCCGTCGCCGCCCGCCGCCTCGTCCCGCGGGACAGGGCGACCCAGGCGATCTCCCTCATGATGGTCGGGCTGACGCTGGCCAACGTCGTCGGTGTGCCGCTGGGCACCTTCGTGGCCCAGCAGACCAGCTGGCGGCTGGTGCTGGCCGCGTGCGCCGTCATCGGGCTGGTGACCATCGCCGGGCTGGCCGCGTGGATGCCGGCGGTGAGCGGTGAGCGGACCGACCTGCGCAGCGAGCTGCGGGCCTTCCGGCGTCGACAGGTCTGGATGGTGCTGGGCGTGACGATGATCGGCTTCGCCGCCCTGTTCGCCGTCTACTCCTACGTCTCCCCCATCCTCACCGAGCTGGGCGGGCTGACCGAGGGCTGGGTGACCCCGGTCCTGGCGCTGTTCGGCATCGGCACCACGATCGGCACCCTGGCCGGCGGCAAGCTCGGCGACCGGTACGGGCTCCGGTTCGTCGTCGTCGGGTTGCTGGTCAGCGCGCTCCTGCTGGTCGGCTTCGCGCTCACCGCCCGGACGCCGGCCGCCGCCGTCGTCCTGCTGGTGGCCTTCGGCACCGTGGCGTTCGCCGCCGGTCCGGTGGTGCAGAACAAGGTGATCGACGCCGCCCGCGTGCGCGGGGGGTCGTTGGTCTCCGCGGCGAACCAGGGCGCGTTCAACGTGGCCAACGCCCTCGGCGCGGCACTGGGCGCCGGCGTGCTGTCCGCGGGCCTGGGCTACACGGCCCCGATCTGGGTCGGCGCCGTCCTCGCCCTGGCCGGGACGGCGGTCTGCCTGGTCGCGCTGCGCACCGAGCGGTCCGACGCCCGGACGCCGGACCCGGTGCTCGTCGACGTCGACACCTGGGAGCGGGTCACCGCCGCGGCCGCCGTGCGCTGAACCCCACCGGGTCGACGACCCGGTGGGGTTCGGCGGCGGGTTCCGCGGCGGACTCAGACGGTCTGCGCGATGCGCTCCTCGCCGCCGCTGCGCAGCCGCTCGTACTCGGCCTTCTCGATCGGCACGGCGCCGGGCTTGCCGAGGTCGTCCAGGGCCACCCGGAAGGTCTCGCGGGCCGAGAAGGCCGCGATCGCCACGGCGATCCCGATGCCGAGCACGATGCTGCCCACGATCAGCGGCACGTTGGACTCCGGCGGGGCGATCGCGGCGAACAGCGAGGGCAGGAACGCGGTGATCATCGTGCCGATGTTCTGGCTGACCGCGAAGCCGGTGACGCGGGTCCGGGTCGGGAACAGCTCCTGGTAGAAGCTCGGGAAGACCGCGTTGTAGCCCTGGTAGACCGTGCCCCACATGATGATCGCGAACACGAAGGCCAGCACCACGTTGTCGATGCTGATGGCGTGCAGGTAGGCGTAGGCCATCGCCGTGGACCCCAGCGAGCCGACGATGATGCAGGGCCGCCGCCCGATGCGGTCGGACAGGTTGCCGATGAAGGGGATCAGCACCATCGCGACGAGGTTGCCGGCGACGGAGATCCACAGGTAGGTGGCCGTGGAGAACCCGACGCCGTAGGCCTCGCTGGTGGCGTAGGTGGCACCGAAGACGGTGGCGGTCAGCGGCACGGCGTTCATCAGCGCCATCACGACCACCCGCAGCATGTCGGCACCGTTCTCCTGCACGACCTGCACGATCGGCGCCTTGGGCACCTCGCCGGTCGCGGCCTTCTCCTGGAAGGCGGGGGTCTCCTCGACCTTGCGGCGCACGACCAGGCCGATCACGATCACGACCGCGCTGAGCAGGAACGGGATCCGCCAGCCCCAGGACAGGAAGGCGTCCTCGGGCAGGACGGCGGCCAGCGGCAGGAAGATGGCGGCGGCCAGCAGCTGCCCGCCCTGCACGCCCTGGAGCGTGAAGCTGGTGTAGAAGCCGCGCTTGCCGAAGGGGGCGTGCTCCATGGTCATCGTGCTGGCGCCGGCGATCTCGCCGCCGACGGCGAAGCCCTGGACCAACCGCATGAGCACCAGCAGCGCCGGGGCGAGCACGCCCACCTGGCCGTAGGTGGGCAGCACCGCGACCAGCAGGGTCGAGATGCCCATCATCAGCATGCAGAGCACGAGCATGTTCTTGCGGCCGTGGGTGTCGCCCCAGTGGCCGAGCACGAAGGCGCCGATCGGGCGGGCGACGTAGCCGACCCCGAACGTCGCCAGCGACGCGACGACGGCGACCTGCGGGTCGTCGGCCGGGAAGAACACGGTCGGGAAGACCAGGGCTGCGGCCTGGGCGTAGATGAAGAAGTCGTAGTACTCCAGCGCACTCCCCAGCCAGCCGCTCAGCGCGGCCCTCACGGGTGTCCGCTTGACGTGCGGGGTGGCCGGGGGACTCGAGGTCGCACTCATGCGCAGGACTCCTGGATCGGTGGCGGCGGTGCCGGATCGCGGCTTATGTACCAACTGGTTAGTACGACGCAGAGGATGGGGTGGCCCGCATCACGGTGTCAAGACCCGGGTCCCACCCGGGCGCGTCGGGGACCGACGGACGGCGGCTCACACCACCAGGTACTTGACCACCAGGTCCGCCAGGAGCTGCCGCTGGTGCTCGCGCCTCGACGGGGCGAGCATGTCGCGGCCGAAGAGGGCGCCGAAGGTGTGCTGGTTGGCCGTGCGGAAGATGCAGAAGCTGCTGATCACCTGGTGCACGTCGAGGGCGTCGGCGTCGGCCCGGAACACCCCGGTGGCGCGACCGCGGTCGAGGATCGCGCCGAGGACGTCCAGCGCCGGGTTGGCCAGGTTGGACAGGACGGCGGAGCCGGCGATGTGCTGGCCGTGGTGGATGTTCTCGATGCTCACGAGCCGGATGAAGTCCGGGTGGGCCTCGTGGTGGTCGAAGGTGAGGCCGGCGAGCTCGCGGATGGCCTCGACGGGGTCGAGGTGCTCGACGTCGAGCTGCTGCTCCAGAGCGCGGATGCGGGTGTAGGCGGCCTCGAGGGCGGCGACGTAGAGCTGCTCCTTGCCCCCGAAGTAGTAGTAGATCATCCGCTTGGTGGTGCTGGTCTTGGCGGCGATCACGTCCACCCGGGCGCCGGCGTAGCCGGAGTGGGCGAACTCCTCGGTCGCGACCGCGAGGATCTCGGCGCGGGTCCGCTCGGCGTCGCGGGTGCGCTCGGGGGTCCCTGCCACGTCGGTCACGCCGTGGAGCCTAGAGCCGGGGACTGGTGCGCCGGGCCGCGGTGTGGTGTCCTGGGTCGCAGCAACTCACCATTTGGTACATACGGAGGTCGCTCGTGAACCAGCCCCGTCCCGGCACCGTCGTCGGGCTCATCGGCTCGGGCATCGGGCCCTCCCTCAGCCCCGCGCTCCACGAGGCCGAGGCCGACGCGCTGGGCCTGCGGTACGTGTACCGCCGGCTGGACATCGACGTCCTGGGCAGGGCGCCCGAGGAGGTCGGCGAGCTGGTCCGGGCCGCCCAGCTGGCCGGCTACGACGGGCTGAACGTGACCCACCCGTGCAAGCAGCTGGTCATCGAGCACCTCGCCGACCTCTCCCCCGACGCCCTCGCCCTGGGCGCGGTCAACACCGTGGTCTTCACCGACGGCCGGGCGGTCGGGCACAACACCGACTGGTCCGGCTTCGCCCGCAACGTCGACCGCGGCCTGCCCGACGCCGCCGTGGACCGGGTGGTCCTGCTGGGTGCCGGCGGGGCGGGGGCCGCGGTCGCGCACGCGCTGCTCACCCTGGGCACCGACCGGTTGACGGTGCTGGACGTCGACCGCAGCCGCGCCGAGCAGCTGGCCGACCAGCTGGTGGCCCGGTTCGGCGCGGGCCGTGCCGACGGCGGCGACCTCACCGCGCTGGACACCGCCCTGGCCGCGGCCGACGGGCTGGTGCACGCCACCCCCACGGGCATGGCCGCCCACCCGGGCTCCCCCGTGCCCGCCGAGCTGCTCCGCCCCGAGCTGTGGGTGGCCGACATCGTCTACCGACCCCTGGAGACCGAGCTGGTCCGCACCGCCCGCGAGCGCGGCTGCCGGGTGCTCGACGGCGGCGGCATGGCGGTCTTCCAGGCGGTCGACTCGTTCCGGCTGTTCACCGGCCTGGAGCCCGACGCCGACCGGATGCTGGCCCACTTCGCCACCCTGGTCGCGCCCGCGGACTCCCCCGTTGGCTGACCGCACGACCCGGCGTCGGGCCGTCGCCACCGTCTGCCTGTCCGGCACGCTCGAGGACAAGCTGACCGCTGCGGCCGGTGCCGGGTTCGACGGCATCGAGGTCTTCGAGCCCGACCTCGTGGCCTCCCCCTGGTCACCGGCCGAGCTGGCGGCCCGGTGCGCCGACCTGGGCCTGTCGGTCGACCTGTACCAGCCCTTCCGCGACCTGGACTCCACCGACCCGGCGACGGTGCGGCGCAACCAGCGGCGGGCCCGGGTGAAGTTCGACGTGATGGCCGACCTGGGCGTGGACACCGTGCTGGTCTGCTCGGCCGTGGCCCCCGACGCCGTCCGGGACGACGACGAGCTCACCGCCCAGCTGGCCGCCACCGCCGACCTGGCCGCCGACCGCGGCCTGCGGATCGCCTACGAGGCGCTCGCCTGGGGCACCCACGTGTCCACCTGGGACCACTCGTGGCGGGTCGTGCAGGCCGCTGACCACCCGGCGCTGGGCCTGTGCCTGGACTCCTTCCACGTGCTCTCCCGCGGGGGCGACCCGGCCGGCTTCGCCGCCGTCCCGGGCGAGAAGCTGTTCTTCCTGCAGCTGGCCGACGCCCCGCAGCTGGCGATGGACGTGCTGCAGTGGTCCCGCCACCACCGCCTGTTCCCCGGGCAGGGCGCGTTCGACCTGCCGGCGTTCCTGGGCGCCGTCCTGGCTGCCGGGTACGGCGGACCGCTGTCGCTGGAGGTCTTCAACGACGTCTTCCGCCAGTCCGACCCGGCCCGCACGGCGGTCGACGCGATGCGCTCGCTGCTCGCGCTGGAGGCCGCGTTGCCGGTGGACCCGCTGGTCCTGCCCGCGGCGCCGGAGCTCACCGGGCACGCGTTCACCGAGCTGGCCGTCGACGGCGTCTCGGGGCCGGTCGTGGCCGAGGTCCTGGACCGGCTGGGGTTCGCGCACACCGGGCAGCACCGGTCCAAGCCGGTGCAGCTGTGGGAGCAGGGGGCGGCCCGCGTCCTGCTCAACGCCGGGGTCCGGACGGCGGACGGCGAGGCCTCCGTCGTCGCGCTGGCCGTCGAGTCGGCCGACCCCACCGCCTCGGCGGCCCGGGCCGAGGCGCTGCTGGCCCCGGTGCTGCCGCGGTCCCGTGGCAACGCCGAGGCCGAGCTGTCCGCCGTCGCCGCCCCGGACGGCACCCAGGTGTTCTTCACCCGCACCGGTCCCGACGGCTGGCCCGCCGACTTCCTGCCCACCCACGCGACCGCGCCCGGCGCCGGGCTGACCCGCACCGACCACGTCGGGCTGACCCAGCCCTTCGACGCCTACGACGAGGCCGGGTTGTTCTACGACTCGGTGCTCGGCCTGGACCCCGGCAGCGGCACCGAGGTCGCCGCCCCCTTCGGCCTGGTGCGCTCCCGCGGGGTCACCACCCCGGACCGCGCCGTCCGGCTGGCGCTGTCGGTGTCGCTGCTGCGCCGGGGCGGCGGCTGGACCCCCGGCGTCCCCGACCCGCAGCACGTCGCCTTCGCCACCGACGACGTCGTCGCCACCGCCCGTGCCCTGCGGGCAGCCGGCGCCCCGCTGCTGGCCGTGCCGGCGAACTACCACGACGACCTCGACGCACGGCTCGAGCTCGACCCAGCCCTGCTGGCCGACCTGCGCGAGCACGGGCTGCTCTACGACGTCGACCCCGACGGCGCCTTCCTGCACCTGTACACCGAGGTGCTGGGCGGTCGGGTCTTCTTCGAGGTGGTGCAGCGGCTGGCCGGGTACGACGGCTACGGGGCGGTCAACACCCCGGTGCGGATGGCCGCCCACCGACGGGCCCGCGCTCGGGGCTGACGGCACCCAGCACGCGGTCGAGGTAGGCGTTCGAGAGCACCCCGGTGGGGTCCAGCCGGTCGCGCACGGCGACGAACTCGGCGAACCGGGGGTACCGCTGCGCCAGGGCGCCGGCGTCCAGGTCGTGCTCCTTGCCCCAGTGCGGTCGGCCGCCGACCTCGCCGGCCAACGCCGCGAAGGTCGTGAAGTAGTCGGTGGGGTCGCTGCGGGCCGGCACGTGGACGGCGACGTAGGCGGTGTCCCGGCCCTCCGAGGTCGACAGCGGGACGTCGTCGGCCGCCGCGTAGCGGACCTCGGTGGGGATGGGCAGCCGCCACCCGCGCGCCTGGGTCAGCCGGGCCAGCTCGCGCAGCAGGTGCGGCACGGCCTCGCGGGGCACGGCCTGCTCCATCTCGCGGAACCGGAACCGGCGCGTGGAGACGAAGACGCGGTGCGAGAGGTCGGTCGCCGTCCGCGGGCTCAGCGCGGTCGAGGCGAACCGGGCCAGCGGGGGGACCAGTGCGGGGACGGCGCGGCCGGCGGCGATCAGCCCCGAGTAGGCGCCGTTGGCCAGCAGCTCGTCCTCCCACAGCGCCTGCCACCGGGGCAGCGGCGACAACCCCTCCGAGACCGGCACGCGGGTGTTGCGCTTGGTCAGGCACATCGCCGTGTGCGGGAACCAGTGGAACTCGACGTGGTCGGTGGAGGTCATGAAGCCGTCGAGGTCCTCGAGCACCTCGGCCAGCGGCATCGGCCGCTCCTCCATGTGCAGGGCGAACGCCGGCTCGGCCTGCAGGGTGACCGTGCTCAGGACGCCGAGCGCGCCCAGCCCGACCCGGGCGACGGCGAACACGTCGGCGTTGGCCGCGGCCGCGCAGTCGAGCACCGCGCCGTCGGCGGTGACCAGCTGGAGGGCGCGCACCTGGGTGGCCAGCCCGCCGAACCGGGCGCCGGTGCCGTGGGTTCCGGTGGACAGCGCGCCGGCGATCGTCTGCCGGTCGATGTCGCCCAGGTTCGTCAGCGCCCAGCCCTCGCGGGCCAGCACCGCGTTGAGCCGGTGCAGCGGCATGCCGGCCTGCGCGGTGACCAGGCCGTCGGCGGTGATGTCGACGAGGTCGGCGTGCCGGTCGAGCACCAGCTGCACCTGCTCGGGCCGGCCGATGCCGGAGAAGGAGTGCCCGCTGCCGATGGGGCGCACCTGGCGGCCGGCGACCGACGCCTCGTGCAGCACGGTGGCGATCTCACCGGTCGTGCGCGGCCGGACCACCTCGACGCCGGCCGCCCGCTGGTTGCCCGCCCAGTTCCGCCACCGCACGGGCGTCATCGTGCCCGCTGCACCCGGGCCTCGTCGAACACCGGCTCGGGTGTCTCGCGCACCCGGCCGTCGGAGCCGAAGACGAGGAACCGGTCGAAGGACCGGGCGAACCAGCGGTCGTGGGTGACCGCGACGACGGTGCCGTCGAAGGCGGCCAGCGCCTGCTCCAGCGACTCGGCGCTCAGCACGTCGAGGTTGTCGGTGGGCTCGTCGAGCAGCAGGAGCGTGGCGCCCGACAGCTCCAGCAGCAGCACCTGGAACCGGGCCTGCTGGCCACCGGACAGCGAGCGGAACAGCGAGTCGCCGGCGGCGGCCAGCCCGTAGCGGCGCAGCACGGCCATCGCCTTCCCGCGGTCGATGCCCGGCCGGCCCGGCTCGCCGTGCCAGAGCAGGTCGGTGAGGGTGCGCTCCATCCACTCCGGGTGGGCGTGGGTCTGCGCGAAGAACCCGGGGACGACGCGGGCGCCCAGCTTCCAGGTTCCGGTGTGGTCGACGTCCTGCCCGGCCAGCAGCCGCAGGAAGTGCGACTTGCCGGCCCCGTTGGAGCCCAGCACGGCGACCCGGTCGCCGTAGTCGAGCTCGACGTCGAAGGGCTTCATCAGCCCGGTCAGCTCGAGGTCGGCCGCGACCAGCACCCGCACACCGGTGCGGCCGCCCTTCAGCCGCATCGCCACCTCCTGCTGCGGCGGGCGCTCGGGCGGTGGGCCCGCTGCCTCGAACTTGGCCAGCCGGGTCTGCATGGCGTGGTACCGGTTGGCCATGTCCGGGGAGTTGGCGGCCTGCTGCTGCATGGTGCGGGTCAGGTCGACCAGGCGCTGGTGCTCCTCCTCCCACCGCAGCCGCAGCTCGGCCATCCGCTCGTGCCGGGCCTCTCGCGCGGCCGGGTAGGTCTGCCAGTTCCCGCCGTGCACCCACGCCGTCCCGCCCTCGACGGTGACCACCCGGGTGGCGACGGTGTCCAGCAGCTCGCGGTCGTGGCTGACGAACAGCACGGTCTTGCGGGTCTCGGCCAGCCGCGCCTCGAGCCAGCGCTTGCCGGGGACGTCGAGGTAGTTGTCCGGCTCGTCGAGCAGCAGCACCTGGTCGGGCCCGCGCAGCAGGCACTCCAGCGCCAACCGCTTCTGCTCACCGCCCGACAGCGTCTGCAGCTCGCGGTACTTGCACTGCTCGTAGGGGACGCCGAGCGCGGCCACGGTGACGGTGTCCCAGGTGACCTCGACGTCGTAGCCGCCGACGTCGCCCCAGTGGGCCAGGGCGTTGGCGTAGGCCATCTGCGCCGGCTCGTCGTCGCGCTCCATCATCGTGAGCTCGGCGGCCTCGACGGCGTGCCAGGCCTCCCCCACCGCCGGCGGGGCCAGGTCGACGAGGAACTGCTGCACGCTCGTGGCGTCGCGGACCGAGCCGATGAACTGGCGCATCACGCCCAGGCCGCCGACCAGCGCGACCGAGCCCGAGTCGGGGGTCAGGTCGCCGGTGATGATCCGCAGCAGCGTGGTCTTGCCGGCGCCGTTCTCGCCCACCAGCGCGGCGACCGCGCCGTCGCCGACGCGGAAGGAGACGTCGTCCAGCAGGACCCGCCCGTCGGGCAGGGTGAACCGGATCCCGGTGACGTCGACGTATCCCACGGCGTCCAGTCTCCCGGACGCCGTCCAGGCGGTTCAGCCCAGCAGCATCGAGAAGAGCACCGCGCCGGCGGCGAGCACCATGGCGAGCACGATGACGCCGGCGACGAGCCGCTGGCGCCGCCGTCCTTCTTCCCCGTTGGTCCCGCCCATGCCGAGCATGGGCGGGACCGTACCCGGGATCAGACGGTCGCGGCAGGCTGGAACTGCGTGGGGGCGAAGCCGGCGGCCTGCTCCATCTCGCGCACCAGCGGCAGCACCTTCGCGCCGAAGTACTCGATCTCCTCCTGGAAGTGCAGGAAACCGGCCAGGAACAGGTCGACGCCGTGCCGGCGGAACTCGACGATGCGCTCGGCGATCTGCTCGGGGGTGCCGATCAGGTTGGTCTTGAAGCCGTCGTTGTACTGGACCAGGTCCTCGAAGGAGGAGTCGGCCCACATGCCCTTCTTGTCCCCGGTCGAGCTGCCGGCCTGCTGCACGGCGTCGCGGAACCCCTCGACGGCGGGCTTGTTGGCCTTGGCGACGATCTCGCGCAGGGTGTCGTGCGCCTCGGCCTCGGTGTCGCGGGCGATCACGAACCCGTTGAGCCCGAACCGGACGCGGCGGCCCAGCGGGTCGGCCACGGCGCGCACGTCGCGGATCTGCTCGTCGATGCCGGCGAGGTCCTTGCCGTTGGAGAAGTACCAGTCCGAGACGCGGCCGGCCATCTGCCGGGCGGCGGTCGAGTTGCCGCCCTGGAAGATCTCCGGGTGCGGCCGGCCGGGCGACGAGAGCGGCTTGGGCTTGAGGTCGAAGTCGCGGAACCGGTAGAAGTCACCGCCGAGGGTGTAGCCCTCCTCGGTCCAGATCCCGCGCAGCGCGGAGATGAACTCCTCGGACCGGCGGTAGCGCTCGTCGTGCTCGAGCCACGGCTCGCCCATCGCGGTGAACTCGCCCTTGAACCAGCCCGAGACGACGTTGACGGCGAACCGGCCGTTGCTCATGTGGTCGGCCGTGGCGCCCAGCTTGGCCAGCACACCGGGCTGCCACATGCCGGGGTGCACGGCGGCGATGACCTTGAGCCGCTCGGTGGCCAGCAGCAGGCCGAGGGAGAAGGAGGTGGACTCGTGCTGGAACTCGGCGCCGTAGCTGGCCATGTAGCGGACCTGCGAGAGGGCGTACTCGAAGCCGACCCGCTCGGCCGTCTGGGCGAGCTTCTTGTTGTAGTCGAAGCCCCAGTCGGTGCGCTGCTCGATGGTGGAGGTGACCAGGCCGCCGCTGACGTTGGGGACCCAGTAGGCGAACTTGGCCGCCTGCAGCTCGTCCTCGGGGGTGTTCGGTGCGCTCATGCCAGGGGTGTCCTCACGCGAGGGGATGTGGGGGACGTGCGGGTGCGCTGGACGCGCAGGGTGGATCCGGTCCGGGAGCGAACGCTCAGCGCAGACAGGCAGTGGTGCACACCAGGGCGAAGTCGACGACGCGGCGTCGAGTCAGCTCCTGGGTCCGCACGTCCCCAAGG
The DNA here is from genome assembly GCF_900103975.1 of Klenkia soli. Lineage (GTDB taxonomy): Bacteria > Actinomycetota > Actinomycetes > Mycobacteriales > Geodermatophilaceae > Klenkia > Klenkia soli. Next base: position 18,397 of record NZ_FNIR01000001.1, read on the forward strand.
AAACCACACCGACCTGGTGGTCTTCAGCCCGAGACGGGACGGCGACCCCACAGCAGGGTGTCCAGGGCCGTCCCCGCCTCGACCTCGCGGGGCAGCTGCTCGAGCCGGTCGACCTCCAGCAGCGCCGCCACGGGGGCCAGCCGGTCGACCGAGTGCAGGATGGCCGGGTCCTGCGGGCCGCCCACCCCGCGGGTGATGTTCTCGACGTCGTGGCCGAGCACGAGCAGCCGCCCGCCCGGGCGCAGCCAGCCCACCGCCCGGGTGAGCAGCTCGGTGGTCTCCGGCTCGGGCAGGTGCAGGTAGGCGACGACGACGAGGTCCAGCGACGAGTCGGCGGCCCGCCAGGCCAGCGCGTCGGCCACCGCCCAGACGACGTCCCGGCCGTGGGTGGTGGACCGGCCGCGGTCAAGCCCGACCGCGCTGAAGTCGACGGCGGTGACCCGCCAGCCCCGGGCGGCCAGCCACAGCGCGTGGCGGCCCTCCCCCGCAGCCAGGTCGACGGCCGCGCCCGGCGGGAGGTCGGCGCACAGCTGCGCCACGACGGCGTTCGGCGCGGCCGACCACTGCTGCTTGTCGGCGTACCGGGCGTCCCAGTCGGTGGCGTGCACGGCGGGCAACCTAGCCGCCGTTCCTGTGCTGCGGGGCAGTGCCGATCGCGCCCCACCACCGGTCCACCCGTCCGGGTGGCGTGAGGCCGGTCGCGGGCTTCCGCTGGGTGGGGCCGACGCCGACCGGACGGCGCTGCCGACCGCCGAGGATGGTGCCGTGCCCCCCGCCGTCCGCCGCGCCCTCCCCCACCTGGTCGGCCGCCGTCCTCCGACGGCCGCCGCGCTGTGGGCCGCCGGCGGGCGCAAGGCGCTGTCGGCCGGCATCTCCGTCGCGGTCCCCCTGGGCGTGGGCGTGGCCACCGGGCACGCCGACCTGGGCTCGGCCGCCGCCCTGGGCGGGCTCACCGCGATCTACGGCCACCAGCTCTCCTACCGCCGCCGGGCCCGGGTGGTCGCCGGGTGCGGCGCGGTGCTGGTGCTCGCCGTCGCGCTCGGCGGGCTCACCGGCGGCACACCCTGGCTGCTGTCGGTGGTGCTCGGCCTGCTGGCGGGCGCGGCGACCGCGGCGACGGCGGTGCTGCGGATCGGGCCACCGGGTGCGCTGGGCGTCGTCCTGGTGGGCGGCAGCGCGAGCGCGCTCGGTGCGGACCCCACCGTGCTCGCCGGGCACGTGGCCGCTGCCGCGGTCGGCGCGCTGCTGGCCTGGGTCGTGGTGCTGGTGCCCTGGCTGTGGGACCCGGCCGGGCCCGAGCGCCGGGCGGTGGCCGCCGCGGAGGCCGCGGTCGCCGGCACCGGCCTCCGCCCGGCCGTCGTCGCCCGCACGATCCGGACCGCCGACGCCGCCGTCGCCGGGGGCAGCCGCCGTCGCCCCTCGCTGCGGCCCCGGGTGCGGGCGTTGGAGGAGCGGTTCCTGCGCGAGCTGCCGGCCGCCGACGTCCCCGCCCCACCGGAGGCGACCGACCCCGCGCCCGGGTCGCGCGCCGCCCCCGCCTGGCTCTGGACGACGGTGCGCATCACCGTCGGGGTCACCACGGCCGGCCTGCTCGCGGCCGGTCTCGGGCTGGCCAGCACCTACTGGGCGTCGACCACCGCGGTGGCGGTGCTGCTGGGCACCGACGCGCGGGCCACCCGATCGCGAGCCGTGCACCGGATCACCGGCACCCTGGTCGGCATCGGCATCGCGGCCGTCCTGCTGGCCGCCGACCTGCCGGTGGGGGTCGAGGTGGCCGTGGTCGGGCTGCTGCTGGTCGGGGTGGAGCTGCTCGTGGCCCAGCAGTACACCCTCGCCGTCTCCTTCATCACCCCGCTGTCGCTGCTGCTGGTGCACGTCGGCGTGCCCGGTCGTGCCGGCTCGGAGCTGATCACCACCCGGCTGGTCGAGACGCTGGTCGGCATCGCCCTGGCACTCGCCGCGGGGCTGCTGCTCCTCCCCCGGGCAGCCAGCCGACGGCTGCCGGCGGTCGTGACGACGGCCGGTGCGCGCACGGCGGCACTGGTCGAGGGCGCGGGCGACGAGCCCGCGCTCCGCGCCGCGCTGGACGACCTGAACGAGACGGCGACGGCCGCCCGGGCCGAGCTGCGACCGGCGCCGGGGACGGCGGCCTGGCTGCACCGGGGGCGGTGGACCAGCGACCTGGGGTGGGGGCTGCTGGCCGCGCGGTCACGCGGCGAGGACGACCTGGCCGCCGCGCTGGCCACGCGGGTCCGCACCGACGGCTGACCTGGCACCTGTTTCGTCCTGGCGGGCCCCGGGGCAGTCAGCAGCCGACTCGCGTCCAGACAACGGCGCCGGCCATCCCCCCGCACTCGTTCCCAGGGAGAGCCATGCCTCCGGCCCGCAAGCCCGACCAGTCCGCCCCCGCGCAGGTCAGCCCCACCGGCGTCCCCTTCGAGGCCGCCGACGGCGACCGCGACCCCCGCGGCCAGGGCGGCGACGTCCTCACCTCGCCCAACGGCGTCCGCATCCCCGACACCGACCACTCGCTCAAGGCCGGCCGCCGCGGCCCGATCCTGCTGCAGGACTTCCACCTGCGCGAGAAGATCAGCCACTTCGACCACGAGCGCATCCCCGAGCGCGCGGTGCACGCCCGCGGCGCCGGTGCGCACGGCGTGTTCGTCGCCAACGGGTCGGCGGCCAGCATCACCCACGCCCCGGTCCTGGCCGAGAAGGGCCTCGAGACGCCGGTGTTCGTGCGGTTCTCCACCGTGCTGGGCTCGCGCGGCTCGGCCGACTCGGCCCGGGACACCCGCGGCTTCGCGGTGAAGTTCTACTCGAAGGAGGGGAACTGGGACCTCGTCGGCAACAACATGCCGGTCTTCTTCATCCAGGAGGCCATCAAGTTCCCCGACCTCATCCACGCCGGCAAGCCCTCGCCGAACCGCGAGATCCCGCAGGCGCAGTCCGCGCACGACTCGTTCTGGGACTTCGTCTCGCTGCACACCGAGGCCACCCACCACGTGCTGTGGAACATGAGCGACCGCGGCATCCCGCGCAGCTTCCGGATGATGGAGGGCTTCGGCGTCCACTCCTTCCGGCTGGTGAACGCCGAGGGCGAGTCCGTGCTCGTGCAGTTCAAGTGGACCCCGAAGCTCGGCGTGCACTCCCTGACCTGGGAGGAGGCGCAGCTGGCGATGGGCACCGACCCCGACTTCCACCGCCGCGACCTCGCCGACGCCATCGAGGCCGGCGCGTTCCCGACGTGGGACCTCGGCGTGCAGGTCTTCCCGGACAACGAGGAGCAGACCTACGAGGGCATCGACCTGCTCGACTCCACCAAGATCGTGCCCGAGGAGATGGTCCCGGTGCAGACGATCGGGACGCTGACGCTGACCGGCAACCCGACGAACTACTTCGCCGAGACCGAGCAGGTCGCGTTCAACACCGCCCACGTCGTGCCGGGCATCGACTTCAGCAACGACCCGCTGCTGCAGGGCCGCAACTTCTCCTACCAGGACACCCAGCTCACCCGCCTGGGCGGGCCGAACTGGACCCAGCTGCCGATCAACCGCCCGCAGGTGCCGGTCAACGACAACCACCGCGACGGGTTCATGCAGCAGGGCATCCCGACCGGCGAGACCGGCTACCACCCGAACAGCATCGACGGCGGCAGCCCGGCGCCGGCCGAGCAGGGCGGCTACGTCAGCGTGCCGAGCCCGGTCAGCGGCGAGGTCGTCCGCGGGGTGGCGGCTTCCTTCGACGACCACTTCAGCCAGCCGGCGATGTTCTACGCCTCGCTGTCCGACGTCGAGAAGACGCACACGATCGAGGCGTACACCTTCGAGCTCGGCAAGGTCTACGAGCAGTCGATCAAGGAGCGCGTCCTCGGCGTCCTGGCGAACATCGACACCGAGCTGGTGACGAAGGTGGCCGAGGGCCTCGGTCTCCCGGTGCCCGACGGCACGCCGGCCGAGCACCTCGCGCCGTCCCCGGCCCTGTCGCAGATCACCGGTGAGTCGTTCCCGCTCGACGGCAGGCAGGTCGCCGTGGTCGCCGGTCCGGACTCCGACCTCGCCGGCATCGCCGCACTGCGCACCGCGTTGGACGCCGAGGGCGTGCAGCTCAAGGTGCTCGCCGCCCGCGGCGGGAAGCTGGGCACGGGCACGGACCAGCAGGTGGTCGAGCGGACCAACCTGACCGCGCGGTCCATCGAGTTCGACGCGGTGGTCGTCGCCGACGGCGCACCGGAGGACGGCGACATCAAGGCCGTCGTCCTGCTGCAGGAGGTGCTCCGCCAGCTCAAGCCGTTCGCGGCCTGGGGCTCGGGCGCGGAGGTCCTCACCGCGGCCGGGGTGTCCGGTCCCGGGGTGTTCACCGGCGTCACGGTGGACGACGTCGTCGCCGACCTCGTCGCGGCGATGGGCCAGCACCGGGTGTGGGAGCGGGCCGACCTGGTGACCGCCTCCGCCGTCCCCCCGGCGGTCTGAGGTACGGCAGGGCACCGGGCGAGCAGGTCCGCCCGGTGCCCTGCCGGCTCAGTCGAGCTGGTCGAGGGCGCGCTGCAGGTCGGCGGCGGTCACCGGGCCGGAGTAGGCCGCGGCGACCAGGCCGTCGGCGTCGATGACCACGGTCGAGGGCGTCTGCGTCGCCGGCCAGGCGGCGAACGCGGCCGCGAGCTCGCCGGAGGGGTCGTGCACCGAGGGGTAGGTGATGCCCTGCTCGTCGAGGAACGCCTGCGCGAACTGCTCCTGGTCCCGCAGGTCGACCCCCACGACGGCCACCTCGGGGTGCGCGTCGGCGATTCCCTGCAGCTCGGGCACCTCGACCCGGCAGGGGCCGCACCAGCTCCCCCAGAAGTTGACGACGGTGACCACGCCCGCGGTCGCCGTCGGGTCCAGCGTGCCCCCGCCGACCAGCTCACCACCCACCTCGGGCGCGGGCTCGCGGTCCGCGACCGGGATGACCTCGCCCCGCGGGGTGGCCTCGAGACCGCCCGTGCACCCGGTCAGCACCGCCACCGCCGCGAGCAGGCCGACCGCGGCCCTCACCGGCGCCGCCGGACGGCCAGCAGCACCGGCGCCAGCAGCACGGCCGTGCCGGGGTCGACCGGGCCGCTGGCGGTCGTGTCCTGGATGTCGGGGCTGTCGATCCAGCCGAACCGGCTCAGCGGCCAGACGATGACCGACGCCTTCCCGATGACGTCGTCGACCCCGATCGGGCCGTGGTCGCGGGAGTCCGCCGAGTCCGACCGGTGGTCGCCCATCACCCACAGCTGCCCGGCCTCGAGCGTCACCGGGCCGAAGGCACGTTGGTCGTCCTGGTACAGGTAGGGCTCGTCGAGCGGCCGGCCGTCGACGGTCACCCGGCCCTGGTCGTCGCAGCACTGCACCGTCTGCCCGCCGACGGCGACGACGCGCTTGACGAAGTCCCGGTCGCTGGGCCGGGCGACCCCGACGGCCCGACCCACGAACAGGGCCGCGCGGGAGAGCCAGTTCGTGGGCTCGTCGGCCTGGGTCTCCGAGGGCCAGGCCGCCGGGCCCTCGAAGACCACGACGTCGCCCGGCTGCGGGTCGGAGAACCAGTACGGCGGCTTCGTCACCAGGATCCGGTCGGCGGTGCAGCCCGGGCACCCGTGCAGGGTCTGCTCCATCGAGGCGGACGGGATGTAGAAGGGCTGGACCAGGAAGGTCTTCACCACCACGGCCAGGACGACGGCCACCAGCAGCAGCACCGGCAGCTCCTTCAGCAGCGACCGCTGCTCCTTCTTCTCCGCCATGCCGGCAGCCTGGCACCAGGGCCCGCCCTGTGGGCACCTCCGCCGCGCCGATCGATCGGGGCGCCGGTCCGATCTGCGTCGGAGCCGGGACCGGGCTCCACCGGCTGCTCCCCTTCGAACAAGGGCTCTGACCTGGTCTTCTGCGTTGCGACGGCCGAGCTCTGCCGATACACTTCGAACACCTGATCGAACCAACTGGAGGCGGGTGCGCAGTGGGTGAGCTCGGCACCGACCCCTCGTTCGACCCCTTCCCGGACACCGGCATGCTCAGCGCTGCCGCGGCGGCCTGGGCGGCGCTGGATGCCGAGGTCGCCGCGACCCGCGCGGCCGAGGAGCAGGCGGCACCAGCCCGCGCCATCACCGACCGCGCAACGCGGACCGCCGAGCGCGACGCCACCCGGCAGCTGTCGATGACCCTCCCCGCCGACGTCGCCGCCGTGCTCGACGCCGCCCGGGGACTGGTCGACGCGCAGGTGCCCCTCGGCGGGCCGGCCGTCGTGGCACCGGCGCTGCTGGCCCGGGTGCGGGGGTTGGCGCAGCTGGCCAACGTCGTGGACACCGCCCTGGCCCACGCCGTGCGGGCGGCGGAGTGCGCGCAGGCCGCTGAGTTCGACGGTCACAAGACCATGCGCGCCTGGCTGCCCGGCCACCTCAACATCATCCCCGCGACCGCGGCCCGGGTCGTGCGCGCGGGGCGCACCCTGGAGCAGTTGCCCCGGTGGGACACCGCCGCCCGCGAGGGCCGGGTGACCCCCGACCAGACCGCGACGGTGGCCAAGGTCGCCACCCCCGCCCGGCTGGCCGCAGCTCTCGACCTCGGCGTCGACCTGCACGGCGAGGACGGCCGGCGATGGTCAAGCGGGCCCTGGACTGGATCGACCCCGACGGCCCCGAACCCGACCCCACCAAGCAGCGCGAACTCCACCTGACCCCCTCCCCGAACGGAGGCGGCACCTTCCACGGCCGACTCGACGCCGTCGGCTACGAGAAGCTCACCACCGCCGTCACCGCCTACCAGCAAGCCGGACGCACCAAGGGCGACGACCGCACCCACGCCCAGCAGATGGGCGACGCGTTGGTGCAGCTGTCCGACAACGCCCTCGCCGCCGCCACCACCCCGATGCTGCGCAAGAACTACGCCCACATCGCCGCCACCATCAGCGCCGAGGATCTCCTCGACCACGAAACCGTCGCCGGCGCTGCCCGATTCGGTTCAGGGCAAACGGTGTCCAACACCGTCGTCCAGCAGATCGCCTGCGACTCGATCATCACCCGGGTCCTGTTCGGGCCCGACGGCATGCCGCTCAACATCGGCCGAGCCCAACGCCTCGTCCCCGCCCACATCCGCCGCACCGCCGAAGCCCGAGACGGCGGCTGCCAGAAGGACCCGACTGCCCCCCACCACTCGCAAGCTCGCGGCGGGCCCCTGCAGCCGGGCCGGGATCGCCGACCACGGCGACACCAGTGTCGAGAACACCGCCCTGCTCTGCGAAAGCCACCACACCCAGGTCCACCACGGCTACTCGATCCGCTGGGACCCCGACGAACGACGATGGCGCACCCACCGCGAGCACGGCACCGAGATCATCACCGGGTATCCCCCACCCTGAGCTCAGCGGCGGAAGCGGACGGCCTGCCCCGGGGAGAGCTGCGCGCAACCGTCGACGTCGGCCTCGGCCACGTAGCCGATCACGGGGTAGCCGCCGGTGACGGGGTGGTCGGCCAGGAACAGCACCGGCTGCCCGGACGGCGGCACCTGCAGCGCGCCGCGTGCCATCCCCTCGCTGGCCAGCTCGCCGTCCCGGCAGCGCTCGAGCGACGGCCCCGCCAGACGCAGCCCGACCCGGTTGCTCTCCCCCGTCACCTCCCACGCCGTCGTCCCCAGCGCGCGGTGCGCGTCGTCGGTGAACCAGTCCGCACGCGGGCCGGGGCGGACGGCGACCACCAGCTCCCCGGCGACCGGCTCGGCCACCGGGGCCTGGTCGACCGGCGACCACGCCCCCGACGCCCTCCCCACCGGCAGCACGTCGCCCGCGGCCACCACCGGCGGTCCCAGCCCCGACAGCAGGTCGGTCGAGCGCGACCCCAGCACCGGCGGCACCGCGATCCCGCCGCGCACCGCCAGGTAGCTGCGCAGCCCCCGCACCGGCGCACCGAGTCGCAGCTCCTGGCCCGGCCCGAGCCAGGTCGGGGCGGCGTAGGGCGCCCCGGGGCAGCGGGCCCCGGTCAACGCCACCCAGACACCGGCGTCCGCGCGTACCGCCAGGCCGCCTGCCGTCACCTCGAGCACGGCGTCGTCGAGCCGGTTGCCGAGCAACCGGTTCGCCAACGCCGCGGCGGCCCGGTCGGCGGCACCGGACCGGCCGATGCCCTGGGCGGCCAGTCCCGGGCGGCCGAGGTCCTGCACCGTCGTGAGCGGCCCGGGGACCAGCACCGTCAGGCTCACGCGGTGTCCACGAAGCGGACCCGCACCCCCGGCCGCAGCAGCGCAGCCGGGTCGCGGTCGACGTCGAAGACCGGGAGCTCGGTCCGGCCGAGGAGCTGCCACCCGCCCGGGGACTCCCGCGGGTAGACGGCGCTGAACCCACCGGCCACGGCGACCGCGCCGGCCGGCACCCGGGTTCGCGGCGTCGACCGGCGTGGGACGTCCCAGGAACCGTCGGCCGCCGTCGCGTAGCCGAAGCCCGGGGCGAAGCCGCAGAAGGCCACCGTCCAGACGGTGCCGGTGTGCCGGGCGACCACCTCGGGCACCGAGCAGCCCAGCACGGCGGCGACGTCGGCGAGGTCCGCGCCGTCGTAGACCACCGGGACCTCCAGGTCGCCGGCGTCGGGGCGGGCGCCGGGGACCGGCCGGGCGGACCGCACCCACCGCGCGACGGAGTCGCTCGCCACCACGGCCGGGTCGAAGGCGACCAGCACCGTCCGCGCAGCGGGGACGACGTCCACCACCCCGGTCGGTGGAGGGTCCAGCGCCGCGTGCAGCGCCAGCACCTCGTCCAGGTCGGCCAGCTCGACCAGGAGCGCGGCGTCCCCGGCGGGGAGCAGGCGCATCAGGCGAACGGGGCCAGGACGACCCCGGCCCCGGTGAGGGCCTCCCGCACGCGGTGGGCGATCCCGACCGCCCCGGGGGTGTCGCCGTGCACGCAGATCGAACCGGGGTGCAGCTGCAGCGACCCGCCCTCGACGTCGCGCACCGGCTGCCCGCCGGCCATCGCGACGCAGCGGGCGGCGATCTCCTGCGCGTCGTGCAGCACCGCGCCCGGGAGCCGGCGCGGCACCAGCGTGCCCTGCGGCGTGTAGGCCCGGTCGGCGAAGGACTCGGCGACGGTGGTCAGCCCCGCTTCGCCGGCGAGGCGGAGGAAGACCGACCCGGGCAGGCCCAGCACCGGCAGCGCGCGGTCGACGTCCACCACCGCGGCGACCACCGCCGCCGCCTGCTCCTCGTGGGACACGATCGCGTTGTACAGCGCCCCGTGCGGCTTGACGTAGCGCACCCGGTCACCGGCCACCCGGGCGAACGCCGAGAGGGCGCCGAGCTGGTAGACGACGTCCTGGGTGAGCTCGTGCGGGTCGACGTCGATGAACCGCCGGCCGAACCCGGGCAGGTCGCGGTAGCCCACCTGCGCCCCGATGGCCACGCCGCGCTCCACGCACCGCTCGGTCACCCGCCGCATGGTCGTGGCGTCGCCTGCGTGGAAGCCGCACGCGACGTTGGCGCTGGTGACGATGCCCAGCAGGGCGTCGTCGTCGCCCAGCGACCAGGAGCCGAAGCCCTCGCCCAGGTCGGCGTTGAGGTCCATCAGTCCTCGGGCTCCGGGGGGACGGCGGCCCCGGCGGCCTCGTCGCGCGCGGCCCACTCCAGCAGCGGGGCGATGTCGAAGACCTCGCGGTCGATGTCCGCGTGCAGGTCGCCCAGCTCGGCGAACCGGGCCGGCACGGTGGCGATGGTGAAGTCGCGCGGGTGGGCGTCGTCCACCTCGTCCCACCGGACCGGGGTCGAGACCGTCGCCTCGGCGTTGCCGCGCACCGAGTAGGCGGCGGCGATGGTGTGGTCGCGGGCGTTCTGGTTGTAGTCGACGAACACCGCGCGCGGGTCGCGGTCCTTGCGCCACCAGGTGGTGGTGACGTCGGCGGTGCGCCGCTCCACCTCGCGGGCGAAGGCCAGCGCACCCCGCCGGACGTCGCCGAACCCGTGCACCGGCGGGATCCGGACGTACACGTGCAGCCCGTTGCCGCCCGAGGTCTTCGGGAAGCCCACGGCCCCCAGCTCGTCCAGTACCTCGTGCACCACGTGGGCGACCCGACGGACGGCGGCGTAGTCGGCGTCGGGCATCGGGTCCAGGTCGATGCGCCACTCGTCGGGCAGCTCGGTGTCGGCCCGGCGGCTGTTCCAGGGGTGGAACTCCACGGTGGACATCTGCACGGCCCACGCCACGTGCGCCAGATGGGTCACGCACAGCTCGTCGGCGGTGCGGTTCCAGCGCGGGAAGTGCAACCGCACCGTCTCGATCCACGGCGGCGCCCCGGCCGGGACCCGCTTCTGGTGCACCTTGTCGCCCTCGACGCCCTTGGGGAAGCGGTGCAGCATGCAGGGCCGCTCCCGCAGTGCGTTCACGATGCCGGGGCCGACGGCGAGGTAGTAGTCGAGCAGGTCCTTCTTGGTCTCGCCGCGGGCCGGGAAGTAGACCCGGTCGGGGCTGGACAGCCGCACGTCCAGGCCGTCGACCTCGATCTCCAGCGCCTCCGCCTTGGCCACGTCAGGAGGGTAGGCCGACGAGGTCGGCCGAGAGGTCCCACAGCGCGCGGGCTCGGCGGTCGTCGGTGGCCCAGGGCATGGCGGTGGCGGTGCCGCGGTCGGCGTGGAAGCCGCCGTTGCGCCAGCCGTAGTCCGCCGTCGCCAGCCAGACCAGGGTGTCGGCGCCCTGCGCCGGGGTGCGGAAGCTGCGGGACAACCCCAGTTTCCAGGCCAGCCCGGACAGCCCGCCCGACCGGGCGCCGAAGGAGGTCGCCACCGCACCGGGGGTGTAGCAGGTGGCGGTGACGTCGGGCGCCCAGCGGAGGGCCAGCTCACGGGTGGTCAGCGCATTCATCGTCTTGGCGCGGGAGTAGGCGAGCATCCCCGAGTAGGGACGCGGTGGGTCGGCCGTCACCGTCCGGGGCAGCGGGCCGAGCCGGTGCATGAACGACGACGTCGCCACCACCCGGCCGCGGGCGGCCCGCAGCGGCGCCTCGAGCAGCCGGGTCAGCAGGTAGGGCGCGAGGTGGTCCACCTGGAACGTGGTCTCGAACCCGTCGACGGTGGCCACCCGCCGGGGGAACGACCCGCCGGCGTTGTTGGCCAGCACGTCGATCCGCGGGTGCCGGGCCAGCAGGTCGGCGGCCAGGGCACGGACGTCGTCCAGGCGCGCGAAGTCGACGGTGTGCCGCTCGACGGCGCGGTGGTCGTCGGGGTGGCCCTGGGTCTGCAGCTCGTCGGCGACGGCCGCGGTCTTGCCCGGTGACCGGCCGACGACCACGACACGCCACCCGTCGCGGTGCAGCCGGCGGGCCGCCGCCGCGCCGATGCCGTCGGAGGCACCGGTGACGACGGCGACCCGGTCGGCGGTCAGGCCTTCCGCTCCACGAGCACGACCGGGATCTCGCGGTCGGTCCTGCGCTGGTAGTCGGCGTAGTCGGGGAACGCGGCGACCGCGCGCTCCCACCACACCGCCTTCTCCTCGCCGGTGATCTCGCGGGCGACGCCGTCCCAGGGCTCGGGACCGTCCTGCACCGTCACCTCGTCGGGGTGCGCGGTCACGTTGAAGTACCAGGTGGGGTGCTTCGGCGCCCCGCCCTGGCTGGCGACCATCGCGTAGACGCCGTCGTGCTCGACCTTCATGAGCGGGTTCTTGCGCACCTTGCCGCTCTTCGCGCCGCGCGTGGTGAACACGACGACGGGCTCGGGGCGGTTCGGGAGGGTGTTGGCCTCGCGGCCGCCGCTGCGCTCGTAGGCCTCGACCTGGTCGCGGACCCACTTCTCGGGGCTGGGCTCGTACTCGCCTTCCAGTGGCATGCACCGACCCTAGGACCTGCCGGTGACGAGCGCCTCAGCTCTGGGCGAGCGTGTGCGCGACCAGGGCGTTGGCGTGGCCGTGGCCCATGCCGTGCTCGGCCTTGAGCCAGCCGACGAGCTCCATGTGCCTCGCCCCGGGGTGCTCGACCCGACGGGCGCGCACCAGTTCCTGCCACTCCGCGATCGGCCTGCCGTACTTCTCCTCGATCGACGGGAAGTAGCTCGCCGGCCCCTGCACCTTCTCGGTCATGGGGACATCCTGGCCGACGGGAACGGTTCCGGACGCGCGTTCGTGGCACGGGTGGCACCCGCGCCGCCCGAGCGGCAGGGTGTCACCGACGACGACCAGAGGAGTACGACGTGGTGGACTTCGGCAGTCTCGCGAAGAAGGCGCAGGACGCGCTGGCCCAGGGCTCGGACAAGATCGAGGCGGCCCTGAAGGACAACGCCGGCAAGATCGAGGGCGCCGTCGACAAGGCGGGGCAGTTCGCCAAGGAGAAGATGCCCGACCGCGCCGCGCAGATCGACAACGCGACGGCGAAGGCCAAGGCCGCCGTCCCGCGGCACGAGGACGGCACCGGTGCGGCACCCGCGGCCCCGGCGGGCGGCGCGACGCCCACCCCGACCCCGGTGACGCCGCCGGCCCCCGTGGCCGAGCCCGGCGCCGTCGGTGCCCCCGGCGTGACGCCGGCCACCCACACCGCGCCCGATGCCGGCGCGCCGTCCTGGACCCCGCCGTCGCCGACCCCCGAGGTCGACCGCGCCGCACGCGAGCAGGGCTGACGGCACCGGTGAGCGCACCCGTCGACGACAGCTCGGCCGACGTCGCCGCCGGCATCGCGGCGGGCTACGCGTTCACCGGACCCGCCCTCGACCTGGGCTCCGTGGTGCACGGCGGCCAGCCGCACCCCGGCGCCCAGGTCCGGGTTCCCCTGTCGATGATGACCCGCCACGGCCTCATCGCCGGCGCCACCGGCACGGGCAAGACGAAGACGCTGCAGCTGCTGGCCGAGCAGCTCTCGGCGCAGGGCGTCCCGGTCGTGCTCGCCGACGTCAAGGGCGACCTCACCGGGCTGTCCCGCCCCGGTGAGACCGGCGACCGGGTCACCCGGCGGGCCACCGACACCGCCGACACGTGGACGGCGACCGGCTACCCCGTCGAGTACCTGGCGCTGGGTGGCCTCGGCACCGGCGTCCCGGTGCGGTCGACGATGACCTCGTTCGGACCGGTGCTGCTGAGCCGGGTCATGGGGCTGAACAAGACCCAGGAGAGCTCGCTGGGCCTGGTGTTCCACTACGCCGACACCGCCGGGCTTCCGCTGCTGGACCTCAAGGACCTGCGCGCGGTCATCTCCTGGCTGGTCAGCGACGAGGGCAAGGCCGACCTGCAGGGCCTGGGCGGGCTCAGCAAGGCCACCGCCGGGGTGATCCTGCGCGAGCTGGTCGCCCTCGACGACCTCGGCGGCGACGTCTTCTTCGGCGAGCCCGAGTGGGACACCGCCGACCTGATGCGCACCACCCCCGACGGCCGGGGCGTGATCAGCTCGGTGGAGCTGTCCGCGGTGCAGGACCGTCCGGCGCTGTTCTCCACCTTCCTGATGTGGCTGCTCGCCGACCTGTTCGAGGACCTCCCCGAGGTCGGCGAGGTGGACAAGCCCAAGCTGGTCTTCTTCCTCGACGAGGCGCACCTGCTGTTCACCGGGGCCAGCGCCGCGTTCCTCGAGTCGGTCACCCAGACCGTGCGGCTGATCCGGTCCAAGGGCGTCGGCGTCTTCTTCGTCACCCAGAACCCGACCGACGTGCCGCCGGCGGTGCTGGGCCAGCTGGGCAACCGGGTGCAGCACGCGCTGCGGGCCTTCACGCCCGACGACGCGACCGCGCTGAAGAAGACGGTCAAGACCTATCCCCGGTCCGACGCCTACGACATCGCCGAGACCCTCACCGCGCTGGGCACCGGCGAGGCGATCGTCACGGTGCTCTCCGAGCGGGGGGCACCCACCCCCGTCGCCTGGACGATGCTGCGGGCACCGCGGTCGTTCATGGGGGCCGTCGAACCGGCCCAGCTGCAGGCCGCCGTCGCCGCCTCGCCGCTGCTCCCCCGCTACGGCACGGCCGTCGACCGGGAGTCGGCCTACGAGCGCCTGGCCACCCGGCTGGCGCCCCCGCCCACCGCCCCGGCGCCCCGGGTCGAGCCGGCCCCGCGCGTCGAGCCGGCCCCGCGCGTCGACCCGGCACCGCCCCGGGAGCGCCGGCAGCCGGAACCCGGGACCAGCGTCGTCGCCGACGTCCTCGGGTCCTCGGCGTTCCGGGCGTTCACCCGCTCGGCCGCGTCGGCCCTCGGGCGGGAGATCACCCGCGGCCTCTTCGGGACCCGCCGCCGGCGGTGAGCCGCCCTGCTCAGCCGTTGGGCGGGCGGATCAGGCTCACCACGACCAGCCCGACGAACACCACGACGAACACCCAGGCCGGCACCCCGAGCATCCACGAGGTCAGCAGCGCGGCGAGCAGGCAGATGCCGCCGACCACGCCGATGGTCATGAACCTGCTCTCGGCTCCTCCGTGACCGGCCACCCCCCGAGCTTCACAGCGCCGGGTCACAGGAGCATCACGGGCCGGGAAGCGTTCCCCACCTGTGATCTGCCAGGGTGTGCCGGTGACGGACGACAGCCCACGGGTGGTGGTGCGGGGCGAGACCACCCTGCGGGTGCGCCCCGGCCACGCGACGCTGAGCATCACGGCCACCGCCCGCGACGCGCAGCGCGACCGGGCGCTGGAGCTGCTGGCTGACCTGCAGCGCGGGGTCGTCGACCTGCTCGAGCAGCACGCCGGGCTGATCACCCGGCACTCGACCGCTGCGGTCGGCGTGCACCCCGAGTACTCGGACCAGAAGGACGTCACCGGCTACCAGGCCGCCGTCACCACCGAGCTTCGGCTGGACGACGTGGACCGGGTCGGCGAGGTCGCACTTGCCGCTGCCGCGCTGGACGGCTGCTCGCTGTGGGGGCCGAACTGGGCGCTGGACCGTGACGACCCGGCGCACGCCCGGGCCCGCACCGAGGCCATCGGCGAGGCCGTGTCGCGGGCCCGCGGGTACGCCCTGGCCGTGGGCAGCACGCTCACCGGACTGGTCGAGCTGCGCGACGTCGGCACCGGGGGCACCGGACCGATGATGATGGCCGTCAGCCGCCGGGGCGCGACCCCGGAGCTCGACCTCGAACCCGCCCTGCAGGAGGTGCACGGCGCCGTCGAGGCCGTGTTCCTGATCTCTCCCCCGAACCTCGAGGAGCTCTAGATGGTGCGGTTCCGCGAAGGTGCCCGGCTGGACACCTCCGGCGTGCAGGACCGCCGCGGTGGAGGTGGGGGCCGCGGGCTCGCCGTGGGCGGTGGTGGCATCGGCGTGCTCGGCATCATCGCCTTCGTGCTGGTCCAGGTGCTGGGCGGCGGCGGCTCGGGCGGGTCGGGCAGCGACGTCGCCAGCATCCTGTCCCAGCTGCAGGGCGGCAGCTCCGGCACCGCCGACAACACCGAGCTCGAGCAGCAGTGCCGGACCGGGGCCGACGCCAACGACAGCGCCGACTGCGCGGCGGTGGCGATCATCGACTCGATCCAGGACTACTGGACGGCGGCGCTGCCGCAGACCTCCGGCACCGCCTACGCCGAGACCGACACCGTCTTCTTCTCCGGGCAGGTGCAGACCGCGTGCGGCGGGGCCACCAGCGGGTCCGGCCCCTTCTACTGCCCCGGCGACCAGCTGGTCTACGTCGACCTCACCTTCTTCGACCAGCTGCAGAGCCAGTTCGGCGCCCGCGGCGGCACGTTCGTCGACGCCTACGTGCTGGCCCACGAGTACGGCCACCACGTGCAGAACCTGCTGGGCACCAACGCCCAGGTCACCCCGGGCGAGACCGGGCCGACCTCGGGCACGGTGCGGCTGGAGCTGCAGGCCGACTGCTACGCCGGCGTCTGGGCCAACCACGCGACCACGACGTCGGACGACGGCCAGGAGCCGCTCATCACCGAGATCACCCAGGACGACGTCGACCGGGCCCTGGACGCCGCCAGCCGCATCGGCGACGACTTCATCCAGACCAACCTGGGCAACGGCACCGTCGACCAGGACGCCTTCACCCACGGCTCCTCGGAGCAGCGCGAGCGCTGGTTCTCCACCGGCTACTCCTCCGGCGACCCGGGTGCCTGCGACACGTTCGGCACCGATGACCTCTGACCTCGCGCTCACCGTCGAGGGCACGGTCGCCACGCTCACCGTCGACCGGCCGGCCAAGCGCAACGCGATGACCCGGGCGATGTGGGCCGCGGTCCCCGGTCTGCTCACCGAGGTGGTCGACGACGTCCGGGTGCTGCTCGTGACCGGCGCCGGGCCGTCGTTCTGCGCCGGCGCCGACATCGGCGAGCTGCTCGGCGGCGAGGACCCGGCCGACCCGATGGCCGGGTTGCGCGCGGACAACCTGGCCGCGCAGGCCGCACTGCGTGCGTTCCCGCACCCGACGATCGCCGTGGTGCGGGGGCACTGCATCGGGGGCGGGGTGGAGCTGGCGGCCAGCTGCGACCTGCGGTTCGCCGACGACACCGCCGTCTTCGGGGTCACCCCGGCCCGCATCGGCGTGGTCTACCCGCCGGCGCCCACGAGGGCGCTGGTCGACCTCGTGGGCCCGGCCACCACGAAGTGGCTGCTGTTCTCGGGCGAGCTGCTGGACGCCGCGGCCGCGCTGCGGGTCGGGTTGGTCGACGAGCTGCACCCCGCCGACCGGCTCGAGGCCCGGGTGCAGGAGTTCGCCGCCGTCCTGTCGAGCCGGTCGGCACTCACCCAGCGGGCCACCAAGGAGACCGTCACCGCCCTGACGGAGGGCCGCGACGCCGAACCCGCGGCCTCTCGTCGGTTCCGCGAGACCATCGCGTCCGGCGAGCTGGCCGAGGGGGTGGCCGCGTTCGCCGACCGGCGACGGCCCCGCTTCCCCTGGGGCGGAATCACCCCGGCCTGACGGTGTTGTGAGCCAGCATGACCACCATCGGCATCATCGGGGCCGGCGACATCGGCTCCCAGCTCGCCCGCATCAGCACCGACGCCGGCTACGACGTCGTCATCGCCAACTCCCGGGGTCCGGAGACCCTCGCCGACCTGGTCGCCGAGATCGAGGCCCGCCCGTCCCGGCGAGGATCGATCCGCGCCGCCACGGCCGTCGAGGCGGGCGAGGCCGGCGAGGAGGTCGTCGTCGTCACCGTGCCGCTGAAGAACCTGGGCGACGTGCCGGTCGAGCCGCTGGCCGGCAAGATCGTGATCGACACCAACAACTACTACCCCGAGCGCGACGGCCACATCGCCGAGCTCGACGACGAGACGACCACCACCGCCGAGATGGCCCAGGCGCACCTGCCCACCTCGAAGGTCGTCAAGGCGTTCAACCACATCTACGCCCAGCACCTCACCGAGAAGCGGTCGCCCACCGGCACCGAGCACCGTCGGGCGTTGGTCATCGCCGGCGACGACGCCGTCGCGAAGGCCTGGGTCACCGAGTACCTCGACGAGATCGGCTTCGACGCCTACGACGTCGGCCCGCTCGCCGAGGGCTGGCGCATCCAGCGCGACACCCCCGGCTACGGCCCGGAGTACGACGTCGAGCAGCTGCGCACGGCGACGGCGGAGGCCAAGCGCTACCGCGACATGTGACCACCGGGCTGGTGGAGTCGCAGCGCATCGTCCCCCGAGCGCTGCGACTCCGTCAGACGGTGAGCGCAGCCTCGTCGGCGGCCACGGCGGCGTTCCACTCGGGCTTCTCGGCCTGCCAGCGGTCCTCGGTGCGGCCGACCCGCCAGTAGCCCGAGACGCTGAGCAGCTCACGGGGCACCTCCCAGCGGGCGCGCACGAACCGGCGCAACTCGCGCACGAAGCCGGCCTCGCCGTGCACGAACACGTGCGGCACGCCCTCGGGCCAGTCGGCGGCCAGCACCGCGGCGGTCACCGCCGCCCCCACCGGACCCTCGCCCCGGTGCACCCAGGTCACCCCGGGCAGGTCCTGCTCGTCGGCCGGGCCCTCGACCTCGACGAACGCCCGCACCGGCGCGCCGGCCGGCATGCGCGGGAGCGCCGCGGCCACCGCCGGCAGCGCCGAGTCGTCGGCCACCAGCAGGTGCCAGGCGGCGTCCGGGCTGGGCGCGTAGGCGCCCCCGGGGCCGGCGAACTGCAGCAGGTCCCCCGGCTGCGCGGCGGCCGCCCACGGTCCGGCGATCCCCTCGTCGCCGTGGGTGACGAAGTCGACGGCCAGCTCGCCGAGCTCGGCGTCCCACGAACGCACGGTGTAGGTGCGGCTGACCGGCCACAGCTCGCGCGGGTGCTCGGCCTGGACCGTCTCGGCGTCGAAGGGCGCGGCGTAGGGCGCCCCGGGCGGCGGCAGCTGGAGCTTCACGTAGTGGTCGGTGAACGCGCCCGCGCCGAAGCCGGCCAGCGCGTCACCGCCCAGCACGACCCGGACCAGGTGCGGGGTCACCCGCTCGGTGCGCACGACGGTGCCCACGCGGGTCACCCGTCGCTTCTTCGGTGGCTGCGTCACGTCGTCCTCCAAGTTAGGTGTGCCTAACGTACCTCGACCGGTTGGTTGGACGCCCCAACGTGCGGTACGGGCCCGGTGGCGTGACCATCTCGGTGCGGTCGACGGCGACCGCACCGAGACGAACCAGGGGCAGCACATGGCCACCGGCACCCACGACCTGGGCACCATCACCACCGACGTCCCGGCCCGGCTCGACCGGCTGCCGTTCTCCCGCTTCCACCGCATGGTGATCGTCGGCCTGGGCACCGTGTGGGTGCTCGACGGGCTCGAGGTCACCATCGTCGGCAGCGTCGGCGCCCGGCTCACCGAGGCCGGCAGCGGCATCTCGATCACCGCGTCGCAGATCGGGCTGGCTGCCTCGATCTACATCGTCGGCTCGTGCCTGGGCGCGTTGTTCTTCGGCCAGCTCACCGACCGGTACGGCCGCAAGAAGCTGTTCATGCTCACCCTGGGCATCTACGTGGTGGCCACCGTGCTCACCGCGTTCGCCACCGCGCCCTGGTTCTTCTACCTGTGCCGGTTCTTCACCGGCGCCGGCATCGGCGGCGAGTACGCGGCGATCAACTCGGCCATCGACGAGCTGATCCCGGCGCGGCTGCGCGGCCGGGTCGACCTGCTGGTCAACGGCTCGTACTGGCTGGGCTCGGCGGCCGGTTCCGGCGCCTCGTTGCTGCTGCTGGACGAGAACCTGCTGGGCGCGGGCATCGGCTGGCGGCTGGCCTTCGGCATCGGCGCGGTGCTCGGGCTGCTCATCCTCGTCGTGCGCCGGCACGTGCCCGAGAGCCCCCGGTGGATGTTCATCCACGGCCAGGCCGACGAGGCGAACCGCACCGTCGGCGAGGTCGAGCAGGAGGTCGAGCGCGAGACCGGGCAGACCCTCGAGCCGGTCGACCAGCAGCTGCGCATCACGCAGCGGCACGTCGTCCCGTTCCGCGAGATCGCGAAGGTGGCGTTCACGAAGTACCCGAAGCGGGCCGTGCTCGGGCTGGCGCTGTTCGTCGGGCAGGCGTTCCTCTACAACGGGTTCACCTTCAACCTGGGCACGCTGATGACCACGTACTTCGGGGTCGCCACCTCGACCGCGCCGGTGTTCCTGGTCGTCTACGCCGCCGGCAACTTCCTCGGCCCGGTGCTGCTGGGCCCGCTGTTCGACACGGTCGGCCGCAAGCCGATGATCTCGATCAGCTACCTGGGCTCCGCGGCGATGGCGGTGGTCATCGCGCTGGTGTTCACCGGGCTGAACGCGTGGACGTTCATCGGCCTGCTCGGCATCACGTTCTTCCTGGCCTCGGCCGGGGCCAGCGCGGCCTACCTCACGGTGAGCGAGATCTTCCCGATGGAGACCCGGGCCCTGGCGATCGCGTTCTTCTACGCGATCGGCACCGGCCTGGGCGGCATAGTCGGCCCGGTGCTGTTCGGCTCGCTGGTCGAGTCCGGGGACAGCAGCCAGCTGATCACCGGCTTCTACATCGCGGCGGCCGTGATGGCGGTCGGCGGCCTCGCCGAGCTGGCCTTCGGGGTGAAGAGCGAGAACGCCTCGCTGGAGGACATCGCCGACCCCCTCAGCGCGGCGGACTGAGGCCTCAGGGCTGCTCCGCCCGACCCTGCTGGTCCACCACGACGACCGCCACCCCTGCGGCCAGGAACGGGGCCAGGGCGGCCGGCTCGGCGGCGTCGTCGGTGACCAGCGTCCACGGCTCGGGCAGCCGGGCCCACGCGTGGAAGGGGCGGCGGCCGAGCTTGGCGGCGTGGGCGAGCACGTAGACCTGCTGCGACCGCCGCGCCATCAGCTCCTTGAGCCGGGTCTGGTCCAGACCCGCCTCGCAGATGCCGCTGTCGGCGGTCACGCCGTCGGCGCCGAGGAAGACCCGGTCGAACGTCATGCGCTCGAGCGCGGCCTCGGTGAGCGGGCCGACGAACCCCTGGGAGAGGTGCCGCAGCGTGCCGCCCAGGCACTCGACGTGCACCTCGTCGACGTCGGCCAGCGCCTCGAGCACGGTCAGGCCGGTGGTGGCCACGGTCAGCGGCACCGTCGTCCGCAGCTCGTGGGCCACCGCCCCGACCGTCGAACCGGCGTCCAGCAGCACGGTCTCCCCCGGCTGCACCTGGGCGGCGGCCCACCGCGCGATGCCCCGCTTGGCCGCGTAGGCCTCGCCGGTGCGCTGCCGCAGCGACGTCTCGGGGTGGGCCACCAGCGCCATCGCCCCGCCGTAGGTGCGGGCCAGCCGACCGTCGCCGGTCAGCTGCGCCAGGTCGCGCCGGATGGTGGAGGCGGTCACCTCGAAGGTGGCGGCCAGCTCCTCGACCGAGGCCAGCCCGGTGGTGGTGGCCAGCCGCACGATCTCCTCGCGGCGGGCGCGGGACCCCAGCTGACGGGCCGTGCCGGCGTCGTCGATGTGCACGCGTGCCTCCGCGGGTCAGGCCGCCGGCGCCGGCGACGTCTGCGTCGCAGGACTGGGCGACATCTGTGCAGCCTGCCGCAGAGCCTCGACCATGCTGCGGACGTCGACCTTGCCGGTGCCCGCGATGTCGAAGGCCGTGCCGTGGTCGACCGACGTGCGGATGACCGGCAGGCCCACGGTGATGTTCACCCCGGCCTCGATGCCCAGGATCTTCACCGGGCCGTGGCCCTGGTCGTGGTACATGGCGACGATCAGGTCGTAGTCGCCCCGGCCGGCGACGAAGAAGGCGGTGTCGGCCGGCATCGGGCCGCGGGCGTCGATGCCGTCGGCCTGCAGCACCTCGATGGCGGGGACGATCTTCTCCTCCTCCTCGCCGTAGCCGAACAGGCCGTTCTCCCCGGCGTGCGGGTTGATGCCGCAGACGCCGATGCGCGGGTTCTCGATGCCGGCGCGGACCAGCGCGTCGTGGCCGCGGCGGACGGTGCGCTCGACCAGACCGGGCTCGATCTTGGCGATCGCGTCGATCAGCCCGATGTGGGTGGTCACGTGGATCACCCGGATCTTCGGCGAGCTGAGCATCATCGAGACCTCCTCGATGCCGCAGAAGTGCGCGAGCAGCTCGGTGTGCCCGGGGTAGACGTGCCCGGCCGAGTGCAGCGCCTCCTTGTTCAGCGGCGCGGTGCAGATGCCCTGCACCCGCCCGGCCATCGCCAGCTCGGCGGCGACCCGGATGTACTCGTAGGCGGCGTGCCCGGCGACCGGCGACAGCTGCCCGAACGGCAGGTCGGCCGGCAGCAGGCCCAGGTCGACGACGTTGATCCGGCCGGGCTCGAAGACCGCCTGCTCGGGGCCCTCGACCACGACGATCCGGGCGGCCAGGCCGAGCAGGTCGGCGGCCTGCTGCAGCCGGGCGGCGTCGCCGACCACGACGGGCCGGCAGTCGGCGTAGGAGGCCTCGTCGACCAGGGCACCGACCACGACCTCGGGGCCGACCCCGGCACCGTCGCCCATGGTGACCGCGATCCACGGCCGGGGATCGGTGCTCGTCCCCGGGGTCGTTGCGGGGGTGGTGAGGGTGCTCATCGGGAGGGTGCCTTCCGTCGGGGTGCGGGGGGTCAGGGCGGTGAGGATGGTCAGGAGGGAGTCGGCGTCGCCGAAGCTGCCGGGCCGGGTCACGACGGTGCGGCCGTCGTCGGCGGTCGAGAGGACAGCCCCGTGGTGCACAGACCCGCGGGGGGTGAGCCGGACGACGTCGAGGGCGTCGAGCACCCGACGGGCGGTCTCACCCCCGGTCAGCACCAGGTCCACCACCGCGTCGGTCAGCTGCAGCGCGTCGGCGACCAGCCGGGACAGCCCGGCCGAGAGGGCGCGGGAGGACGCGGGGCGGACGGCGTCCGCGGGGTCGGGGCGCAGCACGAGGGGGCCGCGGGTCAGCCGGTCGGCGACCTCGGCGGCCCAGCGGGCCTCGGCAAGCGGCTCGACCAGCGCGGCCACCGGGACCACCAGCTCGTCGACCCCGGCAGCGACCAGCTGTGCCACCTGCACGGCGGCCACGGGCTCCGCCGTCCCGACCACGACCAGCGGCCCGGCGCCGACCCCGCGGACGCCGGGCGCGGCACCGACGGCCGCGCCGAGGGTGCGGCCGAGGGCTGCAGCGAGGCCACCGGACCCGGCCAGGGCCACGCCGGGCAGCTGCGCCACGGCAGCGACGACCGCGTCCAGGTCGGCATCGGTCTCCCCGTCGCAGACGGGCACCGACCCGGCGCCGAGCAGGGCCTGCAGCTCGCTGCCCAGCCGGGGCGAGCGGACGACACCCAGCGGGACGACGGCCACCGGCAGCGGGGCCAGCGCCTGGGCCACGGTCGCCGGGGCAGGGCGGCCCTCGGTGGCCCACGCGTCCAGGGCGGACAGCGGCCGACCGGCAGCGGAGGGCACGCCGTCGACCACCGTGCGGCCCAGCGCCGGCAGTGCCGGGGCGACGACGACCGCACCGGCGGCGCCCACCGCAGCGGCGAGCGGACCGCGCAGCAGCGAGTCAACCTTGATCAGCACCTGCGCGGACCGCGCAGCGGACAGGGCAGCCCCGACACGGTCGGCCACGACGTGGTCCGGGAGGTGCCGGGCGTCCAGGTCCACCACGCACACCCCGGCCGGCATGGTCGGCAGCACCTCGCCCGCGAGCAGCACGGAAACCTGGGATCCCAGCAGGGCGGCGGTCTCGGCCGCCCCGGAGAGGTCGTCGGCCAGGACCAGGACCGCGGGGGACGGTGGTCGGGTCACGCGGCACCTCCCAGCGGACGACGGGGTCGGGCCAGATGCCCGACGACCTGTGCAGCGTGACACACAACGCGCACAACACGCCAGCGTCTTGCGCGAAACGCGCACGAGGTGGCACGGTGACCCAGGCAACACCGACCCGGCCGGCGACCGCCGGGCCCCGGTCCGGCACGAGCGAGAGGTCGACGATGACCGCACCACGGACGAGCAGGGAGATCTCCCGCCGCTCCCTGTTCCGCCTGGGTGGCGTGGTGGGGGCCGGTCTGGCGTTCGGGCCGGCCCTGGCCGCCTGCGCCGGGCCCACCGGCACCCCCGGCCCGGGCACGCTGACCATGGCGCTCAACCGCTCCCTGGTCAGCCTGGACAACAAGCTCAACCAGTTCGACGCCGCGGTCACCGTGCAGCGCGCCGTGCGCCAGGGCCTGACCCGGATCGGCGCCGACCTCACCCCCGAGCTGGTGCTCGCCGAGCGCTTCGAGCTCACCGGCGACACGCAGTGGACGGTGCAGCTGCGCGACGGGGTCGTCTACTCCGACGGCACCCCGGTCACCCCTCAGGACGTCGCCACCGCGCTGCAGATGTACCAGGACGTGAACGGCTCCTTCCTCGCCTCCTTCTTCCGCGAGTGGCCCACCGTCGAGGTGCTCGACGAGCGCACCTTCACGATGAACACGCAGCTGCCCGAGCCCAACCTCGACTACCTGATGGCCAACATCCTCATCACCCCGGCGGCGGCCAACGCCCCCGAGGAGCTGCAGTCCGGCGTCGGCTCCGGCCCCTACGTGGTCACCGCCAGCAACCGCGGTACCGGCGACTACACGCTGACCCGCAACGAGAACTACTGGGGCGAACCGGCCGCGGTCGAGACCGTGCGGGTGCGGTTCGTGCCCGAGGAGTCCAGCCGGGTCGTGTCGATGCGCTCGGGCGAGGTCGACGTCATCGACACCATCTCCCCCGACTCCGCCGACCAGCTCGCCGGCGTCCGCGACGTCACGGTCGAGCGGGTCGACGGCCTGCGGATCAGCCAGCTGTTCTACAACTTCCGCAAGCCCGCCGACCACCCGCTGGCCAACGTGAAGGTGCGGCAGGCGCTGTCGCTGGGCATCGACGGGCGGGCCCTGGTCGACGACGTCCTCGTCGGCTCGGTCACCGCCGCGAAGGGCGTCGTCCCCGAGGGCCTGGCCGGCGGCACCGGGAACCACGAGTACACCTTCGACCCCCGCGCGGCCCGGCAGATGCTGGCCGCCGAGGGCATCCAGGACGGCGACCTCGAGCTCACCATGATCTGGGAGACCGGGGAGTTCGCCAACGACACCTCGGTGATGGAGGCCGTCGTGCAGATGATGGGCGACATCGGCGTCCGCAGTCGGCTGGTGCAGTTCCAGCCCGGCGGGGACATCTCGCTGTGGCGGCAGGGCCGGGCCGGCGACTGGGACGTGCTGGGCAACGGGTTCGCCTCCCCCACGGGCCTGGCGCTCACCATGCTGCAGGGCATGTACGGCGGCACCGCCGAGCGCGAGGCCACCCGCGACACCTACCACGGGTACGTCTTCCCGGAGATCCAGCAGGTCATCACCGCCGCCGGCACCGAGGTCGACCCCGCCCGCCGCGAGGCCCTGCTGGCCCAGGCGCAGGACGCGGTGTGGGAGACCTGGCCGTGCATGTGGGCCTTCGTCCCCGACGCCGTCCTCGCTCGGCGCAATCGGGTCGGTGACCTGGTGCTCAAGCCGTCCAACTCCTTCGAGCTCTCGACGACCACGCTGGGACGCAGCTGACATGGCCACCTACATCGCCAAGCGCGTCGGGCAGAGCGTGCTGACGCTCTTCCTGACCATCACCACGGTCTTCGTGCTGCTCCGGCTCGCGCCGGGTGACCCGGCCGCCGCCTACGCCGGGCCGAACCCGACGACCGAGGACCTGGAGCGGATCCGGGCCCAGTTCGGCCTGGACGACTCGATCCTGGTGCAGTACGGCACCTTCCTGAAGGGCCTGGTCACCGGCGACCTCGGGACGTCGTTCTCCTTCCAGGCACCGGCGCTGGACGTCGTCCTGGAGCGGTTGCCCTACACGATCACCCTCGCCGTCTCGGCGATCGTGGTGACCGCGCTGGTCGCGATCCCGCTGGGCGTGTGGATGGCCCGCCGGGCCGACACCGCCAAGGAGTTCGGCGCCAACCTGCTGACCATCACCGGCCAGTCGATGCCCGACTTCTGGAGCGGCATCATGCTGCTCACCGTCTTCGCCGTGGTCGTCCCGGTGTTCCCGGCCTCGGGCTTCACCAGCTGGGGCGGCCTGGTGCTGCCCACGCTGACCATCGCGATCCTGCAGATCGCGCTGATCAGCCGCATGGTGCGCCGCGAGATGAGCACGAACATGGCCGCGCCCTACCTGACCGTCGCCCGCTCCCGCGGGGTCGGCGAGCGGGCGCTGACCTGGCGCTACGCGATGACCAACTCCGCGATCCCGGTGCTCACCGCCCTGGGCACCCGGTTCGCCGCGATGCTCAACGGCGTCGTGGTGGTCGAGGTGGTGTTCGCCTGGCCCGGCGTCGGCTCGCTCGTCGTCCGGGCGCTGGAGACCCGGGACTACCCGCTGATCCAGGCCACCGTGCTGGTCACCGCCGCGCTGACCGTGCTGGTGCAGCTGCTCATCGACCTGGCCTACCCGCTGCTCGATCCCCGGGTGCGGCTGGCGAAGACCGCGAAGCAGAAGACGGCGCCCGCCGTCGCCGCCCCCGAAGGAGCCCTCGCGTGACCACCACCCTGACGCCGGGGCCCGCCACGGCACCGGCCCCGGCCGAGCGGCCCAGCGCGGTCACCCCGGCGGACCTGAAGAACGCCGGTGCCCGGCGCCGCGAGCGCAGCGCCCGGGTCAAGCTCCGGGTCGGCGGGGTCTGCACCCTGCTGGTCGTGCTGCCGGTGCTGCTGGCCTCGGTGCTGCCGCTGCCCGGCCCCGACGAGCAGGACCTCGCCGAGCGCCGGTTGCCGCCGTTGAGCGCCGGGCACCTGTTCGGCACCGACCAGCTCGGCCGCGACCTCCTCTCCCGGATCCTGCACGGCGGCCAGACCTCGCTGATGATCGGCCTGCTGGCGATCGTGGTCTCCGGGTTGATCGGCATCGCCCTGGGTGCGGCGGCCGGCTTCTTCGGCGGCTGGGTGGACGCGGTGGTCTCCCGCCTGCTGGAGGCCCAGCTCTCGCTCCCGCTGCTGCTCATGCTGCTGCTGGTCGTGGCGCTGTTCGGCCCCTCCATCCCGGTCATCACCGCCGTCATCGCGATCGCGCAGTGGCCCGAGGTCGCCCGGCTGACCCGGTCGCTGGTGCTGGTCGAGCGCGGCAAGCCCTACGTCGCCGCGGCCACGGTGCTCGGGCTGCGCCGGGTCTCCGTGCTGACCCGGCACGTCGTCCCCAACGTGCTCCCCCAGGCCACCCTGGTGGTCCTCCTGCTGCTGGCCCAGGCCGTGCTGCTGGAGTCCGCGCTGTCCTACCTGGGCGCCGGGCCCGAGCGCCCGTTCGCCACCTGGGGCCGGATCATCTCCGACGGCCAGGACTACATCACCACCTCGTGGTGGCTGGTCACCCTGCCCGGCCTGTTCATCGTGCTGCTGGTCGTCGGGGTCAACCTGCTCGGCGACGGCCTGCGCGACCGCACCCGTCGTCCGCGCGGGCTGGTCCGCCGCGTCCTCTCCCGCAAGCCCCAGGAGGCGTGAGCACCGTGGTCTTCCCGATCCCGCACGACAGCACCCCGATCCTCGAGGTCACCGACCTGCAGGTCGAGCTGGTCACGGCCGACCGCGTCGTCCGCGCGGTGGACGGCGTCAGCTTCCGCATCTCCCGCGGCGAGACCGTGACGATCATCGGCGAGTCCGGCTCGGGCAAGTCGACGACGGCCATGGGCGTGCTCCAGCTGCTGCCGCACGACCTGGCCGTGCTGTCGGGCTCGGTCAAGGTCGGCGGCGTCGACCTGCTGGTGGACACCGACGCCGCCCGCCGCATCCGCGGCCGGATGGTCTCGCTCATCCCGCAGGACCCGATGACCGCGCTGTCGCCGGTGCACTCGGTGGGCAAGCAGCTCACCGGCGCCGTCCGCCTCGCCGGGCACCCCCGGGGGAAGGCCCGGGCCCGCGCGGTCGAGCTGCTGGAGGCGGTGCGCATCCCGCGGCCCGAGGAGCAGCTGGACAAGTACCCGCACCAGCTCTCGGGCGGCATGCTGCAGCGCGTCCTCATCGCGATCGCGCTGGCCGGGCACCCGGTGCTGCTGGTCGCCGACGAGCCCACCTCGGCCCTCGACGTCACCGTGCAGGCCGGCATCCTGGACCTGCTGCTGGAGCTGCAGGAGCGCACCGGCATCGGGATCCTGATGATCACCCACGACCTGGGTGTCGCCCGGCTGGTGAGCGACCGGATCCACGTGATGAAGGACGGCCGGTTCGTCGAGTCCGGCGACGCCGAGCAGGTCGTGGAGCACCCGCGCGAGGAGTACACCCAGCGGCTGCTGGCCGCCGTCCCCCAGCTGGGGACGTTCGACGAGGACACCCCCGTGGAGGTGCCGGCATGACCGAGCCGTTCCTGTCCGTGCGCGACCTGGTCGTCAGCTACGGCGACTTCCGGGCCGTGGACGGCGTCAGCTTCGACATCGACAAGGGCCAGACCCTGGCCGTGGTCGGGGAGTCGGGCTGCGGCAAGTCGACGATCGCCCGCGCGCTGGTCCGGCTGGTCACCCCGACCTCCGGCCAGATCGTGCTGGACGGCACCGACATCGCCCAGCTCGGCGAGAAGCAGCTGCGCCCGCTGCGGCACCGCGTGCAGATGGTCTTCCAGGACCCCTACGGGTCGCTGGACCCGCACCTGACCGCGGAGAAGATCGTGGCCGAGCCGATGCGGGACCGCTCCCGGGCCGACCGGCACGCCGAGGCCGCCCGGCTGCTGGACCTGGTCGGGCTGCCCACCAGCGCCCTGGACCGCCGGCCCGCCGAGTTCTCCGGCGGACAGCGGCAACGGATCGGCATCGCCCGCGCGCTGGCCACCAGCCCCGACCTGCTGGTGCTCGACGAGGCCACCAGCGCCCTGGACGTCAGCGTGCAGGCCCAGGTGCTGGCCCTGCTGGCCGACCTGCAGCGCGAACGCGGCCTGACCTACCTGTTCATCAGCCACAACCTCGGGGTGGTCAAGCAGATCAGCGACCGGATCGTGGTCATGCGGGCCGGTCGGCTCGTGGAGACCGGGTCCACCGCCGACGTGCTGCACGCCCCCACCGAGGGCTACACCCGGGCGCTGCGCAAGGCCGCGCTCGACCCCACCACGATGCGCGGCCGCAAGCCCCGCGACGTCGTCCGGCAGCTGCAGGGAGCCCCCGCATGACCCTCCAGATCCCCGGGGCACCCGTCCCCATGAGCCGGTTGGTGCTGGGCACCATGACCTTCGGCGACACGGTCGACGCCGCCGGCTCCGCCGCGATGCTCGACGCCGCGCTGGAGGCCGGGATCACCGGCCTGGACACCGCCAACGGCTACGCCGGCGGGGCCACCGAGACCATCCTCGGCCCGCTGCTGGCCACCCGGCGGGACCAGGTGGTGCTGGCCACCAAGGCCGGCATCCCGCACCCCGACGCCGGCGACCACGCCCCGCTGTCGAGGGCCGGGCTCGAGGCCTCGTTGGCCGGGTCGCTGGCCCGGCTGCAGGTCGACCGGGTGGACCTGTTCTACCTGCACCAGCCCGACCGGGCCACGCCGATCCGCGAGACGCTGACGACGATCGCGGACTTCGTCGCCGACGGCCGGGTCGGCGCGCTGGGTGTCTCGAACATGGCCGCTTGGCAGATCGCCGAGCTCGACGCCGCCGCCGACGACGTGGGTTGCCCCCGCCCGGTCGTCGCGCAGCAGCTGTACAACCTGCTGGCCCGCCGGGTCGAGGAGGAGTACCTGGAGTTCGCCCGGGTCAACGGCCTGGCCACCATGGTCTACAACCCGCTCGGCGGCGGGCTCCTCACCGGCAAGCACTCCTTCGACGAGGCGGCCACCAGCGGCCGGTTCGGCGACTCGAAGCTCGCCGCCATGTACAAGCAGCGGTACTGGACCCCCGAGCTGTTCGACGCCGTCGGCCGGCTGTCCGCGATCGCCGACGGCGCGGGGATCCCGCTGGCCGAGCTCTCCCTGCGCTGGCTGCTGGGCTCCTCCGACGTCGGCGCGCTGCTGCTCGGCGGGTCGAAGGTCGCCCAGCTGCAGCAGAACGTCGCCGCCGCAGCGGCCGGTCCGCTGCCCGCCGACGTGGTCGCCGCCTGCGACGAGGTCGGCGCCGCGCTGCGCGGCCCCATGCCCGCCTACAACCGCTGACCCCCTGGAGCTCGCGTTGACCCGCCACACCGACCTGACCGCCCGGATCCGCGCCCGCGAGCGCGTGCTCGGCTACTGGATCACCCTGGACTCCCCCGTCTCCACCGAGCGGATCGCCCGCACCGGCTACGACTACGTGGCCCTCGACGCCCAGCACGGGCTGTTCTCCTACGAGGGCATGCTGCGCGGGATCACCGCGGTCGACGCCGTCGGCGGCGTGGCGTGGGTGCGGGTGGAGGCCAACGACCCCACCTACATCGGCAAGGCGCTGGACGCCGGCGCGGGCGGGGTGATCGTGCCGCTGGTGGACGACGCCGCGCAGGCCGCGGCCGCCGTCGCCGCCGCCAAGTACCCGCCGGTCGGCCGGCGCAGCTACGGCCCGATGCGCTCGGCGCTGCGGGTCGGGCCGAAGCCGGCCGACAGCAACGACACCACGCTGGTGTTCGCGATGATCGAGACGCCGGAGGGCCTGGCGAACGTCCCCGAGATCTGCGCGACCCCCGGCCTGGACGGCGTCTACGTCGGACCGTCGGACCTGTGCATCGCCGTCGGCGGGGCCTTCCCCAACGACCCAGCGGTGGCCGAGGTGTTCGAGGCCGCGCTGGTCACCGTGCGCGAGGCCGCGGCGTCCGCCGGGGTGGCCGCCGGCATCCACACCGCCGCCGGCGCGCAGGCGGCGCAGCGGCTGGCCGAGGGCTACACCTTCGCCACCGTCTCCTCCGACCTCACCCACCTGGAGCAGGCCGCCGCCGACCACCTCGCGGCTGCCCGGGGCGGCCGGGGTACCGCCGACGACGGGACGGGCTACTGATGACCACCACCGAGCTGGTCCGCGACGGCGTGCTGCGGGACGCCGGCCCCGGCCGCCGCGACGCGTTCCTGCCGACGACGACCGTGCAGGTGCACGCCGCCAACCTGATGACGCTCCCCGACGGCACGCTGGGCTGCGTGTGGTTCGGCGGCACGCAGGAGGGCGTCCCGGACATCTCGATCTGGTTCTCCCGGCTGGTCGGCGACACCTGGAGCCCCGCCGCCCAGCTCTCGGACGACGGCGCCCGCTCCGAGCAGAACCCGGTGCTCTTCCCCGCCCCGGACGGCACGCTCTGGCTGCTCTGGACCGCGCAGCACGCCGGCGACCAGGACTCCGCCGAGGTGCGCTGCCGGGTGTCCCCCGACTCCGGGGCGACCTGGGGCGAGGCCCGCACGCTGTTCCCGGCCACCGAGGCGGGCGGGGTGTTCGTCCGCCAGCCGGTGGTCGTGCTGCCCTCGGGCCGCTGGCTGCTGCCGGTGTTCTCCTGCGTCACCGTGCCCGGGCAGAAGTGGGTCGGCGACGTCGACACCAGCTCGGTGATGGTCTCCGACGACGCCGGGGCCACCTGGCGCGAGGTCGTCGTCCCGGGGTCCACCGGGTGCGTGCACATGGACGTCGTCCCGGTCGAGGGCGGGCTGGCCGCGTTCTACCGCAGCCGCTGGGCCGACTGGGTGCACCGCTCGACGTCGTCCGACGACGGCGAGACCTGGACCGCCCCGGTGCCCACCGAGCTGCCGAACAACAACAGCTCGATCCAGGTGACCACGCTCGACGACGGCCGGCTGGCCATGGTGCTCAACCCGACGCAGGCCGGCCCGGACACCCCGCGGCGGCTGTCGCTGTACGACGAGATCGACGACTCCGGGCTCGCCGCCGAGCAGGGCGTCGCCGAGCCCACGGTGGACGACGGCGCGCGGCACGCGTTCTGGGGCACCCCCCGCGCGCCGATGACGCTGGCCCTGTCCGCCGACGGCGGGGTGACCTGGCCCGCACGGCGGGACGTCGAGACCGGCGACGGCTACTGCCTGTCCAACAACAGCCGGGACGGCGTCAACCGGGAGCTGTCCTACCCCTCGGTGCACCAGACCCCCGACGGTCTGCTGCACCTGGCCTTCACCTACCACCGCACGGCGATCGAGCACGTCGTGGTCGACCCGTCGTGGGTGGACGCCCGCTGATGCACGCCCTCGTCACCGGGGCCAGCTCGGGCATCGGCGCGGCCGTCGTGGACCGGCTGCTGGCCGACGGCTGGTCGGTCACCGGGGTCAGCCGGACCGCGCCGGCCGATCAGCCCGGGCTGACCTGGCTGCCCGCCGACTTGGCCGACGTCGAGGCCGTGCGCGACCTGCTCGCCCCGATCGGACCGCTGGACGCCGTGGTGCACTCCGCCGGCGTCCAGCGGTCCGCACCACTGGGCCGGCTGTCGCCGGCCGACGGGGCGCTGATGTGGCGGCTGCACGTGGACGCCGCGACCGCCGTCGTCGACGCCGTGGTGGACCGGGTCGTCGACGGCGGCCGGGTGGTGCTGATGGGCAGCCGGACGGCGGTCGGGGTGGCCGGCAAGAGCCAGTACGCCGCGACCAAGGCAGCGGTGGTCGGCCTGGCCCGGTCGTGGGCGATCGAGCTCGCGCCGCGGCGGATCACGGTGAACGTGGTGGCCCCGGGCCCGACGGAGACCCCGATGCTGCTCGACCCCGGCCGGGCGGCGACGCCTCCGCAGGCGCCGCCGCTGGGCCGGTTCGTACGCCCGGCCGAGGTGGCCGGGCTGACCGCGTTCCTGCTCGGTCCCGAGGGCGGGATGGTCACCGGCCAGCAGCTGGTGGTCTGCGGCGGCGCGAGCCTGTAGGTCAGACGAAGGCGGAGATGCCGGTGACCGAGCGCCCCACGATGAGGGTGTTCATCTCGCGGGTGCCCTCGTAGGAGTACAGCGCCTCGGCGTCGTTGAAGTACCGGATCACGTTGTTCTCCAGCACGATGCCGTTGCCCCCGAACAGCTCGCGGGCCATGGCCACGGTCTCGCGGCCCCGGGCGGTGACGTAGCTCTTGGCCAGGGCGGCCTGGTCGTCGCGGAGGTCGTCGGTCTCCTGCAGCTGGGCGACCCGCACGACCATGCCGAGGCTGGCGGTGACGTTGCCGAGCATGCGGGCCAGCAGGTCCTGGATCAGCTGGTAGCTGCCGATCGGCTTGCCGAACTGCTCGCGCTCCTTGGCGTAGGCGACCGCGTACTCGTAGGCGCCCATCTGACAGCCCACCCCGGACCAGGCGACCCCGCCGCGGGTGACCTTGAGGACCTTGTTGACGTCCTTGAAGGTGTTGCCGCCCTCGAGCTTGTGGTCGGCCGGGATGCGGCAGTCGGCGAACACCAGGTCGGCGTTCTGCACGGTGCGCAGCGCGAACTTGTCCTCGATCTTGGTGGCGGTGAAGCCCGGCGTCCCCTTGTCGACGACGAAGGTCTTCACGGCGTCGTCGGCCTCGTCGCGGGCGAACACGACGACGTGGTCGGCGAACGTGCCGTTGCCGATCCAGCGCTTGGCGCCGTTGAGCACCCACTCGTCGCCGTCGCGGCGGGCGGTGGTGCGCAGGCCGCGGGCGACGTCGGAGCCGCCCTCGGGCTCGGTGAGGGCGAACGCGCCGATCTTGTCCATGCTCATCATCGCGGGGATCCAGCGCTGCCGCTGCTCCTCGGAGCCCAGGATCATGATCGAGCCCATGGCCAGGCCGTTGTGCACGCCCAGGAACGTCGCGATCGAGGGGTCGACCCGCGAGAGCTCGAGGGCCTGGAACCCGCCGTACAGCTTGGACGCCGGTACCCGACCGTCCCACTCGTAGGCCCGCCCCACCACGTCGATGGAGGCGAACTCCGGGATCAGGTCCATCGGGAACTCGGCGGCGGCCCAGGCGGCGTTGACCCGCGGCCGCACCTTGTCGTCCAGGAACTGGCGCAGGGTCTGCAGCTCCGTGCGTTCCTCGTCGGACAGCAGGGTCTCGTACCCGAAGAAGTCCCCGGTGAGCAGGTCGGCGGTCATGGGTGGGTCTCCTTCGTCGACAACGGCGTCTTCCTCGATCGTCCGCCAGCTACCCGCCGGTAGCCACTCCACGCACGGTGCCGACCATCACCCTCACTAGCCTGCTGCGCATGGTCTCCCTGGGCACGCCCCTGTCCCCCTCGGCCACCCGCGTGATGCTGCTGGGCAGCGGCGAGCTGGCCAAGGAGGTGCTGATCGCGCTGCAGCGGCTCGGCGTCGAGACCATCGCGGTCGACCGGTACGCGGACGCCCCCGGGCACCAGGTCGCGCACCACGCCCGCACCATCACGATGAGCGACCCCGACCAGTTGCGCGCGCTGGTCGAGGCGGAGCGGCCCGACGTCGTCGTCCCGGAGATCGAGGCCATCGCCACCCCGACCCTGGTCGAGCTGGAGGCCGAGGGCGTACGGGTGGTGCCCACCGCCCGTGCCGCTCGGCTGACCATGGACCGCGAGGGCATCCGCCGGCTCGCCGCCGAGACCCTCGGGCTGCCCACCAGCCCCTACCGGTTCTGCGACTCGCTCGAGGAGCTGCAGGCCGGCGCCGCGGCGGTCGGGTTCCCGTGCGTGGTGAAGCCGGTGATGAGCTCGTCGGGCAAGGGCCAGAGCACCGTGCGCACCGCCGAGGACGTCGAAGGGGCCTGGGCGTACGCGATGGCCGGCAGCCGGGTGGCCGGCACCCGGGTGATCGTCGAGGGCTTCGTCGACTTCGACTACGAGATCACCCTGCTGACCGTGCGCTCCCTGCGCGACGGGCAGATCGTGACCGGGTTCTGCGCGCCCATCGGCCACCGGCAGGAGTCCGGCGACTACGTGGAGAGCTGGCAGCCGCAGCCGATGAGCGCGGTGGCGCTGGAGCGGGCGCAGGCGATCGCCGCAGCGGTCACCGGCGACCTGGGTGGCCTGGGCCTGTTCGGCGTCGAGCTGTTCGTGCGCGGGGACGACGTGTGGTTCTCCGAGGTCAGCCCCCGCCCGCACGACACCGGCATGGTCACCATGACCACCCAGTGGCAGGACGAGTTCGAGCTGCACGCCCGCGCCCTGCTCGGCCTGCCGGTGGACACCTCGCTGCGCAACACCGGCGCCTCCGCCGTGGTCTACGGCGGTGTCGAGGCCACCGGGATCGTGTTCGACGGCGTCGACGAGGCCCTGGCGCTGCCCGGGGTGCAGCTGCGGCTGTTCGGCAAGCCCGAGAGCTTCACCCGCCGGCGGATGGGCGTGGCGCTGGCTCGTGCCGAGGACGTCGACACCGCCCGGGCCACCGCCCGGGAGGCGGCCGGCCGGGTGCGGCCCCGCGCCTGATCAACCCTCTCCGCGGAAGGCCAGCGCCGCCGCCGCGGCCTCCTCGGCCCCCGGCACTTCGTGGAACGGGCTGACCTGCGCCGTCGCCCGCCCGCGCACGACGACGCGCTTCCAGGTGCCCACCACCTCGCCGTCCTCGACCAGCATGGGTGCGAACACCCCGTTGCCCCCGGGGACGACGGCGGTGGAGCGCTCGGGCGCGAGGACGTGGGAGCGGTCGGTCACCCCCAGCAGCAGCTCGTCGAACCCGGCCAGCGCCCGCACGCCGTCGGGTTCGGCCGGGGGCGGATCGCCGAGGGTCCAGAGCACGGCGCCGCCGCAGCGCAGGTCGGTCAGCTCGTCGCGGACGGCGGCGAACCCGGCCCGCACCTCGGTCAGCGTCAGCCCGGTCCACCAGGCGAGGTCGCGCTCGGTGGCCGGGCCGTGCCCCGCCAGGTACCGCCGCACCACCTCGGCGACGGCCGCCGGGCGGTCGGCGGCCGCCTGGCCCGGCGCCCACTCGTCGAGCAGCACGAAGGCCTGCACCGGCCCCCCGGGCGAGGTGCCCCGCGCCGGCCCGAGGCACAGCAGGCCCTGCTGGGCGAGCCGGCCGTAGAGGTGCGGGAGCCGCTGCCCCGAGACGTCCAGGCCGGCGGCGGACCAGCAGGCCCCCAGCTCGGGCCGGGTCAGCGCTCCCCCGCCGGCCAGCTCGGCGCGGGCGACGTCGGCGGCCAGGTCGACGTCGTCGTCGGTGATGCCCAGCTGCCGGTGCCGGGGCTCGGCGGTGCGCATCTGGCGCTCGCCGGTCAGGGACAGCAGCAGCCGCAGGTCGGCCGGGGTGGTGGCGAACAGGGTGCCGCGCATCGGCCAGGCCCGCACGACCTCGGCTGCGGCGAACGCCGCCCAGACGTCGGCGACGGTGCTGCCGGGGACCCGGGACCCGATCGCCCACTCGGCCTGCCGGAGGTCCTGCGCCTGCAGCGCCAGCAGGCCGGTGACCGTGGCGGTGGCCCCGCCCCGCGGACGGGTCAGGCCGAGGGCGGCCAGCCGCATGCGGCGCAGTGCCGCGACGTCGACGTCCATGGGGCCTCCCGGGGGTCGGCGGCGACGGTAGCGGTCGGCACCGACGATCCGGGCCCCGTCGTCCACCGTCGGGCCCGCTGTCCACAGATGACCCGGCAGGGCCGGGATCGTCGGGGTCCTGCGGCACGCTGCTGGTCATGCGCACCCCGTGGCGGACCGTCGGCCGTCCCCCCGCCGACCCCGACCCGCTCGAGCTGCTGCGGGCCGCCGCGGTGCTGGCGCGCGAACCGGGCGTGCCCGCCGAGGAGCTCGACCCGCTGACCGGCGCCCTGGCCCGCAGCCACCCCGACCTCGACCTCCCGGGGGCCGAGCCGGCGCTGGCCGAGGCCGTGGCCGCGCTGTACGAGCGCGGGTGGCAACCGGCCGACGTCGTGCACATCGCCCACCGCCGGGTCAGCCGCCGGGCCGCCGCACTGGTCGCCGCGGTCGTGCTCGCGCAGGCACGGGTCTCCCGGGCCGCGGCGCGGGCGCCGCGCGGCTGGGTGGACCAGCTCGACGCCCTGCCCCCTGCCGTCGGGCTGGCCGGCTGGTGGGCCGGCACCGGCGTCGACCCGGCGACCGCCTGGCGCGACGTCGCCCGGGTGCTGGCGCTGCTCCCGGTGCTGCCGCCGCTGCAGCGGCTGGTCCCCGGCCCGGCCGGGTGGCCGCCGCAGCGCCGGGACGACGCCCCCACCCCGGCCGGTCCGGTCGACGAGAAGGTGCTGGGCCGGGTGCGGGCGTTGCTGGCCAAGGCCGAGCGCACCGAGTTCCCCGAGGAGGCCGACGCGCTCACCGGCAAGGCCCAGGAGCTGATGAGCCGGTACGCCATCGACAGCGCGGTGCTCGCCGACCAGCAGGCCACCGACCTGGGGGCCGGTGTGGTCGCCCGCCGGCTGCACCTGGCCGACCCCTACGCGTCGGCCAAGGCCGGCCTGCTGCACGCCGTCGCCGCGGCCAACGGTTGCCAGGTGGTCCTGCTCCGCGACCTGGGCATCGCCACCGTGGTGGGGCTGCCCGTCGACCTGGAGCTGGTCGACCTGCTGTTCACCTCGTTGCTGCTGCAGGCCACCCGGGCGCTGGCCGACGCCACCCGCGCCGGGGGCGGCACGGCCGTCTTCAAGCGGGGCTTCCTGCTCGCCTACGCCGCGCGGGTCGGCGAACGCCTGGCCGCCGCGGGCGAGCGGGCCACGGCGGAGGCAGCCGGTCAGCACGGCGGGGCGCTGGTCCCGGTGCTCGCCCGCCGCGACGCCGCCGTGCAGGAGCGGGTCGGTGACCTGTTCCCGCGACTGCGCCGCGGGAGGGCCCGCACGGTCGACCCCGAGGGCTGGTGGGCCGGTCGCCGGGCTGCCGACTCCGCCGACCTGGGGTCCGGGCGGTCGCCCCTGCCGCGGTGAACGCGGGGAGGTCAGCGCGGGGCCGGCCCCGTGGAGGCGCGCACCACCAGGCGCCCCGGCACGACCACCGGGCACCCGGTGGACCACCGCTCGGAGGCACCGATCCGCTCGACCAGCACGTCCACGCAGCGTCGGCCGACCTCGGCGAAGTCCTGGTGCACCGTGGTCAGCGGGGGCCGCAGGTACCCGGCCTCGGCGATGTCGTCGAAGCCGACCACGCTGACCTGACCGGGCACGTCGACCCCGGCCTCGGCCAGCGCCCGGATCATCCCCAGCGCCATGTGGTCGTTGGCCACGAACACCCCGGTCACCTCGGGCCACCGGTCGCGCAGCAGCAGGCCGGCGTCGTAGCCCGACCGGGCGCTCCAGTCACCGGGCAGCGGGTCGCGCACGGCCAGCCCGGCCGCGGTGAGGGCCTGCTGCCAGCCGTCGAGCCGGGCCTCGGCCTCGAGCCAGTCCTGCCGGCCGCGCACGTGGGCGATCTCGGTGTGCCCGAGCTCGATCAGGTGCCGGGTCGCCTGCAGCGCGCCGTCGACCTGGTCCACGACCACCGAGGGCACCCCCGGGGCTGCACCGCCCTCGACGGCGACCGCCGGCAGGTCGGCGGGCAGCCCGGCCATGACCTGCACCGCGGCCCGCTGCGGGGCGAGCACCACCACGCCGCACACCGACTGCGCCACCAACCGGTCCACGGCGTCGGCGAAGGCCTGCGGGTGCGGGTCGGGCACGGTGACGACCTGCACCTCGTAGCCGGCGGCGCGGGCGGCCTGCTCGAGGCTGAAGAGGGTGCTGGCCGGGCCGTGCAGCGTGGTGTCGAAGGCGATCACGCCGATGGTGTCGGACTGCCGTCGGGCCAGCGCCCGGGCGGTGAGGTTGCGGCGGTAGCCGAGCTCGGCCATCGCCGCCAGCACCTTCGCCCGGGTCTCCTCCTTGACGTAGGGGTGGTCGTTGAGCACCCGGGAGACCGTCTGGTGGGAGACCCCGGCGAGCTGGGCGACGTCGGCCATCACGGGCCGGGCCGGACGCTCGTCCACGTCGCACCTCCTCCTGACCGTCGTCCGACGGCATCGTGGCACGCCGACCCGTGCCTGTTAGCGTTAACAAGAGTCCCACATCACACCAGGAGCACCCGTGTCCGCAGTCCCTCCGTCCGGTGCCCAGCACGAGCTCGCCCTGGACGACGTCCGGGCTGTGGTGACCGAGGTCGGCGGTGGGCTGCGCAGCCTCACGGTGGCCGACCGCGACCTCGTCGTCGGCTTCCCGGTCGACGTCCCCCGCCCCCTGTACCGCGGGTCGGTGCTCGCGCCGTGGCCCAACCGGGTGGCCGACGGGCGGTACTCCACCGCCGGCGGCGAGCAGCAGCTGGCGCTCACCGAGCCCGATCGCGGCAACGCCCTGCACGGGCTCACCTGCTGGAGCGCGTGGGGATTGCTGGACCGCACCCCGTCGTCCCTGCGGCTGGGGGTGCGGATCTGGCCGCAGCAGGGCTGGCCGCACCTGCTGGACGTCGTCGTCGGGTACGAGCTGACCCCGACCGGGCTGCGGTGGACCGTCGAGGGCACCAACCCCGGGGGGGCCCCGGCCCCCTGGGGCAGCTCGGTGCACCCTTACCTGGTCGCCGGGGCCGGCCGCGTCGACGACTGGGAGCTCGAGCTGGACGCCGCCCAGGTGCTCACCGTCGACGACGAGCGCCTGCTGCCGACCGGCCTGGTCGACGTGGGCAGCACCGACCTGGACCTCCGCACCCGGCGATCCCTGCGCGGGCTGGCGATCGACCACGCCTACACCGGGCTCGGCGCCGCCGACCGGGCCACCGCCCGGGTCTGGGCAGC
Organism: Klenkia soli; assembly: GCF_900103975.1. Lineage (GTDB taxonomy): Bacteria > Actinomycetota > Actinomycetes > Mycobacteriales > Geodermatophilaceae > Klenkia > Klenkia soli. Next base: position 57,189 of record NZ_FNIR01000001.1, read on the forward strand.
CGACGGCAGCGGCGTGGCGATGCACTGGTCGGCGGCCGACCTGCCGTGGGTGCAGGTGCACACCGCCGACCGCCCCGACCCCGCCGACGACCGGGTGGGTCTGGCGGTCGAGCCGATGACCTGCCCGCCGGATGCCCTGAACTCCGGCACCGACCTGGTCGTGCTGCAGCCCGGCGACGCGCACGCCGCCACCTGGGAGATCGAGGCGCTCAGCCGCTGACCCGGGCCACCGCGGCCGAGGGCGGCACCGCGCCCGGGTGCAGCACGGCGGCGATCGCCTCCACGCCGTCGACCAACCGCGGCCCGGGGCGGACGACGAGACCGTCGGCGTCGATCGCCCACACCGGCCGTCCGGGCAGGTGCGTCGCCACGTCGCGCGCCTGCTCGACCGCCGCGGCCAGGCCGAAGCCGCACGGGGCCACCAGCACGAGGTCGGGGTCGCCGGCCTCGATCGCCGCCCAGGTGGTGGGCACGCTCCGCGCCCCGGCCACCGCGCCCACCGGCTCGCCGCCGGCGGCGGTGACCAGGTCGGGCACCCAGTGGCCGGCGGTGAAGGGTGGGTCGACCCACTCGACGACGGCTACCCGCGGGCGGGGCCTGTCGGCCACGGCCAGGGCGACGGCGTCCAGCCTGGTCCGGAGCCCGGCCACCACCTCGGCGGCCCGCTCGGGAACCCCCGCTCCGCCGCCGACGGTGATGATCGAGGCGAGCACGTCGTCCAGGGTGTGCGGGTCCAGCGTGAGCACGTCGGCCGTCGTCCCCAGGTGGGCGAGCGCCGCGGTGACCGCGCCGGCGGGCAGCGCGCAGACCTGGCAGAGGTCCTGGGTGAGCACGAGGTCCGGCGCGAGGTCGGCCAGCGCCCCGGCCTGCAGCGTGTACAGGTCCTCGCCGGCCGCGACCCGGGCCCGCACGGCGGTGTCGATCTGGCCCGGGGTCAGGCCTGCGGTGTCCAGCCCGCCGACCACGACGGCGGCCCGCTTGCGGATGCCCGCCGGGCGGTCGCACTCGAAGCTGACGCCCACGAGGTCGTCGGCCAGGCCGAGCGCGGCCACGATCTCGGTGGCCGAGGGCAGCAGCGAGACCAGGCGCACGACCCGACGGTAGGCCCTGGACGCAGGCCGTAGCGTCGCCGCATGGACCTGCCCCCGGCGCTGCTCGAGCTGCTCCGCTCCCCCGCACCGTGCTTCATCGCGACGCTGATGCCCGACGGCGGGCCACAGCTGACCCAGACCTGGGTGGACGTCGACGAGCAGGGCCGGATCGTGGTCAACACCGTCGCCGGGTTCCAGAAGGTGCGCAACGTCGAGCGGGACGCCCGGGTCGCGCTGAACGTCGCCGACCCGGCCGACACGTCGCGCTACTTCGGGGTCCGCGGCCGGGTCGTCGACATCACCGCCGACGGCGCCGTCGAGCACATCGAGGCACTCGCGCAGAAGTACACCGGCGGCCCGTACCCCTGGTACGGCGGTCGCGACCAGCAGCGGCTGAAGGTCACGATCGAGGCGGACTCGGTGCACTCCCCGCGGGGCTGAGCACACCGCGCCGGACCGGAGGACCCATGAGCCGTCGACGCCCTCCCGCGCCGTGGGTGCAGGCCCTGGCCGCGGCCCGGGACGCACCCTCGCGCACGCTGGTGCTGGACGAACTGCGCGGCGCCATCGTCTCCGGGCTGGTCCGGCCGGGGGCACCCATCCCGCTGGACGACGTCGCCGCCCGCTTCTCGCTCAGCCGCATCCCGGTGCGCGAGGCGATCATGACCCTGGTGGCCGAGGGGTTGGTCGTGCACCAGCCGCGGGGCGCGTACGTGGTGGCCCGGCTGACCCGCGAGGAGCTGGCCGAGCTGTACGTGGTGCGGGCCAGCCTGGAGGCCGCGGCCCTGGCCGCCGCGGTGCCGCGCGCCACCGACGAGGACGTCGCCGCCGCGGCCCGCATCCTCCGCGAGCTCGAGGCCGGTGGCAGCGTCGAGGACCACCACCGGCGCAGCCGCAGGTTCCACCTGGCCCTGATCGAGCCGTGCCGCATGCACCGGCTGGTCGAGATGCTCGAGCGGGCCTGGAACGTCACCGAGCCGGGTCGGCCGATGTCGCACGCGTCCGCGGCGGAGACGGCAGCGCTGGCCGCCGACCACGTCGCCATGCTCGACGCCCTGGCCGCCCGCGACGGCGCCGCGCTGGTCCGGGTCAGCGGCGCGCACCACGCCCGGTTGCAGGCCATCGTCGCGGCCCTGCCGGAGGACTGACCGGCGCGCCCCGCGGACGCGCCGCCGGGCGCCGCGGATATACCCGGGACGCAACCCAGGGGCAACACCGGATTCCTAGCGTCCACGCCACCGACGACCTCCCGTCACCGTCGGCCCGTCCCCCGCGCAGGAGTCCCGATGACCACCACCGCTGAACCCCCGGTCCCCGCCGGCCACACCACCACCGCACCGTCGGCCGCGGCGCCGGGCGGCGCCGTCGTCAGCCCCGGGTACGACCCCCGGCTGACCAACGAGGACCTCGCGCCGCTGAAGGAGCAGCGCTGGACCTCCTACAACATCTTCGCGTTCTGGATGTCCGACGTGCACTCCGTGGGCGGCTACATCACCGCCGGCAGCCTGTTCGCCCTGGGCATCGCCGCGTGGCAGGTGCTGCTCGCCCTGGTGGTCGGCATCGTCATCGTGCAGGTCTTCGTCAACCTGGTGGCCAAGCCCAGCCAGTCGACCGGGGTGCCCTACCCGGTGATCAACCGGGCCATCTTCGGCGTGAAGGGGGCCAACATCCCGGCGATCATCCGCGGGCTGATCGCGGTGGCCTGGTACGGCGTGCAGACCTTCCTGGCCGCGTCGAGCCTGAACATCATCTTCCTGAAGTTCATCCCGGCGTCGGAGTCGTTGCTGGGCCCGTCGTTCGTCGGGCTCTCGGCGCTGGGCTGGATCTCCTTCGCGATCCTCTGGGTCGCCCAGGCGGCGCTGTTCTGGCGCGGCATGGAGACCATCAAGCGGTTCATCGACTTCGCCGGCCCCGCCGTCTACGTCGTGATGATCGCGCTGGCCGGCTACCTGGTGGCGAAGGCGGGGATCTCGAACATCGACCTCGAGCTGCACACCGGTCCGACGCTGACCGGCTGGGCGAGCATCTCGGCGATGGTCGGTGCGATCGCGCTGGTCGTCTCCTACTTCTCCGGCCCGATGCTGAACTTCGGCGACTTCGCCCGGTACGGCCGGAGCTTCGCCGCGGTGAAGCGCGGCAACTTCCTCGGGCTGCCGGTCAACTTCCTGTTCTTCTCGATCCTGACCGTCATCTGCGCCTCGGCCACCGTCCCCGTGTTCGGCGAGCTGATCACCGACCCGATCGCGACCGTGGCGGCCATCGACACCCCGGTGGCGATCCTGCTCGGCGGGCTGACCTTCGTCACCGCCACCGTCGGCATCAACATCGTCGCCAACTTCATCGCCCCCGCCTTCGACTTCTCCAACGTGGCGCCGCAGCGGATCAGCTGGCGGACCGGCGGCATGATCGCCGCCGTCGGCTCGGTGCTGCTCACGCCGTGGAACTGGTACGACAGCGCCGACGGCATCCGGTACAGCCTGGGCATCCTCGGCAGCCTGATCGGGCCGCTGTTCGGCATCCTGATCGCCGGCTACTACCTCGCGGCCCAGCAGCGGATCGCCGTCGACGACATGTACTCGATGGCCCCGACCGGCCGGTACTGGTTCCGCGGCGGCTACAACCCCAACGCGATCATCGCCGTCGCGGTGGCCGGGTTGCCGGCGATCGCGCTGAGCCTGTTCACCTCGGTGGGCGACTACGGCTGGTTCATCGGCTGCGGCCTGGCCTTCGCCGCCTTCACGGTCCTGGAGCGGGTGCGGCCGATGATCCCGCAGCTCGACCCGTCGGCGCCGGACGTGATCGTGGGGGCATGACCGTGCTGATGCAGGTGATCAACCCCAACACCAGCGCGTCGATGACCGACCTGATCGGCGTGAGCGCCCGGGCCGCCGCCGGGCCCGGCACCGAGGTGGTCGCCGTCCACCCGGGGATGGGTCCGGCGTCCATCGAGTGCCACTACGACGAGGCGCTCGCCGTCCCCGGCCTGCTCGCCCAGGTCGCGGCCGGCGAGGCCGCCGGCGCCGCCGGGCACGTGATCGCCTGCTTCGGCGACCCCGGCCTGGACGCCGCCCGCGAGCTGGCGGCCGGTCCGGTGGTCGGCATCGCCGAGGCGGCCATGCGGACGGCGACCCACCTCGGTCGCCGGTTCGGGGTGGTCACCACGCTGGCCCGGACCACCGGGCGGGCCTGGGAGCTGGCCACCCGCTACGGCGTGCGCGAGCAGTGCGCGACGGTGCGGGCGGTCGAGATCCCCGTGCTGGAGCTGGAGACCGACCCGGCGGCGCGGTCCCGGATCGCCGCCGAGTGCGCCGACGTGGTGGCCCGCGACGGCTGCGACGCGGTGGTGCTCGGCTGCGCCGGGATGGCCGACCTCGCCCGGGAGCTGACCGCCCGGGTCGGCGTCCCGGTGGTCGACGGCGTCGCGGCCGCGGTCGTCACCGTCGAGGGCCTGGTGCGGCTCGGGCTGACGACGGGCAAGCGCGGGGAGTACGCCCCGCCGGTGCCCAAGGCCTACTCCGGGGCACTGGCCCGGTTCGGCGGCGGATCGCCGGGCGTCCCGCAGACCGTGTGAGGTGCGGCGGCGAGGATGGGGCCATGACCACCGGTTCCCTCCTCGCCGCCCTGCCCCGTCTGCCCAAGGCCGAGCTGCACCTGCACGTCGAGGGCACCCTGGAACCGGAGCTGGCGTTCGCGCTGGCCGAGCGCAACGGCGTCGCCCTGCCCTACCCGGACGTCGCGGCGCTGCGGGCGGCCTACGACTTCGCCGACCTGCAGTCGTTCCTGGACCTGTACTACGCGTGCATGCCGGTGCTGCGCACCACCGAGGACTTCCACGACCTGACGGCGGCCTACCTGGAACGGTCGCACCGGGACGGCGTCGTGCACGCCGAGCTGTTCGTCGACCTGCAGGTGCACCTGGCCAACGGCATCGGCGCCGACGACGTCCTGGACGGGATGACCCGGGCGCTGGCCGGCGCCCGCGCGGCCCGGGGCACCACCGGCGGGATCATCCTGAGCATCGTCCGGGACAGTCCGGTGGCCACCGCGCACGCCGCCCTGGACGCCGTCGCCCACCGCATCCACGACCTGGTGGGCATCGGGCTGGACTCCGCCGAGGTCGGGTACCCGCCGTCCCTGTTCGTCGAGGTGTTCGACCGGGCCGCTGCGCTGGGGCTGCACCGGGTGGCGCACGCCGGCGAGGAGGGCCCGCCGGCCTACGTGGTCGAGGCGGTCGAGCTGCTCGGGGTGGAGCGGGTCGACCACGGCATCCGGGCGGTCGAGGACGACGCGCTGGTCGCGCTGCTGGTGGAGCGGGGCATCCCGCTGACGGTCTGCCCGCTGTCCAACCTCCGGCTGCGCGCGGTGCCCGACCTCGCCGCGCACCCGATCCGCGCCCTGGTCGACGCCGGGGTGGCGGTGACGGTGAACTCCGACGACCCGGCCTACTTCGGCGGGTACGCCGGCGCCAACTACGCGGTGCTGGTCGAGCTGGGGTTCACCGCACCCGAGTTCGCCCGGTTGGCGGCGACGTCGGTGCGGGCCTCGTTCACCGACGACGCCCGCAAGGCCGAGCTGCTGGCGCAGATCGACGCCTGGTCGGTCTGAGGATCAGCCCAGGTCGAGCCGCATCAGCACCCTCGGGAAGCCGTTCAGCACCGACGTGGTCTCGGCGGCCTGGGTGAACCCGGCCCGCTCGAAGAGGGCCTTGGTGCCCACGTAGGCCATCGTCAGGTCGACCTTCGCGCCGCCGTTGTCGACCGGGTAGGCCTCGACGGCCGGGGCGCCGTGGTCGCGGGCGAACTGGACGGCGCCGGAGACGAGGTGGTGCGCGATGCCCTGCCCGCGGTGCCCGGGCCGGACCCGGATGCACCAGAGCGACCAGACCGGCAGGTCGTCGACGTGCGGGATGCGGCGGCTGCCGGCGAACGTGGTGTCGGACCGAGGGTGGACGGCGGCCCACCCGACCACCTCGTCGCCGTCGTGGGCCAGCACCCCCGGCGGTGGGTCCTCGGCGACCAGCTCGCGCACCCGGTCACCGCGGTCGGGGCCGGCGAGGGCCTGGTTCTCCTTCGACGGGATGCGGTAGCTCAGGCACCAGCAGACGTTCGAGCCGGCCTTCTTCGGCCCGACCATGGTCGCGACGTCGTCGAAGCCGGTCGCCGGCCGCACCTCGATCGCCATCGGTGGATCCTGGCGCAGGATGGTCCTGACGACCACCCCGAGGCATGGAGGCGCCGGTGCCGTTCGTGACCCGCCCGCACGTCGAGCAGCTCGCCGACCGGCGGTGGCGGTTGACCGAGCCGCTGGTGTACCGGGGCCGCCAGGAGGAATGGGTGGTGCCGACCGGGTTCGTCACCGACTTCGCGTCGGTGCCTGTGCCGGTGCGGTGGCTGATCCCGGCCGACGGCCCCTGGACGGCGGCCGCGATCGTGCATGACTGGTTCTGCACGGTCGGCATCGCAGCGGGCGCGATCACCAGCCGGGACGCGGACGGTGTGTTCCGCCGGATGTGCCGCGAGCTGGGGACGCCGGTGCTGCGCCGCTGGCTGATGTGGGCCGGCGTGCGGTGGGGTGCGCTGGCCAACCCGGTGCGCCGGCCCGGGTTCGCCCGCGACCTGCCCGCCGTCCTCGGGGTGTCGGTGCTGGCGGTGCCGCTCGTGGTGCCGGTGTCGCTGGTGGTCGGGGTCGGGCTGGCCGTGGACGCCGTCGTCGACCGGGCCCTCACCCTGGCGCTCCGCCTGCTGCGTCGCCCCGCCGACCCGGCGGGCCCGTGGCTCGACGAGCGGGTGGGGGCGCCTCAGAGCAGCCCGGACAACCGGTAGAGCACCAACGACCCGGCGACCGCGACGTTCAAGCTCGAACCGGTGCCGACCATCGGGATCTCCACCGCGACGTCCAGCAGGTCGAGCCCACCGGGCGGGATGCCGGTCTGCTCGTGCCCGAGGACGACGACGGTGCGCCGGCGGGCGGCGGGGAGATCGGCCAGCCGCACCGACTCGTCGGTCAGCTCGACGCCGACCACCTGGGTGCCGGTGTCCCGCTGGCGAGCCAGCCAGGTGAGCTGGTCGCCGGTCCAGTGCACGCAGGTCGGTCGGCGCAGCGTGTTGCCGCGGGCCAGGGCCTCGGGCACCCAGGGCAGCTTCGGCACCGCGAGGCAGGCGCCGACGGCGTCGGCGGTGCGCAGCAGGGTGCCGAGGTTGGCGCCGTGCATGGGCCAGAGCGGCGCGACGACGAGGTGGTCCCAGCAGGGGTGGGACCGGCGGCGCCGTTGCCGGCGCAGTTCGCGGGGCGGGGTGAGCCGCGGGGCGCTCACCGGCGTGCGGGGCAGATCTCCATGGTGACGGCGCTTCGCGGCGCGCCGGGGCCATCGTCGGGGGACGTGCAGGGGCCGAGCGTAGCCACGGTTCAGACGAGGCGAGGTTCCAGGAGGATCTCGGATCCGTCGGGGCGGTAGGTGCGCCATCGGCCGCCGGGATCTCGCTGGACCCGGAAGCCGTGGTGGACCTTGGTGCGGTGCGGTTCGCACAGCAGAGCGGAGTTGGTCAGTGAGGTCTCCCCGCCGAGCGCCCAGTGGATCAGGTGGTGGACGTCGGCCCAGTGGTGGGGCGCTCCGCAGCCGGCGAACACGCAGGTCTTGTCCCTGGCGACCACCGCCCGTCGCAGCGCGGGCGTCACGACCCGGTGGGAGCGGCCCAGCTGCAGCGGGGTGCCGTCGGGGCCCATCACGATCCGGGAGACCACCGAGTCGCAGGCCAGCCAGCGGGCGCGGGCGGCGGAGATGGTTGCCCCGAAGCCGGTGGACGCCGTCCCCGGCCCGGCGCCCTCGCCCACGAGGTCATCCAGGTTCATCGTCACCACGATGCGCGGCTTCTCCTTGCGCACCACGGGCAGGTCACCGGCGGCGAGCTGGTTGTCCGCCAGCTGCACCAGGGCATCGGCGTTCTGCTGCCACCGCGTGCGCAGGTCCCCCTGCGGGCGGTGGGCCTGCACGATCGACTCCAGCGCAGCCTTGACCTTCTCCCCACCCACGGCGTCCAGGTCGAACCGGCCGGTCACGCTGCCGTCGGCGTGGGTGGCCATGCTCAGCCGTCGCTCCTCGGTGGGGTCGGGCTCGGTGCCGTCGGGGTCCAGCGCCGCCTCGAACGCCTTCACCGCAACCGCCAACGTCTGGTGCGACGAGGACACGGCCAGCGCCGCCCAGGTCTGGTCGAACGCGGCCAGGTCGACGTCCTGCTCAGCCGCCCGAGCACGCTCTCGCTCCCCCACCCCGGCCGCCACCAGATCCATCTGCGCGGCGGTGGCGGCACCCTCGGCGAACACGGCAGCCAACCGCGGGAAGTGCTCCAGCGCCCGACCGGCGCGCACCACCCGGCTCGCCTCAGCCGGCGACAACCGCAGGTGCCCGATCAACCACGACCGCATCGACCCCAACCCGTCGTGCTCGGGCGCCTGGATCAGCTCCGCGCGACGGGCCGTGCGGGCGATCTCGGCGTCCAACCGGTTGCGGGCGGCCACCAGCACCGCCGTCCGGTCCAGCACCTGGCGTTGCCCAGCCCGTGCAGATCCTCGGACAGGAGGCCGTCGAGCGCCGATCCCAGCTCGCTCACGTCACCTCCCGACCGCTCGAACACGTGTACGAAGCGTACTGGGTCAAACGGTCGCGAACAAGGAGAAAGCCCAGCTCAGAGCCCCCTGCGGGCGGTCAGGACGCGGTCACGCCCGGTGCGCGCCGAGGTGCAGGTGTCACGGGATGATGCCGTCGGCGCGGTAGCGGTCGAAGAGGCGGTAGAACGAGTCCTCGGTGCGCACGTAGCCGGTGAAGCCCAGCAACCGGGACCGGCTCATGTCGGCGAGCACCTCGATGTCGCGGCCCAGGTCGGAGTCGGTGTGCCACCAGGACGCCACCCGCGAGAGGTCGGGCTCGACCAGGCCGTGCTCGGCGACGACGCGCGCCCAGACCGGCTCGGCGTCGGCCATCTGCTCCTCCAGCGGACGCGGCGCCTCGGAGAAGCCGACCGCCTCGACGTCGAGGGCGGCGGCCAGCTTGGGCCACATCCAGCGCCAGCGGAAAACGTCGCCGTTGACCACGTTGAAGGCCTGGTCGGCGGCGGCCTCGGTGGTCGAGGCCCAGATCATGTGGTCGGCGAGCTGGCCGGCGTCGGTCATGTCGACCAGCGAGTTCCACTGGGTCTCCGACCCCGGGAACACGAACGGGCGCCCGTCGGCGCGGCAGATCGCGGCGTAGGCGGCCAGCGTCGAGCCCATGTTCATGGCGTTGCCGACGGCGTGGCCGATGACGGTGTGCGAGCGGTGCACGCTCCAGGTGAAGCCCTGCTCGGCCGCCGCGGCGAAGAGGGCGTCCTCCTGGGCGTAGTAGAAGTTCTCGACCGGCAGGCGGTCGGCGTCCTCGTGGAACGGGGTGTCGGGCATCTCGCCCTGGGCGTAGGCCTCGAAGGGGCCGAGGTAGTGCTTGAGGCCGGTGACCAGCGCAACGTGCCGGACGCTTCGGCCAGGGGCCAGCGCGGCCAGCAGGTCGGCGACCATCGCCTTGTTGACCACGATGTTCTCGGCCTCGGTGTCCTGCTTGGACCACGCGCAGAAGAACACGTGGGTGGGTCGCAGCTCACCCAGCGCCTCGGCCAGGGAGTCGGCGGAGCGCAGGTCGGCGCGGACATGCCGGGCGCTCGAGCCCTCGATCGGGTTGCGGGAGAGGCCGGAGACCTCCCAGCCGCCGGCGGTCAGCTTCTCGACCAGCGCGCTGCCGGTGATGCCGCTGGCACCGACCACGAGGGCGTGCGCGCCGAGGAAGGGAGGGGTGGGTGCGTTCTGCTCGATGCTCATCCTTCGGGGCAGCACCGCCGACCGCCTGCGTGTTCCACCGCGTTGCGCGGGGGATGATGGTGGGCATGGAGATGCTGCGCCGACTGCAGGCCGAACGTCCGCTGGTGTTCTGGCTCGTCCTGCTCGTGGGCTTCTGGGTCGCCTTCCGGCTGCTGATCTTCGTGGCCGAGCTGATCCTCGGGCCGTTCGGTCTTCCCGGGTGGGCCCCGTTGGCCCTGGTGCTGGTCGGGCTCGTCGTCGTCGCCCGCCGGCAGGACTCGCGCTGAACCGTCGGGTTGCGGTGCCTCTCGAGCACCGGGACGCTCGGCGCTGATCGCCCCCGACCGACCTCCATGGTGGGGCGGCGACGTCCTGGAGGAACCCCCGTGCCCTACCGGCCCATCCCGGCAGCCCGCATCCTGTTCCCCGTCGCCTTCGTCGGGTTCACCGCGCTCGGGGTCTTCTTCGTGGTGATATCGGCCCGCGACGACGGCCCGCCGGCGTGGTTCCTGCTGCTGTGGCTGGCCGCGCTGGCGTGGAACGCCTACTGGTGGTTGCTGCGCACCGCCGTCGAGGTGTCGGTCGCCGACGGCCGCTTCCGGTGGCGGACACCAGTGCGCAGCGGTGACGTCCCGGTGGACGACGTCCTGGGCATCGGGCCCACCCGGGCCTCACGGCAGATGGCCCGGATCGAGCTGCGCGACCGCCGTCCGCTGCTCGTGCCGGTGCGCTACGGGTTCGGCGAGGTGGAGCGGGCGATCATGGCCGCCGCCCCGCGAGCGGTGGTCCAGCCCCGCTGATCCGCAGTGGTCAGCTGCAGCCCCTGCGGTGCTGAGGTCGGCGAGGACCCCTGGGGCGACCTCGATCCGAGGCGCGAAGCCCCCCTCGTGCAAGCTCGGCGTGGAGTCCCCCGGGAACACCCAGGCAGCCGCGGCACCATCGTGGCGTGCCCGACCTGAGCCACCCCGTGCGGGCCGCCGATCTGGCCGAGCAGTGGCGGCCGGACTGGCTGAGTCTCGTCGTCCTGGGCGGCGTGGTGGTCCTCGTCGTCCGGGCCCGACTGCGCCTGCGCGCGGACGGGCGTGGATGGCCGCGGTCCCGCGACGCGTCGCTCGCCGCCGGGGTCGTCCTCGGTGTCTGGGTGACCTGCGGCTTCCCGCAGGCCCGCGGGTCGCAGCTGATGTGGGTGTGGACGACGCAGGTGCTGCTCCTGCTGCTCGTCGTCCCCGTCCTGCTGGTGGCCGCGCAGCCGCTGGCGTTGGCCCGGGCGGCCTACGGTCCGCGGTCGGGCCTGGCCCGGGTGCTCGCCTCCGGGCCCATGCGGGTCGGCGGGCACCCGGCGGTGAGCCCGCTCTACGTGCCGGTCCTCGCCGGTCTGCTGTTCTTCGGCGGGGTCGGCGCCTGGAGCCTGCGCTGGGCGCCGGTCGGCTGGGCGCTGCACGTGCTGCTCCTGCTGGTCGGGGCGGTGATCGCCCTCCCGCTGGTCGACCGTGAGGACACCCGCACCTCGCTGGCCGTCGGCGCGGCGCTGGCGGTCGGTGTCGTCGAGCTGCTGCTGGACGCGGTGCCGGGCATCGTGCTGCGCCTGGAGACCCACCTGACGATCCCCGCGTTCGGCCTCGACCGGCCGCCCTGGGCGCCGAGCTGGCTGGCCGACCAGCAGACCGCGGGCAGCATCCTGTGGACCGTCGCCGAGGTGCTGGACCTGCCGTTCCTGGTGCTCACCGTGCTGCAGTGGATCCGGGTCGAGCGCACGGAGGCCCGCCGGGTCGACCTCGAGCTGGACCGCGCGCAGCTCGCCCCGACGGGCACCGATCCCGACCCGACGACGCCGTGGTGGCACCACGACCCCGCACTGCGGGGGCGCTACGGCCCGCCCTGACCCGTCGCCCCGGCCTCCCCTCCTGCTACCGGGCGTCCAGCAGGTCCGCGAGCCGTCCGTCCGCGGCGAGCTCGGCCAGCCACGCCACGGCGCCCGCCCGGTCGGTGAACAGCCCCTCGTCCTGGGCGGCGAGGGCCGCGGCCATGACTCCCCGGAAGCACGGACCGGGTTCGTGCCCCAGGGCGATGAGGTCGGCCCCGCGCAGCAGCGGTCGGGCGGGCTCCCGCTCCACCCCGACCTCCTCGGCCAGCGCCAGCCAGGACGTGGTCGGGTTCGGCCCCGACCCGGCGCCGCGGCCGGCGTGGTCCGCCCCGCAGACCAGTGACCAGTCCGCCAGCGACGCCGGCGCGAGCCGGCGGGCCAGCCGACGCACCGCTGCCCGGCTCGGCCCGCGGGTCGCCGACGTGGCGACCATGTGCTCCCGGACCACCGGGACGACGCGGTCGACGAGACCGGGCGGGGCACCGATCGAGCCGAGCAGCTCCTGCACCGCCTCGGCCCCGGACTCGGCGTGCCCGTGGGAGGTGATCCGCCCGTCGGCCCGCACCTGCGTGCGGGTGGCCTTGCCGAGGTCGTGCAGCAGCGCCCCGAGCACCACGACCGTGCGGTCGTCCCCGGTCAGCCCGGCGCCGTCGGCCAGGACCGCCGCGGCGTCGCCGGCCAGGCCCGAGTGCACCAGGACGTCGCCCTCCGGGTGCCAGCGCGGGTCCTGCGGCACCCCGGCCAGCCGGGCCAGCTGCGGCACGTGGGCGATCCAGCCGGTCGCGACCAGCGCGGCCACCGCGGCGGTGAGGTCGCGCCCCCGCTCGCCGATGCCCCGCCACTCGCCCCAGACCCGCTCGACCGGGAGGGTGCGGTGGGCCGGGAACAGGGTGCGGCACAGCTCCGCGGTCTCGGGGGCGAACGCGAACCCGAACCGGGCGGCGAACCGGACTCCGCGCAGCACCCGCAGCGGGTCGTCGGTGAACGAGGGCCCGGTGTGCCGCAGCACCCCGGCCCGCAGGTCGGCCAGCCCGCCGACGGCGTCGAGCACCTCCCCGCTCACCGGGTCGACCATCAGCGCGTTCACGGTGAAGTCGCGCCGGCGGGCGGCGTCCTCGGGTCGGGTGCCCGGGCCCTCGGCCGGCACGGCGACGTCGAGGTCCTCGCCGTCCCGACGCACCTTCAGGACGGCGAACGACCGCCCCACCTCGTCGACCCGGCCCACCTGTGCCAGCGCCGCGCGCAGGTCGGCGGGCGCGAGGCCGAACACCTCGACGTCGACGTCCTTCGGGGTGCTGCCCGGCGCGAGCAGGGCATCCCGCACGCAGCCGCCCACCAGGAGCGGCCGCCCTCCCGCCCGCCTGATCGCGGACAGGACGGCGGCCGTGGCGCTGCTGAGCCCGAATTCGACTGCCGACGACGTGGTCACGATGGGAGTGTGGCCGCCGTGTCCTCCCGAACCCCCGCGTCGGTCGTGCGCGGCGACCGCTCGCTGCCGCCCGGCTTCGACCACCCGCACGCCTCCGAGGAGGCCCGGCGGATCGCCGAGCAGGGCACGATCCTGCGGGTCCAGGTCGGTTCCGGGGTGCACGGGACATCGATCGGCGGGCAGGACGACCGCGACGAGATGGGCATCTGCCTGGAACCGCCGGAGTTCGTCACGGGTGTGGCGCGGGTCGGCGAGGGCATCCCGTTCGAGCAGTACCAGCGGCACACGGTGTGGGACCGGCCTGGCGGGTTGGCGAACCGCTCGGGGGCCGGCGACCTGGACGTGGTCGTCTACTCGGCCCGGAAGTGGGCGCGGCTGGCGCTGGCCGGCAACCCCACGGTCCTGCTGCTGCTCTTCGTGCCCGACGCCGAGGTGGTGCACCGCGACGAGGCCGGCGCCGATTTGGTGGACAACGCGCACCGCTTCGTCTCGCGGCTGGCCGCCGACCGGTTCCTCGGCTACCTGACCGGCCAGCGGGCGGCGATGACCGGCGAGGTCGGCGCGCACACCAACCGGCCCGAGCTGGTCGCCGAGCACGGCTACGACACCAAGTACGCCATGCACGCGCTGCGCCTCGGGGTGCAGGGCGTCGAGCTGCTGAGCACCGGCCGCATCACGCTGCCGGTGCCCGAGCCCGACCGGTCGTACCTGCGCGCGGTGCGGGCCGGCGAGGTCGAGCTGGCCGAGGTGGTGGCCGCCGTCGACGCCGCCGAGCAGCGGCTGATCGCCCTGCGCGAGAGCTCCACCGTGCCCGACGAACCCGACCGCGCCTGGGTCGACGCCTGGCTGCACCGCTCCTACCTGGCCCACTGGGCCGGGAGCGCGGTGCCCACCTCCCCGGACGACGTGCCGTGACGAGGCGTAAGTCCGCGACCGAGCGCCGCACCGCGTCCGCCCTCGCCGTCGTGGACGCCTACGGCCGACACCGCGGCGCGACGACCCAGCGCGAGGACGCGGCCGCCGACCTGGGCATGGGTCTCCCGACGTTCCGCGCGGCCCTGGACGACGCACGCCGCCTGGGCTTCGACATCGAGGCCGCGCCGGAGCAGACCAGCTCGTAGCCCCCGGGGTTCGACAGGCCCGGGGACGACGAAGGCCGCCTCCTGGTGGAGGACGGCCTGGTCGATCGGGTGGAGCTGAGGGGACTCGAACCCCTGACCCCCACACTGCCAGGCCAACCTGACGACGTTCACAATTGTTCGTCGTGGTCCTGGAAGCCCAGCTCGGAGCGCCGATCCGGCGTCGGCCGGACGTCGGCGAACCAGCCTGAACCACGATCGATCTGGGTCAACTGCAACCAGAACTGCAACCAAGGATCAAGCACCGGGGCGTTGGCTTCTTGCCGACGACGCCGCGAACCTGACTGTCCGGAAACCACGACCCGTCTACCAGAACAATACTGGCCCGGGCGGGCTCGACCCGACTTCCCAGCTCGCTCGGTAGACCGTCATGCTCTTCCTGCAGTCCCCGGGGGCGGATCAGGGATGGTGGAGCATGCCGGTTCTTCTCGGTGGTGAATTCGACCAGTTCGCGAAGGGCTCGTCGGCATCTGGTCCTTTCGGGCCCGAGGAAACTCCCCTGTTCGTCGTCAGGTTCAGGGAGACCGTCGAGCTCAGCGGGATCATCAGGTCGGTGGCTGTGACGTCGTACATGCTGACCACGATCAACTTGTTCACTGGGGCCCGCTGCCCAGTCGGCGCAGTTCCGGATGGCCTTCCCGTCACCGCGGCTGGAGTACTCGTCCACCGCAGCCCCGACACGGTTGAGTTCATGGTGGACACGTCCGGCGATCACACCGATGTCGCCATTCGATCCATGCTGATGTCCGTACGAGACATCTTCTCGACGACGGGACGAGCAGCAACGCTCAGCTCACGATCCGCGGTGGACGATCAAGGAATCGAGCCCCCTGGCTGGCATCACATCGGCGGAGACCTGCTGTGGCCAGTGCTCGACGAACTCGGACTCGAACACTGAGGGTCAACCCCACTCGTTCGTTCATCGCTCGTGGTGCGGTCCTCGGCATCACAGCGGCGTCCGAGAACGGCCGTCTCCCGGACCGGCACGACCACAGGTCACGTTGCTGACCTGCACGGACTCACACGTGTCCGACAGACCCGTCCGAACTGTTCTCCCGGCAAGGGCCGTCATACGGCACACCCTGTGGGGACTTCCGTGCCGTCGGCGCAGGCCCCAGCGTCCCCCGGCCAAAGGCCACACGGTCTCAGCGCAGCTGGCGCACGATCGCGGGGTCCGAGACGCGGTCGTCCTCGGCGAGGAGCAGCACCTCGGAGAGGATGAGGGCGACGGTCGGGTCGTCGTCGACGAACGGTAGGAAGACCCGGCCGAGGTGGTCGTCCGGTACCGGTACCAGGACGATGGACCGGCCGGGCAACATGTGCACGGTCCCGGATCCGAGGTGCACCGAGTAGCGGCCGCGCTGTCCCTGGACGACGGCGTGGTGCCCGCGGACCTCGACGCCCTCCACGCCGCTGGCGCGCATCGTCTCCTCGACGAGCTGCCGGCGTACCGCGAGCGATGCCTCGGAGGTCTCGACCTCGACGCCGGACGACGCCGCCACCGACACGACGAGGTCCATGTCTCGCATGGCCTCGCTGAACACCACGGGCGGGACGTCGCCGGCCGGCAGCTGACTCATGCGGCCGTCCGCGGACGGACCGACGAACTCGAGGTGGCCTGTGGTGACGTCGCCGGAACCGTGGTCGTCGACGGTGCTGAGCCCGTAGCAGTAGACCGTCACCCCGGCAGCCGGGAACTCCCGGACGTGCGCGCCCGGCTCGTGCAGGTCACGCCACCCCTGCGCGCCCAGCAACGCCGCACCCCGTCGACGTACCACCCGTCGCCCGGCGAACCGCATGACGTCGCGGTGCCCGAGCTCGGCGTCGGTCGGGACGTAGAGCTCGCGGAACAGCTGCCGGAACGGCTGGCGGTTGCGGTCGGTGAAGACCCTGCGTTGCAGGGCCGGCCAGTCGCCGGAGGTCGCGAGGTCCACCGGGTGGGCGACGCGGAGGGCGCGCCCGGTCCAGGCCTGAACCGACCCGTCCACCCGCCGAAGTCCACCGGCGTCGAGGTCGGGGAACCCCACGGCGCCTGTGTCGTCGACGAGCACGAGGGCACGCAGCATCGGTCCGAGCACGGGGTGGCCGACCAGCGCCGGCAGTTCGGCGCCGGTGATCTCCTCCCGGTCGGTGCAGGCCCGTTCCAGCCAGCGCCGCATCCGGATCGCCTGGTCGCGCAGGTCACCGGCCCGGGCCACCAGCTCAGCGACGGCGGGGTCGCGCTTGGCGGACGCGGGGATGCGGGTCAAGGTCTTGGCCCCGCGGCGCACGGACAGAGCAGGGCTGCCCTCGGCGTCGATGCTGAGCTCCACCTCGACGTCACCTGAGCCCGCGATCACCGGTCCGTCGCGCAGGTCGCCGAGCGTCTCCGCCTCCATCGTCCAGGTGAGCCGGGTGGCGTCGGGGTACCCGGCCCGGCGGGCCAGGTTGGTCAGGCCCACCAACAGCGCCTCGGCCTCGGACTTCCGCTTCTGGGCCTTGGCCGTGCGCTCGGGTGCTGCGAGCACCTGCATGGCACGCCACCGGGTCAGCAGGCGGGGGTCATCCGGGCCGGTGAGGGGAAGCAGCCCCAACGCTCGGGCCGCGTCCTGGTCGCGCTTGTCCTGGACCCGGCTGATCAGCTCGGTCTCCAGGGCAGCGGCCGCTCCGTCCTCATCGCTTGCGCTCAGGGCGCGGGCGTAGAGCCGTGTTCGGTGGTGCTGGGTCGCGCGCGATGCCAGAGGCGCGGCGGCGAGCAGGGATGCCAGGCCCTCGGACCCCAGCTGGGCGGCGAAGGACGCCCACCATCCGAAGTCGACCTCCCCGGCGGTGAGGGCTGTCTGGGTGAGCCGGGTGTGGTTGGCCATCTCGGGCCGCCACGGGCCGTTGTCGTACTCCTCGACGCGGCGGTGAGCGTGCACCCACAAGACCCCGGACGCCAGGCCGGGCCGGTCCAGGGCGGCTTCGACCAAGGGCGCCCACTGCGGCGCGAGTACGGCCATCTCGACTGCGCGCTGCTCCGGGACGGCCGCCCTCCGCAGACCGCGCTCGAGGTCAGCGGGGGTGTCGTCCTCGGCCGGGACGTGGACGGTGAGCAGATGGCTCAGGACGGCGTCGCGACCGGACTCGTTCCGGGGGCTTCGGACCAGGGGGCGAGGGACGGTCGCAGCCAGTACCGAGAGCAATGACTCGACGCCGACGGCGGCGCCGAGGTTCCACGCCAGCGGGGTGAGGACGTTTCCCATCTCTGCGGTGTCGGACACCTGGCTGTCGACGGCGGACCGTCGGACGTCGGCGACCACCTCGTGCAGCGCTGGGGACGACACCCAGTCCGGTGACGGTGATGCGGTGAACTCTCCGAAGTCGCGGTGGGGCCGGACCGGGCGGCCTCGGTCGGGGGCGATGACTGCGTCGAGCACGTCTGCGCGGGTGGCCAGGCCGAGGTCGAACAGGCTGGCCACGACCCGCGGCTCGACCCGGTGGCGCCACAGTGCCCGGTCGGCTGACCAGGGGTCGGTGATTCCGTCCGGTTCGTCGAGGAACCGCACCAGCGCCCACCAGCGAGCCAGGTCATCCCGGCCCGTGATGCCCCACGCCTGGGGGCGAGGTGTCACCCCGAGGTGCGGTCGGGGGTCGACCGGTCCTCCGCCGCCGTGTCGGTGCTCGGGGTTGCGTATCGCATCCACGGGGAGCTCGGCCAGGACGGTGGAGATCGCGTCGAGGTACAGCGGGGCCCAGGACGGCCGCCGCAGGTGGTTGGCGAGGGTCTGCATCTGACCCGGGACCAGGGCACGAGCCCAGCGCGGTGCCTCAGCCAACTCCGGCAGCGGGCCCGTCAGCAGGCCGGCGACCTCCCGGAACCACTCGGCATCCTTGCCCATCCGGTCGCTGCCGTGCACGAGCGCGACGGACAGGATCTGCAGCTCGATACCGCCGTCGGTCAGCCGGCTCTGCACGTCGGCCCACCAGGTGTTGAGGAACTCAGCGACAGGGGCCCCTTCGCGCGCCCAGGGAAGGGTGTGCAGGTTCTGCACCAACCGCACCTCGTTGCCGAGGGTCACCTCGTCCTCGGCCCGAGCGATCAGGTGGTCCAGCAGCGACGTCACCAGGTACCGACAGATGGCGTGGTAGCCGGCAAACCGTCCAGGCGGCGGTCCTGACGGTCGAATCGCCGGGGTCCGGTCCGCGGGGGTGTACTGCACCCCCGCGAGGGGTTCCGGTGCATCCGTCGCGCTCGACCGGGTCGGATCGGGAAGACCGCACATCTCGGCCAGCTGGACGGCCGCGCGCCGCTCGACAGGGCTCCCACCGGCCAGGTCGGACAGAGTCGCTCGCCGGCTGTCATCGTCCTGGTGGGACAGGACGGTGACCAGAAGCTTCAGGGTCACATCGAGGAACGGTGGCACGCGGCCGAGACGATGCTTGACCAGAGCAGCGCGGACGGCAGCGACCTCCGCGTCGGTGATGGGGTCCAGCTTCACGAGCTGCTGGAGCGCAGCGCGGCGGACATCGGCTGAGCGGTCGGCCACGTGGCCGAGGAGGGCTTCACGATGGGCGGCCGGGTCCTCGCCGAGGCGGGAGACCTCCCGGGCCCTCCCGCGTGGGGAGGCGGTCCTCCACACCTGGGATCGTTTGCCGCCCGCGGCGTCCTGCCGGAGCAGAGCATCCGCAGCCAGGGCGGACCCGGCCTCCAGGGTGTGGTGGCCGACCACCCCGACCTGAACCGGAAGGGTCCGCGGCCAGTCCCGAACCCGCTCCAGCAGGGCCGTCCGGACGTCGCCATCGATGCCGCCGGGCTTGGTGCGCCAGGCCGCTGCCGCGACGGCCGTCGCCGCGACTGCCGTGTCGGGGTCGCCGACGGCGCCGAGCAGCTCGGCCGTACGGTTCCGACGCAGCAACCAGCGGGCCCCGGCCAGCCGCAGAGCGGGGTCCGGGCGCGACAGCAGCTCGACCGCGTGCGGGACCGCTGCCTCTTCGTCCAACCGGCCCACACCAGCGAGGAAGCCGGCGTGCTCCACGGCGGTGGCTGCGTCGACGTCCTCCGGTCGAGCGTCGCGCCCGATCGCCTCGGTGCGTGCCCGCACCTCGAGGAACCGCCCGGCCTGCGGTGACTGCGGGGTCGTGACCTCCTCGCCGAGCCACCGGCCGACCACCTCGAGCACCGGGACCGAGCCGGCATGCCCGGTGTCCACGAGCGCCTGCAGCACGACGGCGTGCGCACCCGCGCGGGCGGCCCACAGCGCGTCCAGGACGGTCTCCAGCACCCCGGGCTGCCGGCCGGCGTCGGCCAACGACGCCGTCACCGCTGCCCAGTTCTCCGGATCGCTGGTCGCGAGCAACGCATGGACGGCGATCTCCGACGGACCGCTGACCGGGTGGCCGTGGGCCAGTTGCGCGCGCAGTTCGGCGGCCAGGTCCGCCCGTCCGGATTCGACCTCAGCGGCCACGACCGCAGCCACGCTCCGGTATCCCCGACCGATGTGGGCGCTCCACCGCACGAACCAGTCCACGTCGCCCGACCAGGTCGCCGCGGCGCCGAGGAGGGACTGCAGACTGCCGGCCCGGCCTCCCCAGGTCCACGGGGAACCCGGTTCGTGCCCGGCCGTCGCCGGCGCGGTGCGGCTGCGCTCCCACCAGCGGGCGATCGCGGGGCCGAGTCCGGGGTGACGCCGTTCGAGCTCAGCTGCCAGCTTCTCCGGGGGCACCCTGTCCAGCAGCTTCTCCACCCGGGCCGTCGCTGGCCCGAAGGAGCCGGACGCCACGATGTCCAGGAAGTCAGGGAGGCTGATCGACCCGCCCGTCGGCCGAGCAGCAGGGCGTTGTGCCCGGCCCGGAAGGCGTCGAGCCATCAGCTCGGCCTCGACCTCCTCGGGGGTCACCACCCGCGCGCTCCCAGTCCGACGAGGCGGACCAGCCGCAACCGGGTGGACTCGCCGACCGTCACCGGGGCATGCCGATCAGTCACCCGAGTGCCGTCCAGGACCGCCAGCACCAGGCCGTGGTCGAAGGCCTGCAGCACGCGGTCCACGGCCTGCTGCGGCGTGGGCGGCTCGGGGAGGTCACGCGCCCCGGGCCTCACGGCTCCGACCTGGAGCGCCTCCGCCAGCCCACCGGCGGTCAGCACGGTGTCCTGCGATGCGGCGGCATGCCGCTGCATCGAACCGGCCAACTCGGCAGAGGCCAGGGTCTCCAGCATCGACGTGAGGGTCGTCGGTCCAGTCGGCCCGGGCACGTGGTGGTCGATGACCTCCCCGCCGCCGGACGGCCTTGCCTCGATGATCACCCCACGCCTCCCGGTCAGCCCGCACCCCCGGCGGTCCTCCTGCAGTCTCACCGGGTCCCTCGGCCCCCAACACGGTCTGCTGCCAGCTCTCCCCCTTCCGGGGCACCGCCCGCCCACGGCGACGAAGACCCTCCTGGCACCGGGCGCGGGCCTCCACGGCGCGACCAGATGCGACTGGACGACCAAGCGACGCATGACGTCGGAGGCGACCAGCTGCTGCTGACCACCGAGGAATCCGCTGACGTCCTGCGCATCGGCCGCGAACCGCATGAGCACCCTGATGCTGCCCAGAGGTGCTGCATCAACTGCAACCGAGGACGACGAAGGCCGCCCACCCCGGGAGGTGGACGGCCTGTCGATCGGGTGGAGCTGAGGGGACTCGAACCCCTGACCCCCACACTGCCAGGCCGACCTGACGCCATTCACTATCGTTTGCCATGGTTTGAAAAGCCCAGCTCAGGGGCCGTATTCGATGTCGGGCGGACGGCGGCGAACGGGTGCGAACCAAGATCGATCTAGGCCGATTGCAACCAGAACTGCAACCAGAATCTCGCGCACGGAGACGTGATCCATCAGCACTCGACGGCGACCTCGGCCCGCCTTGAGGCGAGCACCGATGAGGAGGGCTCAGTGGACCTGACCCACGTCCGGAATGAGCGTCTACCGGGACTCCGGGTCCGCGCGGGCAGCGTGCCTTGCGGCACTGCTACCGGGTAACCGTCACGAAAACCGCGCTCACGGCATTAGACACCGGCGAATCCCGGACTAATCGTCCTCGTCAGGCGGGACAGGTGGCCGGGGATCGCCCCACCGGAGTTCGGCCGGCACTTCGACATGATCATTCTGGCGGTTGCAGCACGCGCTGAAACCGCCGTGCCGTGGGCACTCCACCTCGTCGGCTGCGGGGCAGTAGTAGATGTCTGCGCACCCGCAGTCGAAAACGACCCTACTCCAGGCGGCGGCCACGCTCATGCCGATGAGGTTATGACCACCCACTTGCAACGGCGCCGCGGCCACCCCGTCCTCCCCTATTCGGCACCGTCATGAAGGACGCGCGCACGGCATCAGGACCTCCGCCCCCCGGCGGCATGACGTCGATGGCGGCACCGCCGGTACCGTTTGCGTGTGCGGTGGTTTCCGAGGTGGGCCGCGAGGGACATGCCGCCCGAGGTATCTGCTCAGGGCCGACGCACCGAGATCGCCGGCGTGAATGCAGAGGACTTACACACACCTTCATTTCCCTGGGAGTTCCGCACGGACACAGGACTGTGGGTCCGCCTGCATGACATGGACTTCCTCGGTCTTGAGCACCAGGTACTGCCTCCGACGCTGACGCTCCGGTTCGCATATTCGGATCTCGAATGGACGCCGCCTGATTTCCAGGCCACCCCGGTGGCAGCTCTCCGCTTCGAGGCAGTCGCCCTCCACCGCTGGGAGGACTTACCCGACCCGGTCGGAGACCCGGCGCAGATGGTGTGGGCCTCCTACGTAACTGTCGGTGGCCTCTTCCAATTCGTAACGACGGCGACCCAGCTGGTCTTCTCTGCAGGCCGCTTGGCCGTCTCGATGGAGGCGGAACGCCCTCGCCCATCGAGAGACGGTGGGTGACTCGGGGGTCTTTTCGGCACCGTCACGAAGACTGTGGGCACGGCAGCACCAGGTGAACGACCTAGGGTGTGCGAGTGCACATCCGGCTCGGCCGACTCATCCTGCGGAGCTGGCGGCCTTTCGCCATGTGGCTGCCGGCTGGGTACGCCGAACCCCTCATCACCTACTTGGTCGAGCACTTCGACCAGCGAGATGGCGAGGTGAGCCAGCTGGGTGGGTTCTTCAGTGAGCGTGAGGCGGACGCCTGCATCGCCCAGCTCGAGGTCGAGGGGTGGATCGACTTGAGAATCAACATCGTCACGGTGCATCACCGCGTCACCGATTGGCAGTGGAACCGCTAGCTGCAGGTCGGTGCTGGTCTTCTCGGCACCGTCGCGAAGATCGTGCGCACGTCATCAGCCGCACGAAGGGGTTACGAATCGGTCGCTACCGACCGGCACCAGCCGGCGTCACCTGGGTCGCCGCAGACGGTGGCCGACCAGCCCGGGGGCAGGTCTGCCAGGGCGACCAGACCCGGGTGCATCTCCACCAGGTGACCGAAGTGGACCATCCTGGCGTCCTCGAGATCCAGCGTGGTTCCGCAGAGCACCTGCCAGTCGCCGTCGCCGTCGTGGTGCACATCCACGACCGGAGCCCCATCGAGGATCGGCTGCGTCGTGAAGATCAACGTGTCGGGGGACGCTGGGAACGGCCAGGGATTCACGAGGAGATCGTGGCAGGTGCTGGCGTCCTGGTGTGTTGGCTCAACAGGACGCCAACTCCTCCCCACTATTTGGCACCGGCAGCAGCCTCCAGACGGAGCACTTCCGCGGCGCCGCCAGTGCCGTCCAGGCATGACGGAGCAGATGGCCGGGCAGCCGGTTGCGAATGTCTTGGGCGGTCTGCAGATCCCACAGCTGCCCGGGGATGCAGCCGCTGACGAGCTGTTCGCGCTGATCCGCTACCGAGACGCTGACGGCGACGTGGCATGGGCTGTCAGGGTCACAACGGGGCTTGATGATGACGAGCTTCTCGGGGCCCTCACCGGCTACGTCGAACATCTCAAGCACGTTGCAGCCGCCTCGTGGAGAGACCACGAGACCACGAGACCACCCGGACTTCCCACTCGGACTGACGCCCGGAGCCTGTTGCCCTGTCCGGCACCGTCGCGAAGATCGACGACACGGCAGCACAGTCCTAGCCTGCGGCTGTGGTGGACAGCGGCCGAGCCGAACACGCACTGCACGAGCTGGCGCTCGCGGAGTGGCCACCAGCGGCAGAGGCGCGGGTCATCTCGGTGAGTTTCGTGGGCCCAACCGCCGAAGTGGTCCTGGTTGTGAACGGCGACTACGAGTACTGGATGTACTTCACCCGCGACGACGCCACCTGGGTTCTCGACCACGACGGCAACGGGCCGAGCTGAATCGGCGGTGAGGGTGCTCACCGCCGGTAGTCGCCGCGACCGACGGGCCGCACTCCGCTGTTCGTCACCGCGGCGAAGACCAAGCGCACGGCAGCACATCCACCGATCTCAGCCGTGCCGGTGCCAGAATCCGCGGATGATCCTTGCCAGCCGCGAAGACATCGCCGAGCAATTGTGGCTCCGCGACGAGACCCAGCTGGCCGAGGCCATCCTCGATGCGGACGAATCCACCCACCGCCGGGTGATGGAGGTGGCGGCGAAACCGCTGACCGGCTACTTCATGCACAGCGAGGTGGACGAATTACTGGTCGCCGCCGCGGTTCGGGTGCTGTCCCACAGCCGACGACGACCTCGACGATGGCGACCAAATCCCGACCGGACACTCGTCGACTTCTGGCAGCACGTCGGGCACGACCGAGACCGCCGCTCCCCCGACAGGGTCGACGACATCACCCGACTTCTCGACGGCCTGTAGGACGGCGACCCCAACCAGGCTCGGCATCGAGACCTGAGACCGCTTGGCGACCGCCGACCCCTCTCCCTTGTTCGGCGCCGTGGCCCACACGCAGGGCACGGCAGGACGACGGGCACCGTCGCGGATGGGCCGGGCGCAACAGCAGTGAACTGATGACCCCGTCGTCCCTGTCCGCCGTGAAACACAGTGTGCCTGGCCGACGAGGTCGACCAGGCACACTGCCGCTCTACCGGACTGAGCTACGACCCTGCGAACAGGGACGACGGGATTTGAACCCGCGACTCCATGGGTGCGCAGGTCAGCGGCACCCTCGGCAGCCATGGTGCCCGTGGCATCAGCCGCTTACCACTCCGTTTTCTCGCGTGCTGGCCTGCCACCCTGTTCGGCACCGTGGCGAAGACCGTGGGAACGGCAACAGGCGTCCGACTCAGCCGTGGCGAGGCGGAAGTCCGCGACCGAGCGGCGAACCGCGCTCGCCCTTGATGCCGTCGACGCCTACCGCCGACACCGCGGCCGGACGACCCAGCGCGAGGATGCGGCCGCCAACCTGGGCATGGATCTCCCGACGTTCCGCGCGGCCCTGGACGACGCACGCCGCCTGGGCTTCGACATCGAGGCCCCGCCCGAGCAGAGCAGCTCGTAGCCCCCTGGGTTCGACAGGCCCGGGGGACGACGAAGGCCGCCCTCCTGGTGGAGGACGGCCTGGTCGATCGGGTGGAGCTGAGGGGACTCGAACCCCTGACCCCCACACTGCCAGTGTGGTGCGCTACCAGCTGCGCCACAGCCCCTTGCGACCCGGTCTGGTGTGTCCGAGCCGTTGACAACCATACAGCCCCCGGGCGGCCACCTCGGAGGAGGGTCCCGGTCACCGGCGTGGCGGCCGGGACCCTCACCCTCGATCAGCCGAGAGCGGCGTCCAGGGCCAGGTTGAGCTCCAGCACGTCGACGTACGGCGCCCCGATGAAGCCCAGGTCCCGGCCATGGGTGGCCTGCTCGACCAGCGGCTGGACGTCGGCCGCGGACAGCCCGCGAGCCGTGGCCACCCGGGACACCTGGATGGCGGCGTAGGCCGGCGAGATGCCCGGGTCCAGCCCGGACGCCGACGTCGTGACCGCGTCGTCGGGCACGTCGGACTCCGGCACCCCGTTGAACGCGGCGACGGCCGAACGCCGGGACGCCACCGCCTCGGCCAGCTCCGGGGACGACGGACCCAGGTTCGAGCCACCGGAGGCCAGGCCGTCCCAGTCCCCCGCCGAGGGACGGGACTGGAAGTACTCGGGCAGCGGGTCCCCGGAGGAGTCCACGAAGCCCTGGCCGATCAGCGAGGACCCGACGACGGTGCCGTCGGCGGTCGAGACCAGCGACCCGTCGGCCCGCCCGGGCACCGCCACCTGGGCGACACCGGTGACCAGCAGCGGGTAGGCCAGGCCGAGGACGACGGTGGCCAGCAGCAGGGCGCGGACGGAGGCGAGCAGTTGACGCAGCATCACGAGATCCCGGGAATCAGAGAGACGAGCAGGTCGATGGCCTTGATCCCGAGGAACGGCAGCACCACGCCGCCGACGCCGTAGACCAGCAGGTTGCGGGACAGCAGGGCCGACGCCGTCCCCGGTCGGTACTTCACGCCGCGCAGGGCCAGCGGCACCAGCGCCACGATGATCAGCGCGTTGAAGATGACCGCCGAGAGGATCGCGGACTCCGGCGAGTGCAGCCGCATCACGTTGAGCGTGTCCAGCCCGGGGAATACCGGGGCGAACATCGCCGGCAGGATCGCGAAGTACTTGGCCAGGTCGTTCGCGATGGAGAACGTGGTCAGCGAGCCGCGGGTGATGAGCAGCTGCTTGCCGATGGCCACGATCTCGATCAGCTTCGTCGGGTCGCTGTCGAGGTCGACCATGTTGCCGGCCTCCTTCGCGGCCGACGTGCCTGTGTTCATCGCGACGCCGACGTCGGCCTGTGCGAGGGCCGGGGCGTCGTTGGTGCCGTCCCCGGTCATCGCGACCAGCCGGCCGCCCTCCTGCTCGCGGGCGATGAGCGCCAGCTTGTCCTCCGGCGTCGCCTCGGCCAGCACGTCGTCCACCCCGGCCTCGGCGGCGATGGCCCGCGCGGTGGCCTCGTTGTCGCCGGTGATCATCACCGTGCGGATGCCCATGCGGCGCAGCTCGTCGAAGCGCTCGCGCATGCCGGGCTTGACGACGTCCTTGAGCTCGATGACGCCGAGCACCCGGGCGCCGTCCGGCCCGTTCGCGGCCAGCACCAGCGGGGTGCCGCCAGCCGTGGAGATCTCGGTGACCGACGTCCCGACCTCCCCGGGCACCTCGCCCCCGAGCGAGCGCACCCAGGCCTGGACGGCGCCGGCGGCACCCTTGCGCAGCTGCCGGCCGTCGGCCAGGTCCACCCCGCTCATCCGGGTCTGCGCGGTGAACTCCACGAACTCGGCTCCGGCCGGGCGGTCCACCGCTCCCCCGCCGAGGACGACGACCGAGCGGCCCTCAGGGGTCTCGTCGGCCAGCGACGCGAGGACGGCGGCCTGCGCGACCTCGGCCTCGGTGGCGCCCCCGACCGGCACGAAGCGGGCCGCCTGCCGGTTGCCCAGCGTGATGGTGCCGGTCTTGTCCAGCAGCAGGGTGCCGACGTCGCCGGCGGCCTCCACGGCCCGCCCGCTCATCGCCAGCACGTTGCGCTGCACCAACCGGTCCATGCCGGCGATGCCGATCGCGCTCAGCAGCGCCCCGATCGTGGTGGGGATGAGGCAGACCACCAGCGCGATGAGCACGGTCAGCGACTGCCCCGCGCCCGAGTAGACGGCGATCGGCTGCAGCGTCACCACGGCCAGCACGAACACGATGGTCAGCGAGCTGAGCAGGATGTTCAGCGCCACCTCGTTCGGCGTCTTCTGCCGCGACGCACCCTCGACCAGCGCGATCATCCGGTCGACGAAGGTCTCCCCCGGCTTGCTGGTGATCTGCACGACGATGCGGTCGGAGAGGACCGTCGTCCCGCCGGTCACCGCGCACCGGTCGCCGCCGGACTCGCGGATCACCGGTGCGGACTCCCCGGTGATGGCCGACTCGTCCACGCTGGCGATGCCCTCGACGACGTCGCCGTCCCCGGGGATGACCTGCCCGGTCACGACGACCACCCGGTCGCCCGGGGTGAGCGAGGCGGCCGGCACCTCGCGGCCGTCCTCCATGACCGCGACGGCGGTGGTCTTGGCCCTGCGCAGCGAGGCGGCCTGGGCCTTGCCGCGGCCCTCGGCGACGGCCTCGGCGACGTTGGCGAACAGCACGGTCAGCCACAGCCAGACCGCGATCGACCAGCCGAAGACCGAGGGCTCCAGCACGGCCAGGACGGTGGAGAACACCGACCCGATCCAGACGGTGAACACCACGGGCTGGCGCACCAGACCGCGCGGGTCGAGCTTGCGCACGGCGCCGCGCAGGGCGGGCGCCCACTCGATCGTGGGCTTCGCGGTCTCCGGGGCGGGTGCCCGGTCGAGCACGGGGGCGGTCATGACAGTCCTTCGGCGAGGGGCCCGAGTGCGAGCACCGGGAAGTAGGTGAGACCGACGACCACGAGGACGACGGCGGTGAGCAGCCCGGCGAACAGCGGGCGGTGGGTGGGCAGCGTGCCGCTGGTGACCGGGACCCGGCCCTGGGCGGCGAGCCGGCCGGCCAGCGCGAGGACCAGCACGATCGGCAGGAACCGGCCGAACGCCATCGCCAGCCCGAGCGCCACGTTGTAGAACGGCGTGTTCGCGCTCAGCCCGGCGAACGCCGAGCCGTTGTTGTTGCCGGCGGAGGTGAACGCGTAGAGCACCTCCGAGAGCCCGTGCGGGCCGCTGTTCAGCATCCCGGCCCGGCCCTCGGGCAGCGCGATCGCGACCGCCGTGCCGACCAGCACGATCGCCGGCGTGGTGAGGATGTAGAGGCTCGCGAGGGTCATCTCGCGGCGGCCGAGCTTCTTGCCCAGGTACTCCGGGGTGCGGCCGACCATCAGGCCGGCGACGAAGACCGCGACGACGGCGAGCACGAGCATCCCGTAGAGGCCGGTGCCCACCCCGCCCGGCGCGACCTCGCCGAGCATCATGTTGAACAGGGTCACCATGCCGCCCAGCGGGGTGAGCGAGTCGTGCTGGGTGTTGATCGCCCCGGTCGAGGTCAGCGTGGTCGCGGTGGCGAACAGCGACGAGAGCGGCCCGCCGAAGCGGACCTCCTGGCCCTCGGGCAGCGCCCCGGCCTGGAATCCGCTGAGCAGCGCCACCGAGATGGCGGCCAGCAGGCCCATCACGCCGAGGATCGCGAAGCCCTGCTTGCGGTCGCCGACCATCCGGCCGAAGGTGCGCGGCAGGGAGAAGGGGATCAGCAGGATCAGGAAGACCTGGAACAGCGACACCCAGGCGCTGGGCCCCTCGAAGGGGTGCGCGGAGTTGGCGTTGAAGAACCCGCCGCCGTTGGTGCCCAGCTCCTTGATGACCTCCTGCGACGCCACCGGCCCCCCGGGGATCCATTGCGACCCACCGGCCAGCGTGGTGACGTCGGTGCCCGCCGACAGGTTCTGCACGACCCCGCCCAGCACGAGGACGACGGCCCCCACGACGGCCAGCGGCAGCAGCAGCCGGGTGACCGAGCGGGTGACGTCGACCCACGCGTTGCCCAGCCGGTCGGTGCCGGCCCGGGCGAACCCGCGCACGAGGGCGGCCAGCACGGCCAGGCCCACCGCGGCCGAGACGAAGTTCTGCACCGCGAGCCCGGCCATCTGCACGAGGTGGCCCATCGTCGACTCACCCGCGTAGCCCTGCCAGTTCGTGTTGGTCACGAAGCTGACCGCGGTGTTCCAGGCGCTGGAGGGCTCGACCGCCGCCATGCCGTTGTCCAGCGGCAGCACTGCCTGCAGCCGCTGCAACGCGTAGAGCAGCAGGACCCCGACCAGCGAGAACGCCAGCACGCTGCGCAGGTAGGTGGGCCAGCGCTGCTCGGAGTCGGCGTCCACCCCGACCACGCGGTAGGCCAGCTTCTCGACCCGCCAGTGCTTCTCGGACGTATAGACCCGCGCCACCCAGTCGCCCAGCGGCTTGTGGACGACGGCGAGTGCCACCACGAGGACGGCGACCTGCAGCCAGCTGGCCATCAGAACTTCTCCGGGAACAGCAGGGAGGCCAGCAGGTAGCCGACCAGCCCGACCGCGACGGCCAACCCGACCCAGGTCACAGCTTCTCCACCCCTCGTACGGCCAGCGCCAGCAGTCCGAAGACCGCCAGCGTGAGGAGCACGTAGACCACGTCGGTCACCGGTATCGCCTTCCGCATCTCGGGCCCGACCCGTCGCCGGTGCCCTCGCAGTCGGCGACGCTAGGAGCGCCCGGGCCCGCCGCGAGGCGTCTTGACGGGTCCTTGACGCCCGCCGGCGGAGCCCTTGACGTCGTCCTGACACCCAGGCCTCACTCGGCGATCACGGACCTGGGGCGGAGACGCGCCGGGTTCCCGTGTCCTGGGCTCCGTGATCACCGGGAGGGTCACTCCGCGGGGCGATCCTGACGGGACCTTGACGGCCGGACGCACCGCGCGGGGTGATCATGGAGCACATGGGCCGGGGCACCTTGCGCGTCTACCTGGGCGCCGCACCGGGCGTCGGGAAGACCTTCGCCGCCCTCGGCGAGGCGCACCGCCGGGCCGCCCGGGGTGCCGACGTCGTCGTCGGGGTGGTCGAGACGCACGGCCGGGACAGGACCGCGGCGCAGCTCGAGGGCCTGGAGGTCCTCCCCCGCGCGACCGTCACGCACCGCGGGGTGTCGTTGTCCGAGCTCGACGTGGACGGCGTGCTGGCCCGCCACCCCGAGGTCGTGGTGGTCGACGAGCTGGCGCACACCAACGCACCCGGGTCGCGCAACGAGTTCCGCTGGCAGGACGTCGACGAGTTCGTCGCGGCCGGCATCTGCGTGATCACCACCGTGAACGTGCAGCACCTGGCCAGCCTCACCGACGTCGTCGCCCAGATCACCGGGGTCACCCAGGGCGAGACCGTGCCCGACGAGGTGGTGCGCCGGGCCGACCAGGTCGAGCTGGTCGACATGTCGCCGGAGTCGCTGCGCCGCCGGCTGGCCCACGGCAACGTCTACCCCGCCGAGCGGGTCGACGCCGCCATGGGCAACTGGTTCCGGGTCGGCAACCTCACCGCGCTGCGCGAGCTGGCCCTGCTGTGGCTGGCCGACCGGGTCGACGAGGGCCTGCGGCGCTACCGCGCCGAGCACGACATCGACCACGTGTGGGAGACCCGCGAGCGCGTCGTCGTCGCACTCACCGGGGGGCCCGAGGGCGAGACGCTGGTCCGCCGGGCCGCGCGGGTCGCCCGCCGGGGTGGGGACGGCGTGCTGCTCGCCGTCCACGTGCTGCGCTCCGACGGCCTCACCGGCGCCTCCCCCGCCGCCCTGCGGGCGCAGCGCACGCTGGTCGAGTCCCTCGGCGGCACCTACCACCAGGTCGTCGGCGACGACGTCGCCACCGCGCTGCTCGAGTTCGCCCGCGGGGTCGACGCGACGCAGCTGGTCGTGGGCACCTCCCGGCGCACCCGCTGGGCCCGGGCGTTCCGCGGCGGGGTCGGCGGCGCGGTGGTCGCCGAGTCCGGCGAGATCGACGTGCACATCGTCACCCACGCCGCCGCCGGGTCCCGCGGCCTGCGGCTGCCCCCGCTGACCGGCGCGCTCACCGCCCGCCGCCGCTGGGCCGGCCTGGTCGTGGCGCTGCTCGGGGTGCCGGCGGTGACCGCCCTGTGCCTGGCCGCCGGGTCGGCGCTGCCCCTGGCCAGCGTGCTCTTGGTCTTCCTGCTGCTGGTCGTCTCGGTGGCCCTGGTCGGCGGGCTCTACCCCGCCCTGGTCGCCGCGGTGGTCGGCGGGTTGGCCGAGAACTGGTTCTTCACCGTCCCGACCGGCCGGCTCACCGTCGACCAGCTCGACGACGTCGTGGCGCTGGCCGGCTACCTGGTGGTCGCCGTCGCGGTGGCCACCGTGGTCGACCGGTCGGCCCGCCGGGCCACCGCGGCGGCCCGGTCCCGCGCCGAGACCGCGTTGCTGGCCTCGCTGTCCCGCTCGGTCCTCGCGGGCAACCAGGGTCTCCCGGCACTGCTGGAGCAGGTGCGGGAGGCCTTCGGGCTGGACTCCGTCGCCCTCGTCGAGGACGGCCGGGAGGTCGGTGCCTGCGGCCGGCCCACCGGCGACGTCGACACCGAACCGATCACCGAGACCCTCGCCCTGCGGCTGAGCGGACGGGCCCTGGCGCCCGGGGACCGGCGGGTGCTGGTGGCCTTCGCCGAGCAGGCCGCCGTCGCGCTGCAGCAGGGCCGGCTCGCCGCCGCGGCCGCCGAGTCCGACCGGTTGGCCGCCGGCAACAGCATGCGCACCGCCCTGCTGGCCGCGGTCAGCCACGACCTGCGCACCCCGCTGGCCGGCATCAAGGCCGCCTCCTCCGCCCTGCGCTCCACCCAGCTCGCGCTCACCGAGGCCGACCGGGTCGAGCTCGTCGAGACCGTCGACGAGTCCGCCGACCGGCTCACCGGCCTGGTGGACAACCTGCTGGACATGAGCCGCCTGCAGGCCGGCGCCGTCACCCCGGTGACCGCGCCCGCCGACCTGGTGGGCGTCGTGCACCGGGCGCTGAGCTGGCTGGAGGACCCGTCGCGGGTCACCGTCACCGCCCCCGACGACCTGCCCGCGGTCCTGGCCGACCCCGGGCTGCTCGAGCGGGTCGTGGCCAACCTGGTGGGCAACGCGGCCCGGCACGCGCCGTCCGGCCCGCTGGCGGTCACCGCCGGGACGCTGCCCGGACGGGTGGAGCTGCGGGTCGTCGACCGTGGGCCCGGGGTGCCCGAGGCCGACCGCGAGCGGGTGTTCGCCCCCTTCCAGCGGCTGGGCGACTCGCCGTCCGGGCACGGCGTGGGTCTGGGTCTGGCCGTGGCCCGCGGCCTCACGGAGGCCATGGGCGGCACCCTCGACGCCGAGGACACCCCCGGCGGCGGGCTGACCATGGTGCTGTCCCTGCGGGTGGCGGCGTGAGCCGGGTGCTGGTCGTGGACGACGACGTCCAGCTGCTGCGCGCCCTGCGGATCACGCTGCGGGCCGCCGGGCACGAGGTGGTCACCGCCCCCGACGGAACGACGGCGCTGCGCGAGGCCGCGGCCGCCCACCCCGACGTCGTCGTGCTGGACCTGGGCCTGCCCGACCTCGACGGCACCGAGGTGCTGGCCGGCCTGCGCCCCTGGTTCACCGGCCCGGTGCTGGTGCTCTCGGCCCGCGCGGACAGCCGGGACAAGGTCGACGCCCTGGACGCCGGGGCCGACGACTACGTGACCAAGCCCTTCGACATGGACGAGCTGCTGGCCCGGCTGCGCGCCGTGGTGCGCCGGCGACCCGACACCCCCGGCGAACCGGTGGTCGTGACCGAGCACTTCACCGTCGACCTCGCGGCCCGGCAGGTGACCGTGGACGGCGTCCCCGTGCGGCTGACCCCCACCGAGTGGGCGCTGCTGTCGGAGCTGGTGCGCGCCTCGGGCCGGCTGGTCGGGCAGCGGCAGCTGCTGCAGTCGGTGTGGGGCCCGGCCTACGAGACGGAGACCAACTACCTGCGGGTCTACCTCGCCCAGCTGCGCCGCAAGCTCGAGCCCGACCCGGCCCACCCGCGGTACCTGCACACCGAACCCGGCATGGGCTACCGCTTCACGCCCTGAAGTCGACGCCGCGGTCCTCGAGCCACTCGACCGGGTCGACCGGCTCGCCGTTGATGCCGCCCTCGTGCACCTCGAAGTGCAGGTGCGGGCCGGTCGACTGGCCGCGGCTGCCCAGCAGCGCGATCGTCTCGCCCATCTCGACGGTGTCGCCGGCTGCGACCTCGATCTCCTCCATGTGGCCGTAGATCGTCACGTCGCCGCTGACGCCCAGGATGTAGACGGCCTGCCCGTAGCCGCTGGCCGCGCCGGCCTTGATGACCACGCCGTCCTCGGCCGCGTACTCGGGGGTGAGCATCGGGGCGGCGAGGTCGATGCCCCAGTGCATGGTGCCCCAGCGCTGGCAGAAACAGGTGGTCATGCGGGCGCCGTCGACCGGCATCACGGCGTCGGGGCGGGCGGCCTCGGCAGCGGCTGCGGCCTCGGCGTCGCGCTGGGCCCGGGAGGCGGCGACCTCGGCCAGCCGCTGCTGCGCCTGGGCCTCGGTGATGGCCATCTGCGGCATGGCCTCGGCCTGCTCGGCGAAGTCCGAGTTCTCCGAGGCGGCCAGGGCCTGGGCGACCTCGACGTCGGGCGCGGCGTCGGCGACCGGGGTGCCGTGCAGGCCGAAGACCCCGGCCAGGACACCGCCGAGGGCGAGGGCGACGACCAGGGCCATCGGCCGGCGCCGTGCGCTGGTCAGCCCGCCCGGACCCCGGCCCGTGCTCCCCCGACCCGCCATACCGCGATCCCCCCGCTGCTCGCCGACCCGCTGATCGCGCACAACGTAACGACCCGTGATCCGTCTGTGACCCCTTGTCCGGCGCGTTGTGCGCGACACGCCGCCAGGAAAATGACAGCGCTGTAGTTCGCCCCGGTGGGTCAGGTGTGCGGGTGCGGCGCCGGCGCCGGGGCCGGCACCGCCAGCGGGACCCCGGTGGCATCGCGGGCCGCCGTCCGCCGGGCCAGCACGGCCACGCCGACCACCAGGCCGACGACCCCGACCACCTGGCCCGTCGTGGCCAGCAGGCCCGGCGCGAGCCGCTCGCCGTACACCGGTGCGGCCAGACCGACGGCGACCAGCGGCTCCAGCACCGCCATGACCGGCAGGCACTCGATCAGCGCGCCCGACTGGTAGGCCCACTGCGCGAAGGTGATGGACGTGGCCCCGGAGACCAGCAGCACGTAGGTGGTCCAGCTGGTGAGCAGGTCGCCCGGGGGGTGGGCGACGACGTCCTTGAGCAGCAGACCGGTGATGCCGAACCCGAAGCCGGCGCCGAGCCCCAGCGCCAGCGCCTTGTGCGGGGCGCGCGGCCGCAGCGCCCACAGCGCCGCCAGCACCATCACCGTCGCGGCCCCCCCGACGCAGAGCAGCAGCGGACCGGGCCGGGCGTAGGCCCCGCCGTGGTCGGGCCGAGCCGAGACGACGAACAGCCCGAGCGTCACCGCCACCACACCGGCCGAGATCCACTGCCCCTTCTCCGGCAGCACCCGGCCGGGGTACCGCCGGTCGACCAGGGCGCCCAGGGCGAGGGAGATCACCAGCCCGCCCGACAGCAGCGGCTGCACGACCACCACCGGGCCGAACTTCAGCGCCGCGGCGTGCAGCAGGAATCCGGTCAGCGCGGCGGCCTGACCGCCGATCCAGGCCCGGTTGCGCACCAGCTTGCCGACCAGCCGCAGCACGGCACCCTGCGGGAGGTCCTGCCCGGCATCGGTGGCGGCCCGGTGCTGCACGACCGTGGACACCGCGAACGCGCACGCCGAGAGCAGCGCCAGCAGGACCGACAACCCCAGGTGGGGCTCGACGCCGGGGGGCGGCCCCTCGGCGGCCAGCACCTGCGCGACCCCGCTCACACCGGGCAGCCTGCCACGAGCGGGCCGTCGCCGCGGACCGGGCCCGTCGGGTCAGCTGTCGCTGCTGGTGTCCTGGTCGGGGTCGTCGAAGTCGTCGTCGTCGGGGTCCTGGGGCTGGGCGGCCACCACGGCCTCCACCGTCACCTCGTCGCCGTCGGCGAACACGAAGGTCACCGGCACCGACTGGGACGACGTCCGGGCCTGCGCCAGGCCGACCAGCGTGAGGTCGGGACCACCCTCGGCGCCCACGTAGACGTTGTCGCCGGCCGGGGCGGTGATCGGCAGGTCGCCGGTCACCGAGTCCGCGGCGTCGGTGCGCACCTCGACCAGCTCGGCGTCGGTGGTCCCGCGGTTGGTGATGGCCAGGTACAGGTCAGCGTCGTCACCGGCGGCGTACCCGCCCTCGACGAACTCCAGCTCGACGTCCTGGACCGTGATGTCGGCGTCCACGGTCTCGTCGACCCCGGCGTTGCCGCCCACCACCTCCCCCGAGGGCCGCACCTCTGCCTCGTCGGCGCACGCCGAGAGGGTCAGGGCCGCGACGGCGGCGAGGGACAGGAGAGCAGGACGACGGCGCACACGGGCTCCTCGCTGGACGGGACGGGTGCCGGCCCGCTACCCCGGCGCCCCGGCCGGTACGCCCGCCGTGACCGGATCGCGACGGGACCGACGGGCGGCGAGCGCACCGCCGGCCACCAGACCCGCACCCCCGGCCAGCAGCACCGCGACCGCCGCACGCCCCAGGACACCGGGCCCGGTCGCCAGCACGTTCGCCGTCCACAGCACGTCGACGTCGGGCAGGCCCTGGACCAGCAGCAGCCAGCCGGCCACCACCGCCAGCACCCCGGTCAGCCCGCCTCGCACGCGCCGGGCGGCGCGGATGCCCAGCACCGACACCCCGGCCACCAGCAACGCGGGGAGCAGTGCAGAGACGACCGCGCCGGCGTGCGAGCCCTGCGTGACCGACGGCACCGGGGTGGCCAGGGCGTGCCACAGCGAGGCGGCCGCCCCCAGGGCCAGCGCCCCCGCCAGCGGACCCGGACCGGACCACCCGGCCGCCACGACGGCCAGCAGGAGCACGGCGTACAGCGGCCAGACCAGCCAGCCCGGCGGCGGGGGCGACCAGGTCAGCTCGCCGTCGACCACGACGTCCTGCCCGCCGTAGGCCATCGGCACCGTCCACTCGAGCACCACGTGGTCGGTGGTCGGGTCGGCGGCCACCGCCGGCGGCAGCTGGCCCTCGCTCATCCAGTGCGTGCGGTGGTCGTGCCAGGTGTACTCGGGCTGCGTGCTCACCTGCACCCAGTCCGGCGCGGCCAGCGGGTCGGCGTCGGCCGGCAGCGGCGTGCGCCCGAAGCGGTCCAGGTTGATCGTGGTCGCCGGGCTGAGCCGGTTGCGCCACACGCCGTCGGGGCCGATGCGCAGGTAGGGCTCGCCCGAGTACCCGGGCACGGCGAGCTCGGTGCCGGTGGGGTTGACGACCTCCAGCTCGTCGCCGAACTGCAGCACCCGCACGGTCACCCCGGGCACCGCCGGGGTGACCGAGAGGACCCGGCCGTCGAAGTCGCTGCCCGCCCGGCCGTCGCCCACGTGCGCGGCGGCCGGCCCGGCCAGGGCCAGCACCGCCACCACCCCGAGGAGGACGACGACGAACCGGGCGCGCAGCACCCTCACCCCGCGGCGACGAGAGCCAGGTCGTGGGCGATGTCGCGGCTGGTGTTGCCGGCGTCGAAGGCCACGCTGGCCTCGCCGTCGGTGCCGTAGAGCAGGAGCAGCGAGGAGTGCTGCTGCCCCATCTCCTCGGCCAGCGGCACCCCGGCGGCCAGCTGCGCGGCGTCGATCTGCGCCTGGTCGCCGGTCAGCCCCACGATGGCCGGGGCCTCGCCCGTGCCGAAGCGGGCCAGGTACTCGCCCAGCACCGCGGAGCTGTCGCGCGCCGGGTCGGTCGTCACGAACACCACGTGCGTCTTCTCGGCGACGTCCTGGTCGACCGACTGCAGCGCGATCGCGACGTCGGCCATCGTGGTCGGGCAGATGTCGGGGCAGTTCGTGTACCCGAAGAACAGCAGCGTCGGCCCGTCGGCGGTCTGCGCCGCGAAGTCGTAGGCCGCCCCGGTCTGGTCGGTCAGGGTGAACTGCGGCTTCTGGTACGGGTTCTGCAGGTACAACCCGTCGTAGGGGTTGCTCGGCCCGGACACCGTCGCCGGCGCCTCGCCGGCGGCGTGGTCGTGCCCGGAGCCGGACGCGGAGTCGGCCTCGGCCGACCCGCCGCACCCGGCCAGCAGCAGGCCGGCGGCCAGCCCCAGCGCAGCCAGGGGACGCGATCGTCGGAGCGCTCGCACGGTCACCCGCCCACGGTACGACGACGGGCCGACAGACCGAGGAACAGCCCGCCCAGGCCGGCCAGCAGCCCGAGACCGCCGAGCACCAGCGCGGTCACGGCCAGCCCGTCGCCGCCGTCGTCCGCGGTCGAGGTGGCTGCCGGGTCGGTCCCCGTCGAGGTGTCGCCCGAGCCGTGGGCGTCGTCGGCCGCGGCGTCGGACCCGGTCAGGCTCAGCACCGGTGCGGGGTACTGCGGCTCGGTCTGGCCCTCGACGGTCGGCTCGATCCAGGCCGCCTCGCTGCCGTCGCTGTAGGTCTGCACGGCGCTGAAGCTGATGCTGTCGGCGTCCGGGAACGGACCGCCGAGCAGCCGGAACTCCTGGAACTGCCCCGGGGCGATGCCGCCGCCGTCGGCCGCGGTGAACTGCACGACGCTGACCGCCTCGGTGATCGTGTCGCCGTCGGCCTCGACCGGCGGGTCGAGCTGGGTGGTGGTCGGCGTGATGGTCCACCCGGCGACCGGCTCGGCCTGCACGAAGGTCAGCGGGGTGTCGGTCGGCAGCTGGATCCGCAGGGAGACGGTGCTGGCCGTGTCGCTCTCGTTGGGCACCCGGAAGGTCATGACGCCGTAGCCACCGGGGGTGGCGTCGTCGGAGGACACCCGGACGTGCGCCGAGGCGATGCCGGTGCCGGCGGCCAGAGCGGTCGCGGTCGCCACGGCCAGGACGGCGGCGCGGCGGAGGGTGCGGGACATGGATCTCCTTCTGAGTGGGGTGTCCGCAGGTCAGCGGACGGGGAACGTGGTGCTGGCGGTGAGCGCGGTGAACTCGTCCAGCCGGACGCTGACCGT
Source organism: Klenkia soli (assembly GCF_900103975.1). Lineage (GTDB taxonomy): Bacteria > Actinomycetota > Actinomycetes > Mycobacteriales > Geodermatophilaceae > Klenkia > Klenkia soli. The sequence continues at coordinate 95,001 of NZ_FNIR01000001.1, forward strand.
CACCGTCCAGGTGCCGGCCGTGGGGATCGCGGCGTCGCCGATCGAGTGGCCGGGGCCGGCGGGCTGGAGGGCGACGTCGAGCGGGCCGATCTGCTGGTCGGCCTCGGTGAGGGTGACCCGCAACGACTGCGGCTGGGCCAGCTGGCCGGTGGCGTCGAGGAGGTAGACGTGCAGCACGTTGGCGCCCGGGCGGGCCGGGTCCAGCGACAGCTGCACGCTGCCGTCGGTGCCGGTGGCGCTCTGCAGCGGCAGCGTGACGTCGACCGGCTGCGCGACGGCCGCCTTCGCCGGCGGGGTGCCCACCAGCACCGCGGACAGCGCGAGCACGACGGCCGCGACGGCGACCTCGAGCAGCACCGACCGGCGGAACGGCGCGGTGTCGGACACCACCGCCTCGCTGCGCTGCGCTGCGGCGTCGACCTCCTCGGCGCTGGACTGCTCGGCGCTGAACGCGTGCGCGACGACCCGGCGTCGGCCGGGCCGGGGCGCGCCCAGGCGCTGCTGCACCCACACCCGGCTCACCCCGGCCACGGCCAGCAGCGCCAGGACCAGGACCAGCTTCGCCACGAGCACCCAGCCGTACGTCGTGGAGACCAGCGCCTCGGGCGAACCCACCTCGCGGACGGACTGCACGACCCCGGTGACCACGAGCGCGGCCACCGACCCGGCGGCCAGCCGGCTGTAGCGCGGCAGGGCGGTGGCCAGCTCGCCGGCCGGGGTGCCCGGCCGCAGGACGACGGCCAGCAGCACGACCAGCCCGCCCAGCCAGACGGTCATCGCCGCCACGTGCACCGAGGTGACGACGACGGCCAGCCCCGGCAGCGAGCCGGCGACGGGGTGCCCGGTCGCGGCGGTGCTCACCACCAGGCCCAGGCCCAGCACCCCGCCGGCGACCAGCCACGGCGTCCCGGGAGCCGACCGCGGGGGGCGGAGGGCGACGAGCGCGGCCAGCGCCGCCACCAGCCCGACCCGGACGAGGAGGGTCACCCCGTACGTCGAGGCCAGGGTCGTGCCCAGCAGCTGCGGGTCGACCAGGCCGGCCACCCCGACGGCGGCCGCGTAGGGGCCCTGCAGCAGGAAGGAGAGCAGTCCGCCGACGCCGACCGCGCCCAGCCCGACCACGACGTACCGCTGCGCACGCCGGGACGCCCACCCCGCCGGCCAGCACAGCGCGAGGAACACCGGGATGCCCACCCCGAGCGCCAGCCCGGCGTAGCCCAGCCAGCGGGCGACCGGCAGCAGCGCGCCCACGACCGGGTCGACACCGGACCCGGCCTCGACGTCGGTCGCGGGGGTCAGCTCGCCGTCGCCGACCACGAAGGCGTAGGCACCCGACACCGGGTGCGAGTCGGCCGAGACGACCCGCCAGGTCACCACGTAGCTGGCGTCGGGCAGATCCCCGCGCAGCGGGATGGTCAGGATGTCGTCGGTGACCGCCGCGCCACCGGTGTCCACCCGGTCGCCGCCGGCACCCAGCACCCGGGCGTAGCCGGCACCCAGCGAGACGTTCTCGTCGAACTGCAGGGTCACCTCGGCGGGCGCGGTGTCGAGCCGGGCGCCGTCCGAGGGCGAGCTGGTGACCAGCGTGGCGTGCGCGCTGGCGGGGCCGGCGCCGACCAGCAGCAGCCCCACCCCGGAGAGGAGGACCAGGAGCACCCGCCTCACGCGAGCACCCGCACCCCGGCGGTCGCCCGCGAGCTGCGGCCTCGGCGGTCCCGCCAGGCCACGGTCGCGGTCAGCAGCACCCCGGCGACCAGCAGCAGGTGGCCGACGGCCCGGTCGGCGTGCACGTGCCCGGCGTCCAGGTCGGCCACGGTCATGACGGTCAGCACCACGGTGAAGGTGACCAGGAAGGGCAGCGCCCCCGGCGCCAGGCGGGGGGCGGCGGCGCAGGCGAGGAACGCCACGGCCAGGCCGAGGTTCCAGGCGCCGGTCTCGTGCGCCATGTGCACCGGCGCGCTCATGGCGCCCGCCCCGTCCAGCAGGGACGGCGTGGCCAACCCGATCTGGGCCACCCCCACGGCCAGCAGCGCCAGCCGCAGCGCCGTCGTCACCAGCCGGGAACGGGCGGCCGCGGCGGCGCCGGGCAGCCGGGCCGGCAGCGCGGCCAGCACCGTCGCGGTGAGGTCGGGGACCGCCGGCGCGGGGGCCAGCCGGGCCCGCCGGGTCACCGACGCGGCGGTCGACTCCCAGGCCGCGCAGGCCGGGCACCGGTCCAGGTGCTCGTCCAGGGCGGCCACCGGGACCGGGGAGCCCTCGCCGTCCATCCGGGCCGAGGCCGCCTCGCGGAAGCGTTCGCAGTGCATGACGTCCTAGTCGCCGGACCGGTCCCCCCGGTTCCCGGCGTCCGCATGGCCGACGTCACAGGTCAGACTGGTCGGGTGGATCACCCCGTCGACGAGCTGGCCCGCGTCGCCGCGGCCGCCGCCGCGGGCGACCCGTTGGCCGCCGCCGCCCTGGTGCGGGCGACCCAGGCCGACGTCTGGCGGCTGTGCGCGCACCTGGGCGACCGGCAGTCCGCCGACGACCTCACCCAGGAGACCTTCCTGCGCGCCTTCGGCTCGCTGCACCGGTTCGCCGGCCGCTCCACGGTGCGCACCTGGCTGCTGTCGATCGCCCGCCGCACCTGCGCCGACGCCATCCGCAGCAAGAAGCGGCGCCGGCTGACCCTGGTCGGCGACGACGACCTGCTCGAGCGCCCCGACACCGTCGACCGGGTGGCCGAGGGGGCCGCCGTCGACGACCTGCTGGCCCGGCTGCACCCCGACCGGCGCGAGGCGTTCGTGCTGACCCAGCTCATGGGGCTGCCCTACGCCGAGGCCGCCGACGTCGCGGGGGTGCCCGTGGGCACCATCCGCTCCCGGGTGGCCCGGGCCCGGGCCGACCTCGTGGCCCAGCTGGACGCGGGATCGGCGGACGCCGCGCTCGGGTAGGTGAACCCCCGATGAACGGTTGGTGACCACAAGGGGTCCTAAGCTCCGCGCGTGCCCTTCAGCCTGACGCCCAAGGACTCGAGCTTCTACGAGATGTTCGCCGTCTCGGCGCGCAACCTCGTGGAGGCGACCGCCGTCCTCGGCGACTTCGTGCACGACCACGCGCGCCGCGAGGAGCTGGCCCGCAAGCTGCGCGACCTCGAGCACGCGGGCGACAACGCGACGCACGCGGTGTTCCGGCAGCTGAACTCCAGCTTCGTCACCCCGTTCGACCGCGAGGACATCTACGCCCTGGCCAGCGACCTGGACGACGTCATGGACGCCATCGAGGCCGCCGCCGACCTCGTCGTCCTCACCGGGCTGGGCACGCTGCCCGCCGAGATGGGGCAGCAGGTCGCGCTGCTGCAGCGGTGCGCCCAGGTCACCGCAGACGCCATGCCCCGGTTGAAGGCGATGAAGGGGCTCTCGGACTACTGGATCGAGGTCAACAGCCTGGAGAACGAGGCGGACAAGCTCTACCGCCGGCTGCTCTCGCGGCTGTACTCCGGGGAGTTCGACGCGCTGGAGATCCTGAAGCTCAAGGAGGTGGCCGACCAGCTCGAGGAGGCCGCCGACGCCTTCGAGCACGTGGCCAACGTCGTCGAGACCATCGCGGTCAAGGAGTCCTGAGCCCACCGTGGACGGGCTCTTCCTGGCGATGGTCGTCATCGTCGTCGTCGCGCTGGCCTTCGACTACACCAACGGCTTCCACGACGCGGCCAACTCGATCGCCGTCGCCGTCTCCACCAAGGCCCTGACCCCGCGGGTCGCGCTCGCGCTGGCCGCGGTGATGAACCTGGTCGGGGCGCTGATCTCCACCGAGGTCGCCAAGACCGTCGGCGCCGGGATCATCGACACCCCGAGCGGCTCGGGCGGGCTGCAGATCGTGTTCGCGGCGCTCATGGGCGCGATCACCTGGAACCTGATCACCTGGTACTTCGGGTTGCCCAGCTCGTCCTCGCACGCCCTCATCGGCGGCCTGGTCGGCGCCGCACTGGCCGCCGTCCACTCGGTGCAGTGGATGGGGATCGTCGAGAAGGTCGTCGTCCCGATGGTGCTCTCGCCGCTGGTCGGGTTCGGGTTGGGCTACCTGTTCATGCTGGCCATCCTGTGGTCCTTCCGGAACGCGAACGTGACCCGGGCCAACCGCGGGTTCCGGTACGCCCAGATCGTCAGCTCCGCCACGATGGCGCTGGGCCACGGCCTGCAGGACGCCCAGAAGACGATGGGCATCATCACCCTCGCCCTGGTCACCTCCGGAGAGATCGACACCTTCGAGGTGCCGCTGTGGGTGATCCTGGCCGCGGCCCTGGCGATCAGCGCCGGCACCTACGCCGGCGGCTTCCGGATCATGCGCACCCTGGGCCGCCGGATCATCCAGCTCACCCCCGCCGGCGGGTTCTCCGCGCAGACGGTGGCCTCGGCGGTCATGGTCACCACCGCGACGGTGTTCGCCGTCCCGGTGTCGACCACGCACATCACCACCACCTCGATCATGGGGGTGGGCGCGACCCGGCGGCTGTCGGCCGTGCGGTGGGGCGTGGCCGGGAACATCGTGGTGGCCTGGGTGTTGACGCTCCCGGCTGCCGGCGGCGTCGCCGCCGGGGTCTACTACGTCACGCACGCGATCGTCGGCTGAGCGAGGGGGGTCGGTGTCCGACCGCCTCGAACTCGGGACGCCGCCCGCGCGGTGGACGCTGCTGGCGACGGTCCTGGCCTCGGCCATGGCCTTCCTGGACAGCACCGCGGTCAACGTCGCGCTGCCGACCATCGGCACCGAGCTGGGCTCGTCGCTGTCGGGGCTGCAGTGGACGGTCACCGGCTACACCCTCGCCCTGGCCGCGCTGATCCTGCTCGGCGGTGCGCTGGGCGACCGGTTCGGCCGGCGGCGGGTGTTCCTGGTCGGCGTCGTGTGGTTCGCCGCGACGTCGCTGCTGTGCGGGTTGGCCCCCTCGACCGGTCTGCTGGTCGCCGCCCGCGTGCTGCAGGGCATCGGCGGTGCGCTGCTGGTGCCGGGGTCGCTGTCGCTCATCCAGTCCTCGTTCGCCGCCGCCGACCGGGCGCGCGCGATCGGGCTCTGGTCCGGGCTGGGCGGCATCGCCGGGCTGGGTGGGCCGTTCCTGGCCGGGTTCCTGGTCGACGCCGTCAGCTGGCGGTGGGTGTTCCTGGTCAACGTGCCGCTGGCCGTCGCCGTCGTCGTGGTATCGCTGCGCCACGTGCCCGAGAGCCGCGACGCCGGCCACGACGGCCGGTTCGACGTCGCCGGGGCGGCGCTCACCGCCCTCGCCCTGGGCGGGGTGACCTACGCGCTCATCGACGCCGGGTCCGGGCCGGGCACCTGGGTCGCGCTGGCCGTCGGGCTGCTGGCCGGCACCGGGTTCGTCGTCCAGGAGCGGCGCGCGCCCGACCCGATGCTGCCGCTCGGGGTGTTCGCCGACCGGCAGTTCACCGGCGCCAACCTGACCACCCTGGCCGTCTACGGCGCGATGGGCGGGTTCTCGTTCTTCCTGGTGCTGCAGCTGCAGACCGTGCTGGGATACGACGCGCTGGCCGCCGGCGCCGCCGTCGTCCCCTCGATCCTGATCATCTCGCTGCTGTCCTCGCGGGCCGGCGCGCTGGCCGGCCGGATCGGGCCGCGGCTGCCCATGACCGTCGGGCCGCTGGTCGCCGCGTCGGGGGTGCTCTACCTGTCCTTCGTCGAGGCCGGCACCCGCTGGGCCACCGGGGTGCTGCCGGGCTCGGTGCTGTTCGGGCTGGGCATGTCGCTCACGGTGGCCCCGCTGACGGCCACCGTCCTGGGTGCCGCACCCGACCACCTGGCCGGCGTGGCCAGCGGGGTCAACAACGCCGTGGCCCGGGCCGCGCAGCTGCTGGCGGTCGCCGCGCTCCCCCTGGTCGTGGGCCTGTCCGGCGACGACTACGCCCGCCCCGAGGCCCTCACCGACGGCTACGCGCTGGCGATGCGGCTGTGCGCCGGGCTCATCGCCGTCGGCGGTCTGGTGTCGCTGGTGACCATCCGCGCCGACGTCCTCGAGCCCGATCCCACCTGACGGGACGCCCCGTTCCCGCTCTTGTGCATCGAGCTGGTAGACATTGCACTCGTGTCGACGACCAGCCTGCTCCCGGGTGACCTCCTGGTGAGCCGCATCCACGTCGACCTCCTGCGGGTCACCACCACGGCCTGTCCGGCCGTCTGATCGACCCGGGGCGACGACGCCCCCGTCCGGCGCGGGTGCGCAGCCGGACCCTCCCCCCAGCCAGATCCCCTCCCTGGAGCACTCCTGTGCGCACCCTGATCCTCTTCGCCCTCGTGGGCCTCGGCGCCCAGCTCGTCGACGGCAGCCTCGGCATGGGCTACGGCGTCACGTCGACGACCCTGCTGCTCGCCGTGGGCGCCAGCCCGGCCGCGGCGTCGGCCACGGCCCACCTCGCCGAGATCGGCACGAACCTCGCCTCCGGCGTCTCGCACTGGCGCTTCGGCAACGTCGACTGGAAGGTCGTCTGGAAGGTCGGCGTCCCGGGCGCGGTCGGCGCGGCCGCCGGCGCCACGTTCCTGTCCTCGCTGGACACCTCGGTGGCCGCCCCGCTGATGAACTCCATCCTGCTGGCCCTGGGCCTGTACGTGCTGATCCGCTTCACCGTGCGCGGGCTGAACCGGCAGAACCTCGGCAAGCCCATGCGCAAGCGCTTCCTCGCTCCGCTGGGTCTGTTCGCCGGGTTCATCGACGCCACCGGCGGCGGCGGGTGGGGCCCGGTCGGCACCCCCGCGATCCTGGCCAGCGGACGCATGGAGCCCCGCAAGGTGATCGGCTCGATCGACACCTCCGAGTTCCTCGTCTCGGCCTCCGCGTCGGTGGCCTTCCTGCTCGCCCTCGGCTCGCAGGGCATCGAGCTGGTCTGGGTGCTCGGCCTGCTCGCCGGTGGTCTGGTCGCGGCCCCGATCGCCGCGTGGCTGGTGCGGCACGTGCCGCCGCGCCTGCTGGGCTCCGGTGTCGGCGGGATCATCGTGTTCACCAACACCCGGTCGCTGTTCAACGCCTTCGAGGTCGCCGACGCCGTCCGCTGGCCGGTCTACGCCGTCGTCGTCATCGCCTGGATCGGCGCGGTCGTGTACTCCTGGAAGCAGTACCGCGCCGACACCGAGAACGAGTCGGTCGAGGCCGCCGCGAAGCTCGAGCAGGAGCGTCGCGACGCCCTGGTCGCCCAGCTGTCGGAGCAGGACGAGTCGGTCGGCGCCGGCCGCCCCCAGGCCCCTCGCGACTAGTACTCCCCTGCGTGATCATGGGGTTGTCGCCGGACGACGCGCCACGCTGGCGTGTCCACCGGCCGACAACCCCATGATCACGTCCGGAGGAGTGCGTTCTCCAGGTCGCCGGGCAAGCCGGGCAGCGTTCGGCCGGGCGGGGGTGCCGGGCGGCCGGCCCGCTGCAGCCAGGCCCAGGTGTCGGCCACCGACTCCTGCACCGGGCGGCTGGGCAGGCCGAGCTCTCGGGCCCGGGTGGTGCCGACGTCACAGGCGGTGACGGCGACGTCGGCCGGCAGCCAGAACGGCAGGTGCTGCCACGGTTCCACCCCGGCCGCGAGCAGCTCGTCCTCGGGGACGACGACCTACTCCGCGTCGCCCCCGGTGACCTCGCGGCAGGTCTCCAGCAGACCGCCGAACGTGGTCATGCCGGCACGACCCGTGGTGTTCACCGGCCCCGACTCCCGCCCGCAGACCGCCACCAGCCAGCCCGCGAGGTCCCGGGCGTCGACCAGCGCGATCGGCTGGTCCAGGGCATCGGGGACGACGACCGGCCCGCCGGCAGCGATCCGCTCCAGCCACCAGCCGAGCCGGTGCAGCGGGTCGTGCGGACCCACCACCAGCCCGGCCCGCGCGGTCAGGAACCGGTTGCCGAACGCGGCACCCAGCACCCGCTCGGCGTGCGCCTTGACCGGCCCGTACTCGTCGGCGTCGGTGTCCCAGGTCGGCGCGTGCTCGCCGTGGATCGGCCCGGGCGGCCACCCGCGGTAGGCATTCAGGCTGCTCACGAAGGCGTACCCGACCGGGTCCAGCGCGGTCGCGTGCTCGGCGGCCGCCCGCGTCTGGCACGACGTGTCCACCACGAGTTCCGGAGCCCAGGCGAGCACGGCCTCGGGCAGCGGGTCGTCGCGGTCGCCGCGGAAGGCCCGGACGCCGTCCGGTGGTTCGCCGGAGACACCGCGGGTCAGGGTGGCGACCTCGTGGCCGGCGTCGAGCGCCGCGGTGACCACGTGCCGGCCGAGGAAGTGGGTGCCGCCGAGGACGAGCAGTCGCATGCCGCCACCCTCGACGGGGCCCGCGTCGTCGTCCAGCGGGTTCGCGGAGAGCCGATGCATCGTGCACGACCGGACGGGTAGGGCCTCCTGCGACGACGTCACCGCCCCGGTGGCGCAGAGCAGCTGGAGGTAGCACCCGCATGTCCGTGATGGCCATCATCGGAGCCGGTCGGGGCCTGGGCGCCCAGGTCGCGCGCACGTTCGGCGCGCAGGGCTACGACATCGCCCTGATCGCCCGCAACCAGCAGCGGGTCACCGACCTGGCGCACGACCTGTCGGCCGAGGGGATCACCGCGGGCGGGTTCGTCGCCGACGTGCGCGACCCCGACTCCATCACCCACACCCTGGAGACCGTGGCGCAGGCGATGGGGCCGATCGAGGTGCTGCAGTACAGCCCGCTGCCGGACAAGACCTTCCTGCGCCCGGTGCTCGAGACCACCGTCGCCGACCTGGTCGGGCCGGTCGAGTTCTCGATCTACGGCCCGGTCGCCGCCGTGCGCCAGGTGCTGCCGGGCATGCGGTACCTGCCCGAGGGCGCGAAGCCCTCGATCCTGTTCGTCAACGGCGGGTCGGCGACCGTGCCGAACAAGGGCGTGGCCGGCACCAGCGTCGCCTTCGCCGGGCTGACCGCCTACGCCCAGCTGCTGCACGAGGTGCTCGGCGAGGAGGGCATCCAGGTCTCGCAGCTGATCATCCCGGGCGCGATGGTCGAGGGTGACCCGGTGAAGGGCCCCGACGTCATGGCCGGCCACCTCTGGGACCTGCACAGCCGCCGGGACGCCTTCCGGTTCACCGTGGAAGGTTCCGACTAGCTGAGGACGGCTCCGTTGTCGGTGGGGCGGGCGACGCCGCGGGTCGTCGGCGTCCGCTCCCCCGCCTCGACGCGCAGCGGCAGCCGGTTCTCGGCCGGGGGCAGCGGGCAGGTGGCCAGGTCGGTGTAGGCGCAGGGCAGGTTCGCGGCCCGGTTGAGGTCGACGGTCACCCGCCCGTCGGCGTCGGGCACCAGGTGCAGCGAGCGGAACGCGTAGGTGGTGTCGCCCGAGGTCTCGTCCGAGAAGAGGACCGTCAGGGCACCCTCGCCGTGCCCCGGGAAGGCGCGCAGCGACAACGGCCGGCCCGCGAGCTCGAACTCGATGGTCCCGGGAGCGTCGTAGACGTGCTGCACGCCCTCGAACGCCCCGCCCACGGTGGTCGGCTCCGGGGCCGCGAACGGCACGAACCGGCCCCCGACGGCCCATCGCGGGTCAGCCGGGTAGGCGGGCGTGCCCGGGTGGCCCAGCCGCAGCGGAGACCGCGGGTCGCGCAGCCGGACGACGTACCGCCCGCCCCGCTCGGCCACCTCCACCGCGGTCTCGCCCGCCGCGGTGAGGACGCTCTCGCGGAGACCCAGCTCGCCGAACACGTGCTCCCCCACGACCGGCACACCGTCGACGAGCAGCTCCTCGCCCTCGTCGACCGTGACCACCACGCCCCGCGCGCCAGCCGACCAGCGCCCCGGCACCCCCTCGATCGCCACCGGCTCGGCGGTCAGCCAGGCCAACGCGGTCACCGAGAGGAACCCGTGCGGCGAGGCGAGGGAGGCCTCCTTGCCCTCGTGCCACTGCGTCCAGTCGCGGGCGAAGGTGTCGGTCACGGTGCTGGTCACGGTTCCTCCAGGGCGGGTCGGCGTCTCACCGGGCCCAACCCCGCCGGACCGGCCGGCGATTCCCACCAGATCAGTAGGCTTTCACCCGGCGGTCTGGACGGCGATCTCGCCGGTGCGCAGCGCGGGGTGCCGCCCGGCGGCGGTGAGCACGGCCCGGGCGGTCAGCGCGGCACCGGGGTGGGCGGCCATGCGGAGCGCCCGGGCGCTGAACAGCGCCTCGGTGCCCGGCGGCACGACCAGGAGCTCCAGGTGCAGCTGCTCGGGCCCGCAGGTCAGCGACACCAGCTGCGGGTCCCCGGTGCCGAACCCGCCGACCCGCACGATCCGCTCCCCCACCGCCAGCTTGCGCGGGACGACGTGCCAGGTGCTGAACGGGTAGGTGAACCGGGTCACGAACACCCCGCGACGGCCCAGCGCGGCGACCAGTTCCGGCAGCTCGACGGCCAGGTCGGTCGACCGGGGCCACCACGCGCCGTGCAGGCCGGGGCCCGCATCGGTGCGCAGGCTGACCCGGACGTCGATCCCACCGCGGAAACCCGGGAGCTCCTGCTCACCGATCCACGCTGCCCGGTCGGCCACCGGCACCACACCCCTTGCTCCTCCGGAGCCACCGGCTCCGGGGAGAACGCTATTCGCGGCCGCCGGGCCACCGGCCCGGACACGCCACGTCCCAGGCGCCCCGCAGACCCCACGGCCAGCCCTCACGCTGGGTGATCCGTCGACCGCGGCACACCTCACACGACGACGCCCCCGCCACCACAGGGGTGACGGGGGCGTCGGCTGCACCGCTGGTTACTCGGGCTTCGGCTTCTTGTTGCGCTGGCGGCCGCGGACGGTCTGGTCGAGCTCGACCTTGCGGATCCGCACGACGGTCGGGGTGACCTCGACGCACTCGTCCTCGGCGCAGAACTCCAGCGCCTGCTCCAGGTTCAGGATGCGCGGCGGGATGAGCCGCTCCAGCTCCTCGGAGGTGGACTTGCGCATGTTGGTGAGCTTCTTCTCCTTGGTGATGTTCACGTCCATGTCGTCGGGACGCGAGTTCTCACCGACCAGCATGCCCTCGTAGACCTCGGTGCCGGGCTCGACCATCATCGAGCCGCGCTCCTGCAGCGAGAACATCGAGTAGGTGGTCGCCACGCCGGAGCGGTCGGCCACCAGCGAGCCGGTCGGCCGGGCGCGCATGTCGCCCAGCCACGGCTCGTAGCCCTCGAGCACGTGGTTGAACACGCCGGTGCCGCGGGTCTCGGTGAGGAACTCGGTGCGGAACCCGATGAGCCCGCGCGAGGGGGCGACGTACTCCATGCGCGCCCACCCGGTGTCGTGGTGCACCAGGTTCTCCAGCCGGGCCTTGCGGACGGCCAGCGCCTGGGTGAGCGTGCCGACGTACTCACCGGGCGTGTCGATGGTGACCCGCTCGACGGGCTCGTGCAGCTTGCCGTCGACGGTCTTGGTGACCACCTGCGGGCGGCCGACGGTGAGCTCGAAGTCCTCGCGGCGCAGCTGCTCGACCAGGATCGCCAGGGCCAGCTCGCCGCGGCCCTGCATCTCCCAGGTGTCGGGGCGCTCGGTGGGCAGCATGCGCACCGAGACGTTGCCGACCAGCTCCTGGTCCAGGCGGTTCTTGATCAGGCGGGCGGTGACCTTCTTGCCCGACTTGCCCGACAACGGCGAGGTGTTGATGCCGATGGTGATCGAGATCGAGGGCTCGTCGACGGTGAGCGCCGGCAGCGGGCGCGGGTCGTCGGGGTCGGCCAGCGTGTCGCCGATGCCGATGTCCTCGATGCCGGCGATGGCGACCAGGTCTCCGGGCCCCGCGCTGTCGGCCGGCACGCGGGTCAGGCCCTCGGTGGCCAGCAGCTCGGTGATCTTGACCTTGGTGATGGTGCCGTCGACCTTGCACCAGGCGACCTGCTGGCCGCGCTTCATCTCGCCGGAGTGGATGCGCAGCAGGGCCAGGCGACCGAGGAACGGCGAGGCGTCGAGGTTGGTGACCTGCGCGCGCAGCGGCTCCTCGGCGTCGTACTCGGGGGCCGGGATGGTGTCCAGCAGCGTCTTGACCAGCGGGCCGAGGTCCGGGCTGTCGGGGACGGTGCCGTTCTCGGGCTTGTTCATCGACGCCTGGCCGGTGCGGCCGTTGCAGTAGACGATCGGGAACTCGAGGGTCTCGGCGGGCAGGCCGGCGTCCTCGAGGAGCTCCATGAACAGCTCGTAGCACTCGTCGACGACCTCGTCGATGCGGGCGTCGCCGCGGTCGGTCTTGTTGACCGCGAGGATCACCGGCATCCCCTTGGCCAGCGCCTTGCGCAGCACGAAGCGGGTCTGCGGCAGCGGGCCCTCGGAGGCGTCGACCAGCAGCACGACGCCGTCGACCATGGACAGGCCGCGCTCGACCTCACCGCCGAAGTCGGCGTGGCCGGGGGTGTCGACGATGTTGACGATCACCGGGTCGCCGTTCTCGTCGGCCAGGTGGATCGCGGTGTTCTTCGCGAGGATGGTGATGCCGCGCTCGCGCTCGAGGTCCATGGAGTCCATGACCCGGTCCTGCGTGGAGTCGTTGTCGGTGCCCTCGCCCTTGGCGCGGCCGAGTGCGCCGGCCTGCCGGAGCAGGGCGTCGACCAGGGTCGTCTTGCCGTGGTCGACGTGGGCGACGATCGCCACGTTGCGCAGGTCGTTACGGGTGGGCATGCGAAAGGCACCTCAGGAGATCGGGGTTCGCAGCGCTGCACGCCGCGGGGTCGCCGACCGGCGACCCTCCCATGGTACGGGGAATCCGAGCGCCTCAGGCCCGCTGTGACCGGTCAGCCACCCCGTAGGTGATGCCCGAGGCCACGATCGTGACCACGCTCACGGCTAGCCAGGCCGGCCAGCCGACCCCGATGGCCAGCACGTGGGCCAGGACGAAGGCGACCAGGTAGACGGCGGCCAGCCCGGCGGTGACGGCCCAGCCGCGCCGCCGGCGCCACAGCCACCCGGCTGCGACGCCGCCGGCCACGAAGACCACCCCGCCCAGGGCCCGGACGCCGGTGCCCTGCGCGATCGCGAACCCGGCCGCCAGGCCGACGGCCACCGGGAGGGCGCTGGGCAGGGACGTGCGCGCCAGGGTGTTGATCGACATGGCTCCAGTGTCCCCGATCAGCTGGACGCGGCCTGGACGGCGGCGGTGAGCCCAGCGGCGGACAGGTCGGTCAGCTTCGTGCCGTCGACCAGCACGGTGGGCGTGCCGGTGACGCCGTCCTTCGACGCCTGGTCCTCGGCACCCTTGACCCACTCCCCGTAGACCAGGTCGCGGATGTCGGCGGCGACGTCCTCACCGGTGGCCCCGGCCTGCTCCGCGTAGGCGACGAGCTGGTCGTCGGTGAGCCCGGAGCCGGTGCGCTCGTCGGGCTGGTTGGCGTACAGGAGGTCGTGGAACGTCTCGTAGGCGTCCGACCCGGCGCTGGAGGCCACCACGGCCGCCGCGTTCAGCGCCCGGGTGGAGTAGTCGTCGTTCTGCGACGAGTCCAGGAACGCCATGCCGTGGTACACGATCTGCACGGTGCCGGCCTCGGCGAGCTGCTCGAGGGTCGAGCCGGCGGCGTCCTCGAAGTCCTTGCAGTTGGGGCACTGGAAGTCCTCGTAGAGGTCCACCGTCACCGGGGCGTCGGCCTGGCCGACGGTGAAGGTGTAGCCGTTGCCGCCGGCGGAGGTGCCGTCGGGGCGGGCGGCGTCGGCGTCGGTCGAGGTCCGCGAGGTCTGGACGACGATCGCGACCACCACGGCGATCACCACGACGGCGGCGGCGACCGCACCACCCAGGACCGTGCGACGGCGGCGCTGCTCGGCCGCCCGTGCGGCGGCCTCGGCGGCGCGCTTCGCGGCGATGCGCTCGCGGGCGGCGGCCTTCTTGCCCGCCCCGCGGGCGGGGTTCTTGTTCGGGTCAGCCATGGACGGGCTCCAGACGGTTCGAGAGGGCGAGGCGGGAGTGCGGCCAGCGGGCCAGCGCGAGGGCGACCAGCAGCAGCGCGGTGTCGCGGACGACCTCCCACGGGTAGGCGGTCTGGCCGGCGGCGACCTCTCCGCCCCCGCCGAAGCAGCCGCAGTCGATCTGCAGGCCCCGCGCCCACGCCGACGAGACCCCGGCGAGGAAGACGACCATGAGGACGGCGGCGGCGACGGCCGCCGTCCGCACGAACACCCCGACCAGCAGGGCGAGGCCGACGAGGATCTCCAGCACCGGCAGCCCGAAGGCGACCGGGCCGACGACGGCCTCGGGCAGCAGGCGGTAGGCGCGGACCGCGCGGACGGCCTCGGCGGGGTCGGGCAGCTTCAGCGCACCGGCCACGACGAGGACGCCGCCCAGCAGCAGCCGGGCGGCGGTGGCCAGCCAGGGGCGCACGAGGTCGGACGACACGGGTACATGGTCGTCCGCCGACGCCGATCAGTTCCTGGGACGCGCCTCAGAGTCCGCTGGCGAACTCCCGGACGCGGGCTGCGAACCGCTGCGGCTCGCGCAGGTGCGGGTGGTGGCCCAGGTCGGCGCCGGCGCCGTCGGTCCAGTGCTCGACGGTGGCGGTGGGGATGCGGGAGGTCAGCCAGTCGGCGTAGTCCGGGCCCGGGTCCAGCCCGTGCAACGAGAGCACGGGGACGTGGACGGCGGCGGCGGTGCGGTCGACGAAGGCGGCGAGGTCGGCGGGCGACCAGTCCAGCAGCGGTGTCCAGATGCCGGTGACGACGTCCTGCCGGGGACGGCGACGCGCGGCCAGAGCGGCGGCCTCGTCGTCCGGGGTGCTGCCCGTCATGGAGTCGAACATCGCCGCCACGAACCCCTCGAACTCGGCGGTGCTGCCGCGCAGCAGGGGTGCGGCCTGCTGCACCCCGGCCTGCAGGCCACCCAGGGCCAGGGGCTGGTCGACGTCCACGACCCCGCGGACGGGGTGCCGGGCGGCCAGCACGACGGCGAGCAGTCCGCCGAGGGAGTGGCCGACCACCAGCGGCGGGTCGGCCGGGTCGAGGACGGCGGCGACGTCGTCGGCCATGTCCTCGAGGTCGTAGCCCGCGGCGGACGGCGACGCGCCGTGGCCGCGCAGGTCGACCGACACGACGGTGGCCCACGGGGTGAGCAGCGGGACCACGGGCGCCCAGAAGGAGGAGTCCTCGGTGATGCCGTGCAGCAGGACGAGCGGCGGGCCGGAGCCCTCGACGGCGGTGGCGAGCTCGACGGTCACCCCCGCATGGTGCCGGACGCACGACAGCCCCCGGTACCGCCTGCGGCACCGGGGGCTGTCGTCAGCAGATTACGAAGCGCGGAGCACGGCCTCGATCTCGAGCTCGACGGAGATCTTGTCGCCGACGACGACGCCGCCGCCGTCCATCGGCATGTCGATGTCCACGCCGAACTCCTTGCGGGAGATGTCGGTCTTGCCGGAGAAGCCGGCGCGCGTGCCGCCGTAGGCGTCCGGGCCGAAGCCGTTGAGCTCCAGGTCCAGGGTGGTCGGCTTGGTGATGCCCTTGATGGTGAGCTCGCCCTGGACGGTCCAGTCGTCGCCCTTGGGCTTGATCGCGGTGGAGCGGAAGGTCATCACGGTGTGGTTGCCGGTGTCGAAGAAGTCGGCGCTCTTGATGTGGGCGTCGCGCTGCTCCTGGCGGGTGTCGATCGAGTCCATGTCGACCGTGGCCTCGACGGTGGAGGCGGCCGGGTCCTCGGCGGTGACGATGGTGCCCTCGAACTTCGTGAAGTACCCGCGCACCTTGCTGACCATCATGTGCCGGACGGAGAACCCGACCGTCGAGTGGCTGGCGTCGATGTCCCAGGTGCCGGCCAGGTAGCCGGGGATCTGCGTGCTGGTCATGGTGACCTCCAAAGTCGTTGAGCGCTTGACTGCTTCGCCGGACCGTAGCGTAGTTGAAGGCTTGAGCATTCCGCTAGTACCCTTCTGGGCATGTCCGAAGAGGTGTCGGCTCCGTCACAGCCCCGCTGGCTCAGCACCGAGGAGCAGCAGGCCTGGCGGGCCTGGCTCTACAGCACCCTGCTGCTGCAGGACCGGCTGGACCGCGACCTCACCCACGCCACCGGCATCTCCCATGCCTACTACGAGATCCTGGTGCAGTTGTCGGAGACCCCTGGCCGGGCCCTGCGCATGAGCGAGCTGGCCCAGCGGTGCCTGTCCTCCCGCAGCCGGTTGTCCCACGCGGTCTCGCGGCTCGAGGAGCGGGGCTGGGTGCGGCGCCAGGTGTGCGAGAGCGACGGCCGCGGGCAGCTCGCCGTGCTCACCGACGAGGGCTTCGCGGCCCTCGAGGAGGCGGCGCCGGTGCACGTGGACAGCGTGCGCACCCACCTGTTCGACCAGCTCAGCCCCGAGCAGGTCCGGTCGCTGCAGGACATCGGGCAGACCCTGCTGGCCCACCTCGACCCGCCCCGCTGACGACCGGTCAGCGGAAGTACTTGTCCGGGGTGATCGGCAGGTCGCGGACCCGTCGTCCGGTGGCGTGCCAGTAGGCGTTGCCGATTGCCGCCGCCGACCCGACGATCCCGATCTCGCCGATGCCCTTGGCGCCCAGCGGGTTGTGCAGGTCGTCGACCTCGTCGATCCAGCTGATGTCCATCTCGCCGACGTCGGCGTTGGCCGCGATGTGGTACTCGGCCAGGTCGTGGTTGGCGTAGTGCCCGTGGGTCCGGTCCAGCACCGACTCCTCGTGCAGCGCCATCGACAGGCCCATCGTCATGCCGCCCAGGAACTGCGAGCGGCCGGTGGTGGAGTTGATGATCCGGCCGGCGGCGAACACCCCGGTCATGCGCGGCACCCGGACCTCGCCGGAGTCCCGGTCGACCCGGACCTCGGCGAAGTGCGCCCCGAACGCGTGGCTGGAGTACTGCTCGGCCTCGTCGCCGGGCCCCGCCTCGCCGGTGACGGTCAGACCACCGGCCGGGATGTCCCGGTCGGCCAGCTGCTCGGCCGCGGCCATGATCGCCGGGCCCCACGAGGTGATCCCGGTGGACCCGCCAGCCCCGGAGGCCTTGGGCAGCCGGCTGTCGCCGATCCGCAGGTCGACCCGGTCCATGGGCACCCGCAGGGCGTCGGCGGCGATCTGGGTCAGCGCGGTCCAGGCACCCGTGCCGATGTCGGAGGCGTCGATGCTCACCACGTACGGCTTGCCGGGGACGGCCTCGATCCGGGCCGCCGAGGGACGGCGCCGGGTCGGGTAGGTCGCGGCGGCGACGCCGGTGCCGACCAGCCAGCGGCCGTCCTCGCGGACGCCGGGGCGCGGGTCGCGGCCGGCCCAGCCGAACCGCTCGGCGCCCTGCCGGAGGCAGGCCACGAGGTTCCGCGTCGAGAACGGCACGTCGCGCTCGGGGTCGCGGTCGGGCTCGTTGCGCAGCCGCAGCTCGACCGGGTCGATGCCGAGGACGACCGCCAGCTCGTCCATCGCCGACTCCAGCGCGTACATGCCCGGGGTCTCCCCCGGTGCCCGCATGATCGTCGGTGCGGGCACGTCGAGCCTGGCCAGCCGGTGCGTCGTCCGGCGGGCCGGGGCCGCGTACATCAGCCGCGTGGCGGTCGCCGTCTGCTCGGCGAACTCGGCGTTCTGCGACGTGTGCTCGACGACCTCGTGGCTGATCGCGGTCAGCGTGCCGTCGAGCTCCGCGCCGAGCCGGAGCCGCTGGATGGTCGGCGTGCGGTGCCCGACCAGGGTGAACATCTGCGGCCGGGTCAGCTCCAGCTTCACCGTGCGGCCGGTGACCTTCGCGGCCATGCCGGCGATCAGCTGGTGCACGTGGGTGTAGGCCTTGGACCCGAACGCGCCGCCCACGTACGGCGAGACGATGTGCAGTCGGTCCTCGGTGATCCCGAAGGCCTCGGTGATGACCGGCACCAGGTTGTGCGGGCCCTGGTTGGCGTCCCACATGCGCAGCACGTCGCCGTCCCAGCGGGCGACCGTGGCGTGCATCTCGATCGGGTTGTTGTGCTGGTTCGGCGTCTCGTAGGTGATGTCGACGCCCACCGGTGCCGCGGCCAGGGCGGCGTCGACGTCACCGATCACCGAGTCCGTCTCGAAGCCGGCCATGAGCTGCTCGGGTGCGTACAGGTCGTCCCGGTCCGTGCGCAGTTCGACGTCGGGGGTCTGCGCGTCGTAGGTGACGACGACGCGGGCGGCGGCGTCCCGGGCGACCTCGGAGGTCTCGGCGACGACGGCGGCGACCGGCTCGCCGACGTACTGCACCCGGTCGGACTGCAGGACGACGACCTCGTCGGCCACGTCGCCCAGCCGCGGCGCGTTCTCGTGCGTGAGGACGGCGAGCACCCCGGTCAGCGCCTGCGCGGCGGAGGTGTCGATGGAGGTGATGCGCCCCTTCGCCGCGGTCGACTGCACCAGCGCGACGAACACCGCGGTGCCGTCGACCTCGTGCTCGAAGGCGTAGGGGGCCAGGCCGCGGACCTTGGCCGGGCCGTCGATGCGGCGGACGTCGCTGCCGACCGCCCGCTCGGTGGTGGCGGTCATGCGCGGGCCTCCGCGAGCTGGACGAGGGTGCGGGTGACCATGTTGGTGGCCATCGGGATCTTGAAGGCGTTGTCGCTCAGCGGGTCGGCGGCGGCCAGCTCGGCCTCGGCGGCCGCGACGAAGGCGGCCTCGGTGGCCGGACCGCCGCGGAGCAGGTCCTCGGCGACGGTGGCCCGCCAGGGCACGTGCGCGACCCCGCCGAGGGCGATGCGGACGTCGGCGACGACGTCCCCCTGCAGGTCCATGGCGGCGGCCACGCTGACCAGGGCGAAGGCATAGGAGGCCCGGTCACGCACCTTGCGGTAGCGCGAGCGCGTCGCCCACGGCAGCGCCGGGACGTCGATCGCGGTGATCAGCTCGCCGTGCGCCAGCGTGGTGTCCCTGCTCGGGTCGTCGCCGGGCAGCCGGTGGAGCTCGGCGATCGGGATGCTGCGCTCGCCGTCGGCGCCCAGCACCCGCACGCTCGCGTCGAGCGCCCGCAGCGCGACCGCCATGTCCGAGGGGTGGGTGGCGATGCAGGTGTGCGAGGAGTCCGCCCCCTCGTTGGTGGCACCCAGGACGGCGAGGTTCCGGTGGTACCCGTTCACCGCACCGCAGCCCGAGCCGGGCTCACGCTTGTTGCACGGCATCGTGGTGTCGGTGAAGTAGGTGCAGCGGGTGCGCTGGAGCAGGTTGCCGCCGGTGGTCGCCCGGTTGCGCAGCTGCCCGCTCGCCCCGGCCAGCAGCGCCTGGGCCAGCAGCGGGTACCGCTCGCGCACCCGTCGTTCGCCGGCCAGGTCGGCGTTGGGCACCGCGGCGCCGATCCGCAGGCCGCCGTCGGGCAGGTCCTCGACCTCGGTCGAGGTCAGCTGCCGGACGTCGACGAGCACGTCGGGGGTGGCCACGCCCAGCCGCATGAGGTCGACCAGGTTGGTGCCCCCGCCCAGGTAGGCACCCTCCGGCTCGCCGGCGAGCAGCGCGACCGCGCCGGCCGGGTCGGTGGCCTTCTCGTAGCGGAACTCCCTCACGCGCGCACTCCCTGCTCGACGGCGACCTCGGCGACTGCGGGCACGATGTTCGCGTACGCCGCGCACCGGCACAGGTTCCCGCTCATCCGCTCGCGGATCTCGGCATCGGTCAGGTCGGTCGCGTCGGCGACCAGGTCCTCGGTGACCGCGCTCGGCCAGCCCCGCGCGGCCTCGGCGAGGACGCCGGCCGCCGAGGCGATCTGGCCCGGGGTGCAGTAGCCGCACTGGTAGGCGTCGTGGTCGACGAACGCGTCGTGCAGCGCGTGCGGGGTGCCGCCGGTGGCGAGGCCGTCGGACGTCGTCACCTCCTGGCCCTCCGCGGTCACGGCGAGCACGAGGCAGCTGTTGACCCGTCGGCCGTCCAGCAGCACCGTGCAGGCGCCGCACTGACCGTGGTCGCAGCCCTTCTTCGCGCTCGTGGCGCCGAGCCGCTCGCGCATCGCGTCGAGCAGGGAGGTGCGGGTGTCGACGGTCAGCGGGGTGTCCGCCCCGTCGACCCGCAGGGTGATCTGGTTGTCCACGACGGATCGGATGCCCCGAGCCCCCCTCCCCCGAAACCGCTGCCGCTCAGGCGAGGTCGGCCGGGGGTGCGGGCCAGCCCTCGCCGACGCCGTCGAGCGGGGCCCGGAAGACGGCGGGGCGCTTCTCCAGGAACGAGGCCACGCCCTCGGCGGCGTCCGCGCCCGAGCCCAGCTCGACCAGCACCCGGGACTCGGCGCGGTGGGCGTCCCACGGGCTGGGCGCCGACAGCATCGACCACAGCAGCTGCCGGGACGCCGCCACCGAGACCCCCGACGTGTTGTCGGCGATCTCGTGCGCCAGCGCGTAGGCGGTGTCCAGCAGCTCGGCGTCGGGCACCACCCGGGAGACCAGCCGCCCGCGCAGCGCCTCCGCGGCGTCGAACACCCGCCCGGTGGCCACCCACTCCATCGCCTGGCTGATGCCGACCACGCGGGGCAGGAACCAGCTGGACGCCGCCTCGGGCACGATCCCGCGGCGGGAGAACACGTAGCCGAACCGGGCGGACTCCCCCGCGATCCGGATGTCCATCGGCAGGATCATCGTGGCCCCGATGCCGACCGCCGCCCCGTTCACCGCGGCGATCACCGGCTTGCGCAACGCGGCGAAGGGCAGGGCGCCGATGCCGCCCCAGTCGCGCGCGACCCCGTCGATGGTGCCGGCCTCGGCGGCCTGCGCGCTGCGGTCGAAGGTGCCGGCGCCCTGCAGGTCGGCCCCGACGCAGAAGTCGCGGCCGGTGCCGGTCACCACGAGCACCCGGACGGCGTCGTCGGCGTCGGCCGCCGCGGCCACCTCGCCCAGCTCACGGGCCATCACCGCGGTGTAGGCGTTGCGCCGGTCGGGACGGTCCAGGGTCAGCGTGGCCACCCCGCCGTCCACGGCGTACGAGACCTGGGTCCAGTCGCTCACGAGAGCGCCCCGGCCAGCACGAGCCCGGCGACGACGTCGTGGTGCTCGGCGGCGTCGCCCAGCAGCAGCCGGTCGACCTTGGCCCGCCGCCAGTACAGGTGGGCGTCGTGCTCCCAGGTGAAGCCGATCCCGCCGTGCACCTGGATGCAGGTCTCGGCGGCCCGCTCCAGCGTCTCGGCGGCGAACGCCTTCGCCGACGCGGCGGCCAGCGGCAGCTCGTCGGGGGCGGCGTCGGCGGCCCAGGCGGCCCACCAGACCAGCGACCGCAGCTGCTCGACCCCGACCCACGCGTCGACGAGCCCGTGCTTCACAGCCTGGTAGCTGCCGATGGCCCGACCGAAGGCGTGCCGCTCCTTGGCGTAGGCCACGCCGACCTCGACCGCCTTCCCGGCAGTGCCCAGGTCCTCGGCGGCCAGCGCGACCAGCGCGACGTCCCGGGCCCTGGCCCACAACGCCGCGGCACCGGCGACCAGCACCCGCGGGTCGGTCAGGGTGACGACGCCCAGGCCGCGGGTGGCGTCCATCGGCTGGCCGGTGGTCACCTCGCCGCCGCCCACCACGAGGTCGCCGTCGACGAGGGCGAGGAAGGTGTCGGCCCCGACGGCGTCCAGGGCCGGACCCGAGCCGTCGACCACGCAGAACGCGCGGGACCCGTCGGCCAGCGCCGCCGCCAGCTCCGGCTGGTCGGCCAGCAGGACGGCGGCCCGCGCCGCGGTCACCAGGGACGGTCCGGCCAGCTGCGCGCCGGCCTGCTCGGCGACGACGGCGAGGTCCAGCAGCGACCCGCCCGCGCCACCGGCGTCCTCCGCCACGGTGATGCCCAGGAAGCCGATGTCGGCCAGCGCCCGCCGGCCGGGGGCGAGCGGTCCGTCCTCCAGGGCCGCGCGGGCCTGCGCCGGGGAGGCCTGGCCGGTGAAGAACTGCTTCGCGCCGGCCGCGGCGTCGAGCTGGTCCTGGTCGAGGTCGAAGTTCACCGAGTGCTCCCGGAGGCGTTGAAGGGGCGGTGCTTGTCCTCGCGGGGTTCCGGCGGCAGGCCCAGGACCCGCTCGCCGATGATGTTGCGCAGCACCTCGTCGGTGCCGCCGGCGATCGCGATGCCCGGCAGCCAGGCCTGGTTGCGCTGCCACCGCCCCGCCTCGTCGTCCCCGGTGCCGACGGCGAAGACCGCGTCGTCACCCAGCAGCCGGACCCCGGCGTCGGCCACCAGCTTGGCCGCGGCGGTGCCGGCCAGCTTGCCGGCGCTGGCCTCGGGCCCGGGCAGCCCGCCCTGGCTGATCGCGGTCAGCCGGCGGTACCCGGTGTACCGGTTGCCCAGGGCGGCGACGGCGGCCCGGCCGACGGCCTGCCGGGCCAGCACCTGCCGCTGCGCGGTCAGCCCGGGCAGCTTGGCCGCGGCGAGCCGGGCCAGCGACTCGACCGACAGGCCCAGGTCGTTGCCGCCCCCGCCCACGGCCACCCGCTCGTTGAGCAGCGTGGTCAGCGCGACCCGCCAGCCCTCGCCGGGCTCGCCGAGCCGCTCGGTGTCGGGGATCCGGACGTCGTCGAAGAACACCTCGTTGAAGTCGGACTGCCCGCCCATCTGGCGCAGCGGGCGCACCGTCACGCCGGGGGCGTGCATGTCGACCACGAACATGGTCAGGCCGCCGTGCTTGGGGCGGTCGGGGTCGGTGCGGGTCAGCAGGATGCCGTGGTCGCTGACGTGGGCCAGCGTCGTCCACACCTTCTGGCCGTTGACCACCCAGTCGTCGCCGTCCCGGACTGCGGTGGTGCGCAGCGCGGCGAGGTCCGAGCCGCTGGCCGGCTCGCTGAACAGCTGGCACCAGACGTCGTCGGCGCGCAGCAGCCGGGCCAGGTAGCGCTCGTGCTGGTCGGGCGTGCCGTGGGCGATGACCGTGGGCCCGCACATGCCGATGCCGATGTGGTTGATCAGCGACGGGACCTTCGCCCGGGCGAGCTCCTGGCCGATGATCGCCTGCTGCGCCAGGCTGCCGCCCTGGCCACCGTGCTCGGCCGCCCAGGCGACCCCGACCAGCCCGGCCTCGGCCAGCACGCGCTGGGTGCGGCGCAGCGCCTGCTCCTGCTCGCCGGCGTCGGCGGCCTCCTCCCCGGCGTCCAGGTGCACCAGGTCGCCGGCGTGCTGCGCCAGGAGGTCGCGGACGCGGGCGCGGTAGGCGGCCTCGTCGGGTGTGTCGTCGAAGTCCACGGGGATGGCACCTCTCGTCGGTGAGGGTGGGGCTGGGTCGCATCCTCCGGTGGGGTCAGCGAACGGTCAACCCTGACTGCCAGACCGGTAGACTGGTCCGATGGAGACCCGCAGCCGGAGCGAGCGGAGCGCCGACAGCCGCGCCCTCATCCTCGACGCCGCCGTCGCCTGCCTGGTGTCCGACGGCTACGCCGGCGCCTCGACGCTGGCCGTGCAGGCCCGGGCCGGGGTGTCGCGGGGGCGCCTGCTGCACCACTTCCCGTCACGCGAGGAGCTGCTGGTCGCGGCGACGTCGCACCTGGCCGAGACCATGCTCACCGAGGCCGCCGACCGCGCCGTCGAGGTCAGCGCGTCGATCACCGACCCCGTCGAACGGGTCGACCGCAGCGTGGAGCTGATCTGGGCGACGTTCTTCGAGCCGCCCTTCTGGGTCGCGATGGAGCTGTGGAACGCCGCCCGCACCGACGAGGCGCTGCGGGCCGCGCTGCGCCCGCAGGAGCGCCGGCTGCGCGCGGCCATCCGGGCGGTGGGCGACCGCATGTGGGGGCCGGCCATCACGTCGTCCCCGCGCTACCCCGTGGTCTCGGAGCTGCTGTTCACCTCGATGCGCGGCGTGGCGATCGCCTACGCCTTCGAGGACCGTCCCCCGGCCACCGACCCCCACGTCGCGCTGTGGAAGTCGATGGCCAGGGAGCTGCTGTGACATCGTCGTCCTCCGGACGACACCGCGGCCACGGGCCGGTGCGAGCTGCGACGAGCGCGACCTGCGGCTCCTACGGGAGGGCTTCGCCCTCCCGTCGTCGTCGCCCAGGCCTGCGGCCGGCCCGTTCATGTCGGCCGGCGGTGCCGCGCTTCCTCGGGGACCCTCCGGGCCCCCTCGTCAGCGCGGGGCCATGCGGATGGCGCCGTCGAGGCGGATGACCTCGCCGTTGAGCATCGGGTTGGCCACGATGTGCGCGACCAGCTGGCCGTACTCGTCGGGCTCGCCGAGGCGGGCCGGGTGCGGCACCTGGGCACCGAGGGAGGCCTTGGCCTCGTCGGGCAGGCCGGCCAGCAGCGGGGTGTTGAACAGACCCGGCGCGATGGTGACGACGCGGATCGCCTCGCTCGCCAGGTCGCGGGCGATCGGCAGGGTCATGCCGACGATGCCGCCCTTGGACGCCGAGTAGGCCGCCTGGCCGATCTGGCCGTCGAAGGCCGCCACCGAGGCGGTGTTCACGATCACCCCCCGCTCCTCGCCCTGCAGCTCGACGGCGAGCATCCGCTGGGCGGCCAACCGGATGACGTTGAACGTGCCGACCAGGTTGACCTGGATGACCTTCTGGAAGGCGTCGAGGGGGAAGGCACCCTTCTTGCCGGCGGTCTTGATGCCGTTGCCGATGCCCGCGCAGTTCACCGCCACGCGCAGCGGACCGAGCTCGACGGCGAGGTCCAAGGCCGCGGTGACCTGCTCCTCGGAGGTCACGTCGGCGGCGGCGAAGTGCGCACCGATCTCGGCGGCGACGCTCTCACCGGCCGAGGTGGGGAGGTCCAGCAGCACGACCTGGGCACCGGCCTCGCGCAGGCGGCGGGCGGTGGCCAGCCCGAGGCCGGATGCGCCTCCGGTGACGACGGCGACGGCGTCGGTGACGTCCATGGTTCTCCTTCAGACGGGGCGTGACAGTCAGGGTTGACCGTAACCGATGGCGCGGGTGAGCATGACGCCCACCACAACCCGACCCGAGGGAGCACCCGTGCAGCAGACCCGGCACGACGGCGGCTGGCGCGGCATGACCATGAGCTCCCAGCTGGGGCGGCACGCGCGCTCCACCCCCGACACCGTCGCCCTGCGCTTCGAGGGCCGCGGGCTCACCTACGCCGAGCTGGACGAGCGGGTCACCCGGCTGGCGCACGCGCTGGCCGACCGGGGGGTGCGCACCGGCGACCGCATCGCCGTCCTGGCCATGAACGGGCCGGAGGTGTGGGAGGCCTACCTGGCCGGCGTGCGGCTGGGCGCCGTCGTCGTCCCGGTGAACTTCCGGCTGGTGGCCGCCGAGGTCGCGTACGCCCTCACCGACAGCGGCGCCGTGGCCCTGGTGGTCGACGGGGCGATGGCCGAGGTGGCCGCCGCGGCACGGGCCCAGGCCCCGGGCGTGGCGACGGTGCTGCAGATCGGCGAGGAGTACGAGGCGGCCCTGGCCGCGGCGTCCGCGGACCCACTCGAGGTGGAGGTCGACGAGGCCTCGCCCGCGTTCATCATGTACACCTCCGGGACCACCGGCCGGCCCAAGGGGGCGGTGCTGACCCACCGCAACCTGCTCATGCACGCCTTCAGCCAGGTGGTCACCAACGGGGTCGACCCGACGACGGAGAAGGTGCACGCGCCCGGCACGCCGATGTTCCACATCGCCGGGTTGGCCGGCGGGCTGCCGCCGCTGCTGCTGGGCGGCACGCAGGTGGTGCTCCGGTCCGGCGGGTTCGACCCGGTCGCCACCCTGGACCTCATCGAGCGCGAGCGGGTCAACAGCATCTTCCTGGTGCCGGCGATGTGGTCTGCCGTCGTCGCCGTCCCGGGCATCGCCGAGCGCGACCTGTCCTGCCTGCGCCGGGTCAGCTGGGGTGCCGCGCCGGCCTCGACCACGCTGCTGCGCACCCTGATCGACACGTTCCCGCAGGCCGAGGTGATGACCGCCTTCGGGCAGACCGAGTGCAGCCCGGTGACCACGTTGCTGCGCGGGGAGGACTCGATCCGCAAGCTGGGCTCGGTCGGCACCCCGATGCTCAACGTCGAGGTCCGCGTGGTCGACGAGCTGATGCGCGACGTCCCGCAGGGCGAGGTCGGCGAGATCGTCTACCGCTCGCCGATGGTGATGAGCGGCTACTGGGGCAAGCCCGCCGAGACCGAGGCGGCCTTCGAGGGCGGCTGGTTCCACTCCGGGGACCTGGTGCGCCAGGACGAGGACGGCTACTACTTCGTCGTCGACCGCAAGAAGGACATGATCATCAGCGGCGGGGAGAACATCTACTGCGCCGAGGTGGAGGACGTCCTGGCCGCCCACCCGGGCGTGGCCGAGGTGGCGCTGATCGGCGTCCCCGACGACCGGTGGGGCGAGGCGCCGCTGGCCGTCGTCGCCCCCCGCGACCCGGCGTCGCCGCCGACCGCGGCCGAGCTCACCGCCTGGTGCCGCGAGCGGCTGGCCCGCTACAAGTGCCCGCGGGAGTTCACCGTGGTCGGCTCCCTCCCCCGCAACCCCAGCGGCAAGGTGCTCAAGACCGAGCTGCGCAAGGACCACTCCGCCGGCAGCCTGGTCGCCCACCCCGCCGTGTAGCCCGTCGAGTGACAGCTGAGCGCTGCTGACGAGTCGTCGCGGCGACGTTCAGCTGCCACTCGACGCGGTGAGGACCGCCCGGATCCGGGCGAGCAGCTCCGCTGGACGGTGAAGGTCGGCCGCCGTCACGAACAGCACCCGCCAGCCGGCCGCCTGCAGCGCCTCGACGCGTCGACGGTCGGCCGCGATCTGCGTGGTGTGCCAGGCCCCCTCGTACTCCAGCGCGATGCGGCGGTCCGGCCAGGCGAAGTCGACCCGGGCCACGAATCGCCCGGCCACGCGGACCTCGAACTGCGCGACAGGGTTCGGCAGGTCCGAGTCGTCGAGCACCACCCGCAGTCGCGTCTCCTGGGGCGACCCGGCCAGCCCGTCGGCTCGGTCGGCGGCCTCGCGCGCCCGCCGGCACCCGCGACCGGTCAGCCCGAGCGCCGCCTCGCGGAGTGCGGGCAGGGTGCTCAGCCGCTCCGCCACGCAGCGGTCGAGGAGCACGACGGCCTCCACCGGGTCCAGCCGGCCGGCCAGCTCGAGTGCGGCGACCTCGGGGGTGGCCACGAGGACCGCGCCACGACGCACCGCGCTGGTCGTGGGGAGCGGACGGCGCCGCACCAGGACACCCGGACAGCTGGGGCGCGGGGCCCCTGGTGCGACCGTCAGCTCGACGGGGTCGTCCACGCCAGCGAGGTCGGTGAGCCCCCACAGCACCGCCGCGCTGGCGCCGGTCACCACCGCCCCCGGCACCAGGGTGGTGGCCGCGATCTGCGCCAGGAGGGCATGGTCGACGTCGCAGGTGGCATCGATGCAGACGTCCGGGAAGACGCGGCGCCAGGCCGGTCCACGCAGCTGGCCGGGAGTCAGCAGTCCGCGCCGGACGACGTCGCTCCCCCGGAACCAGCGGCCCCGCAGCGACGGCCGTCGGCGGGGTCCTGGCACGCGTAGCAGCCTGCCGGCAGACCAGGCGACGCGGGGAAGCCCTGTGGACAGGCGTCGAGTGACAGCCCAGCGTCGCCGGCGGCTACCCCGGACCGCGCTCAGCTGTCACTCGACGAGGTTCAGACGCCGCGCCAGACGGGGGCGCGCTTCTCGGCGAAGGCGCGGGCGCCCTCCTGGGCGTCGGCGGAGGCGAACACGGACTCGGTCACCGTCACCTGGTGGTCCAGGAGGTCGCGGTCGGTCCAGCGGACGGCGCCGGCGACCAGCTGCTTGGTCGCCCGCAGCGCCAGCGGGCCGTTGACCGCGATCCGGCCGGCCAGCTCGCGGGCGCCGGCCAGCGCCCCGCCCGGCTCGGTGAGCGCGTTGACCAGGCCGAACCGGTGGGCCTCCTCGGCGGTCATCGGGTCGCCGGTCAGCGCCAGCTCCATGGCCCGCTGGTAGGGCAGCGTCTTGGGCAGCCGGAGCACCCCGCCGCCGGCCGCCACCAGTGAGCGCTTGACCTCGGGGATGCCGAACCGGGCCTCGCGGGAGGCGACGACCAGGTCACAGGCGAGCACGAGCTCGAACCCGCCCGCCAGCGCCCAGCCCTCGACCGCGGCGATCAGCGGCTTGCTCGGCGGCGCCTCGGTCAGCCCGGCGAACCCGCGCCCGGGCAGCGAGGGCCGCTCGCCGCGGGAGAAGGCCTTGAGGTCCATGCCCGCGCAGAAGACGCCGCCGGCCCCGGTGAGCACCAGGACGGCGACGTCGTCGCGGGCGTCGAAGTCGTCCACCGCGTCGGCGAGGGCCTTCGTCGTCGCCAGGTCGATCGAGTTCTTCGCCTCCGGGCGGTTCAGCGTGATCACGCCGACCCCGTCGGAGACCTCTGCGAGCACCGTGTCCGTCATGACCGCATGTCTGCCAGGTCGACCCCGGGCAGTCAACCCTGACCGTCAGGAGGCGGGGGACAGCTCCCGCTCGATGTCGGCCAGGCTGCGGTTCTTGGTCTCCGGGACCGCCTTCACCACGTAGACCAGCGACAGCACGGTGATCACCGCGTAGACGCCGAACGTGGCCGTCTCGCCGATCGCCGAGATGATCGACAGGTAGCTGACGGCGACGACGAAGTTGGCCACCCAGTTGGCCATCGTGGCCACCGACGACGCCCGGCCGCGCACGGCGAGCGGGAAGATCTCGCTGATCAGCAGCCAGACCACCGGGCCCAGGCTGACCGCGAACGAGCCCACGTAGAACGCCAGCACCACGGTGGTGGCGATCGCCCCGGCACCGGCGATGTCGAACAGGAACGCCACGGCCAGGCCGGCCAGGCCCAGCACCATGCCGCTCATGCCCCAGATCAGCAGCGCGCGCCGACCGACCCGGTCGATCACCTTGATCGCCACGATCGTCATGACCACGTTGGTCAGGCCCACGACGAGCAGCGCCAGCAACGCGGCCTGCGGCCCCAGGCCGGCGTTCTCCAGCACGGTCGGGGCGAAGTAGATGACGGTGTTGACGCCGGTGATCTGCTGCACGATCGCCAGCGTCACGCCCAGCATCAGCGCCGGCCGCAGCTTGGGCGCCAGCAGCGAGCGCTGCTGGCCCTTCTCCTCCTCGGTGGCGGTGCCGCGGATGTCGTCGATCTCCTCGGTGATCGCCTCCTCGGAGTCGCGCAGCGTGCGCAGCACCGCGCGGGCGTCCTCGTCGCGCCCCTGCCGGACCAGCCAGGCCGGGCTCTCGGGCTCGCGGATCATGCCCAGCCCCAGGACGACGGCGGGCAGCAGCGCCAGGCCCACGCTGATCCGCCAGTCGCCGCTGCCGGCCAGGAAGTAGGCGACCAGCTGGGAGACCAGGATGCCCATGGTCACCGACAGCTGGTTGAGGCTGACCAGCGCACCGCGACGCTCGGGCGGGGCGATCTCGCCGATGTACACCGGGACGACGAAGGACGCCGACCCCACGCCGACGCCGATCAGGAACCGCGACAGCAGCAGCACCCAGAACGCCGGCGCGACGATCGACAGCAGCAGGCCGACGACGAACACCAGCGAGGTCGCGATGATCGCCCGGCGCCGGCCGAGGGTGTCGGCCACCCGCCCGGCGACCAGCGCCCCCACGGCCGCACCGACCAGCAGGATCGACACCACGGTGCCCTGCAGGAACGGGGTGTCGAGGGTGAAGTCGTCGCTGATGTTGGGCAGCACGCCACCGATGACGCCGGTGTCGTAGCCGAACAGGATGCCGCCGACGGCGGTCAGCGACGCGGCTTTCGTGACCGCCCGCCGGTGGGTGGCGGTGGCCTGGGCACTGCTGGTCATGACTGGTTCCCGTCTCGTTGCAACTCTCAACCAGTCGAGATCATCCGCCCGATCGCCCACCTCGGCGACCCGAGCCCGGTCAGCCCGCCCAGACCTCGCGCACCCGGTCGGCGACCTGGGCCGCCTGTGCCCGCCCGGCCCGGGCGGACGCGGCCCGTGCGGCCGGGTCCAGGACGTTCTTCCCGATCGCGGCCTTCGCCGCGGCGTCCGGGCTGACCACCGCCACCCGCGACGGCAGCGCGCCGACCTGGTCCTCGACCCCGGCCATCGGGCCGATGCCCCGGGTGATGGGCGCCAGCACCACCACCCGGTCGTACCCGGCGGCCAGGTCGACGTTGGCCACCGACCGCACCCCGCCGTCGACGAACCGGCGGTCGCCGATCGTGATGGGCGGGTAGACCCCGGGCACCGCGCAGCTGGCGGCCACCGCCGAGACCAGGTCGACCCCGGACGTGCGGGTGAACGTCTCGAAGACCCCGGTGGCGGCGTCGACGGCGGTGATCGTCAGCGGTTCGTGCGGCCACTCCGTCGACGTCAGCCGGGCGGTGATCGCGGCGCGCCGGACCTCCTCGGTGGGGGTGCGGCCCGCGGCGGCCGCGGCGACCGCGAGCGCCCCGAGCCGGGCCCGGAACGCCTGCTCGTCGCGCCGGTGCCGGAGCATCGCCAGCCCGAAGCGGAGCAGGGTGCCGCGGCCCATCGCGGCGGGCGGACCGGTCTCGACCGAGGGCCCCAGCTGGGTGGCGTACAGGTCCTCCAGCGGGGCCGGGCTGCGCAGCTGGGCGCCCACCACCGAGCCGGCCGAGGTGCCGACCACCAGCCGCGCCGTCCGCAGGTCGACCCCGGCGTCGGCCAGCCCGGCCACCACCCCGATCTCCCAGGCGATGCCCGTGATGCCGCCGCCGCCCAGGACCAGTGCCGTGCTGCCGTCGCCCATCGGCCCATCCTCGCCCCCGGGCGCCACCCGGACTCGACAACCCGTGTGACCCGCGACACGCTGTCGGTCGTGACCGATCGCTGGCCCGCCGGGCTCCCCCGCACCCTCGACTACCCGGCCGTCCCGGTCGGCTCCGTGCTGCGGGCGGCCGTGCGCCGCTGGGGCGACCGCACCGCGTTCGTCCACCACGGCGTCGAGCTGACCTTCACCGAGCTGGGTCGCCGGGCGCACGCGGTCGCGGCCGGGCTGGCCGAGCGCGGGGTGGGGCGGGGCGACGTGGTCGCCGTGCACCTGCCCAACTGCCTGCAGTACCCGGCCGTCTACTACGGCGTCCTGCTGGCCGGGGCCACCTTCTCCCCCACCAACCCGCTGCTGACCCCGACCGAGCTGGCCCGCCAGCTCGCCGACTCCGGCGCCCGCACGCTGGTCACCTGGGAGGCGTGCCTGCCTGCTGTCCGGGTCGCGCTGGCCGACACGGCCGTGCAGACCGTCGTCGTCACCGGGCCGGCCCAGATCGCCGACCCGGATGCGGCGGTCGAGCTGCCCGAGGGTGCGGTGTCGCTGGCCGAGCTGCTGCGCGCCGACCCCACCGACGCCCACCGGGACGCCGACCTCGACCTGGCCACCGCGCTGGCGCACCTGGCCTACACCGGCGGCACCACCGGGGTGAGCAAGGGGGTGTCGCTGCCGCACCGGCAGGTGGTCACCAACGTGCTGCAGTCGGGCTGCTGGGTCTCCGGGTCGCTGCCGGCGCTGGACGCCGGAGGCGACGTGACCCTCGACCAGGTCGGCTCCGCGGAGGAGTACCCGGTGCGCCTGGGCACCGGCCGGGCGATCAACCTGACGCCCTGGTTCCACGCCATGGGCGTGATCGGCTACCTCAACGGCCTGGTCCTCGCCGGCACGAGCACCGTCATCCACGACCGGTTCGACCCGGTGGCCTACGTCGCCGACGCCGTGGCCCACCGGGTGACCGGCATCGGCGGCGCCCCACCGGTGTTCGCCGCGCTGCTGCAGGTGCCGGGGATCGACGAGGTGGACCTGTCGAGCGTGCGCACGCTGTCCAGCGGGGCCGCCCCGCTCGCCGTCCCGCTGATCGAGCGGCTGCGGGCGCTGTTCCCGCAGGCCGTGATCGGCGAGGGGTACGGGCTCACCGAGGTGACGATGCAGGCCACCGGCAACCCGGCCGCCCGCAGCGGGCTGCGCAAGGCCGGCACCGTGGGCCTGCCGGTGTTCGACACCGAGGTCAGCATCCGGGCGCTGGACACCGGCACGGAGGTGCCCGTGGGCGAGCGCGGGGAGATCTGCATCCGCGGCCCGCAGGTGATGGCCGGGTACGCCCACCGGCCCGACGCCACCGCGCAGGCGGTCGACGCCGAGGGCTGGTTCCACAGCGGCGACGTCGGCGTGCTCGACGAGGACGGCTACCTGGCCGTGGTCGACCGCACCAAGGACATGCTGCTGCACAAGGGCTACAACGTGTTCCCCCGCGAGCTCGAGGAGATCCTGGTCGGGGTACCGGGTGTCGCGGGCGCGGCGGTGGTCGGCCGGCCCGACCCGATGGCCGGCGAGCTGCCGGTGGCCTACGTCGTCCGGCGGGCCGACGAGGCCGGCGCGGCGCTCACCGAGGCGAGCGTCATGGCCGCGGTGAACGACCGGGTGACGCCGTACAAGCGGCTGCGGGACGTCGTGTTCACCGACGTCATCCCGGTCTCGGCGGCGGGCAAGGTGCTCAAGCGGGTGCTGGCCGACCGGGAACGGGCCGCCGCCGGGTGACCCGTCCGGGGTGTGCCGGGGCGATCCGGGCACCCGACGTCGCTACTGTCCCTGCGGTGACGACCCCATGCTGAGCGACCACGGCGGTGTGCAGCTCGCGCACACCGAGGAGTCGCCGTTCCGCCAGGTCGGCAAGCGGGTGGTCATCGCCACCGTCGTCCTGGTCGCCACCGTGCTGATCGTCTACTTCGACCGGGCCGGCTACCGCGACAACAACGGCGACGAGCTGTCACTGCTGGACGCGACCTACTACGCCACGGTCAGCCTCTCGACCACCGGCTACGGCGACATCACGCCGGTGACGCCGAGCGCGCGGCTGGTGAACATCCTGATCATCACCCCGCTGCGCGTGCTGTTCCTGCTCATCCTCATCGGGACCACCCTGGAGGCGCTCACCGCGCGCTCCCGGGAGGAGTTCCGGGTCCGTCGTTGGAGGTCCTCCGTGCGCCAGCACGTCGTCGTGTGCGGTTACGGCACCAAGGGCCGCAGCGCCATCCGCGCCCTGCTGGCCAACGGCACCGACAAGGAGCACGTCGTCGTCGTCGACCCCAGCCCGACGGCGATCGAGGAGGCCAACTCGCTCGGCTTCACCGGCATCGTCGGCGACGCCGGGCGGGCCGACGTGCTGCGCCGCACGTCGATCGAGAAGGCCCGGGCCGTCGTGGTGGCGGCCAACCGCGACGACACCGCCGTCCTCATCACCCTCACCGTGCGGCAGCTGAACCCCAGCGTGCCGATCACGGCCAGCGTGCGCGAGGAGGAGAACGCCAGCCTGCTGCGCCAGTCCGGCGCCGACTCCGTGATCACCTCCTCCTCCACGTCGGGCCGGCTGCTGGGCCTGGCCACCGACAGCCCCCGGGTGGTCGCGGTCGTCGAGGACCTGCTGACCGCCGGCCACGGGCTGGACCTCGTGCAGCGCACGGTGACCAGCGCCGAGGTCGGCATGGGCGCCCGGCAGCTGCGCGACGTCGTCCTGTCGGTGACCCGGGGCGGGCGCACGCTGCGCTTCGACGACGCCGCGATCGGCACGCTGCAGAGCGAGGACGTCCTGGTCGTCGTCCGCTCGAACTAGCGCCGCACCCAGGTCGCCGTCGGCTCCGAGCGCCCGCGCAGCACCACCTCGTCGGCCCGCGCCCAGTGCTCGCGCTCGGCCGGGTCGGCGGCCTGCACCGTGGCGTCGTCGGCGACCGCGCGGCCGTCGTGGTCCTTGGCCAGCTCGGTGAGCCGGGCCGCGGTGTTCACCGCGTCGCCGATGACCGTGTACTCCGAGCGGCTGTCCGCGCCGATCTGACCGGCGACGACGTCGCCCCAGGCCACGCCGACGCCCACCTCCACCTCGCCGGCGTCGGCCACCGCGGTGCAGATCGCCCGGGCAGCCCGCAGCGCGGCGCCCGCGGCGTCGGGCAGCTGCGCGGGCGCGCCGAAGACGCACAGCGCGGCGTCGCCCTCGAACTTGTTCACCAGCCCGCCCTCGGCCGAGGTGGCGTCGACGACGACGGCGAAGAACCGGTTGAGCAGCCCGACCATCTCCTGCGGGCCCAGCCGCTGCGCCAACCCGGTGGAGCCAGCGACGTCGACGAACAGGGCGGCGACCGTCCGGGTCTCACCGCCCAGCTCGATGCCGTTCTCCATCGCCTGGGCGGCCACCGTGTCGCCCACGTGCCGGCCGAACAGGTCGCGCAGCCGCTCCCGCTCGGCCAACCCGGCGGCCATCGTGTTCACCCCGGTCTGCAGCAGGCCGATCTCGCCCGCGTCGTCCACGACCACCCGGACGTCGGTCGCGCCGTCGCCGATCTGCTGGACCGCCTGCCGCAGGTGCCGCAGCGGCGAGCCGACGGCGCGGGCGATGAGCAGGGTGGCCAGCAGCCCGACCACCAGGCTCACCCCGGGCAGGAAGATCGCGGTGAACCGGCCGGGCGTGCCCTGCCCGGTGGGGTCGACCACCAGCAGGATCAGGCCGACCATCGGGACCCCGCTGGTCAGACCCCAGACCAGCAGCAACCGGCGGCGGACGCTGAGCGTGCGCGAGCGGTCCGGCGGGTGCGCGGCCAGGGCGCGCGCCGTGATGTGCCGGGCCGCCCGGGCCACGAGCAGGTAGCTGACGCCGGCGGTGACGACGCCGCCGAGGACGACGGAGATGCCGATGCGCAGACCGACCAGCGCTGCCGGGTAGACCGACGCCGCGACCACCCCGATGCCGACGGCGGCGACCGCCCAGACGACCGCGACCACCCGGGCGATGTCGGCGGGCAGCCGCAGCGCGATCACCGCCTCGTCGGGGTCGGGGTCGCGTCCGGCCCACAGCCACGCGTTGGTGCGTCGCTGCTTGCCCAGCCCCCAGAGGACGCCGACCGGGACGGCGAGCACGAGGTACCCCGCACCCACGACCGCGGTCACCAGCCGGCCGGTCGGGGACTCGGCGTCCGCCCCGCCGTTCACGCCGAGCAGCAGCACGGTCACCACGCCGGCCCCGATCACGTTGGCCAGCACCACGAGCAACGTGATCAACGGCGCCACGACCCGGTCGGTGGGCACGAACCGCCGTGCGGTGCCCAGCACCCCGCTGGCGACGCCGCGCACCAACCCGGTGATCACGCGGGTCTCAACGAGCCGGGGGACGACGGGTTCCGCGCACGCCGCACAGCATCCTCGGACGGATGAGACGGGAGCCACGTGGGCGTCCTGCGGATGAACGCGCGGCGACCGGGCAGGATCACCCCAGGCAGCGTCGCCGAGCCCACATCCCTGTCGCCGCAGGAGACCGATGTCCGTCGTCCAGCCCACCCCGAACGACATCGCGCTGATGGCCGGCCGCGCCGGCTACGTGCTCAAGGGCAACGACCGCGGCCGGTTCACCGTCGCCTCGCCGACCCTCTACCCGCACATGTGGAGCTGGGACGCCGGGTTCGTCGCGCTGGGCATCGCCACCGTGTCGGTGCCCCGCGCCCTGGACGAGCTGCGCACCCTGCTGACCGGGCAGTGGTCGACCGGGATGATCCCGCACATCCTGTTCCACTCCCCCAGCGACTACTTCCCCGACCCGGACCGCTGGCGCACCCAGGTCGCCGCGGCCCGCCCGGCCGGGGTGCTCACCTCGGGCATCACCCAGCCGCCGATCCACGTCGTCGCGCTGTCCCGGATCCTGCACGACGCCCGGCGCAAGGGCGGCGCCGACCTGGAGCTGGCCGAGGCGTTCGTCGTCGAGACCTTCCCGCGCTGGCTGGCGTGGCACCGCTACCTGGCCACGGCCCGCGACCCGTACTCCCACGGGCTGGTCGAGATCCACCACGGCTGGGAGTCGGGGATGGACGACTCGCCCCGATGGGACGCCCCCTACTCCCACGTGCACCCCGGTCCCGAGATGCCGCCGTTCGTCCGCCGCGACCTCGCGCACGTCGCCGACCCGTCGCAGCGTCCCTCGGACGCCGAGTACGCCCGCTACCTGTGGCTGGTCGAGCAGAAGGTGCGGGCGCGCTACGACGACGCCGCCTACCGGGCGACCGGCGACTTCGTGGTGGGCGACGTCCTGGTCTCGGCGCTGCTGGCCGCGGCGTCGGACCTGCTGGCCGACCTCGGCTCCGAGCTGGGCGTCGACCCGGCCGGCATCGAGGAGTCCCGGGCGATCGCTCGGCGGTTCCGCACCGGCGTGCTGCGGTCGGTGAACCCCGACACGGGGCTGGCCCGCGACCTGGACCTGCGCACCGGCGGCTACCTGGACGTCGACTCGGCTGCCGGGTTCGCCCCGCTGATCTGCGGCGGGGACGACGCCCTCATCAAGGCCCAGCGGGACCTGCTGCTGGGCCCTCGCTGGTGCGGGCACTCCCGGCTCCGCTGGCCCGTCGTCCCCTCGGTGTCGCCGGCCTCGCCCCACTTCCGCGAGCGCACCTACTGGCGCGGCCCGCAGTGGCCGGTGCTCAACTGGCTGATGGCCTGGGCGCTCAACCGGTCCGGTGAGCAGGAGGCGGCGAACTCGCTGCGGCTGGCCGGGCTGGCCCAGCTGGTCGACTGCGACTTCGCCGAGTACTACGAGCCGATCACCGGCGAGCAGCTCGGCAGCAAGGACCAGTCCTGGACGGCGGCCATCGCGCTGGACTTCCTGGCCGCCCGCCGACCCGGCCGCCGCAGGCACGTGCGGCTGCTGACCAGCGAGCTGCCGCGGGTGACCCCGGCGGGCCGCCCCCCGACCCAGGGCTTCGCGGCACCCCGCGGCCCGCAGAACCGCC
Organism: Klenkia soli; assembly: GCF_900103975.1. GTDB lineage: Bacteria > Actinomycetota > Actinomycetes > Mycobacteriales > Geodermatophilaceae > Klenkia > Klenkia soli. The sequence goes on from NZ_FNIR01000001.1 coordinate 131,497, forward strand.
CCCAGCCGCGCAGCTGACGCTCAGCCCGCCAGGTGCGCCTCGACCGCGTCGACCAGCGGGCCGAGGACGGCGGCGGGCAGGGCGTGGCCCATGCCCGGCACCGTGACCACCCGCGCGCCCGGGATCGCGGCGGCCAGCCGTTGCGCGTTCGGCGGCGGGTAGGCCGGGTCGGCGGGCGCCTCGACCACCAGCACCGGGACGGCGACCGACGCCAGCTCGGCGCCGCGCGCCAGCCCGGACTGGTCGGCGGTGGCGTGCGCGGTGGCCGGCAGCAGCCCGCCGGAGTGCTCGGCCACCCGCAGCTCCTGGGCGCGGAACTCGGCGGGGTCGACCGGCACGCCGTCGCCGTGCAGCAGCCGCCAGTGCTCGACCCGCCAGGCCAGCTCGGCCTCGTCGTCCCGGGGTTCGCCCATCGTCGCCCAGAACTGCAGCAGCTCGTCGGAGGGGCCCGGCGCCGGGTCCCCGGGTGCGCCGCCGAGCGGGCCGGTGCAGAACAGCGTCGCGGACAGCAGCCGGTCGGGGTGGTCGATCAGCAGCAGCTGGACCAGCAGGCCACCCATCGACATGCCGACGACGTGCGCGCGGTCGATGCCCAGCCCGTCGAGCACCGCGACGGCGTCACCGGCCAGGTCGCGCAGCGCGTAGGAGCTGCCGGCGGTCGACCGGCCGGTGTCGCGGTGGTCGTACCGCACGACCCGGCAGGACGCGGCCAGCCGGTCGACCAGCGCCTCGGGCCAGAACAGCCCGGACGACGCCGCCCCCATCACCAGGAGGACGGCGGGTGACCGCGGGTCACCCCGCTCCTCGACCCACAGCTCGACCCCGTCGGCGACCTCCACGGTGCGTTCCACGGACCCGACCGTGCCGGATGCCGGTCCGGGGCGCGACCGATTTCTCAGACCTCGGTGGCCAGCAGCTCCCGCAGGTTGGCGTCGACGGCGTCCAGGTAGGTCTGCTCGAAGCCGAACAGGCCGAAGTGGCCGGCGATGCTGGGCAACACCCGCACCTCCGCCCCGGGGACCAGCTCGGCCTCGCGGCGGCAGTCGCGGGGCGGGAAGAACATGTCCTCGTCGATGGGCATCACGAAGGTCTTCGCGGTGATCCGGCCCAGGGCAGCAGCCAGGTCGCCGTCGGTGTGCCGGGCGACGTCCCCGCGCTGCCACTTCCAGCCCATGCTCAGCAGCGCGTTGGGGTCCATCGCGCCGAACACGGCCCGGGTGAACCGCTCCTGGAACTCCTGGAAGGTGTCCCAGCTGACGTCGGGCAGCTCGATGCCGCGCCAGAAGCCCGAGCGCCAGAACTCCGTCGACAGGCCCATGATCGCCCAGATGTCGGCGTGCCGGGCCAGGCCCGCGGCGACATCGGTGTGCGACGCGTACTCCCCGCCGTTCCACCCGGGGTCCGAGGTGATCGCGTCCATGAGCGTCTGGGTGAACAGGAAGTCGTGCGGGGTGTTCTGCGCGGTGCCCGCGATCGGTGCCGCGCGCAGCACGGCCTCGGGGTAGCGGACCGCCCACTCGTAGGTCTGCTGCGCCCCCATCGACCCGCCGGTGACCAGTGCCCACCGCTCGATGCCGAACAGCTCCTGGGTCAGCTGCCGCTGCGCGCGGACGTCGTCCCCGATCGTGACGTGCGGGAACCTCGACATCGCGATGCTCGGGTCGTCGGTGGTGTGCGGGGACGTCGAGAGGCCGTTGCCGATCTGGTTGACGACCACGATGAAGTACCTGGTGGGGTCCAGCGCCCGCCCCTCGCCGATGTACACCTGCCACCACGTGGCGTGGGTGCCGCTGAACCAGGTCGAGATGAAGATCGCGTTGCTCTTGTCGGCGTTCAGCTCGCCGTAGGTGGCGTAGGCCAGCTGGAGGTCGGGGATGGTGCCGCCCTCCTCCAGGTCGAAGGACCCCAGCGAGTGCAGCTGGTAGGCGCCCTGCACCTCGGGTGAGTAGAACGGGTTCTGGATCACGAGCAGCTCCTCGTCGAGCCGGATGGGGTGACGGGGACCACCTTGGCCCACGGCCGACGGCGGGGACAGCCCTGCGGTCGGGCAGGATCGTCGGCATGCCCCGCCCGCTGCCGAAGCTGCCCACCACCGTCGTCGGGAGCCTGCCGCAGCCCGGGTGGCTGATCGACCGCGACCGGCTGGGCCACCAGTTCCCGCCGCGGGTGCGCGCCGCCGAGCTGTGGCGGATCCCCGAGGCCGACCTCGCCGAGGCCCAGGACGACGCCACCCTGGTCACCATCCGTGCGCAGGAGGAGGCCGGGCTGGACATCGTCGGCGACGGCGAGATCCGGCGGGAGTCCTACTCCAACCACTTCGCCACCGCGCTCGAGGGCATCGACCTGGACAACCCCGGCACGGTGCGCAACCGCTCCGGCCTGGACATCCCGGTCCCCCGCATCACCGGCCCGATCACGCGGCCCCGCCCGGTGCAGGCCGACGACGTCCGGTTCCTGCGGGCGCACACCGACCGGGCCGTCAAGATCACCGTCCCCGGCCCCTTCACCATGGCCCAGCAGGCGCAGGACGACCACTACGGCAGCGACCGCGAGCTGGCCCTGGCCTACGCCGACGTCGTCCGCGCCGAGATCGCCGGCCTGTTCGCCGCCGGGGCCGACGTCGTGCAGCTGGACGAACCGTGGCTGCAGGCACGCCCGGACGTCGCCCGGCAGTACGGCGTCGAGGCGCTGAACCGGGCGCTCGAGGGCGCGGCCGGCACCACCCACGTGCACCTCTGCTTCGGGTACGCCGCCATGGTGGCGGAGCGGCCCGACGGCTACTCGTTCCTGCCCGAGCTGGCCGACGTCACCTGCGACGCCGTGTCGGTCGAGACGGCGCAGTCGCACCTGGACCCGGCGACGCTCGAGCCGCTGCGCGGGAAGGGCATCGCCCTGGGCGTGCTGGACCTGTCCACCCCCGAGGTCGAGACACCGGTGCAGATCGCCGACCGGGTGCGCCGCGCCCTGGACCACGTGGACGTCGACAAGCTGGTGCTCTCCAGCGACTGCGGCCTCAAGTACCTGCCGCGCGAGTCGGCCGCCGGCAAGATGCGCGCGCTCGTGACGGCCGCCGAGCTGGTGCGCGGGGAGGTCTAGCCGACCTGGGAGAGGGCGACGTCCAGCGACCGGACGGCGCCGTCGGGGTCCACCCGGGCCAGGGCGAACGCGGCGACTACCAGCGAGGTGCAGGTGTCGGCGAGCGGGTCGGGGTCGCGGTCGGGGAAGCGGGCCCGGACGCCGGCCGCGAACGCCGTCCGCAGCTCGGCCCGGTACCCGGCCACGACCGAACGGACGGCGGAGTCCCCGCCGATGGGCGCGGTCGCGGCGTTCACCAGCAGGCAGCCCTGCCCGGCACCGGCCGGGTCGGCGGCCGCGATGGCCACCCGCAGCCCGGTGAGGTACTCGACCAGCGCATCCGGGCCGACCTCGTCGCCGGTGAGCACGGCCAGCCGGGGGCGGACGACCTCGTCGAGGTAGCTCTGCACCGCGGCGTCGAACAGCCCGCGCTTGCTGCCGAAGGCGTGGTAGATGCTCGACCGGTTCAGCCCGGTGGCCCGCTCCAGCTCCGGTACCGAGGCGGCCTCGAAGCCCTGGGTCCAGAACACGCCGCGGGCCGCCCGGACGGCGGTCGCGGTGTCGTAGGCCTGCGGTCGGGCCATGGTTCCTCCTCGTTCTGGACCGTGCGTTGCAAAAGTACCCCGGGCGTGGCTATGGTGCAACGGTCAGTCCACAACTCGGAGGTCGGCGTGGTCGTCGCAGGTCTGGTGCTGGTCGGCGTCGCAGCCGCCGTGCACCTCTACATCTTCGTGCTGGAGTCCCTCGTGTGGACCGGCGAGAAGGCCCGGGCCACGTTCGGCACCACGCCCGAGCAGGCCCGCGAGACCCGGTCGATGGCCTTCAACCAGGGCTTCTACAACCTGTTCCTGGCTGTCGAGATCGTGGTCGGCATCGTGGTCCTGGCGACCGGCTCCACTGCCGTCGGCGCCACGCTCGTGTTCGTCGGCGCCGGCTCGATGGTGGCCGCAGGACTCGTCCTGCTGACGAGCGACCGCACGAAGACCCGGCCCGCCCTGACCCAGCTCACCCCTCCCCTGCTCGGCATCGCACTGCTCGCCGCCGGGCTCGCATCCTGAAGGAGATCGTCATGACCGAGAGCACCCAGATCCAGCTCGTCCGCCGTCCGCAGGGCTGGCCGACGCCCGAGGACTTCGCCACCGTCACCGTCACCTACGGCGACCTCGCCCCCGGCCAGGTACGCGTACGCAACGAGTTCCTGTCCGTCGACCCGTACATGCGCGGTCGCATGAACGACGTGAAGAGCTACGTCCCGCCGTTCGCGCTCGGCGAGACGATGACCGGTGGCGCGGTCGGCCGGGTCGTCGAGTCGACGTCCGAGGCCCACCCCGTCGGCGCGCTCGTGCTGCACAACTTCGGCTGGCGCGACGTCGTCCAGGAGGACGCGCGCGGGTTCCGCGTGCTGCCGGAGATCCCCGGCGCCCCCGCCTCGCTGCACCTGGGCGTCCTCGGGCTGACCGGCATGACCGCCTACGTCGGGTTGACCGCGATCGCCGGCCTGCGTGAGGGCGACACCGTCTTCGTCTCCGGCGCCGCGGGGGCCGTGGGCTCGGCGGTCGGCCAGATCGCGAAGCTGCTCGGCGCCGGCCGCGTGGTCGGGTCGGCCGGGTCGGCCGAGAAGGTCGCCCTGCTGACCGAGAAGTACGGCTACGACGCCGCCTTCGACTACAAGGCTGGCCCGGTGCTGGACCAGCTGCGCGAGGCGGCCCCCGACGGCATCGACGTCTACTTCGACAACGTCGGGGGCGACCACCTCGAGGCGGCACTCGCGGTGTTCAACGACGGCGGCCGGGCCGCACTGTGCGGCGCGATCAGCGGGTACAACGCCGACCAGGCGCCGGCCGGGCCGCGCAACATGATGAACATCATCAAGGGCGGGCTGACCCTGAAGGGCTTCACGCTGGGCAACTACGCGCACGTCGCGCCCGAGTTCCGCGAGCACATGACCGGCTGGTTCGCCGACGGGGAGATCGCCTACGACGAGACCGTGGTCCAGGGCGTCGAGAACACCGTCGAGGCGTTCCTGTCGATGATGCGCGGTGCCAACACCGGCAAGATGGTCGTGAAGGTCTAGTCGGTCGGCAGGTCGGCGAAGGCCTGCTGCATCGCCCGGTACCAGTCCATCGACTTCTTGGGGTGCCGCCACCGGCCCTTCATCGCGTCGCGTGCCGACTGGTGGGCGGCGTCGCCGGCCGCCTCGCGCTCCTTCAGGTGCTGGTCCTGGGCGTTGATGACGGCGTTCGCGTCCTCGCCGCGGTGCGCCAGGTCGCAGGGCCCGCCGAGCTGGGCGCAGGTCATGGTCTTCATCGGTGGTCCTCCGTCGTCGTGGGGGTGCTCTGGTCCTGTGACGACGGCGGGCCCGCCGGTGTGACCGACCGTCGAGCGACCTCGGCGAGCACGGCGGCCTCCGCCCGGAAGACGATGCCGGTGACCTGCCCGTCGGCCACGGTGAAGTCGAAGACCACCGTCGGCTCGCCGCGGTGGTACCAGGCATAACCGGGGCGGCCCTCCACCAGCACGGGCAGGGCCGCGTGCGCGCTGCCGTCGAAGAAGCCGGCGACCGCCTCCCGCCCGTCGATCCGCTCCGGGGTGCCCGCCTGGAGGGCGGCCGCGTCGGCGGTGACCCCGGCGTCCGGGGCCAGCAGCTCCAGCAGCCGGGCCAGGTCTCCCCCGCGCGCGGCAGCCATGAAGGCGTCCACCACGACCCAGTCGGCCAGCCGGTCCTCCGCGGCCGGCTGGGCGATCCGGGCGCGGGCCCGGGAGGCGAGCTTGCGGGCCGCGGTCGGGGTGGTGTCCAGGACGGCGGCGATCGTCGTGAACTCGAAGCCGAAGCTGTCGTGCAGCACGAAGGCCACCCGCTCCCGCGGCGGCAACCGGTCCAGCACCACCTGCAGCGCCACCCCGACGGTGTCGGCCAGCGCCACCTCCTCGGCCGGGTCGAGCGCGGTGTCCGGGACGTCGTCGACCTCCGCCACCGGCACCGGGGTGCGGGCCCTGAGCCGATCCAGGCACAGCCGGGTGGTGACCGTGGTCAGCCAGGCCGGTAGGTCGAGGACCTCGGTGTCGGTGCGGTCCAGCCGGAGCCAGGCCTGCTGGACGACGTCCTCGGCCTCGGCCCGGTCCCCCAGCACCCGGGCGGCGAGCGCGACCAGCCTGGGCCGCTCCGCCTCGAACTCCTCGACCATGCGCACACCCTCCTGACGAGCCGGCCCGAGCGGATGTGACCGGGTCGGAATTGTCGCCCGCATGCGGTAGACAGCACGCCGTGGAGCACCCAGCAGACAGCCATGACCTCATCCGCGTGGTGGGCGCCCGCGAGAACAACCTCAAGGACGTCGACGTCGAGATCCCCAAGCGCCGGCTCACCGTTTTCACCGGCGTCTCCGGCTCGGGCAAGAGCTCGCTGGTCTTCGCCACCATCGCCGCGGAGTCCCAGCGGCTGATCAACGAGACCTACCCGGCGTTCCTGCAGGGCTTCATGCCCAGCCAGGCGCGGCCCGACGTCGACCTGCTCGACGGCCTGACCACCGCGATCATCGTCGACCAGGAGCGCATGGGCGCCAACCCGCGCTCGACGCTGGGCACCGCCACCGACGTCAACGCCCTGCTGCGCATCCTGTTCTCCAAGATCGGCACCCCGCACATCGGCTCGGCGCAGGCGTTCTCGTTCAACACCGCGACGATGAGCGGCAAGGGCGGGCTCACCGTCGAGAAGGGCGCCCCCGAGGCCCGCAAGGCCCCCGAGCGCAAGGAGTTCTTCGTGCAGGGCGGCATGTGCGCCCGGTGCGAGGGCCGCGGCTCGGTCACCGACTTCGACCGCAGCGCGCTCTACGACGACACGAAGTCGATCAACGAGGGCGCGCTGCAGATCCCCGGCTGGTCGATGGACGGCTGGCAGGGCCGCATCCTGCGCGGCTGCGGCCTGTTCGACTGCGACGTGCCGATCCGCGACCTGCCCGAGCGCGAGCTGCGCGCCCTGCTGTACCAGGACGCCACGAAGATCAAGGTCGAGGGCATCAACCTGACCTTCCTCGGCATCATCCCGCAGATCCAAAAGTCCTTCCTCAGCAAGGACGTCGACGCGATGCAGCCGCACATCCGCGCCTTCGTCGAGCGGGCGGTCACCTTCACCACCTGCCCCGACTGCGACGGCACCCGGCTCAACGACACCGCGCGCTCCTCGCTGGTGGCCGGGAAGAACATCGCCGAGCTGTGCCAGATGCAGATCAGCGACCTGGCCGAGTGGGTGCGCGCCCTCGACGAGCCGAGCGTGGCCCCGCTGCTGCAGGGCCTGCGCGACACCCTCGACGCCTTCACCGACATCGGGCTGGGCTACCTGTCGCTGGACCGGCCGGCCGGCACGCTGTCCGGCGGCGAGGCCCAGCGCACCAAGCTGATCCGGCACCTGGGCAGCTCGCTGACCGACGTCACCTACGTCTTCGACGAGCCCACGATCGGGCTGCACCCGCACGACATCGGCAAGATGAACACCCTGCTGCTGCAGCTGCGCGACAAGGGCAACACCGTGCTGGTGGTCGAGCACAAGCCCGAGACGATCGCCATCGCCGACCACGTCGTCGACATCGGTCCGCGCGCCGGCACCGCGGGTGGTGAGGTCGTCTACGAGGGCTCGCTCGAGGGCCTGCGCGCCAGCGGCACGCTCACCGGCCAGCACCTCGACGACCGGGCAACGCTGAAGTCCGAGGTCCGCACGCCGACCGGGGTGCTCGAGGTGCGCGGCGCCAGCACGCACAACCTCCAGGACGTCGACGTCGACATCCCGCTCGGCGTGCTGACCGTGGTCACCGGGGTGGCCGGGTCGGGCAAGAGCTCGCTGGTGCACGGGTCCGTGGCCGGTCGCGAGGGCGTGGTGAGCATCGACCAGAGCGCCATCAAGGGCTCCCGGCGGAGCAACCCGGCCACCTACACGGGCCTGCTCGAGCCGGTGCGCAAGGCGTTCGCCAAGGCCAACGGGGTCAAGCCGGCGCTGTTCAGCGCGAACTCCGAAGGAGCCTGCCCGTCCTGCAACGGCGCCGGGGTGATCATCACCGAGATCCCCACGATGGGCACCGTCTCCACCCCCTGCGAGGAGTGCGAGGGCAAGCGGTTCCAGGCGGCCGTGCTCGAGTACACGCTGGGCGGCAAGAACATCGCCGAGGTGCTCGCGCTGCCCGTCTCCGAGGCCCACGACTACTTCGGCACCGGCGAGGCGAAGACCCCCGCGGCGCAGAAGGTCCTGGCCCGCATGGTCGACGTCGGCCTGGGCTACCTCACGCTCGGCCAGCCGCTGAACACGCTGTCCGGCGGCGAGCGGCAGCGGCTGAAGCTGGCCACGCAGATGGGCGAGGGCGGCACCGTCTACGTGCTCGACGAGCCCACCACCGGCCTGCACCTGGCCGACGTCGACCAGCTGCTCGGCCTGCTCGACCGGCTGGTCGACTCCGGCAGGTCGGTGATCGTCATCGAGCACCACCAGGCCGTCATGGCCCACGCCGACCGCATCATCGACATCGGCCCCGGCGCCGGCCACGACGGCGGCCGGGTGGTCTTCCAGGGCACCCCGGCCGAGCTGGTCGCCGACCGCGCCACCCTCACCGGCCAGCACCTCGCCGAGTACGTCTGCGCCTGACCGGGCTCGCGTCCACCGAGTGGCGCCTCAGGATCCAGGACGGGTCGTCCCCGAGCCCTGGGGCGCCACTGGAGGCAGGTGCTCCTCGACGTCCCACGCTGCTGCTGGCGCGAGGGTGGGCGTGATCCCGCTGGCGCGCTCGACCGGGACGGCGTCGTGTGGTCCGTGGCTGCCGCCTGGGACCGAGGGGCCACGCACCCTCGGCCTCAGTCGTCCGCGGGGTCCGCGGCGAGGTAGCCGGCCCAGCCGTCGTACTCGCCGCCGTGCCGGCCCACGACGTCCAGGATCTCCCGGGTGAAGGCGTCGGCGGTCTCGACGTCGGCGGCGTCGATGCGCGAGAACTCGACCCGGGCCCGCCGCAGCCCCCGCCGCACCCCGTCGATGCGGAACCCGGCGGCCACGAGCTCGGCCTGTACGGCCTCGACGTGCCGACGCGGCACCACCACCAGGTGGTCCAGCGGGCGCGGCACGTGCGGCGCGTCCCCCATCGCCACCCGCTGCGCCACCATCGCCACGGTGGCGTCGTGCTGGGCAGCCATGTCCGAGGTCATGACCACCGACCGTACTGGCCCAGGACGCAGCAGAGCCCGGGCGGTCCGTGGACCGTCCGGGCTCTGCCGACTCTGCAAGGGGTGGTGCTGTGATGGTGGAGGTGGCGGGAATCGAACCCGCGTCCTTCGACGCGCGACCAGGGCTTCTCCGAGCGCAGTCCGCGTAGTCCCTGCTCGACCTTCCCGATCCCACGAACAGGTCGGGACGACAGGCCCAGTCGCTGTGGGGTGTCCCGTGCCGGTCCGCGACCGACCAGCACGGTGAGTCATCTAGCTGATGCCAGGATCCGGGCCGATGACAGAACCCGGGCTGACAGACTCACTCTGGCTGCTTACGCAGCGAGAGCGAAGTCGCGCTGACTGGAGTCGGCGCTTGTGTGTTTTCCAACGCGTGGTTAACGAGCTCATCGTTGGCTTCCTCGGCTCGCTTCCCCTGGTGACCCGACCGAAGTCGAGACCAATCACCCCCTGTGCAGTTGTACTGGCGGAGCTTACGCCTAGATCCAGTCCCGGCGCTTGAAGATCACGTACAGGGTGAAGCTGACGCCGAACATCAGGGCCAGCGCGACCGGGTACCCGAACTGCCACTCCAGCTCCGGCATGTGCTTGAAGTTCATCCCGTAGACCCCACCCACCAGCGACGGGGCGAAGAGGATGGCGGCCCAGGCGGAGATCTTCTTGACCTCCTCCCCCTGGGCGATCGAGGTCTCCGACAGCGTCTTCATCTCCTCGTTCTGCCGCTGGGCCACCAGGGTGGCGTTGACGGTGAGGATGTCGCGCAGCTGCGACCGGAAGGCGTCCACCCGCTCGTTGATCCCGGTGACGTGGTCGGCGACGTCCCGCAGGCTGGCCCGCAGCTCCTCGTCCACGCCGTACTTCTCGAACCCGGCGGTGATCGCCGCGCAGATGCCGGTCAGCGGGGCGGTGGCCCGCTGCACGTCGAGCACCTCCTGGGACAGCTCGTAGATGCGGCGGGACACCGTCGGGTCACCGCGGAAGACCTCGAGCTCGATCTCGTCGATGTCCTTGTCCAGCCCGGCGAGCACCGGCAGGTACCCGTCGACGACGGCGTCCAGGATCGCGTACAGGACCGACTCGGTGCCCTTGGCCAGCAGCTCGGGGTCGCTCTCCAGCCGCCGCCGCACCCGGGCGAGGTCCGGGGACTCGGCGTGCCGGATCGTGATCACGAAGTCGCGCCCCAGGAACAGGTGCAGCTCGCCGAACTCGACCTCCTCGCGCGCGTCCAGGTACCGGGCGGCCTTGAGGACGACGAACAGCGTCTCGCCGTAGCGCTCGAACTTCGGCCGCTGGTGGGCGTGGATGGCGTCCTCGACGGCCAGCTCGGGCAGGTCGAACAGCTCGGCGAGCTCGCCGACCTGGTGGGGCTCGGGCCGGTACAGCCCCAGCCACGCCAGCCGGTTCTCGGCGAAGCCGTCGGTCAACCGCAGCCACGCCTGGCTCTCGGCCGGGGACTCCGGGGTGTCCACGCGCTTGCCGTTGCTGTACACGGCGTTGTCGATGAGCTTGGGCGCCCGACCGGGCAGCTCCAGCCGGGTCACCGGCTCGGGCGCGAAGCCTGCGGGCCGAGGACGCCGGGTGAGCGTGCTGAGGGCGGTGAGCGGAGCGGTGAGCTGGGGACGGCGGCGATCGGCCACGACGGACTCCCGGGGACGGTGCGGGTGAGGGACGTCGGAGGGGTCCCGCGCGCGACGCGTCGGCGGCGTCAGGCTGCGGGGACCTCGGGACTGCTACTGGGAGGTTCGCTGCGCATCGCGCGCCACCTCCCCCGGTCCGGGCCCACCCGTCGGGGCCGTCGTCCATGGTGGCACGTCGCAGTGCCGTGATCGCCCCGGCCCGCTGTGGATCGGGTGAACACCACCCGACCGGAGCAGTCCAGCGGTCCACCGTGGACTGCTCCGGATGCCTTCCGAGCGGTCCACCCTGGGTGGCGTGACCCGACCGCCCGTCCTCACCCCGCGCCAGCAGCTCCGCGCCGGCCGCCTCCCCCGCCGGCTCGTGCAGCTCTACGCCGGCCTCGCCCTGTACGGCTTCTCCATGGCCATGGTGCTGCGCGCCGACCTCGGGCTGGACCCGTGGGACGTGCTCCACCAGGGCCTGGCCGAGCAGCTGGGCTGGTCCTTCGGCACGGTGGTGATCGCCGTCGGTGCCCTCGTCCTGCTGCTCTGGGTGCCGCTGCGGCAGTGGCCGGGGCTGGGCACGGTGAGCAACGTCGTCGTGATCGGCGTCGCGGTGGACGCCGGCCTGGCGGTGCTGCCCCCGGTCGAGTCCCTGTGGCTGCGCTCCGGGCTGCTCGTGGGCGGCGTCGTCCTCAACGGGTTCGCCGGGGCCACCTACCTGGCCAGCGCGTTCGGCGCCGGACCCCGCGACGGGCTGATGACGGGGCTGGTGGCCCGCACCGGCCGCAGCGTGCGGTTGGTGCGCACCTGCCTGGAGATCACCGTGCTCGGCGTCGGCCTGCTGCTCGGTGGCACGGTCGGGGTGGGCACGGTGCTCTACGCGGTGGCCATCGGCCCGCTGGTGCAGCTCTTCCTGCCGCTGGTCGCCGTCCGGCCGAGGACGCCGGACCGGGAGGCCGTCACCGCCTGACCCGGGCGGGGCTCAAGTGCGCCGGCGGCGGTGCCGATCAGGTGCGGGACGCCCCACGACCCGAGGACCCCCGTGACCGCCACGCTCACCCCCGCCGTCCAGCCCGGAGCGCCCGGGGTGGATCGGCCGTCGAGGGTTCGCCGAGCCCTGGCCCGGGCCCGGCGGCACCGGGATGCGCTGCTGCTGTTCGGCGCGCTCCCGTTCGTGCTCGCCGGCATCGCCCGAGCGACCACCTTCGCCGAGGGCGACACCTACTGGCAGATCACCACCGGTGCCGAGGTGCTGGCCCGGCGGACGACCTCCCTCGTGGAGAACGACAGCTGGGACGCCGCCGGCACTCCGTGGCACCCGAACTCCTGGCTCTACGACGTGCTGGTCGAGCGGGCGTGGGTCCTGGGGGGCTGGACCGCCCTGGGCCTGTTCACCGTGCTCACCGTGGGTGCGGTCGGGATCGCGGCCACCGTCGTGGGACGCCGCCTCGGCGCCCTCACCCCCGAGCTGACCGTGGTGGCCACGGTGGCGCTCGTCCCCGTCATCCCCTGGCTCTCCGCCCGTCCGCAGTCGCTGAGCTACGCCGCGGCGGTCCTCGTGGTCGGGCTGTCCTGGTCCGTGCTCGGGGGCACCGGCCGCCGGTCGCTCGTCCTCGGCGCCCCGGCGCTCGCCGCCCTGACCGCGCTCTGGGTCAACGTGCACCTCGCCGCGCTGAGCGGGCTGGCCGCGGTGGGGGGCGGGGTCGCCGTCGCCGTGGCGGTCGGGCCGCTCCGCGACGTGGTGCGCGCCCGCAGCAGCTGGACCGCCGCCCTCACCCGGCTGGGTCGGCCCCTCGTCGTCCTGGTCGCGGTCGGCCTGGGCTGCCTCGCCTCGCCGTTGGGCACCGGCATCGTCGCGGCGGCCGGGCACACGGCCGGCGCCTCGGTGGAGATCATCGACGAGTGGGCTCCGCTCTGGCGTGCCAAGCCGATGCTGGTGCTGACCTGGGTCGCCGCGGCGGCCGCGCTGGCCGCGCTGCTCGGCGCCTGGCGGCGGTCGGCCGGGCAGGGAGGGACCCCGGTCTGGCTGCCGTTCTGGGTGGGCGCGGTCGCGGTGCTCGTCGCCGGCGGGGTGACCGCCGCCCGGTTCTCCCCCATGGCGCTCCTGGTCGCCGTGCCCGCGGTGGCCGCCGTCCTGCCGGTGGTGCGACCGGCCCGCACGCCCTGGCTGGTGAGCCGGCTGGCGGTGACCCTGCCGGTGGCCGTCGGCGCCGCCGTCCTGGGCGTGGCCCTCGCCAACGCGGCCGACTTCGGTCGACCCGGACCGCTGTTCCCGACCGAGGCCACCATCGCGGCGATCCCGGACGGGTGCCGGGTGCTCAACGAGTACGACGACGGCGGCCTGCTGACTCTTCTCCGCGGTGCGGACGGCGTGCTGATCTCCGCCGACGGCCGCAACGACGTCTACGGGGTGGCCACGCTGATGGGCACCGAGCGTCTGATGCGCGGTGCCGACGGTGCGCTGGACACCCTGGCCGACGAGGGCGTCGACTGCCTGCTCCTCATGCCCGACCGACCCCTGGTCGCCCAGGCGGTGGCCGCCGGGTGGCAGCTCACCGCCCAGGACGCCAACCGGGTCCTGCTGGTCAGGCCCTAGCTGGACCCCACCTCGCCCTCGGGCGGGGGCACCTGCAGGGCGACCAGGAACCGGCTGACCATCGCGTAGCCGCCGATCGTCACCATCAGCTCGACGATCTCGCGCTCGCTGAACTCCGCCCGCACCCGCTGGAAGAGCAGGTCCGGCACGGCGATCTCGAACGTGGCGGTGTCGGTCAGCTCGAGGACGAGGTTCTGCCGGTAGTCGAAGTGCTGGGCCGGGTCCATGTCGTAGAGCGCGTCGATCTGGGCGTCGGTGACCCCGGCCCGCCGGGCGGCCTCCTTGTGCGCCACCCACTCGAAGGCCGCGTTGTTGAGCACGGCGACCCGCAGGATGGCCAGCTCGCGCAGGTCCGCGGCCAGGGAGGACTTGTGCCGCAGTGCGCCCAGCAGCTCGTTCCAGCCGTCGGCGACCGGTGGGCTGTGCAGGAGCAGCTTGTCCAGCGCCGACAGCTCGCCCCCACGCCGGGCCGCCATCCGCTCGGCGATCGCCGCGTCGGCGGCGGCGACCTCGGGGAAGGGCAGCCGGGCGGCAGCGGTCGACTCGTGCCCGTGGGCGCTCACCGCGAACCCCCCGCCAGCACGCCGGCCGGGTAGGCCCCGTTGCCGACCAGGGTGCGGGCCATGCCCTTGGCCAGCTGCACCACCCGCTCGGTGCGCTCGACCCCCAGGTGCTCGAAGGGTTCCACGCTCATCGTGTCCGTCGCCTCCTCCACGGCCCCGCGCAGGGCCGTGCCGTCCTCGGTCAGGGATCCCTGCTCGTCGAGGTGGCCCCGGGCGACGAGCGCGTCCTGGGCCACCCCCCACTCCTGCGCCGACCAGCCGCGGGTGCGCTGGGCGGCCTCGACGGTGAACCCGCGGCCGGTCGCGGTGTGGGTCACCAGCGCCTCCAGGCCGGAGAGCCCGTGCAGCTGCAGGGCCATCAGGTGGCCGTCGCCGCGGTGCTCGCGCAGCAGGGTGACCGCGTGCCAGAGCCGGGTGACCGGGTCGGTGGGCCACGCGAGGTCGGCGTGCCCGGCGTAGAGCGGACGCGCCTCGGGGGCGAGCACCGTGCAGGCCTCGGCGAGCAGGTCGCCGAGCTCGACGACGTCGGCGGTGGGGGTGTCGCCCAGCAGCCGGGTGAGCGACGCGCCGGCGCTGGTGAACCGGGCGGCGACGACCTGCTCGGGCGTGGCCAGGCTCCAGCAGCGGGGCACGTGCCGGGCGACCAGGGCGGGCGCGAAGTTGTAGAAGGTGGCGGTGACCACGCCCGGGGAGACCGCCCCCATGGGGGCCGCGCGGCCGGCGAAGTAGGTCATCCGCCCCGGGCGCAGGCCGACCGCGACCAGGTGCTCGTCGAGCTCCGGGGAGAAGTAGTGCTGCGAGTGCAGGGGCTCGATCGCCCGGTGCGCCCGCGCGGCCAGGCGGGCATCCACCCCCGGCGGTGTGAGCTGATCCACAGTGACCATGCCCGGACCCTACTGGGCGGTCACCCCCGCGGTGCGAGCTGCACCGACCACGACACCTGGGTGCGGCGCACCCGGAAGCCCATGGCCGTGTAGAGGCCCTGGGCGTCGGAGACGTTGTCGGTGTCCACCTCCAGCGACGCGGTGTCGCACCCGGCGTCGGCAGCGGCCTGCAGCGCCGCGACGATCACCGCCTTGGCCAGCCCGCGGCCGCGCGCGGCGGGCACCACCCCGATCTGCCCGTAGTAGGCCTCGACCTGCCCGGTCGCGGCGGTGTCGGCCTCGTGGACGTAGGCCAGCACGTAGGCCAGGACGGCCCCGCCGCCGGCGACCCCGTCCTCGACCGCCAGCACCGTCAGGTCCGGGCGGAACGCCCGCTGCCCGGTGAACATGGACTCCCAGGACGTGCGGTCGCGCTCGCTGGAGCCGTAGTGCTCGGTGAAGGCCGCGTTGTGCGCGTGCCGCACCTCCTCGTCGCGCGACCAGTCGAAGGCCACCAGCTCGACGCCGTCCACGGCGCGGGGCGCGGGCAGGTCGGTGAGCGGGCGGGACATCGACTGGAACCAGCGGGCCGGCTCGAAGCCGGCCCGGCGGAGCAGACCCTCCTGGCCGGCGATGGTGCTCTGGGCGAGCACGGTCAGCCGGCCCGGGGCCTCGGGGTGCCGGGCGGCGTGGATCTCCCGGCCCCGGCCGGCCTGCCAGTCCAGCAGCGCCCGGCCGATGCCGCGGCCGCGGTGGTCGGGGTGCACCCGGCCGTCCAGGTGCACGCCGTAGGCGCCGCGGAACGTGGGCGGCGCGATCGTCGTCCCCACGGCCACGACCTCGTCGCCGTCGAGCACCACGCGGGTGTCCAGGTCGACCTCGACGAAGGGGGCGAACCAGTACTCGGCCAGGTCGTGCGCGTCGTGGTGCTCGCCCGTGTCGTCGACCCGCTCGGCGGCGGCGTGCAGCGCGGCCACCGCGGGCAGGTCGTCCCGGGTCAGGGGGCGGTCGGTGAGTCCGGCGGGGAAGGGCACGGGTACCGACCCTAGGGGGTGATCCCGAACAGCCGGGCCCCGTTGCCCCACAGCACCGCGCGCAGCCAGTCCTCCCCCAACCCCAGGCCGTGCAGCGCGGCGAGCTGGTGGGCGTACGGGTAGGGGATGGTCGGGAAGTCGCTGCCCAGCAGCACCTTGTCCCGCAGCGCGGCCAGCCGGGGCAGCAGGGCCCGGTCGAAGGGCATCAGGCGCTCGGTGAAGTCGGTGGCGAACATCGTGGTGTCCAATCGGACGCCGTCGTAGGTCTCGGCGAGGGTCAGGAACTCGGCGTACTCGGGCATGCCCAGGTGCGCGACGACCAGCTGGAGGCGCGGGTGCCGCTGCAGCAGGCCCTGCACCGGCGCCGGCCCGGTGTGCTCGCCGGCCAGCGGACCCGACCCGCAGTGGATGACCACCGGGGTGCCCGAACCCTCGAGCGCGGTCCACACCGGTTCGAGCAGCTCGTCCCGGGGGTCGAAGGAGCCGACCTGCACGTGCACCTTGAACACCCGGGCGCCGGCCTCGATCGCCGCGGGTACGTAGCGGGCGGCGTCGGGTTCGGGGAAGAAGGTGGCCGACTGCAGCACCTGCGGGTGCTGCTGCGCGAACGCGGCCGACCAGTCGTTGAGCCCGGCCGCCATGCCCGGCTTGTGCGGGTAGTTCAGCGCGGAGAACGCCCGGACGCCGAGCCGCGCCAGCTGGTCCAACCGCTCCCCCGGCGTCCCCGGGTAGGTGACCGGCCAGGGCGCGCCGTAGTGCGTCTCCGCCTGGGCGAAGTAGGCCCACACCGCCGCCTGCACCCGCTCGGGCATGAAGTGCACGTGCACGTCGACCAGCCCGGGCACCCCCAGCTCGGCGACGTAGCAGGGGACGTCGGCGTCGTCGAGCGGGGGGCGGGTCATCGCAGCGTGACGACGACCTTGCCGCGGACGTGACCGGCCGCGACCAGCTCCTGCGCCTCGCCGGTGCGCTCCAGCGGGAACGCCTTCGCCACCGGCACCCGCAGCTGGCCGTCGTCGGCGAGCCGGGCCAGCTCCTCGAGGTCGTGCGCATCGGGCCGGACGAATACGTACTGCCCGCCCAGGTCGTTCACCGCGGGGTCGACGACCGAGGCGATCCGGGCCGGGTCGCGCACCTGGTCGGGGGCATCGGCCAGGGTGGCCCCGCCGACCAGGTCGAGGACGGCGTCGACCGGCTCGGTGAGCTGCTCGCTCAGCGGGCCGTCGGCGTAGTCGTACACCTCGGCGCAGCCGGCCTCACGCAGGAAGCCGTGGTTCTTGGCGCTCGCCGTGCCGATCACGTGCGCGCCGAGGGCGACCGCGATCTGCACCGCGTTGAACCCGACGCCGCCCGCGGCCCGGTGCACCAGCACCCGGTCGCCCTCGCCGACGTCGAGCACCTCGGTCAGCGCCTGGTAGGCGGTCAGCCCGGCCAGCGGCAGCGCTCCGGCCTCGGCGAAGCTCAGCGACGCGGGCTTGTGCGCCAGGCAGCGCTGCGGGGCGGCGACCAGCTCGGCGCACGTGCCCAGGCCGACGTCGTCCCGGCGCACGTAGCCGAACACCTCGTCGCCCACGGCGAACGCGGTGACCGCCGGCCCGACCTGCTCCACCACGCCGGAGACGTCCCAGCCGGGCACGATCGGGAAGTGGTGCGGGAACAGCTGGGCCAGCCCGCCGGAGCGGATGCCGACGTCGACCGGGTTGACCCCGGCGGCGTGCACCCGGACGAGGACGACGTCCGGCCCGACCGGCGGGGTCGGCAGGTCCTCGCGCAGCTGCAGCACCTCGACGCCGCCGAACACGTCGTAGGCGATCCCCCTCATCGCCGTCCGCCCCTCTTCACGTACTGCCCGAACGCGCGCTCCATCTCGCGGCGGCTGTCCTTCTCCGCGAGGTCCTGGCGCTTGTCGTAGCTCTTCTTGCCCTTGGCCAGCGCCAGCGTCGCCTTGGCCCGGCCGTCCTTGAAGTAGAGGTCGAGCGGGACGAGGGTCAGCCCGCCCTCCTTGGTCTTGCCGACCAGCTTCTCGATCTCGCTGCGGTGCATGAGGATCTTCCGCTTGCGCCGCGGCGTGTGGTTGGTCCAGGTGCCCTCGGTGTACTCCGGGATGTGCACGTGGTGCAGCCACACCTCGCCGTCCTCGACCATGGCGAAGCCGTCGACCAGCGAGGCGCGACCCATCCGCAGGCTCTTGACCTCGGTGCCGGTCAGCACCAGGCCCACCTCGTAGGTGTCGAGGATCGAGTAGTCGTGCCGCGCCTTCTTGTTCTGGGCGATGAACTTGCGCCCTTGTTCTCGCGGCATGGCTGTGCACCTCGTCGTCCTCCGGACGACACCGCTCCAGGTGCCGTCCCCAGCTGCGACGAGCGCACCCCGGGCATCGATCGCGGAAGCCTCCGGCCCCCACTCCTCAACCCGCCTCGCAGGGCGCCTCGCCTTGGTCCGGGTCCGACTCTACGGTCGCCCCGCAACTCACATCCCGGTCTACAACCTGACGTACAGCCGCAGGGTCACGTACGCCGCGATCGCGGCGAGGGCCATGCCGGCGCCGGTGATGATCGGGCTGATCGTGGCGATCACGCCCCAGTCGACCGGCGGGATGATGCCGGACCTGATCGGGCCCGCCAGGGTGCGGTCGATGAACAGCACCTTGGTGAGCACCAGGCCCACGGTGGCCAGCAACCCGCCGAGCAGGCCGGCCAGCGCCGCCTCCAGGATGAACGGCAACTGGGTGTACCAGCGCGAGGCACCGACCAGTCTCATGATGTTGGTCTCGTTGCGCCGGTTGAAGGCCGCGAGCTGGATCGTGTTGGAGATCAGCAGCAACGCGGCCAGGGCCTGCACGACGGCCACCGCGATGGTGGCGTTGCGGGCCCCGTTGAGCAGGCTGAACAGACGGTCCAGGAAGTCACCCTCGTCGCGCACCTGCTCGACGCCGTTCTGGCCGTCCGGGAAGGCCTTCGCGATGACCTCGTAGCGCTCGGGGTTGACCAGCTCGACCCGGAAGCTCTCGGGCAGCGCGGTCGGGTCGGTGTTCTCGACCAGCGCGGGCTGCTGGGAGAACTGCTCGGTGAACCGCTTGTAGGCCTCCTCCTTGGACTCGTAGAGGTAGCTCTTCACCTCGGAGGACTGGTCGAGCTGGGTCGCGATGGCCTCGCGCTGCTCCTCGGTGACGTCGTCGGTGAGGTAGATCGAGACCTGCACCTTGTCGTAGTAGATCGCCCGCATGTCGGTGATCATGTTGGCGATGACCAGGCCGGTGCCCATGAGCGCCAGCGAGATGCCGGTCGTCAGGATCATGGCGACCGTCATGGTCAGGTTCCGGCGCAGCCCGGTGGCCACCTCGGAGAGGACGAAGTTGACGCGCATGGGTTCCTTCGGGAGTTCAGGGAGTGGTCAGCGACCGACGCCGTAGACGCCGCGCGACTGGTCGCGGGACACCTGGCCGTCGTTGAGCTCGATCACGCGGCGGCGCATCGAGTCCACGATGTGGTAGTCGTGCGTGGCCATGACCACGGTGGTGCCGGTGCGGTTGATCCGCTCCAGCAGCAGCATGATGCCCTGGCTGGTCTCGGGGTCCAGGTTGCCGGTGGGCTCGTCGGCCAGCAGCACGAGGGGGCGGTTCACGAACGCGCGGGCGATGGCCACCCGCTGCTGCTCGCCACCGGAGAGCTCGGTGGGCAGCCGCTCGGCCTTGCCCTCCAGGCCGACCATCTCCAGCACCTCGGGCACGACCCGGCGGATGGTGCGCTGGGGCTTGTTGATGACCTCGAGGGCGAAGGCGACGTTCTCGGCGACGGTGCGGTTGCGCAGCAGCCGGAAGTCCTGGAAGACGCAGCCCATCGTGCGGCGGAGCTTGGGCACCTGCCACTTGCTCATGGTGTTCAGGGTCTTGTCGTTGACCTTGATCGTGCCCTTGGTCGGGTTGTCCTCCTTCAGCAGCAGCCGCAGGAACGTGGACTTGCCCGATCCCGAGGAGCCGATGAGGAAGACGAACTCGCCCTTGTCGATCTCCATGGAGACGTCGTCCAGGGCCGGCCGCGGGCTCGTCGGGTAGACCTTGGTGACGTGTTGCAATTCGATCACGGGGACTGACCGTACCCGCCGAACCTGGTCATCCTGGTCGGCTCGCCGTGGTTCGTGCGGGCCTCACACGGCCTCGGCGGCCTGCTCCTGCTCCTTGCGCCAGCGGATGCCGGCCTCGACGAAGGCGTCGATGTCGCCGTCGAGCACGGTGGAGGGGTTGCCGCTCTCGAGCTCGGTGCGCAGGTCCTTCACCATCTGGTAGGGGTGCAGCACGTAGGAGCGCATCTGGTTGCCCCAGCTGCTGCCCTCGCCCTTGAGGGCGTCCATCTCGGCCTTCTGCTCGCGCTGCCGGACGACGAGCAACCGGGCCTGCAGCACCCGCAGTGCCGCGGCGCGGTTCTGGATCTGGGACTTCTCGTTCTGGCAGGACACCACGATGCCGGTAGGGATGTGGGTCATGCGGACGGCGGAGTCGGTGGTGTTCACCGACTGGCCACCGGGGCCCGAGGAGCGGAAGACGTCGACCCGGATCTCGTTCTCGGGGATGTCGACGTGGTCGGTCTGCTCGACGACGGGCAGCACCTCGACCCCGGCGAAGGAGGTCTGGCGGCGGCCCTGGTTGTCGAACGGGGAGATGCGCACCAGCCGGTGGGTGCCCTGCTCGACCGACAACGTGCCGTAGGCGTAGGGCTGCTTGACCGCGAAGGTGGCCGACTTGATGCCGGCCTCCTCGGCGTAGGAGGTGTCGTAGACCTCGGTCGGGTAGCCCTTGCGCTCGGCCCAGCGCAGGTACATGCGCAGCAGCATCTCGGCGAAGTCGGCGGCGTCGACGCCCCCGGCCTCCGAGCGGATGGTCACCAGGGCCTCGCGGGCGTCGTACTCCCCCGACAGCAGCGTGCGGACCTCGAGCTCCTCGATCGACTTCTGCAGGCTCTCGACCTCGCGCTCGGCCTCGGCGCGGGTGGCCTCGTCGTCCTCCTCGGCGGCCATCTCCCACAGCACCGCGACGTCGTCGATGCGGCTGCGGAGGTCCTCGACCCGGCGGAGGTCGCCCTGCAGGTAGGACAGCCGCGAGGTGATCTTCTGCGCGGCCTCGACGTCGTCCCACAGGTCGGGTGCGGCCGACTGCTGCTCCAGGTCGCGGATCTCGTCGCGCAGGTCGTCGAGCTTGAGGACGGTCTCGATGGACCGCAGGGTCCCGTTCAGGTCGTCCACACGCGAGGAGAAGTCGGCAGCCACGTCTGTCCACGGTAGTGGCCGGTGCAAACCACCCCGCCGGAGCGATGCGGGTCCGATCGGGTTCCAGGTCGCGCCGCGCACTGCCGATGACGTCCGGGACCGGTGCGTGCAGCACGGGGTGGACCAGGCGGGGGCAGGTGCGCGGGCGACGGACACGGGGCAGCAGGCCCGACGGGCACCGGTGGGTCCTCGTCGCGTACGCCGTCGCCCTCGCGTCGGCCCTCGTGCACTGGGGGGTCGACCCCGTCCTCGGTGGGATCGCCGGCGCGCTCAACGTCGTGTTCGGCGTCTACTTCTTCCGGCACCTCGGGTTCGCCATCGCCGCCGCCCGCTGGGCCGAGCGCGACCTCGTGGCCGCCGACGTCGACCTCGAGGGCTGGACGCCGTCGGTCGCGGTGCTGGTCAGCTGCAAGAACGAGGCCCTCGTCGTCGACGGCATGGTGACCGCGCTGCTGTCGCTGGACTACCCCGTGGACCGGCTCACGCTGGTCGTGGTCGACGACGGCTCCGACGACGACACCGGCGCCCTGCTCGACGCCCGGGCCGCGCTGGACACCCGGCTGCGCGTGCTGCACCGGGCACCGGGCTCCGGCGGTGGCAAGTCCGGCGCGCTCAACGACGCCCTGGCCACCGTGGACGCCGAGATCGCCCTGATCTTCGACGCCGACCACGAACCCGAGCCCAATGCCCTGCGCCGGCTGGTCCGGCACTTCCGCGACCCCCGGGTCAGCGCGGTGATGGGTCGGTGCGTGATCCGCAACGGCCAGGAGTCCTCGATGGCCACGACGGTCTTCGTGGACTTCCTGTCCGGCTACCTGGTCAACGAGTACGGCCGGCAGGCGCTGTTCGAGCTGCCCGCCTACGGCGGCGCCAACTGCGCGGTGCGGATCAGCACCTTGCGCGCCCTGGGTGGGTGGAACCCCGAGACGGTCACCGAGGACACCGACCTGACGCTGCGGATCCTGCTGGCCGGCCAGCGGGTGCGCTACGACCTGTCGGCCATCGACTACGAGGAGGCCGTGGTCTCGGCGCGCCGGTTCTGGACCCAGCGCTACCGGTGGGCCCGCGGGCACCACAAGTGCTTCCGCGACTACACCTGGTCGATCCTGCGCTCGCCCCACCTGACGCTGGTCGAGAAGTTCGAGTCGCTGCTGTTCCTGCTCACCTACCACGTACCCGTGCTGTGCGGGATCGGCCTGGTGCTGGCCGCGCTGCGGGCTTTCGGGATCGGCGACCAGCCCGTCGTCGGCCTGCTGCCGCTGTCGATGCTGCTGCTGGTCGGCCCGCTGGCCGAGCTCGCCGTCGGCCTGATGGTCGGCCGCGTCGAGCGCCGCGCCGCCTGGCGGCTGCTGGGCTTCCTGCCCGCGTTCGCCCTGTCGGTCTGGATCACCACCCGGGCCTACCTCGACGGCATGCTGGGCCGTCCCTACACCTGGGTGAAGACCTCGCGCACCGGCGGCACGTCCACCGTCGCCCCTGCCGCTGCCGCGCCTGCCCACCCGCAGCCCGCCGGGGTGGCCCGGTGAGCCGCGCCGTGGTCACGGGCACCCGCCCCCCGCACCGGGGCACCACGCTCCGGTTGCTGACCATCGTCACCGAGCTGGGGCTGGCCGTCGGCATCTGCCTGGCCGGGTACTACCTCGCGGCGGGGTGGTTCAGCCGCACCGAGGCCGCGGCCACCGTGACCGTGCTGCGCTGGTTCGGCGTGGACGTCTCCTCCGCCATCCCCGGGTCGATCCTGATCTTCCGGCCCGAGGGCGACGTCCTCGAGGGCGTCGTGACGCTGTCGTGCTCGTCGCTGCTCAGCGTGGTCGGGCTGACCGCCCTGACCGCCGTCGTGCTGCGGGGGCGCCGGCTGCACGCGGTGGCCGGGCTGCTGGCGGCGGTGGTCGCCGTCGTGGTCGCCAACGGGATCCGCCTGGCCCTGTCGGCCCTGGCCGGGTACGCCTGGGGCGGACCGGCGATGACGCTGTTCCACGACTGGGTGGGCACGCTGTGGGCCCTGGTCAGCACCCTCGCCGGCTTCCTGCTGATGGTGTACCTGACCCTCCCCGCCGCCGAGCGGGCCGAGCAGGACGTCGCCGGCCGGCACACCGCCCGCCGCCCGGAGAGCTGGGCCCGTCCGGGGCTGGGCTACCGCGCCGAGGGCGTGGCGAAGCCGGTCCGCCGCGGTCGGTTCAGCCCGACCAGCTTCCTGCACCGGCGCGTGCTCCCCCGGTGGGCGTCCCGCCGGCTGGCCGCCCACCGCGAGCAGGGCCGCATCGACTACCGGATCGGGCACCAGCCGGTCGACGAGCGGATCGCCACCGTGCGGCGGCTGGCCGACGACGGCCTGCGCGCGCACATCGCCTCCCTGGTCGCCGTCGCCACCTACGACGACGACGACCGGGTGCTCGACGCCCTCGCCGAAGCCGTCGCCGCCCGCCAGTGGGAGCCGGTGGTGAACGAGCAGGTCGCCTCGCTGCGGCTGTGGGCCCGCGGCTGGTTCCTGGCCCGCCGGCACACCGCCGCCCAGCTCGTCGAGGCCCCGGTCGTCGAGGCCGCGGCGGACAGCACGGACACCGAGACCACCGTGACGTTCGACCCGGTGGACGACGACGCGGGGACGCCGTCCGTCCGGGCCCAGGGGGTGCGCCCTCCGGTGCCCCGGCCCGTCCCCCGCGCCCCAGCACCGCGGCCGCGGGTGGTCCGCACCGTCCCGCACAGCTTCGCCCGCACCGACCTCGAGGACGTCCGATGACCCTGACCCCGACCCGGCTGCCTGCGGTGCCCACCGCGCAGGACCTGCTGACCGTCGCCTCGGCCCGGGTCGACCCCGGGTCGGGCACCGTCGTCCGTCAGGTCGCCGCCCCGACCCCGCCGCCCCCGTCCCCCCGACCCCGCGGCGGCGGGGCGGCCCGTCGACCCGCGGTGCTGGTCACCGGCTCGGGCGGGCCCGCCGGGGTCGCGGTCATCCGCCGCCTGCGGGCGCTGGGCCACCGCGTCGTGGCCGTCGACGCCGACCCGTCCGCCGCCGGCGGGGCCCTGGCCGACGTCGGCGTGACGGTCCCCCGCGCCGACCACCCGTCCTTCGTCGACGCCCTGGTCGCCGCGGCCGCCGAGCACGACGCGGACGCGCTCGTGCCCACCGTGGCCGAGGAGCTGGTCGCCCTGCGGTCCGCGGCGCACTGGCTGGCCTCGGCCGGCCTGCACACCTGGCTGCCCGACGCCGCCACCGTGGACATCTGCTGCGACAAGGACCTCTTCGCCCGGCACATGGCCGCGGCCCGGGTGCCGCACCCGGCCGCGGCCGGCAGCCCGGCCGAGCTCGCCGTCGTGCCCGGTCCGTGGGTGGTCAAGCCGCGCCGCGGTCGTGGCAGCCGCGGCGTGCAGCTGCTCGACGACGCCGCGGCCGTGCGGGCGGCGATGCTGGCCGACCCGGAGCTGGTCGCGCAGACCCGGCTGACCGGTCGGGAGTTCACCGCGGACGCCCTGGTCTCCCGGGACGGCGAGCTGCTGACAGCGGTGCCCCGCTGGCGGGAGGAGACCAAGGCCGGCATCTCGGTCAAGGGCTCGACCTTCGCCTCGGCGGAGGTCACCGCCCTCGTCGCGGCGACGCTGGCCGCCGTCCGGCTGACCGGCCCGGCCAACGTGCAGGGCTTCGTCGCCGACGACGGCACGGTCACCGTGATGGAGGTCAACCCCCGGTTCTCCGGCGGTCTGCCGCTGACCCTGGCCGCCGGTGCCGACGTGGTGGGCACCTACCTGCAGGGCATCCGCGAGCCGCACGCCCGGTTGCCCCAGCTGTTCTTCACGCCGGGGGTGCGCATGAGCCGCTACTTCGCCGAGACCTACTCCGGTCCCGACGGCCGGCCGGTCGGCGACCCGTGCGCGGCCCCCGCGGCGGTGCGGGCGTGACCGACCGGCGGTCCCGGCACGTCCTGGTGCCCTTCGGCACCCGCCCGGAGGTGGTCAAGCTCGCCCCGGTGGTGCACGCCCTGGTCGCCGGCGGGCACACCGTCACCGTCGTGGACACCGGTCAGCACGCCGACCCCGCGATGGGCTCGGCGCTGCAGGAGGCCCTGGGTCTGCGCCCGACCCACCGGTTCGCGCTGCCCGACGGCCAGCCCGCCCGCACCGGTGCGCTGCACGCCGACGCCGCCACCGCGGTGGCCCGGTTCGCCCCCGACCTGGTGCTGGCCCTCGGCGACACCGCGACGGTGCCGGCCTACGCCCTGGCCGCCCGCGCCGCCGGGGTGCCCTTCGGCCACGTCGAGGCCGGGCTGCGCAGCTTCAACGGCCGCAGCGTCGAGGAGGTCAACCGGCGGGTCGCCGCCGCGGTGGCCCAGCTGCACTTCGCCCCCACCGCGCGGGCGGCGGCGTTCCTGGCGGGCGAGGGGATCCCCGCCGAGCGGGTGTTCGTCGTCGGCAACCCCGTCGTGGACACCCTGGTGGCCCGCGGGGTCCGCCCGGTGCCCGCGGAGCGGCGCGCCGGCGTGCTGGTGACCGCCCACCGGCCCACCAACGTCGACGACCCGGTCCGGCTGGCCCGGCTGGTGGACGTCGTCCGCGGGCTGGCCGAGCAGGTCGGGCCGGTCACCTTCCCCGTCCACCCCCGGACGGCGGCGCGCCTGGCCGCGACCGGGCTGGACGCCCGGCTGGACCACCCCGGGGTCCACCGCAGCGGGCCGCTGGCCTACGACGACCTGCTCGCCGCCCTCGCCGGGTCGGTGCTGACCGTGACCGACTCCGGCGGGATCCAGGAGGAGGCCGCCTACCTCGGGGTCCCGGTCGTCGTGCTGCGCTCGTCGACCCCGCGCTGGGAGGGCGTCGAGGCCGGGACGACGACGTTGGCCGGCCTGGCCAGCGACACCGCAGCCGCCCAGGTGCTGGCCGCCGCGGTGGAGCACACCTCGCCGGCCGGGCAGGCCCGGGCCGCCGGCCTGCCCTGCCCCTACGGCGACGGGACGGCGGGCCCGCAGGTCGCGGCGGTGCTGGCCGACCCGCGGACCGACGAGCTGCTGGCCCTCGTCGAGCCCGACTTCACCGACGGCCACCTCCCGTGGTGACCGCCCCGCCGGCCTGGACCGGTCCGGCACCGCTGGCCGTGGTCGTCGACCTCGACGACACCCTCTACCCCCAGGCGGCCTACCTGGCCGGCGCCGCGGACGCCGTCGGCGCCGCCGCGCAGGACCGGGGCCTGGACGGCGCGGCGGTGCACGACGCCCTGGTCGCGGAGCTGGCCGCCGGCTCCGACCGGGGCGGCACGATCGACCGGGCACTGCTGACCGCCGGGGTGCCCGCGGCCGACCTGACGCGGTACGTGCCGCCGTTGGTGGCCGCCTTCACCGGGTACGAACCGACCCGGCTCCCCCTGTACCCGGGGGTGGCCGAGGCGTTGCGCGAGCTGGCGGCCGTCGTCCCCGTGGGCTGCCTGACCGACGGCAACCCGGTGATCCAGCGGGCGAAGCTGGCCGCCACCGGGCTCGGCCCGCTGCTGCACGCCGTCGTCGTCACCGACGACCTCGGGGGCCGGGCGGCCCGCAAGCCCCACCCCGCCGGGCTGCACGAGCTGGCCGGCCGGCTGGGGGTGCCCGGCGACCGCGTCCTGGTGATCGGCGACCGCCCCGGCAAGGACGTCGCCGTGGCCGCCGCCGTCGGGGCCCGGGCCGTCCGCATCCGCCAGGGCGAGTACGCCGACGCCCCGGACGAGCCGACCGCGTGGGCCCGGGCGGGGTCGTTCCCCGAGGCGGCCGCGATGGCGGTCGACGTCCTCCGTAGTCACTCTTTGTGCTGAACTGATCGCCGTCGGTTCACTTTCTGGCCGTGGCCGGACGACGATCTCCTCGGGGCGGACTCACCGCCACGGGAGGAACGACATGAGCAGCAGCACGCGCGGGGCCCGCCCCCGCGCCGGTGGACGGTGGAGCGCGCGGTCCGCGCTGGTCGCCGTCCTGTCGGTGGTGGCGATGGCCCTGGCGCCCGGGTTGGCCTCCGCGGCCACGGCACCCGCGCCCGCGCCCGCGGCCGGGACGGTCAAGCCCGTGGTCAACTGCTACACCGACAACAAGGACGGCACGTACACGGCCGTCCTGGGCTACACCAACAGCGGCAGCACCACCCGCGAGATCGCGGTCGGCCCGGCCAACAAGACCGACCCGACGGCCTGGCAGTCGAAGGTGCCGACCTCGTTCAAGCCCGGCACCAACAACGGCGTCGCCTCGGTGGTGCTCACCCAGGCCCAGGCCAACGGCCAGTCGCCGGCGTCCTGGACGCTGGACGGGACGACGCTGAACGTCAGCAACGTGGGCAACGTGCCCGTGTGCACGGCGTCCCAGATGCCGATGCTGGCCAACGGCGCCGCCCTGCTGGGCGGGCTCGTCGCGGCCGCCCTCGTCGGGGTCGTCGTCATCCGTCGCCTGCAGCGGCAGGCCGGCGTGGCACCCGTGGGTGCTGTCGGTGCGTAACGTCCTGGCGATCGGGGCCCACCCCGACGACGTCGAGCTCGGCTGCGGCGCCACCCTGCTGGCCCACGCCGCCGCCGGGGACACCGTCACCGTGCTGGTGCTCACCGGTGGGGAGGCCGGCCCCGGCACGGCCAACCGGTTCGACGAGCAGCGCGCCGCGGCGCACTCCCTCGGGGCGTCCCTGCGCTGGGGCGGTCTCACCGACTGCACGCTGACCCCCGACGCCGCCACCGTGCGGCTGATCGAGGGCGTGATCGAGGAGACCCAGGCCGACCTGGTCTACGTGCACGCCGCCGACGACAGCCACCAGGACCACCGGGCGGCCGCGGCAGCGGCCCGCTCGGCCGGTCGCCGGCTGTCCCGGGTGCTGCACTACCAGAGCCCCTCGACGCTGACCTTCCACCCGACGGTCTTCGTCGACGTGACCGCCTTCATCACCGGCAAGCTGGCCGCGCTCAAGGAGCACGCCTCGCAGGTGGAGCTGTCGGCCATGGTCGAGCCCGACGCCGTCGAGGCGACGGCCCGCTACTGGGGGTCGCAGGCACGGATCGGCTACGCCGAGCCCTTCGAGCCCACCCGCATGGTCTTCGACCTGGCCCCGATCAGCTCGATGCCGACCCGGACCCGGACCACGGCCGCCGTCGACGGCGAACGCCGGGCCCGTCCCCGGACCCCGGCGACCGTCCGGGTCTGACCGGGGGGACCCGCACGGACCGGGGCCACCTCGCGGTCACCCCGCGAGGTGGCCCCAGTCGGCGGCGAGGTCCACCCACGGGCCGCCGGCGACGACCCGGCCGCCGTCGAGCACGACCACCTGGTCGGCCAGCGCGAGGGCCGCCCGCTTGGAGCTGGCCCCCACCACCGTGGCGCCGCGCTCGCGCAGGGCGGCCCACAGCTCGAGCTCGGTGCGGGCGTCCAGCGCGGAGGAGACGTCGTCGGCCAGCACCAGCTCGGCGCCGGTGGCCAGGGCCCGGGCCAGCGCCAGCCGCTGCACCTGGCCCCCCGACAGCCGGACCCCGCGGTGGCCGACCAGCGCGCCCACACCCCCGGCGTCGGCGACGTCGGTGCCCATGCGCGCGGTGTCCAGGGCGTCGCCCACGGTGCGGCGGTGGGAGAGCGCGACGTTCTCGCCGATGCTGCCCGACAGGACCCGCGGCACCTGCGCCACGTAGGCCACCTGGCCGGGGCGCAGGAACAGCTGGGGGTCGGCCACGTCGGTGTCGTTCCAGCGGATCGACCCCTCGTGGTCGACCAACCCGGCCAGGGCGCCGAGCAGGCTGGACTTGCCCGCGCCGACCCGGCCCACGAGCAGCGTCAGCGACCCGGCCGGCACGTCGAGGTCGACGTCGGCCACGCCCACGGTGCCGTCGTCGTGCACGGCGGTCACCCCCCGCAGCCGCAGCCGGTGCAGCGGCACCCGGTCCGGGTCGACCGGGGAGGGTGCGCTGCCGTCGACGAGGTCCACCCCGGCGGGCAGCGCCACCAGGTCCGAGCGGCCGGCCAGGGTGGTGGCCTCGCGCAGCCAGACCCCGGCGATGGGTCGCTCGACCACGGCGAGCCCGGCGGTGATGCCGTACCAGCCGAAACCGGCCACCGCGGTGCTGACGGTCAGGGCCGTGGCGAGGTCCCAGGCGCCGGCCAGGAACAGCACCCAGCAGGCCACGATCGCGGTCTGCACCAGCACCACGGGTCCGCCCTCGAGCAGGGTGCGGATGCGGGTCTCGTGCACGGTGGCGCCGACCCGGCGGGCGTCGACGGCCTCCAGGTGGCGCTGGACGGTTCCGGTGGCGGCGGCCAGCTTGACGGTGCGCACCGCCTCGAGGGACGAGGCGAGCTGGCGCCCGAAGACCGCGCGCAGGTCACCGGCCGCCCGACCGGCACGGCCGGCGGCCGGCGCGCCGAGCGCGGCGACGACGACCGAGCCGACGATGACCCCACCGGCCACGAGCCCGGCCACGGGTTGCCCGGTCACCAGCACGGTGATGGCGGTCGCGGCGGCCCCGAAGGACACGTCGATCCAGCGGTCGGCCAGGTTGAGCATGCGGTCGGAGTCCAGCGCGCGGGCGGTGACCTCGCCGGGCGGGGTACGGGCCAGCCGGTGCTGCTCGGTCTGCCCGCGCAGCACGGCCAACCGCAGCCGCAGGGTCACCGCCGTCCACCAGAGCGGGAAGTACCGGAAGGCGATCCCGACGAAGACGGTCGAGACCAGCAGCGACCCCGCCAGCAGCGCAGCCCGGACCGTGGGGGTCTCCCCCGCCTCGAGGCCGGCCACCAGCCCGCCCCACAGCGCACCGGTCAGGATGCCGTAGGTGCCGGTGACCGAGGCGAACCAGAACGCCACGCAGGCGGTCACGCCCCAGGCGGGGTGGGCGAAGATCGCGCGGACCACCGACCGGGCCAGCCGGACCCGCGGCGGGTCCGGCTGCGGTCGCGAGGGCCGTCGGGCGGCCTGGGCCGACGGCCCGGTGCGCTCCGGCTCCTCGGTGCGGGGGGCCGGCGCGGGCTCGGGCTCGGGCTCGGCCAGGGCGGTCGCGTCGAGGGCGCCACCGGCGCCCGCGGCGACGAGCAGGTCGCGGAAGGGGCCCAGCGTGGTGGCCAGCTCGGTGCGTGGGCCCTGCTGCACGATGCGCCCGCCGGACAGGACCGCCACGGAGTCGCACCAGCGGGTGGTGCCCAGCCGGTGCGCGACGACCACGCCGGTGCGCCCGTGCAGCAGCCGGCGGGCCGCGCGGGTGACCAGCTGCTCGGTGACCGGGTCCATGCGTGCGGTGGCCTCGTCGAGGACGACGACCTGCACGTCGCGGACCAGCAGCCGGGCGAAGGCGACCAGCTGCTCCTGCCCGGCCGACAGAGTCACCCCGCGCGGGCCCAGCTGGGTCTCCAGGCCCTCGGGCAGGGAGGCCACCCACCCGGTGAGACCGAGCTCGGCGACGGCGGCCTCGACCCGCTCGCGGGGGACGTCGGCGAACAGGGTCAGGTTCTCGGCCAGGGTGGCGGCCAGCAGCTCGGTGCGCTGGGTGACCACCCCGACGCCGGCCCGCAGCTCCTGCAGGTCGATCGCGGTGACGTCCTGGCCGCCCACGGAGACCGTGCCCGGGGGCGGGTCGACCGCCCGGGACAGCAGCTTGGCCAGCGTGGACTTGCCCGCGCCGCTGCGCCCGACGAGCGCGCAGGTGGTGCCGGCCGGGACCGCCCACCCCTCGACCAGCAGGTGGAAGGGCTCGGCGTGGCCGTCGGTGCGGTAGGTGAAGTCCAGGTCGCGCACCTCGACCGCGCCGCCGGTGGTGGGCATCGGGGCACCGCCCCGGGGCTCGGGCGCGGCGGCCACGAGTGCCCGGATGCGGGCCAGCGCGCCGAGCCCCTCGTGCATCTCGGGCAAGTGGTGGTTCACCTCGTCGAGCCGGCCGACGAACGTGGTGACCAGCAGCCAGAGGGTGACCAGGGTGCCGACGTCCAGGGTGCCGCCGCCGACCAGCGCGATCGCGGTGACCGCGAGGGCGGCGAGCAGCCCGTGCAGCACCAGGCCGCTGCGGATCGCGACCCGCGCGGCCACCGCCGAGGTGCGGCCGTTGCGGCGCAGGATCTCCGCGGAGCGCGCGGCGAACTGGGCCACCACGTAGGGCTGGCCCAGCGAGGTGCGGACGTCGTCCCGCCCGGCCACGGCCTCCTCCAGCTGGGCGGCGCCGTCGGACCACGCCTCCTCCTCCAGCGTCTTGGACCGGGACAGCTGCGGCGTCAGCCCGCGGACGGCCAGCAGCACCAGGGCCGCGACCAGCGGGAAGGCGATCCAGGCCGGCCACCAGACCAGCCCTGCGGCGACCCAGGCCAGCACCGACCGCAGCACCGCCCGGCCCATGGCCCAGCCGCTGATGCGCAGCAGGGTGGCCAGCTGGCGGGTGTCGTCGTCGACCCGGTCCAGCAGCTCGCCGACACCCTGCTCCTCGAGCGCGACCAGCGGCTGGTGCAGGGCGGCGTCGAGCAGGTCGGCCCGGAGCACCCCCTCGGCGCGGCCGACGGCGGTGGCGAACAGCGTGCGACCGACCACCTCGAGCATCGCCGAGCCGACGAGGAACACGGCCAGCGCGACGACCAGGGCGACGGTCGGGCCGTCGGCGATGCGGCCGGTGACGACGGTGCCGAGCGTCTCGGCCACCGCGGCGACCACGGCCAGGACGGCGGCGGTGGTCGCCCCGGGACCGGCCAGGCGCCGCCACCCCAGCGGTGCCCGCTCCCGCCGTGCCCCGTCCGTCATGCCCCGCACGCTACGGACGGGGTCCGACACCCGCGCCTGGTTTTCCGGCGCGGACCGGGCGGGGATCAGCCGGTGAGGGCGGCGCGGCGCCGGCTGCGGGAGCCCATCCAGCGCGGGAGGTCCTCGGCCGGCATGGGCCGGGCGATGACGAAGCCCTGCGCGTAGGTGCAGCCCAGCGCCGCGACGGTGGCCAGCTGCTCGGGGGTCTCGACGCCCTCGGCCACGCTGCGCATGCCGCAGGCGCGGGCGAGGCTGACGACGGTCTCGACCGCGGCCGCGGACTGGCTGGCCTGCTTGTGGCCGACCCCGGCGATGCCCTGCACCAGCGACTTGTCGATCTTGAGGATGCCGGCCGGCATGGAGACGATCTGGCCCAGGCACGAGAAGCCGCTGCCGAAGTCGTCGATGGACACCTCGATGCCCGACACCCGCAGCTCGGCGAACTGCTCGGCCGCGCGCTCGGGGTCCTCGGCGACGCTGGTCTCGGTGAGCTCCAGCACCAGCCGCTCCGGGCGCAGCCCGCTGCTGGCCAGCACCGCGGTGACGTCGGAGACCAGGGTGCCCGACCCCATGTGGGTGGCGCTGATGTTCACCGCCGCGGTCAGCGGCAGGCCCATCGCGTCCCAGCCGGCGGCGTCACGGGCGACGGTGGCCAGCACCCAGCGGGTGAGCTCGTCGACCAGGCCGCTGGCCTCGGCGACCGGCACGAACTCCGAGGGCGGCAGGAGACCGCGCTCGGGGTGCTGCCACCGGACCAGGGCCTCGACCCCGGTGACGGTGCGGGTGCGCAGGTGCAGCAGCGGTTGGTAGTGGACGACGAGCTCGCCGGCCGCGATCGCGTCGCGCAGCTCGGTGGTCACCCGCAGCCGGCGCTGGGCGGCGTCCCGCAGTTCCTCCTCGAACAACCGCACGGTGTTGCGGCCGGCGGCCTTGGCCGCGTACTTGGCCAGGTCGGCGTCGCGGATGAGGTCGGCGGCGGTGCGCCGTTCGCCCCCGGAGACGGCGACGCCGATGCTCACCGTCAGCGGCACGGTCGCCCCGGCGACGGCGAACGGGTCGGTGAACACCACGCGGCAGCGCTCGGCCAGCCGCAGCGCCTCGTCGGGGCCGACGTCCCGCCCCAGGACGACGAACTCGTCGCCCCCCAGCCGGCCGACGGTGTCCAGCTCGCGGGTGGCGCGGGCCAGCCGGGCGGCCACCTGCCGGATGAGCAGGTCGCCGGTGTCGTGGCCCAGGGTGTCGTTGACCGCCTTGAACTCGTCGACGTCGAGGATCAGCACCGCCGTGGACCGCTCGTCGACCCCCGCCAGCTCGGCCTCGACCAGCTCCTGCAGGTGCACCCGGTTGGGCAGGTCGGTGAGGTGGTCGTACAGCGCGCGCCGGGCGCTGTCGCGCACGGCCTCGACGCTGGCGGTGATGTCGGTGTGGGTGATGACCAGCTGGCCCGACTCGTCGACCCGGGCGGCCTGCACGTGCACCCAGCGGCCCACCGGCGCCGGCCCGAGGGCGACGTCGACCGAGACGGGGGTGCCCCCGTGCTCGGTCAGGTCGCCCAGCCCGGCCAGCAGCAGGCGGACGTCGTCGTCGTCGCGGGCGGCCAGGACCGCCTCCGCGTAGTCGTCGCCGACGGCCAGGGGCAGGGCCGCCCCCTGCTCCAGCTGGCCGGCCCACGCGGCGTTGACCAGCAGGACGGTGCCCTCGGAGTCCAGCAGCGCGGTCGGCGAGGGGAAGGCGTCCAGCACCGCGGCCGGCACGGCGGGCACGGCCGGGGCACGTCGCCGGGACCGGTGCCCGGCCGCGCGCCCGCCGTCCGCGAGGGGGACGACGGGTGACGACACGTGGCCCAGCGTAGGGAACGGGAGCGGTTCCGTGTGCGTCGACCGGCGCGGCGTCGCCCCACCCGCCCCAGGGGTCCCGCGGTCAGGGGTCGACGTAGCGGTCGCGCTCCACCACGAACTGCCCGGTGGCGGTGTTGGCGTCGACGAAGTCGGGCAGCAGCGGCACCCGCACGGTGACCGTGACGCACACGCTGAACTCCTCCCCGGGCACCAGCGCCGGCGAGTACCCCCCGTTGGTGGCCGTGCACTCCACGCCCGCGGGCAGGTAGGCGACCCGGACGTCGGTGGCCTCGACCGACTGGTCCTCGACGGCCAGCGCGGCGGCCGCCTCCGCCCGCGCCGCCCCGGTCACCGGGTCCGGCGCGGTGCCGATGGCCCGGCCGGCCTCGCGCGCGGCGGCGTCGGCGGCGAACACCCCGCGCTGGACGGCGGAGAACCCGGCCACCAGGTAGACCAGCGGCACGAAGACCACCAGCGCGACGAAGACGAACTCGACGATCGCCGAGCCGCGCTCGCCGTCCTCCCGGTCCTCGATCACGGGGCCTCCTCGACCGCGCGTCCGGTCACCTGCAGCGGCAGCAGGTCGCCGAGGGCCGCCAGCAGGCTGGGCACGGCGCCCGAGCAGCGGACGACGACCAGGGTCAACCCGCTGGCGTCGACCTCCTGGTCGCTGGTGCAGGTGAGGCCGGCCGCCGTCCCGGTGCTGGTCGCCCGGCCGATGATCTCCAGCGCGCGGGGGGCACCCGCGGCGGCGGGCACGTCGGCGCCGGCTGCGTACCGGGCGCCCTCCTGGGCGCTGCTCGTGGCGACGTTGCGCACGTGCACGTAGACCGCCACCTGCAGCACGGCCAGCAGCAGGACCACGACCAGCACCGACACCAGGGCGAAGTCGACGACGGCGCTGCCCCGCTCGCGGCCCGGCTCGCCGTCGTCGGTCGTCGGGTCAGCCACCACCGCTGGTGACCGAGGTGAGCGCGGTCTGCACGGCGTCGACGATGGCGGTGCGGAACGGGATGAGGATGGCCAGCACGAGGGCCGCCGTCATCACGGTGATCATCACCCAGCCGGGGACGTCGCCCCGCTCGGGGTCGGCACCGCGCACCCGGTCGAGGACGGCGATGACCACCTGGGTCAGGAACAACATGCGGATCTCCTCACTGGGCCAGCGTCACGATGCTGATCAGGCCGGGGAACAGGGCGAACAGGACCGTCACGGGGAGCACCAGGAAGACGACGGGCACGACGGTTGTCAACCGTTACCCTTTGGGCGTGTCGCACCGTCCTCGCGCCTTCATCTACGCCCGCCAGTCCCTCGACCGGAGCGGTGAGGGTGCCGCCGTAGACAGGCAGGTAGCCGACTGTCGGGAACTCGCGGAACGGCGCGGGTGGGACGTCGCCGAGGTCATCACCGACAACGACATGTCGGCCAGTACCGGCAAGGTGCGGCCCGGCTACCAACGCCTCCTGGCCGCGATGCGGGCCCGCTCACTGGAGCACGCCGTCGTCTGGCACGTGGACCGCCTCACCCGCCGGATGCTCGACCTGGAGGAGGTCATCGGCATCTGCGAGCAGACCGGCGTCCGGCTCTCCACCGTCACCGGCGACCTGGACCTGTCGACCGACACCGGCCGGATGCTGGCGCGCATCCTCGCCTCCGTCGCCCGCGGGGAGATGGAGCGGAAGGGCGTCAGGCAGCGCCGGGCCAACGAGCAGCGTGCCGAGGCAGGCCACATGGGCTGGACCCGGCGCCCGTTCGGGTACGACCGCACCGACGGACAGGTGGTGGTGGTCGAAGAGGAGGCCACCGGCCTCAGGCAGGCAGCCAAGTCCGTCATGGCCGGCGGCACCCTCGCCGCAGCTGCCCGCGCCCTGGACGCCGCGGGACTCCCGACGTCCACCGGGGGGAAGTGGAATGTGAAGGGGCTGCGCTACGTCCTCCTGAACCCCCGCTACGCCGGCCGGGTCACCTACAACGGCGCCGAGATCGGCGAAGGCACCTGGCCCCCGATCTTCGACATCACGACCCAGGACCGTCTGACCGAGGTGCTCCACGACAGCGCGCGACGGATGCAGCAGGGCACCGAGGCGAAGTACCTCCTGAGCGGGGTCGCCCAGTGCGGCCGGTGCGGTGGCGTGCTGTTCGCGACCCCGGTCGGCACCGGCAGCTACCGCGCCATGGCTTACCGCTGCCGGGTCTGCTTCCTCGCCCGCAACCTCGGGCGGGTCGACGAGATCGTCGAGGGGGCCGTGCTGGCTCGCTTGCAGCGTCCGGATGCTGCCGGGCTGGTTGGCGAGCCGGAGGACGTGGAGCGGCTACGGCACGAGGTCGGAGAGCTCAAGCAGCGCCGGGACGACCTGGCCGGGCTGCTGGCCGACGGACTGCTGTCGGCCAGCGCTGTCCGCGAGCGGTCGTCCGGGCTGACCAAGCGCATCGCCGACATGGAGGGGCGGATCAGCGCGGCGCTGGGCAACTCCCCCGTCGCAGCGCTGGTCGGCGCGGCCGACATCGCCGCGGTGTGGTCCTCGCTGACGGTGCGGCGGCGCAAGGAGGCCGTGTCGGCACTGATGACCGTCACGGTCCTGCCGGCAGGCAAGGGGCAGCGGTTCAACCCTGAGCTGATCCAGGTCGACTGGCGGGTTTCGGACGGCTGACACCCATAGACACACCCTTGTGTTGCAGGGCGTCGGCAGCCGCAGGCCGATGGCAACACAGCTGAGTCGGAGCACTCCGACGGGTGGGTAGAGCGGGCCCACCGGAGGTGACCGGACTACTCCACCGGGTCGGCACTGGAGCACTCCATGTCCAGCCAGTCAGAACGCGCCCGCGCCCAGTGGGCAGGCCTCACCCCCGAAGAGCGCGCTGCCCGTCTCGTGCCCGCCCACCGAGCGAGGAAGTACACCAACGCCGAGGACTACATCCGACGGCTCGTCGACTCCGCACCGCCGCTCACCGAGGAGCAACGCACCACCCTCGCCGGCATCCTGGCCCCGGCCCACCGCAAGCTCAAGGCCAGCGCGTGACCGCGCACGAAGGGCCGGCCCCGCAGCCCACGGGAACCGGCCCCACCGAGAACGTCGCCGCCACCAAGCCGCTCAGCCTCGGCCAGCACGGTAGCCGCGAGGGTGTCACCCGCCTGCCGTCGGAGCGGTTCCATGTCCAGCTCCGACGAGCTCGCCGGCGCGCCGCCGTGGCGGAGCGAGCGGCGCGCCATGTGGACGGCACGCCAGTCCCCTGCGCGCGCTCGCTCCGGGTGGAGGTTGGTCGACACACCGCCTGGCTGCACGGTGAGGACGTCCGTGCCTTACTCGCAGTTGCGCAGATCGACGGCAAGCACAAGCAGTACGACGGCGAACGCGAGTGCTGGATGGTCCCCGTCGACTACGCCGACCAGGTCATGACCGTCGCCGAGTGGCACCAGCGCCGCCTCGTCACCCAGGAGGCGGTCGACCGGTGAGCGACAACCCTTGGGAGGGCGCTCCGCTACCACCGGAACCACCGAGCTGGGAACCGTCGCCAGCCACAGACGCCCCCCGCCTGGCCGAGCACGTCGACATCGCCGCGCTCCTG
Source organism: Klenkia soli (assembly GCF_900103975.1). GTDB lineage: Bacteria > Actinomycetota > Actinomycetes > Mycobacteriales > Geodermatophilaceae > Klenkia > Klenkia soli. The sequence goes on from NZ_FNIR01000001.1 coordinate 168,811, forward strand.
GCCGGGGGTCTACCTGAGCCACCGCAGCCCGTCCTTCTGCGGCGCCAGGACGGCCACGCCCTGTTCTACGCCGGCATGGTCAACGTCGTCTTCGGAGACCCCGAGTGCGGCAAGACCTGGATCGCGCTGGCCGCGTGCGTGGAGGCCCTCCAGAGCGATCGACGAGCCACCGTGGTCGACGTCGACCACAACGGCGCCTCCGAGATCGTGTCCCGCCTCCTACTCCTCGGCGCGCACCCCCAGACGCTCTCGGACCCCAGCCTGTTCCGGCTCTACGAACCCGACGACGCAGACGAACTCCGGGCCACCGTGACCGCTCTGCGGCTCTGGAGACCGGCCGTGGCCATCGTGGACAGCCTGGGCGAGGTCATCCCCATGCTCGGTCTGTCGTCGAATTCCCCGGACGACTACAGCACCGCCCACCGCAGCGTCCTCACCGCCCTCGCAGACGCCGGCGCAGCGGTCATCGCCGTCGACCACCTGCCGAAGAGCGACGACGCCCGTGTCCACGGCCAGACCGGCACCGTCGCCAAGAGGCGCGCCGTCAACGGCACCAGCCTCCGCGTCACCCTCGCGACCACCTTCATCCCCGGCCACGGCGGCGCAGCCAACCTCGTCATCCACAAGGACCGCCACGGCGGCCTCCGGGCGCACTCCCCAGCAGACGGCAAGCACCCACCTGCCGGCCGGTTCGTCCTCAGCGCCAGAGACGACGGCACAGCCGACTGGTGGGTCACCAATCCCGACAACGCCACCGAGCCGCTCACCAGCACCACACACGAGCTCCACGCCGACATCGCCGAACTCGACTCCCTAGAGCCGGAACCCACCTCCGTCAGAGACGTCAAGAACCGCCTCGGATGGGGCGGAACACGAGCCACCAACGCGCTCCGCGCATGGAAGGAACACCTCGCAGCATGAGCACCTACAAAACCCCGGAAACCCGGGCAACTGGTGGCGTTCCCCGTTCCCCCTCCTACGTCGGGGGGAACGCGGAACACGCACTCCAAGTCCGTTCCTCCGGAACGTTCCGCGCGTTCCCGGAACACCAGGACATGGAGTCGGGAGAGAGGGCCGAGAGGTCGACGCCTGCCGCTTCCTCGATCTGCCGGAATGCCGCGCACGCACGCGACGAGCTGAGCGTCTCCGCTGAGGCTGATGGCGGCGTGGTGCTGTACGGGATACGACCGTTTACTGTACGGTCTCACCCATGGCACCGGCCCTCACCCACACTCCCCCGCGAGCGATCGGCTACGTCCGCGTCTCGACCGCCGGACAGTCGGCGAGTGGTGCGGGCATGGATGCCCAGCGGGCAGCCCTGCGCGCCGAGGCTGAACGCCGAGGCTGGGACCTCGAACTCGTTGAGGACGCCGGCTACTCGGCGAAGGACCTCAACCGCCCGGCGCTCACAGATGCGCTGGAGCGGCTGGACCGCCACAGGGCTGACGTCCTGGTGGTCTCGAAGCTGGACCGCCTGTCCCGCTCGGTGCACGACTTCAGCGGTCTGCTGCAACGGGCTGAGCGGCGGGGCTGGTCCGTCGTCATCGTTGACCTGGGGGTCGACACCACGACGCCTGCGGGCGAGGCGAACGCCACCGTCATGTCCGCCTTCGCCCAGCTCGAACGGCGCCTCATCGGCCAGCGCACCCGTGAGGCTCTCGCCGCGAAGAGGGCTGCTGGTGTCCGCCTCGGCCGCCCGCAGGCGCTCAGCGGCGACGTGGTGGCCCGCGTCGTGGGCATGCGCCGGGACGGCGCCAGCTTCCGGACGATCGCGGCTCAGCTCCAGGACGAGGGCGTCCCGACTGCTCGGGGTGGGGCGACGTGGCACGCGTCCTCCGTCAAGGCCGTGTGCGAGTCGCAGGCAGCGGCCGACCTCAACTGACGCCCATGCCCCCGGCCACCTGATCGCACGCGGGGCAGTGCCGCGCCACGCTGGCCCAGCTTCTGCGGACCACGCGTGCACTGCTGACGTCCTGTCCGCAGACGGCCTGGTCGGAATCGACCTCGACGAGGTGACGGATCTTCTCGTCGAACCCTGGGATCGGGTACGGGGGCGGGGTCTCTGCGACGGTCCACACGACGTGCAGCCTGCCGTACACGCGCAGGTTCTGTCGTGACCGCCGAGGGAACCTGGGTGCCGGCGTTCCCGGGTCAGCGTCCGCCGTTCGAGCCGGGTCACACGCTGTCGATGCAGCACGGTGCGTGGTCTCCGCGGCGGGTGGAGCCGCTGGCTGCGGAGATGGTGGCTGTGGTCGAGGACGACCCCACGGTCACCTGGCTGCGTCCGGTCGACCGGCCGGCACTGTGGGCGTGGGCCCGTGCGGAGGCGCAGGTGCAGCTGCTGACGGAGTACTTGGCGAAGGCGGCTGAGGAGACCGGCGACGGGGTGGGCGACCTCGACGCGGACCGGGTGCAGTCGGCGTACCTGCTGCTGCACCGGGCTGAGGCGCGGGCGACGACGGGCCGGACTCGTCTGGGGCTCGACGCCCTGTCGCGGGCCCGCCTGGGGCGCGACACCGCGGCGACGAACGTGGACATGGCCCGGCTGATGGCCGAGCTGGAGCGGCAGGCGAAGGACGGTGCGGCGCCGACTCGGGTGCCGCCGGCGACCAGGGGGGGCGAGGCGTGACGCTGGCTGGTGGGTTGACGCGACAGGACGTGGAGCGGGCGCAGGAGGACCCGGTGGTCTTCGCCGAGGTGATGATCGGAGACCCGTTGTTCGCTCATCAGGTGGAGGTCGTCCGTTCGGAGGCGCGGTACCGCGTGATCTGCGCCGGTCGGCGGGCCGGGAAGTCGCACCTGTATGCGGTGTTGGCGCTGCACCGAGCGTTCTCGCGGAGCGGGTCGCGGGTGTTGATCGTGTCGGCTGGTGAGACGGCCGCGAAGCGACTGTTCGCCGAGGTGGCTTCGATGGCGAAGCGGCCCCTGTTGGGCGGGTCGGCGGTGGACGAGACGACGTCGACGCTGGTGCTGTCGAACGGGTCGCGGGTGGAGTGCGTGCCGGCGTCGCAGAAGGCGGTGCGGTCAGCCGAGGCTGACCTGCTGATCGTGGACGAGGCTGGGTGGGTCGGACAGGACGTGTGGGAGGCGGCCGAGCCGATCATCGCCGCGCGCCCCGGGTCGCGGGTGCTGCTGGCGTCCACGCCGTGGGAGCCGGTTCCAGGGCACTTCTTCCGGCAGATGTGGCGGTCTGGGATGGACGCGCCGACTCAGTGGCTGGAGTCATGGCACTGGCCGTCGTCGGTGTCTCCGCTGTTCGATGCCGCTTGGTTGCAGTGGAAGAAGGAGACCTCCTCGCCCGACTACTACCAGCGGGAGTACCTGGCCGAGTGGACGGAGTCGGGAGGGTCCTACTTCCCTGCACAGGAGCTGATGGCGGCGGTGGCGGACTACCGCCAGCTGCCCCCGGACGAGGCTCGGGGGGCGCTCGCAGTGGCGGGCGTGGACTGGGGGTTCCGCCGAGACGCGAACGCGCTGGTGCTGGTGTCCGCGCTGGACGACGGGGACCTCAACCTCGCCCGCTTCCCCGACGAGCCGGTGTTCTACATCCCGTTCCTGGAGGAGGCGTTCCACAAGCCCTACGCCGACTTCATCGAGCGGGTCGTCGAGGTCGGGGACCCCACGCCGCACTGGGGTCAGGGGCAGCAGGGGTACACGCTGCGGTGGCTCCTGGCCGAGGAGAACGGTGTCGGCGAGCCGGCGGTGCAGCAGCTCCGCCAGCGGGCCAGGGCCCGCTGGGGCCGCTCGACGGGCATCCGCGGGGTGTGGACGACGAACCGGCTCAAGGCCAACGGCTACGGGGCGCTGCGGCTGCTCATCCAGCAGGGCCGCATGGTGCTCCCCCGGCATCCGGAGCTGCTCAAGCAGCTCCACGCCCTCACGACGGAGATGCTGCCTGGGGGCGGAATGCGCATTGCGGTGCCGGACAACGTGGGCCACGACGACCTGGCCGACGCGCTGATGCAGGCGATGGCGTCGGTGCGGACGAACCCGATCGGTCGGTGGACGGACCGGTCGGAGAGTCTCGGTGAGGTGGTCTCGACGACGGGCGGGGTGCTGCTGCGCAACCGGCCGGTGCCGCTGTGGCGACCGGAGGCGTTCACGGCGCCGCGGGCTGGAGACGCGTCAGACGACTGGTGATGCCATGGGAGGAGCCGGACCGGTATCGTTCCTGAACGGCCGCCAGGGGGGTGTGCCGGTCGCGGTACCGCTCTTGGTGGCCCGGCACGGGGTTCATCGGAGTGCAGCTTGTCCGTCGGGAGCAAGACCGTCATCGCGGTGCGCTCGACGGCTGCGGTGGTCGCCGCCGTGGGCGTGGTCGGAACAAGTGCGCAGCAGGCTGGCGTGTGGGACGACCCACCCGTCGGATTGCTCTGGACGTGCATCGTGTCGCCGGCGGCCGTAGCCATCGGAGAGCAGATCCGAGGCATCGTGAAGGAGCGCAAGTCTGGCTCCCGCGAGGAACGGCAGCAGGCTGTCGACCTGGCCCTCACCCAGGCAGTCCTGCGCATCCACGATGCGACGGGGTTCGACAAGTACGACATCGGTGTCAGCGTCTGGCGGGTGCGCAGTCCTCGTCTGCGCTGGCTCACAGGCGGGCACGGTTCACTCCAGCGCGTGGGCCGCCGCCGGTTCAACCCTCGCCCTACGCCCAGTGACATCACGTGGACGAGGGGCAAGGGGGTTATCGGGCTCTGCTGGGAGGGGCAGGACGAGCTCCACAAGGACCTCCGCCCGGCGTGCAAGAAGTACCCGAATGGCGCGTGCACGGAGACGCGCTGGCAGTCCGTGAGTCCCGACCTGCGCATGGGTATGTCGCTGGAGGAGTTCCGCATGATGATCGGGAAGTACGGGGAGGTGCTCGCGATGCCGATCAAGTCGGCGAAGGGAACTTTTCTCGGGTGCGTCGCAGTTGACGTTCCCATCGAGGCGTGCAACCCGGATGATGTGGCGAAGCTCGGGACGACCGCCGTCAGGAACATCGCAGCCGCTACCGCGGACGTGATGCAGGAGGTTTTCGGGGATGCGTAAAGCAGGCCCGAACGAGGTAGGAGGTGCTACGTGAACGCCTCATCGGCAAGCGCAGCCAGCAGGGGTAGACGCGCACTCGTTCGTCAGTACGGCGAGCAGGGTGCTTCCTACCTCGAGCACCTGCAAGAGGTGACCGGCAACAACCGCTACTTGCAGTCGGCGATCGACAAGGTTCAGCAGCGCGCCGAGGAACGGGACGACAAGAAGCGCGACTAGACGATCTTCACGACCAGAACGCCCCACACCGTTACCGGTGTGGGGCGTTCTTGCGTTGCAGACCCCCTGACCTGCACTTTGTTGAACTAGCGAACGGCTGACACCCCGCCCACGACCGTGGATGCGTGACCTCCCGAGAAGCCGCTGCGCTCCTGCGGACGACTCCAGGAGCGGTGCGCGCCCGTGCTCGTCGCGGGTCCCTGCCGGGCGCCTACCGGGTGGGGCGGGACTGGCATGTCCCGCTGTCCACGGTGGTCGCGGTCATGGCCCAGTCGAGCACCACCCAGCCCAGGAGGACCCGAGCAGCATGACGCCAGCCCAGTGGAAGACGGCCCACGCCGCCAACCTCACCGCCGCCCTGAACGATCTGAACACGGTGCCGGACACCGAGCACGCGTTCACCGCGGCCGCCCGCAGCAACACGATGGGCACGACCGTGAACAGGTTCGCGTCCTGCGGCCGTGACCTGGTCACCGAGCTCGGGAAGGTGACCTGATGCTCTCGTGGTCGGCCATCTACGGACGGCTGGGCGCCGACCGCCGCCGCGACCTGGACCTGGTCGAGCAGGAGGCGCGCAACGCGGAGACCGAGGTCGCCGACCTGGAGAACGCGGTCCGCCGTGGCGACGACGTCGAACCGGGGCAGGTCGAAGCTGCCGAGGCTCGGGGGCGGCACGTCCGGTTGCGCCTGGATGGGGTGGCCGCGAAGCACGACCGTGTGCTCCACGAGGCGCAGATGGGGTGGGCGCGCGAGGTGCACGCAGCTGCAACCGCCCTCGACGACGAGGTGGTCTTCGGTGCCGTGGATGGCGTGGCCGAGGCCCTCGCGCTGCTGATCAAGGTGGTGCCCGACTGGAACGAGCGGTTCACGGTCGTGCTCGACGCCGCGCGCCAGGTTCCGGCCGAGCTCGGGGTCGACGTCGGCGAGGTACACGGCGCCCTGCGCATCGAGGGGCGCAGCAAGCGGCGCGTGGACCTCAGTCAGCTCGTCCACCAGGCCCTCTACGACGCAGTCGGCGGCGACCTGACCCGCCTGGCAGGCAGCGAGTTCCAGAACAAGGCGCAGGCCGCGCACAACACGCGGCTCACCTTCAAGGACAGCGCCCGAGCGGGCATCTGATGACCGACCTCACCCGGAAGCAGATCGAGGACATGTCGACCGAGGAGCGGCAGAAGCGGCTCCCCGAGATCAACGAGTGGGCCAAGACCTACCGCGGTGAGCCGGGCCACAAGCTGCACCTCACCCCGGAGCAGGTCAACCCCGGCCGGTCGTCGTGATCGTCCGACCCTGGGCGCCGGAGTTCGAGGTGCCCGACGAGGTGCCGGCGGCCGCCCTGGGCCCGCTGGAGGTCATCCACCAGCAGGCGCGGATGGGGCAGGAGTGCACCACACAGCAGGAGGTGGACCTCCTGCTGTCCGTGTTCACCCCCCGCCAGTACCGCGCCATCCGCTGGCACGGCGAGCACGGCATGCAGCACGTCATCCGGCAGCTCATCCACGGCTGGGGCGAGGCCCACCGCGGTGCGCCCGGTCCATGGATCGAGGAGCCCATCTCATGCCGATGACCGTCGCGGAGCTGCGCGCAACGTACGCGGTCGACGAGTCCCCGCTGGAGCGGTCCCTGCGGAACCTGGCCTCGATGGCGGGCCCGGCCGGCATGGAAGCTGGCCGCGAGCTGGGCCAGGGCTGGGCGCGCGGCGCTGACAGCGAGGTCCGATCGTCCCGCGGCGACTTCGAGGGCGCCGGGGAGAACGCCGCCGGGGGCGTGTCGACGGGCTTCGACAACGGCTCGAAGGGCTGGGCGGCCAGCATGGGCGCCAAGGCGGCCGGGATCGCGGTGCTGGTTGGCGCGACGTTCGTGTCCGGGTTCATGGACGCGATGGAGGCCGACCAGCTCAGCGACCGAACCGCGGCCGCGCTCGCCCTCACCGGCCCGCAGGCCGAGGTCGCGGGTGAGGTCGCGGGCAACCTGTTCGCCGGCGCCTACACCGACTCGATGGGGGCGGCGAACGAGGCCGTCGAGGCAGTGATGTCCTCGATCTCGGGGATGCGTGACGCCAGCGAAGCGGACCTCACCGACATCTCCGGCGCGGCCCTGAACCTGTCCCGCACGTTCGGGGTGGACGTCCAGCGGTCCGCGCAGGTCGCCGGCCAGATGATCACCAACGGTCTCGCCGGGGACGGCATCGAGGCGTTCGACCTGCTGGTGGGCGCGTCGCAGAAGGTGCCGGCAGCGATCCGGGACGACCTGTTCGACGCCACCGACGAGTACGGCCAATTCTTCGCCACCCTGGGGTTCACCGGTGAGCAGGCGATGGACCTGCTGGTGGGTGCCTCCGAGCAGGGCATGTACGGCATCGACAAGCTCGGCGACTCCATGAAGGAGCTCGGCATCCGGGTGACCACCATGGACGCCAACGCGATCACGGCGTTCGACTCCATGGGCCTCAACGCGCAGGACATGGCCAACCGCATGCTCGCCGGTGGCGGCACCGCGCAGCAGGCCACCCAGCAGATCGTCGACGGGCTGCTGTCCATGACTGACCCGGCTGCGCAGGCTCAGGCGGCTGTGCAGCTGTTCGGCACCCCGCTGGAAGACCTCAACACCGGCGAGATCCCGGCGTTCCTCCAGTCCCTCCAGGACGCGGGAGGCGGGATGGAGGGGTTCGCCGGGTCAACCGGCCGCCTCGGCGACCAGCTTAACGACAACGCCACCGCCAGGTTCAACGCCTTCAAGCAGGCCGCCCAGCAGGCGTTCGTCGAGTTCATCGGCGATCGCCTTCTCCCCATGCTCGAAGACTTCGTCGGCTGGCTGCGCTCGACGTTCGGGCCCGCGTTCGACGAGATCAAGAACGTCTTCTCCGCGGTCGCCGAAGCGTTCTCCAGCGACGGGGAGAAGGCCGGCGGCGCCATCGGCCGCATCCAGGAGGTCGTGCAGGCCGTCATCGACTTCGTCGGCCCCGCCTTCGAGACCCTCAAGTCGATCTTCTCCACCGTCGTCGAGGTCATCGTCGGCCTCTGGGACACCTTCGGCGACACGATCCTCGGCTACTGGTCCAGCACGGTGGAGAACCTCGGCACCGTCTTTCAAGGCGCGCTGGACATCATCCAGGGCATCCTGGACGTCTTCATCGGCCTGTTCACTGGCGACTGGTCGCAGGTGTGGGACGGCGTCAAGGGCATCTTCTCCGGCGCCTGGGACGTCATCACCGGCGCCTTCCAGCAGGCCCTCAACTTCATGGGCACCCTCGCCTCCATCGGGCTGACCGCCCTGTCGGCGCTGATGTCCTCGGTCTGGGACGGCATCAAGAGCGCAGCATCGTCGGCCTGGGAATCCATCCGAGGCGCGGTGTCCACCGCCTGGACCAACATGGTCGGCGCGGTGTCCACCGGCGTCACCAACGCCGTGGAGTGGGTGCGCGGCCTGCCGTCGCGGATGTTGTCCGCCCTGGGGAACTTGGGGTCCCTGCTCGCCTCGGCCGGCACCGACCTGCTCCATGGTCTGTGGAAGGGCATCCAGGACGCGAAGAGCTGGCTCCTGCGGAAGGTCGGCGACTTCTTCGGGGACCTCCTGCCAGGCTGGGTGCGCGACATCCTCGGCATTGCCTCACCGTCGAAGGTGTTCGCCGAGATGGGGCACTTCCTGATGCTGGGGTTGGCTCAGGGCATCGACGGCAGTGCGAGCGAGGCCGCCGCTGCAGCAGCCCGGGCCGCCGCGGCTGTCACGTTGGCCGGTTCGACCACGATGACCCCCGCGTCGCTCGCGGCGATGGGCAACCAGTCCGCGCAGGCGTCCCTGATGGGCGGCGGCACCGGCGGCCACACGGTCAACATCGGCTCCATCGAGACGATGGAGGCGATCGACGCAGCTGACCTGTCGCAGAAGCTCGTGGTCGAGATGCGGACCCGCGGCTGATGACAGCAGCTCTGCCGCTCAGGCCACCGGACTGGACCACCGACGGCCTGTGCCTCGGCGTCGGTGCCGGCGCGCGGGACCTGTGGCACATCAAGGGCCAGGAGGAGCGTGCCCGCGCCATCTGCGCCACCTGCCCCGTCCGCTACGACTGCGCCCTCCTCGCGCTCACCGAGACCATCGACAGCGGCGTGTGGGGTGGGCTGACGGTGCAGGACCGCAAGGTCCTGGCCCGCGAGTACGGCTTCGAGCCGCCGGGCGCCCCGCCGCACGGCTCACGTGCCCGGTACGTGCATCGGGACTCGCCCTGCCGACCGGCACTGACGGGCAGGCCCTGCCCGTCACCGTTCACGTGCCGTGACGCGCACAGCAGGTGGGCCAAGGAGCGCCGGGCGAACGGGGCCTGGGTGCGCAGTCCGGACCGGTCGCGGGAGGTTGCGCCGGTCACGGTCACCCGAGTGCACCGCCCGGTGGTCCTCATCCGAGCGCAGGTGCGCCGCGCCAAGGCCACTGGCCGACGACGCCGGTAGGGCCCTCGATGCGTGCACTGCGGCCAACAGGTGGCGTGCTGCGCATCCGACACTGGCAGCGCGTCTCGCAGGGTTGTGTCGGACCCCCTCGCTAGCGTCCCTTCATGCCCCAGTTGCTGGTCCCGGCGGTCCATCTCCGCGATCTACCCAAGGATGAACGTGGCGCGATGGTCCCCGCTGAGGCCGGCTACGACGCCGCTGGCGTTCCCAACCAGTCCAAGATCAACCCCATCATGAAGTTGATCTTGCCGGCCTTCCGCGCTTGCCCGGTCTGCGGCTTCGCCATCAAAGCCGAGGACTCGGTCTACCGGCTGCACGACACCTACAGCCGGCAGGCCACTCGCGAGGAGCTCCGTCGCGACCAGGTGAGCGAGCTCGACATCTTCGGCCACCGCATCTGCATGCTGTACAGCGCGATGGTCTGCCCATTCTGGAGGTCATCGAGGAGCAAGTTCGGCAAGGACAGCGCGTTCCACGGCGACGGAAAGCGCGGGCCTACGCCGAGCCTGATGGGGTTCCGCGACTATGCCGTCCTCGTTGACGCGACTCAGCCAGTAGCCGGACCCACTGCCCAGCAGTTCGTTTTCGTGTGCCGCCAGCTAGTAGAGGACACCGTCTTCGACGACCCGTTTGAAGCGTTTGCCGATCAGTACGACCGGGACCGCAAGGCGACTGGAGGGTCACTCATCCGCGGCCGTCGTAGGCACTACGCGCCCGAGCTCGGAGGGGTCAAGCGCCTACAGAAGGACCTGATGCAGGTGCTCGGTTCGCTGCGCACCATTCCTCCGGACGCCATCGTCGACCTGGAGGGGCGGGAGATGGGGCTGTTCGGATCCGGCTGGCTGTAGGCAGGGGTACCCACCAGACGAGTACCCCTGCCTGCTCTCAGCCCAGGTCGGCAAGCATCTCCAGCGCCCACGCAGGCGGGACGTTGGTGACGTGCCACCCGCGGTCGGCGCTGAACCCGATTGCGGGCGCCGCTAGGTCGACCTCGATGGGTGGTGGTGGTTCCGTCGCGGGCGCCGACGGAACCACCACCACGGTCGGCTTCGCCTTGGCCACCGACCGCTTCATCACGTGCGGCAAGGGTGTCAGGCTCGGCACCAGCGTCAGGTCTCGACGCGGGCGGCGGGGTCCCTGCGGTCCCGGCCTTCGGGCCTGCACACCCCTGCGGCGTAGGTCGTTGAGCACGGTCGCCTGCGTGGTGCCCAGCGCCTCCGCGACCTCGTAGGAGGTGAGCCCCTCCCCGTAGAGCCGGACCACCTCGTCAGCGCGGTCGTGCGCCCACTGCTGCCGGGCCGTGGTCATGCGGTCAGCCCCGCGAACTGCCCGGCCCAGACCACCACGGTGAAGAAGGCGACGGACAGCTGGGTCGCGAACAGCGGGAGCGCCAGCACCAGGGCGCCGATGACGACGTCGCGGACGATGCGCCCGCGACGGGTCAGGCGCAGCGGTGGCTGAGCGTGCCGGCCCCGGCTCACTGGCCGGCCTCGTCGAGCACCTGCGCCAGCGTGGACGACAGGGCGCGGGCGACCCGGAGGTCGAGGTCTCGCCCGTCGAGCAGGACGACGGCCGGCTCCCACGCGCCGTCGCTGAGCTGCTGGGTCCGCTCCAGCTGCACCGAGATGTCGCCGCAGAAGCGGATGGCGCCGCGGTGCACCCGGAACGCGTCCGGGCGCCCGATGTCGGCGTCCTCGTGGCGCAGGCACCAGGACGGACAGGGGGTGTCAGAAGCCGTCTGCGTCTCGCGCAGCGTGGCGGGCGGGACGGTACAACGGCCGGAACCGATAACTTCCCTCATGGGTCCACTCCAAGCGTGGATCAAGGTCCCGTCGTCCGGTTGCAGCCAGGCGGCGGGACCGCTTCACCTCAGCCGGGCGGCCAAGGTGCGTCTGTGGCCCTAATCGGGCTGGTGGTGGTGCGGGCGGCGATGAACTCCTCCAGAACGGCGCGGGGCACCCGGAGGCGCGGGCGGCCGCCCTTCACCGCGTGGATGTCGGTGTAGGCGAGCAGCCCGTGCTCGATGAGCCGGCGGACAGAGCTCTCGCTGACCTGGAGTTCGGCGGCCACGTCGTCGAGAGTCAGCAGCAGGGGCCGATCGTCGCTGGTCACGGCCGGGATGGTGCCACTGGGACGCACCAGCTTGCAGGGCGTGTCAGAGCGTCTCGTAGCCGTGGTCACCGCTGCTCCCTCCGTCGGTAGGACGGGGAAACCATGACTCTTGCGACCATCATCTGGATCTCCTTGGCCCCGCCGGCCTCGAGCAGCCGTCGCTTGCCGGCCTCGCGGACGTCGGCGGCCTGGGCGCGCAGCACCTCGGCCAGCGGGGTGCCGCGCTCGATGGCCACGACCAGCCCGTCGACGAAGCGGGCCAGCGCGTCGACGGAGGTGCGGTCGGCGACCTGCTGCAGCGCGGTGACCAGCGGGACGCCGGCACGGGCACGACCGAGTGCGCCACCGAGCTCGCGGGCCAGCTCGCCGCCGGACAGCCGGGTCACCCGGGCGATGGCCGCGGTCGGGCTCTCGCCGGCGGTGACGGCCAGCGCCAGCAGCTCGGCGACCACGGGGAACTCCGCCAGCAGCAGGGTCTCGCGCCGCTGGACCTGCTGGCTGAGCCACCAGTCGCGCCCCAGGACCCCGCTGACCAGACCACCGACGCACACCAGGGCCGCGCTGAGCAGGTTCAGGCTGCCCGTGGCCCCGGCGACCAGGAGGGTGGCGACCCCGCCGCCGAGCAGCCCCAGCCCGCCCCACACGACCTGCTCGACCCGGAAGTCCTCGACGGTGGTGTCCGCGCCGAGCGCGGCCAGCCGGCGGCGCACCGCCACCCGACCACCCAGCAGGCGGTCCACGAACCGGGCGCCGTCGGTCAGCGCGGGCCCGAACACCCGGCGGGCGGCCGAGAGCATGCCCGGCTCGGTGGCGGTGCCCAGCAGCCGGGACGGCGGCGGGGTGTCCTGCACGTAGGGCGCCAGCCGGTCGACCAGCCGGACCGGCCGGGACGGCGGGGCGTACCGGAGCACCAGGACCAGCCCGAGCGAGGTGGTGAGGCCCAGCAGCATGCCGAGCACGCCGGGGGTCACTGCAGCACCCGGACGTCCTGCGGCAGGCGCCCGATCCGCAGCATGAGCCGGTAGGCGACGAAGCAGACCGCTCCCCCGCCGACCAGGATGGCCGTGCCCGCGGGGCTGTCGTAGGCGGCCAGGGTCTGGCGCTGGGTGGCGAGCAGGAGCAGCACCACCCAGGGGGCGGCGACGGCGAGCCGGGCGGCCTGCACGATCCACCCCTGCCGGGTCTCGAGCTCGGCGCGGGCCCGGGCGTCCTCGCGCAGGAAGGTCGCCAGGGTGCGCAGCACCCGGCCCAGGTCGCTGCCGCCGACCTCGCGGGCCACCCGGAGGGTCTCGACGATGCGGTCACCCACCGGGTCGGCGAGGTCGTCCTTGAGCCGGTCCAGGCACTCGGCGAACCGGCCGGTGGCCCGGTGGTCGGCGGCGAACCGGGCGAAGGGCGCGCGCAGCACCTCGGGCCCGCGGACGGCCAGGGCGGAGAGCGACTCGGGCAGCGACAGGCCGGCCCGCACCGCCGACGCCAGGTTGTCGACCACCTCGGGCCACACCTCGCGCAGGTCGGCGCGGCGCTTGCCGGCCAGCCGGCGGACCAGCAGGTGGGGGGTCGCGGCGCCGAACGCGCCGAAGGCCAGCGAGATGGTGATCGTGCCGGTCGTGACCAGGACCAGGACGGCGACCACCAGCCCCAGCACGACCTGCAGCGCCAGCAGCTGCGCGGGGTTGATGCCGGTCAGCCCCGCGGCGGAGATCAGCTGCTGCCGGCGGCCGGGACGGCGGGCGGTGGTGCGGCGCTGCGGGGCGCGCGGACCGCTGCGCCAGACCAGCAGCAACCCCACCCCGAGCGCCAGGCCGAGGAGTGCGCCGGGGACGGTCACCGCCGGTCCCCCAGCAGCTCGGCGAGGTCGAACCCGGCGGCGGCGAAGCGCTCGGGGTGCGGCGGGTACCCGTCGGCCCGGACCAGCCGCCCGTCGCGGCTGGTGAACACGTCGGCGGTCTCGATGACGGTGCCCTCGGCCCGGCCCGGCAGCGCCACCACCTCGCGCACCCGCCGGTGCCCGGACGGGTCGGTGCCGACGTGGACGACGAGGTCGACGCTGCTGGCCACCGTGGGCACCACGAAGGCGTGGCCGATGTTCTCGCCGGCCAGCAGCGGCAGCGTGCACATCTTGACCACGGCCTCCCGGGCGCTGTTGGCGTGCAGGGTGCACATGCCGGGCAACCCGGAGTTCAGGGCGATCAGCAGGTCGAGGCACTCCTCCTGCCGCACCTCGCCGACCACCAGCCGCGAGGGCCGCATGCGCAGCGCCTCCTTGACCAGCCGGCGCAGCGGGATCTCACCGGCGCCCTCGAGGTTGGGCTGGCGGGTCTGCATCGCCACCACGTCGGGCAGCGGCACCCGCAACTCGAAGACCTCCTCCGCGGTGATCACCCGCTCGCGCGCCGGGATCGCCGAGCAGAGGCAGTTCAGCAGCGTGGTCTTGCCCGCCTGGGTGCCTCCGCTGACCAGGATGTTGAGCCCCGCCGCGACCGCCGCCTCGAGGAACCGGGCCACCTGGGTGCCCAGCGTGCCCAGGGCCACCAGCTCGTCGAGGCTGTGCGCCTGCAGCACGAACTTGCGGATGTTGACCGCCATGTGCCGCCGGGTGACGTCGGGGATCACGACGTGCAGGCGCGACCCGTCGGGCAGCGTGGCGTCGACGAACGGGGTCGACATGTCGACTCGTCGACCCGAGGTGCGCAGCATCCGCTCGACCAGGTCGGCGAGCTCGCCGGCGCCGAGGATCGTGGTGGTCAGCTCGCTGCGCCCGCGGCGGGCCACGAAGACCCGGCCGGGCTCGTTGACCCAGATCTCCTCGACCTCGGGGTCGTCCAACCAGCGCTGCAGCGGCCCGAAGCCGGCGACCCGGTCCAGGACGTCGCGCAGCACGCCCTCGGGGTCGGCCAGCGGCGGCAGCGAGGAGGACAGCGACCGCTCGGCGTAGTCGGCGACCACCTCGCGGACCAGCGCCCGCACCGGGCCCGGGTCGACCGCGGGGTCCAGCCCGCGCCGGCGGACGAGCTCGCGCACCTCGGCGTCGACCAGGTCCAGCGCAGTCGCCGCGGCGGGCAGCACGGACACGCAGGACTCCCCCCGGGGACGACGGACGACGGAACCGCGAAAATACGGTCCCGCCCGCCTCCGCGGGAGCCCGATCGAGCAGCCTGTGGACAGCCGGCCGCAGAGCAACCCGATCGGGTGAACGGCGCCGGCACGCACCGGACGCAGGCAGCCACGCACCGTGACCCTGAGATGTGCTCGAGCGGCCCTACCGGGAGCGGGTCACGAAGCCCGTCTCGTAGGCCAGGACGACGGCCTGCACCCGGTCCCGGACGCCGAGCTTGGCCAGGATGCGGGCGACGTGGGTCTTCACCGTCGTCGCGGCGACCGTCATCTCCGCGGCGATCTCGGCGTTGGACAGCCCGCGGGCGACCAGCCGCAGCACCTCGCGCTCGCGGTCGGTGAGCCCGGCCATCGCACCCGGGACGCCGGGGGGCGCCTCCGCGGCGGCGAACTGCTCGACCAGGCGGCGGGTGATGGAGGGTTCGATCAGCGCGTCGCCGTGCGCCGCGGCCCGCACCGCCCGACCAGCCGCGCGGCGGGGGTGTCCTTGAGCAGGAAGCCGTAGGCGCCGGCCCGCAGGGCACGCACCACGTACTCGTCCAGGTCGAACGTCGTGAGGACGACGACCCGCGGCCCGCCGGGCACCCGCACCAGGTGCTCCGTGGCCGACAACCCGTCCAGGCGGGGCATCCGGATGTCCATCAGGACGACGTCCGGCCGCAGGCTGCCGGCCAGCTCGACGGCCTCGACGCCGTCCGCCGCCTCGCCGACCACCTCGATGCCCGGCTCGGACCCCAGGATGACGCGGAACCCGGCCCGGAGCAGCTGCTGGTCGTCGGCCAGCAGCACCCGGATCGGCTCGGCTGGTTCGGGCACGCGCCGATCATGCCCGGCGTCGTCCTCGAGGAGTACGTGCGCGGCGCAGATCGTCCGCGATGAGGACGCCCCGGGTGGTCGCCGGTCCCTAGCTTTCGCCCAGCGCACCGGACCAGTCGGTGCCCACCGAAGGGAACTCGGCGATGACCAGCATCCTCCGCGGCGTCCGGCCGCTCGACGTCGTCCTCGCGACCGCGATGACGGCACTCGGCGTCCTCCTGATGGTGTTCAACACCCAGGGCAGCGACGACGGCACCCGGATCGGCTCCACCTCGTGGCTGATGGTCCCGGTCTTCGCGGCCGCGACGCTGCCGGTCCTGCTCCGGCGCCACCACCTGTGGGCGGTCCTGGGCGTCACCGCGGCGGCGCTCGCCGTCCACGACGTCGCCTTCGGCTGGGTCGTCCGGTGCGGCGCCGGCCTGCCGCTGTCCTTCGCGCTGGCGTACGCGGCCGGGCGCCTGCTGACTGACCGCCGGCGGTCCGTCGCCGCCGTCGTGGCGGTGGTCGGCATCCAGTTCCTTGTGCTGGTGCGGGACTCGGCCGCAGGATTGGACATCATCCCGGTCACCGCGGTGATCGCGGCGGTGTTCTGGGGTGTCGGGCTCCTCGTGCAGCGGCGCACGCACCACGTCGCCGCACCGGTGCCGGCCACCCCCGCCGAGACCCTCGTCTGACCGGGCGGCACGGTCCGGGGAGGTCGTGGTGGGGTCGCAGGCGGGGCACCGCATCCGGCCGCTGGACGCCGTCCTCGCGGGGGTGCTCGCCGCCCTGGCCGCGGTCCTCGCGGTGGAGGACGTGGTGTCCCTCGACGACGCCGTCCGGGTGGACTCCCGGTCGTGGTGGCAGGTGCCGCTGTTCGTCGCCGCCGTCCTGCCCGTCCTCCGGTGGCGGCGCAGCCTGGTCGGCGTGGTGGTGGCCTGCACGGCCCTGATGGCGGTGCACGTCCTCCTGTTCGGGCACACGGTGCGCTGCGGTGCCGGGCTGCCGCTGGCCTTCGTGCTGGCGTTCCTGCCCGGCACCGCGTACCCGCGGTGGCCGCAGCGGCTGACCGCGCTCGGCGGGAGTGTCGTGCTCGCCGCCGTCGTGCTGGTGCAGGACACCGCGGCCGGGCCGGAGATCCTGCCGGTGGTGGTCCTGCTCCAGGCCGCGCTGTTCGGGATCGGGCTGGTGGTGGCGCAGCGGGCGGCGATGGCCCGCGAGCTGCGCCGGCGCAACGCGGACCTGCGGGTGCTCCGGGACGAACGCGCCGCCCTGGAGGTCGGCGACGACCGGGCCCGGCTCTCGCTCCGGCTGGAGGCACTGCTGGACCAGCGGCTGGCCCTGCTGGCGGCGGCGGCCGACGGGGGGCGGACCGCCGCCGACCCGGCCGCCCTGCAGGCGGTGCTCGTCGGCATCGAGGAGGACAGCCGCCGGACCCTGCACGAGATGCGCGAGCTCGTCGGGCGGTTGCGCGGCGGTGACGTCGCCCTGGCCCCGGCACCGTCGGTGGCCCACCTCGACGCCCTGCTCGCCCAGCACGGCAGCTCGCGCCTGCAGGTGGGCGGGGACCCCCGGGTGCTGCCGGCCAGCGTCGAGCTCTCGGCCTACCGGATCGTCGAGCACCTGGTCCCGGTCCTGGCCGACGGGCCCGGGGCACCGGTCGGGGTCGCGGTGACGTTCACCTACACCGCGCTGGAGATCCTCGTCGCCGGCTCGGTGCCCCGGGGTTCGGATCTGCGGACCGCCGTGGCCCGGGCCCGCGAGCGGGCCGTGCTGCACGCCGGGTCGCTGGACCTGAAGGTGACGCGGGGGCGGGCGCGGGTGCTGGCGCACCTGCCGGTGCTGGGCGAGGCGTGACCGGGCGCCGCCTGGACCTGCTGCTGGCCGCGGCGGCCCTGGCGCTCACCCTGGTCCCGCTGCTGGCCGGCGACGACCTGCGCGGTCCCGGCGAGTGGGTCGGCGCGGTGTGCCAGGTCACCGGCGCCCTGGTCCTGGCGCTGCGGAGCCGGTGCGCCGTCCCCGTCCTCGTCGCCGGGCCCCTGCTGATCGGGGTCTGCACCCTCACCGGCCCCGACCCGAGCGACTTCCTGCTGCCGGTGCTGATGGTCCACGCCGCGCTGGCCGCCGAGCACGCCGGCGGTCGGGCGGCGTGGGTCGCGGGGGTGGGCTGGGCGGCCTACCTCGCCGTCCTGCTCGTCCTCGCGGGGGACGGCGGCCCCGGGCTGCTCGTCCTCGTCGCGCCCGGGTTCCTCGCCGGCACCGCGCTGCGGCTGCGCCGGGAGACCGCCGAGCAGCTGGCCGCGCGGGGCCGCGAGCTGGCGGCGGAGCGGGAGCTGTTCGCCGAGCTCTCGGTGCGCAACGAGCGGGCGCGGATCGCCAGCGAGCTGCACGACATCGTCGGGCACGCGCTGAGCGTGGTGGTCGTGCAGTCCGCCGCCGGCCAGCGGTTGGCACCCCACTCACCGGGTGCGGCCGTCGAGTCCCTGGCGGCCATCGCCGACTCCGCCCGTCTCGGCCAGGCCGACCTGCAGCGGCTGGTCGTCCTGCTCGCCGGGACCGGGGTCGCCGACCCGGACCTGTCCCTCGTCGACGAGCTGGTCGCGCACGCCGCCCGCAGCGGTCTCCGGGTCACCTGCCGGCTGACCGGCTCCCGCGAGGGCCTCCCCGCGGACGTCGCCCACGCCGCGGTCCGGGTCGTGCAGGAGAGCCTGACCAACGCCCTGCGGCACGCCCCCGGCTCGGACGTGCACGTCGAGCTCGACGGCGGCGGCGACCGGTCGGTGACCGTCCGCGTGGAGAACGGCCCCGCCACGGGGCAGCCGCCCGCCCTGCCCGGCACGGGCCGCGGCCTCATCGGGCTGCGCGAGCGGGTGGTCGACCTGGGCGGGACCTTCGCGGCCGGGCCGGCGCCCACCGGCGGTTGGGCCGTGCATGCGGCTCTGCCCGGCGACGCCACCCGGATGTGCGGTACTGAACCAGCACGGATGTCGTAGCCTCGCGCTGACCCGGAGACCGGAGGTGACCCGTGAGCCCGACGCCCACCGGTGGTTCCCTGCTCGACACCGCCGTCGAGCGCTTCCACGACCTGGTGCTCGCCGACCCCCGCCTGGCCGCCCTCGCCGACGTCGGGGTCGAGGACGGCCACCTCGACGACGTGCGCGAGGTGGTGGCCGGCCTCCGCGACCAGGTCGTGGAGGCCTGACCCGCCCCCGTCAGAAGGTGAGGACCAGCCGGCCCCGCACCCCGCCGGCCTCGAGCCGGGCGTGCGCCGACGCGGCGTCCGCGGCCGGGACGACGTCGGCCACCCGCAGCGTGACCTCGCCGGACTCCGCCTGCTGCCGCAGCCGGTCCAGCGCCTGCGTGTTCTGGCCGTAGTCGCGCACCATGACCGGCTCGAACCGGATCGAGCGGCCCGGCGGGACGTCGTCCCCGCGGTAGCCGCGCACGGTCGACACCACGCCGCCGTCGCGGACCGCGCGGGCGCCCTCGGCTCCCAGCAGCGCGCCGTCGGCCAGGCCGTCCACCCCGTCGGGGTAGCGCTCGAGGACGGCGTCGGCGAAGCCCTCGCCCCGGTCGAGGACGACGTCGGCGCCCAGCGAGCGCACCAGCTCGCGGTCGGCCCCGGACGCGTCGGCCACGACCACGAGCCCGTCGGCCTTGGCCAGCTGCACCACGTAGCCGCCGAAGGCGCCGGCCGCGCCGGTCACCGCGAGCACCTGGCCGGACGCCAGGCCCATCCGGTCCAGGGCGAGCCGGGCGGTGAGGCCGTTCATGGGCAGCGACGCGGCCGCGGCGTCGTCCACACCGGCCGGCACCGGGACGACGGACGCCGCCGGCAGCACGATCTGCTCGCGGTAGCCCCCGTGCGCGCCGGAGGGCACGACGATCGCCATCACGCGGTCCCCCACCGCCAGCGGGGTCTCGGTGCCCGGGCCGACCTCGTCGACCACGCCGGCGACGTCCATCCCCGGGATCCAGGGCATCTCCTTCGGGGCCTTCGGGTGCTGGGCGTAGGTGCCGTTGCGCGCGTAGGTGTCGGTCGGGTTCACCGCCGCGGCCCGGACGGCGAGCCGCACCTCCCCCGGACCGGCGTGCACCTCGGGCACGTCGAGCAGGTGCAGGGCCTCGGGCCCGCCGAACTCGGTCACTCCGACAGCTCTCATACCCGGGTGCAAGTCCGGGTCGGTCGTCCGCCATTCCCACAGCAGGCGTGCAGGAAGTCCTGGGCGCACCGTCAGGCTGGCGCCCCACCGTCACCGCATGCCCCCGCTGATGGTCTCCTCCGACGACACCCGGTCGGTCCCCCCGGTGCTGGACGTCGTCGTCCCCGTGCACGACGAGGAGGCCGACCTCGAGCAGTGCCTGCGCCGGCTGCACGCCCACCTGGCCACCCTGCCGTTCAGCTCGCGGATCACCGTCGCGGAGAACGCCAGCACCGACGGCACCCCGGCCCTGGCCCAGCGGCTGGCCGGCGAGCTGGCCGACGTCCGCGTGCGGGTCGAGACCGAGCCGGGCCGGGGCCGGGCGCTCAACCGGGCGTGGCAGGCCAGCGACGCCGCCGTCCTGGTCTACATGGACGTCGACCTGTCCACCGACCTCAACGCCCTGCTGCCGCTGGTCGCGCCGCTGATCAGCGGCCACTCCGACCTCGCGATCGGCACCCGGCTGGCCGGCTCCTCCCGCGTCGTCCGCGGCGCCAAGCGCGAGTTCATCTCCCGCAGCTACAACCTGCTGCTGCGCGGCACGCTGGCCACCCACGTCTCGGACGCCCAGTGCGGGTTCAAGGCCATCCGCGCCGACGTCGCCGCCCGCCTGCTGCCCCTGGTCGAGGACACCGGCTGGTTCTTCGACACCGAGCTGCTGGTGCTCGCCGAGCGCGCCGGCCTGCGCATCGCCGAGGTCCCCGTCGACTGGGTCGACGACCCCGACAGCCGGGTGCACATCGTCTCCACCGCGAAGGCCGACCTCGCCGGCATCGTCCGCATGTGGCGGGCCTTCACCACCGGCCGGCTCCCGCTGGCCGACCTGCGCGCCCAGATCGGCCGCGGCCCGCTCGTCGAGCCCGACCTGGACGGCGTCCCCGCCGGGCTGCTGGGCCAGCTGGTCCGCTTCGCCGTCATCGGCGTGGTCTCCACGCTGGCCTACCTCGCCCTGTTCGTCGGCCTGCGCCACACCTTCGAGCCGCAGGCCGCCAACCTGGTCGCCCTGGCCGTCACCGCGGTGGCCAACACCGCGGCCAACCGGCGCATCACCTTCGGCATCCGCGGCCGCGGCGGTGCGGCCACCGCCCAGTTCCAGGGCCTGCTCGTCTTCGCCCTCGGCCTGGCGCTCACCAGCGGCACGTTGGCGGCGCTGAACGTGTGGGACCCGCACGCCCCCCGCCTCACCGAGCTGGCCTTCCTCGTCTCGGCGAACCTGGCGGCCACCCTGCTGCGCTTCGTGCTGTTCCGCGCCTGGGTCTTCCGCACCCGTACGCCCCGCGCCGAGCGGACCGTCGACGGCCTCGTGCCCGACCTCGAGGCCAGCACCCGGTGAGCACGGTCCTGGACCCGCCGGTCGCGGCGGCGCCCCCGGCCCCGCACCGGCCGGCCGCCGCGTCCCCGGTCCGGCGTCCGCTGCGCGGTCGGGACGACGACCCCGCCTGGGTGCGCCCGTCGCTGCTGGCCCTGCTCGGTGCCACCGGCGTGCTCTACGTCTGGGACCTCGCCGCCTCGGGCTGGGCCAACGCCTTCTACGCCGCCGCGGTGCAGGCGGGCTCGCAGAGCTGGACGGCGTTCTTCTACGGCTCCTCGGACGCGGCCAACTCCATCACCGTGGACAAGCCCCCGGCCTCGCTGTGGGTCATGGAGATCGCCGTCCGCCTGTTCGGGCTGAGCTCGTGGTCGCTGCTGGTGCCGCAGGCCCTCATGGGTGTGGCCACCACCGGGGTCCTGTACCTCGCGGTGCGGCGGGTCGCCGGCGCGGGGGCCGGGCTGCTCGCGGGCGCGGCCTGCACGCTGACGCCGGTCGCCGTCCTCATGTTCCGGTTCGACAACCCCGACGCGCTGCTGGTCCTGCTGCTCACCCTGGCGGCCTACCTGCTGACCCGGGCCGTGCAGTCGGGTCGCCGGGCGACCCTGGTCGGCGTCGGCGTCCTCATCGGCGCCGCGTTCCTGACCAAGACCCTGCAGGCGTTCCTGGTCGTCCCGGGCTTCGCCCTGGTGTGGCTGGTCTGCGCCCCCGGCACGGTCCGCCGCCGGCTGGTCGACCTGCTGTGGGCGGGCCTGGCGATGGTGGTCGCCGGTGGCTGGTGGGTGGCGGTGGTCGAGCTCGTGCCCGCCGACTGGCGGCCCTACATCGGCGGCTCGCAGACCAACTCGGCGTGGGAGCTCATCTGGGGCTACAACGGCCTGGGCCGGCTCACCGGCGACGAGACCGGATCGGTCGGCGGCGGTTCGGGCTGGGGCGAGACGGGCCTGGGGCGGCTCTTCGACGCCGAGATCGGCGGTCAGGTCGCCTGGCTGCTGCCGGCCGCCCTGGTGCTCGGCGTCGCCGGCCTGGTGGCGGTCGGTCGGCGGCCGCGCACGGACCCCGCCCGCGCCGGGCTGCTGGTCTGGGGCAGCTGGCTGCTGGCCACCGGGCTGACCTTCAGCCTCATGGCCGGCATCTTCCACGCCTACTACACGGTCGCGCTGGCGCCGGCGATCGCCGCGGTGGTCGGCATCGGCGGCGGGCTGCTGTGGGCCCGGCGGGGTTCGTGGTGGGCCCGGACGGTGCTCGCCGGCACGGTGGCCGGGACCGGGTGGTGGTCGTGGGTGCTGCTCGGCCGCACCCCGGACTTCCGGCCCTGGGTGGCCCCCGCCGTGCTGGTCGGTGCGCTGCTGGCCGCCACCGCGCTGCTCGTGGTGCACCGGCTGCGCCGGCCCGTGGTCGCGGCCGTCCTGGCCCTCGGGACGGTCGCCGCCCTCGGCGGGCCCGCGGCCTACGCCGTCGAGACCGCGGCCACGCCGCACAGCGGGTCCATCGTCAGCGGCGGTCCGTCGATGACCGTCCGCCTCGGGGCCGGCGTCGGCACCGGACCGCCCGTCGGGGGACCCGCGGGCGCGCACCCCGGGGGCGGGTTCGCCCCCGGGACCGCGGGCGGCACCAGCGCACGCGGCAGCCTGATCGGCGCCAGCGACCCCAGCGCCCAGGTCGTGGCCACCCTGCGCACCAACGCGTCCTCCTTCACCTGGGTCGCCGCGGCCGTCGGCTCGCAGAGCGCGGCCGGCTACCAGCTGGCCACCGGTGACCCGGTGATGGCCGTCGGCGGGTTCAACGGCAGCGACCCCTCGCCCACGCTGCTGCAGTTCCAGCAGTACGTCGCCGCCGGGGACATCCACTGGTTCGTCGGCGGCTCGGTGGGCCGCAGCTCTGGCGGGTCCGACGCCTCGAGCGCCATCGCCACCTGGGTGGGCGAGCACTACACGCCCACCACGGTCGACGGCGTGACCCTCTACGACCTCAGCCGTCCGATCGACTGAGGAACGGGGCGAACAGCTCGCGGGCGGCGGCGTCGGGGGTGCGGTAGGTCAGCGACGAGCCGTCGTGCAGCAGCACCGACACCACCAGCGGGTCCGCCGCTCCGGGGTGCTCGGGTCCGGTCAGCACGACGACGCCGACCTGCTCGGCCCCGACCCTCCGCACCCCCTCCAGCGCGGCCGCGAACTCGGCGGACGTGCGTGCCCGGCGGAACCACGGCGTGCCCGGACGACGACGCACCCGCCCCGCCTGCCGCGCCGCCTGCGCCCGGTCTCCGGCGGCCTGCTGCCGGTCCCGGGCGCGGAAGCGGCCGATGAGCACGGCCGAGACCAGCAGCAGACCCAGCGCCAGGACCGACAGCACCAGCGAGAGCGACTCGCCCACGCCGTCCAGCCGCCCGGCCAGCTGCGACAGCAGCACCAGCACGCCGAACCCGCCCACCAGGAACAGCAGCTGGCGCAGCTGCGCACGGGTGTCGGACAGCCCGCGCGCGAAGCCGGGCAGCTCCACCCAGCCGTCGTCGAACACCGACAGCCGCCACCAGTCCCCTGCGGCGTCCTCGACGGACACCCACCCGCGCCTGCCCACGGGCACATCCTGCCCGCGGCGCCGGCCTCAGCGCTTGCTGGCGTAGGTCTTGAGCAGACCCCGGCTGATGATCGTCTTCTGGATCTCGCTGGTGCCCTCGCCGATGAGCAGGAACGGCGCCTCGCGCATGAGCCGCTCGATCTCGTACTCCTTGGAGTAGCCGTAGCCGCCGTGGATGCGGAAGGCCTGGGTGGTCACCTCGGCGCAGTACTCGCTGGCCAGCAGCTTGGCCATGCCGGCCTCGACGTCGTTGCGCTGCCCGGAGTCCTTCAGCTTGGCCGCGTTGACCATCATCAGGTGGCTGGCCTCGACCTTGGTGGCCATCTCGGCCAGCTGGAAGGCGATCGCCTGGTGCTGGGCGATCTTCTTGCCGAAGGTCTCGCGCTGCTGGGCGTACTCGACGGCCAGCTCGAAGGCCCGGATGGAGATGCCGCACGCGCGGGCGGCGACGTTGACCCGGCCGACCTCGACGCCGTCCATCATGTGCGCGAAGCCCTTGCCGGGCACGCCGCCAAGGATGTCGTCGGCCGAGGCCTGGTAGCCGTCGAACACCAGGCTGGTGGTGTCGACGCCCTTGTAGCCCATCTTGTCGATCTTGCCGGGGATGGTGAGCCCGGGCACGACCTCGCCGAACCCGGTGGGCTTCTCGACCAGGAACGTGGTCAGGTTCTGGTGCGCCTTCTCGCCGCCCTCGTCGGTGCGGACCAGCGCGGCGACCAGCGTGGAGCTGCCCCCGTTGGTCAGCCACATCTTCTCGCCGTCGATCGTGTAGTTCCCGTCGGCGTCCTTCTTCGCCCGGGTGCGGATCGCCGCGACGTCGGAACCCAGCCCGGGCTCGCTCATCGAGAACGCGCCGCGCACCTCGCCGGTGGCCATGCGCGGCAGGTACTTCTGCTTCTGCTCGTCGGTGCCGTGCTGGATGAGCATGTAGGCCACGATGAAGTGGGTGTTGATGACACCGGAGACGCTCATCCAGCCGCGGGCGATCTCCTCCACGACCAGCACGTAGGTCAGCAGCGACTCGCCCAGGCCGCCGTACTCCTCGGGGATCATGAGGCCGAACAGCCCCATCTCCTTCATCCCGTCGACGATCTCCTGCGGGTAGGTATCGGAGTGCTCGAGCTCCTGGGCCCGCGGGATGATCTCCCGGTCGACGAACCGGCGGACCGTCGAGAGGATCTCGGTCTGGATCTCGGTCAGGTCGGCGGTCTGGGCCAAGCGGGTCATGGGTGCTCCTCGCGGGGGACGACGGTGTCCGGTGGTTACCGGCGAGTATGGCCCACCGACCAGCGCCTCCCCGGTGGGTTGCGTCACCTCTGCGACCCTGTCCCCGGCACCGTCCCCGAGGAGGACCCCATGAGCCAGGACGACGGCTTCTACCGCGGCGACCCGCCGGTGCAGTCGACCCAGGGCGCCGTCCCCGCGCCCGCCCCGGGGTACGGCCCGCCCCCGGGCTACGGACCGCCCCCCGGCTACGGGCCCCCGCCCGGCTACGGCCCGCCGCCCGGGTACGGCCCGCCGGTCTACCTCGTGCGGCGGCCGACCAACACCACGGCGATCCTGGCCCTGGTGTTCGGCTTCGTGTTCGCCCCGGTGGGCCTGGCGCTGGGCATCGCCGCCCGCCGCCAGATCCGCCGCACCGGTGAGGACGGCGACGGTCTGGCGCTGGCCGGCATCATCGTCGGGTCGATCGGGACGGCGGTCTACGGCCTGCTGGCCCTCACCTGGATCTGGGCGGTCGTCACCCTGGCCAGCTTCGGCCCCTGACTCACTCCTCGGGCGGGGTGAAGCTCGACGTGCGGTCCATGCCCGCGGCCCGGCCCTTGCCGGCGATGACCAGGGCCATCTTGCGGCTGGCCTCGTCGATCATCTCGTCGCCCAGCATTGCCGAGCCCTTCTTGCCACCGGCCTCGCTGGTGGCCCACTCGTAGGCGTCGAGGATCAGCTCGGCGTGGTCGTAGTCCTCCTGCGAGGGCGCGTAGATCTCGTTGGCCGCGTCGATCTGGCCCGGGTGCAGCACCCACTTGCCGTCGAAGCCGAGCATCGCCGAGCGCTTGGCGACCTCCTCGAAGGCCGGCACGTCGCGGACCTGCAGGAAGGGGCCGTCGATGGCCTGGACGCCGCGGGCGCGGGCGGCCATGAGGATCTGCATGAGGATGTAGTGGAACGGGTCGCCCGGGTAGTCGGGGTGCAGCGCGCCCACGACCAGGGACTTCATGTTGATCGAGGCCATGAAGTCGGCCGGGCCGTAGATGATCGTCTCGATCCGCGGGCTGGCGAAGGCGATCTGGTTGACGTTGATGAGCCCCCGAGCGGTCTCGATCTGCGCCTCGATGCCGATCTTCCCGACCTCCAGGCCGTTGGCCTTCTCGATCTGGGTGAGCAGCATGTCCAGCGCCTGCACCTGACCGGCGTCCTGCACCTTCGGCAGCATGATCGCGTCGAGGTTCGCGCCGGCGCCGCCGACGACCTCGATGACGTCCTGGAACGTCCACTCCGTCGTCCAGTCGTTGACCCGGACGGTGCGGATCTTGTCGCCCCACCCGCCCTCGTTCAGCGCCGCCACGATGTTCTTGCGGGCGCCGGGCTTGGCCAGCGGCGCGCAGGCGTCCTCCAGGTCCAGGAACACCTGGTCCGCGGGGAGGCCCTTGGCCTTCTCCAGGAACCGGGGGTTGCTGCCCGGGACGGCGAGGTTGGAACGGCGGGATCGGAGCTCGGCCACGGTGCCTCCACGATCGACGATGGTTACCGGAGAGTAACCAGGCCTCAGGTGACCGGCTCCACGAGCGTCCGCGGTCGGGATGCCCGGATCACCAGGGCGACGCCGACGACGACCAGCCCCATCCCCGGCAGGGCCAGCAGCGGGGGCAGCTGGCCCAGCAGCACCAGGGCCACCAGCAGCGCACCGGGGACCTCCAGCAGGATCGCCAGGCCCACCACCGTCGGGCCCACCGAGGAGACCACCAGGTTGAGCACGGTGTGGCCGAACAGCTGGGCCACGACGGTGATGCCGGCGATCAGCCACCAGTCGCGGGCGCTGAACCCGGCCAGCGGCACGCCCGCGACCAGGGCCGCCACCGCCACCGCCGCGGCGCACGTGCTGTAGCAGACCACCGAGTAGGCCGAGGTGGGCAACCGCTGCCGAGCCCGGGCACCGGCCAGCACGTACCCGCCTGCCGCGATCCCGCCCGTGAGCGCCAGCGCGTCGCCGGCCAGCGCGCGCATCGACACCGTGACGTCGACCCCGGCGATGAGCGCCGCACCGGCCACGGCCAGGCCGAGGCCCCACCAGACCTGGGCCGGCAGCCGCACCCCGGTGAACCGGGCGGCCACCGCCGTCCAGATCGGCGTGGTGGTGACCAGGGCGATCGAGGCCGCCACCGACGTCATCGACAGGCTCGGCAGCCAGGCCGCGAAGTGCGCGGCGAGGAACAGGCCGGCGACCACGGAGCTGCGGAGGTCGCGCAGCCGCACCCCGGCCAGGCCGGACCGCTCGCGGGTCAGCAGCACGGGCAGCAGGGCCGCGGCACCTGCGGCGTTGCGCCAGAACGCGATGGCCAGCGCGGGGGCGACGACCAGTGCGGTCAGCGGCCCCGACAGGGAGATGCCCACGACCGCCACGGCCATGAGCGCGAGGTCGCGGCCCCCGGGGCGGTGCACCGCCCAGGCGTCGGTGGTGCTCACGCCGGGACGACGACGGTGCCGCGGGCCACCGGGTGGACGTCGCCGGCGACCGTGGCCCGGACCGGTCGGCCCGCCTCGACGGTGACCGTGCCGTCGAGCACCGACGGGCGGCCCAGCGCCGCGCCCTGGTGCAGCCGGTACCCCGACGTGCCCTCGCCGGCCAGGCCCTCCGCGGCCAGCCAGACGCCCGTGCCCAGGGCGGCCGACCCGGTGGCCGGGTCCTCGCCCCAGGCGGTGCCGCCGGCGAAGACCCGCACGGTGTGCTCGTCGCCGTCCCCGCGGGCCAGCACCGAGACGCCGCCGAGCACGTCGGGCAGCAGCGCGGCCAGTGCCCGGGGGTCGGGCACGGCCCGCTCGACCGCGCCGGGGCGCACGTCGAGGTGGGCGAACTCCAACCCGCAGCTGGTCAGGTGCGCGGGGCGACCGGTGACGTCGTCCGCGGCCAGCCCGACGGCGGCGGCCAGGGCCGCGGGATCGGGGCCGGGTCGGCACCGCGGTGGCCCACCGGTCAGCCGGGCGCCGGTGGCCGAGACCTCGAGCGGCACCACGCCCTCGCCGCACTCCTGCCGCACCGTCCCGGCCGGCAGCAGGCCCAGCCGCACCAGGGTGTGGGCGGTGCCGACGCTCGGGTGGCCGGCGAAGGGCAGCTCGGTCTCGGTGGTGAAGATGCGCACCGCGTACCCGCCCTCGTGCACGGCCGTGACGAAGGTGGTCTCGGAGTACCCGAACTCCAGCGCCAGCGCCTGGCACTGCGCGGTGGTGAGGTCGGCGGCCCCGAGGACGACGGCGAGCTGGTTGCCGCTCAGCGGTCGCGGGGCGAAGACGTCGACGACCTCGAAGGACAGCACGGCGGCGACGGTAGCCTCGCCGCGTGACGACCGTGACGCGCGCGTACGTGTCCCGGGTCGCCGGGCTGACCGTCTTCGACCCGGCGGGTGACCGGGTCGGCAAGGTCCGCGACGCCGTCGTCGCGCTGCGGGTCGGCACCGCTCCGCCGCGCATCCTGGGCCTGGTGCTCGAGGTGGTGGCCCGGCGCCGGATCTTCCTGCCGATGGGCCGGGTCACCCGCATCGACGCCGGTGCGGTCACGCTGAGCACGGGCACGCTGAGCCTGCGGCACTTCGAGCAGCGGGCCGGCGAGACGCTGGTGCTGGGTGAGCTGCTGGACCGGCGGGTCACGATGACCGAGGACGCCCGGGTCGCGGTCGTCGTCGACGCCTCGATGGAGCAGAACCGCACCGGCGACTGGGTGCTGACCCGGCTCGCCGTGGCCGAGCCCGGCCGGTTCGGCCGTCGGGGTCAGCTGCACCAGGTCGCCTGGGACGAGGTCGTCGGCCTCTCGCTCGAGGAGGCCGGGCAGAGCGCCGAGACCCTCATCGCCACCTACCGCGAGCTCAAGCCCGCCGACCTGGCCCACGCGCTGCAGGGCCTGCCGGACAAGCGCCGCAACGAGGTCGCCGAGGCGCTGGACGACGGCCGGCTGGCCGACGTGCTCGGGGAGCTGCCCGAGGCCGAGCAGATCACCATCCTGCGCAGCCTCGACGAGGACCGCGCCGCCGACGTCCTGGAGGAGATGGACCCCGACGACGCCGCGGACCTGCTCGGCGAGCTGCCCGGCGCCGACCGCAACCGGCTGCTGGGCCTCATGGAGCCCGACGACGCCAAGTCGGTGCGCCAGCTGCTGGACTACTCCGAGGACACCGCCGGCGGCATGATGACCAGCGAGCCGGTGATCCTGGCCCCCGACGTCACCATCGCCGAGGCGCTGGCCCGGGTGCGGTCCGAGGAGATCACCCCGGCGCTGGCCAGCCAGGTCTACGTCTGCCGGCCCCCCTCGGCCACCCCCACCGGCCGCTACCTGGGCCTGGCACACATCCAGCGGCTGCTCCGCGAGCCACCGTTCACCCTGGTCTCCGGGGTGCTCGACGACCTGGAGCCGCTGCGCCCCGAGGCCCCGCTGGCCGAGGTCACCCGCTACTTCGCGACCTACAACCTGGTCGCGGCCCCGGTCGTCGACGCCGGCGGCCGGCTGCTGGGCGCGGTCACGGTGGACGACGTCCTGGACGCGCTGCTGCCCGACGACTGGCGCGAGCGGGCCCGTCGTGGCTGACGCCCGCGAGGCGGCCCGGCGGGCGGACCTGCAGCTGGACCAGCCCGGCACCGTGCGGGGCTGGCGACCGACGTTCAACCCCGACGCGGTGGGCTTCTACGCCGAGCGGATCGCCCGCTTCCTGGGCACCGGCCGCTACCTGGCCATCCAGACGATCATCGTGATCGTCTGGATCGCGATCAACATCGCCTGGATCTCGCTGCGGTTCGACCCCTACCCGTTCATCCTGCTGAACCTGGCCTTCTCCACCCAGGCCGCCTACGCCGCGCCGCTGATCCTGCTGGCCCAGAACCGGCAGACCGACCGCGACAAGGTGCAGGTCGAGGAGGACCGCGCCCGCGCCGCGCAGACCCGCGCCGACACCGAGTACCTGGCCCGCGAGCTGGCCTCGCTGCGGGTCGCGATCGGCGAGCTGGCCACCCGCGACTTCATCCGCGGCGAGCTCGACCGGCTGGCCCCGCCCGACGACGAGGCCGCCGCCCGCCGCCGCAAGGAGCGCAAGCGCAAGCGCGAGCAGCAGACCCGCGAGGCGCGGGAGGCCCGCGAGAACCGGGACAAGAGCGCCGACTGAGCCCGGTCAGCCGCCGGCCAGCCCGGCCAGGTTCTGCAGCTGCCGCCGCATCATCACCAGGTCGCCCCAGCACAGGGCGGCGGCGACCGGTCGGGGCAGCGGCTGCACCCGCAGGACGGCCACCAACCGGCTGGTGCCGACGCGCGCACCGGGCAGCGCGGCGTAGCTGACCACCATGTCCCCGCTGGCCCGGGCCACCGGCCCGGGCGGCAGCACCAGGGTGAGCTCCCGGCCGGGCACGAAGGAGTGCAGCCGGAACACGGTGGCCACCGGCTGCCCGACGGCCAGCTCGTCCAGGCCCGGGGTGAGCGAGCGCGGGCTGCGCCGGCCCAGGTTGTCGACCAGGTCGTAGCTGTAGGGGGCGGCCCGCAGCTGGCACAGCCACCGGAACGCGACGTCGACCGGCGCAGCGACGTCCACCCCGCGCAACCAGCGGCCGGGGGCCCCCGGTCGCAGCTCGTCGCAGCCGTAGGTCGCCGCGGCCTCGGCGTCGGTCACGCCCCACCGCTGCGGCAGGCCGGTCACCGGCGCACCGCCTGCAGGGTGGCCAGCGTCGGGTCGGCCGCGTAGGCGATCCGCACGCCGGCGTCGGCGGCCGCCGCCAGGGCGGCCAGCGCGTCCGACGTGATCTCGTCGCCGGGCGCCAGCACCGGGATGCCCGGCGGGTAGGGCGCCACCAGCTCGGCGCAGACCCGGCCCACCGCCTCGCCCACCGGCACGGTGTCCCGGTCGGCGAAGAACGCCTCGCGCGGCGACAGCGCCGGCACCGGGACCACCCCGTAGACCGCCGCCCCCACGACCGGGCGCGGGGTGCCGCGGTGCCGGCGCACCGCGGCGACGACCGCCGCGGTGAACGCGGTCAGGGTGGTGTCGTCGTCGGCCAGGGTCACCACGGCCTTGACCAGGTCGCGCTCGGCGGCCTCGACCGGGATGCCCGCGGCCAGCAGGTCCTGCTCGACGGCGCGGCCGTCGGCGCCCGTGCCGGGCAGCAGCAGGGTGAGCACGAGCGGGTCGCCGTCGCCCAGGACCAGTCCGGGGACGTCGGCCAACCGCGCCCGTGCCCGGCGGACGGCGTCGAGCGCGGCGCCCAGCAGCACCTCGCCGTCCCGGGCCAGCAGCGCCCGGGCGGCGTCGGTGCTCGCCAGGATCGCGCCGGCCGGGCTGGTGGTGGCGGTGGCCTCGACCCCGGCGTCCAGCCGGGCCGGGTCCACCCGCCGCGTGCGGGCCAGCACCAGGGCCGCCTGGCTCCAGGCCGGCAGCGTCTTGTGCGCGCTGGTCACCAGGACGTCGGCGCCCAGCTGCAGGGCGTGCCGGGGCAGGTCGGGGTGGAAGCCGAAGTGGGCGGCCCACGCCCCGTCGACCACCAGGGGCACGTCGTGGTCGTGGGCGGCCGCGGCCAGCCCGGCGACGTCGCCCACCCCGCCGGTGTAGGAGGGGTCGCCGACGAACACCGCGCGGGCGCGCGGGTGCTCGGCCAGGGCGCGGGCCACGGTCGTGGGCAGCACCCCCAGCGGCAGCCCCGTGACCGGGTCGACCTCGGGGCGGACCCACACCGGCGTCAACCCGGCCAGCACCAGCCCGACCAGCAGCGACCGGTGCAGCGTGCGGCTGACCACCACCTCGTCACCGGGGCGTCCGACGGCCAGGGCCACCGCCTGGTTGGCGTGGGTGGCCCCGCCGGTGGAGAACCGGCAGACGTCGGCGCCCCACAGCCGGGCGGCGCGGGCCTCGGCGTCGACCAGCACGCCGGCGGTCACCTTCATCGTGTCCAGCCCGGCGTACAGCGGGACGTCACCGGCGACCACATCGCCGACCAGGTCGTGCCGCTGCTTGTGCCCGGGGATGGTGAACGGGGTCGGCGCCTGCTCCTGGAACCGCAGCCAGGCATCCAGCAGCGGCGCGTCGCCGCGCAGGCCCCTCGGGTCGGTGGGCACGCCGGTCAGCCTCGTCGATCAGCCGAAGTAGAGGTGTTGGTGCAGCCGGCAGCCGGGGTTGAACGACGCCGCGCAGTGCGGGCACCCGTCGGCGACGACGTACTCGGCGATGGACAGGGTCCGTCGGCACACCCCGCACAGCACCGCGCGCACCGACCGGTCCTCGGCCGGCCAGACGACGGCGTCGTGGTCGGCGCACTCGGCGTGGCACAGGTGGCAGCCGTAGAAGGGCTCGCAGCAGGCGAAGCGGATGGCCACGACGTCCAGGTCGGTGGCGTAGTGCTCGCACCGGCTCTGCGCGTCCACGAGCCGACCGGCCACCGTCGTCACGTCAGCGACCCTAGCCAGTGCACGCCGGCCCCGGTGAGCCCCGCCAGCAGGAGGACGACGACGAACGGCGCGCGCAGCGCCAGGGCGAGCGCGGCCACCGCGAGCCCGGCCAGCCGGCCGTCGACCACCAGCTGCGACCCCGAGGTCGCCGCCTGGACGGCGACCAGCGCGGCCAGCAGCGCCGCCGGCACGAAGTCGACCACCCGGGCCACCACCGGGTGCTCCACCCAGGCCGCCGGAACGCTCAGCCCGGCCAGCTTCAGCAGGTAGCAGCCCGCCGACCCGAGCAGCACCGCCACCCACAGCCCGCTCACCGCCGCCACCGCCCGGCGAGGGCCACCGCGACGACCGCGGTGATCACCTGCACGCCCGCCGGCACGAACGGGGTGAGCGCCAGCGCGATCGCCGCGCCACCCAGGGCCACCCGCCGCTGCGCCGCGGGCTCGGCCCAGGCCTTCTGCAGCCGGGGCCACAGCAGCGCCAGGAAGGCGGCCGGGACGACGGCGTCCAGCGCGGCCAGTGACGCCCCGGTGAGCGCGTCGGCCCCCAGCGCGCCCAGCAGCGTGGTGACGTTCCAGCCCAGGAAGATGGCGCCGCCCCCGAGGGTGAAGGCCAGCCGGGCGTTCGCCGGGTCCGGGGCGGCCAGGGCCAGCGCGGTGGACTCGTCGATCACCAGCTGCGCCGTCCCGAGCCGGCGCAGGCCGCCCCGCGGTCGGAGCAGCGGCACCAGCCGCACGCCGTAGATGGTGTTGCGGGTGCCCAGCAGCACCGCGCTGCCCACCGCGGCCAGCACGCCTCCCCCGGCCCCGAGCACGCCCACCAGCGCGAACTGGGAGGCACCGGTGAACATGAGCAGGGACAGGGCGCAGGCCTGCCAGGCGTCCAGGCCCGCGGCCACCGCGGCGGCCCCGAACGCGGCGCCGTAGAGACCGACGGCCACGCCCAGGCCCAGGGCGTCGCGGATCGTGGCCCGCCGGGCGCCGTCGCTGGTCACGGTGGCGGACTCTAGGAGGCGGGCTCCCGCTCCCCACGGCCGCCGTACAGTGGCAGCGGCCCCGCAAGGGCCCCACCGATGCGAGGAGACACACCACCGCATGACCGACACGCTGACCGGCACCCCGGCCGCCGACGCGATCAACGCCGCCCTGGCCACCGTCCAGGACCCCGAGATCAACCGTCCGCTCCCCGAGCTCGGCATGATCAAGGACGTCCGGATCGGCGCCGACGGCCTGGTCGAGGTCGACGTCTACCTGACCGTCTCCGGCTGCCCGATGCGCGAGACCATCACCAGCCGGGTGACCGAGGCCGTGGGCCAGGTCGCGGGGGTGACCGGGGTCAAGGTCGGCTTGGACGTGATGAACGACGAGCAGCGGGCCGAGCTGCGCAAGACCGTCCGCGGCACCGACGCCCCCGAGGCCGTCATCCCCTTCGCCCAGCCCGGCTCGCTGACCCGCGTCTACGCGGTCGCCTCGGGCAAGGGCGGGGTGGGCAAGTCCAGCGTGACGGTGAACCTGGCCGCCTCGCTGGCCAAGCGCGGGCTCTCCGTCGGCGTGGTCGACGCCGACATCTACGGGCACTCGGTGCCCCGCATGCTGGGTGTCGACGACAAGCCCACCCAGGTCGACAACATGATCATGCCGCCGCAGAGCTACGGCGTGAAGGTCATCTCGATCGGCATGTTCACCCCGGGCAACACCCCGGTCGTCTGGCGTGGGCCGATGCTGCACCGCGCGCTGCAGCAGTTCCTCGCCGACGTCTGGTGGGGCGACCTGGACGTCCTGCTCATGGACCTCCCGCCGGGCACCGGCGACGTCGCGATCTCGGTGGCCCAGCTGGTGCCCAACGCCGAGATCCTGGTCGTCACCACCCCGCAGCAGGCGGCGGCCGAGGTGGCCGAGCGCGCCGGGGCGATCGCCACCCAGACCCACCAGCAGGTGGTCGGCGTGGTCGAGAACATGTCCTGGCTCGAGCTGCCCGACGGCTCCCGCATGGAGCTGTTCGGCTCCGGCGGCGGCCAGGCGGTCTCCGACGCGCTGACCAAGACCCTCGGTGCCCGCGTGCCGCTGCTGGGTCAGATCCCGCTGGACACCCGGCTGCGCGAGGCCGGCGACGCCGGCGCCCCGATCGTGCTCGCCCAGCCCGACGCCCCCGCGGCGCAGGCGCTGGAGAAGATCGCCGAAGGCCTGGCCGTCCGCTCCCGCGGGCTGTCGGGCATGTCGCTGGGGCTCACCCCCGTCCGTCGCTGACCGGCGCCCTGCCCCTGAGAGTGCCCCGGGGCACTCTCAGGGGCAGGGCCGCCAGCCGCCGTCCTCCCGCGCCATCCACAGGGTGGTCTCGGTGTCCAGGCCGTCGGCGGTCGTGAGGACCAGCTGCACCGAGCCGGTCTGCTCGCCGTTCGAGCTCTCCACGCTCACGCCGATGACCTGCACGTCGGTGAGCTGCGGCGACCCGTAGTGCGCCGCCAGCTGCTCGGGCGTCACCTGGACGCGGTCCGCGGAGCAGAGCTGGCCCTGCGCATCGGCCCACCTACCCGCCACCAACGCATCGGCATAGCGGTGTGCGCTCTCGCTCACCGGCCCGAGCGCGCCGGAGACCGCGCTGACCAGCCACCACCCGCCGGCCCCGACGAGGACCAGCACGACCAGCCCGACCGGCAGGCCCACGGTCAGCCAGCGCGAGCGACGCCGACGACGCAGCGGCGGCCCGACCTGCGGAGCCGACGGGTAGGGGTAGGGCTGGCCCGGGGACGACACCGGCGCAGTGTGCCAGCCGGAAGGCCCGCCAGCGCGGGCCACGGGCTCAGGTGGCGTCGGTGTCGTAGGGCGCGGGTCGGGACCGGTCCCGCGGACCGGGTCGGCGGGCGACCGCTGCTGCCCCGGCGACCGCTGCGGTGGCCCCGGCCGGCCCGGTGCCCCGGATCACCGGCGGGTCGTCGTCGCCCATCAGCTGGTCGCGGATGAACGTCTTCGGGTGGTACTTGCGCAGGTCCAGGTCGCGCAGCTGCTCGAAGTCGTCACCCAGGCTGTCCTGCAGCTGCCCGCGCGCGCCGGTGACGAACTCCCGCACCTTCTTGATGCCCTGGGCGGCGTCC
The DNA here is from genome assembly GCF_900103975.1 of Klenkia soli. Classification (GTDB taxonomy): domain Bacteria; phylum Actinomycetota; class Actinomycetes; order Mycobacteriales; family Geodermatophilaceae; genus Klenkia; species Klenkia soli. The sequence continues at coordinate 204,332 of NZ_FNIR01000001.1, forward strand.
TTGGCCAGGGTGGGCAGCCGCTCGGGGCCGAAGATGAACAGCGCCGCCAACCCGAGCACGAGGATCTCGCCCCAGCCGATCGAGTCGAACACTGCGCACATCCCTTCTCGCCGGCCGGTCCCGGATCACTGTAGGCAGCCCGCCTGGGTAGGACCTCAGGCAGTCGTGAGCGTGGCCTGGACCTCGAAGGAGGATCCGCCGCCCCGCACGACCTCGACGGTCACGGTGTCACCGGGGGCCTTGCTGTCGACGGCGACCTGCAGCTCCTCCGACGACCCCACGGGCTGGCCGTCGACGGCGATGATGGTGTCCTGCTCCTCGATGCCCGCCGCCTCGGCCGGGCTGCCCGGCTCGACGTTGACCACCAGGGCGCCGTCCCGCACGCTGTCGGTGACGGTCCGCGCCTGCACACCGAGCGAGGCGTGCACCGCGGTGCCGGTGCTGATGAGCTGCTCGGCGATGTCCCGGGCCTTGTCGATCGGGATGGCGAACCCCAGGCCGATCGACCCGCCGCCGGTGCCGGTGCCGCCCAGCGAGGCGATGGCGGTGTTGATGCCGATGACGGCGCCGGTGCCGTCGACGAGCGCGCCCCCGGAGTTGCCGGGGTTGATCGGGGCGTCGGTCTGGATCGCGCTGATCACCGCGTTGGTGTCGCTGCCCTCGCCGGACAACCGCACCGGCCGGTCCAGCGCGCTGACGATGCCGCTGGTGACGGTGCCCGCCAGCCCCAGCGGCGAGCCGATGGCCACGACCGGGTCGCCGACGACGACAGAACCCGGGGTGGCCAGCGACGCGGCGACCAGACCGGGCTTCTCGACCTTGATGACGGCGACGTCGCTGGCCGGGTCACGGCCGACGATGCGGGCGGCCGAGCCGCTGCCGTCGGAGAACACGGCGCGGATCTCGGCGCCGTCGACGTCGGCGGCACCGGAGACGACGTGGTTGTTGGTGATGATGTAGCCGTTCTCGGCATCCACGACGACGCCGGATCCGGTCGCCCCCGAGTCGCCCACCCGGACCTCGATCGACACGACCGCCGGACCCACCTGCTGGGCGATGCTGGCCACCGACCCCGGTGCCTCGCTGATGCCCGGCGACACCTCGGACAGCTGGGTACCCGGGCTCAGCAGCGGTGCCTCGCCGGCGGTGCGACCCAGGTACCAGCTCAGCGTGCCGCCCAGCGCGGCGACGAACAGCAGCGAGAGGACGGCGACCACGGCCACCGGCAGGCTGATGTCGCCCAGCCGCAGCCGGCGCCGGCCCTTCGCGTCGACGACCAGCGGGCCGTCGTCCTGCGGGGTCTCCTCGACGTACTCGGCCGGGCGGCCCAGGGCGGCCGGGGCGTGCGGGTCGCGCCAGGGGTCGGACGCGGCGTCGGCCTTCCACCACGGCCCGGACGACGTCCGGCGGGGGCCGGGCCGCCCCTCGGGGGGCAGGCCCAGCCCGCGCTGCCCGTCCCGGGGCGCGAACGCGCGCAGGACGGCCTCGGGCGGCGGCGCCGTCGCCGGCCGGGGCCGGGCCACGGGACGGTCGGCGCCGAAGGAGCCCTGGACGTCGGCGGGGCGGCCGAACGCCGCCTGCTGCTCGGGCGGCGGTGGGACCGGCCGGTGCGCGGGGAGGGTGCTGGGCTCCTGGTCGAAGGAGCCGTCGGTCCCGGCGGGCCGTGCGTACCCGGCGTCCTCCGGCCGTGCTGGGGGGCGCTCGCTCAGGGTGTGCCGCCGGTGAGCGGGGTGCCGACCGTCAGGGTGCGGACGACGGGCGGGACGACGGCGGTGCGCTCACCGGACGTGACCGTGCTGCCGGTGTCGGGACGGGCCACGGGGCCGGCCTGCCCGCCGGTCGGCAGGCTCACGGCGAGGGCGACGACCCCGACGCCGATGCCGGCGAGCCCGGCGGCCATGCCGCGGCGCAGCCAGCGGGCCTGGCCCGGGCGGTCGGGGGTCTGCTGGGGGGCCAACGGCGCGGAGAACCCACCGCCGAGGACGCGGTCGGGCGAGGCGAGCAGGGTGCCCGAGCCGCCGAAGCCCCCGGAGGCGGAGACGTCGGCGGTGAACGGGATGGCCTGCAACCGGCTCAGGAGGTCACCGGGCACGGCGACGTCGTGGGTGGTGTGCAGTGCCTCCTTGGCCTCGCGCTGGGCCTCGACGGCCAGCCGGCACTGCAGGCAGCCGGTCAGGTGCCGGGCGGCGCGGCCGGCCGCGGCGCCGGAGAGCTCGCCGTCGACCAGCGCGGCGATCGCCTCCTGGGCCAGGTGGCTCACCGGGATGTTCACCGCGGACCCTCCTCGAGCACCGGGCGGCGGCCGGGCGCGAGGTGGGCGAGGGCCTCGCGCAGCTGCACGCGGCCGCGGTGGATGCGGCTGCGGACCGTGCCGAGCTTGATGCCCAGCGTGGCCGCGATCTCCTCGTAGGTCAGGCCCTCGATGTCGCAGAGCACGACCGCGACCCGGAACTCGGGCGACAGCGCGTCGAGCGCGGCCTGCACCTGGGGGTCGAGGTGGGTGTCGGTGTAGACCTGCTCGGGGCTGGGCGCGCTGCCGGGCAGCCGCTCGGTGTCCTCGGGCAGCGCGTCGAAGCGGATCCGCTGCCGGCGGCGGACCATGTCCAGGAACAGGTTCGTGGTGATGCGGTGCAGCCAGCCCTCGAACGTGCCCGGGGAGAACGAGGCCAGCGAGCGGAACACCCGGACGAAGGTCTCCTGGGTGAGGTCCTCGGCGTCGTGCGCGTTGCCCGAGAGCCGGTAGGCCAGCCGGTAGACCCGGGCGGAGTGGTCGCGGACGACCTGCTCCCAGGTGGGGGCCACCCAGACGTCGGTGGCGGCGGCGTGGGCCACGGGAGGCTCGGTCACGGGACCAGGATCGCAGACGGCCACGGAACCAGCAGGGTCGGAGGAGGGACGCGTGAGGCGCACACCCACCCCAACGGGTGGGGGACCCTCCGGTGTTCCCGGTGCGCTCCCCCCGGGGTGGGCCACTACCCTCGCCGGGTGACCAGCGCCGCCGGACCGCCGCCCCCGGAGGGCCAGACCCCCGACGCCGCGGCGTACGCGGACACCTTCGCCGCCGAGTCACCCGAGCTGGCCCAGGCCCGGCACCGTGCCACGGCCGCCGTCGGCGCCCTGGGCACGGTGGCCCCGGTCGAACCGGCCGTCGGCGCCACCCTCGCCGTGCTCGCCGCCGGGGTGGGGGCCCGCTCGGTGGTGACCATCGGCGGTGGTGGCGGCGTGGCCGGCCTGTGGCTGCTGCAGGGCATGCGGTCCGACGGCGTGCTCACCGCGCTGGACGCCGACCCCACCGAGCTGCGCGCGGCCCGCCGCACCTTCACCGACGCCGGGCTGCCCAGCGGCCGCACCCGGCTGATCTTCGGCACCGTCGGCGAGGTCCTGCCGCGGTTGTCCCCGGGCGCCTACGACCTGGTCTGCTGCGCCGGCCCGCCGGCCGAGTACAGCAAGCAGCTGCCCGCCCTCCTCGGCCTCGTCCGGGCCGGCGGCTCGCTGGTGCTGCACGGCATCAGCGCCTCGGCCGTGGGCGACCGGTCCCAGCGCGACCCGCAGACCGTGGCCTGGCGCGAGCTGGTGCGCGCCGTGAAGGACGACGAGGAGCTCGTCCGCGCGGTCATCCCGGTCGGCGCCGGCCTGCTCGTGGCCACCAAGCGCAGCTAGCCGAAGGCGTACCGGGCGACCGGGCTCCACGGGCCGCCCTCGTAGCGCCACAGACCCAGGCCGACCGACGGCACCGCGTACGGGGTGAACCCGGCGGCGAGGTCGGCGTGCAGGGCCCGCGCCGCGGCGGGTGCGACCTTGTTCTGCACGGTGACGTGCGGGTGCTTCCACTGCGCGTCCTGCCGGGTCAGCCACGGTGCCCAGGCCCGGGCCAGCGCCGTCCGCAGGTCGGTGACGTCGTCCGAGTGCAGGTCGAACGCCACTCCCCCGCCCAGGGACCGCACCCCGGACACCTCCACCTCGAAGCCCGGCCGGTCGGCCGCCGTCCCCAGGTCGTCGCGGACGGCGGCGAGGTGCTCGCCGGGCACGGCGTGGAACAGCGTGACGTGCGCCTGCAGGTGGTTGCGGTCGGCCGGGAAGTGCCGGTCGCGCAACGCGTCGAACCGCTGCTGGGCCCCGTCGGCCAGCAGCAGCGTGACGACCAGGGGCTGGGTCAATCCACGATGGCGCGGGCGCCCTTGCCGAGCACGGTCACACCGCCGGCGCTCACGTGGTAGCGGGACCGGTCGGCCTCGTGGTCGACGCCGATGCGGGCGAACGGCGGGACGACGACGTTCTTGTCCAGGATCGCCCGCCGGACGACGGCGCCCTCGCCGATGTGCACGCCGTCCATCAGCACGCTGTCCTCGACGCTGCTGGAGCCGTCGACCCGCACCCCGGGGCTGACCACCGAGCCGCGCACCGATCCGCCGGCGATGATCACCCCGGCGCTGACCATCGAGTCCTCGGCGCGGCCGCCGAGCACGAACTTGGCCGGCGGCAGCTGCGGGGGCAGCGTGTAGATCGGCCAGCGGTCGTTGTAGAGGTTGAACACCGGCGAGACCGAGCGCAGGTCCATGTGCGCGTCGTAGTAGCTGTCCATCGTCCCCACGTCGCGCCAGTAGCCGTGGTCGCGCTCGGTGGCGCCGGGGACGACGTTGGTGGAGAAGTCGTAGACCCAGGCCTCGCCCTTGTCGGCCAGCATCGGCATGATCGAGCCGCCCATGTCGTGCACCGACGAGTCGTCCTCGGCGTCGGCCCGCAGCGCCTCGAGCAGGGCCTCGGTGGTGAACACGTAGTTGCCCATGGAGGCGAAGCTCTCCTCGGGCGAGTCGGGCAGGCCGGGCGGGTCGGCCGGCTTCTCGAGGAAGCTCTTGACCTTGCCCTCGGCGGTGGCGTCGATGACGCCGAACTCGGTGGCCTCGTGCCGCGGCACGCGCAGCCCGGCCACGGTCACGCCGGCACCGGTCTGCAGGTGCTGGTCGATCATCTGCGAGGGGTCCATGCGGTAGACGTGGTCGGCCCCGAAGACGACGACGATCTCGGGCCGGGCGTCGTGGATCAGGTTCAGCGACTGGAAGATCGCGTCGGCGCTGCCGGTGAACCACCGCGGGCCCAGGCGCTGCTGCGCCGGCACCGGGGTGACGTAGTTGCCCAGCAGGCTGCTCATCCGCCACGTGGTGGTGATGTGCCGGTCGAGGGAGTGGCTCTTGTACTGGGTGAGCACCGCGATCTGCCGGATCTCGGCGTTCACCAGGTTGGACAGCACGAAGTCGATCAACCGGTAGTTGCCGCCGAAGGGGACCGCGGGCTTGGCCCGGTCCTGGGTCAGCGGTGAGAGACGCTTGCCCTCTCCACCTGCGAGGACGATGCCGAGGACCCGCGGACCAGCACGCATGTGGTGAAGATAACGGCTGGACCCGTTCAGCGCGCAGCCGGTGCCATGCTGTCCCGGTGAAGCTCAGTCGTGCCCTCCCCCGCAGCGCCGCGATCGAGGCGGCCCGCCGGGCCGCCGACCTCGCCGTGGCCCGGTGCCTGGCCGACCTGCGGGCCGCCGTCGGGCATCCCGAGGCGCTGGTCGTGTTCCGCCTGCAGCGGGCCGGCGACGCCCTGGGGCTGTCCGGGGTGGACGTCGTCGTCGACGGCCGGGCCCGCACGCTGACCCCGGTCGGCGAGCATCTCGCCGAGTGGACCGCCCTCTACGGCGACCTCCTCGAGAGCGTCGGCCGCTGGACCGGCACCCCCTGCCCCGAGGGCCTCGTCGTCGCCCTGCGCCGCGGCAGCACCGACCTGGTCGGCTACCCGGGCGAGCACTGCGACCACTGGGACGGCGGCCCCGACCTCGCCGTCGAGCACCCGACCCCGGACCCCTTCGCCACCCTGGTGGAGCCACCGTTCCCCGAGTGCTGCGCCGGGCACCGGGTGCACGCCGCGCTCGAGTCCCTGGGCGCCCCGGTCCCCAGCGTCCGCGGCGACTTCGACTGCGACGACCCGCAGGACTGAATCCGCGGCCACCCCCGCCCTGGCCGTGACCCGGCCCACTAGGTTCTGCTCCATGCGCGTGGGAGTCGTCACCAGGGAATGGCCGCCGGACGTCTACGGAGGGGCCGGCGTGCACGTCGAGCACCTGGTCGCCGCCCTGCGCGGCCTCGACGACGGGCCCGAGCTCGACGTGCACTGCTTCGGCGGGCCGCGCGACGACGCCACCGCGCACGCCGTCCCCGCCGGGCTGGCCGAGGCCAACGGTGCGCTGCAGGCCGTCGGCGTGGACGTCGAGATCGCCGCGGCGCTGGCCGGCGTCGACCTCGTGCACTCCCACACCTGGTACGCCAACCACGCCGGCCAGCTGGCCTCCCTGGTGCACGGCGTCCCCCACGTGGTGACCGCGCACTCCCTCGAGCCGCGCCGGCCGTGGAAGGCCGAGCAGCTCGGCGGCGGCTACCGGCTGTCGAGCTGGGTCGAGCGCACCGCCTACCTCGCCGCCGACGCCGTGGTCGCGGTCAGCAACGGCATGCGCACCGACGTCCTCGACGCCTATCCCGAGCTGGACCCGGCGAAGGTGCTGGTCGTCGGCAACGGCGTCGACGCGCAGGCGTACCGGCCGATCCACGACGACGACGTCGTGCGCTCGGTGGGCGTCGACCCCGACCGGCCGTACGCGCTGTTCGTCGGCCGCATCACCCGGCAAAAGGGCCTGGTGCACCTGCTGGCCGCCGCCGAGCAGCTGCCCCCCGAGGCCGGCCTGGTGCTCTGCGCCGGCGCCGCCGACACCCCCGCCGAGCGCCAGCAGGTCGCCGAGGCCGTGGTCGAGCTGCAGCGCCGCCGCACCGGGGTGGTCTGGATCGAGGAGATGCTGCCGCGCGAGAAGCTCGTGCCGCTGATCACCGGCGCCACGGTGTTCGTCGTCCCGTCGGTGTACGAGCCCCTGGGCATCGTCAACCTCGAGGCCGCCGCGTGCGGCACCGCCGTCGTCGCCTCGGCCGTGGGCGGCATCCCCGAGGTCGTCGCCGACGGCCGCACCGGTCTGCTGGTGCCCTACGACGAGGCCGACCCGGCCGCGTTCGCCGCGGGGCTGGCGGCCCGGATGTCCGAGCTGCTGGCCGACCCCGACCGCGCCGCCGGCATGGGTGCCGCCGGCCGCGACCGGGTGCTCGCCGAGTTCGGCTGGCCGGCCATCGCCGAGCAGACCGTCGCCGTCTACCAGCGCGTGCTGGCCGCCCGCGGCTAGACCAGCGCCGTCCCGATCAACCCCTTGCGCGTCACGAGGGCCGCCAGGCCGTCCTCGTCGAGGTCGGCGGTGCCCTCGGGACGCCGCGGCAGCACCATGTAGCGGGACTCCGCGGAGGCGTCCCAGACGGCGATCCGGGTGGCGGCGGGCAGGGCGACCCCGAACTCGGCGAGCACCGACCGCGGGTCCCGGACGACGCGTGAGCGGTAGGCCTCGGACTTGTACCAGCTCGGCGAGGGCCCCAGCAGCGCGATCGGGTAGCAGCTGCACAGCGTGCAGACCAGCACGTGGTGCTCGTCGGGCCCGTTGGCGACGACCTTGAGCCGCTGCTCCTGCAGCCCGCCGGCCATGGACAGCCCGACCTCGGGGAGCGCGGCGTTCGCGTCGGCCAGCAGCCGGTCGCGGAAGCCGGGGTCCACCCAGGCCCGGGCGACGACGCGGGCGCCGTTGGCCGGGGTGCCGCCGGCGGCGAACTCGTCGATGCGGGTGTCGATCTCGCCGTCGGACAGCAGGCCCCGGGACTCCAGCAGCGCCTCGACGTGCCGGACCCGGGCCGAGATCGGCGAGCTGCCGTGGTCGTCGCTCATGCCGGAACCTCCAGGTGGTCGTGCCACAGCTCGACGGTGACCGTGTGGTCGCCCGTGCCGAAGAGGTCCGCCGCGGTGAACCGCACGTGGTAGACCGGCTGCGGCTGCACCTCCAGGCCCCGCGCCCGGTCGTCGGCCAGCGGGTGCGAGCCCGCGACCTGCACGACGGTGCCCCAGGCGCCGCGGGCGTAGCGGGGCAGCCGGGTGTGCCCGACCGGGTCGACGGTGCGGGTGCGGACCCGGTCACCGGGCGCGAACGCGGTCACGGCGCCAGCTCCTCGGGCGTGGCCACGCCCTTCTCGGCCAGCAGCGTGGTGATCGCGGCGAACCAGCGCTCGTAGTAGGAGGAGCCCAGGAACTGCGCCACCGGCAGCCGCTCCTGGGCGTCGCGGAACTCGTCCAGGTTGTAGATGCCGCGCTTGATCAGCGCTCCGTTGAGGGCGAAGACGTGCGCCTCCCAGTCCTCGTGGAAGCGCGGCTCGTCGGGCTCCTCGACGATCGCGGGGAACCCGGCCATGCCACCGACGTCGTTGATCCGGCTCACCGGACCGTCCTACCACGGGACGCCAGGGCGGCCGGCCGTTGTTGCACCCGGCATGGACGTCGTCGGACTCTCCCTGCTCGACCGCACCCGCACCCGGGTGGGCAGCACCGACGCCGACGCGATCGGGCACACCGTGCAGCGGGCGCAGCGCGCCGAGGCGCTGGGCTACGACCGGTTCTGGGTCGCCGAGCACCACGGCGTGCCCGGGGTCGCCGGCTCGGCCCCGGCGGTGCTGCTCGCCGTCCTCGCCGGGGCGACGTCCCGCATCCGGCTGGGCTCGGCCGGCGTCATGCTGCCGCACCATCAGCCGCTGGTGGTGGCCGAGCAGTTCGCCACCCTGGCCGCGGTCGCGCCGGGCCGGGTCGACCTCGGGGTGGGCCGCTCCCCCGGGTTCACCGCGCCGGTGCGCCGGGCGCTGCGCCAGCGCGACCCCGACGCCGGCACCGACTTCGCCGCCGACGTCGCCGAGCTGCGGGCGCACCTCGAGGGAGCCGCCGAGATCACCGCGCACCCCCGGCCGGCTGCACCGGTGCCGCTGTTCGTGCTGGCCACCGGCCAGGGGCTGGACGTCGCGGCCCGGCTCGGGCTGCCGGTCGTCGTCGGCGGGCCGGTGCTGCGCGACCCCGACGCCCTGGACCGCTACCGGCAGGCCTTCGTGCCCTCGGCCGCGCAGGCGCAGCCCTGGGTGGCCGTGTCGCTGGACGTGCTGGTGGCCGACACCGCGGCGGCCGCCGCGGAGCTGGCGCTGCCCGAGGCGTGGGCGATGGCGCAGGCCCGGACGACGGGCACGTTCCCGCCCCTGCAGCCGGTGGACTCGATCCGCGGGATGACGGCGACCCAGCGGCGCTACGTCGAGCAGTCCTCGGCGGTCACCGGCACGCCGGCGCAGGTGGCCGACGAGCTGGGCGGGCTGCTCGCGCGGACCGGCGCGGCCGAGCTGGTCGCCTCGTCCAGCACCCACGACCGGGGCGCGCTGGCCGAGTCCGACGCCGCGCTGGCCGAGCTGTTCAGCGGCGCAGCGTCGCCCGTGCCCGGCTGAGCCCGGCGCCGTCGGGGGCCCGCAGCACGGGGATGCCGCCCAGCCGGTCGACGACCGGTCCGCCCACGGCCACGTCGCGCAGCAGGATCTCGGCGACCCGGTCGGGGTGCGCCCGCGCGAACTCCTCGTACAGCGCCGGGTCGTGCTCGCCGGTGTCGCCGACCAGCGTCCAGTCCACGCCCGGCATGTCCTGCGCCAGCCGCAGCAGCGAGCTGCGCTTGTGGGCCTGGCCGTCGCGGAACCAGCGGTCGGGCTGCAGACCCCAGTCGGTGAGCAGCAGCGCACCGGGCGGGAAGCCGTTGCGCTCGAGGAACGCGGCCAGCGGGCCGATCAGGTTCCACGGCCCGTTGGACAGGTAGAGCACCGGCACGTGCTCCTGACCCGCGGTGATCTCGCGCAGCAGGTCGGCCATGCCGGGCACCGCGCGCCGGTTGCGGCTGCGCTGCACGAAGGTGCGGTAGGCCGCCCGCAGCGGGTGGGCGATGTCGGTGACCAGCAGGGTGTCGTCGATGTCGCAGACCACGCCGCGGTGCGCGTCGGTCGAGGCCAGGTGCGCCGGCGCGGACGCCGTCCGCCGTCCGGTCCGCAGGTGCACGGGCACGCTGGGCCGACCCTCCAGGGGGCGGTCGACCTCGAGGACGGCGTCCACCAGGCCGTCCTCGTCGCTGGTGAGGCGCTGCCGCACCCCGGCCACCTCGACGTCCACGCCGGTGCGCGGTGCCTCCAGGGTGAGGAAGCGCTGCCACCCGGGGATCCGCAGCCGGGACTCCGGGTGCGTGCCGGCCGGGGCCAGCAGCACCCGCCCGAGCACGCGGACCCGCCCGCCGCTGCCGTAGCCGGGGTAGGCGATGGCCACCGGCAGCCAGCCGAAGGCCCGCGCGACCCGGGAGCCGAGGTCGCGCAGACCGGTCTCGAACCGGTAGGCCACCGTGATCGCGCGGCTCACCGGCAGAACTCCTCGACGGCCACGGCGAACGCCTCGGGGCTGGAGAAGTTCAGGCCGTGCGCCGCACCGGGCAGCACCTGCAGGCGGCCCTGCGGCAGCACGCCGGCGAGGTCCTCGCACCACTGCTGCCCGGCGACCGGGTCGCGGCTGCCGCGCAGCACCAGGGCGGGGACGTCGACGTCGCCCATCGCCCGTTCCTCGGGTCGGCGCAGCGCGTGCCGGAGCACCGCCACCATCGTCAACGGCCCGGCCCGCAGGTAGTCGACGACGGCGACGAGCAGCAACCCGGGCCGCTCGCGGGGGGCGTCGAGCAGCAACCGCCAGGCCTGGGCCACCCAGGTCGGCGCGCTGGGGTCGCGGGTGGGCCCGACGAGCACCAGGTGCCGCACCCGGTCGGGGCGGGCCAGCACCGCGGCGGCGGCCACCTGGGCGCCGAGCGAGTGCCCCACCAGGTCGACCTCGTCGAGCCCGACGGCGTCCATCCACCGGGTGAGCGCGACGGCCAGCCCGGGGACACCCAGGGTGCGTCCACGACCACGGGTGCGGCCGTACCCGGGCAGGTCGGGCGCGAGCGTGCGCCGACCGCGGCCGAGGATGCGCAGTGCCGGCACCATGGACCGGCCCGACATGCCCAGCCCGTGCACCAGTACCAGCGGCCGACCGCCGCTGCCGGACTCCCGGTGGTGCATGCGCACGGTCCGACGCCGGCCCAGGTCGACGGGGGTCCACACGTCGTCCGGCACCTGCGCACCGTATGTCCTCCTACCGTGGGCGGCATGGCGCGCGTCGTGGTGGTGGGGGCCGGGCTCGGCGGACTGGCTGCCGCGGCCCGGCTGGCGACCGCCGGGCACGCGGTCACCGTGCTCGAGCAGGCGCCGGAGGTCGGCGGGAAGCTGGGCTGGTTCGCCCGCGACGGGCACGGCTTCGACACCGGGCCCTCCCTGGTCACCCTCCCCCAGGTCTTCCGCGACCTGTTCGCCGCCACCGGGGCGCCGCTGGACGACGTCCTGGACTTCGTGCGGCTCGACCCGGCGGTCGACTACCGCTTCGCCGACGGCACCGGCTTGTCGGTGCCCGGGCACCTGGACGGCGTGCGGGCCGCCCTGGGCCCGGAGTGGTCGGCCCTCCTGGACCGGGCGGCCGAGATCTGGCGGGTCACCGAGCAGCCCTTCCTGCGGTCCCCGCTGCAGGGCGCCCGCACGCTGGCCCGGCTGGCCCGGTCGGTGGACGACGTCCGCACCGTCGCCCCGTGGTCGTCGCTGCGCGGGATGGGCGCTGCGTACCTGACCGACCCGCACCTGCGCATGCTGCTGGACCGGTACGCCACCTACTCCGGCTCCGACCCCCGCCGGGCCCCGGCCGCCCTGGCCACCGTGCCCTGGGTGGAGCAGGCCTTCGGCTCCTGGTACGTCCGCGGCGGGCTGCGGCGGCTGGCCCTCGCCGTCGCCGACCGGGCGGTCGAGCGGGGGGCGGAGATCCGCACGTCGACCCCGGTGACCCGGGTGCTCGTCGAGGGCGGTCGGACGACGGGCGTGCAGCTGGCCGACGGCGAGCGGGTCCCCGCCGACGTGGTGGTCGTCAACGCCGACGCCACCGCCCTCTACGACCGGCTCCTCCCCCGCGACGCCCCGGTGCGCCGCGCCCGGGCGACGCTGGCCCGGGCGACGCCGTCCTCCTCGGGGTTCGTGCTGCTGCTGGCGCTGCGCGGCCGCACGCCGGACCTCGCCCACCACACCGTGCTGTTCCCCGACGACTACGACGCCGAGTTCGACGGCCTGTTCACCGACCCCCGGCCGCTGGCGGACCCGACGGTGTACATCAGCGCGCCCGACGACCCGGCCACCCGACCGGACGACGGCGAGTCCTGGTTCGTGCTGGTCAACGCCCCGCGGCACGAACCCGGGCGCGGGGTGGACTGGGACGCGCCCGGCCTGGCCGACGCCTACGCCGACCGGGTGCTCGCCGTCCTGGCCCGCCGCGGACTCGACGTCCGCGACCGGGTCCGCTGGCGCGAGGTCCGCACCCCGGCCGACCTGGCGCGGGCGACCGGCAGCGTGGGCGGTTCGATCTACGGGACGTCGTCCAACGGCGCCCGCGCGGCCTTCCTCCGCCCGGCGAACGCCTCCCCGCTCCCGGGGCTGCACCTGGTCGGCGGCAGCGCCCACCCCGGCGGCGGGCTGCCCCTGGTGGCCCTCAGCGCGGAGATCGTGGCGGGGCTCGTCGGCCCGGCCTAGCTGCGCGCGGCCCCCACGCCGAGCACGGCCGCCAGGCCCAGCGCGCTGCGTGGTGCGTAGGGGGTCCGCCACAGCCCGCCGTGCGCGGCGGCGTGCGCCTCGTCCTGCCAGGGCTCGTCCTGGTCCGGCCCGCCGCCGGTGTGCAGGTCGTGCACCAGCAACGCCGCCATGAGCACGTTGGACGTCGCCGGGTCGAAGACCTCGACGCCGAACCGGTGGGCACCGGCGTAGGCCGCGGCCAGCGCCCGGTTCTTCAGCACCGACCGGGTGCGGGTGGGAGGTGCCACGTTCATCGAGACCGTCGTCCCGGCCGCGCGGGCCGTGGTCGCCCGCCAGCGCTGCAGCCGCTTGGCCAGCGCGTAGTTGGGCCCCTGCTGCGGCACCAGGCTGTCGGCGATGCCCGGCCCGTCGGCGTCGCGCGGGTACGCCCGCTGCAGCAGCCGACCGCCGGACACCGTGCGCAGCGGACGGCCCAGCAGCTTCGCCGCGCGCCCCCGGCCGGCGTAGGCGGCCACCGAGGCCGCCACCGCCTCCTCGGGCACGACGAACACGTCGGTCGGGGTCGCCAGGAACGCCATCTCCAGGTCGGGCCGCTGGCCCTGCAGCCGGAGCGTCAGGACGTCGACCGCCGCGGACACCCGGACGTTGACCGCGCCGTCGGCGTAGACGTAGTTGCCCAGCACGGGGACGCCGTCCAGACCGCCGAGCCAGTCGGCGACCGCCGGCACCTCGCCGATCAGGTCGGCCCCGCGGGCGCCGTCGCGGGTGGGCACCAGCACGGTGCCCGCGCCACGCCGGGCGGTGTCGAGCACGCGGTCCCACAGCGGCGGCCGGGGCAGGTCGACCGCGGCCACCGTGGCGCCCCAGCGCAGCAGCGCGGTGAGCGGGCCCATCTCGGCGCCGGCGCCGAGCACGGCGACGGTGCGGCCGGGCAGCGCCAGCCACTCGGGGTGCGCGGCGACGGTCTCGACGGCGGTGGCGCAGCTGGGCTCCACGACGCCCCGGTCCACCCAGTCGGCGAGCTGGGCCGACAGCTCGGCCCCGCGCAGCCGCCGGCCGCGGAAGGGCAGGGTGAGCTCCCGCTCGGGCTCGGCCGTGCCGGTCACCGTCTCCGTGCCCAGGGCGCCGGCCGGCGCGGCGTGCCGCAGCACGTCCAACCCGACCTCGGCGCCGTCGACCACCACGCGCAGCTGCCGGTGCACCGACTCCAGGCCGGCGGCGGCGACCTGCCGCGCGGCCGTGCGGGACCCCAGACCGACCTCGGTGGTCCGCCGGACGTGCGGCAGGTAGCCCGAGCGCCAGTTCGTCTCCCGCTCCGCGGCCCGCGCACCGGTCGGGTCCACCTCCCGGAGCGCGTCGGCCACCACGGTGCGGCCGACCGCAGCGGTGCTGCGGCGCCCGTCGGGTCCGGCGGGGAAGACGACGCCGTGCTGCTGCTCGGTCACCGGGCGAGCATGCCCGACTCCAGCCAGCGGAGCAGGGTCCGGACGGCGAAGCCCGTGCCGCCCTTGACCGTCTCGCCGTGGTCGGCGGCGGCGCGCGCGGGTCCCGCGATGTCCAGGTGCGCCCACGGCAGGCTGCCCGCGAAGGGCTGCAGGAACAGCGCCGCGGTGGTGGCCCCCGGGTTGCCCGGGGCGTTGGTGGCGTCGGCGACCGGGCTGTCCAGCTGGGCGCGCAGGTGGGCCACGTGCTCCTCGGCCAGCGGCATGCGCCACCACGCCTCGCCGGCCGCCCCGCCTGCGGCGAGCAGCCCGGCGGCGAGGTCGTCGTCGGTGGCGTAGAGGGCCCCGGTGCGGGCGCCCAGCGCGGTGCGGGCCGCCCCGGTGAGGGTGGCGACGTCGACCAGCACGTCCGCGCCGAGTGCGAGCCGGGCGTGGGCGAGGGCGTCGGCGAGCACCAGCCGGCCCTCGGCGTCGGTGTTGCGGACCTCCGTGGTGCGACCGCCGACGTGGGTCAGCACGTCTCCGGGCCGGTAGGCCGACCCCGAGACCGCGTTCTCGGCCAGCGGCGCGAGGGCGGTCACCCGCACCGGCAGGCCCAGCCGGGCCACCGCGTCGACCACGGCCAGGACGGCGGCGGCCCCGGCCATGTCGGTGTGCATGTGCCGCATGCCGGTGGTGGGCTTGATCGAGATGCCGCCGGTGTCGAAGGTGATGCCCTTGCCGACGAGCACCACGTGCCGACCTCCCGCGTCGGCCGGGGTGTGCTCGGCGACCACCAGCCGCGGCGGGCTGTCCGAGCCCCCGCCGACCGCGAGCAGCCCGCCGAAGCCGCCGGCGCGCAGCTGCCGGGGCCCCAGGACGGTCGTGGTGACCCGCTCGTGCTCGGCCAGGCGGGCCCGGGCGGCCTCGGCCAGCCAGGCCGGGTCGGCGGTGTCCGGCGGGGTGGCCACGAGGTCACGGGCCCAGGTGACGGCGGCCGCGGTGACCAGCCCGCGGTGCAGGGCGTCGACGGCGGCCGGTCCGGCACCGGGCACCACCAGCGCCACCCGCTGCAGCCGCGGCGGGTGCGGGGAGGAGCTCTGCCGGAAGCGGTGACCGGCCAGCAGCGCCGCCTCGGCGGCGACCCGGACCAGCTCGGGGCCGGCACCGGCGGGCAGCGGCAGCACCAACCGGGTCGCTCCGTGCTCGGCCAGCGTCTGCGCGCGCCGCACGGCGATCGCGACGTAGCTGCGGACGTGGGCCGGGGTCGCGTCGCCGACCCCCACCGCGACGAGGGACCGCGGACGCCGGCCGGGGACCGGCAGGTTGGTGATGCCGCCGGGCTTGCCGCCGTTGCCGGTGTCGGCGAGCGCACCGGCGATCCACTCCGGGTCCAGGTCGGCCGCCCCCAACCAGCCCGGGAGGGCGCCCCGGGCACCGACCGGCACCGCGAGGACGTCGTGCTCGGTGAGCTCCGGGAGCGCGGTGGCCAGCTTCACCCGGGGCTGGGGGGGCCGAGGACCCCCCGGGAGCGGCAGCGGCCCCGGTCACCGGCGTGCTGCCGGCGGCCGGGGCCGTCTGTCCTGCTGCGCGGCCGCCCGGGGGCAGGTCCGCGGAGCTGGTCAGCTGATCGCGCCCTGGAGCGCTTCGGAGAGCGCCGCCGCCTCGTCGGCCGACAGCTCGACGACCAGTCGGCCACCGCCCTCCAGCGGGACGCGCATGACCAGGCCGCGGCCCTCCTTGGTGACCTCGAGGGGACCTTCACCCGTACGCGGCTTCATGGCCGCCATGCGTGCCTCCTTCACCGGCCACCCGCGCCCCCGTGGTGGGTCGCGGTGTGGCTGTCCGTCCATTGCAGAACCAGAGCTACCCGTCATTCTCCCGCATGCCGGTCGCAGCACCAACATGAGCCCTCAACCGCCGCGGTGGGCACCGGCCCGGAAGCAGGTCGCCACGTGGTCGTCGACCATGCCGGTGGCCTGCATCAGCGCGTGGGCGGTGGTCGGCCCGACGAAGGCGAACCCGCGCTTCTTCAGGTCCTTCGCCAGCGCGGTCGACTCCGGGGTGGTGGCGGGGACGTCGGCGAGCGTGGCCGGGTTGGGGCGCGGTGGCGGGGCGTAGGACCACAGCAGCTCGGACAGCCCCTGCGGCAGCTGCTGCGCGGCCCGGGCGTTGCGCCGGGCCGCCTCGATCTTGGCCCGGTTGCGCACGATGCCGGCGTCGGCCATCAGCCGCTCGACGTCGGCCTCGGTGAAGTCGGCGACCGCGTCGATCGAGAACCCGGCGAACGCGACCCGGAACGCCGGCCGCTTGCGCAGGATGGTGATCCACGAGAGCCCGCTCTGGAACGCCTCCAGGCACAGCCGCTCGAACAGGGCGTCGTCGCCGTGCAGGGGCACCCCCCACTCCTCGTCGTGGTAGGCGACGTAGTCGGGGGTGCTGGTCGCCCAGCCGCAGCGCTCCGGTTCCACGGCCGCGAAGCTAGCGCGCGCTCACTCCGGCCGGCTGAACAGCCAGGCCGAGACCGCCAGCAGCAACCCGCCCACGCCGGCCACCACGACGACGTCCAGCCACACGGGGACGGTCCACGAGCCCCACCGCAGCGCGACCTCGGCGGCCGCTGCGTCGCCGCCGTCCACCACCGACAGGACGACGCGGCGGACGGCGTCCACCCCGTAGGTGATCGGGTTGACCAGCGCGAGCCCGTGCAGCCAGGCCGGCAACGCCCCGGTCACCGGGAAGAACGCCCCCGACAGGAACATCAGCGGGGCGAGCAGCAGCTGCACCCGGGGCATGACGGTCTGGATCTGGTCGGCCCGGACGGCGATGAGCAGCCCCAGCGACGTGAGCGTGAAGGCCACCACGAACAGCAGCACGAACACCGTGAGCAGCATCAGCGGGTCGTAGGGCACCCCGACCGTGCCGGCCAGCGCGAGCAGCACGAGCGCCTGCAGGCTGGCCACGGTCGCCCCGCCCAGGGCCTTGCCCAGCACGATCGACGTCCGGCTGACCGGGGCGACCAGCATCTCGCGCAGGAACCCCAGCTCGCGGTCCCAGACGATCGAGATGGCCGAGAACACCGCGGTGAACATGACCGAGGTGGCCAGCACGCCGGGGAACAGGAAGGTCGAGTAGTCGGTGCCGCCGAAGGTGCCGGCGCCGATGCTCGCGCCCAGGCCCTTGCCCAGCACGAACAGGAACAGCAGCGGCTGGGCGAAGGAGGAGATGATCCGGCCGCGGTCGGTGCGGAAGCGGATCAGCTCGCGCTGCCAGACCACCTTCACCGCGCGAAGCTCGTGCCGGGGGCCGCGGGCCGCCACCCGGACCGGGGCGACGGTGGCGGTCATCGCCGTCCTCCCGTCCCGCCGGGGGTGGCCTGCCGGTCGGCGAGGCGGGCCCCCGTGTAGGCGAGGAACACGTCGTCCAGGCTGGGCCGGGTCACGTTCACCGAGCGGACGGCGAGCCCGAGCTCGAACAACCGGGGCACGAACTGCTCGCCGTCGGGGGTCAGCACGACCAGCGCACCCTTCTCGCGGACCGTCTCCACGCCGAGCCGCTCCCGGACCACGGCCTCCGCCGCGTCGTCGTCCGCGGTGGTGATCCGGACCCGGTCGTGCCCGACGCTGGCCTTGAGCGCGGCCGGGGAGTCCAGGGCGCCGACCCGACCACCGTCCACGATCGCGATCCGGTCGCAGCGCTCGGCCTCGTCCATGTAGTGCGTGGTGAGGAACACGGTGATGTCCTCGGCGGCGCGCAGCCGGTCGACGTAGTCCCACAGCGAGGCCCGCGACTCCGGGTCCAGGCCGATGGTCGGCTCGTCGAGGAAGAGCACGCGCGGGGAGTGCATCAGCCCGCGGGCGATCTCCAGCCGGCGCTTCATGCCGCCGGAGAAGGTGTTCACCACCGCGGACCGGCGATCGGTCAGGCCGACCATGTCCAGCACGGTGTCCAGCCGGGTGCCGACCACGGCCCGGTCCATGCCGTAGATCTCGGCGTGGAAGCGCAGGTTCTGCTCGGCGGTGAGGTGGCCGTCCAGCGTCGTCTCCTGGAAGACCAGGCCGATGTGCCGGCGGACGTCGTCCCGCTGCTCGACGACGTCGAAGCCGGCCACCCGGGCCGAGCCGCCGGTGGGCCGGACCAGGGTGCAGAGGATCTTGATGGTGGTGGACTTGCCGGCGCCGTTCGGGCCCAGGAACCCGAACAGCTCGCCGGCCGGGACGTCGAGGTCGATGCCGCGCACGGCCTCGACGTCGGGGCGTTTCTTGGTGCCGGGGTAGGTCTTCACCAGACCGCGGACCTGCACCGCGGGAGACGGGTCGACGACGACCTCACCCGGGCGGGTCCCCAACGCTGTCAGAGGCATGCCGGGCAGGGTTCTCTAACAGCGTTAGGGTGTCAAGCATGCCGCTGACTCGGGACGACGTCGTGCGCACCGCCGTCGAGGTGCTCGACGAGCGCGGCCTGGCCGGGCTGACCCTGCGCGGCCTGGCGACCCGCCTCGGGGTCAGCGCGCCGACGCTGTACTGGCACGTGACCGACAAGCGCCACCTGCTCGACCTGGTCGCCGAGCACGTGCTGGCCGAGCTGCCCGCCCGCCGAGCACCGGCCGAGGGCGAGCCGGTGCTGGACTGGCTGGCCGAGGGCATCCGCGTCCGCCGCGCCGCTCTGCTGACCCACCGGGACAGCGCGCTGGTGGTCGCCGGCAACCGGCCCACCGAGGACGCCCTGCCCGAGATCGAGCAGACCCTCGCCGTCCTCGTCGGGGCCGGGTTGGCGGCCGGGGAGGCCGTGCAGGTGCTGACGGCGCTGGGCTCGTTCCTGCTCGGCGATGTGCTCGAGACCCAGGCCGCGCTGGACCGCCCGAGCCCCGAGCACCGACCCGCGCCCACCGCGTACCCGCACCTGCTGGCCGCCGCCGCGGACTTCGGCGACGACGAGGACCGCTTCGAGGTCGGGCTGACCCTGATGCTCGACGGCCTGCGGGGCCGGTTGGCCTCCCGCGCTGCGTCCGGGGGCGCGCCGAACTAGCGTTCGCCGTCGTGCGCATCCTCGTCACCGGTGGGGCCGGCTTCATCGGCTCCCACGTCGTCGCCGCCCACCTCGACGCCGGGCACGAGGTGCGGGTCCTCGACGCACTGCTGCCCGCCGTCCACCCGGTCTACCCCGACGGCCCGCCCGGGCTCGAGGGCGTGGAGCTGGTGGTCGGCGACGTGCGCGACCCCGACGTGGTGGACCAGGTGCTGCGCGGCGTCGACGCGGTGAACCACCAGGCCGCGATGGTCGGGTTGGGCATCGACGTCCAGGACATGCCGCGCTACGCCGGCATCAACGACCTGGGGACGGCGGTGCTGCTGGCCGCGATGGCCCGCGCCGGGATCGGGCAGCTGGTGTTCGCCAGCTCGATGGTGGTCTACGGCGAGGGCCGGTACGAGTGCGCCGAGCACGGCGTGGTGGCCGCCGCCCCCCGCCGGAGGACCGACCTGGACGCCGGCGTGTTCGACCCGCCCTGCCCGGTGTGCGGGCGCCAGCTGGCCTGGGGCCGGGTCGGCGAGGAGACCCCGCCGGACCCTCGCAACACCTACGCCGCGACCAAGCTGGCGCAGGAGCACCTGTCCTCGGCGTGGGCCCGCTCGACCGGCGGCACCGCGGTCGGGCTGAGGTACCACAACGTCTACGGCCCGCGGATGCCGCGCGACACCTTCTACGCCGGCGTGGCCTCGATCTTCCGGTCCTCGCTCGAGGGCGGGCGCGCTCCGCAGGTCTACGAGGACGGCGGCCAGATGCGCGACTTCGTGCACGTCACCGATGTCGCCCAGGCCAACCTGCGGGCGTGGGAGAACCCGCCCGAGGAGTCCACGCTGCGCACCTACAACGTGGCCAGCGGCACCCCGCACACGGTGGGTGACATGGCCGCCGCGCTGGCCGACGCCTTCGGCGGCCCGGACGCCGAGGTCACCGGCCAGTACCGCATCGGCGACGTCCGGCACGTGGTGGCCAGCCCCGCCCGCGCGCAGCACGAGCTCGGCTACGCGGCCGCGGTGGCCTTCGAGGACGGCATGCGCGAGTTCGCCACCGCCCCGCTCCGGGCCGCCCCGCAGCAGCCTTGACCCGGCGACGGCGTTTCCGCGGAAACGCCGTCGTGCGGTTCTGTCGGCACCCTGTGCCATCGTTCGATCAGGTGTTCGAACACGATGGAAGGGTGGCCGCCGATGCCGACCACAGCAGCACCAGGACACGGCCTCGACGGGGTCTTCGTGCCCCCGACGAACGACGGGGAGGACCACCCGTCGGACGACGCCCTCCCGTTGCCCCAGCTGGCCGCGCGGCTGTGCGCCGGCGCGGTGGCCATCTCCGCCGCGACGGCGGCCTGGCTGGCGCTGGTGGCCGAGTTCGACCGACGGCGGGGTTGGGTGGTGCCCGGGGTGACGTCGTGCGCCCAGTGGCTGTCGTGGCAGTGCGGCATCAGCCCGGGCACCGCCCGCGACCACGTCCGGCTCGCCCGGGCCCTGCCTGCCCTCCCCGGCATCACCGAGCAGCTCAGGTCGGGGCAGATCTCCTTCGCCAAGGCCCGGGCCATCGTCCGCGTCGCGAAACCCGACACCGAGGAGGTGCTGCTGCGCGTGGCCGAGCACTGCACAGCGGCCCAGCTGGAGAAGGTGGTGGCCGGCTGGCGCCGGTCCGACGCGGTCCAGACCGAGCAGGCGCGCGCCCGGAGCGAGGTCGCCGAGCAGGAGGCGCGGTCGGCCGCTCTCGCCGAGGGTGCCTCGGAGGAGGCCGCCACGGTGGTCGGCCGTGAAGCCGCAGCCGCCGTGTGGCTCACCGCCTGGCCCGACGGCGCCGACCCCGGTGCCCAGGCGCCCCGGTGGGAGCAGCGCTTCGACTGGCACGACGAGGGCGACGGCAGCGTGACCCTGCGCATCCGCCTGTCCGCCGAGGACGCCGCCGAGGTGGTCGCGGCGGTCGAGCACCGCGCCGAGGTGCTCACCCGGCGTGAGCGCGTCGCCCGCGGGCGACGCGACGGGGACGACGAGCCGGTGGACGACGAGCCGGTGGCCGACTGGGCGGAGTGGGTCGCCGGCGGCGACCTGTCCGCCGATCGTGCGGCCGGTCGCGGTCTCGAGGTCGCCGCGGCCCGCCGGGCCCGGGTCACCGTCGCCCGGACCACCGCGCTGGTCGACACGGTCCGCGCCGGCGTCGGGGCCGTCGACACCCGGGCCGGCGACCCGGCCCGCCGGGAGGTGGTCGTCCGGGTCGACGCCGCGGTCCTGGCCGACGACGCCGCGGCCGGGCAGGCCGCGCTCGACGGGGTCGCGGCCCTCAGCCCGGCCCAGGCACGCCGGCTGGCCTGCGACGCGGCGCTCACCGTCGTCCTGGTGGAGGGCGAGCAGGTGCTGGCGTGCGGCCGCACCCGCAGGTTCGCCACGACCGCGCAACGCCGCTCGCTGCTGATGCGCGACGGCGGGTGTGCCCGACCCGGCTGCGTCGAGACCCGCCCCGAGCGTCTGCACGCCCACCACCTGGTCGCCTGGTCGGCCGGCGGTCGCACCGACGTCGACAACCTGGTGCTGCTCTGCGACCGCTGCCACGGCATGGTCCACGACCTGGACCTGACGGTGCGGCGCACACCGGGCGGACGGCTGGCGGCATGGACCCCCGACGGCACGCCCGCCTGGACCGTGACCGAGCCGGGCGGTGCAGCGCCGGAGCCGCCGCCCACCGATGGTCTGCCACCCGCCTGGCGGGCCAACGGTGAGCGGCTCGGCATCCGCTACGCCCTCGGTGTCCTGCTCGACAACCGGGCCGCCCTCCGCCGCCGCCTGCAGGACACCCAGGCCGTCCCCGAGGTCGCCTGACGGCGGTCCCGGACGTCGTCAGTCCAGCTGCAGGGGCTCCAGGCCAAGCAGTGGAGCCTGGGCCAGCACCGCTCCGTCGGCGTCGAGGGCCACCGCGCCCTGCAGTCCGTCGGGTGCGGGCCCGACGTAGGCGGGACCGGTGAGCTGCCGGGTGTCGATGACCGCTCCCCCGGCACCGGTCAGCTGCACGGTCGCCGTCCCGGCCGGCGGGACGACGACGAGCTGGCTGCCCAGCGAGGCCCCGTCGTCGAGCCTGCGCAGTTCGCAGCGGACCGCCACCACCCAGTCGTCCACCGTCGCGCCGGCCGGCAGGATGGCCTGGCCGCACGGTCCCACCACGGAGGAGAACTCCCCGACGTCGTCCTGCCCGTAGCCCATGCCGACCACCAGGACGGTGGCACCCGAGGGCAGCCCGACGGTCACCACCGCAGCCTCGGCCGGCTGGATCCGGTTGCCGATCGGCCCGCCCCAGAGGACGCCCACCGGCACTCCGTCGCCGTCGAGTCCCAGCCGCTCGAGGACGCCCCGGACCAGCTCGCGGACGAGGTCCGGGTCCGGATCGCCGGGTGCCCCGTCCAACCCGGCACCGAGGTCCGGCTCGACGTCCTGCGTCGTGGAACCCGACCCTCCACCAGCGACCTCCTGGGGGACCCCGTCGCGGGTCACCCGCACACCGAACGTCGCCCGGTCGAGGGACGCGACGTCGACGACCGCCGTGCCGTCCGGCTCGCCGACGGTCTCGTACGGCGCGCGGACGATCTCGCCCGAGGCGGCGATCTCCTGCCGCGGGGACACCTCGACCACGTCACCCGGTGCTGCCACGACGACGAGCGCCCCGGCGTCGTCGACGAAGCGGAGGAACGCCTGCGGCTGTCCGTCGGCCACGGGGACCGGCTCGGCGATCGGCGTGAGCTCCTGGGCGGTCGCCCCGGGCGGGCCACCGAGCCACTGCCCGGTGCGGGCGCCGTCCAGCCAGCCGGTGACGAGGGCCATGACGCCGTCGGGGACATCGGCGGCGAACACCACCTGGCGCGTGTCAGGTGCCGGCTGCGGCCCCACCGAGGCCGGCCACCAGTCCCGCGCGAGGAGTCCGTCGACGTACCCGGCGTCCTCGGCCAGGTTCCCCCGTGGCTCGATCGGGTAGCGCTCGAACGCGCCCTGCACGGGGGCCTGCGAGCTGTCGCCGCCGTCCGCGCCGCCGGTCACCGTGACGCCCACCGGGACGGCGACGGCCACCAGCACCGCGGCCACGCCGGCGACCAGTGCCGCGCGACGGCGGTGCACCGACCGGCGGTGGCCGGCGAGGACGTCGTCCAGGAGTCCGGTCGGGGCGGCGTCGATCTCGGCGGCCCGGGCCGAGAGCCCGGTGCGCAGCTGCTTCTCGAGGTCCATGTCAGCGCTCTCCTGCGGTCTCCGCCGGTTCGGCCAGCTGCGCACGCAGCCGGCCCAGCCCGCGGGTGGTGTGGGTCTTGACGGTGTTGACCGAGCAGCCGAGCACCTCGGCGGTCCCGGCCTCGGAGAGGTCCTCCCAGTAGCGCAGCACCAGCACCGCCCGCATGCGGGGCGGCAGTGCGGCGAGCGCGGTGACCAGCCGGTCGCGCTCACCCAGGTCGGGGGCCTCGTCGGCCGCGGTCTGCAGCAGCGGCGTGGTCGACAGGAACTCCGCGATCCGCACGCGACGGCGCCACCCGGCGTGGGTGGTCACCAGCACGCGTCGGACGAACGCCGACGGGTCCTCGCGGTTGGTCAGCCGTCCCCAGTGCCGGTAGGTCTTGACCAGGGCCGTCTGCAGCAGGTCCTCGGCGTGGCCGCGGTCGCCGGTGAGCAGGTAGGCCGTGCGCAGCAGGGCCGTCGAGCGGTCGGACACGAAGGCCGCGAACTCGTCGTCGGTGGCGGTCATGCGGGGCGTAGTGGTGGATGCACACCACTAGGACGTCGTCCGGTCACGGTCGGGGGTGACCCCGTTACCCGATCGTGATCCTCAGGAGGGCGCGACCGGCACCGGGTCGGGGGTGCGCGTGCGGCGGGTGGCCAGCACGCAGCCGACCAGGATCACCGGCAACCCGACGGCGATGCCGACGGTGAACGGCTCGTCGAGCAGCAGCACCCCCAGCAGGACGGCCACGGCGGGGTTGACGAACGTGATGACCAGCGCCCGCTGCGGGCCCACCTCGCGGATCAGCCGGAAGAACAGCACCAGGGCCAGCGCCGTGCAGATGAGCCCGAGCGCGAGCACGGCGAGCAGGGCGTCGACCGGCGCTGCGGTCACCTGGTCCAGCCGCGGGACGGCGAACGGGGCGTAGACCAGCGACGTCACGACCAGCGCGACCGCCGCGGCCGCCACCCCGGGGACGTCGGCGAGCTGCCGGCTGATGACCAGCGGCGCCGTCGCGTACCCGACGACGGTGAGGACGACGGCGCCGATCGCCAGCAGCTGGGCCCCGCGGACGTCGAGCCCGAGCAGCGCGACGATGCCGACGACCCCCAGCAGCATCCCGCCGATGCGCACCCGCGACAGCTCCTCCTCACCGCCCAGCAGCCGGCCGGCCAGCGCGGCGACGAACGGCACGGTGGCCACGAGCAGCCCGGTGAGCGAGGAGGACAGCGACTGCTCGGCGATGCTCAGCAGCAGCCACGGGCCGGTCATCTCCAGCACGGTGAACGCCAGCAGCGCCCGCCAGTGCCGGACCAGCCCGCGCAGCTGCCCGCGGGCCACCACCAGCGGCACGAGGACGACCGCCCCCAGCACGCAGCGGCCGAACACGACCAGCACCGGGTCGAACTCCCCCACCGCGACCTTGATCAGCAGGTAGGGGATGCCCCAGATGACCGACATGGCGACGAACAGCGCCCAGCCCCGACGACTCACCGCGTCATCCTGCACCGGATCCTGTAACGGACCCCACCCGTTCGGACATGTAGGTGCGTGATGCCCGAGCGCGGACAGCCAGCACCACCCCGACCCACGTCCACCGCCGACCGGCTCGAGGAGGCGTACCGGGAGTCCGGCAGCGCCGTCCTCGGGTACGCCCTGCGCCGGTGCAGCTCCCGGGAGGACGCCCTGGACGTCGTGGCCGAGACCTTCGCGGCGGCGTGGCGGCGGCAGGCCGACCTGCCCGCGGACCAGGCCGACATCCGGCCCTGGCTGTTCGGCATCGCCCGGCTGTGCCTGGCGAACACCGCCCGCACCGCCCGTCGCTCGGACCGGCTGGGTCGACGCCTGGCCGAGGCGTTCACGCACGACGTCGTCCCGGATCCCTCGGACGGGCACGCGGGCGGTACCCGGGTGGTGCAGGCCCTCGCCGAGCTGTCACCCGACGACCGGGAGCTCGTCACGCTCATCGCCTGGGAGGGGCTGACGCCCACCGAGGCCGCCGGCGTCCTGGGTCTGCCGCCCGGGACCGCCCGGGTCCGGCTGCACCGCGCCCGCACCCGGCTGCGCACCGTCCTCTCCTCCCCGACCACCACGGAGTCCGACTCGTGATCACCGACCGCGACCTCGACGCCCAGCTCGCCGCGGCGGCACGGGTGCACGACGCCGACCTGCCGCCGCTGCCGCCGGCCTTCCTCGACGAGCTCCGCGCGCCGACGGAGGTCGAGCCCGCCTCGGTGCTGGCCGCCCGGCAGCTGGTGGACGACGCCCGCCGCACCCGCACGACGGCCCGCCGGCGTCCCCGTCGCCGCACCGTCGTGCGGCTGGGCGCGGTGGTCCTGGCGGTCGCCGCGGCCTGGACGACGGCCGTGCTGGTCACGCCCGGCGACACGGCCCCGCCCGCCGCCGCCCCGCCGACGACGACGGGTGCCGCGCCGAGCACCGTGGTCCAGGCACCGGGCTCGGCGCTGACCCTGGTGGCCACCGAGGCACCCACCTTCCCGCTCTCCCTCGACCCCGAGCCGGACGGGCTGACCGCCACCTTCAGCCGCTGGGGCGGCACCGCGTTCTACCCGGAGCCGCTGGTCTTCTCCGCCGACTACACGGCGTCCGACGGCAGCCGCTTCCTGCTCAGGCTCTTCCAGGACGACCCACGGGAGGCCGTCGACAGCGGCTGGTCGGTCGACGGCACCCCCGCGGGCACCGGCGACGTCGACGGGTCCCCGGCCGACATCCGGCAGGTCGAGGGCGGCGGCACCAGCGTGCTGTGGCAGCGCCCCGACGGCCGGTGGGTGCAGCTGCTGGGCGAGGGGTCCTACGACGACCGGGACGCCCTGCTCACGCTGGCCGGCACCGTCGTCGACCGCCCGCAGCCGGTGGGCCTGCAGTTCGGGCTCGCGCCGGCCGGGTGGACGGTGGGCGGCTACGAGGAGAGCCGCAGCCTGGACCTGGTCAGCGACACCGACCCCGCCCAGGTGCCGCTCCGGGTCAGCCTCACCGGCACCCCTGGACCCGACGTCACGGTCGACAGCTTCTTCGAGGGCCGCAGCCTCACCGGCGCGGTCGAGCAGGTGACCGTGCAGGGGCTGCCGGCCCGGCTCGGGCTGACCACCCCGGACGACGGGGACTCCTGGTTGCTCGCCGGCCAGGTCCCCGACGGGCGGCTGTTCCTGCTGCTCGCCCCGCCCGCGCTGACCCGGGACCAGGTGCTGCAGATCGGCGAGCAGGTCACGGTGACGGGCTGAGCCGGGTCACCACTCCGTGCGGACGGCCACCTCGATGCCGAGGGCCAGCACCGCGCCCAGCGCCAGCCAGACGCGGCGTCCGCGCGCGGGCAGGAACGCCGTCGCGGTCAGCACCCACACGTAGAACGGCAGCCAGATGCGCTCGGTCTCCCCGCGCACCAGGCCGGTCACGTCGCTGACCAGGATCCCGACCAGCGCGGCCAGCGGCAGCAGCGCCAGCCGGTGCCGGCGCAGCGACGCCAGACCCGCGATCGCCGCGGGGCCGACGGCCAGCAGCGCGACGGCCAGGTTGGAGAACAGGAAGAACCCCAGCGGCCGGTTGGCGTAGGAGGGGCCCGAGCGCACCCGCTCGCCGGCGGCGTGGAACCCGTCGAGCCACCAGTACCCGGCCAGGGCGAACACCGCGACGACGAGGAGGACGCCGACCGCCCCCACCCCGAGCACGCGGACCACCCCGCCCCACCCGAGCCGTCGCCGGTGCACCAGCACCACCACCAGCGCGATCAGCCCCAGCGCGGTCAGCCCGAAGGAGAGGAACAGCGCGAGCCCGAGCAGCAGCCCGCCGGCGAGGGCCTTCGCGTCGCGCCGCCACCCGGTCGAGACCGCCGCGGTGGCCAGGCCGGCCACGCCCCAGGCGGACACCCCGGCGAAGAACGCGTCGGCGCTGGTGGCCACCCAGAGCGCGAGCGGGGCCAGCACCAGGAACGGGGCGACCGACCGGGCCCGCACCTCGTCGGCCACGGCGCGCACCGCGACCAGGACGGCCGGGACGGCGAGGGCCCCGCCGGCGATGCACAACGCCGCGTCCCAGCCCAGGCCCGACAGCCCGAGCCGGTCCAGCAGCACGAAGGCCAGCAGCGCGCCCGGCGGGTGCCCGGCGACGTGGGTGGTCCACGGGTCCGCGGAGTCGGCCGGCACGAACTGGGTGAA
Source organism: Klenkia soli (assembly GCF_900103975.1). Lineage (GTDB taxonomy): Bacteria > Actinomycetota > Actinomycetes > Mycobacteriales > Geodermatophilaceae > Klenkia > Klenkia soli. The sequence goes on from NZ_FNIR01000001.1 coordinate 231,710, forward strand.
CGTGGACAGGAACGTGCCGATCGAGCCGACCCGCGGGACGTCGTGCGGGTACTCGTAGACCACCGAGAGCGGTTCGGTGAGCCGGTCGGGACCGCTGACCAGCGCCAGGGCCACCGCCCACCCGGCCGCGACCACCGCGGACCCCGCCGCCAGCACGCCGAACCGCACCCGCGCGGCCACCGCCGGGCCCACCAGCACCACCACCAGCCCGACCACGACCGGCGGCAGCATCCGCGCGCTCGGGTCCAGCGGGGCCCACTCCCCGCGGAGGAGGTAGCCGCCGAGCAGGTGCAGGATCGTCCCGCCCTCGGCCAGGTGGCGGCCGATCGTGGTCATCAGGGCGACGAACGCGCCAGCCGCGACGACGGCGACCGCGGGCAGCACCCGGCGCACCCGGGACGTGGACGGCTCCGTGCTGGTCACGCGGTCGGCCTGGCTGGTCACGAGGTCGGACTGTAGGTGCCGCGGATGAGCTCGGCCGGTCGGGCGATGAGTCCCGGGCCGCGCCGGGGTCCTCACCCCATGACCATCACCGGAGCACTGGCGAGCATGACCGTGTCCGACCTCGACCGGGCGGAGGCCTGGTACGGCGCGCTGTTCGGGCGCGCGCCCGACGCCCGGCCCATGGACGGCCTGCTCGAGTGGCACCTGCCCGGCGGTGCCGGTGTCCAGGTCTTCGCCGAGCCCGACCGCGCCGGGCGGTCCGGGGCCACCCTGGCCACCGACGACCTGGACGACGTCGCGCGCGCCCTCACCGCCGCCGGCGTCCACCACGACGGACCCCGGCAGGCGACGTCGTCCCGGATCCTGCAGCTGGCCGACCCGGACGGGAACCGGGTGGTGCTCACCGGGCGGTGAGGACCACCCGCGGTTAACGTCCTCGGGTGCCCGACGTCGTCTTCCCCTGCCTGGACGAAGCGGGGGCGCTCCCCTGGGTGCTCACCCGCCTGCCCGAGGGGTACCGGGCCATCGTCGCCGACAACGGCTCGACCGACGGCTCCGCGCAGATCGCCGCCGACCACGGCGCGACCGTCGTCCACGTGCCGCAGCGCGGGTTCGGCGCGGCCGCGCACGCCGGGCTGGAGGCCGCGACCGACGAGGTCGTCTGCTTCTGCGACGCCGACGCCTCGATGGACCCCGCCCAGCTCCCCCGGGTCGTGGGCCCGGTCGAGGCGGGCGAGGCCGACCTGGTGCTCGGCCGCCGCCGGCCCAGCTCGCGGGGTGCGTGGCCGGTGCACGCCCGGGTGGCCAACACCGCGCTGAGCGTGCTCATGCGCCGGCGCACCGGCCTGCGGCTGCACGACCTGGGCCCCATGCGGGCCGCCCGGCGCACCGAGCTGCTCGCGCTGGGCATCACCGACCGCCGGTTCGGCTACCCGCTCGAGATGGTCACCCGCGCCTCCGACGCCGGCTGGCGCATCCGCGAGCTGGACGTCGACTACCACCCGCGGGCCGACGGCACGAAGTCCAAGGTCACCGGCACCGTGCTGGGCACGGCGAAGACCGTGCGCGACATGTCCCGGGTGCTCGCCCGATGACCCAGCTGCTGGTCATCACCAAGGCCCCGGTGCCCGGGCGCAGCAAGACCCGGCTCACCCCGCCGTGCACCCCGCTGCAGGCCAGCACGATCGCCTCCGCGGCGGTGGGCGACACCCTGGACGTCGTCCGGGCCACGCCGGTCACCCGCCGGGTGGTCGCGCTGGACGGGGCCCCCGGCGACCTCGACCTGCACGACCTCGTCGTCGTCCCCCAGGTCGAGGGCGAGCTGGGCACCCGGTTGGCGGCTGCGTTCGCGGCGGCCATGGACGGCGACGGCGACCTGCCCACCCTGCTGGTCGGCATGGACACCCCCCAGATCAGCCCCGAGCTGCTGACCGACTGCCTGGCCCGTCTCGTCTCCGCCGGGCCGGGCACCGCGGTGCTCGGCACCGCCCCCGACGGCGGGTGGTGGGCGCTGGGCGTGCACTCCCCCGCCGCGGCCGCCGTCCTGCCCGACGTCCCGATGTCCCGCGACGACACCGCGGTCAACACCCGCGCGGCGCTGGAGCGGGCCGGGCTCACCGTGGTCGACCTGCCGCAGCTCACCGATGTCGACCACTGGCCCGAGGCCGTCGAGGTCGCCGCGCTGTGCCCCGAGGGCAGCCGCATGCGCCGCACCGTCGAGCAGATCGCCGCGACGCTCTGACCCGTCCGGGGAGGCCGCTCGGCACGAACGCTCCGGACAGGCACGCCACCAGCCGATGAGGAGTCTCGTGACGCGACCGCTGGACAAGGTGCTCGGGGCCAGGCTCCCCGACCCGCCCGACGCACTGCGCCGGGGTCCGCTCGCCGACGGCGCCTTCCCCAGCCCGCTGCACACCGAGCGCCGGGCGTCCCGGGTCGGCGTGTGGCTGGGCAGCGGGTTCGTCGTCTGCTTCCTCACCGGGCTGATCAGCCACCTGATCCAGCAGCCGCCGAGCTGGTTCGTCTGGCCGGCCGGCCCGGTGTGGCTGTACCGGGTCACCCAGGGCACCCACGTCATGGTCGGGCTCGCGCTGATCCCGTTGCTGCTGGTCAAGCTGTGGACGGTCTACCCCAAGCTCTTCAGCTGGCCGCCGGCGGCGACCCCGGCCAAGGCCGTGGGCCGGATCTCGATCCTGGTGCTGGTCGGCAGCGCGGTGTTCATGCTGGTCACCGGGCTGATCAACATCAGCCAGTGGTACCCGTTCGGCTTCTCCTTCAAGGTCGCCCACTACTGGACCGGCTGGGTCGCGGTCGGCGCCGTCCTCACCCACGTCGGCTCCTACGCCCCGCAGATCCGCCGCGGGCTGGCCCGCCGCGGCACCGCCGCCTCCGTCGCCGGCCTCTCCCCGGCCGAGGTGGACGCCGCCTACGCCACCACCGACGCCGAGGAGACCGGCGCGGTCAGCCGGCGGGCCTTCGTCACCACCGCGGCCGTGGCCACCGGCGCGGTGGCGCTGACCCAGTGGGGCCAGACGATCTCCCCGTTGGCCCAGGTCTCGGTGCTCGCGCCCCGCATCCCCGGCGTCGGCCCCCAGGGCCTGCCGGTGAACCAGACCGGCATCACGGCCGGCGTGACCGAGTCCGCCGTCGACCCCGCGTTCCGGCTCGTGGTCGAGGGCCCGACCCCGCTGAGCCTCTCGCTGGCCGACCTGCAGGCCTTCCCGCAGCACACCGAGCGGTTGCCGATCGCCTGCGTCGAGGGCTGGAGCGCCAGCGCCGACTGGACCGGCCCGCGGCTGCGCGACGTCCTCGACGCCGCCGGGCACCCCCGGGGCACCGTCGTGCACGTCGAGTCCATCCAGACCGGCGGGTCCTACCGGGTGTCCACCGTCGGTCGACCGCACTCCGCCAGCGACAAGACCCTGCTGGCGCTGCAGCTCAACGGCGTGGAGCTGGACATCGACCACGGCTACCCGGTCCGGTTGATCGCGCCGAACCGGCCCGGTGCCATGCAGACCAAGTGGCTGGGCCGGATCGCCCCCGGTGCCGCAGGGGTGGGCTCGTGACCGTCCTGAGCACCCCGCCGCCGGACCCCCGCTACGTCAGCGACGAGCGCCGCCCGCTGCGCTCGGCCCTGACCCCGTGGTGGCGCTGGCTGTTCCTCGTGCCCGGGCTGGTCGCGGTCGGCGTCGGCGCCTACGGCCTGTGGACCCACCTGAGCACCACCGCCCAGATCTCCTGGGGCATCTGGTTCGTCGGCAGCGCGCTGCTGCACGACCTGCTGATCGCCCCGCTGTGGATCGCCCTGGGGTGGCTGGCCGCGAAGGTGCTGCCGCGAGCGGCCCGCGCGCCGATGGTGGTCGGCGCGGCGCTCAGCGGATCGATCACCCTGGTGGCCCTGCCGTTCGCGCTCGGCTTCGGCGGCGACGAGGGCGACACCTCGTTCGAGACCCGCAACTTCACCGTGACGCTGGTGGTCGTGGTCGGCGTCGTGCTGGCGGTCAGCGCGGCGTGGGCCGCGCTGCGGGTTCACCGGGCGCGCGACTCCGCGTAGCGGGCGAACCGGCGCAGCGAAAGCCGGACGCCGGCCACGAAGGCCGGCTTCACCAGCGGCCACCCCAGCCGGCCCAGTGCGCCCAGTGGGAGGTCGAGGGTCTCGACCCAGACGAACGTCGAGCCGCCGGCGCGCTCGCGCACCTGGAAGCTGCCGGTGCCGCGCACGACCCGACCGGTGTGCCGGACGTCGACGACCGACGGCGGCTCCCAGCCGGTGATCGTCATCCGGTCCAGCACACCCAGCCGTCGTCCACCGGGCAGCGGCAGGCCGGTGCGCGCCTCGATGCGGCCGCCCACCCCCTGGGCCTCGCCGTCGACGGTCTCGACGTCGGTGAGCAGCATCCACTCGCCCTGGCTGGTCCAGTCGACCAGGGCGGCGAACACCTGCTCCGGGGGTGCGGCGACGTCCACGGTCTCGACCAGCTCAGGCACGGGGTGACTCCTCCTCGGCGACGACGGACGGCGGGGATGCCTCGAGGTCGGCCCGCAACCGGGCGATCTCGACGTCGCGCTCGTCGATGGTCTGCGCCAACTGGTCCAGCAGCCAGTCGACCTCGGTCATCCGGTACCCGCGCACGGTCACCGACACCTGCAGCGCCCGGACGTCGTCCCCGGTGACCGGCCGGTCGTCGGGCAGCTCGACCGGTGAGCGGTCCAGCTCCGCCGGGGGCTGGGTCTCGCCCCGCCCGAGCAGCAGCGCGGCACCCAGGAAGAGCAGACCCCCCACCAGCACCAGGCCGACGACGAAGACGACGAAGGTCAGCACCGGGTCACCCCTCGACCGGGGCGGGCTCGCCGGACTCCTGCCCCGCGGCGTCCCGCGCGGCCTCGGCCCGCTGGATCGTGGCGACGGCGTCCTCGACGGAGTCGGTGACCGTGATCAGGTCCAGGTCCTTCGGCGACACCGTGCCGTGCTCGACCAGCGTGCCGCGGATCCAGTCCAGCAGCCCCGACCAGTAGGCGGTGCCGAACAGGATCACCGGGAACCGGGTGACCTTGGTGGTCTGCACGAGGGTCAGCGCCTCGAACAGCTCGTCCAGGGTGCCGAACCCGCCGGGCAGGATCACGAACGCCTGGGCGTACTTCACGAACATCGTCTTGCGCACGAAGAAGTAGCGGAAGGCGATGCCGACGTCGACCCACTCGTTGAGCTCCTGCTCGAACGGCAGCTCGATGCCCAGCCCGACCGACATGCCGCCGGCCTCGCAGGCGCCCTTGTTGGCCGCCTCCATCGCGCCGGGCCCGCCGCCGGTGATGACTGCGTAGCCGGCGTGCGCGAGTGCGGCGCCCAGCTCGACCCCGGCGGCGTAGAACGGGTCGTCGGGCTTCGTGCGGGCGCTGCCGAACACGCTCACCGCGCGGGGCAGCTCGGCCAGCAGCCCGAAGCCCTCGACGAACTCGGACTGGATCCGCAGCACCCGCCACGGGTCGCCGTGCACCCAGTCCGACGGGCCGCGGGAGTCCAGCAGCCGCTGGTCGGTCGTCGTCCCCTCCCGGCGGGGGTCGGGCTCGCCGCCGCGCAGCTGGACCGGGCCCCGCGTGCGGGCCCGCCGGGTTCCGTCGCTCATGCCGTGCTCCCCGTGATGAATGAGATCAACGCGTCCTCCGCGGGCTGCAGCCGGTCGACCCGGACGTGCTCGCCGCGCTGGTGCGCCTGGTTCGGGTCACCGGGACCGTAGTTGACCGCCGGGATGCCGAAGGCGGCGAACCGCGCGACGTCGGTCCAGCCGAGCTTCGCCCGGGCCGGTCGGCCGACCGCGGCGACGAACGCCGCGGCGGCGGGCTCGGACAGGCCGGGCAGCGCACCGCCGGACATGTCGGTGACCTCGCACGTGACGCCGGCGGCCAGCGCGTCGGCGAACACCTCGCGGACGTGGGCCTCGGCGTCGTCCTCGTCGCGGTCGGGGGCGAACCGGAAGTTCACCGTCACCCGGCACTCGTCGGGGACGACGTTGCCGGCCACCCCGCCCTCGATCTTCACCGCGTTGAGGCCCTCGTGGAAGTGCAGCCCGTCGATGTCGACCTCGCGGGCCTCGTAGGCCGCCAGCGTCGCCAGGATCGGCGCCGCGCCGTGGATCGCGTTGCGCCCCAGCCAGGAGCGCGCGCTGTGCGCCCGCGTGCCCGGCACGGTGAGGACGACGCGCATCGTGCCCTGGCAACCGCCCTCGACGTCGCCGTCGGTGGGCTCGAGCAGGATCGCGAGGTCGCCGTACAGCCACCCCCGCAGCTCGCGGGCCACCCGGCCGAGGCCGTTCTTGACCGCCTCGACCTCCTCGTTGTCGTAGAGCACGAACGTCAGGTCGTGCGCCGGCTGCGCCCCGGGGACGCCGAACAACCCGGCCAGCCGCAGCAGCACCGCGTCGCCGGCCTTCATGTCGCTGGTGCCGCAGCCGAACAGCAGCTCCTGGCCGTCCACGGTCTCCAGGCGGCTGGGCACGTTGTCGGCGATCGGCACGGTGTCCAGGTGGCCGGCCAGCACGATCCGGGTGTCGCGGCCCAGGTCGGTGCGGGCCAGCACGTTGTTGCCGATCCGCACCACCTCGAGACCGCCGAGGGCACGCAGCGCGGCCTCGACCGCGTCGGCCAGCGGCTCCTCGGTGCCCGACACCGACGGGGTGTCGACCAGGGCCCGGGTCAGCGTCAGGACGTCGGCGGTCAGGTCCAGGCTCGGCACCGGGCCAGCCTAGGCGTCGGTAGCCTCGGCGCCGTGACTGATGCACCCGCCGGGGCCTCGGCCGTCGGCCTGGCCACCGTGACCACCGCCGGCGTCGTCCTCGACACCTGGTACCCGACCCCCGAGCTGCGGCCGGCCGCGACCACCGGCACCGAGCAGCTCGGCACGCTGGAGGTCGAGTCCGCGCTGGGCACCGACTTCGGGTCGCTGGTCCGGTTCGACGACGCCCGCGGCGTGGAGGTGGTCGGCGTCCGCACGACGATCGCCGACCTGTCGGCCGCACCGGTGGACGCCCACGACGTCTACCTCCGCCTGCACCTGCTGTCGCACCGCCTGGTCCGCCCGCACGGGCTGAACCTGGACGGTCAGTTCGGCCTGCTCGCCAACGTCGCCTGGACGTCGGCCGGGCCGGTCGAGGCGGCGGACTGGACGCCGGTGCGTGCGGCGAAGCTGCGGGCCGCGCACGGGCACGTCACGGTCACCCACGTCGACAAGTTCCCCCGGATGGTCGACTACGTGCTGCCCACGGGCGTGCGCATCGGCGACGCCGACCGCGTGCGGCTGGGCGCGCACCTGGCCGAGGGCACCACGGTCATGCACGAGGGCTTCGTGAACTTCAATGCCGGCACGCTGGGCTCCGCGATGGTCGAGGGCCGCATCTCGGCCGGCGTGGTCGTGGGCGCCGACTCCGACATCGGCGGCGGCGCCTCGATCATGGGCACCCTCTCCGGCGGCGGCAAGCAGGTCGTGTCGATCGGCTCGGGCTGCCTGCTGGGGGCCAACGCCGGCGTCGGCATCTCCCTCGGCGACAAGTCGGTCGTCGAGGCCGGGTGCTACGTCACCGCCGGCTCGCGCGTCACGCTGCCCGACGGTTCGGTGGTCAAGGCCGTCGAGCTCTCGGGCCGCCCCGGCCTGCTGTTCCGCCGGAACTCGGTCTCCGGGGCGCTGGAGGCCCTCCCCCGCGACGGCGACTGGGGCGCGCTGAACACCGCCCTGCACGCGAACTGAGGCTCAGGTCAGCCCGGCGGGTTCGGCCGGGGGCGTGGTGAGGTGCTCGAGGAGGGCGACCACGAACTCCTGCGGGCGCTCGACGTGCGGGGAGTGGCCGACGCCGGGCAGCACCACCTCGCGGTAGGCCCCGCCGGTCGCGGCGTAGCGGTCCAGCACGGCGCGGGTCTGGGTGACCATCGGCTGCGGCGGGAACTGCTCGGCCCCGGGCCACCCGGGCACGGCGCCGATCGACCCCAGGAACGCCAGGTCGAACGCCGACGTGTCGCTGACGACCTGGTCGGCCTCACCCCGGATCCAGAGCACCGGCGGCTTCACGGCCAGCTCGGTGATGCCCGAGACGTCGAAGACCGTCGGCGACATCGTGTTCAGCACCCCGCGCCCGCCCGGTGCCGCGCCCGGCCAGGCGTCGGTCGCCACGACGTCCCCGGGGTAGTTGTCCTCCCCGGTCGCGGTGGTCAGCATCGAGGCGACGAAGACGTCCTCCAGACCAGGGTCGACCGGCAGGCTGCCGGGGGCCACGTAGAACGCGCGCAGGATCGACCGGGGGCTGGTCGGGGCACCGGCCGTCGTGTCGCCGGCGGCCAGCGCGGCGACGAAGTCGGGGTTGGCACCGCCCGCCCCGGCACCGGTGCCGTCGGCGTGCACGCGGTGCCCGTCGGGCCCCGTCGTCCCGCCGAACCCGTAGGGCGACACCGGCGCGACCAGGGTCACCGAGGCGACCCGCTCGGCGTGGTCGAGCAGGTGCTGGAGGACGACGCCGCCACCCATGCTCCAGCCCACCAGGTGCACCCGCTCCAGGCCGAGCGCGGTGACCAGCGCGTCGAGGTCGTCGGCCCAGTCGCGCACCCCGCGGGTGGCGTCCACCGGGGCGGGGTCGGTGCCGCCGAAGCCGCGCAGGTCAACGGCGAGCGCCCGCCAGGCCGGGTCCAGCGCCTGCAGCGGCTGCTGCCAGAACAGCGCCGAGCTGACGTTGCCGTGCACGAACAGCACGGCCTCGCCGGCCCCGCGCGGGTCGACGTCCTCGCGGTGGAGCACCTGCTGGGTCAACCCGCCGGTCTCGACCAGGGTCGCCGTGATGCCGGGGAGCAGGTGCTCGGTCGGGGCGCTCGTCATGGCGCACAAGGTAGCCAGCCCGGGCCGTGTCCGGGACGGTTCCCGGCGCGTGCCCACCTACCCTGGGTGCGGTGACCAGCGCACGGCCGGCGGCCCGCCCCGCCACCGCGCGTCCCCGTCCCCGATCGACGGCCCGTCCGGCCGCCCGACGGAGGAAGCGTGCGGGGCGCATGGCCGGGCTGTGGGCCCCGCTGCTGGTCGTGGTGGTCGCCGTCGTCGGCCTCTCGTGGGACACCGACAGCCAGGGGGTGCCGCCGGTGGCCGGTCGCTGCACGGTCGCGGGGTCACCGGTGACCGTGACCAACGAGCAGGCGGCCAACGCCGCCACCATCGCCGCCGTCGCGCGCTCCCGCGGGCTGCCCGCCCGGGCCACGGTCATCGCGCTGGCGACGGCGCAGCAGGAGTCCCGGCTGCGCAACCTGTCCTACGGCGACCGCGACTCCCTCGGCCTGTTCCAGCAGCGGCCCTCGCAGGGCTGGGGCACCCCGGAGCAGGTGCAGGACCCGGTCTACGCCACGGGGAAGTTCCTCGACGGCCTGGTCGAGGTCCCCGGCTGGGACGCCGGTCGCCTCACCGAGGTGGCCCAGGCGGTGCAGCGGTCCGGGTTCCCGGAGGCCTACCAGCAGTGGGAGGAGATGGGCACCGCCCTGGCCACCGCCCTCCTGACGGACACCCCGGCCGCGCTGTCGTGCACCTTCACCCCGGCCGACGCCGCCGGCCCGGTGGACGCCCGGTCGGCCGCGGTCGCCGACGTCGTCCGCCGCGAGGCCGGCTCCCCCACGGTCCTGCCCGACGGCGTGGTGTCCGTGGCCGCCGCCGGGTGGCCCGAGGCGACCTGGGCGGTGGCGCACGCCCAGAACCTGCAGCTGACCCAGGTCCGGTTCGGCGAGTGGACCTGGACCCCGGACATCGGCTGGCAGCAGAACACCGGCCAGGACGCCGGCGGCCTGCTCCTGCAGCTCGCGGTCTAGGCGGTCAGCCGCTGCACGGCGGCGTCGACGCGCTCGTCGGTGGCGGTCAGCGCCATGCGGACGTGCCGCTGGCCCGCCGGGCCGTAGAACGACCCCGGCGCGACCACGATGCCCAGGTCGGCCAACCGGTCGACGGTGGTCCAGCAGTCCTCGTCGCGGGTGGTCCACAGGTACAGGCCGGCCTCGGAGTGCTCGATGCGGCCACCCCACGCCTCGACCGCCGCGCGCAGCCGCTCCCGCCGGGCGCCGTACCGCGACCGGGCCAGCTCGACGTGCGCGTCGTCGCCCAGCGCGGCGGCCGCGGCGGCCTGCACCGGACCGGGCACCAGCAGGCCGAGGTGACGGCGGGCCTCCCAGACCCGGGTGACCAGCGCCGGGTCGCCGGACAGCAGCCCCGCCCGGTAGCCGGCGGCCGTGGACTGCTTGGACAGCGAGTGCACCGCGAGCAGGCCCTCGTGCGAGCCACCGGCGACCGCGGGGTGCAGCACCGACGTGGGGACGACGTCCCAGCCCAGCTCGACGTAGCACTCGTCGGCCACCACCGGCACCCCGCGCGCGCGGCCCCAGGCGACCCAGGCCCGCAGCTCGTCGGGGGTGAGCACCCGGCCGTGCGGGTTGCCCGGGGAGTTCAGCCACACGAGCACCGGGTCGGCGACGTCCTCGGGCGGCACGTCGCTGCGCAGCACCCGCAGGCCCGCGACGACCGCGCCGACCTCGTAGGTCGGGTAGGCGACCTCGGGGATCACCACGGTGCCGCCCTGCAGGCCGAGCAGGGTCGGCAGCAGCGCCACCAGCTCCTTGGACCCCACGGTGGGGATCACCGACGGGGTGTCGCCCAGCGGGTCGGCGACGGTGACCCCCAGCCGCCGCTGCAGCCAGTTCGCGGCCGCGAGCCTCAGGTCGGTCGTGCCGAGCGCGGTCGGGTAGCCCGGCGCGTCGGACCCGGCGGCCAGCGCCGTCCGCAGCACGTCGGGGGTGGGGTCCACCGGGGTGCCGATGGACAGGTCGACCACGCCCCCCGGGTGCTGCGCCGCCCGCGCGCGGGCCGGGCGCAGCGAGTCCCAGGGGAAGTCCGGCAGCGTGCGGGAGCTCACTCCCCCTGCGGCGGCAGGGCCGCGACCAGCGGGTGGTCCTTGTTGATCTTCCCGGTGCGGGCGGCGCCGCCCGGGCTGCCCAGCTCGGAGAAGAACTCCACGTTGGCGTTGTAGAAGTCCTTCCACTTGTCCGGGACGTCGTCCTCGTAGTAGATGGCCTCGACCGGGCACACCGGCTCGCACGCGCCGCAGTCGACGCACTCGTCGGGGTGGATGTAGAGCATCCGGTCGCCCTCGTAGATGCAGTCCACCGGGCACTCGTCGATGCACGCCTTGTCGAGGACGTCGACGCAGGCCTGGGTGATGACGTAGGTCACGGGGTCCCTCCGGGGGTAGGACGAAGCTGCGACCAGTATGGCGTCCGGTACGGCAGCATCGAGGTCAGGGTTGCCTATCCCGCCGCCCGGGAGGAGGACCGTGGGACAACGACGGAGTCCGCTGGACGTCGCCGAGCTGGAGCTGCTCGCCGCGCGGGGCTGGCAGGGCTCCGAGACCCAGCCGCTGGGCCGGTGGCTGCTGCGCGCCGGCGGGGGCGGCTTCACCAGCCGCGCCCACTCCGCGCTCGCCGTCGGCGACCCGGGGATCCCGCTGGCCGAGGCCGTCGACGTCGTCGCCGACTGGTACGCCGAGCGCGGCCTGCGCCCCTGCGTGCAGCTGCCCGGCCGGCAGGCCCGCGCCGCCGACACCGCCTTCGCCGCGGCCGGCTGGGAGCGCGACGAGGACACGCTCGTGCTCACGGTCGAGCTCGACGACGAGGAGCCGGGCCCGCGGGCCACGGTGGCCGTCACCGCCGACCCCGACGAGGAGTGGCTGACCGCCGCCCGGCAGCACGGCGACCCGCTCCCCGCGGGCGCGGCCGCCGTGCTCGGCAACGCCGACCGCACGGCCTTCGCCTCGGTCCGGGACGTCGACGGCACGGTCGTCGCCGTCGCGCGCGGGGTGCTGACCGACGACTGGCTGGGCATCACCGCGGTCACCGTCGCCGAGCGGGCCCGCCGAGGCGGGCTGGCCACCTCGCTGACCCGCGGGCTGCAGTCCTGGGCCGTGGACGGCGGTGCCCGCTGGTGCTACCTGCAGGTGGTCGGCGGCAACACCGCGGCCCGGGCGCTGTACCGACGGCTCGGATTCATCGAGCACCACCGCTACCACTACCGGCGCGCACCGGTCGGCTGAGCACCCGGCCGACCGCGAACGACGCGAACAGCACGCCGACCAGCAGGAACGCCAGGCCCACCAGCTGGGTCGCGGTGGTCGCGCCGGTGATGAGCAGGTCGCCCTCGGATCGGCGCACCGAGGCGCCGACCGCGATCACCACCCACACCGCCGCGGGCAGCAGGGCGATCACCCGTGACCCCGACAGCCGGTGCGCCCAGGTGACCAGCAGCAGGTTGCCCAGCGCCGCGCCGACCACCGAGAGCGGGACCGGCACCGGGCCGATCCGCAGCGGCAGCCACAGCACCTCGACGACGGCCAGCCAGGCGGGGACGACGAGGGCCAGCACCGCCCACCCGGCCGTGCGCAGCGCGGTCACAGCCCGGCGAACAGGTCGGTCTCCCACCCCTGCGGTCCGGCACCCGGGCCGCGGTCGCCGCGCACCAGCCGGTAGTACTCGGTGGTGAGCACCTCCTGGCCCAGGTTGTTGGACAGGGCGAAGAACCCGCCGTCCAGGGTGAGCTGGGTGGCGTGCGCCGCCATGCCGGCCGCCTTGCGGTCGCGGTACGCGGCGCCGTCCAGCTCGCAGGTGACGTCCTCGTCGGCTGCCGCGAAGGGGATGTCCCGGGCGTCGGTGACGCCGACGTAACCGGTGTCGGCGGCGGCGAGGGCGTCCAGGCCGCGCTGCAGCACCGAGACGGGCACGCACGTCCAGTACAGCTTGGCCACGTCGTGCGCCGGCCCCAGCTCCGGTCGGTAGCCCGGCGCAGCCGCGGCCGCGACGGCGGCCATCGTGACCCGGTGGGCCTGGATGTGGTCCGGGTGCCCGTAGCCGCCGTGCTCGTCGTACCCGACCACCACCTGCGGGCGCACCTCGCGGAGGACGGCCACCGCGGCCGCCACCGCCTCGTCGGGGTCGGCGTTCCAGAACGCCCGCGGGTGGTCGTTGGCCGGCGTGCCGATCATGCCCGAGTCGCGCCACCGGCCGGTGCCGCCCAGGAAGCGGTGGTCGGTCACGCCCAGGGCGGCCATCGCGTTCGCCAGCTCGACGATCCGGTAGCCGCCGAGCTGGTCGGCCTGGTCGGCGGCGAGCCCGGCGAGCTCGGGGACCAGGATCTCGCCCTCCTCGCCCAGGGTGCAGGTGAGGAGGGTGACGTGGGCGCCCTCGGCGACGTACCGGGCCATCGTGGCCCCGTTGTTGATCGACTCGTCGTCGGGGTGGGCGTGCACGAGCAGCAGGCGACGGTCGGCGATCACCTGCGCCATTGAACCGGAACGGCAGCGGGGGCCGGCGACGAGCCGACCCCCGCTGCGTGCGAGCTGGACCTGCAGGATCCGTGGACTACGAGGTGAACCCGATGTCCTGGTACCGGACCGAGGCGAAGCCGACGGCCCCGTAGTTGGCCAGGTTGTCGACCTGGGCCTTGAGGTCGGGACGCTGGTACAGGGTCAGCGAGTGGACCTCCTCCCAGATCAGGGTGTCGATCTGGTTGCCCAGGTCGCGGGCGGCGTCGGGGTCCAGCTCCGAGGTCGCCTGGGCGAACAGGTCGTCGATCTCCCGGCTGCCGACCCGGGCGTAGTTCTGCTGGATGTCGTCGCCCTGCACCTGGCCGTAGATCGACTGCGAGGAGCTGATGGGGAACGGCGTGCCCAGCCACGAGAACACGGTGAAGTCGAAGTCGCCGGTGTTCACGTAGTTCTCGAAGAAGTCGCCGCTGGGGACGGTCTCGATCTGCACGTCGGCACCGACCTCGGCCAGCATGCCCTGCACCAGTTCGGCCTCCTGCTGGCTGGTGGCCACCGCGGCGGGGATGACGAACCGGATGGTCAGGCTCTGACCGTCCTTCGTGCGGGTGCCGTCGCCCTCGCGGGTCCACCCGGCGTCGTCGAGCTCCGCGTTGGCGGCGTCCACGTCGACGTCGGAGAGGTCACCGGCGTTGTCCTGGTACCCGTCCTGGTTGGTCATGAAGATGTGGTTGTCCAGCTTCACCGCATCACCGCCCAGCGGCCCGAGGAGCGCGTCGGCGATCGTCTGCCGGTCGATGGCCAGGCCCAGGGCGTGCCGGACGGCGACGTCGGACAACACCGGGGAGGTGCTGTTCATGGTGATGTGCCGGAAGTTGGGGCCACCGGCCCGGCGGATCGTGACGCCGTCGATGCCCTGCGCGCGGGTGTACTTGTCGACGTCCGGGCCGATGTCGATGAAGTCGATCTCGCCGTTGGCCAGCGCGTCGATCTGGGCGTCACCGTCGATGACGCGGAAGACGATCGAGTCCAGGAGGGGCGCGTCACCCCACCAGTCGGCGTCGGGGACGAGGGTGACGGTCTGCGCCGTGGTGTCGATGCCGCCGAGCTCGAACGGGCCCGCGGTCACCGGGATGCCGGTGGTCCAGCCGGTGTTGAACACCGCCGGGTCGTCGTTGGTCGACGCCGGGTAGAGCGGGGCGTACAGGGCCTGCCAGTCGGCGTAGGGGTTGGCGAAGGTGACCACCGCCTGCCGCTCGTCGGTGCCCTGCTCGACCGAGGCGATCTGGTCGTAGCCGTTGGTCGCCGAGACGTTGAACTCGGGGTTGGTGCCGTTGAGCGCCTTCCACTGCGAGATCAGGTCGGCGGCGGTGATGTCGGTGCCGTCGGACCAGACCGCGTCCGGGTTGATCGTGTAGGTGATGACCTGGGGGTCCTCCGACGTCAGCTCGATGTCGGAGAAGTAGTCCGCGTTCACCGTGGGGGTGCTGTCGGCGGCGAAGTCGAACGCCGCGGGCAGCACGGCGCTGATGACGTCGGCGGTGTCCCTCAGCGTGCCGTCGAGCTGGTTGTAGTTGAAGTTCGGCGGCAGCTCGGTCAGTGGCCAGCGCAGGTCGCCGCCCTGGGTGAGGTCGGCGCGGTCGACCGGGTTGATGTCGTTGGCGGTGGCCTCGGTCGGGGTACCCCCGCCACCGGAGTCGTCGGACCCGGATCCGCCGGAGCAGCCGGACAGCACCAGGGCCGCGGCCGCCACGGCGGCGACGGCGGCGAACGGACGTCGAACTCGTCTCAAAGGTCACTCCGGGGTGCGTGCGTGATCGGTGGGATCACTGGTCAGCGGGCCGCCGGCCCATGGGCTGTGTCGAGGCTATGCAGCACGGCTAAGGATCGGGTCACGTCCGGGTAACGAAAGCCACGACGCCCCGGGCGGCGCACCTCAGCCCGGGACGACGGTGCGCTCGCGGGCGAAGTGGCAGGCCGAGGCGAGCCCCGGCACGTGCTCCACCAGCGCCGGGTCCTCCTCGGCGCAGCGCTGCTGCTGGCCGGGCTCCAGCTCGACGAACAACGGGCAGCGGGACCGGAACCGGCACCCCGAGGGCAGGTTCGCCGGGTCCGGGAGGTCGCCGCGGACCAGGATCCGCTCGCGCTGCCGCTCGGCCACCGGGTCCGGGATGGGGACGGCCGACAGCAGTGCCTGGGTGTAGGGGTGCGTGGGCCGCTCGAAGATGTCGTCGGCGTCGCCCACCTCGACCAGCCGGCCCAGGTACATGACCGCCACCCGGTCGGCGATGTGCCGCACCACCGACAGGTCGTGCGCCACGAACAGGTAGGCCAGCCCCAGGCGGACCTTGAGGTCCTCCAGCAGGTTCAGCACGCCGGCCTGGATCGAGACGTCCAGCGCCGAGACCGGTTCGTCGAGCACGAGCAGCTTGGGCTCCAGGGCCAGCGCCCGGGCGATGCCGATGCGCTGCCGCTGCCCGCCGGAGAAGTCGGCCGGGTAGCGGTTGGCGTGCTCGGGGGCCAGCCCGACCAGCCGCAGCAACTCGCCGACCCGCGCCGCGCGCTCGGCCCGCGGGACGTCGAAGGACCGCAGCGGCTCGTCGATGATGTCCCCGACCGGCAGGCGCGGGTCCAGGGAGGACAGCGGGTCCTGGAAGACGACCTGGATGTCGCGCCGCAGCTCCTTGCGCTCACGGCGCCCCAGACCGGCGACGTCCTTGCCGTGCACGACGATCGAGCCCTCGGCGGGCGCCTGCAGGCTCAGGACCTCCATGATCGTCGTGGTCTTGCCCGACCCGGACTCGCCGACCAGCCCGAGCGCCTCGCCCTCGCGGATGTCGAAGCTGACGCCGTCGACCGCGCTGACCGACCCCACCTTGCGGCGCATGACCGCACCCCGGGTGATGTCGAACCGCTTGGTCACCTCGCGGACCTCCAGGACGGCCGGGCGCTCGGTCCGGGCCACCAGGCCGCGCGCCTGCGCGAGCACCGGTGGCGGGAACACCGGCACGCCGTCGATCGAACCGTCGACGATCTCGTCCGCCCGGTGGCAGGCGGCCGACCCCACCGCGGTCGGGGTGAGCTCCGGCTCGACCTCCCGGCACACCGGCAGCACCACCGGGCACCGGCTGGCGAACGGGCACCCGGGCTCCAGCCGGCTGACGTTGGGCGGGGACCCCGAGATCGGGGTCAGCGTCTGCCCCGGCCGGTCCAGCCGGGGCACCGAGCCCAGCAGCCCGATGGTGTACGGCATGCGGGGGGCGGCGTACACCGGCCCGACCGGACCCTGCTCGACGGCCTTGCCGGCGTACATGACCAGCACCCGGTCGGCGATGCCGGCCACCACCCCGAGGTCGTGGGTGATCATCACGGTGGCGGCGTTGGTCAGCTGCCGCGCGGTCTCCAGCAGCTCGAGCACCTGCGCCTGGATGGTCACGTCCAGCGCGGTCGTCGGTTCGTCGGCGATCAGCACGTCGGGGTCGTTGGCGATCGCCATGGCGATCATCACCCGCTGCCGCATGCCCCCGGAGAACTCGTGCGGGAATGCCTTGGCCCGCTGGGCTGCGTTCGGGATGCCCACGCTGTCGAGCAGCTCGACAGCGCGCTGGGTGGCCGGGCCCGCCGCGAGCCGCTGGTGGATGCGGATGGTCTCGGCGATCTGGTCACCGACGGTGTAGACCGGCGTCAGCGCCGACAGCGGGTCCTGGAAGACCATCGCGATGTCGTTGCCGCGGATGCGGGCGAGCTCGCCGTCCGGGCGGCCCAGCAGCTCCACCCCGCGCAACCGCACGCTGCCGGTCACCCGGGCGTTGCGCGGGAGCAGACCCATGACCGCCAACGAGGAGACCGACTTGCCCGACCCGGACTCCCCCACGATGCCCAGGACCTCACCGGGGGCCAGGTCGTAGGCGACCCCGCGCACCGCCGGGACGTCGCCGTCCTCCCCGCCCGGGAAGACCACGCCGAGGTCGCGGACGGACAGCAGCGGCACCTGGCTCACGTCGTCGCCCACGTCGCTCACTTCGTACCTCCGGCCCGGCTGGACGCCGGGTCCAGCGCGTCGCGCAGGGCGTCCCCGATGACGCTCACCGCCAGCGTGGTGGCGACCAGCAGGCCACCGGCGAACAGGAACAGCCAGGGGAAGGTGAACGCCGACCGGGTGCCCGACGCGATCAGGTTGCCCAGCGAGACGTCGGGCGGCTGCACCCCGAAGCCGAAGTAGGACAACCCCGTCTCGGCGATGATCGCCGTGGCCACCGCGATGGTCGCGTCGATGATCAGCAACGAGGACATGTTGGGGATCAGGTGGCGAAAGATGATGCCGGCCGAGGAGACCCCGGAGTAGCGGGCGGCGAGCACGAACTCGCGTTCCTTGAGGCTCAGCGTCATCCCGCGCACGATCCGGGCGGTGATCATCCAGGCGAAGATGGCGATCAGGAAGACCAGCACCAGCCAGCCCGCGCTCTGGAAGGCCGGGCTGATGATCGCCACGACCAGGAACGACGGGATGACCAGCAGCAGGTCCACCCCCCACATCAGCGCGCGGTCCACCCAGCCGCCGAAGTAGCCGGCGCAGGCCCCGACCACCGCGGCCAGCCCGGTGGAGATGAGCGCGACGAGCAGCCCGATGATCAGCGACTTCTGCAGCCCCCGCATGGTCTGGGCGAACACGTCCTGGCCGATCTGCGTGGTGCCGAACCAGTGGTCCGGGGACGGCGGCTGCAGGAACGCGGTGTAGTCCTGGGTGCTGTAGGTCCACCCGGTGATGGCCTGGTAGATCACCGGCCCCAGGAAGGCCCCGACGAACATCAGCACCAGGACGCCCAGCGCGACCATCGCCCCCCGGCGGCGCCGGAACCGGCGCAGCACCAGGCTGCGGCGCCCGCGGACCACCACGGCGCTGGG
The DNA here is from genome assembly GCF_900103975.1 of Klenkia soli. GTDB lineage: Bacteria > Actinomycetota > Actinomycetes > Mycobacteriales > Geodermatophilaceae > Klenkia > Klenkia soli. The sequence goes on from NZ_FNIR01000001.1 coordinate 249,874, forward strand.
GGCCTTCTGACCGGGGTGGTCGGAGACGGCCGCGTCGTCGGCGACCACCAACGGATCGGCAGGTGCGCTCACGGTTCCTCCTCGCCTCGGACCCGGCCTCAGACCCGCACGCGCGGGTCGAGGACGGCGTAGATCACGTCGGCCAGGAAGCCGGAGATCAGGATGAAGACAGCGGTGAACAACGTGACGGTGGCGACCACGTTGATGTCCTGGCTGGTGATGGAGTCGACCAGCCACTCCCCCATGCCGTGCCAGCCGAAGATCTTCTCGGTGAAGGTCGCCCCGACGGCCAGCGTGCCGAACGAGTAGGCCAGCAGCGTCGCCATCGGGATGAGCGCCGTGCGCAGCCCGTGCTTGTAGAGCGCCTTGCGTCTGGTCAGCCCCTTGGCCTCGGCCGTGCGCAGGAAGTCGCTGTTCATCACGTCGAGCATGGCGTTGCGCTGGTAGCGGGAGAAGTAGGCGATCTGGCCCAGGGCGATCGACAGGGTGGGCAGGATCAGGTGGCCGACCTGGTCGGCGACGTGGCCCCAGAAGCCGGCCTGGAGGTTGGGCGTCTCGTAGCCGGTGTAGTACAGCACCGTCGACCCGACCGCGTCGTTCACCGACAACGCACCGAACTTCAGCAGCACGGCGGTGAAGAAGACGGGCGTGGCGATGAAGAAGAACGAGTAGGCGGTGATCGCGCGGTCGGTGACCTTGTACTTCTTGATCGCGCTCACCACCCCGGCCAGCACCCCCACCACCGCGCCGATGATCGAGCCGAGCACCAGCAGCCTGAGGCTGACCAGCGCCCGTGAGCCGAGCTGGTCGTTGATGTCCTGCCCGCGGACGGTCTGGCCGAAGTCGCCGTGCAGCACGACCCCGCCGATCCAGTCGGCGTACCGGCCCAGCAGCGGGTCCTTGTCGTTCACCCCGTACGCGGTGAGCTGCTGCTCGACCACCGCAGCGGGCGGCGGCGGGTTGCGCCCTTCGTAGGTGGACCGGGGGTTGAGGGCGAGCGAGGCCACGATGTAGGCCAGCGTCGTGGCGACCACGACCAGGACCACGTAGTTGGCCAGACGCTTCAGGAGGAAACGGCCCACGTTCTACCTTCGCTCGAGGGTGTGCACAGCTGGCGGCGGTGGAGTCAGAGCACCTTCGTGGCCTCGGCGTAGTGGCAGGCGCTGGTGTGGCCCTCGCCCCGGGACTCCAGCAGCGGCTCGACCGTCAGGCACTTCTCCCGCTGGGTGTCGGTCAGCTCACCGGCGAACTTCTGGCACCGGGTGCGGAACCGGCAGCCCGAGGGCGGGTTGGCCGGGCTGGGCACGTCGCCGGTGATGATGATCCGCTGCCGGCTGCGCTCGAGGCGCGGGTCGGGCAGCGGGATCGCCGACAGCAGCGCCTGGGTGTAGGGGTGCGTGGGCCGGTCGAACAGCTCGTCGCGGGGGGCGACCTCGATGATCTTGCCGAGGTACATGACGGCGACCCGGTCGGAGATGTGCCGCACCACCGAGAGGTCGTGGGCGATGAACAGGTAGGACAGCCCGAGCCGCTCCTTGAGGTCCTCGAGCAGGTTGATCACACCGGCCTGGATCGAGACGTCCAGGGCCGAGACGGGCTCGTCGAGCACCAGCACCTTGGGCTCCAGCGCGAGCGCCCGGGCGATGCCGATGCGCTGCCGCTGACCGCCGGAGAACTCGGCCGGGTACCGGTTGGTGTGCTCCGGGTTCAGGCCCACGGTCTCGACCAGGGTGCGCACGCGCTCGCGGAGCTCGGCCTCGTCCTTGGTCAGCCCGTGGATGATCAGCGGTTCGGCGACGATGTCGAAGACCGGCAGCCGCGGGTTGAGCGAGGCGTAGGGGTCCTGGAAGACGATCTGGATGTCGCGGCGCAGCGGCCGCATCTCCTTGCGCCCCAGCCCGACGATCTCGCGGCCCTGGAAGACGACCGACCCGCCGGTCGCCGGCTGCAGGTTGAGGATGGCCCGGCCGGTGGTGGACTTGCCGCAGCCGGACTCGCCGACCAGGCCGAGCACCTCGCCCGGGTACAGGTCCAGGTCGAGGCCGTCGACGGCGCGGACGGCGCCGACGGTGCGCTTGATCAGCCCACCGCCCTTGATCGGGAAGTGCTTCTCCAGACCGCGGACGCTCAGGATGGGCTCACGGGTGGCGGTCATGACGTCGCTCCCTCGGGTGTGGTGGCGGGGTCGGGCTGCGACGCGAGCACCGCGTCGTCGGCGGTCTCGTCGAACAGCGCGGACGCCTCGCCGTGGGCCTTGCCGACCTCGTCGACCCGGATGCAGGCTGCGGTGTGACCGCCCCCGACGTCGAGCAGCTCGGGTTCGACGACGTCGCACTCGGCGACGTGCAGCGGGCAGCGGGGCGCGAACGGGCAGCCCGGCGGCATGTTCACCACGGAGGGCGGCGACCCCTTGATCGGGGTCAGCCGCTGCTTGGTGGAGGCGTCCAGCCGGGGCAGCGACCCGAGCAGCCCGAGCGTGTAGGGCATGCGGGGCTCGTAGTAGATGTCCTCGACGGCACCGATCTCCACCGGCCGGCCGGCGTACATGACCAGCACCCGGTCGGCGATGCCGGCGACCACACCGAGGTCGTGGGTGATGAGGACCATCGCCGCCCCGGTCTCCGACAGCGCCTTCTGCAGCACCTCGAGGATCTGCGCCTGCACCGTCACGTCCAGGGCGGTGGTCGGCTCGTCGGCGATGATCACGTCGGGCTGGTTGGCCATGGCGATCGCGATCACCACGCGCTGGCGCATGCCGCCGGAGAACTCGTGCGGGTAGGACCGCACGCGCTCGGCCGCGTTGGGGATGCCGACCATGGCCAGCAGGTCGGCGGCCCGCGCCTGGGCTGCCTTCGACGACAGCTTGGGGTCGTGGGCGCGCAGCGTCTCCTCGATCTGGAACCCGACGCGGTACACCGGGTCCAGCGAGGTCATTGGGTCCTGGAAGATCATCGAGACGCCCTTGCCGCGGACCCGCGACATCGCCCGGTCGCTCTGCCCGAGCAGCTCCTGGCCGCGGTACCGCACCGAGCCGCTCACCCGGGCGGAGCCGGGCAGCAGGCCCATGACGGCCAGCGAGGTGACCGACTTGCCCGAGCCGGACTCACCGACGATGCCCAGCACCTCGCCGGACCGCAGGGTGTAGTCCACCCCGCGGACCGCGTGGACCAGGCCGTCCTCGGTCGGGAAGCGGACGTTGAGGTCCTCGACGGCCAGCAGGGGGACGTCGGGGTCGACGGGGCGGGCCTGCGTGCGGCCCTGCTCCAGCGCTCCGGAACTGGTGCTCATGCGTTGTCCCCTCAGGCCCGCACGCGGCGGTTGCTCGGGTCGAAGGCATCCCGGATCCCGTCGCCGATCAGGTTGATCGACAGCACGATGATCAGCAGGGTGATGCCCGGGAAGTAGAAGAGCCACGGCCGGGTCGAGGCCGCCTGCACGCCGTCGGAGACCAACCGGCCCAGCGACGTGGAGCTCGGGTTGTTCACACCGAAGCCCAGGTAGGTCAGCGACGCCTCGAGGATGATGGCGGTGGCCGCGGCCAGCGTCGTCCACACGATGAGCGAGCCGAGCGCGTTGGGGATCAGGTGCTTGAAGATGATCCGCCGGTTGGAGGCGCCGAGGGCGTGCGCGGCCTCGACGTACTCCTTCTCGCGCAGGGAGAGGAACTGGCTGCGCACGATGCGGGCCAGGTCCAGCCAGCCGAACAGACCCAGGATGATGCCGACCCCCAGCGGGGTGCGGGCGTCGCCGAAGTTCGAGGCGACCACGATGAGGACGACGAGCAGCGGCACGGTGAGGATCAGGTCGACGATGCGCATCAGCACGCTGTCCACCCACCGCCCGAAGTAGCCGGCCAGCGCACCCACGAGCAGGCCCACGGGCAACGCGATGGCGATGAACAGCAGCACGATGAACAACGACCGCTGCACGCCGATCATCAGGCCGGCCAGCAGGTCGCGACCGATCTCGTCGCTGCCCAGCGGGTACCCCGCGCTGCCGGGCGGGACGGACTGGGCGCCGCTGTTCTGCGTCGCGTAGCTGGTGCCGTACACCAGCGGGCCGAGGAAGCCGAAGGCCAGCAGCAGCAGGAAGACGACCAGGCCGGTCATGCCGACCTTGTTGCGCACGAAGCGCCGGACGATCTGCTGGCGCTGGCTGCGCGCCTTCACGGTGAACTCGCGCTCGACGCCGTTGCCGGGCCCCGTCGCGCCGGCCGCCTCCGTGGCGGCCTGGGTGGTGGTCACGATGTCTCCTCCGACCGGGTCAGGCGAGCCGGATGCGCGGGTCGAGGACCGCGTACAGCACGTCGGCGACGAGGTTGAACAGCACGACGAACACCGCGCTGATGAGCAGCCAGCCCAGGACGACGTTGATGTCGTTCTGCCCGATGCCGTTCTTCAGCAGGTACTCCCCCATGCCGTGCCACACGAAGACCTGCTCGGTGATGATCGCGCCGCCGAACAGCGTGCCGATGCCCAGGGCGACGACGGTGGTGAGCGGGATCAGGGCGTTGCGCAGCCCGTGCTTCATCACCGTGCGCCGGTAGGTCAGGCCCTTGGCACGGGCCAGGCGCATGTAGTCCGAGCCCAGCACGTCGAGCATCGCCGACCGCTGGAACCGGCTCCAGGCCGCGAACGACAGCAGCGCCAGGCAGATGGTGGGCAGCACCAGGTGGCCCAACCGGTCCCAGAAGATCTCCGACGGTGTCCCGTAGGACGAGATGCCCGGTGACTCCTCGCCGAGGGTGTACAGCACCTGCCGACCGAAGGCGTCGTTGATGCCGCCGGCCACGAACTCCTTGAGCAGGGCCGCGAACCAGAAGGTGGGCAGCGCGATCAGCAGGTAGGCCAGGAAGGTGAAGGCGTAGTCCGAGGGCTTGTACTGCCGCACCGCGCCGACGACGCCGACCAGGATGGCCAGGACGACGGCGATCACCACGGCGAAGAAGATCATCCGCCCGGTGACCCAGAGCCGGCCCCAGAGCTGGTCGGTGACCGCGGTGCCGCCGATGGTCTGGCCGAAGTCGCCGGTGAGGGCGCTGGACAGCCAGTGCCAGTAGCGGACGAAGAAGTTGTCGTCCAACCCCAGCTGGGTGCGCAGCTGGTCGAAGAACTCCGGCGGCGGCTGCGGGTTGCGCGAGTAGTACTTCGCCAGCGGGTCGAAGCTGGCGGCGCAGAGGACGAACACCAGGAACGAGCTGGCGAGCAACACGAGGACCGAGGCGACAATCCGTCGGATCGTGAAGAAGAACATGCGGGGACCTTACGCCGGGAGCGGAAGTCGTCCGGTGGGAACGACCAGTTCAGCTGGGACGTCCGGACACAGCGCGGCCCCCGGGGGTGAGCCCCCGGGGGCCGCGTCTGCGATCAGGTGGTGCGTGGTGCCTGAGGGGTCAGTGCATCACTGCGAGGTCGTCCAGGTGCTGGAGTTCCACAGCGGCCCGCTCTGCGAGGCGTTGTCCTCGACGTTCTCCGTCGAGGAGTTCCACGCCAGGAACGTGGGCTTCTGGTACAGCGGGATGGTCGCCATCTGGTCCCACAGCAGGACGTCGATCTGGTTGGCCAGATCAGCGGCCTGGTCCGGGTCGGGCTGCGCGACGAGCTCGTCGAAGAGCGCGTCGATCTCGGGGGTGCCGAGCCGGGAGTAGTTCTGCCCGACGTTGTCCCCGGTCACCTGCTGGTAGATGGACTCGTTCGAGGTGATGAACGGCGAGGCCACCCAGGCGAACAGCGCGATCTGGAAGCCCCCGGCGATCAGGGAGGTCGGCTTCTCGGGCCCGGCGAAGATGTCCGGGTTGGCGTTGAAGGTCGCCTCGATGCCGGCTTCCTTCAGCTGCGGGATCATGACGTTGACCGTCGTCTCGCGCAGCGGGTTGTTGGCCGTGGTGTCGATCTGGAACGACAGCCGCTGACCGTCCTTGGCGTAGATCCCGTCGGAACCCAGCACGTAGCCCGCACCCTCGAGCAGCGACTTGGCCTGGGCCGTGTTCTGCGTCTTGTACTCGTCGGGGGCGTTGTCCACGTACTGCGGCTGGTTGTTGACGTAGATCCGGTTGTCCAGGACCTGGGCGTCCGAGGAGAACTGGCCGACCGTCTGGTCCACGATCTCCTGGCGGTCGAGGGCCATGCCGAACGCCTGGCGGACCACCGGGTCGGCGAGCAGCGGGTCGGTGGTGTTGAAGTCCAGGTGCTCGAACGAGAGCCCGAAGCTGATGGAGCTGTCGACCTCGGGGGCGAGGTCGGCGACCTGTCCGACCAGGTCCAGCTGAGGCTGCGGGTAGATGACCCCGACCTCCTGGTTCTGGATGCCCTGGACGGCGGTCGTCGGGTCGCTGCCGATGTTCTGGATGACCAGCTGGGCCAGCCCGGTGGGCTCGCCGTACCAGTTCTCGTTGGGCGTCAGCGTGACGATCTGGCTGCCGACGTCGATGTTGTCCTTCTTGATCTGCCACGGCCCGCCGGAGATGTCCTGCGGGATGCCGTCGGCGATCGGCCAGCCTGCCGTCGTGGCCTCGCACTGGGCCTCGGGGGAGGCGGCCTTCAGCACGTGGGACGGGAAGACCGGGTTGCTCGACCCGGACCAGAGGCCCTGCCAGTCGGCGTAGGGCGTCGTGTAGGTGACGGTGACGGTCTTGTCGTCGTCACCGGAGCCCTCGACGGACGCGATGGAGCTGTAGCCCGTCGTGTTCAGCAGCGCCGCGCACCCGCCGTCGGCCGGGTCGGAGCTCCGCTGGAGCTGCCAGGAGAAGATGAAGTCCTCGGCGGTGATGGGCTCGCCGTCGCTCCAGACCGCGTCCGGGTTGATCGTGTAGACGTTGGTCTGCACCCCGTCGGTGACGTCCAGGGTCGGTTCCTCGGTCAGGAGGTCCTGGTTGTACTCGACCGAGAAGTCGGGCTTGACGTCGAAGGCGGACGGGAAGAGCTGGGCCTCGATGTTGGCGACGGAGGTGACGTTGCCGGCCGAGATCAGCGGGAACAGGTTCTCCGGGAAGTCGGCGGACTCACCCACGATGACCCGACCGGAACCACCGCCGCTGCTGCCGCTGTCGCTGCTGCCGCCACCACAGGCCGACAGCACCATCGCGCCGGCCACGCCGGTGGCGACGAGCGCTGCGCCGCGCTTGCTGAACTTCACGTTCGATTGCCTCCCTCGACCCGCACCTGCGGGGGGATCTGACCTGGTCTGCCCGGCCGGACACGATCGGCGTCCGGGACGGGCTGGGTTCGAGCCGTGACGAACCTGTCCGACAGCTGTCGGTCCTGGAACCTCCCGGCGAACACTAGGCACGCCCGTGGGGACCGTCCACGGCCGTCACCGTTTTGTGACCTGGCCTCACGACCTGCGACGACGCAGCCCCGGCGGCCTGCAACACGGCCGCAACACGACGGTCATCCCCGAACGTCTTGCGGGCCAGGGGGCCGGTGGGCGCAGTTCTTGCGGGACGCCGGGTACCGGGATCCCCAGGGAGCTGCCAGCAGACCGGCAGGTTCGTCGATGTGTGCAGGCCCGGCGGCCGGGTAGTGGTGGCGGGACCCCGAAAGCCGACGTGAGGAGCACTCCCATGAGCGCCGTGGACAAGATCAAGAACAAGGCCGAAGAGCTGCTGGGCCAGGGCAAGGAGGCCGCGGGCAACGCGACCGACAACCAGGACCTCCAGGCCGAGGGCCAGAAGGACCAGGCCTCGGGCAACGCCAAGCAGGCCGGCGAGAAGGTCAAGGACATCTTCAAGTAAGAGGTCCCGACGAGAGGCCCGTCCCGCAGGCGCGGGGCGGGCCTCTCGCGCGTTCAGAGGCGGGCCAGCAGGGCCCGGACGGCGGGGAGCAGCGGGCGGTCGGCCGGGATCCAGTCCAGCGCCTCCAGCTCGTCGGCCCGCACCCAGCGCAGCTCGGTGTGCTCGTGGTCGACCGGGTCGCCCGACTCGATCCGCCCCCACCAGACCCGCAGCGTCGATGCCCCCGGTTCGCCGCCCGCCACGACCCCGGGCAGTGGTACCTCGCCCAGGAACGCCTGCGGGGCGATCTCCACCGCGAGCTCCTCGCGGCACTCGCGCACCAGCGCCGCCAGCTCGGACTCCCCCGGTTCGACCTTCCCGCCCGGGAACTCCCACAGCCCGGCGAGGGAGCCGCCGCCCCGTTGCGCGACGAGCACCCGGTCGCCGTCGACGAGGGCGGCACCCACCACCTGGACGACGTCCTCGGCCCGGCGCTGGGCCGCCGCGGCGAGCAGGTCCAGGTGGGCCTGCATCGCCGCGAGGACATGCCGGCGGACGACCGTCTGGTCCAGCAGCCGGCCGAGCACCCCGGGGACCCGGTTGTCCCACTCGACCTGCTCGTCGACGAGCGTGCCGGCCCCGGTCGGGTGGAAGTGGCGGGTGTGGCGCACCTGCGCCATGAGCCCGCCGCCCCCGCGGTGCTCGTCGGCATGCGGTCGGTCGGAGGCGACCTCGGTCAGGGCCCACGGCCAGGGGCGGCCGAGCACGCGGGCGACGTCGAACGCCACGGTCAGCGGCGCCTCCACCAGCGTGGTGAATCGCAGCTGGAACACGGACCGAGTTTCCCAGACCGGGCAGGATGGGCTCCGTGCGCATCTCCGCCCGCGTCGACTACGCCGTCCGCGCCGCCATCGAGCTGGCCGCAGCCAGCCCCGACGCCCTCACCTGCGACCGCATCGCCACCGCGCAGGGCATCCCCTCCCGGTTCCTGCAGGCCATCCTCGGCGACCTGCAGCACGCCCGGCTGGTGACCAGCCAGCGCGGGCGGGACGGCGGCTACCGGCTGGCGCTGCCGCCGAGCGAGGTGTCCATCGCCCGGGTCATGCGCGTGGAGCAGGGCTTCCTGGCCGAGGTGCACGGCCAGCGGCCCGAGGACGCCACCTACCCCGGCGTCGCCAAGGAGCTCACCAGCGTGTGGGTCGCCGCCCGCGACTCCTACCGCCGGGTCCTGGAGCAGGTCACGCTGGCCGACGTCGTGGCCGGGAAGCTCCCCGACGCGGTGGCCGAGCTGGCCGAGGTGGAGAGCGCCTGGCGTTCCTTCGGGGCCGTCCCCGTCGACTGAGAGACTGGCGGCATGAGTGGTGTCGCCGTCCTCCTCACCGGCTTCTCCGGCGCCGGCAAGTCCACGATCACCGACGCCCTGGTCGCCGAGCTCGAGGCCGAGGGCACCCCGGTCACCGTGCTGGACGGCGACGTCGTCCGCACGCACCTGTCCAGCGAGCTCGGCTTCTCCCGGGCCGACCGCGACCTCAACATCCGCCGCATCGGCTGGGTGGCCGGCGAGGTGGTCCGGCACGGCGGCACCGTCGTGATCGCCGCCATCGCCCCGTTCGAGGAGGCCCGCGAGCAGGCCCGCGCGCTCGTCGAGCAGCACGGCCGGTTCGTGCTGGTGCACCTGTCCACCCCGCTGGCGGTCTGCGAGGCCCGGGACGTCAAGGGCCTGTACGCGAAGGCGCGCGCCGGGGAGATCGCCACCTTCACCGGGGTCAGCGACCCCTACGAGGAGCCGGTGCGCGCCGAGCTGCGGGTGGACACCTCCCAGGTCCCCCTCGCCGAGGCGGTCGCGCAGGTCCGGGCGGCCATGGCCGGTGTGGGAGACTCGACGGCGTGACTGACCGCGGGACGCCTCTGGTGGCGCGCCTGCACATCGACCTGGGCCGCGTCGTCAGCGCCGCCTGTCGCCGCTCGTCCTGAGCCGCCGCACCCCAGTCCCCGCAACGCCGCGCGCCCGTCCCGCGCGAAGATGGAGCCCTCCCGTGTCCTCCCCCACCCGCACCAGCCGCTCGGCCCAGAAGGGGCAGGGTCAGTGGGCCCTCGGCTACCGCGAACCGCTCAACCCCAACGAGCGGATGAAGAAGGACTCCGACGGCCTCGACGTCCGCCAGCGGATCCTCGACATCTACTCGCACACCGGCTTCGACGGCATCGACCCCGGTGACCTGCGCGGTCGCATGCGGTGGATGGGGCTGTACACCCAGCGCGCGCAGGGCATCCCCGGCGGCAAGACCGCCGTGCTGGAGCCCGAGGAGCTCGAGGACTCCTACTTCATGCTCCGCGTGCGCATCGACGGCGGGCAGCTGTCGGCCGAGCAGCTGCGGGTCATCGCCGGCATCTCGACCGAGTTCGGCCGCGGCGTCGCCGACGTGACCGACCGGCAGAACGTGCAGCTGCACTGGATCCGCATCGAGGACGTCCCCGAGATCTGGGAGCGGCTGGAGTCCGTCGGGCTGTCCACCACCGAGGCCTGCGGCGACACCCCGCGCGTCGTCCTGGGCTGCCCGCTGGCCGGGGTGCTCGACGACGAGGTGCTCGACGCGACCCCGGCCGTCGCCGAGGTCGTGGCGACCTACCTCGGCGACCGGGAGTTCTCCAACCTGCCGCGCAAGTTCAAGTCCTCCATCTCCGGGTGCGCCCACCACTGCACCAACCACGAGATCAACGACGTCGCCTTCGTCGGCGTGCGCAACTCCGCGGGCGAGGCCGGCTACGACCTGTGGGTCGGCGGCGGGCTGTCGACGAACCCCCGGTTCGCCGAGCGGCTGGGCGTCTTCGTGCGCCCCGACCAGGTCTCCGACGTGTGGGCCGGGGTCTGCGCCGTGTTCCGCGACTACGGCTACCGCCGCTCGCGCACCCACGCGCGGATCAAGTTCCTCATGGCCGACTGGGGCCCGGAGAAGTTCCGCCAGGTGCTGCAGGACGAGTACCTGCACGAGGCGCTGCCCGACGGCCCCGCGCCCGACCGGCCGGCGACCGACCAGCGCGACCACGTCGGCGTCCAGAAGCAGGTCGACGGGCGCAACGCCCTGGGGTTCGCGCTGCACACCGGCCGCATCGGCGGCGAGCTGCTGGCGACCGTGGCCGACCTCGCGCAGCAGTACGGGCAGGGCCGGATCCGGACGACGGCCGACCAGAAGCTGGTCGTCCTCGACGTCCCGGACGACGTCGTCGAGGAGGCGATCGCGGCGCTGGCCGAGCACGACCTGCAGGTGCGGCCCAGCGTCTTCCGCCGGCAGACCATGGCCTGCACCGGCATCGAGTTCTGCAAGCTGGCCATCGTCGAGACCAAGGGCCACGCCAAGGAGCTGACCGCCGAGCTCGAGCGCCGGCTGCCCGACTTCGACACCCCGTTGACCATCAACGTCAACGGCTGCCCGAACTCCTGCGCCCGCTTCCAGACCGCCGACATCGGCTTCAAGGGCATGGTCGTGGGCGGCGAGGAGGGCTTCCAGGTCCACCTCGGCGGCCACCTGGGCTTCGAGTCCTCCATCGGGCGCAAGCTCCGCGGGCACAAGGTGCTGGCCACCGACACCGCCGACTACGTCGAGCGCGTGCTGCGCGGGTACCTGGAGCACCGCACCGAGGGCGAGTCCTTCGCGGCCTGGGCGACCCGCGCCGACGAGGACCTGCTGCGGTGAGCGAGCCGGGCGGAAGAACCAGGCAGCTGCCGCCGTTCTACTGCCCGTACTGCGGCGAGGAGACCCTGCGGCCGCGCGAGACCGAGGGAGAATGGCACTGCGGGTCCTGCCTGCGGGCCTTCACCCTGCGGACGACGGGAACGGGAGTGCAGCAGCCGTGAGCGCAACCCTGGTCGAACCCACACCCGAGCTGGCCGCCGAGGCCGATGCCCGCTTCGAGGGGATCGCCGACCCGGTCGAGCAGGCGCTCGCGGTGCTGCGCTGGGCCGGGGAGACCTTCGGCGACTCGTTCGCGCTCACCTCCTCGATGGCCGACGGCCTGCTCGCCCACCTGGCCGCCCGCGCGCACCCCGGCGTCCAGGTGGTGTTCCTGCAGACCGGTTACCACTTCGCCGAGACCATCGGCACCCGCGACTGGATCGCCTCGGTCATGGACATCCGGGTGCTCTCGGTCGAGGCCGAGAAGACCGTCGCCGAGCAGGACGCCGAGTTCGGCCCGGCCCTGCACGACCGCGACCCCGACCTGTGCTGCGACATGCGCAAGGTGCAGCCGCTGGCCCGCACCCTCGCGGGGTTCAGCGCCTGGGGGTCCGGCGTCCGGCGCGACGAGTCCGAGACCCGGGTGGGCACCAAGGTCGTCGACTGGGACGCCAAGCGGGGCATGGTCAAGGTCAACCCGCTGGCCGCCTGGAGCCAGGACGACGTCGACACCTACGTCGCGCAGCACCAGGTGCCGGTGAACCCGCTGGTCGAGATCGGGTACGCCTCGATCGGCTGCGCCCCCTGCACCCGCCCGGTCGCCCCCGGCGAGGACCCCCGCGCGGGCCGCTGGGCCGGCCGGAACAAGGTGGAGTGCGGCCTGCACACCTGAGGGCGACGCCGCACACTGCCCCCATGACACGACCGCAGGCGCTGTCCGCCGAAGAAGTCGCCACCGCGGTGGCCGAGCTGACCCACTGGGACGGCGACCCCCAGGGCATCTACCGGCGGTTGACCTTCCCGTCCTTCCGCGCCGCGGTGGACGCCGTCGTGCAGATCGCGGACATCGCCGAGCAGATGGACCACCACCCCGACCTCGACCTGCGCTACGACTGCGTCCGGGTCGCCGTGGTGACGCACGACGCCGGCGGTGTCACCGAGCTCGACGTCGAGCTCGCCCGCCGGGTCGACGCCCTGTTCCCCGGCACCGACGCCGGCTGACCGCCGGGCCAGGTCACCGGCTGTTCACCCGCAGGGCGACCGCCCGTCGTCCGCTCCTCGCCGTGCTCGACCAGGGTCGGGTGGTCCAGCACGCATGCGATCGGGGAGGACGCCGGGATGGGCCACGACCACGGGCACCCGCACGACCACGGGCACGACCACGGGCACGACCACGGCCACGACGGCGACGCCGAGGGGACCTGGCGGGACGGCCGGGTCGAGGACCCGCTGTCGGTGTCCCGCCGCGCGTTCCTGACCCGGGCGGCCGTCGTCGCCGGGGCGGCCGCGGGCGCCGGGGTCCTCGGCGTCGGCGCGGCAGCGGCCGCGCCCGGCGGCGGACCGGGCGGCCCGGGTGGACCGGGCGGCCCCGGCGGCCGCCCGCAGCCGACCAACCCGTGGAGCGGGGGCAGCCGGTTCCTCGCCGGGGACCACCACATCCACACGCAGTACTCCCCCGATGCGCAGTACCCGATCGAGACCCAGGTGGCCAAGGCGCAGCAGTACGGCCTGTCGTGGGTGGTCATCACCGACCACGGCGGCACCGCGCACCAGAAGTTCTCGATCGACCAGATCACCCCGAACATCGAGGCCGCGCGCAGCGCGCACCCCTCCCTGCTCGTCTACCAGGGCCTGGAGTGGAACATCCCCGGCGCCGAGCACGCGACGGTCTTCCTGCCGCCGGGCCGCAACACCGTCGACATCCTCAAGGCCTTCGAGGCCGCCTACGACGGTTCCGTGCTGGCCGACCAGAAGAAGATCGCCCGCGCGACCTCCGCCGACGGCGAGCCGTTCGCCCTCGACGCGCTGCGCTACCTCGACCAGCAGGTGACCGGCGGGCGCACCGAGATCGCCCTGATGTTCGCCAACCACCCGGCCCGGCGCGGCATCGACAGCCCGCACGAGATCCGCGGCTGGCGCGACACGGCCCCGCGGGTGGCCGTCGGCATGGAGGGCGCGCCCGGCCACCAGGCGGCCGGCATCCCGCTCACCGCGCAGGGCCCGGGCAAGGCCCGCGGCTACTACGACTTCGCGCCGACCGTCGACAGCTTCGCCGGCTACGCCCCGACCGCGCTGGAGAACCCCTACCGCACCTACGGCGGTTTCGACTGGATGACCGCGAAGGTCGGCGGGCTGTGGGACTCGCTGCTCGCCGAGGGGCTCCCCTGGTGGATCACCTCCACCTCCGACTCCCACCAGGTCTGGCAGGACACCCTCGCGCCGGGCACCCAGGACTTCGCGTCCACCGGCAGCCGCGGCGCCCCCGTCGACACCGGCGCACCGATCACCACCTACGGCGACTTCTGGCCCGGCTACTACAGCTCCACGCTGGTCGCGGCGCCGTCCCGGCGGTACGTCGACGTGATGCGCGGGCTGCAGTCCGGCCAGGTGGTGGCGGTGCACGGCCGGTTGGTCGACGGGCTCGACGTGCGCGTGCGGGCCTCCCGCGGGGACGGCGACCGGCGCGGGGTCACCCTCGGCGGGCGCACCTGGGTCCGCCGCGGCGGTGACGTCCGGCTCGACGTCACGATCGACCTGCCGGCCGGGCCGAACGCCTCCGGCGCGGTGCCGCGGTTGGCGAAGGTCGACCTGATCAGCGGTCCGGTCACCGGCCGCAGCGCGGACCAGGACGCGCTGTCGGCCCCGCGGACCACCGTGGTGAAGACCTTCGACGTCAGCGGCTCGGCCGGCGGCCGGCGCGTGCGGCTGGACTTCACCTTCAGCGGCGTGCAGGAGTCGTTCTACCTGCGGCTGCGCGGCAGCGACGGCAACCAGCTCGACGCGGCCGGCAACCCGCTGCAGGACGTCACCGGGAACGAGGACCCCTTCGCCGACCTGTGGTTCTACGCCAACCCGGTGTTCGTGGACGTCCTGCCGTGACCGCCGGCTGGTGGGCCGCCGCCCCGGCTGCGGACCTGTCGGCCGATGCGCACCTGCTGCACGCGATCGACGGCGCGCTGGCCGGCACCGGTCGGCGCGCCGTCCTCGTGCAGACCCACGTCGACCGCCGGCACGTCGTCGCGGCCACCACGGTGAGCTGGCAGCTCGACGGCGGCGGCGGGGAGGTCGAGCACGACGCCCTGGCCGCCGCGCTGGGCGGGCCGGTCACGCAGGTGGACGACGGCGGCGCGGCCGGCGGGGCGCTGGTCGAGGCGCCCCGCGCCGGCCGGCTGGTGCGCTTCCCGGGGTCGGCCGACGTGCGGGGCGAGGTACCCGTGGACCGGCTGCTGGCCCGCACCGCGATCGACGCCGTGGTCGGGGTCGGGGCTCCGGTGGGGCCCGGTGACGTCGTGGACACCCTCGACGGGCACCTGCGACCGCAGCGGCGGGACGGCGCCGTCGAGCTGCTGGTGGAGCCCAGCGGCCCGGGCCGGTGGCGGCCGGTGGAGATCGCCGATCCCCACCGGTGCTGCGGCGGGCACGCCTGACCCCGCTCACCCCAGCGGCAGCACCAGGAGGGCGAGCAGCCGGTCGGCCTCGGCGTCGGGGTCGGCGGTCAGCCCGGTGTGCACCGGGGAGGGCTGGACGACGGTCGAGCGCGGCGCGGTGAGCCAGCGGAAGCGCGACCCCAGGGCCTCGCGGCCGGCCGCACCCGCCACCTGCGCCGCCGCGCAGACGTCGGCGGCGGCCTGCAGCGCCCAGGCGACCGCCACCGGGTCGGCGGTCGGGTCCAGGGCGCGGAGCCGATCCAGGTCCAGGTGCACCCGTGACCCGAGGTAGTCGCGCTGCCGGCAGTACACGAGCACCCCGGCGTTGAACGCCTCACCGCGCTCGACCCGCGGCACCACGCGGAGCACGGCGTACTCGTAGGTGTTCACCGCTGCGAGACCCCGGGCGGCGGCGGGGGCCCCAGCCAACCGGGCCGGTTCTGCCCGCGCGGTGCGGGCGCGCGGCCCCGCGACCCGTCGGCGGCGGCCTGCACCAGTGCCGGCAACCAGGCCGGGCGGGCGTCGAGCCGGGCCAGCAGCTGGGCCACGTACCGCTCGCGGGTCACTGCCGCCGGCTCGGCCTCGGGCCCGCGGAGCCAGGCGTCGGGCACCAGGGAGAGCACCCGCTCGAGCAGCGGACGGGTCACCCGCGGGCCCAGCTCGGCGTCGGCGGCCCGGACGTCGGGGTGGGACTCGACCAGTGCGTGCTGGCTCGCGTCGTAGACCCGCTCGACCGCCGCCGGCGCGCCGGGCCAGTGGTGGTGGAAGGTCAGCGCGGCGCCGTGGTCGATGAGCTGGAGCCGGCCGTGCCAGAAGAGCATGTTCGGGTTCCGCCACGAGCGGTCGACGTTGCCGACGAGGGCGTCGAACCAGAGCACCCGGCCGGCGAGCTCGGGGGCGACGTCCGGGCCCTGGGCCGAGAAGTCCAGCGCGCCGGGCAGGTAGTCCATGCCCAGGTTGGTGCCGGCGGAGTGCTTCAGCAGCTCCTGCACCTCCTGGTCGGGCTCGCCCACCGCGAGCTCGGGGGCGACGTCGACGGTGACCAGCGCCGGCACCGGCAGGGCCAGCGCCCGGGCGAGCTCGCCGCAGACCACCTCGGCGGCCAGCACCGGCACCCCCTGGCCGGCCGCGCGCCACTTCACGACGTAGGTGCCCAGGTCGTCGGCCTCGACCAGCCCGGGCAGGGACCCGCCCTCGCGCAGGGGGAGGACGTAGCGGGTGGCGGTGACGGCGGGGAGCACAGTGCCCGGCAGGCTACCGGGGCCCTACCGTGCAGCCATGCCCCGCCGCCCGCTCCTGGTCGTCGGCTCCCTCGTCGTCCTGACCGCCTGCAGCACCGCGGTGCTGCGCCCGCTCCCCGTGGTGGGGGCCACCGGCATCGGGGACCCGTACTACCCCGGCGACGGCAACGGCGGCTACGACGTCGACGCCTACGACCTGGACATCGGCTACGACCCGGCCACCGATGTGCTCACCGGCACCGCGACCATCACCGCCCGGACCACCGACGCCCCGTTGGCGAGCTTCTCCCTGGACCTGGTCGGGCTCGACGTCGCCGACGTCCGGGTCGACGGCACCCCGGTCGAGGTCACCCGGGACGGCGACGAGCTGGTCGTCGACCGCGGCCAGGTGGTGGTCGACGGCGGGTTCACCGTCCGCGTCGAGTACTCCGGCGTGCCCGAACCGGTGCAGGACGGCCCCGGCGAGTCCGGCGTGGTGACCACCGACGACGGCGTCCTGGTGGTCGGGCAGCCCGACGTCGCGGCCACCTGGTTCCCGGTCAACGACCACCCCAGCGACGCCGCCGCGGTGCAGCTGTCGGTCACGGTGCCGCAGGACCTCGTGGCGGTCTCCAACGGGGAGCTGGTCGAGCGCGGCGACCCGGTGGACGGTGCGCGCACCTGGGTGTGGCGCAGCGACGAACCGATGGCCCCGTACCTGGTGACGCTCGCCGTCGGCGACTTCGACCTGACCGAGCGGGAGGTCGACGGCATCACCTTCCGGGACGCCGTCGCCGCCGGGCTCACCGACCGCCGCGCGGAGAACGCCCGCGCCGCGCTGGACCGGCAACCGGAGATCCTGGGCTTCCTCGCCGGCATGTTCGGGTCGCCGTACCCGTTCACCGAGGCCGGCGGCATCGTCACGGCGTCCTCGTTGGGTTTCGCCCTGGAGACGCAGACCCGGCCGATCTACGCCCAGGACTTCTTCGGCTCCGCCTCGGAGGCCGAGCTGGTCGTGGTGCACGAGCTGGCCCACCAGTGGACCGGTGACGACCTGCGGCTGGACCGCTGGCGCGACATCTGGCTCAACGAGGGCTTCGCCACCTACGCCGAGTGGGCGTGGACCGAGGCCCAGGGCGGCGAGACCGTCGCCGAGCAGCTCGCCGACGTGCTCGGGACCCCGGCCGACGACGAGTTCTGGGAGCAGGCCATCGGCGACCCGGGCCCCGCCGGCGACGAGCTGTTCAGCGAGCAGGTCTACGTGCGCGGCGCGGCCACGCTGGCTGCGCTGCGGGCCGAGATGGGCGACGACGCCTTCGCCGAGCTGCTGTCGCGGTGGACCACCGAGCACGCCGGCCAGGCGGTCACCACCGCGGAGTTCACCGACCTGGCCACCGAGGTGGCGGGCACCGACCTCACCGGCTTCTTCGACTCCTGGCTCGGCACGGGCAAGCCGGCATGAGCCGACACTGGACCGGGTGCACCCCGACCTCGCCGCGCTGACCGACGCCCCGTTCACCTACGCCGAGGTGGGCGCCACCCGCACCGGCGACCTGCCGGCGGGGGTGCACGTCGTCCGGCGGCGGGCCGTCGTGGGGCAGGGCGACGCCGCGTTCGCCCGCGCCGTGGCCGCGGTGTTCGACTGGGCGCCGCAGCGGCACGCCGGGCTGCGGGTGCGGGCCAGCGGGCCGGCCAGCGAGCCCGGGGCCGTCGTCCTCATGACCGCGGGCCGGCCGCCGCTGGGGCTGCGCATCCCGTGCCGGGTGGTCTGGTCGGTCACCGAGGGCGACCGGCAGGGCTACGCCTACGGCACCATGCCCGGGCACCCGGAGAGCGGCGAGGAGTCCTTCGTCGTCCGCCGCGACGGCGCGGACGTGGTGTTCGAGATGGTCGCCTTCTCGCGGCTGGCGACCCGGGCCGCCCGGCTGGGCGGCCCGGTCAGCCGGGTCCTGCAGTCGATCGCGCTCACCCGCTACACCGGCGCGGTGCGGCGCGCCGCCCGCTGAACGCTCAGGCGGCGCTGGGGCCGAACCGCTCGACCCGGACGGCGGACGGGGCGAACCCCATGCCGACGAGCAGCTGGCTCGCCGACTCCGCGAACCCGGAGGACCCGCACACGAACGCCGTCTGGCCCTCCTCCCACAGCGGGAGCAGGTCCACCGCGGTCAGCCGCGCCGGCGGACGGACGCCGTGCGCCTCACGGGTGAGGACGACGACCGCGCCGGCCGCCAGCAGCTCGTCGGCGTAGGGCAGCTCCGCCAGCGTGCGGGCCGACACGGCCACCCGCAGCAGGTCGAGCCGGTCGGTGGCCACCGCGTGCCGGACCATCGCCACGAGCGGCACCACGCCGGTGCCCCCGCCGACCAGCAGCGCGGGGGTCTCCCCGTCCCAGGCGAACCAGCCGCCGATCGGCCCGCGCACCTCGAGGGTGTCCCCCGGCTCGGCGACGTCGGCGAGGTAGGTGGACACCTCGCCGTCGTCCAACCGCTCGACGAACAGCTCGACCAGCGGGTCCGACGGCGCCGAGGCCACCGAGTAGGACCGCTGCGCGGTGTAGCCGTCCTCGGCGGTCAGCCGCACCACGTAGTGCTGGCCGGGCAGGTGGTCGACCCGGTCGGCGACGTCCAGCCGGAGCTGGACCGACCGGGCGATCGGCCGCTTGAGCCCGGCGATCGTCGCCGTCGTCCAGGGGCCGACGGTCATGCGTCGCCCTGGTAGCGCTGCTGGCGCCACGGGTCGCCGCGGTCGTGGTAGCCGTTGCGCTCCCAGAAGCCCTGCTGGTCCCGCTTGAGGACGTCGAGCTTGGTCACCCACTTGGCGCTCTTCCAGAAGTACAGGTGCGGCACCAGCAGCCGCACCGGGCCACCGTGCTCGATGCTCAGCGGCTGCCCGTCGAACTCCCAGACCAGCCAGGCCTTGCCGCCGACGAGGTCCTCGATCGGCAGGTTGGTCGTGTAGCCGGACTTCGAGGTGGCCATCACGAAGGCGCCCTCGGTCGTGGGGCGGGCGACGTCCCACAGCGAGTCCAGCGAGACCCCGGCGAACCGGGTGTCGAACTTCGACCACGTGGTCACGCAGTGGATGTCGCCGCGGTACTCGCTGGCCGGCAGGGCGTGCACGCCGGCCCAGTCCCAGGTCGTGGGGTTCTCCACCTTCCCGGCCACCGTGATGCTCCAGGTCTCGGGGCTGATCCGCGGTGTGGGCTCGGCGGTCAGCACGGGCCAGTCGGCGCCGACGTCGTACTGGCCGGGGGGCAGCCGGGGGTCGCGGGCGGGGCGGCTGCGGCCGAGGAAACCTCGGGTGGGTCCGGGCACGGTGGCCTCCTTCTCGGGTCGATCCGGGGAACACCGGGCGGGGGTCGATCGTTCCGACCGGTAAGGGTCACCTTGCATGAGACGTGTCACGCCGCGTTCATCTCGGTGTGACCTGTGCATGGTCGTACCGTGGGCGGCGTGGCGACAGTGACGACGCAGCAGGCGGGGCCGCGCAAGGCCCCCAAGACCGGACGGTTCTCGTCCTCGGTCTTCAAGAAGTCCGTGATGGCCGTCTCCGGCATCATCTTCGTGCTCTACCTCATCGCGCACATGGTGGGGAACCTGAAGGCGTTCGCCGGGGCGGACACCTTCAACCACTACTCGGAGTTCCTCCGCGAGCTGGGCGAGCCGATCCTCCCCCGCCTGACCGTGCTGACGATCATCCGCGTCGTCCTGCTGGTCGCGGTCGCCGCGCACATCTGGGCGGCCGTCTCGCTCTGGCGCCAGGCCAAGCGGGCCCGGCCGATCGGCTACGTGACCAAGAAGCGCGTGCAGCAGAGCTACGCCTCCCGCACGATGCGCTGGGGCGGGATCATCCTGATCCTCTTCATCATCTGGCACATCCTCGACCTCACCCTCGGTGCGGTGAACCCCGCCGGACGAGACTCGCTGCCCTACGGCCGACTGGTCGAGGGGTTCCAGAACCCGATCGTCACCATCTGGTACGCCGTCGCACTCGTCGTCCTCGGCTTCCACATCCGGCACGGCGTCTGGTCGGCCACCCAGACCCTGGGCCACAGCAACAAGCGGCGCGAGCGGGCCCTCAACATCTTCGCGACGGCCTTCGCCGTCGTGCTGATCGGCGGCTACCTGCTCATCCCGTTCTCGGTCCTCTTCGGCATCATCGACTGACAGGAGCACCGCCATGGCTCTCGAGCTGTTCCTCGACGGCGACCCGATCGCCGACACCAAGGCCCCCACCGACGTCCCCATCGGGGAACGGTGGAGCGAGCGCAAGTTCCGCGGCAAGCTGGTCAACCCGGCCAACCGCCGCAAGCTGACGATCATCGTGGTGGGCACCGGCCTCGCCGGTGGCTCCGCCGCGGCCACGCTGGCCGAGGCCGGCTACCACGTGAAGTCCTTCTGGTTCCAGGACAGCCCCCGCCGGGCGCACTCGATCGCCGCCCAGGGCGGGATCAACGCGGCGAAGAACTACCGCAACGACGGCGACAGCGTCCACCGGTTGTTCTACGACACGGTCAAGGGCGGCGACTTCCGGTCGCGCGAGAACAACGTGCACCGCCTGGCCGAGATCAGCACGCAGATCATCGACCAGTGCGTGGCGCAGGGCGTGCCCTTCGCCCGCGAGTACGGCGGCCTGCTCGACAACCGCTCCTTCGGCGGTGCCCAGGTGTCGCGCACCTTCTACGCCCGCGGCCAGACGGGCCAGCAGCTGCTGATCGGGGCCTACCAGGCCTTCGAGCGGCAGGTGGCGGCCGGCACCATCGAGACCCACTCGCGCACCGAGATGCTCGACCTGGTCGTCGTCGACGGCAAGGCCCGCGGCATCGTCGTCCGCGACCTGGTCAACGGCGAGGTCACCACGCACCTGGGCGACGCGGTCGTGCTCGGCACCGGTGGCTACTCCAACGTGTTCTACCTGTCCACCAACGCCAAGGGCTCCAACACCACGGCGACCTGGCGGGCGCACAAGCGCGGCGCGCTGTTCGCCAACCCCAGCTACACGCAGATCCACCCCACCTGCATCCCGGTGTCGGGCGACTACCAGTCGAAGCTGACCCTGATGTCGGAGTCGCTGCGCAACGACGGCCGCGTGTGGGTGCCCAAGGAGCGCGGCGACAGCCGGGCCCCCGAGGACATCCCCGAGGACGAGCGCGACTACTACCTCGAGCGCAAGTACCCGGCGTTCGGCAACCTGGTGCCCCGCGACATCGCCTCCCGGCAGGCCAAGAACGTCTGCGACGAGGGCCGCGGCGTCGGCCCCAACGGGCTGGGCGTGTACCTGGACTTCACCGAGGCCATCCAGCGGTTGGGCCGCAAGGCGGTCGAGGCCAAGTACGGCAACCTCTTCGACATGTACGCCCGGATCACCGGCGAGGACCCCTACGCCTCGGGCATGCGGATCTACCCGGCCGTGCACTACACGATGGGCGGGCTGTGGGTCGACTACGACCTCCAGTCCACGATCCCCGGCCTGTTCGTGATCGGCGAGGCCAACTTCTCCGACCACGGCGCCAACCGGCTGGGTGCCTCGGCGCTCATGCAGGGTCTGGCCGACGGCTACTTCGTGCTGCCGAACACGATCACCGACTACCTGGCCGCCGGCCCCTTCGAGAAGGTGCCCGCCGACCACCCGGCGGTCGTCGAGGCCGAGGCCGGCGTGCACGCCCAGGTCGAGAAGTTCCTGTCGATCAACGGCTCGCGCACGGTGGCCTCGTTCCACCGCGAGCTGGGCAAGCTGGTCTGGGACTACTGCGGCATGGAGCGGTCCGCCGAGAGCCTGCGCAAGGCCCTCGACCGCATCCCGGAGATCCGCAAGGAGTTCTGGACCGACGTCAAGGTCGCGGGCACCGCGACGGACTTCAACCAGAACCTCGAGCACGCGGCCCGGGTCGCCGACTTCATCGAGCTGGCCGAGCTGATGTGCATCGACGCGCTGCACCGCGAGGAGAGCTGCGGCGGTCACTTCCGCGTCGAGAGCCAGACCCCCGAGGGCGAGGCCCTGCGCGACGACGAGAACTTCGCCTACGTCGCAGCCTGGGGGTGGACCCCCGAGGGGGAGCCCCCGATCCTGCACAAGGAAGCCCTCGAGTACGAGTACGTCCACCTCGCACAGCGGAGCTACAAGTGATGCAACTGACCCTCAGGGTCTGGCGCCAGCCCTCCCCCGCCGTCAAGGGGAAGATGGCCAACTACCACCTGACCGACGTGTCCCCGGACATGTCGTTCCTGGAGATGCTCGACGTGCTCAACGAGCAGTTGATCCTCTCCGGCGAGGAGCCGGTGGCCTTCGACCACGACTGCCGCGAGGGCATCTGCGGCAGCTGCGGCCTGATGATCAACGGCATCGCGCACGGCCCGGAGCAGACCACCACGTGCCAGCTGCACATGCGGTCCTTCTCCGACGGCGACACCATCGACATCGAGCCGTGGCGCTCCGGGGGTTTCCCGGTCATCAAGGACCTCGTGGTCGACCGGTCCGCCTTCGACCGGATCATCTCGGCCGGCGGCTTCATCTCGGCCCCGACCGGCACGGCCCCGGACGCGCACGCCACCCCGGTGCCCAAGGTCGACGCGGACGCCGCCTTCGACGCGGCCACCTGCATCGGCTGCGGCGCCTGCGTGGCCGCCTGCCCCAACGGCTCGGCGATGCTGTTCACCGCCGCCAAGGTGACCCACCTCGGCCTGCTCCCCCAGGGCCAGCCCGAGCGCGACACCCGCGTGGTGCGCATGGTCGCCCAGCAGGACGCCGAGGACTTCGGCGGCTGCACCAACATCGGCGAGTGCTCCGCGGTGTGCCCCAAGGGCATCTCCATGGAGACCATCTCGCGGCTGAACCACGACCTGCTCGGTGCCCTCCGCGCCGGCGGGGTGCCGACGAGCTGATCACCACGTAGTTCGGTAAGGGCGGTGGACCTCGGTGTCCACCGCCCTTTTCCGTCGTCCTGGACCGATTCGACGACGGATTCCCCATTCGGGCGTCATCGGTGCCACCATGGGGGGCCACCGACGACGTGAGGGGTTCTGCGATGACCGACCTGCTCGACCAGACCGCGCTGCAGCAGCGCCGCCACCTGGTCACCGAGATCCCCGGCCCGCGCTCGGTCGAGCTCATGGCCCGCCGCAACGCGGCGGTCTCGGCCGGGGTCGGCACGACGCTGCCGGTGTTCGTGGCCCGGGCCGGCGGCGGGGTGATCGAGGACGTCGACGGCAACACCCTCATCGACCTGGGCTCGGGCATCGCCGTGGTCAGCGTGGGCAACGCCGCGCCCCGGGTGGTCGAGGCCGTGCAGGCGCAGGTCGCCGACTTCACCCACACCTGCTTCATGGTCACGCCCTACGAGGGCTACGTGGCGGTCTGCGAGGCACTGGCCGAGCTGACCCCCGGCGACCACGCGAAGAAGAGCGCGCTGTTCAACTCCGGCTCGGAGGCCGTGGAGAACGCGGTCAAGATCGCCCGGCACGCCACCGGCCGGCAGGGCGTCGTGGTCTTCGACCACGCCTACCACGGGCGCACCAACCTCACGATGGCCCTGACCGCGAAGAACATGCCCTACAAGCACCGCTTCGGACCCTTCGCCGGCGAGGTGTACCGGGTGCCGATGAGCTACCCCTACCGGGACGGGCTGTCCGGCGCCGACGCCGCGGCCCGCGCGATCTCCCAGATCGAGGTGCAGGTCGGGGCGGGCAACACTGCGGCGGTGCTGGTCGAGCCGGTGCAGGGCGAGGGCGGGTTCATCGAGCCGGCCCCGGGCTTCCTGACCGCGATCAGCGAGTGGTGCACCGCGAACGGCGTCGTGTTCATCGCCGACGAGATCCAGTCCGGGTTCTGCCGCACGGGCGAGTGGTTCGGCTGCGACGCCGAGGGCGTCGTCCCCGACCTGGTCACCACCGCGAAGGGCATGGCCGGCGGTCTGCCGCTGGCGGCGGTGACCGGCCGCGCCGAGATCATGGACGCCGTCCACCCGGGCGGGCTGGGCGGCACCTACGGCGGCAACCCGGTGGCCTGCGCAGCCGCGCTGGGCTCGATCGCGACCATGCGCGAGGACGACCTGAACGGGGCGGCCCGGGCGATCGGCGAGCGCATGCTGCCCCGGCTCCGCGCGCTGGCCGAGCGGTTCCCGGCGGTCGGCGACGTCCGCGGGCGGGGCGCGATGATCGCCCTCGAGCTCGTGCGGCCGGGCACCACCGAGCCGGACGCCGCGCTGGCCGGCGCGGTCGCGAAGGCCTGCCACGCGCAGGGCGTCGTCGTCCTCACCGCCGGGTCCTACGGCAACGTGCTGCGCTTCCTGCCGCCGCTGGTCATCGGGCACGACCTGCTCGACGAGGCCCTCGACGTCATCGAGGCCGCCTTCGCCGAGGTGGCCGGGGCCTGACCACCCGGCTCGGCACGGATCCTTCGCATTCCCGTTGCGGAAGGCGGAGGATCCGCACCGAGGCCCGTCAGGTCAGCGCCGAACCGAGCCGTGCGGGTCGATCACGTACTTCTGCGCGGCGCCCCTGTCGAAGTCCGCGTAGCCCTGCGGTGCGTCGTCCAGGCTGATCACGGTGGCGTTGACCGCCTTCGCGATCTGCACCTTGTCGGCCAGGATCGCCTTCATCAGCCCCAGGTTGTAGCGCATGACGGGGCACTGGCCGGTGGTGAACGAGATCGACTTCGCCCAGCCGGTGCCCAGGCTCAGCGACAGCGCACCCACCTTGGCCGCCTCGTCGATGCCGCCCGGGTCGCCGGTGACGTACAGCCCGGGGATGCCGATCGCCCCACCGGCGGCCGTCACCTCCATCAGCGAGTTCAGCACCGTGGCCGGGGCCTCGCCGGCGTCCGCACCGTGCCCGCGGGCCTCGAAGCCGACCGCGTCGACGGCGGCGTCGACCTCGGGCACCCCCAGCAGCTGCTCGAGCTGGTCCTGCGGGGAGCCCTTCGAGACGTCGACGGTCTCGCAGCCGAAGCTGCGGGCCTGGGCCAGCCGCTCCTCGTTGAGGTCGGCCACGACCACGACCGAGGCGCCGAGCAGCTGGGCCCCCACCGCCGCGGCCAGCCCGACCGGCCCGGCCCCGGCCACGTAGACCGTCGAACCGGGCTTGACCCCGGCGGTCACCGCGCCGTGGAAGCCGGTCGGGAAGATGTCGGACAGCATGGTCAGGTCGAGGACCTTCTCCATCGCCTGGTCCTTGTCGGGGAACCGCAGGAGGTTCCAGTCGGCGTACGGGATGGTCACGTACTCGGCCTGCCCGCCGACCCAGCCACCCATGTCCACGTAGCCGTAGGCCGCGCCCGGGCGGGCCGGGTTCACGTTCAGGCAGATGCCGGTCTTGCCCTCCTTGCAGTTCCGGCACCGCCCGCAGGCGATGTTGAACGGCACCGAGCACAGGTCCCCGACCTCGATGAACTCGACGTCGCGGCCCTTCTCGACCACCTCGCCGAGGATCTCGTGGCCCAGGACCAGGTTCGGCGGAGCCGTCGTGCGGCCGCGGACCATGTGCTGGTCGCTGCCGCAGATGTTGCTGGTGACCACCTTCAGGACCACGCCGTGCTCGAGCGTGCGCCCCACGTTGGCCGGGTTGACCCCCGGCCCGTCCTTGAGCTCCAGGCCCGGGTAGTCGATCGACTGCACCTCGACCTTGCCGGGTTCGATGTACGCCACGCCCCTGTTGCCAGCCATGCGTCTGCTCCTCGCTCCGGTCGTGCTCGCCGCACACCCGGTGCCCCCGACCCCGGACGCGCCTGACCCGTGCAGTGTGGCGCACCCCACAAGGGGGCTCGCCTCCTGCGGCGCGGACCTCTAGCGTCCTGTTCCGTGAAGAAGCTGATCAACGATCCCGCCGACGTGGTCGCCGATGCCCTGCGGGGCATGGCCGCCGCCCACCCCCGGCTCCGCGTGGACCACGAGAACCGGGTGGTCTTCCGGGGTGACGCGCCGGTGCAGGGCAAGGTCGGGCTGGTCTCCGGCGGCGGCTCGGGCCACGAGCCCATGCACGGCGGTTTCGTCGGCCCCGGCATGCTCGACGCCGCCTGCGCCGGCGAGGTGTTCACCTCCCCGGTGCCCGACCAGATGGTGGCCGCGACCCAGGGCGTGGACGGCGGGGCCGGCGTCCTGCACATCGTGAAGAACTACACCGGCGACGTCATGAACTTCGAGATGGCCGCCGAGCTGGTCGCCGCCGAGTCCGGCACCGAGGTCGTCACCGTGGTGGTCGACGACGACGTCGCCGTGACCGACAGCCTCTACACGGCCGGTCGACGCGGGGTGGGGACGACGGTGCTGCTGGAGAAGATCGTCGGCGCCGCGGCCGAGGAGGGCCGCCCCCTGGCTGCCGTCGCCGACCTGGCCCGCCGGATCGACGACAGCGGCCGCAGCATGGGGGTCGCGCTCACCTCGTGCACCGTCCCCGCCGCCGGCAAGCCCACGTTCGACCTGCCCGAGGGCGAGATGGAGATCGGCATCGGCATCCACGGCGAGCCCGGCCGCCGCCGGGTGCCGCTGGCGCCGGCCCGCGAGGTGGCGCAGATGCTGGTCGAGCCGATCCTGGCCGACCGGGAGTTCACCGACGGCGTCATCTGCTTCGTCAACGGCCTGGGCGGCACCCCGCTGCTCGAGCTGTACGTCGTCTACGCCGAGGTCGCCTCGATCCTGGAGAAGGCCGGCATCGGCATCGCCCGGTCGCTGGTCGGGCCGTACATGACCAGCCTCGAGATGGCCGGCTGCTCGGTGACGCTGCTGCAGGCCGACGACGAGCTGCTGCGGTTGTGGGACGCCCCGGTCGACACCCCCGGGCTGCGGTGGGGCGCGTGAACCCCGAGCAGCTGACCGCCTGGCTGCAACGCTTCGCCGAGCTGGTGCACGAGCAGAAGGACGAGCTCACCGCCCTGGACTCCGCGATCGGGGACGCCGACCACGGCTCGAACATGGACCGCGGCATGACCGCCGTCGTCGCCGCGCTGGCCGAGGCTCCCCCGGCCGACGCGGCCGCCGTCCTGAAGAAGACCGGCACCACCCTGGTCTCGAAGGTCGGCGGTGCGTCCGGTCCGCTGTACGGGACGCTCTTCCTGCGGATGGCCGGGGCCGCGGACGGCGGGTTCGCCCCCGCGCTGCGGGCCGGGTTCGAGGGCGTGCTGGCCCGCGGCAAGGCCGAGCCGGGCGACAAGACGATGGTCGACGCCCTGGGCCCGGCCTGCGACGTGCTGGACGCCGGGGGCTCGCTCGCCGAGGCCGCGCAGGCGGCCGCCGACGGACGCGACGCCACCGTCCCGCTGGTCGCCCGCAAGGGCCGGGCCAGCTACCTGGGTGAACGGAGCGCCGGGCACGCCGACCCGGGCGCAACCTCCACCGCCCTGCTGCTGCGGGCCGCCGCCGAGACGCTGTCGTGACGGTCGGGATCGTCGTCGTCTCGCACAGCCGGGCGCTGGCCGACGCCGCGGTCGAGCTGGCCCGGCAGATGCTGCCCGGGCGTCCGCTGACGATCGAGGTCGCGGCCGGCACCGAGGACGGCGGGCTGGGCACCGACGCGATGGCGGTGTCCGAAGCGATCGCGGCGGCCGACACCGGCGAGGGCGTCGTCGTCCTCATGGACCTGGGCAGTGCGGTGCTGTCGGCCGAGACGGCGCTGGAGTTCCTCGAGGACGACGTCCGGGAGCGGGTGCTGCTGTCGGCCGCGCCGCTGGTGGAGGGGTTGGTCGGCGCGGTCGTGGTGGCGGCCGGCGGGGCGACGCGCGAGCAGGTGGCCGCCGAGGCCGCCCGCGGGTTGGCGCCGAAGGAGGCCCAGCTGCGCTGAGATGACCTAGCCTGCTCGCTGTGACTCCCCTGAGCGGCCCCGCCTGATGGCCAGCGGCCTGTTCGCCCTCTTCGACGACGTCGCGGCGCTGGTGCGGTTGTCCGCCGCGTCGCTGGACGACATCGGTGCCGCCGCGGGCCGGGCCGGGGTCAAGGCGGCCGGTGTGGTGGTCGACGACGCCGCGGTGACGCCCCGGTACGTGCAGGGGCTGGAACCGAAGCGTGAGTTGTCGATCATCTGGCGCATCGCCAAGGGGTCCATCCGCAACAAGCTGCTGATCATCCTGCCGGCGATCCTGCTGCTCTCGCAGTTCCTCCCGTTCCTGCTGACCCCGATCCTGATGTGCGGCGGTGTCTACCTCTGCTACGAGGGCGCCGAGAAGCTGTGGGAGAAGGTGTCCGGCCACCACCCCGCGGAGGCGGCCGCCGGCGACGCGGACGTCGACCCCGCCGAGCGGGAGAAGACCGTGGTGTCCGGCGCCGTGCGCACCGACTTCATCCTGTCGGCCGAGATCATGGTGATCGCCCTCAACGAGGTCGACACCGAGCCGTTCGTGTCGCGGGCGATCATCCTGGTCGTCGTCGCGCTGCTGATCACCGCGCTGGTCTACGGCGTCGTCGCGCTGATCGTGAAGATGGACGACGCCGGCATCGCGCTGGCGGCGAGGAGGTCGACCGCGGTCGCCACGTTCGGGCGCGGTCTGGTGAAGGCCATGCCGATCGTGCTGGCCACCCTGGCGACCGTCGGCATCGCCGCCATGCTGTGGGTCGGCGGGCACATCCTGCTGGTCGGCGCCGACGAGCTGGGCTGGACCTGGCCCTACCACCTGGTGCACCACGTCGAGGTGGCGGTGCACGACGCGACCGGGGCGCTGGGCGGGGTGCTCGGCTGGCTCACCAACACCGCGCTCTCGGCGGTCGTGGGCGTCGTGGTGGGCGCCGTCGTCGTGGCCGTGCTGCACGTCGTCCCGAAGCGCGGCGGCCAGGCCGCCGCGCACTGACTCATCCGCCGCGGGCGAAGAGCTCCGCGGCCTGGGCGTCGTCCACGAACGGGTACTTGACCTTGAACTGGGTCAGGGCGTCGGGCACGGACAGCACGTGGGTCGCGCGCCTCCCCGCCGCGTCGACGGTCTGCACGGTCACCATGTCGTCGTTGATCGGCACCCAGTGGGTCTGCGCGTAGTCGGTGAACACGTTCGGCACCCCGCGACCCTACGACCGGTCAGACCGCGACGGCGAGGTCCAGCGGCCGGTCCTCCAGCGCCTCGGTGACCGCGGTGCTCAGCCAGCCCGCCGCGGAGAACAGGTCGCCGTCCCCGGGGTCGGCCGAGAGGGTGGCCGCGGCGAGGCCGAGCCGGTGCAGCGCGTCGCAGACCGTCGTCGTCATGCCCTGGGTATCGGCAGGTCGGCCCGTAATCTCGACACCGTGGATCGACGACGTTTCCTGGCGCTGACCCTGGCCGGTGGTGCGGCCGTGACGGGCTGCCGGGCGACGCCGTCCGCGGCGCCCGCGACGACGACGACCACCTCGGCGCCGCCGACGACCACCCCGCCCACCACCACCCCACCGGCCCCGACGTTCCCGGCACCGCAGCTGGTCAAGGTGCCGATCCCGCCCGGCGAGCTCACCGGCCTGCCCGGCGACGGTTCGCTGCTGGCCTGGACGGTGGACGACGGCGACGACACCACCGTGGTGCGCGACTACACGCAGTTCGCGAAGGACACCGGCACCCGGCTGACCTACTTCCTCAACGGGTCCAAGCCGTCGTGGACCGACAACGCCGCGCTGCTGGAGCCGCTGGTCGCCTCGGGGCAGATCCAGCTCGGCAACCACACCTGGAGCCACGCCGACCTGACGTCGCTGTCGACGGCGGGCATCCAGGACGAGCTGCAGCGCAACCACGACTTCGTGCTCAGCACCTACGGCGTGGACATGCGGCCCTACTACCGGCCGCCCTACGGCTACCGCGACGCCAGCACCGACGCCGCGGCCGCCGAGATCGGCTACACCTGCCCGGTGCTCTGGTACGGGTCGCTGTCGGACTCCGGGCTGCTCACGCCCGAGGCGATCGTCGGCTTCGCCGACCAGTGGTTCCTGCCCCAGCACATCGTCATCGGGCACCTGAACTTCACGCCGGTGACGACGGTGTTCCCGCAGCTCAGCCAGATCATCGCCGACCGCGGGCTCACCACGGTCACCCTCGACGACGTGTTCGAGAAGCCGACCGCGGGCTGACGGTCAGGGGCGCTCCGGGCCGCGGGCGTAGGCCGCGCCGGGGACGAGGTCGGTGCCGAGCAGCTGGCTCACGGTCACGAAGGTGAACCCGCGCTGCTGCAGCTGGGCGACCAGGCCGGGCAGGGCGTCCACGCTCGAGGGGTGGATGTCGTGCATGAGCACGATCGAGCCCGGCACGGCGCCGGCCAGGGCCCGGGTGGTGGTGATCCCGGCGTCGCGGTTCTGCCAGTCCAGGGTGTCGACGTCCCAGGTCACGGCCGACTCACCGCGGGCGGCCAGCTCACCGAGCACGGCGTCGTCGTAGTCGCCGTAGGGCGGACGGACGATCGTCGGGGGTGCGCCGCCGGTCGCGGCGGCGACGGCGTCGGAGGTCCGGTCGAGCTCGGTGTCCACCTGGGCCGCGCTCAGGGTCGTCAGCTGCGGGTGGTCCCAGCTGTGGTTGCCGATCTCGTGGCCCTCGGCCGCTGCGCGGGCGACGAGCTGCGGCCGGGCGGCGACGTTATGGCCGACGACGAAGAACGTGGCGTGCACGCCGGCCGCAGCCAGCTCGTCGAGGAGCCGGGCGGTGTACGGGCCGGGGCCGTCGTCGAAGGTCAGCGCGATGCAGGACTGCACGGCGCAGTCGACCGCCCCGGTGGCGGCCGGCGCTCCGGACGACGGGGTGGCCGACGCCAGCTCGTCGACGACCCGCCGACCGGCCGGGCTGAGCCAGTCGGCGGCGCGGGCCGCGGGCACCAGCACGGCGGTCTCCCCCGCAGCCGGCGCCGCGGGCGGCACGACGGCGACCAGCGAGCCGTCGCCCTGCACCCGGAGGTCGTCGAGCAGGGCGGGGCCGGGCGCCGCCCCGCCCTGCAGGGTGTCGGTGACCGCCGCGGTCAGCGCCGTCCGGCCGTCGTCGGTGAGCAGCTCGGGCGAGGTGACCACCTCCCCGGTGCCCTCGCCGGTGCCCTCGCCGTCCGGGCGGACGGCGTGGGCCGTGGCCGCGGTCCGGGTCGGATCCGTGCCCTGCTGGACGGCGGAGATCGTGGCGATCCGCAGCCCGACGGCCCGTCCCCCGGCGGCGACCAGGTCGGTGGTGACGGTCAACCGGCCGTTGCGGGCCTTCTCGTCGGCGATGGCCTGCAGCCGCGCGGTGTAGCCGGCGACGACCCCGGCGACCACGCCGGCGGCGACGTCCCGGTAGCCGGGCACGCCGGGGACGTCGTAGGTGGTGGTGAACCGGGCGTCGCGCGGGTCGCCGCTGGACCCCGGGACCGCGAGGAGATCGGGTGCCGCGGACATCGGCAGCCCGGCAGGCACCGCGACCACCGACGGGTCGGGCACGGGTGCAGCCGTGGTCGACACCGGCGCGCCGACCGGTGGCTGCGCCCCGCCGGAGCACCCGGCCACGACGACGGCGGCCAGCAGCACCCCGCACCACCGCGACCCGGCACGCAGCACCGCGACCTACCCCGTCGGACGTCCACCCCGACCAGCCGACCGGGCCGGGTGATGGTGCCACGCCCGGCCCTCCGGACCGCTGCGACGAGGTCCGGGAGGATGGTCGGCATGGGGTCCTCGGTCGTCCAGCTGGGCCCCGGCCTCGTCGTCGCCCTCGTCGCGCTGCTGGCGCTGGGGGTCGTGGTGGGCCGGTCGTCCGGCCTGGGCCAGGAGCGACCGGTCCTGCGGGCCTGCCTCCGGGCGGCGGCCCAGCTCGCCGTCGTGTCTTCGCTGATCGTGGTCGTCGTCGGGTCGCTGTGGGCGTCGGCCGCCTTCGCGGTCCTCATGCTGTGCGTCGCCGCGGCGACCTCGGCCGGCCGGGTCACCGGTGGTCCTGCCCGGGGTCGGGGAGCAGCACGCCGGGCCCTCCGGCTGGCCGCACCCCTCGCCGCGGGGGTCCTGCCGGTGCTGGCGCTGGTGCTGGCCAGCGGGGCGGTCCCGCTGCGCGGGGAGGCCGTCGTCCCGGTCGCAGGGATCGTCATCGGCGGGGCGATGGCGGCGACCTCCTTGGCCGGACGGCGCATGCTCGACGAGCTGGAGCAGCGGCACGGCGAGGTCGAGGCCGCGCTCGCGCTGGGGTTCCTGCCCCGGGACGCAGCGCTGCTGGTGGCCCGACCCGTCGCCGCCACCGCCCTGGTGCCCGCGCTGGACCAGACCCGCACCGTCGGCCTGGTCACGCTGCCCGGCGCCTACGTCGGCGTCCTCCTCGGCGGCGGCAGCGCCCTGCAGGCAGGTGCTGCCCAGCTCCTGGTGCTGGTGGGTCTGCTCGCCGCGGAGGTCATCGCCGTCTGGGTCGTCACCGAGCAGGTGACCCGGGGCGCCGTCCGCCGCTGCGGCACCACGCCCTGATGCCACCGATCGGACGAGCCGGAACCTCCACCGGCACCCGCTGACGACGTGCACGGTCTCCACGTCGCCGGGGCGTCGTCCGTGATCTGGTGCTCCCATGACAGACGACAGCGCAGTCCACCAGCCGAGCCTCCCCCGAACCGCCGGCGAGGACGGCACCGGCGCCACGACCGAGGTGGTCGAGACCGCGGCCGGGCCGTTCGAGGTGCTGACCCGGCCCGGCACGACCGAGCCGGTGCTCGCGGTGCACGGCGTGTCCAGCAACAACCGGCTGTGGTCCTGGGTCCTCGACGCCGCGCCGGAGGTGAGCGTGGTCGCCCCCGACCTCGCCGGCCGCGGCGGGACACCGGCCCGACCCGGCCCGTCCTCGGTGCCCGCGCACGCCGAGCAGCTGGTCGCGCTGCTCGACGCGCTGGGGCTCGACCAGGTCCACCTGCTCGGCATGTCGCTGGGCGGCTTCGTCGTCGCCGAGCTCGCCGCCCGGCACCCCGACCGGGTCCGCACCGTCACCCTGGTCGACGGCGGGCTGCCGCTCGAGGTCGGCGAGCAGGGGCCGCCGCCGGCGGAGGCGGTCGCGCCGAAGCTCCGCGCGCAGTACGCCACCGACCAGGTCTGGACCGACGAGGCGGCCTACCTCGTGCACTACCGGGGTGGCGTCGCGCCGCTGACCGGGGACGACGACCCGCGCATGCTGGCCCTGGTGGCGCACGACCTGGCGGCGGTCGACGGCGGGGTGACCGTGCACCGCGACCTCGAGACGGTCGTCGCCGACGCCGTCTCGGTCTTCACCTCCACGGCTCCGGCCGAGGCCCTCGCGGCCGTGCGGGCGCCGATCAGGCTGGTCCACGCACCCTGGAGCACCGGGGCCGGCTCGCCGCCGATGTACGCGGCCGCGCACGTGGCCGGCCTGGTCGCCGCGACCCCGGCGATCGTCTCCGCCGAGCTGGTGGACGCGGTCGACCACGCCGCGATCATCATGACCGACCACGGCGCGGCGGCCTGCGTCGCGGCGCTGCGGGCCAACCTGGGGACGTGAGGCACGGGTGTGGACAGACCCCCCGTACCGGAGTGCGTTCCGTGGAGAGGTTGCCCATCGTCCGGCCAGCCCGGGGTGCTTAGCGTCACAGCACCCGGTGCAGACGAGCCGGCTCGAACCAGGAGAGACCATGGCGACCAGCGAGATCCCGACCACCGCCCTGCCGGGCGACCCCACCGGGGCGGCCCCGGCACCCGCGCCCCGGATGCGGCGGATGTCGACCGGGCTCCTGCTGGTCTACGTCGCGATCCTCGCGGTCAACTCGGGCGGCAACGGCATCCTGCTGCCGAACATCGTGGCGGGGATCGACGAGGCCGGGAAGATCGGCAACCTCGCGATCGTCACCACCGTCGCCTTCATCGCCAACATCTTCGCCCAGCCGATCGCCGGCGCCCTGTCCGACTCGACCCGGTCGCGCTTCGGCCGCCGCACCCCGTGGATGGTGGGCGGCGCGCTGCTCACGAGCGGGTTCCTCGTGGGCCTGCCGATGGCGCAGTCGGTGCTCACCGTCGCGCTGGTGTGGCTCGTGGTCCAGGTCGGCGTCAACGCCCTGCAGGCCGCCGCGACGGCCATCGTGCCCGACCGCTACCCCGCGGCCCGCCGCGGCGGCGTCTCCGCGATGATCGGGGTCGGCATCACCATCGGCAACGCGGTCGGGGTGGCCGTCGCCGGCAGCACCGCCACGCAGGGTTCGCTCCCCTACGTCGTCCTGGCCGGGCTCGTGCTCGTCGTCGTCGGCGTCTTCGTCCTGGTCAACCGCGACGAGCCCAGCACGCACCTGCCCCGCGAGCGCACCGGTGCCCGGGAGTTCCTGCGCGGGTTCTGGGTCAGCCCCCGCCAGCACCCCGACTTCGCCTGGGCCTTCGCGTCCCGCTTCCTCATGGTGATCGGGTTCTACGGCGCGCAGACCTACGGCCTCTACATCCTGCGCGACTACATCGGCCTGGGTGACGAGGAGTCCAACTCCTTCGCCGCCACGATGGGCGTCGTCCTGCTCGTGGGGGTCCTGGTCTCGGCGTCGGGCAGCGGCTGGCTCTCCGACCGGGTCGGCAGGCGCAAGCCCTTCATCGTCTGGTCCTCGGTCGTCATGGCGGTCGCCCTCGCCGTCCCCCTCGTCATGCCGACGACCACCGGCATCCTGGTCTACGCCTTCCTGCTGGGCCTCGGGTTCGGGACCTACATCTCCATCGACCTCGCCCTCATGACCGAGGTGCTGCCCGCCCGCCCCGGCAGCAGCAGCGCCGGTCGCGACCTGGCGATCCTGGGTCTGGCCACCACCCTCCCGCAGGCGATGAGCCCCTCGATCGCCGCCGGCCTCGTCACGCTCACCGGTGGATACCCCGTGCTCTTCGTCTCCGGCATCGTCTTCGTCATGCTCGGCGCGATCGCCATCCGCCCGGTCAAGGCCGTGCGGTGAAGCTGGCGACGCAGGTCCACGGCGCAGGCCCGCGCCGGCTCGCCCTGGTGCACGGGCTGGGGGCCGACGGCGCGACCTGGCGCGGGCTCACCGAGCGCCTCGTCGCCGCGGGCGGGGTCACCGTCACCACGGTCGACCTGCGCGGGCACGGGGGCAGCGACCGGGCCACCGACTACTCCGTCGGCGCGTTCGCCGACGACCTCGTCGAGACCCTGCCTGTCGGGCTGGACGTCGTCGTCGGCCACTCCCTGGGTGGCTCGGTGCTCGAGCGGGCGGTCGCGCGGCTGGCACCGGCGTCCGCGGTCTACCTCGACCCCGGCTTCCGGCTCGGGCTCCCGACCGGGGGCCTCGCCGGGCGGCTGTTCTGGGCCACCGCGCCGGTGGGTCTCGCGGTGGCCGCGCTCGCCCAGAAGCGGCGCAGCCGCGGTCGTCCGGCCCCGTCGCCGGAGGACGCGCGGCTGCGGGACGCGGCGACCGCGCGGTTCGACCGCGGGATGGCCCTGCGCGTCTTCCGCGACGTCGCGCACTCGCCGGCGCCGATCGCCGCTCCCGCGGTCCCCTCGACGATCGTGCTGTCCGACGACTCGCCCGCCGTCCTCCCGGACCCGACGGCGTCGCGTCTGGAGGCACTGGGCTGGGACGTCCGGCGGCTGACCGGGGTCGGCCACGACTTCTGGCTCCAGGACGCCGACCGGACCTGGACGTCGGTGCGCGACCTGCTCCTCGGCAGCCGGGTTCGCTAGACGTTGAAGCGGAACTCCACCACGTCGCCGTCGGCCATGACGTACTCCTTGCCCTCGATGCGCACCTGGCCCTTGGTCTTGGCCGCGGCCATCGAGCCGGCGGCGACCAGGTCGTCGAAGGAGACGACCTCGGCCTTGATGAAACCGCGCTGGAAGTCGGTGTGGATGACCCCGGCGGCCTGCGGCGCGGTGGCGCCGACCGGGATGGTCCAGGCCCGGGACTCCTTGGGGCCGGCGGTCAGGTAGGTCTGCAGGCCCAGGGTGGCGAAGCCGACGCGGGCGAGCTGGTGCAAGCCCGGCTCGTCCTGGCCGACGGCGGCCAGCAGCTCGGCGGCCTCCTCGTCGGGCAGCTCGGCCAGCTCGGCCTCGGTCTGCGCGTCGAGCACGATCGCCTCGGCCGGGGCGACCAGGGCGCGCAGCTCGTCGAGCAGCTCGGTGTTGGTGAGCTCGTCGGAGTCCACGTTGAACACGTAGAGGAACGGCTTGGTGGTCATCAGGCCCAGCTCGCGCAGCGGCTCGGCGTCCACACCGGCGCTGAAGAGGGTCTGCACGCCGTCGAGCACCTTCTGCGCCTCGACCGCGGCGTCGTGCAGGGCCTTGCGGTCCTTGTCCTTGCGCATCTCCTTCTCCAGCCGCGGGATCGCCTTCTCCAGCGTCTGGAGGTCCGCGAGCAGGAGCTCGGTGTTGATGGTCTCGATGTCGTCCTTCGGCGAGACCTTGCCGTCGACGTGCACGACGTCGGGGTCGGTGAACACCCGGATGACCTGGCAGATCGCGTCGGACTCCCGGATGTTGGCCAGGAACTTGTTGCCCAGACCCTGGCCCTCGCTGGCCCCGCGCACGATGCCGGCGATGTCGACGAAGGACACCGTGGCCGGGATCTGCTTGGTGCTGCCGAACACCTCGGCCAGCTTCGCGATGCGCTCGTCGGGGACACCGACCACACCGACGTTGGGCTCGATGGTCGCGAACGGGTAGTTCGCGGCCAGCACGTCGTTCTTGGTCAGCGCGTTGAACAGGGTCGACTTGCCGACGTTGGGCAGACCGACGATGCCGATGGAGAGAGCCACGTCGGACCAGGGTACGGGCCCGGGTGGGTCAGCCGACCGCCACCGCGCCACGACGCAGCGCCGTCGCCCGGTTCTCGGCCGCCCGCTGCCACGCCCCCAGCCACAGCGGGACGCTGTGCTCGGTGAGGTGCTGGTCGAGCACGACCTGGTGGGCGGCCCGGGCCTGCTCCCGGCGCCACTCGTCGTCCCGCACGGCCTTGGTCAGCGCCTTCGCCCAGTCCTTGGGCGCCTTGGCGCGCCAGCCCAGCCCCAGCCGCTCGTACTCCGCGCTGGCCGAGCGCACCGAGTAGACCCCGCGGGCCGAGTACTCGAGCACCTTCAGCCAGCTCTTCGCGGTGTTGAACTTGTCGATGCGCAGCGGGGCGACGCCGACGTCGAACAGCTCGCCGATGGCCTGGATGTAGGCGTCGACCTCGGGCAGCCACAGCACCTCACGGGGGTCGGTGGTCAACCCCAGCCGCTGCTGCATGTCGAACTTCTGGCCGAGCACGGTGAAGCGGCTGCTCCCCGCGGTGGCCGAGAGCGCCTGCTCGAGCCCGGAGCCCATCACCTGCAGGTCGTAGGGGTGGCCCAGCACGTTGCCGGTCCACCCGATCTCGACGACGTCCGACGTCCGCTCGTAGGCCGGCGGGAGCTCGGCGAGCCGCCGCGGGATGGCGTTGGGGACGACGGCGCCACGGCCGTGGCGGGCGTACTCGTCGCGCAGCGCCGGCGTCGTCACGGTGACCATGTCGGCCTCCCGCGCGCAGTCCGCGGCCCGCTGCGCCAGCCCGCTGCGCACGATGCCGTGGCCCTGGTGGCCGAAGGGGACGCCGGAGAGCAGGTCGTCGATCTCGACGACGACGGCGACCCCCCGCGCCTGCAGGATGCGCATGCACTGCAGCAGCTCCACCGTCTTGGGCAGCTGCAGCACCACGACGTCGGCGCCCTGGTCGTCGACGTCGAGGACGACGGAGTCGGCGCCCCGGCTCATCGTCGTCGAGAGCCCCTGGGCCACCGTCACGCGCACCCCGACCCCGGCCTCGTTCACGGCGCGGGCCGGCTCCTCGACCCGGTGGTAGCTGAGGCCGGAGTACTTGGTCTTGCAGATGAGGACGTCCATGCCTGCTGCCTGCCTGTGCGACGAGGGGAACCGATCACGACCCTCATCGGCAGCCTCACCCCGAGCCGGCACCACCGTGTCCGATTCCCGCCAGAGCTGCTCGGGCACCGCTGGCATGCTCGGTGCCGTGACCGAGCTGCTGGAGGGACGCGGGCTGGACGCCGAGCGCTGCTACCGCGCGGTGGCCAGCCGGGACGCGCGGTTCGACGGCTGGTTCTTCACCGCCGTCCGCACCACCGGCATCTACTGCCGCCCGTCGTGCCCGGCCCGCACCCCGCTGGCGGGCAACGTCGAGTTCCACCCCACCGCGGCCGGCGCGCAGTCGGCCGGCTTCCGGGCCTGCCGGCGGTGCCGCCCCGATGCCGTCCCGGGGTCGCCCGAGTGGGACGTCCGCGCCGACGTGGTCGCCCGTGCGATGCGGTTGATCGCCGACGGCGAGGTCGAGCGGAGCGGCGTGGCGGGG
Source organism: Klenkia soli (assembly GCF_900103975.1). Taxonomy (GTDB): domain Bacteria; phylum Actinomycetota; class Actinomycetes; order Mycobacteriales; family Geodermatophilaceae; genus Klenkia; species Klenkia soli. The sequence continues at coordinate 288,288 of NZ_FNIR01000001.1, forward strand.
TTGGCCGCCGCCCTGGGCTACAGCGAGCGCCAGCTGCACCGCCTCGTCGTCGGGGAGCTCGGCGTCGGACCGCTGGCCCTGGCCCGCGCGCAGCGGGCGCAGACCGCCCGGGTGCTGCTGGAGACCACCGACCTGCCGGTCGGCGACATCGCCTTCGCCGCCGGGTTCGCCAGCATCCGGCAGTTCAACGACACGGTGCGCGAGGTGTTCGCCACCACGCCGAGCGCCCTGCGCGGTTCCCGCCGCCCGGCCGCCGGGCCCTCGGGGTGGCTGACCCTCCGGCTGGCCGCCCGGGCCCCGTTCTGCGCCCCGGAGGTGCTGCTGTTCCTGGGCGGGCACGCCGTCGCCGGGCTCGAGGAGTGGGACGGCGAGACCTTCTCCCGGGTGCTGGACCTGCCGCACGGGCCCGGCGTCGTGCGCCTGTCCCCCGCGGCGGACGGCACCTCGGTGACCGCACGGCTGCGGCTGGCCGAGCTGCGCGACCTGGGGGTCGCCGTCGCCCGCTGCCGGCACCTGCTGGACCTGGACGCCGATCCGCTGGCCGTCGACGAGGTCCTGGCCACCGACCCCGCACTGGCCGGGCTCGTCCGCGCGGCCCCCGGGCGTCGGGTGCCCACCCACCCCGACGCCGCCGAGGCCGCCGTCCGGGCCGTGCTCGGCCAGCACGTCTCGCTCGCCGGCGCCCGCACCTTCACCGCCCGGGTGCTGGCCGCCGCGGGCACCCCGCTGCCCGAGCCGGTGGGCACGCTGACCCACGCCTTCCCCCGGCCCGAGGCGCTCGTCGACGCCGACCTCGCCGCGGTGGGGCTCACGGGGAACCGCCGCCGCACCGTGCACGCCCTCGCCGCCGGCCTGGCCGACGGGGACGTCGACCTCGGTCCCGGGGCCGACCGGGTCGAGGCCGGTCGCGCGCTGCTCGCCGTCCCCGGGATCGGCCCCTGGACGGTCGCCCTGGTCGCGCTGCGCGGGCTGGGCGACCCCGACGTCTGGCTCCCCGGGGACCTCGCGCTGCGCCGGTCGCTCACCGCGCTCGGCAGCTCCGACGCCGAGGCCGCCACCCGCTGGCGCCCCTGGCGCTCGTACGCCGTCCTGCACCTGTGGGCGATGTCCGCCCCGACCCTCTTCACCCGCCACCCGACACCGGAGGTCCCGTCGTGACCGCGCTGCACGCCACCACCGCCACCCCCATCGGCCCCTTCACCGTCCTGGTCGACGAGGCGACCGACGCCGTCCTGGCCAGCGGCTGGACCGCGGAGGTCGACGACCTGGTCCCGGTCGTGCACCGCTCGCTGCGCCCCGCCGCGGTCGTGGCCGCCGACCGGCTGCCCGTGCTGGACGTCGTCGACGCCTTCCACGCCGGGGACGTCGCGGCCATCGACGGCGTCGTGGTGTCGCAGCGCTCGGGCCCGTTCCTGCAGGAGGCGTGGCAGGTGCTGCGCACGGTGCCGGCCGGCCACCCGGACAGCTACGCCGGGTTCGCCGCCCGGTGCGGCCGCCCCGCCGCGGTCCGCGCGGCGGCGGGCGCCTGCGCGCGCAACGCCGCCGCGCTCTTCGTGCCGTGCCACCGGGTGCTGGCCACCGGTGGCGGCCTGGGCGGCTTCCGCTGGGGGACGCCGGTCAAGCGCTGGCTGCTCGACCACGAGGCCGCCCACGCCGCCTGAACTGTCGTACCCCTGGGGCAGCCTGCCGGGCATGGACGCCGCTGCCCTGCTGCTGGGCCTGCTGATCGGTGCACTGCTGGCCACGGCGGTGACGCTGGGGGCCGTCGCCCTCCTCCGTGCGCGCGCACCGCGACCCGACGGGCTGGAGCCCGTGCACGAGTCGCTGGACCACCTGCACCGGCTGCTGGCCGGCATCGAGCGCGACCGGGCCACCGCCCACGGCGAGCTGCGCGAGCAGGTGGGCACCGTCGGGCAGACCTCGGCGCAGCTGCGGCAGGAGACCGCCGCCCTGGTCACCGCGCTGCGCACGCCGCACGTCCGCGGCCGGTGGGGCGAGGTGCAGCTGCGTCGGGTGGTCGAGGTCGCCGGGTTGCTGGAGCACTGCGACTTCGTCCAGCAGCCCGCGGCGGTCAACGACGTCGGCGCCGGGGTGCGTCCCGACCTGGTGGTCACCCTCGCCGACGGCAAGCAGGTCGTGGTCGACGCCAAGGTGCCCTTCGCCGGCTGGATCGAGGCGGTGCAGGCCACCGACGAGGCGGTCCGGGTCCAGCGGGTCGCCGACCACGCCCGCCAGCTGCGCACGCACGTCGAGGCGCTGGCCGCCCGCCGCTACCCGACGGCGTTCGACTCGGCCGCACCGTTCACGGTGCTCTTCGTGCCCTCCGACGGTTTCCTGACCACCGCGCTCGAGGCCGAACCGGGCCTGCTCGAGCACGCCTTCGGGCGCGACGTCGTGATCGCCACGCCCAGCACCCTCCTGGCCCTGCTGCGCACCGTCGCCTACTCGTGGCGCACCGAGCGCCTGGCCCGGGACGCCGCCTCGGTGCTCGAGGTCGGCCGGCAGCTGCACACCCGGCTGGGCACCCTGTCGGGCCACCTCACCCGGCTCGGCTCGGCCCTGGGCTCGGCCGTCGGCCGGTACAACGACACCGTGGGCAGCTACGAGCGGTCGGTCCTGACCACCGCCCGCCGGTTCGACGACCTCGGCGTCGCCGCGGTCCCGGTCCCGCAGCCCCCCGCCCTCGAGGCCCAGGTGCGCGAGCTGCGCCCGGTCACCGACAGCCGGCCCGACGACGACCTCCGCTTCGGCTGACCAGGGCCGCGCCGACACCCCGACACCGGTCACGGCCGACGTCCAGCCCCTGGACAGGTCCGGCCGTTACCGTGGCGTGACCGATCGGCGGCCATGCATGGGTGCTGCCGGGAGCGAGGGGGTGCAAGATCGCACCGATCAGTGCTGTCGAGTCCAGGCGGGAGGGTGCTGTGCGCGCCGAGCGCAGCCAGCGGGACGAGCTGGGTGGCGGCATCCCGCTGCCCCGGTCGCAACCGCCGCGCAGCCGGGCGGGCCACGACGAGTGGTCCCCCGCCCGCCCCGACCCCCGCAGTCCCCGCCCCCCGCGGCCGGCTGCGGGCGACCGCCCCCGCACGGCACGCCGCACCGCGCCGCCGCAGCGCGGCATCCGCGGTGCCCTCGGCGTCCTCGGGGCCTTCCTGGTCACCCTCGCCGGGGCCGGCGCCGACTCCCTGCTCGGCGTGGGCCTGGGCACCCTCACCACGATCGCCCTGGTCGGTTCGGTGGTCGTCGCCACGCTGCTGGTGCGGCGCCGCGACCTCGGCACCCTCGTCGTCGCCCCGCCCCTGGTCTTCGTGGGCGTCGCCGTCGTCAACATCGTGCTGGCGCCGTCGGCGACCTTCTCGCTGCCCACGATCGCCACGCTGCTGATCCGCGGCTTCCCGGCGATGGCCATCGCCGTCGCGGCGGCCCTGGTCATCACCGTGGTCCGGCTGGTCGCCCGCCGCTGACCCCAGCCGCACACGCAGCAGGCGCCCTCCCGGTCATCCGGGAGGGCGCCTGCTGCGTGCGGGGCTCAGTCGGCGGCGGTGTCGACCGCGAGTGCCTGCTTGCGCTGCTTGAGCTCGTGCGGGAGCGCGAAGACCAGCCGCTCCTCGGCGGCCTTCACCGTCTCGACGTCGGGGTAGCCGCGCTCGCCGAGCCAGTCCAGCAGCTCGGCGACGAGCACCTCGGGCACCGAGGCGCCGCTGGTGACCCCGACGGTGGAGACGCCCTCGAGCCACGCCTCGTCGACCTCGGAGGCGTAGTCGACCAGGTACGAGGCCCGGGCCCCGGCCTCCAGCGCCACCTCGACCAGCCGCACCGAGTTCGACGAGTTGGTCGAGCCGACCACGAGCACCAGGTCGCACTCGCCGGCCATCTGCTTGACGGCCTGCTGCCGGTTCTGCGTGGCGTAGCAGATGTCGTCGCTGGGCGGGGCCTGCAGGCCGGGGAACCGGCCCTTGAGCCGGTCGACGGTCTCGAGGGTCTCGTCGACCGACAGCGTGGTCTGGGACAGCCACACGACCTTCTCGGGGTCGCGCACCTGGACGTTGGCGATGTCGTCGGCGCCGTCCACCAGCTGGGTGCGCTCGGGGGCCTCGCCCATCGTGCCCTCGACCTCCTCGTGCCCGCGGTGGCCGATCAGCAGGATGTCGAAGTCCTCCTTGGCGAATCGCTGGGCCTCCTTGTGCACCTTGGTCACCAGCGGGCAGGTGGCGTCGATGGTGCGCAGCGAGCGGGCCGCCGCCTGCTCGTGCACCGCCGGGGACACCCCGTGCGCGCTGAAGACGACGACCGCACCCTCGGGCACCTCGTCGGTCTCCTCGACGAAGACCGCGCCGCGGCGCTCCAGGGTGGCCACCACGTGCTTGTTGTGCACGATCTGCTTGCGGACGTAGACCGGCGCCCCGTGGATCTCCAACGCCTTCTCCACGGCGATCACCGCCCGGTCCACCCCGGCGCAGTAGCCGCGGGGATCGGCGAGCAGGACACGTCCGCGAGCTTCAGGCATGGCTCCACGGTAACCGCGCCGGTGCCCGGGAGCGCGGGTCCGCCGCCGCTGGGGCACGCTGGGGGCATGGCCCGTGAGATCCCCGAACCCGTCCGCGCCGTGGCCGGACTGGCCGCCACCCTGCTCGACGAGGCGCGCAAGCTGCCCGCGACGCTGCCCGCCCTGCCGGTGCGGGCCATCGGCCTGGCCATGCAGACCACGCTGCGGCTGCAGCAGGAGTACTCCGGGCTGGTGGCCCGCGGCGACGAGGTGCTCACCGGCCTCCGCGGCGACGCCGAGCCCGGGCTGGCCACCTTCGACGACGACGTGGACGACGTCGCCCCCGCCACACCGGGTGGCGGTCTCGGGTCGCGCACCTCGGCCTTCGACCGGGTGCCGGTGGACGTCGAGGACTCCTTCGACAGCGAGCCCGAGCCGGAGACCCCCCTGGTCGTGGTCGACGAGGCCGCTGCGGTGGGCGACGACGACCTGACCGACGAGACGCTGGCCGCCGAGGAGCTCGTCGCGACCGGGCTGACGGCCGAGCTGGGTGGCGTCGAGCTGTCCGACGCCGACGTCGCCGCCCTCCCCGACGACCCCGCCGCCGACGAGATCACCTCCACCGTCGACGAGCTGGCCGTGAACATGAGCGACGACGCCGCCGAGGACGACGCGATGATCGCCGCCTCGGAGAAGGCGATCGAGGCGGTGCACGAGGCGGCCGCCGAGGCGCCGGTCACCGGGTACGACGGGTTCACCATCGCGCAGCTGCGCGGCCGGCTCCGCGGCTACCAGCCGGTCACGGTCGAGGAGCTGCTGGCCTACGAGCAGGCCCACGAGGCCCGTCCGCCCTTCCTGACCCTGCTGCGCAACCGGCAGGAGAAGCTGCAGCGCGAGCAGGGCTGAGCCGCCTCAGCACACTGAGCCGCCTCAGCACACGAGGGTGAGGTCGCCCTCGGTGAACGGGCAGTCCCCCCCGTCGGGCACGCCCAGCACGCTGCGGTCGGCGGGCGGGAAGGACGTCGACGGCGTCTGCTCCAGCACCGGTGCCATCGCGTCGTGCCAGATGCGGGCACCCTTGTCCCCGCCGTAGCCGCCGACGTCCACGTCCTCGTCCGGGTTGAACACCATGACCCCGGCGGTGTACTGCGGGGTCGAGCCGACGAAGGCGATCGAGTAGTTGTGCTGGGCGGTGCCGGTCTTGCCGGCGACGTCGTACCCGGGGATGCGGGCCCGGCCGGCGGTGCCGATGTCGGACTGCACGTCGCCGCGCATCACCTGGGCGAGCGTGTTCGCCACCGGCGCGGGCAGCGCGTCGGCCGTGCAGTGGTCGCCGGTGTCCAGCACCGCGCCGTCCGGGCCGGTCACCGGTGCGCCGTCCGGGCCGGTCACGGCGGTGACCGGGGTGGGGTCGCACTGCGTCCCGCCGGAGAACACCGTGGCGTAGGAGTCGGTCAGGTCCAGCGGGCTGGTCCCGATCGGGCCGAGGGTGAACGACCCCTGCTCGCCGTCGACCATCTGCTGCGCCTGGTCGTCGGTGAGCGAGGCCAGGCCCAGCTGCTGCGCCTCGCGCACCGGCCCCTCGACGCTGCCCAGGTGGTCCTCGAGCCCCACGAAGAAGGTGTTCGACGACATCACCAGCGCGTCGGCCAGGTCCAGGGTCTCGGGGTAGTGGGTGCTGGCGTTCTCCACCACGTACGGCGCCCCCCGGGTGCCGCCGTTCTCCTTGTAGACCGTCGAGGTGTACGGGCTCGACGTGGTCTGGGTGAACGACGCGGTGTACCCGTGCTGCAGGGCGTAGGCCGCGGTGAACAGCTTGTACGTCGACCCCGAGCCGCGGGCGGCCGCGGTCGGCAGGTCGACCGAGGTGCAGTCGTCGCCGTTGCAGCCGAACGTGCGGTTCACGCTCATCCCCAGCACGTGGCCGGTGCCCGGCTGCACGACGTCGTAGACCGCGGCCAGCGGGCTGTCGGCCGCCACGGTCTTCACCACGGCCGCGTCGCCCGAGCGCTGCACGGTCGGGTCGAGGGTGGTGCGGATGGTCAGCCCGCCCTGGTCGAGCTGCTGGTCGGTGAGCCCCAGCGTGCCGGTGAGGTACTGCCGGGCGTAGTCGCAGAAGAAGCCGCCGACCACGGCCTGCGCGCAGCCCTGCGGCAGGTCCGGACCCGGCGCGGTGGTCACCGGCGCGGCGGTGTCGGCGGCCAGGTCGGCGTCGGACAGGTCGCCCTGGCCGTGCATCCGCTGCAGCACGACGTCGCGACGGGCCTGCGCGGCGTCGGGGTGGTCGATGGGGTCGTCGGCCGACGGGTTCTGCACCAGCCCGGCCAGCGTGGCCGCCTGCAGGGTGCTCAGCCCCGACGCGTCCACCGAGAAGTAGGTCTGCGCCGCGGCCTGCACGCCGTAGGCACCGTGCCCGAAGTAGACGGTGTTCAGGTACCGGGTGAGGATCTGCGACTTGGTCAGCTGGGCGTCGACCGCCAGCGCGAGCCGCGCCTCGGTGATCTTGCGGGCGACGGTGTCGGCCGTGGCGGCCTCCTGCCCGGCGGTGGTGGTCGCGTCCTGCAGCAGCGTCTGCTTGACCAGCTGCTGGGTCAGCGTCGACCCGCCCTGCGCGGCGCCCCCGGACGAGACGTCGGCCACCAGCGCGCGCAGCGTGCCGATCGGGTCCACCCCGCCGTGCGAGTAGAAGCGGGCATCCTCGACGTCGACCAGGGCCGTGCCCATGACGGGGGCGATCTGGTCGGCGGTCACCGGGACCCGGTCGCGGTCGTAGAAGTCGGTGATCAGCGACCCGTCGGCGGCCAGCACCCGGGTGACCCCGGACAACGGCTGCTCCGTCACCTCCGCGACCGTCGTGGTCGACAGGGGCCCCTGGTGGTCCTGGACGACCCGCCACGCGGCGTCCAGGGCCGCCACCCAGGGCAGCGCACCGGCGCCCACGAGCACCCCGGCGGTGACGACCGCCCCGACCAGCCCGGTCCATGTCCGCACGCGCACCGGTGCAGGCTGCACCCACCCCCTGTCCACCGGCTGGCAGCGGGCTGGCAGCCCGCGGGCCCCGCACCTGGCAGGCTCGACCCGTGACCGCACCCTCCTCCGCCGAGCAGCCGTGGCCCGTGCGCACGGTGGCCCGCAAGGTCGCCGAGTACATCGGCCGGTTGGGTGAGGTGTGGGTCGAGGGCCAGGTCGCGCAGCTGTCCCGACGGGGCGCGGCCACGGTGTTCCTCACCCTGCGCGACACCGCCGCCGACCTGTCGATCCCGGTCACCTGCCCCCGCGACGTCGCCGACCGGCCCGGGCTGGCCCTGACCGAGGGCGCCCGGGTGCTGGTGCGCGCCCGCCCCGACTACTACATCGCCCGCGGGTCGTTCTCGCTGCGGGCCACCGAGATCCGGGCCGTGGGGCTGGGCGAGCTGCTGGCCAGGATCGAGCGCATCCGCGGGCTGCTCGCCGCCGAGGGCCTCTTCGACGCCGTCCGCAAGCGGCCGCTGCCCTTCGCCCCGGCCGTCGTCGGGCTGGTGACCGGCAAGGACAGCGCCGCCGAGCGGGATGTCCTGGTCACGGCCCGCCGCCGCTGGCCGGCCGTCCGCTTCGCGGTGCAGCACTGCGTCGTCCAGGGCCCGTCGGCCGCCGGCGAGGTCATCGAGGCGCTGCAGCGGCTGGACCGCGACCCCGAGGTGGGCGTGATCGTCGTGGCCCGCGGTGGCGGGTCGGTCGAGGACCTGCTGCCGTTCTCCGACGAGGGCCTGGTGCGGGCCATCGCGGCCTGCCGCACGCCGGTGGTCACCGCCGTCGGGCACGAGACCGACACCACCCTGGTCGACCACGTGGCCGACGTCCGCGCGGCCACCCCCACCGACGCCGCGCACCGGGTGGTGCCCGAGATCGGCGAGCAGCGCCGACTGGTCGACGGCCTGCGCAGCCGCGCGCTGGCCCTGGTCACCGGCCGGCTGGACCAGCAGGTGCGCTGGCTGGACCAGGTGCGCAGTCGCCCGGTGCTGGCCGACCCCCAGCGGCTGCTCGCCGGTCGGGACGACGACGTCGCCGCACTCCGGCTCCGCGCCACCCGCACCCTGACCCACCGCGTGGACCTGGCCGCGCGGGACCTCGAGCACGCCCGGGCGAGGGTGGCGGCCCTCTCGCCCCAGGCAACCCTGGACCGCGGCTACGCCCTGGTGCAGACCGCCGACGGCGAGCTGGTGCGCGACCCGGCCGACGTGGCCGACGACCAGCCGCTCACCGTGCGGGTGGCCGGCGGTCGCATCCCCGTGCGGGTCGACCGGCAGGATGGGCAGCCATGAGCACGCCCGAGCCCGCCGCTGGGAATCTCCCCGCGAACCCCCCGACGCAGTCCTACGAGCAGGCCCGCGAGGAGCTCGCCGACGTCGTCCGCAAGCTCGAGGGCGGGGGGCTGACCCTCGAGGAGTCCCTGGCGCTGTGGGAGCGCGGCGAGGTGCTGGCCGGCACGTGCCAGCACTGGCTGGACGCCGCCCGCGAGCGGTTGGCGAAGGCCGGGCCTCAGCCTGCGGAGTAGGGGGCGACCGCGGCGGCGAGGGTGCGCAGCTCGTCGTCGGACGCCGAACCGGTGACCACGGCGGTGACGTCGCCGTCCTCGAGGCGGTAGGCCGTCTCGTCCCGGGCGGTGGTGAGCTGCGTCCAGGAGCGGTCGCCGATCTGCACGGCGCCCTGCTCGGTGGCACCGCTGAGCACGGTGTCCAGGTCGTCGGCCCGCGGGTCGTCGCCGACGACGTAGCCCGCGTACTCCTCGTCGGGGGTCACCCAGCCGATGGCCAGCGTGACGGGGTCGCCGGCCTCGGTGGCGTTGCCGGCGTCGGTGCGGATGCTGGTGGGCCGCCAGTCGTCGGGCAGGTCCTGCGGCACGAGCAGCGGGTAGCCCGCCCGGGCCGCGGCCAGCTGGATGCCCGAGGAGATCTCGACGGGGCGCACCGGGTCCGCGGAGTTCTGCCGCAGCGCCACGAACCCCACCAGGACGAGCACGATCACCGTCAGCGGGAGGAGCGACCGCACCATGTTGGCGGCGGTGAACTTGGCCGCGCGCTCGTCGGCGGAGGTGCGGACCACGGCCGCCTGGGCGCCCTCGGGAGCCTCGTGACCCTGCGGTGCGGTGTCGGCCATGCACCTAGGATCGCAGCAGCGCTCCCCCATCCCGTCGCCCGGCGGTGCTCCACCGGCGCGGCGGCCTCCCGAGGAGGTCCTCGTTGTCCCTGCCCGTACCGGACGGTCCGGCCCCGACCTACCACTCCGCCTTCCACGAGCAGACCCCGCCCACGGGCATCCGCCCCGACCGCAACCTGGCGATGGAGCTGGTCCGGGTCACCGAGGCCGGTGCCATGGCCGCGGGTCGCTGGGTGGGCCGCGGTGACAAGAACGGCGGTGACGGCGCAGCGGTCGACGCCATGCGGGCGCTGATCCAGACGGTGAGCATGCGCGGCACGGTCGTGATCGGCGAGGGCGAGAAGGACGAGGCGCCCATGCTGTTCAACGGCGAGGAGGTCGGCGACGGCACCGGCGCCGAGTGCGACGTCGCCGTGGACCCCGTCGACGGCACCACCCTGATGGCCAAGGGCATGCCCAACGCCGTCTCGGTGCTCGCGGTGGCCGACCGCGGCGCCATGTACGACCCGTCCGCGGTGTTCTACATGGACAAGATCGCCACCGGCCCGATCGCGGCCGACGTCGTCGACATCCGCCTCCCGGTGAAGGAGAACATCCGTCGGGTCGCGAAGGCGAAGAAGGCGTGGCCGGCCGACGTCACCGTCGTCATCCTCGACCGCCCCCGGCACGAGAAGCTGGCCCAGGAGGTCCGCGACGCCGGCGCCCGGATCAAGTTCATCTCCGACGGCGACGTCGCCGGCGCCATCGCCGCGGCCCGCGAGGGCACCGGCGTCGACCTGCTGCTGGGCATCGGCGGCACCCCCGAGGGCATCATCACCGCCTGCGCGCTCAAGTGCATGGGTGGCGCCCTGCAGGGCCGCCTCATGCCCAAGGACGACGACGAGCGGCAGAAGGCCATCGATGCCGGCCACGACCTCGACCGGGTGCTCGACATCGACGACCTGGTCCGCGGCGACGTGTTCTTCGTGGCCACCGGCATCACCGACGGCGAGCTGCTGCGCGGGGTGCAGTACCGGGCCGGTGGCTGCACCACGCAGTCCCTGGTGATGCGCTCCCGCTCGGGCACCATCCGGGCCATCGAGAGCCTGCACTCGCTGGAGAAGCTCAACCAGCTCTCGGGCGGCGAACCGCCCTACTGACCCCGCACACGACGACGGCCGGGCCCCCGCGGGGGCCCGGCCGTCGTCGTGCCGGGATCAGTACTTGATGCAGTCGGTGACGAAGGAGTTCTCGGTCAGCGGCAGGCGGCCGGCGCAGGTGTTCGCGTAGGACTCGTAGGGCGAGTCGTAGTCGGAGTTGATGTACAGGTCGTAGCAGCCCTGGAACGAGCCGTCGTAGCACTGCTGCGCGTACTGGTTGAGCTCGGAGTCGCTCCCCAGGCCGTCGGGCGAGGTCGGGGTGCCGTCGATGATCTCGTAGTCCGAGTAGTCGCCCGAGTCGTCGGAGCTGCTCGACGACGAGCTCGAGGACGAGCTCGAGCTGGAGGAGCTGGACGACGAGCTCGTCGTGACGGAGGTCGCGGTGGCCGGGGCCGTCGTGTTGTCGTCGTCACCCGAGTTCACGAAGATCAGCAGGCCCGCCACGACGGCGGCGATGACGACGACGGCGCCGATCGACAGCGCGATGACGGTGTTCTTGTTGCCCTTGGGCGGCTGGCCGTAGGGCTGCTGGCCGTACTGCGGCTGCTGGCCGTAGGGCTGCTGCCCGTACTGCGGCTGCTGGCCCCACCCGGACTGCTGGCCGTACTGCTCCTGCCCGTACTGCGGCTGTCCCTGGCCCTGCTGCCCGTACTGCGGCTGCTGGCCGTAACCGGGCTGCTGGCCGTACTGGCCCTGCCCGTACTGACCCGACTGGTCACCACCCCACGGCTGCTGACCGTCGTTGGGGGGATAAGGGGGCTGCGACATGCGGTGGACTCCTCGGTTCCGGACCCTGGCGAGCGGATCTTAAGGACCCCCTCGACGCAGGGCTACTCGTCGTGATCCACCGGTGACCTCCCGGGGCCGAGAGCGCTCAGGCGTCGGGGAAGGTGACGGTGCAGTACTGGCCGGTGTCCGCCGGCTGGCGTCCTGCGCAGGTGTCGCCGTAGGTCTCGTAGGCGCTGTCGTAGTCCGACTGCAGGAAGAGGTCGTCGCAGGACTGCATGTCCCCGTCGAAGCAGTCCTGCGCCAGGCCGTCGAGGGTGGCGTCGTCCCCCAGGCCGTCCGGCTCGACCGTCGCGTCGACCAGCGGGCCCGGCGCGCGCGCCGTTCCACCGGCGCCGGACGCCGCGGCGCTGCTGAGCTGGGACGCCAGGGCCGAGGCCGCGGCCTGCGGGCCGGCGGCCCGGCTGTCCTCGTCGCCGCCGGCGAAGACCGTGAAGACCAGCACGAGGACGACCGCGGCGACCAGGACGACGACCCCGGCGACGATCGCGATGACCTTGCCGTTGCCCGAGCTGCCCGACGGCGGCGCACCGTGCTGGCCGGGTGGGGGTCCGTACTGGCCCTGCGGCGGTCCGTACTGACCCGGCGGCGGTCCGTACTGGCCCTGCGGGGGGCCCTGGGGACCCGCGGGCTGGTTCCACTGCGACCCGTCCGGCGGCGGGTAGGGCGGCTGGGACACGGCAGGCTCCTGGGCTCGAGCGGCGTCGATGCGCACCCTAGGGGTCAGCGGGCCGGGCCACCAGGGCCTGCGGCGTCGTCCCGCGGGTGCCCTCGGCCCGACCTCGTCGCACCGCTGCCCGGACGGTGTCTAGGGTCTGCGGGACGGCTCAAGCCGACACCGATCGAGACCCCGGGAGAGCAGCGTGGCCACCGAGCAGGACTTCCGCATCGAGCACGACTCCATGGGCGAGGTCCGGGTGCCGGCGCACGCCAAGTGGCGCGCGCAGACCCAGCGGGCCGTCGAGAACTTCCCGATCAGCGGGACCCCGATCGAGCGGGAGCTGATCGGGGCGCTGGCCGCCATCAAGGGTGCCGCCGCGACCGTGAACGCCGAGCTGGGCGTGCTGCCGGCGGACATCGCCCAGGCCGTCCGGGCAGCGGCCCAGGAGGTCGCGCGCGGCGACTGGGACGACCACTTCCCGATCGACGTGTTCCAGACCGGGTCGGGCACCTCGTCCAACATGAACACCAACGAGGTCATCGCCACCCTCGCGTCCGAGGCCTCGGGTCTGGCCGTGCACCCCAACGACCACGTCAACGCCTCGCAGTCCTCGAACGACGTGTTCCCCTCGGCCATCCACATCGCGACCACGCGCGCCGTCGTCGTCGTCCTGGTGCCGGCCCTGGAGCACCTGGCCGCGTCGCTGGAGCGCAAGGCGACCGAGTTCGCGACCGTGGTCAAGAGCGGCCGCACCCACCTGATGGACGCCACCCCGGTCACCCTCGGGCAGGAGTTCGGCGGGTACGCCGCGGCGATCCGCTACGGCGTCGAGCGGCTGCAGGCCTCGCTCCCCCGCATCGGCGAGCTGCCGCTGGGCGGCACGGCCGTCGGCACCGGCATCAACACCCCGCCCGGCTTCGCCGCGCAGATCATCTCGACGCTGGCCGCCGAGATGGAGCTGCCGCTGACCGAGGCGCGCGACCACTTCGAGGCGCAGAGCTCGCGCGACGGCCTGGTCGAGGCCTCCGGGCAGCTCAAGACCATCGCGGTCGGGCTGGTGAAGATCTGCAACGACCTGCGCTGGATGGGCTCGGGGCCGCGCACCGGTCTCGGCGAGATCGCCCTGCCCGACCTGCAGCCGGGCTCCTCGATCATGCCCGGCAAGGTGAACCCGGTGCTGCCCGAGGCCGCGATCCAGGTCGCCGCCCAGGTCATCGGCAACGACGCCGCCGTCACCTTCGCCGGCACCACCGGCTCCTTCGAGCTGAACGTGACGCTGCCGCTGATGGCCCGCAACGTGCTCGAGTCGATCCGGCTGCTGGCCAACGTCTCCCGGCTGCTGGCCGACCGCTGCGTCGACGGCATCACCGCGAACGTCGAGCAGTGCCGCACGTTCGCCGAGAGCTCGCCCTCGATCGTCACGCCGCTGAACAAGTACATCGGCTACGAGGAGGCGGCGATCGTCGCCAAGACCTCGCTCAAGGAGCAGAAGACCATCCGGCAGGTCGTGGTCGAGCGCGGATACGTCGAGGCCGGCAAGCTCACCGAGGAGCAGCTGGACGCCGCCCTCGACGTGCTGTCGATGACCCACCCCTGACCGGCTCGCGCGCCTGCTGCGACGGCTGGGGCAGGACGTGCACGGCCCCAGCGCGTCGCCCGGCGGCTCCGTGCCGGGCACCGACCGCGCTGGGAGCATGCCCGGCGTGACGGCACCCCCCACGACCGAGCAGCAGCGTCTGGACCGCATCGCCCAGGACAGCTGGTACGCCCAGGGCCCCATGCCGACCAGCGTGCGTCACCTCGCCGGGATCCTGGCCCGGCACTGGCGCGGCAGCAGCTGCCTGGAGCTGGGGCCGGCCGAGGGGCTGATGAGCGACGCCCTGGCCGCCCGCTTCGCCGACCTCACGCTGGTCGACGGGTCGACGGCCTTCTGCCGCGAGCTGGCCCAGCGGCTCCCGGCGGCGACGGTCGTCCCGGCGCTGTTCGAGGAGTACGAGCCCGGGCGGCTGTTCGACACCATCGTGCTGGGCCACGTGCTCGAGCACGTCGTCGACCCCGTCGACCTGCTCCGCCGGGTGCGCAGCTGGATGGCGCCCGGAGGCGTCGTGCTGGCGGCGGTGCCCAACGCGCACAGCATCCACCGGCAGGCCGCCGTCCTCATGGGGCTGCTCCGCACCGAGGACCAGCTCAACGAGACCGACCTGCACCACGGCCACCGCCGGGTGTACGACCCCGCGGGCCTGCTCGCCGACGTCACCGCAGCGGGTCTCGTGGTCGAGGAGTCCGGTGGCTACTGGCTCAAGCCGGTGTCCAACGCGCAGACCTCCGAGCACTGGACCCAGGAGATGCTCGACGCCTTCATGGTGCTCGGCGAGCAGTACCCGGACGTGGCCGCCGAGATCTATGTCGTCGCCCGGGGCTGAGGCCCTGGCCGTCCGGCACTCGCTGGACCGGCTGGAGTGGCAGTCGCGGGTCCTCGCCGAGCACCCGCGCCGGCTGGACCTGCTGCGCCTGGCGCCGTCGTGGCCCACGCGGGAGATCCGCGTCCGGGTGCACCGGAACACCCCGGTCGAGTACGTGACGTCGCTGGCCGGGCCGTTCCTGGCCTACGCCGGGCTGTCCGCGGTGTTCGAGCTCTCGGACTACGACGACTCCCTCGCCGCCCTGGACGCCGTGGACCCCGGCCCCGACGTCGAGGTCGTCTGGCTGGACCACACCCGGTACGACCACCTGGCAGCCGACGAGGTGGCGGACTGGCTGATCGGTCGGATCACCGCGCTGCGGACCCGGACGACGGCGCCGGTCCTCGTGGTCGACCGCCCGGGGGACGACGACCGGGCCCGCCTCCTGCGCGACCGGCTGAGCGGCTTCGGCACCGTCCTGCCCGACGTCGCCGTGGCCGACCTCGGCGCGGTCGCGGCGCGGCTGGGAGACGCGTTCACCGACACCCGTCTGCAGGCCGTCGGGGGCACGGCGCTGAGCTCGGCCGCCACCGTGCTCGTCGCCCAGCGGCTGGGTCTGCGATGGCTCCCGGTCGCGACCGGGGTCCGGGTCAAGGCCGTCGCGGTCGACCTGGACATGACGCTGTACGACGGCGTCCTCGGGGAGGACGGGCCCCGGGGAGTCACCCTCACCGACGGGCACGCGGACCTCCAGCGGGTCCTCCGAGGGCTGGCCGACGACGGCGTCCTGCTGGCCGTCGTGTCCCGGAACGAACCCGCGGACGTCGAGGAGCTGTTCCGGCTGCGCCCGGACTTCCCGCTGCGCTGGTCGGACTTCAGCGCACGGGCCGTCGGGTGGGGGGCCAAGAGCCAGGGCGTCGCCGCCGTCGCCGCCGATCTGCGGATCGCCCCCGACGCCGTCGTGTTCGTCGACGACAACCCCGGGGAGCTCGCCGAGGTCGCCGCGGGCACCACCGTCGCCGGTCTCGTGCAGGCCGGCGACCCCCGGGCCACCGCCACCGCGCTCGGCCTCTTCCCGGGGTTGCACGGCCACGTCCGGACGACCGAGGACCGGCTGCGCGCCACCGACCTCGCCGCGGCCACCACCCGGGCCGCGGCCGCCACGACCGACCCCGCGAGCTACCTCGCGTCGCTGGACGTGCGGATCGACCTGGCCCTCGACGCACGGGAGGACCTCGACCGGGTGGCCGATCTCGCGGCCCGCACCAACCAGTTCAACGTCTCCCTCGGGCGCACCCCGGCCGCCGCGTTCGCCCGGTGGATGGCGGCCGCGGACGCCGGGGTCGTCACGGCGCGGCTGCGCGACCGGTTGTCCGACAGCGGGCTGGTCGCCGTGGTCGCCGGGCGGCGGGACGACGACGGCGGGCTGCTGGTCGAGGAGGCCTTCATCAGCTGCCGCGCCCTCGGCCGGGGCGTCGAGGACGTGCTGCTGGCCGCGGCGGTCGAACGGCTCCTGGACCTGGCCTCGACGCCCGGGGTGCGCCTGCGCTACCGGCCGGGTCCGCGCAACGAGCCGGCCCGCGCCTGGCTGCGCCGCCGCACCGCGGACCCGGTGGTGGACGCCGCCGACGTGCTGGTGGACTGGGGCCCGCAGGAGTGCAGGACCGTGGTCGCCGACTCCCCGGTGACCCTTCACTGGGAGGACAGGACGTGACCGACACCGACACCGAGGCCCGTGTCAACGAGGTGCTGGGGCTGGTCCTCGCCCTGCCGGCCCCCGTGACCGGCCCCGTCCTGCGCTCGGCGACGCCGGCGTGGGACAGCCTGGCGCACGTGGAGATCATCTACGCGCTCGAGGAGACCTTCGGGGTCCTCTTCCCCGAGGAGTCCCTCACCGAGCTCGACGGCACCACCGCGATCGCGACGAGGGTGGACCGCCTCCGTGCTGCATGACGTCCACGTGGCCGGTCCGGCGTTCGGGCTGCGGCCCGTGGTCCCCGGCGACGCGGCGGCCATCGTCGCGCTCCGTCGTGATCCCCGGCGCTCGGGCTTCATCCACGAGACCAGCCCGGACGTCGCGGACCAGGAACGCTGGCTGGATGCCTACTCCCGGCGTCCCGGCGACCTGTACTGGGCCGTCCACCGGCTGTCCGACGGCGCCGTCGAGGGGTTCGTCGGCCTGTACGACATCGCCGACGGCGAAGCCGAGTGGGGGCGGTGGGTGCTGCAGCCCCGGTCCCTGGCCGGCGCGGAGACCGTCTGGCTGGTGCACGAGGCCGGTTTCGGCGTGCTGGGCCTCGGCGCCCTGGTCACCCGGACCCTCGCCGCCAACGAGTCCGTCGTCGCCCTGCACGAGCGCTACGGCGCGACGCGCACGCGGGTGCTGCCCGCCCACGCGACCATCGCCGGCGAGACCCACGACGCCGTGGAGATGCGGGTCACCGCCGAGGACTGGGCGAGGATCGGTCCGCCGCTGCTGGCCTCCAGCCAGCGGGCCGCCCGCCTGGTGGGCCGCACGCGGTCCTGAGCCGGCGGGTCGTCCTCAGCGCTGCAGGAGCTCCACCAGGCTGCGGGTGCGCAGCATGACGAAGGCCACCGGACGTCCGCCGAAGGCCACCGCCGGGGCGGGCCGGGACACCGCCCGGTGCCCTCCCCGGCCCAGGGCGTCGAGGGCGCCGGCGAGGTCGTCGGTCTCGTAGCAGACGTGGTACATGCGGATGCCGCGACGCAGCCAGTCCTGCACCGGCGACTCCTCGTCGAGCGGGGCCAGCAGCTCCACCCGGAACGACCCCAGCACCTGGAAGGACCCCCGGACCCGCTGGTGCGGGTCCTCGAAGACCTCGCCCTCGGGTCGGAACCCCAGCAGCGCGTGCGCCGCCGTCTCCGCGGCGAGGTCCCGGCACGCCAACCCGACGTGGTGGAACTCCAGGCCGGCGATCGGCGCCGCCCCGCCGTCCGTCGTCGCTCCCTGCATCCCGACCGCCCCTCCCCGTGCCGACCTGTCCGCCGGCCGCGCTGCCGATAACCACAGCATGACCGTCATCGACCAGCGTTCGCCCGCGCCCGGCCGCCGCGTCGGCGACTGGGACACGCGGGTCCAGGGCCCCGGCTCCGGGTGCCGGCTGATCGACCTGCCCCGCATCGCCGACCCCCGCGGCAACCTGACGTTCGTCGAGTCCGGCGACCAGGTGCCCTTCGACATCGCGCGGGTCTACTACCTGTACGACGTCCCGGGTGGCGAGTCCCGGGGGGGCCACGCCCACCACGGGCTCCAGCAGCTCATCGTGGCCGCGGCGGGCAGCTTCGACGTGCTCGTCGACGACGGCACCACCAGCACCCGCTTCCACCTCAACCGGTCCTACTACGGCCTGCTGCTCCCCCGGCTTGTCTGGCGCGAGCTGGGCAACTTCTCCTCCGGCAGCGTCTGCCTCGTGCTGGCGTCCCAGCCCTACGCCGAGGACGACTACTACCGCGACTACCCCGCGTTCGTGACCGCCCGCCGCGCCGCGGAGGCGGCGGGCGAGGTGCCGGACGCCGCCGGGCTGTGAGCACGGCGACGGGCCACCACCAGGTCGCCTTCCTGGACCTGCAGGCCCTGCACCGGGAGATGCACGAGGAGCTGACCGCGGCAGCCGCTGCGGTCATCGGCAGCGACCGGGTCCTGCTGGGTCCCCGGCTGACCGCCTTCGAGGCGTCGTGGGCTGCGCAGGTGGGCGCCCGGGAGGCCGTCGGGGTGGGGAGCGGGCTCGACGCCCTCGTCCTGGCCCTGCGCGCCCTGGGTGTGGGGCCGGGTGCCGAGGTCGTCGTCCCCTCGCACACCTTCGTCGCCACGTGGCTCGCCGTCCTGCACCTCGGGGCGGTCCCGGTGGCGGTCGACGTCGAGTCGGCCACCGGGACCTGGGACCCGGCGGCCGTCGCCGCCGCCGTGGGCCCCCGCACCCGGGCACTCCTCCCGGTGCACATGTACGGCCACCCCGTGGACCTGGCCCCCCTGCTCGACATCGCCGACCGGCACGGCTTGGTGCTGGTGGACGACGCGGCCCAGGCGCACGGTGCCCGCACCCGTGGCGTCCCCGTCGGTGCCGACGGCCACGCCACGGCCTGGAGCTTCTACCCGGGCAAGAACCTGGGCGCCCTGGGCGACGGCGGTGCCGTGACCACGTCCGACACCGACGTGGCTGCCCGCGTCCGGTCGCTGCGCAACTACGGCAGCCGGGTGAAGTACGTGCACGACGAGGTCGGCTACAACAGCCGGCTGGACGAGCTGCAGGCGGCGCTGCTCGAGGTCAAGCTGCGGCACCTCGCGGTGCACCAGGCCCGCCGCGTCGCGGTGGCGGCGGCCTACGCCGACGGGCTGGCCGACTGCGACCTGGAGCTGCCCGTCGTCCCGGTCGGCACCGAACCGGCGTGGCACCTCTACGTCGTCCGGACGCCGCACCGGGACGCCCTGCAGCAGCACCTGGCCGCGCGGGGCGTCCAGACCCTCGTCCACTACCCCGTGCCCTGCCACCGGCAGCCCGCCTTCGCCGGCACCCCGCTGGCCCGGCAGCACCTCCCGGTCGCCGACGCGCTGGCCGCGCAGGTGCTGAGCCTGCCGATGGGGCCGCACCTGTCGGCGACCGACCGGGACACCGTCATCGACGCCGTGAGGAGCTTCCGACCGTGACCGAACCCCTGGTGAGCGTGCTCATCCCCACCTACAACGGGGAACGCTTCCTGCGGCACACCCTGCGGTCGGCCACCACGCAGACCCACCGCGAGCTGGAGATCCTCGTCGGGGACGACGCCTCCACCGACCGCACGCCGGAGATCCTCGCGGAGCTGGCGGCGGCCGACCCGCGGATCCGGGTCATCCGGCACGAGCAGAACAAGGGCCCGTGGGGCAACCCGGCCGCGCTGCTGGCGCAGGCTCGCGGGGAGTACGTGAAGTTCCTGCTCCACGACGACCTGCTGGTCCCGGAGTGCGTCCGCACCCTGGTCCGGGGCATCGAGTCCGAGCCCGGTCTGCACCTGGCGTTCTCCCGCCGGTGCCTCGTCGACACGGACGGACGTCCCGTGCCCGGGCACGAGTTCCCGGCCCTCGCCGACCGACCCGGCGTGCTCGAGGGCCGCGAGCTCGGTGACCGCATGCTGGTCTCCTGCAGCAACCTCGTCGGGGAGCTCACCTCGGTGCTCGTCCGACGGGCCGACGTCGACCCCGACGACCTGCTCCGCGCGGACGGCGCCCTCCTGCAGATCCTGGGCGACCTGGCCGAGCACCTCAAGCTGCTCGAGCGCGGCGGCGCCTTCTACACCCCGCGCGTGCTCAGCAAGTTCCGCGTGCACCCGACCCAGAACTCGCAGAACGGGGCCTTCATGGCCCGCGGCGTGCTGGACTGGCCGCTGATCACCGACTGGGCGTCCCGACGGGGCTTCCTCGCCGACCCCGCCCTGCGGCAGCGCGCCCGGGCCCGCGTGCTCCAGGTGGCCGCGGCGCGGCTGGCCGAGCTCGCGGAGGGTCCCGACGCCGCCCCGGTGCTGGAAGCCGTGCACCTGGCCGCCGCCGCCCTCGTCGAGCACGCCGCCGGCCTGCCGGTCGACGCCGCGACCGGGCTGGCCGAGCGCGCCCACGGTCCGGCCGTGGGTGCGGTGGTCGCCCAGGACCTGCGGGCGTCCTGCGGCCGGTTCCCGGTCGGCGTGGCCGCACCCTCGCCGTCCCACGACGAGCTCGCCGCAACGCTGCGGGCCTTCCACGACATCCGCGACCGCGGGGTCGCCGGACGGTTCCTCGTGGCCGCGACGGCCGCGGACGCGGACGCGGTCACGGCCGCTCTCGCGACGGCCGTCGAGGACGTCCCGGGCCTGGACGTGCAGCTGGTCGTAACCGACGAGCCCGCCCGGCTGGTCGCCGGACCGTGGCTCGCCGTGGCGGCCGCGTCCGCGACGTGGTGCCGCGACTCCGCCGTGCGCTGGCGACTGCCCGAGCCGGCCGACCGGACGCGCTGCACCGTCGGGGACCCGTCCATCGCGGTGACGGGCCGGAGGCAGTAGCGTCGCTCCCGATGAGCGCGCCAGCAGAACCCGACGTATCCCGGCCGGCCACGCTGCACTACCCGGGGGGTGAACTCGAGCTGCCCCTGCGCACCGCGTCGGAGGGGTCGAACGGCTTCGACACCGGCAAGCTGCTCGCCACCACGGGCAACGTCGCGCTGGACATCGGCTTCGTCAACACCGCCGCCTGCACCTCGGCGGTCACCTACATCGACGGCGACGCCGGCATCCTGCGCTACCGCGGCTACCCGATCGACCAGCTGGCCGGCAAGGCCAGCTTCATCGAGGTGTCCTACCTGCTCATCCACGGCGAGCTGCCGACCCCGACGCAGCTGGAGGACTTCGACCAGAAGATCCGCCGGCACACGCTGCTGCACGAGGACCTGAAGCAGTTCTTCAAGGGCTTCCCCCGCGACGCGCACCCGATGCCGGTGCTGTCCTCGGCGGTCAGCGCCCTGTCGACCTTCTACCAGGACTCCCTGGACCCCTTCGACCACGACCAGGTCGAGATGAGCACCTACCGGCTGCTGGCCAAGCTGCCCACCATCGCGGCCTACGCCTACAAGAAGTCCGTCGGGCAGCCGTTCCTGTACCCGGACAACTCGCTCGGGCTGGTCGAGAACTTCCTGCGGATGACCTTCGGGTTCCCCGCCGAGCCCTACGAGGCCGACCCGGAGCTGGTCAAGGCGCTGGACATGCTGTTCGTCCTGCACGCCGACCACGAGCAGAACTGCTCCACCTCGACGGTGCGGCTGGTCGGCTCCTCGCACGCCAACCTCTTCGCCTCGGTCTCGGCCGGCATCAACGCGCTGTTCGGCCCCCTGC
The DNA here is from genome assembly GCF_900103975.1 of Klenkia soli. Taxonomy (GTDB): domain Bacteria; phylum Actinomycetota; class Actinomycetes; order Mycobacteriales; family Geodermatophilaceae; genus Klenkia; species Klenkia soli. The sequence continues at coordinate 309,753 of NZ_FNIR01000001.1, forward strand.
ACGGCGGGGCGAACCAGTCGGTGCTGGAGATGCTCGAGGGCATCAGGGCCGACGGCGGCAACATCCCGAACTTCGTCAAGCGGGTGAAGGACAAGGAGCCCGGCGTCAAGCTGATGGGCTTCGGGCACCGGGTCTACAAGAACTACGACCCCCGCGCGGCCATCGTGAAGGCGACCGCGGACAACGTGCTGGACAAGCTCGGCGGCAACAGCGAGCTGCTGGACCTCGCCCGCCAGCTCGAGGAGGTCGCCCTCACCGACGACTACTTCGTGCAGCGCAAGCTCTACCCGAACGTCGACTTCTACACGGGCCTGATCTACCGGGCGATGGGGTTCCCCACCCGCATGTTCACCGTGCTCTTCGCCCTGGGCCGGCTGCCCGGCTGGATCGCCCAGTGGCGCGAGATGATCGAGGACCCGGCCACCAAGATCGGTCGCCCGCGGCAGCTGTACACCGGGCCCACCGAGCGCGCGTTCGTCCCGCTCGACCAGCGCTGAGCCGGCCCCGGAGCACACGTGGACGACGGGGACACCTTCCGCGTGCCTCCGGTGCCGCTGGCCTCCGGGCGTCGGCTGCCCGACCCGGACGGCCGGGCTGTGGCCGCCGTCGAGCTGGTGGTCACCACCGAGGACGGCGCCACCACCCGCATCCCGCTGAGGGCCGAGCACGGTGCGTGGTGGCCGCCTCACCCGCAGGGGTGAGTCCCACCCCCTCCACGGGGTAGCTCCCTCAACCGGGTCCCCCGGTGTCCCGATCCCCTCCGTGGACACCGGTCGACCGACTGCCCGCCACCGGCGTGGGCACGACCCGGTGCGGGGGGAGCACCGTGCCCGCGCGCCCCCCTGCCCCTGCCCGGCCAACCGCCGCGGCGCGGACCCCCGAGGAGCTCGCCCGGGCGAAGGCGCGCGCGCGGGCCCTGGCCAGGAAGAAGGCCGCCGCCGCGCGCGCGCAGCGCAAGGCCGAGGCGAGGGCCCGCCGGGTGGCGGCCCTGCGCCGGTGGACGCACCGCACCGGTGCGGTCGGCAGTGCCCTGGCCGCCGTCCTCGTCGCCGCCGTCGTCGTCTCGGGCGTGCAGGGCGAGACCCCGGCGGCCGCCTCGATCGCCCTCGACCCGGCCGCCGCGGCGACCCAGCTGCGCGACGAGCTGACGGCCACGACCACCGACCTGCAGGCCGCCCGGGTGGCCGTCACCGCGGCCGAGAACGGGGTGGCCGCGGCGCAGACCGACCTCGCGTCCGCGCAGGCCGCACTCGCCACCGCCCGGGCCGCCGTCGGCAGCGGGGCGGGCGAGCTGTACCAGGACACCCCGGCCGACCGCGCGCTCGCCGCCGGCTTCCCCGCCGCTGCCGATCCCGCCCTCGCCGGGTCCCTCGCCGTCGCCGCCGAGCGGAGCGGCCGCCAGCTGGCCGCGCTGACGGTCACCGCCCAGGCCGCCGAGCGAGCCGTGCAGTCGGCCACCGCCCGCGCCGCCGGCGCCGACGCCGTGCTCACCGCCGCCCGCCAGCAGGTCGCCGCCGTCACCGACGCCGCCCACGAGCGGGCCACCGGGCTCGACCCGGCGGTGACCGTCGCCCTCGCCGGCCTGGTCGTCGCCCCCTCGCCGGCCGACCAGCAGGCCACCGACGCCGCTGCCCGCACCGCCTGGCAGACCCGGCTGGCCGCGCTGACGGCCGCCGGCGTCACCCTGCCCACCGCCCAGCAGCTGCTCGACGGCGACCTCCCGGGCGCGCTGACCCCGGCCCGCGACGCCTCGGGCGCCGTCGTGCCCGGGGTCGCCGCGGGTGTGGTCGACGGCGCGGTCGTCGACGTCCCGTCCGCCGAGACCGCGGCCGCGGTCAGCTACGCCTTCGCCCAGCTCGGCACGCCCTACCTGGCCGGCGGGACCAGCACCGCCGGCATCGACTGCGGTGGCCTCACCGCTGCCGTCTGGACCGCGGCCGGGACCGCCCTGGGCGCCGACCTGCCCGCCCAGTGGGCCGGCGGGACGGTCGTGACGGCCGACCGGCTGCAGGCCGGCGACCTGGTCTTCGGCGTGGACAGCGTCACCGGGCTGGACGACGTCGGCATCTCCGTGGGCGACGGCCTCGTGGTGACCGCTTCGGCGGTGCGCCACCAGGTCGTCGTCGCGCCCCTCCCCGAGGGGGCCACCGGCATCCGCACCACCGTGCCCTCCACCACCCCGAACGCGGTCCCGCCGGGCACCGGCGCGCTCCCGGCGACGTGCGGTGCGACGTCCGCGCCGGTGGCAGCGGCACCGGTCGACCCGGCCTGGGGCGGCTTCTCCAACGGGCGCATCCCGGCGTCCTCGCTGTGCCCGATCGGCGGTGGGCACCTGCTCCGCTGCGACGCGGCGGTGGCCTACACCGCGCTGGCCCAGGCCTTCCAGCAGGCCTTCGGCACGCCGCTGTGCATCACCGACTCCTACCGCTCCTACGACGCCCAGCAGGACGCGCACGAGCGCAAGCCGGGGATCACCGCGGTCCCCGGCACCTCGAACCACGGCTGGGGCCTCGCGGTGGACCTGTGCGGCGGCGTGAACGGCTTCGGCACCGCCCAGCACCAGTGGATGGACACCTACGCCGGGCACTTCGGCTGGGTGCACCCGGACTGGGCCCAGGCGACCGGCGAGAACCCCGAGCCGTGGCACTGGGAGTTCGGCCACCTCCTCGACTGACGACCGCAGCGGGCTCCACGGTGATCAGGTCACCTGATCACCGTGGAACGGACCTCACCAACGGTGCTGGGGACGGCGCACCACTGGTGCGGACGGCGAGCACCGACGCGGTGGCGCAGGACGTCGTCCACAGCGGGGACGGCTGTCCACAGAACGCGCCGCACCGTTCCGGCGGGGCCCCCGTGGACGCAGAGTTCGCCCGTGCACCCCTACCTCATCGCCGCCATGGAGCGGCACGGCGGCGTCTTCGCCGCAGCCGACGCCCTCGCCGTCGGCATGGACCGCGCTTCGATCCGCAGGCTGGTGGCCTCGGGAGAATGGCGGCGGATCCGGTACGGCATCTACACCACCGCCGCCCGCTGGCTGCAGCACGGGGTGGCCGGCACCACCCACGAGCTGGAGTGCGCGGCCGTCGTCCGCAGACTGGGGCGGCCCACCACCATCAGCCACACCTCGGCCGCGAGGTTGCACGGCCTCGTCGTCCCCGCCGAGGCGCCGACCGGTGTCTGGCTGACCGACGAGGAGCAGTTCCGGACCGGTACCGAGTACCGCATCCTGGAGGCCCCTCTCCCGGCGGAGGCCGTCGAGCCGCACGGCGCGTTGACCGTCACGTCGCTGGCCCGCACGCTCGCGGACGTCGGCCGGTACCGGGACATCGCGGACACCGTGGTCGCGGTCGACGACGCGCTGGCCGACGGCCGGGTGACACCGGCCGAGCTCACGGCGGCCGCCCTGGCCCAGACCCACTGGCGTGGTGCGGGCCGGGCGTCGACGGCGTTCGGCCTGTCGGCCGTCGGGGCGCACTCACCGCACGAGACCCGCACGAGACTGCGGGTGCGCGGATCCGGATTCCCCGCACCGATGCTCCAGGTGGCCGTGCTGCAGGGGAACCGGTTGGTCGCGGTGCTCGACATGTTCTGGCCCGAGTACCGGGTCTTCCTCAACTGCGACGGGAAGATCAAGGTCACCGACCCGTGGGGCGGGCGATCGGGGGCGGAGGCGGTCTGGCGGGAGAAGGCCCAGCACGACGAACTCGTGGACCTCGGGCTCCGCGGCTCCCACGTGAAGCCGGTCGACCTGCACGCCGGATGGCCGCTGAAGGTCGCCCGGCTCGAGCGGCTGTTCACCGAGCCCGTGCCCGCGCTGGTCGACGGGGTCCGGTTCGAGCAGTGGCAGGGCGGTCTCCGGGTGCCGGCCCGGGTCCTCCACCACGCCGCCTGATCGAGCCGGCCACCCGCACGAACGGGGCGCCACCCACACCACCATTGGTGAGGTCGGAACCCCGGTGATCAGGTCACCTGATCACCGGGAAGCGGGGAGCGTCAGGCCCAGGGGAGGTCGAGCACGTCGCGCCAGCTCAGGACGGCGCACGGCTCGACGGTCTCGCCGGCCAGCCGCTCGGCGACGGCGCGACCGGCCCACGCGACGGGCCGGCCCGGGGTGACGACGACGCTCCCCTCGGACAGCCGCAGGCCCAGGGCCGCCATGCGGGCCAGGATCTGCTCCGGTGCGCTGAGCGCAGCGGTCGCCAGGTGCGGCTGGTCGGCGTCCAGGAGCAGCACCGGGCCCTCGACGGTGCAGCGCACCACGACGTCGGCGGCCCGGGCGCGGGCGGCCTCGCGGATGCCGAGCACGTCGGCGGCTGCGCTGAACGGGTGCGGCGCCCAGCCCACGAGACCGGTCCGGCGCTGGACGGCGACCTGCCAGGCCAGGTCCCCGCCGCTGGTCCCGGTCCAGGCGAGGACGGCGATGCCGCGGCGGGCGGCCTCCGCGTCGGTGACCGGGCGCTCGTCCACCCAGCGGTCCAGGGCAGCGGCGAGGCCCGCGGGGCCGAGGTCCAGCTGGCTGCCGACCACCTCGTCGGCGAGGTCGGCGAGGTCCGTGCGCAGGGAGCGCTCGTCCTCCTCCACCTCCAGCCAGGGGTGGTGCGGGTCGTCTTCGTCGAGCACCAGGCGCAGGCCCGGCCGGCCGCCCGCCACGAGCAGCCGAGCGGCGTCCACGAGGTCGTCGAGGTCGCAGGTGCGGCGGTCCAGGCGGGGCAGCAGGCGCAGCGCCGACCCCAGGGCGGACACGGGTGGCGGGTCAGACGCTGCGGCCACCGGTGAGCGCAGCGCGCACCGGTGCCGGCAGCTCGGGCAGGCTGAGGGTGCAGGCGAGCTCCATGGCCGACAGCCGCACCGGGAGGGTGTCGGGGTCCCAGCCGGTCACCAGGCGCACGCGGGCGGCCGAGGAGGGCCAGACGACGTCGCGGGCCCGGGCCACGTGCAGCTCGGTGAGGACGTCGATGAGCCGGTCCGCGGTGCTCGCGGGCAGGTCGGCGCGGTCGAGGGCGGCGTCCAGCGCGACGGCGAGGGCATCCCGGTCCGCGGCCGACAGCCAGTGCGGCACCAGGACGACCCGGGTCTCCTGCTCGAACACCATCGACATCGCGGCCACGCTCCCGTTGCGTCCTCGGACGGCCCCTCGCGGCGCTTCCGTCCCACTGACCTCATCTATCGGCAGCGGGACGAGCTCATCAATCCGAGTCATCCGGCCAGTTCCAGCAGCCGGTCCTTGAGCACCCGCTCGGCCCGGTCGGCGTGCACGTTCATGTTCCGCACCGAGGTGCCGAGGTCGGCCGACAGCTGCGTCTTGGTCTGCCCGCCCCACGTCGTCAGGTACCAGGTGACCCAGCCCAGCACGTTGGGCTGGCCCGCGCGCTGGTCGGGGCGGGCGGTGACGTCGGGGGCGCATGCCGCGGTGAGGGCGTGGGAGAGCAGCGTCTGCTCGGCCTCCCCGAGGATCTCGTCGGGCGCCTGCGCGGTGTCGGGCAGCAGGTGGTCGGCACCGTCGGGCACGCCGTCCAGGGACTGCAGGTTGCGCAGCCCGTTCAGCGTCGCCACCGACTGGGCGTTCTTGCGCAGCACCGCCACGCTCTGCCCCAGCAGCTCGGCGAGCTCGCGCTCGGTGGGCCGGCGCTGGTGCTCGGTGACGAAGGCGGCGATCGCCTTCTGCTGCTTGTTCTCCGTGTCGGTCGCGGTCCGGCCGAAGGCGGCCCGGCCCAGGTCGTGCACCCACTTGGACAGCTGCGTGGCCAGGAAGGCGCCGAACGGGACGCCCTTGGTCTCGTCGTACTGCGCGACGGCCTTGAGGACCCACTCGCTGACCTGCTGCACGACGTCGTCGTTGTCCGGGATGTGCAGCCGGATCGTGCTCATGTTGCGCTGCAGCCGCTTCAGGCTGACCGGTCCGTAGTGCCGGCACAGGTCGGCCAGGAACTGCGGCGGGAGGTCGCGCGGGGCCCGGCGGCGGACGCCGCTCTCGGCGCGCAGACCGATCGTCCGGTGCCCGTGGACGGCGCACCAGTTCTTGACCAGCGCCGACAGCGTCGCCGCGGTGCCCGCGTCGCCGTCGACGCGGTAGAGGCCCTCGCCCTCGTCGAGGGTCACCGTGACCCCGGCGGGCAGCGCCTGGCGGAACTCCCCCAGCGGGAGCTCGCGCTCCGTGCGGAAGTGCACCCGGTCGCGCAGCGTGATCGGGGTGGAGGCCCAGGCCTCGTCCTCGGTGATGCCCCCGAAGACCAGGGGTGGGTGGGACCTGCGCTGCGGCTCGGACACCGGGTGACTCCTGTCGTCGGGTCGGGATCTCGGGGAAGACGGACCGCTCCGGCGCTGCCGGTGCGGTCCGCGGGATCGCGTCTCGGTGAGAGGACGAGGTGCGATGTCGTGCAGGTGGGGCGCTGACCCGCGAGGGGTCAGGCGCTGACGGCGCCGAGCACCTCGGACTGCCAGACCGGCGCCGCGGTCCAGGAGGTCCGGTCGCCGGCCCGCAGGAAGGGGGCCACGACGGCGCTCTCCTCTGAGGTGGGCTCGGTGGCGTACACCGGCATGTGGTCGTAGAGGACCGTGAAGAGGTCCGAGACGAAGCCGTAGGCGGCCTGCGCGGCCGGGCTGAACCGGGCCACCTCGAGGCGCGGGCCGAGGTCGACGGCGACGGTGATGCGCAGGACGCGGTCGTCCTTGCTCAGGCCGGCCAGGGCGACCGGCACGCCGGCGTGCTCGGTGGCCAGCTGGGCCAGGGCGACGAGGCACTTGCGGGCCGCGGCGCGCCGCGGGCGCAGCTGGACGTGCACGACCAGGTGGTCGGCGTCCTGCTCGGCGGACGCGTCGTCGTGCGCATCGTCGTGCGCATCGTGGTGCGCAAGGCCCAGCAGGGCACCGGCCCCGTGGATGGTGCCCTCGCCGGCGTCGTCCCGCTCTGCGGTCGCCGCGGTGTCGGTTGCGCTGTGTCGCATCTCCGTTGCCCCCTGTCACGTGCTTGAGGCAAGGATTGCGCACCGACGGGTCGGTCTTGAGCCGAATCGAGGTTCGTGTCGCCCAACTACAGACGATTTCGTGGGCAGATCACGCCAACGAACGGACCGCCGTGTCGCCGGTGTCGACGGCCTTCGGCGTGCTTGCCGTCGGGGACCGGGTGCCGCCCAGGGCAGCGGTGAGCGCACCCACCGCGTCGGCCGCCACCCGGACGGCCAGCCGACGCGCGGCGGCGATCTGCTCGTAGACCTCCTCGCGGTGGATGGACACCTCGCGGGGGGCCTTGAAGCCGAGCCGGACGGTGTTGCCGCGGACCTCGACGACGTGCACCTCGATGTCGTCTCCGATGCGGATGGTCTCGCCGATGTTGCGGGTGAGCGTGAGCACCTGGACCCCTCCATGGGTGTCGGTGACCGGCCGGTCCCGGCCGGGGGCGAGCGCGACCTGCGCCGTCTCCCCCATGATCGGCATCCTGGCAACAGGGCCGGTCACCACTGGGGTCAGCGGGGCAGGGCGGGTCGATGAGCTACCTGAGGTAGTCCACCAGCGATGTCTGGATCGTGCTGGCCGTGACCTGCAGGGCCGCGTTGTAGGCGGTCTGCCGGACGGTGAGCTCCAGGTACGTCTTGGCCTGGTCGATGTCCTCGGCCTCGGACAGGGTGCCCTTGATGGTCAGCGCCTGGCTGGCGTTGATCGAGGCCACCTGCTCCAGCCGGGAGGTGCGCACCCCGACCGTGGCCCGGGCATCGCTCATCCGCTGCGCCGCGGTGTCGATCTGCGCGAGCCGCCCCGACAGGGCGGACGGGTTGGTCGCCAGGTCGCCGACGATGGTGCTCAGCAGGTCGAACACGTTGGACCCGTCGGCCCCGAAGGCGTCGGGACCGGCTGTGCTGGTCTGCACCGTCTCGCTGGGCGAGACCCGGACGTCCTGGGTCAACCCCGTGCGGCCGACGTAGGCACCGGTGGCGTCGTAGGCCGCGGTGCCCGACGTGGCGCCCCCGAAGACGGGGACGCCGCCGACGGTCCGGTTGGCCACGGCGATCATCCCCTCCTTGATGCCGGCGATCTCGGTGGCGATGGCCGCGTTGCCCCCGGTCGAGGTGGCACCGGTGTTCGCCGCCGCCGTGACCAGGTCGCGGACCCGGGCGAGCAGGCTGCCCATCGACCCCAGGGCCGAGTCGGCGGCCGTGAGCGTCGAGGTGGCCGTCGAGATGTTGGCGGTGTACTGGTCGTTGGCCGTCAGGTCCGCGCGGGAGCGCATCGCCGTCGACGTCCCGGTCGGGGAGTCCGAGGGCTTGGTGATCGACTTCCCGGACGAGATCTGCTCGTTGAGCTTGGCCAGCGCCGAGAGGTTGGTCTGCATGCCGCGGGCGCTGTTCTCCGCGATGGCGCGATGGGTGATGCGCATCAGGTCACCTGCCGACCAATCCGGTCTTGTTGATCAGGACGTCGAGCATCTCGTCCATGGCCGAGATGACCCGGCCCATGGCGGCGTAGGACTGCTTGAAGGTCAGCATGTTCGTCATCTCCTCGTCGAGGCTCACCCCGCTAATCGACTGCCGGGAGGCGTCGATCTGGGTCACGATCGCCTCGGAGGACGCGGCGGTGGCGGTGGCCGCCGCTGCCGAGACCCCCATCCGCGTGATCATCGAGCGGTAGGTGGCGTCCGGGCCGGTCGTGGACTGCGCGAGCTGGGCGATCTTGTCGGCGTTGCCGCCGTCGGCCGCGGCCTTGCCCTGGGCGTCCAGGCCGGTCACCTTGGAGGCGGCCAGCAGGTTGCCGTCGGTGAAGGCCAGCGCGATGTTCGCCGCGGTGACCGTCGTGCTGCCGTCGGTGGTGCCGAACAGCGGCGTCCCCGGGTTGCCGTTCTTGTCGCCGCCGGCGACCTGGAGGGCGTTCACCGACGACGCGATCGAGGCGGCCACGGTGTCCAGCTCGGTGCGCAGACCCGGCAGGACCGAGTTCAGGGCCGTGACCTGACCGCCCATCTGCCCGCCCGCGGATATCTGCCCACCGGGGGTAGCCCACAGGGCGACCGTCCCCGTGGCCCCGCCGGGCGAGGCAGCCGGACCGGTGAAGGAGACCGTGCTCGCGTTCTTGCCCGACACCAGGGTCGCCCCGCCGACGACGACGTCGACGCTGCCGTCCTCCTTCGGGATCCCGGTGGCCCCGATGGTGTCGGCGAGCGTGCCGATGAGGACGTCCCGCTTGTCCTGGAGCTCGTTGGAGTCCAGGCCGTTGGCGGTGGCGGCCATGATCGAGCGGTTGAGCTCGGCGATCTGGGTCGTCGCGGAGTTCACGACGGTGAGCGAGTCGGCGACGTCCACCCGGGTGGAGTTCCACTGGGCGTCCAGCGCCTTGGCCGTGCTGGTGAGGCTGTTGACCACCGAGCCGCTGGCCGCGATGACCGCGGTGCGGGCAGCCGGCTCGGTCGGGGTGCTGGCCAGCTGGCCCCACTTGGCCCAGGAGGAGCTCAGCGTGCTCGACAGCCCGGTGGTGCCCGGCTCGTTGAACGACAGCTCGGCCTGCGACCAGGTCGTGTCCAGCGCTGCGGCCTGGGCCGAGATCCCGTGCTCGAGCTGCCCGCGGCGCTCGAGGAAGGCGTCCCGGATCCGGGTGACCTTGTCCGCCGTCACGCCCTCGCCGACGCCGGAGGACGTCGCGTAGAGGCCGGAGATGGAGGACGCGGACAGCGACTGGAGGTCGGCGCGCTGCCGGGTGTAGCCGACGGTGGCCGAGTTGGCGACGTTCTGCGCGGTGACCTCGAGGGCCCGCTGCTGGGCCGACAGCGCGTGGGAGGCGACCCGCAGCGCGGAGAAGCCGCTCACAGCGAGCCGTCCAGGGTCATCGAGCGGCTGTCGCGACCGGCGGTGCGACCGTTCGCCGTGTAGGTGCGGGTGCCGTCGGGACGGACCGACTGCAACGCCTGGTCGATGGCGGCGAGCCCCTGCTGGACGAGCTCCCGGTTGGCGTCGGAGAGCCCGCGCAGGTCGGCCACCAGCAGCAGCAGGGCCTCGTGGTGCTTGACCAGCAGGTCGTCCCACGGCGCCGGGGCGTGTGCGGCGATGGTGCGCAGCGAGGGGTCGGCGTCCAGGCCCAGGCCGGCCGCGATCACCTCGCCGACCGCGGCGCGCTCCACCTCGAGGGTGCGCAGCTGCTCGAGGACGACCTCGATCTCGTGCGCGATCCGGGGCAGCCAGCGGTTCTTGCCGGAGATGATCAGGTACTGCTTCTCCTCGGCCTTGAAGAGGAGCAGGTCCAGGAGCTCCTGCTCGCGCCAGAGCAGGGTCGACAGGTGCTGGAAGTCCACCGCGTGCTCCTCTCGTCGTCGCCGTCCCGCGGTGCGGCTGCACCCCGGTTCTCGACGATTGCTTCGGCAGCACCCCCGAGGGGCTCAAGTCGAAGCACGAAGTTGCCGAGAGGGGGTCAGGTGTGACGCCTGGGACGCCGAGATAGAGCTTCGTGAACCCCCCTCGCCCGTCGCCTCCCCCGGCGGGTCCTGCAGCGCGGCGCAGCGATGCCGATGCGCTGGTCACCGCGCACCTGGCCCTGGCCCAGTACGCGGTGAACGCCGTCGCCGCACGGATCTCGCTGCCGGCCCACGTCAGCCGCGACGACCTGCTCTCCTGCGCGCAGGTCGCGCTGGTCGAGGTCGCCCGCCGGTTCGACCCGGCCGCCGGGGCCACCTTCGCGACCTACGCCCTCCCCCGCCTGCAGGGCGCTGTCCTCGACGAGCTCCGGTCCGGCGACTGGGCCAGCCGCTCGGTGCGCGCAGCTGCCCGCCGGTCCGACGCGGCGGCCGACGTGCTGGCCGCCCGGTTGGGCCGCCCCCCGACGCGGGCCGAGCTCGCCGCCGAGCTCGGGGTGCCCACGCAGGAGCTGTCCGCCCTGCAGGTCGACGTGCACCGTGCCGTCCTGGTCAGCATCGACGCCGAGACCAACGACGAGGGCGGGACGTTCGACCTGCCGTCGCCCGGGGACTCCCCCGAGCGCGCCGTGGTCAACAGCGAGCGGGCCCGTCACCTCCACGAAGCGCTGGCCGCGCTGCCCGACCGGCTCGGCGAGGTGGTCGAGCGCAGTTTCTTCGGTGACGAATCACTGACCGACATCGCGGTCGACCTCGGGGTGACCCTCTCCCGCGTCTCGCAGATGCGTGCCCGGGCGCTGACCCTGCTGCACGCCGCGATGAGCGAGGTGTGGGAGGGCCGGGCCGTCGTCGCCGCCGGCGGTGTGCGGGCCCGCAACCAGCAGACCAGCTACGTGCAGCAGGTCGCCACCCGCAGCCGGCCGCACGTCGGCCGGGCCATGTACCCCCCGCCGCCGCGCTCCGGGGCGGCGGTGCGGGCGGCCTTCCACCGGCCCGCCTGACCATCTCCCCGACGTGGGGAGAACGGCCGGGAAAAGTCGGGATTACGACTCAAGACCCGACCCCCACCAGCCGTTACCACTTCTGCACGGCCCGCAGCACGGATGCAGCGGGAACCATCCAGCAGCCTTAATCCAGGAGGATCACCATGGGCATGCGCATCAACACCAACACCGCGGCGATGAACGCCTACCGCAACCTGTCGGTCAACGACTCCGCGATGAACAAGTCGCTGGAGAAGCTGTCGTCGGGTTTCCGCATCAACCGCGCTGCGGACGACGCGGCCGGGCTGGCCATCTCCGAGGGCCTGAAGTCCCAGATCGGTGGCCTCAAGGTCGCCGTCCGCAACACCCAGGACGGCGTCAGCGTCGTGCAGACCGCTGAAGGTGCGCTGGCGGAGACCACCAGCATCCTGCAGCGCATGCGCGACCTGTCGGTGCAGGCCTCCAACGACGGCGGTCTCTCGACCGACGCCAAGAAGAACATCCAGTCCGAGATCGGCCAGCTCAACTCCGAGCTGAACCGCATCTCCACGACCACGAAGTTCAACGGCAAGGCCCTGCTCGACGGTTCCTACACCGGCACCTTCCAGGTCGGCGCCAACGCCAACGAGACCATCAGCGTCGGTGTCGGCACGGCCATGGACGCCGCCAGCCTGGGCGTCGCCGGCATCAACGTGACCGGCACCGCCGGTGCCTACGGGGCCTCGGCCGCCTCGGGTGCCGCGCTGACCACCTTCACGACGAACGCGACCTCCGCGGCGTCCGGCTCGGTGGCCTTCACCGCGTCCGGTGCCTCCTCGGCCGCGATCGCCTTCACCGCGGGTGGTTCGGCGACCGACGCCATCGCCGTGGCCGAGTTCGACCGTCTCGACGGCACGATCTCCTTCGGCGGCAAGTCGTTCAACCTGGGCTCGGTGGACTACACCGGCGTCACGGCGGCCAGTGCCGCCCTGGCCAAGTTGAACACCGCGGCGAAGAGCGCCCTGGGTCTGTCCACCAACCCGTTCACCGTCGGCACCGACACCTCGCAGCTGAACTTCGGCGTCCGCGAGGCCGTGGCCGGCTACACCGGCACCGGCGGCATCGCGCTGGGCGGGGCGACGGCGACCGCGCAGAACATCGCGGCGGCGACCCCGACGTTCAGCCAGGCGTCCGGGGCGAGCGACGCGATCGCCAAGCTCGACACGGCCATCGCGAAGGTCTCCTCGCAGCGTGCCGACCTCGGTGCCCTGCAGAACCGGTTCGAGCACACCACCGCCAACCTGAACGTGGCCGTGGAGAACCTGACCGCCAGCAACTCGCGCATCGTCGACGTCGACATGGCGTCGGAGATGACCGAGTTCAGCAAGAACCAGATCCTGGTCCAGGCCGGCACCTCCATGCTGGCCCAGGCGAACCAGTCCTCGCAGTCGGTCCTCAAGCTCCTGCAGTGAGCTGAGGCGGGAGGAACACCCGCAGCACAGCACTCCCGGTGAGGGGGGTGGCCACCAGGCCACCCCCCTCACTGCTGTTGCCACCCCACCCGGACGGGTTGGTGCACGCACTCGGCTCAAGTCCGGGCGCGGGACGCCGATCACCACAGAGCACACCGATGACGGAACGGGAACGGAGAGGACAGCGACATGGTCACCCTGGGAGTCGACGGGCTGGTCTCCGGCCTCGACACGACATCGATCATCACCAACCTGATGAGCGTGGAGGCGCAGCCGCAGACGCTGCTGAAGAGCCAGCTCTCCGCCACGCAGGCCAAGGCGACGGCCTACCGGACGGTGAACACCCGCTTCGACGCCATCCGCTCCGCCGCGGAGGCGCTCACCAGCACCAGCCTGGCCGCGGCCCGGTCGGCGAGCAGCACGAACTCGACGGTGACGGCCAGCGCGACGAGCAGCGCGGTCGACGGCTCGAGCGTCAGCTTCCGGGTCGAGCAGCTCGCCACGGCCAAGCAGGTCACCAGCCTCGAGAAGTGGTCCTCCCCGACCGCCCGGGCCGACGAGCAGCCCAAGCCGGTGTGGCCGATCAAGGTGCTCGACAGCACCGGTGCCACCGTGGGCTCGATCGTGATCCCGGCCAACGCGACGCTCACCGACGCCGTCAGCGCGATCAACGCCAGCGGGTACGGCGTGCACGCCACGATCGTCCAGCTCGCGGCGAACCAGTTCCGGCTCCAGGTGAGCAGCGACGGGACCGGGACCGACGGCGCACGCACGCTGCAGGGTGCCGACGAGACCGCCGACGACCCGCAGTCGCAGACCGTCGGGACCGCCGAGTCGGGGTTCCAGCGCAGCCGGGACGCCGTCAACGCCCAGATCTCGATCGACGGCACCGGCTACGTCCGGGAGTCCTCCACCAACACCTTCGCCGACCTGATGACCGGGGTCTCGGTGACGGTCAGCAAGGCCGACCCCACCGCCACCTCGCCCACCACCATCAGCGTCGGGGTGGACGGCTCGGCCATCGCGGCCAAGGTCAAGGCCCTGGTCGACGCCGCCAACGGCGCGCTGGGCGTCATCAAGGGGTACACGGTGTCCACCGCCGGCTCCGCCGTCGCGACCCTGCAGGGCGACCGCGCGCTGGTGCAGCTGGGCGACTCGGTCATGGACGCCGTCTCCTCCGCGATCGGCGGCAAGAGCCTGAGCACCTTGGGGCTGCAGCTGAACAAGGACGGCACGCTCTCCTTCGACAGCGGGAAGTTCACCGCCACGCTGGCCAGCGACCCCACCACGGTGAACCGGTTGCTCAGCGGGGTGCCGGCGACCACGACCGACGGCGTCACCACGGCTGCGGTTCCCGGCTTCGCCGACAAGATCGCCGCCCTGGCCAAGGCGGCCAGCAACTCCTCCACCGGCACGCTGGTGCAGCTGGCCAACGGCAGGGACACGCTGGCCAACGCCATCCAGGACAAGATCGACGGCTGGGACATCCGCCTGGCCAACCGCAAGGACACGTTGACCAAGCAGTTCACCGCGCTCGAGACGGCGCTGTCGACGATCAAGAACCAGGCCTCCTGGCTCAGCTCGCAGATCAACCAGCTGTACAACCCCAACAAGTCGTCCTGACCGCACGCTCCCCCGACGCCCAGGAGATCCCCGAATGACCGCCGCCCTGCGCGCCCGCTTCGTCAACGAGTCGGTCGCCACCGCCTCGCCGCAGCGACTGCTCGTGATGCTCTACGACCGGCTCGCCCTGGACCTGCAGCGGGCGCAGACCGCGCTCGGCGAGGGCGACCGGGTGGGCGCCAGCGAGCTGCTGATGCACGCGCAGGACATCGTCCTGGAGCTGCACAGCACCCTGCGGGTTGAGGAGTGGGACGGCGGCCCGGCCCTGTCCTCGCTCTACAACTGGATCTACGGGGAGCTCGTGCTGGCCAACGTCAAGGGCGACGCCCGCCGGGTGGCCGACTGCCGCACCGTCGTCGAGCCGCTGCGCGACGCCTGGGCCGAGGCCGCGGCGATGCTGGCCTCCGGTTCGGCATGAGTCTGTCCGCGCTCTCGGGCGTGGGCGGCCAGGACTACCGACCCGCGCCGGCCGTGCAGGCCGAGGACGCCGGCGGGGGCGGTGGTCGCCGGCACGCCGACCGGCAGCCGCAGACCTGGTCGGAGGCCCTCGACGAGATCGAGGACGACACCCACCGGGCCGAGACCACCCTGGCCCACGCGACCCCCGAGGAGATCGCGGCCTGGGGACGACGGTCCAGCGACTGGGTCCCGCCCTCGGGCCTGGGCCCCCTGCCCGCCGACCTGCGCGAGCGGGCCGCCCGGCTGCTGCAGCACCAGCTGGCCGTGGCCGAGGCCCTGGTCGAGGGGATCACCCAGTCCCGCCGGCAGCGCGACCTCGCCGCCCGGATGTCCCAGGCACCGTCCCGCCCCACCTCGTCGTTCATCGACCGCCCGGTCTGACCCCGGCCGGCACCACCCGGTTCGGCCAGATCCACCAACGCACCCCGCAGCGCCCACCGCGCTGTGGGGTGTTTTGTCGTTGCGGACCCGATCAGGGCACACAACTCAACATCAGCGAGCCGGTGCCGATGGTGGAGTCACAGCCACATCCGTCCCGCTGACCCACCGCGCACCGGCCGTCACGCACGTCGCCACGGTCCCGGTGGTCATCATGGGCCTCTCGACTGCCGATGAAGCGTGCACGCGGCGGACCACCTCACCGAGGTCCGCCCGGGACGCCGGAGGCTCGAGACATGTACCGCTGCACCCCCTGTCGGGCGGCCACCCGATGATCGCGATCTCGGACCGGACGATGACCGCGCTGCACGCCGCCCTGAGCGGTCTCTCGCAGCGTCAGCGGGTCAGCAGCGACAACATCGCCAACATCAACACCCCCGGTTTCCTCGCCGGCCGGACCGACTTCGAGTCCACGCTGCGCTCCGAGATCGCCGACGGCACCACCCCGACGATCTCCGGCGGCACGGTCAGCCGGTCGCTGGCCGCCACGCGGACCGACGGCAACAACGTCGACCTGGACTCCGAGACCGTCATCGCCACCGAGACCGGCCTGCGCTACCAGCTCGCCATCTCCGCCCTGAACGGCAAGTACGACCTGCTGAGCGCCGCGATGAGGACCTCATGAGCACGTTCGACGCACTCCGCATCGCGGGGTCCGGGATGACGCTGCACCGCAAGTACCTCGACGCGGTCTCGGACAACATCGCCAACATCAACACCGCCGCGGCACCCGACCAGGAGGCGTTCAAGGAGCGCTTCGTGGTCGCCCAGGCCGTGGACTACGGATCGGGCACCGGCGGTGTCCGGGTCGCCGGGGCCGCGTTCGGCAGCTCCGAGGGCAAGCTCGTCTACTCCCCCGACAACCCGCTCGCCGACGAGGGCGGGTACGTGCGGATGCCCGACATCGACCTGGGCACCCAGATGACGAACATGATGATCGCCCAGCGCGGCTACCAGGCCAACATCAGCGCGATCTCCCGGGCCACCGAGGCCTACAACGCCGCTCTCTCGCTCGGGAAGAACCTGTGACCATCAACCCGCTCGCCCTGTCCGGCGGCTCCGGCACCGGCGTCTCCTCCGGCTACTACAACAACGGGGTCAGCAACAGCGTCCCGTCCACGGACATCAGCGGCCTGCTCACCGGCGGCATCGCCGGCCTGGGCAGCAGCACCGGGACGACGTCCACGACCGCGGTGCCGAGGACGGCGGACGGCAGCTCGTTCGCCGACATCCTGACCAGCTCCATCGGGCAGCTGCAGGGTCTGCAGAGCACGGCCGACACCTACGCCGTGCAGGCCGCCACCGGTGACCTGCAGGACGTCAGCGACTACATGATCGCGGCCAACGAGGCCAAGCTCGCCACGACCGCGACGGTGACCATCAAGAACAAGGCCGTCGAGGCGTTCAACGAGATCATGAGGATGCCGGTCTGATGCCTCCTGCCCTCGCCGCCCAGCTGGACCGCGTCCGCACGACGCTGGCCACCATGACCTTCCAGCAGAAGGCCCTCGCCGGTGTCCTCGTGCTGGGCCTGGCCCTGGGCTCGTTCTTCTTCGTGCGCTGGGTGACCACGCCGACCTACGAGCCGCTGTTCTCCAACCTGTCGGCGGCCGACGCGTCGGCGATCACCGACGAGCTGGACGCCGAGAGCGTGGACTACCAGCTGCAGGGCACCGGCACCATCCTGGTCCCCAAGGACCAGAAGGACGCCCTGCGGCTGACCATCGCCGGCAAGGGGCTGACCCCCGAGGCCGGCAGCGACAGCGGCTACACGCTGCTGGACGAGCAGGGCATCACCACCAGCGAGTTCCAGCAGCAGACGACCTACCAGCGGGCCCTCGAGGGCGAGCTCAACAACACCCTCGAGGCGATGAACGGCGTCACGACCGCCATCGTGCACATCGCCATGCCCAAGGACGAGGTCTTCGTCACCGACACCAGCGACCCCACCGCCTCGGTCCTGCTGGACCTGGCCCCCGGCACCGAGCTCTCGGGCCAGCAGGTGACCTCGATCGTCAACCTGGTCTCCTCCAGCATCAGCGGGATGAAGCCGGCCGACGTGACGGTCACCGACCAGAACGGCAGCCAGCTGTCCGCCGGCACCTCCGGCGCCAGCACCGACAGCCAGGCCGACGCGACCTCGACGTTCCAGAACACCCTGCAGGCCAACGCCCAGCGGTTCCTGGACCAGGTGCTGGGTGCCGGCAACGCGATCGTCACCGTGGCCGCGACCATGAACTTCGACCAGAGCCAGAGCACCGCGACCACCTACACCTACCCGACCCCGCTCCCGGCGACGTCGGAGGCCAGCCAGTCCGAGACCTACACCGGCACCGGTGGCGGCGCGGCCGGTGTCCTGGGCACCGACGGGACCTCCGGCACGACGTCGGGCAGCGACGGCTCGTACAACAAGACGAACACCACGACCAACAACCCGATCGACACCACGGTCACCAACACGGTGTCCGCGCCGGGGCAGGTCGAGCGGCTGACCGTCGCCGTGGCCGTGAACTCCGCCGACGGCACCGTCGTCCCCAACGGCACCATCCAGGACCTGGTCAGCCAGGCCGTCTCCCTCGACCCCGCCCGCGGGGACCTGATCACCGTCTCGTCGATGGCGTTCAACACCACCGCCGCCGAGAGCGCCCAGGCCGACCTCGCCGCCGCCGACGCCGCCGCCCAGAGCGAGCAGATGTGGTCGCTGGTCAAGACCGGCGTGATCGTCGGCGGTCTGCTCCTCGTCGTCCTGCTGGTCTGGCTGCGCAACCGCAAGAAGAAGGGCGACCTGGACGAGGACTACGAGGCCTACGACGACGAGCTCGACGTCGACCCCCTGCAGATCCCCAGCACCCGCGACGCCCGCCTCGACCTGCGCACCGCCGAGGCCATCGAGGCCCTCGAGCGCCAGCGCCTGCGCGGTGAGATCACCACCATGATCGAGGCCCAGCCCGACCAGGTGGCCTCGACCCTGCGCGGTTGGCTGGCCGAGAGCCGCACATGACCCTCGTGAGCGTCGAGCAGATGGCGGGGCTGGAGCCCGGGGGCGACCCCGACCGGGCTCCGGTCCGCGTGCCCCGGCGCGACCTGTCCGGCCTCCGCAAGGCCGCCCTCTTCCTGGCCCAGATGAGCCGCGAGGAGGCCGGCGCGGTCATGGCGCAGCTGACGGCGGCCGAGATCGACGCGCTGACCGGTGAGCTCATGCGGCTCAAGGACGTCGCCCCGGTGGACGTCCAGGACGTGCTGTTCGAGTTCCACGACCGGATGGTCAACCCGCCGGCGCTGGGCTCGGGCGGCGTCGACTTCGCGCGCGAGGCCCTCACCGCGGGGCTGGGCGACGCCGAGGCCGAGGCCGTCCTCGGTCGGCTGCAGACCGTCTACGTGGACCCGCCCTTCACCGGGCTGCGCAACGCCGACACCCGTCAGCTGCTGTCGTTCCTCCGCGAGGAGCACCCGCAGATCATCGCGCTGGTGCTCGCGCACCTGCCCGCCCCGCAGGCCGCCGAGCTCATGAGCCGGTTGCTGCCGGAGCGGCAGGCCGACGTCGCGCTGCGGATCGCCATGATGGACCGCACCTCCCCCGAGGTCGTCCGCCTGGTCGAGGACGAGATCAGCCGGCGCATGGGATCCCTCCTGGCCAGCCCCGAGCTGTCCTCCGCGGGCGGCGTCGAGACCCTGGTCGAGATCATCAACCGCGCCTCCCGGCCCACCGAGAAGTCGATCCTGGAGTCGCTGGCCAGCACCGACCCGGACCTCGCCGAGCGCGTGCGCTCGCAGATGTTCCTGTTCGAGGACATCGTCATCGTCGACGACCGGTCCATGCAGCTGGTCCTCCGCGAGGTGGCCGCCGCCGACCTGGCCGCCGCGCTCAAGGGCGTGCGGGACGACGTCCGCGACAAGGTCATGCGCAACCTGTCCGAGCGCGCGGCCCTGGACCTCCAGGACGAGATCGAGCTGCTCGGCCCGGTCCGCGCCGCGGCGGTCGGCGAGGCGCAGGCCCGCGTCGTCGCGGTCCTCCGCACGATGGAGGAGTCCGGTCAGATCGTGATCGACCGAGGGGGTGACGACGATCTCATCGCCTGAGGGAGCCGTGCTGCGCGGGGCGTCGACCGCCCGGGCCGTGGCCTGGGACCGCTCCGCGGGCCCGGGCCGACCGGTCCGGCTCGCCCCGCCCCGGGTGGACCGCCCCGTGCTGGCCCGCACCGACCCCGACGGCCAGTCGGCGGTCCTGCGGGCCGGGGAGGCGGCCGACGCCGTCACCCGCGTCGCCGAGCGGCGCACGACCGCACCCGGTGGACGGCGGGCCGGCGACGTCCCGGCCCCCCGGCTGGAGGAGGTCTACGCCGCCGAGCTGCACCGGCTCCGCGAGCAGGCCCGCGCCGAGGGCTGGGCGTCCGGGCACGCCGAGGGGCTGGCCGCCGCCGGCGCCGCGGTCGCGCGGGTCGAGGCCGAGGCGGCCGACCGGCTGGCCCAGACCCAGCAGCGCTGGGAGTCGCGGATCGCCTCGACCGTCGCGGCCCTCACGGCGGCGTGCGCGCAGGTCGACGCCGCGCCCCCGCTGGGCGGCGAGGAGCTGGACCAGCTGCTGCTCGGCGCGACGCTGACGCTGGTCGAGGAGATGTTCGCCCGGGAGCTGGTGCTCAGCACGCAGCCCGGGGTCGACGCCCTGCGTCGCGCCCTGGCGCTGAGCCCCGAGGACGGACCCACCGTGGTGCGGCTGAACCCCGACGACCTCCAGCGGATCCCCGCACCGGTCCTGGCCCAGCTGCCCGGCTCGGTCCGCGTGGTGCCCGACCCGCGGGTGGAGCCGGCCGGCGCGGTCGCCGAGACCGGGGTCTGCCGGGTCGACGCCCAGCTGGGCCCGGCGCTCGACCGCGTCCGCGAGGTGCTGCGCGCATGAGCGTGTCCGACGTCCTCGAGCGGGCCCGCGCCGCCGCCCGACCGCTGTGCACCGGGACGGTGACCGGTGCGATGGGCCTGACCATCTCCGTCGAGGGGGTCACGGCCGCGGTCGGCGACGTCGTCGAGATCGGTTCGGGAGGAGTCGGCCCCGGTCACGGGTTGCTGCGCGCCGAGGTCGTGGCCCTGCACCGCGACCGGCTGACCTGCATGCCGCTGGGCGAGGTGGCCGGGGTGCACGTCGGGTCCCGGGTCCGTCCCACCGGGGCCCCGCTGCAGGTGCCGGTCGGCGACGCCCTGCTCGGCCGGGTGCTCGACGGCCTGGGCCGCCCGGTGGACGGCGGTCCCCCGCTGGCCGGCCGGGCCCGGTGGGTCGACCTCGCCACGCAGACCCCGCACGCGCTGACCCGCACCCGGGTGCAGCACCCGCTCTCCTTCGGCGTCCGCGCACTGGACACCCTGGTGCCCGCCGGTCGCGGTCAGCGGCTGGGGATCTTCGCCGGGTCCGGCGTCGGCAAGTCGACCCTGCTGGCGCAGATCACCCGCGGCACCGACGCCGACGTCCGGGTCATCGGGCTGATCGGCGAGCGTGGCCGTGAGGTCCGCGAGTTCCTCGAGGAGAACCTCGGCGCGGAGGGGATGCGCAACACCGTCGTGGTGGTCGCCACCTCCGACGAGCCCCCGCTGGTCCGCCTGCGGGCGGCGTTCGTGGCCACCCGGATCGCCGAGGACTTCCGCGACCAGGGCCGCGACGTCCTGCTCCTCATGGACTCGATCACGCGCACGGCCATGGCCCAGCGCGAGGTCGGCCTCTCGGCCGGGGAACCGCCGGCCACCCGCGGCTACCCGCCGAGCGTGTTCGCGATGATGCCCAAGCTGCTGGAGAAGGCCGGCACCGGCGCGGTGGGCTCCATCACCGGGCTCTACACGGTGCTGGTCGAGGGCGACGACCACAACGAGCCGATCGCCGACACCGCCCGCTCGATCCTCGACGGCCACGTGGTGCTCACCCGCCAGATGGCCACGGCCGGTCACTTCCCGGCCATCGACGTCCTGGAGTCGATCTCCCGGGTCGCCTCGGCGGTCACCGCACCGCACCGCATGGCCGACGCCCGCGAGGCCCGGCGGCTGCTCGGGGCGCTGCGCGACGCCCGCGAGCTCATCGAGATCGGCGCCTACACCGAGGGCAGCGACCCGCTCGTCGACCGGGCCCGTGTGCTCGAGCCCCAGCTCACCGGGTTCCTGCGGCAGTCGGTCGAGGACACCACCGCCCCCGACGAGGCCTGGGACGCCCTGCACCGCATCGTGACGGGCTCGTGAGCCGGGCGCCGTTCCGGTTGCAGTCGGTGCTCGAGCTGCGGCGCGCCCAGGAGCGCACCGCCGCCCTCGCCGCGGCCGAGGCCGAGCGGGCCGCGGCCCGCCACGAGCAGCACGCCGCCGACGTGGCCCGCTCCCTGGGCGCGGCGGCCGTGCCCCAGGGGCTGACCGGCGCGGGCTTCGTGGCCACCATGGTGGGGATGGCCGCCCTGGCCGCCGATGAGGTGGATGCCCGGGCGACCGCCCGGGCCACCGCCGAGCAGGCCGCGGCGGTGCGGGCGACCTGGACCGCGGCGGCGCAGGCCACCAAGGCGCTGGAGCGGCTGGCCGAACGGCACCGCCTGGCGGCGGTCCGCGCGGAGCTGGCCGCCCAGGAGCGGGCGGCGGACGACGTCGTCACGGGCCGGTACCGGTCCAGGAGCAGCGAGGAGGACGCGTGGAGGGACTGACCGCCGTCCAGAGCCGGATCTCGGAGATCCAGAGCCGCATGGCGTCCTTCGCCGCCGGCGGACCGAACGCGGCGTGGCTGTCCGCGGCGTCGGCCGCCGGCCTCACGACCTCGGCCACCACCGCGTCGTCGGCGACCACCGCCGCGGTCGGCACGTCGGCCGAGACGTCGGTGGTGCAGGCCGCGCAGAACTACCTGGGGGTGCCCTACCTCTGGGGCGGGACCGACCCGACCAAGGGCCTGGACTGCTCCGGCTTCACCCAACGCGTCTACGCCGACCTCGGCATCAGCATCCCCCGCACCTCCAGCCAGCAGGCCACCGCCGGGACCGCCGTCGCCTCCCTCGCGGACGCCCGCCCCGGCGACCTCGTCTTCTTCGACAACAGCTCCGCCCGCGCCGGCATCGACCACGTGGGCATCTACCTCGGGAACGGGAAGATGATCGCCGCACCGCAGGAGGGGGACGTCGTCAAGGTCCAGGACGTCGGCACCCCCACCGTCATCCGCCGCATCCTGCCCACCACGACCGCGACCACCAGCTCGTCGTCGGCGGGCGGGGGGCTGTCCGGCGTCCCCTACAGCGACCTGTTCACCGCCGCCGCGGCGAAGTACGGGGTCTCGGCCTCGGTGCTGGCCGGCATGGCCAAGGTCGAGTCGGGGTTCGACACCACCGCGGTCAGCGGTGCCGGGGCGCAGGGCCTGATGCAGTTCATGCCGTCGACCGCGGCCGGGCTCGGGGTGAACCCGCTCGACCCCGCCTCGGCCATCGACGGCGCGGCCAAGTACCTCAGCCAGCTCACCGCCCGCTTCGGCTCCACCGACCTGGCGCTCGCGGCCTACAACGCCGGGCCCGGCGCGGTGGCCTCGGCCGGGGGCATCCCGCCCTACCCCGAGACGCAGAACTACGTCCGCAAGGTCACCGCGGCCGCGGCGGCCTACGCATGACCGCCTCCGTCGGGCTGCCGGTCGGACCACCCGCGGCCGGCCCGGCCGCGCCGAGGTCGGCGCCCCCCGGGGCGCGACCCGGGTTCGCGGGGGTGCTGCACCAGGTCACCGCAGGGCAGGACGACGCCGACCGGCAGGACGCCACCGGGCGGAGGGACCCCGTGTCCGGCCCCGCGGACGACGAGGCCGGCGACCCCGCCGACGACCAACCCGTCCAGGCGGACGCGACGACCGCCACGGCCGGCCTCACCGGGTCCGGTGTGCCGCCCTGGCTGCAGCTCGCCCTGCGTGCCTCGGCCGTCGGGCCGGCGGCCGGAGCCCCCACCGCGGTGGCGGTCGACGGGCTCGCGTCCACCGCGCCCGTGGCCGCCGGCGTCGTCGGCGCCACCCCCGCCCCCGCGGTCGAGGTGCTCCCCGGGCCCCTGGGCGCGGCGGTCCCGACGGCGGGACCCTCCACCGTGGGCCCCGCGCCCACCACCGCACCGATGTCCGGGCCGGCCGCCGACCCCGTCGCCGACCCGACCGCCCCGGCGGCGGCGGATCGACCCCCGGGCCCCGGCACCGCGCCGGTGGCCCTGCCGGTCCCGACCCTCTCCCCGGCCGCACCGCCGGGGACCGCAGCGCCCGCGGCGCAGCCCACCGGTGGGGCCCCCGCGCAGGTCGACCCCACCCTCGTCCTGCCGGCCGGCCCGACGACCACCGGCGACGTCCCCGCGGTGGACCCGGCCGGCCCGGTCACCGCCGACGGCGTCAGCGCCGCGGCGGTGCCCGCACCGGGTGCCACCACGTCCCAGCAGGGGGCCGGGACCAGGTCCGGGCCCGCCGACGGCCGGCCGGCCCCGAGCCCCCTCCCGGCGCCGGGCGCGGTCACCGGCTCGGCCGCGGCCGATGCACCCGCTGCCCCGGCCACGGCCGAGCCAGCGGCCGCCCCGGTCGAGGACCTGTCCGTCGACGGCGGCCAGCCGCTGCCCGCCGCGCCCCCCGCACCGTCGGTCCCCGCCGCACCCCAGTCCGCCGCCCCCGCGCCCACCGGTCCGGCCGATCCCCCGGTGGCCGCCCAGCTCGCCCCCCAGATCACCACGCTCACCAGCACCGACGGCAGCCACTCGGTGACCGTGGTGCTGGCGCCCGAGTCCCTCGGCGAGGTGCACGTCCAGCTGACCGTGACCGGTGACCAGGTCACCCTGACGCTGGCCTCGGCCCACGAGCACAGCCGGCACGCCCTGGCCGAGGCGCTCCCCGAGCTGCGCCGCGAGCTCGCGGCCTCCGGGCTCACGCTCACCGGCGCCGACGTGTCCGCCGACGTGTCCGCCGACACCACCGGCAGCGGCTCCCCCGGGAGCCAGCCGGGGACGGCGTGGGCCCAGCAGCAGGGCTCGGGCGCCCGCCCGGCCCCACCCGGGGCCTGGTCGCAGGTACCGACCGTGCGCGGGACTGCCGATGAGGACGGTGACACCACCCTGCTCGTCCGTCACACCAGCACCGGCTCGACGTCCCCCGGCGTCGACGTCCGCGTCTGAGAGGAACACATGACCCTCAAGGTCAGCGCCGACGCGTCCATCCTGGCCGCAGCGCAGAGCTCCGCCACGACCACCGCCGGCACCACCGGCATGGACAAGGACACGTTCCTCAAGCTGCTGGTCGCGCAGATGAAGTACCAGGACCCCCAGAGCCCGACCGACTCCAGCGCCTTCATCACCCAGACGGCCGCCTACTCCCAGGTCGAGGCCCTGCAGGCGCTGTCGGACCAGAACGCCTCGATGCTCGCCATGCAGCGGGCCACGACCGCGGGCGCCCTGGTCGGCAAGTCGGTGAGCTACCTGGCCACCGACGGCACCACCGTCAAGGGCACGGTCAGCTCGGTCACCATCGCGACCGACTCCACCGAGGCCCAGGCCACCGTCGGCGGGACGTCCATCCCCGTCAGCCGGCTCACCGCCATCTCCGCCTGACCCAGCTCTCCCCCGACCCCAGGAGCCACCCGTGCTGCGTTCGATGTTCTCGGCCATCTCCGGCCTGCGTGCCCACCAGACGAAGATGGACACCGTCGCGAACAACATCGCGAACGTGAACACCGTCGGCTACAAGAGCACCAACACGGTGTTCGAGACCACGCTCACCCAGGTGCTGCGCGACGGCAAGAGCCCCGACAGCATCACCGGCGGTGCCAACCCGGCCCAGATCGGCCTGGGCGTCAAGCTCGCGGCGATCACCACGAACTTCGGCCAGGGCAAGACGCAGAACACCGACCGCGCGCTGGACTTCATGATCCAGGGCGACGGGTTCTTCGTGACCAAGGACGGCAACCAGCAGCTCTACACCCGGGCCGGCTCGTTCTCCTTCGACGGCACCGGCAACCTGACCACCGCCGACGGGGCGGTGCTGCAGGGCTGGATGGCCGACGCCCAGGGCCAGGTCAACACCGGCGGCCCGCTGCGCGACCTGCAGGTCGCCTACGGCGCGACCAAGCAGCCGAAGGCCACCGACGGCACCACGATCGCCGGCAACCTGGCCTCGGGCACCGCGACCGGCGGCACCAAGTCCTTCCAGCAGGACATGTACGACGCCCAGGGCACCAAGCACACGGTCACCTTCACCTACACCAAGGTCGCCGCCGCGGCTGCTGCGCCGCCGGCTCCCGCCGTCCCGGACAACGCGTGGGACATGGCGATGAGCGAGGGTGCCACGAACTACGGCACCCAGCGGGTGGTCTTCGGCGCCGACGGCAAGGTGTCCACGGTGGGCGGCGCGGCCGCCACCTCCGCCACCTTCAACCCGACCTGGGTCGGCGCCGACCCCGTCGTCGCCGACCTGTCCAACCTGAGCCAGTTCGCCACCGGCGCCGAGGTCAACGCCACGGTGCAGACCGGCTACGCCTCGGGCAGCCTGAACAGCTTCGCGCTGGCCAACGACGGCACGATCATCGGCGTCTACTCCAACGGTCAGCGGCAGGCGATCGGCCAGCTGGCGCTGGCCACGTTCAACAACCCCAGCGGCCTGGTCAACATGGGCAACACCAGCTACGCCATCGGCGACAACTCGGGCAACGCGCTGATCGGCACCGCCGGCACCGGCTCGCTGGGGTCGCTGTCCTCGGGCGCGCTGGAGATGAGCAACGTGGACCTCTCCGAGGAGTTCACCGGCCTGATCATCGCCCAGCGCGGGTTCCAGGCGAACAGCCGCGTCATCAGCGCCTCCGACGAGCTGCTGCAGGACCTGGTCAACCTCAAGCGCTGACCGACGGCCGGCCGGTAGGCGGCCCGGTCATCCCGAGGGGATGACCGGGCCCTTGCCCTTCAGAGAGCGGTCCGGCGCGCCGAAGACATGTGTGCGCCACCCACGACGACGACCTGGAGACACCGGTGATCTGCCTGACCCGCCTGAACGGGGAGCCGTTCGCGCTCAACCCCGATCTGATCGAGCGGGTCGAGGCACACCCCGACACCGTCATCTCGCTCAACGACAACGTCCGCTTCCTGGTCCGCGAGAGCCTGCACGAGGTGCTGGTCGCCATCCGCGACTGCCGCGCCGACGTGCTGGCCACCGCCTACGCCATGGACCGCGGCACCCACGCCCGCCCGCTGATGAGCGTCACCGTCGACGACGAGCACGACTGCGACCCCACCGGGGACGGCGACCACGCCGTCCTGCCCTTCCCCCACCGCGAGGAGCGCTGACATGGACCCGGCAACCCTGATCGGCGTCGGCGTCGCGCTGGTCGCGATCCTGGTCTCGATGATCCTCGAGGGCTCGTCCCCCATGGCCATCATCCTGATCCCGCCGATCATCCTGGTCTTCGTCGGCACCTTCGGTGCCGCCGTCGCCGGCTCGACCATGGCCGACGTCAAGAAGGTCGGCGGCTGGATGAAGCAGGGCTTCATGCCCGCCGCCGTCCCGCCCGCCGCCGAGAAGATCCAGACCCTGGTCACCCTCGCCGAGAAGGCCCGCAAGGAGGGCCTGCTGGCCCTGGAGGGCGCGATCAAGGAGATCGACGACCCCTTCCTGCAGCGCGGCCTGCAGATGGCCGTCGACGGCACCGACCCCGAGGACCTGCGCACGGTGCTCGAGGCCGAGATCTCCGCCAAGAAGGGCGAGGACAAGACCGCCGCGAAGTTCTTCACCGCGATGGGCGGCTACGCGCCGACCATCGGCATCATCGGCACGGTCATCGGGCTCATCCACGTGCTGGAGAACCTCAACCAGCCCGACAAGCTCGGCCACCTGATCGCCGGCGCCTTCGTCGCCACCCTGTGGGGTGTGCTCTCGGCCAACATCTTCTGGCTGCCGGCCGGGGCCAAGATCACCCGCACCAGCGACCTGCAGGCCGCCCAGATGAAGCTGCTCGTCGAGGGCATCTCCGAGATCCAGGCCGGCACCAGCCCCCGCACCGTGCGGCAGAAGCTCACCTCCCTGGTGCCGCCCAGCGAGGCGGCCGCCATGGCCAAGGCCGCCGCATGAGCAAGCACGAGACCGGCGGGAAGAGCCGCCGGCGGCACGAGGAGCACGAGGAGGAGGAGCACGAGAACCACGAACGGTGGCTGGTCTCCTTCGCCGACATGATGACCCTGCTCACCGCGGTCTTCATCGTCCTGTACTCCATCAGCCAGGTCGACCAGCTGAAGTTCGCCGCGTTCGCCGAGGGCCTCTCGGAGAGCTTCGGCGCACCGACCTCGATCATCGACGACGGCTCGGTGACGGCGCAGACCAGCGTTCTGGACGAGCTCAACTCGCCGATGCAGATCGACAACTCCTCCGACCCCACGGTCAAGCCCGACGCCTCCGCGCAGGCCGCCGCGCAGGCCGCCGCCGCCGCGCAGCAGTCGGCGCAGACGAAGGCCGAGGCGCAGGCCCAGTTCGACTCGCTCGCCGCCGCGCAGGCCGCCATCACCGCAGCCCTCACCGCGGCCGGCGACGCCGACGCCGCGACCTACGAGATCACGGAGGACGGGTTGGTCGTGCACATCGTGGCCGACCAGGTGCTGTTCGGCCCCGAGCAGGCCGACCTGCGCGGCGAGGGCAAGACCGTGCTCGACGCGATCGCCCCCACGCTGGCCGGGCTGCCCAACCAGCTCGACATCGAGGGGCACACCAACTCGCTGCCGGTCACCCCGGGCGGCCGCTACCCCTCGAACTGGGAGCTGTCGACCGACCGGGCCGCCACCGTGCTGCGGTACCTCCTCACCGATGGTCTGGCCCCGACCCGGATGCAGGCCTCGGGCTTCGCCGACACCCGACCGCTCGTGCCCGACACCGACCCGGACTACGTGACCGTCAACCGCCGGGTGGACATCGTCGTCCTCTCGGACGCCTCCGCGGAGGCCAACTCCCTGCTGCCCGGCCTCGCCGCGCAGGCCGCCGGCACCACCACCACCCAGGAGAGCACGCCGTGAGCGCACCCACGAAGGAGCGGCCGGTCGCGGCCGCCGACGCCAAGGGCAAGAAGGGCACCGACGACGCCGAGGACGGCGAGGCGAAGAAGGGCGGCAAGCTCAAGCTGATCATCATCGCCGTCGTCGCCCTGCTCGCGATCGGCGCCGGGCTGTACTACTTCGTCTTCTCCGGCTCGGGGGACGACGCCGAGCCCGCCCCGGTGGCCGGCATCGTGCTGCCGCTGGACTCCGTCACGGTCAACCTGGCCGGTGGTGGCTACCTCAAGGTCGGGGTCACCCTGCAGCTGACCGAGGACGCCGGCGAGGAGGCCCCGGACGGCGCCAAGGCCACCGACATCATCATCGACATGTTCTCCGAGGCCCAGCCCACGGACGTCACCGGCAACCGCGACGCCCTCAAGGCCGAGCTCCAGCAGCGCATCGAGGACGCCTACAACACCGAGGAGGCCGGCGACCTGGTGATGGGCATCTACTACACGGAGTACGTCACCCAGTAGGGGACGGGACGGTCACCCTCGGCGCCCAGCCCGCCGATGAGGGAGTCGTGACCCTCGCCGACGCCGCACCCGCACCCCGGGGTGCGGCGTTGCTGGCTTCCCGGCGGCGGCGCGGCGAGCCCCGCAGCTACGACTTCCGGCGGCCCACGAAGCTGTCCCGGGACCACGTGCGGGTGCTGCAGAACCTGCTGGAGTCCTTCGCCCGGCAGACCGCGAACAACCTCACCCAGGTGCTGCGCACCGAGGTGAAGGTCGAGCTCGGCGGCATCGACCAGTTCGCCTACGACGACTACATCGCGCACCTGGACAACCCTGTGTTCATGTCGGTGCTCAGCTTCGAGCCGCTGCAGGGCCGCGGTCTGATGACCTGGTCGCTGGACGTCGCCATGGCCATGATCGACCAGCTGCTCGGCGGCTCCGGCGCGGCCGACCAGCCCCAGCGCCCCATGACGGGCATGGAGACGCGGCTGACCCAGTACCCCGTCGAGCGGGTGCTGCACGAGCTCGCCCTCGCCCTGCGCCCGGTGATCCGGGTCGACTTCGGGCTCGAGGGCTTCGAATACCAGCCGCAGCTGGTCCAGCTCGCCGTCGGCAGCGAGACCGTCGTCGTCAGCTCCTTCACCCTCACCCTCGGCGACCGCGAGACCGAGGCGACGATCATGCTGCCGTTCGCCCCGTTCGCCACCGCGCTGCACGACGCGACGTCGCCCCAGCTGTCCGCCCAGGCGCTGCGGGAGCGCAAGCAGGCCACCCAGGCGCTGTCCGAGCGGCTGGGCGCCGTGCCGGTCGAGGTCAACGCCCGCTTCAGGCCGATCAAGGTGCCCAGCGCCGACCTCCTGAGCCTCGCCGTCGGCGACGTGCTCCTCCTCCGCCACCCGCGGGACAGCCCGCTGGAGGTCACCACCAACGACGTCGTGTTCGCCCACGCCGTGGCCAGCAACCACCGCCGTCGGCTGGCCGCCGAGATCGTCGCCACCCCAGCCGGACACACCAGCACTGCGAGGGACCCCCAGTGAGCACCGACGACGCCGCCACCATCTCCACCGCCGTGGTCTCGGCCGCCCAGGCCGCGGGTGCGCTGCTGCCCGCGACCTCGGAGCTGACCTGCGGGTCCCCGGTCGACGACCCGGACATCGCCCCGTTGCCCGGCGACTCCCCCGCGGCGATCACCGCCCGGCTCTCCGGCGAGGTCAGCGGCGACGTCGTCCTGGTCGTGGCCGGCTCGGTCGTCGAGGCGCTGGCCAACTCGCCGGTCGGCAAGCTCGACGTCGCCGCCGCCATGCGCCCCGCCCTGGAGGCCGCGGCCGCCGTCCTCGGTCGCGTCACGGTCACCAGCGAGCGGATGGAGGAGCCCGAGGCGGCCCTCGACGGGCTGCGCGACAAGGGCGTCTTCCTGGCCGTCCCGCTGCTGGCCGGCGGCGAGCACCAGGCCACCCTCGCCCTGCAGGTGACCCTGCCCCGCCCCAGCTCGCAGACCCAGCGCGGCAGCCTCGAGCTGCTGCGCAACGTGGCCATGGAGGTCACCGTCGAGATCGGCCGCACCCGGATGACGGTGCAGGAGCTGCTGTCGCTCTACCCCGGTGAGATCGTCGAGCTCGACCGGGCCGCCAGCGCCCCCGCCGACCTGCTGGTCAACGGCACGCTCATCGCCCGCGGCGAGGTGGTCGTGGTCGACGAGGAGTTCGGGCTGCGGATCACCGAGGTGGTCACCGACGCCGCGGCCGCCGAGCTCGGGCAGGCGTCGGCATGACCTGGATGGTCATCCGGCTGATCCTGACGCTGGCCTTCGTCGCCGGCGTCCTGTGGTTCGCCGCCCGCGTGGCGAAGAAGCGCGGTCTGGGCGGGGGCAGCTCGATCATCGAGGTCGTCGCCCGGCAGCGGATGGGCCGCAGCAGCACGGTCGCCGTCCTCCGGGTGGCCGACCGCGTGCTCGTCGTCGGCACCACCGAGGAGCACGTGACGCTGCTGGCCGAGATGGACGGCGAGATCGTCGAGGAGATGCTGGCCGAGGCCGAGGAGGAGCGGGTCGCGCAGCAGGACGCCCGCCGCGCGGCGCTGGCCGCCCGCCGTCCGGTCGCCGTGCTCGAGGGGCCGGACGACGACGACTCGCCCACCACCCAGATCGCGCTCCCCCAGCTGCCCGGCGTGCCCGGGGCGCGCCGGCCGCGCAAGGCGCCCCCGGCCACCCGGCACGGCGGCGGCACCGGTGGCGGGCTCGTCGCCGGCTCGGTGTTCGACCGCGCGGCCTGGACCCAGGTCGTCGAGGGCCTGCGCGAGAGGACGGTGCGCCGCTGATGCCTGCGCTCCGCCCGGAGCGCGCCGGCCGGTGGGCCACCCGAGCGGGGGTGGTCGTCGTCGCGGGCGCGGCCCTCCTGACCCTGCTGGCCACGGCGGCCCTGGCCGCCGACGACCCGACCGCCCCCACGGCGCCGGTCGACCCGACCGCCCCCACCGGCGGGCTGGACATCAACATCGGCGGCAACAGCCCGTCCAGCGCGATCACCCTGATCCTGGCGATCACGGTGCTGTCGATCGCGCCGTCCCTGCTGCTGCTGGTCACCTCGTTCACCAAGATCGTCGTGGTGCTGTCGCTGACCCGCAACGCGCTGGGGCTGCAGAACTCCCCGCCCAACCAGGTGCTCACCGGGCTGGCGTTCTTCCTGACCCTGTTCGTCATGGGGCCGGTGATCGCCGACATCAACCACCTGGCCATCCAGCCCTACCTGGACGGCCAGATGTCGATCGGCCAGGCCTACGACGCCGGGGTCGAACCGCTCAAGCACTTCCTGCTGGCCAACACCCGCGGCGACGAGCTCAAGCTCATGGTCGGGCTCAGCGGCGAGCAGATGCCCGCCGACCAGGACGCGGTCAGCATGCTCACCCTGGTGCCGGCGTTCGTGCTCAGCGAGCTCAAGAGCGCCTTCATCATCGGGCTGGTCGTCTTCATCCCGTTCCTGGTGCTGGACATGCTGGTCAGCGCCGCGCTGATGGCGATGGGCATGATGATGGTGCCGCCGGTGATCGTCTCGCTGCCGTTCAAGCTGCTGCTGTTCGTCGTCGTCGACGGCTGGGCGCTGATCACCACGGCGCTGGTCGGCTCGTACTCGGGCAGCGGCTAGTGGACGACGCCCAGATCACCGACCTCGCGGTGCAGACGATGATCGTGGCGGCGAAGGTCTCCGCCCCGATCCTGCTGACGGCGCTGCTCGTCGGCTTCGCCATCTCGCTGTTCCAGGCGGCCACCCAGATCCAGGAGCAGACGCTCTCCTTCGTCCCGAAGCTGATCGCCGTGGCCGTCGCCCTGGTCGTCACCGGCAACTGGGTGCTGTCGGAGCTGGTCGCGTTCACCCACCAGCTCTTCGACTCGCTGCCTGCGCTGCTCGGCCGGAGCTGACCACGTGGACCTCGACGTCCCCGAGGCCACGCTCGCGGCCCTGCTGCTGGCCACCGCGCGCACCGCGGGGTTCGTCGTCCTGGCCCCGCCGTTCAACTCCAAGGCCATCCCGGCGACGGTCAAGGGCGCCCTGTCCGTCGCCCTCGCCCTGGTGGTCTTCCGGCAGGTCGAGGGCCAGCTCGGCACGCTGTCCGTGGGCTACCTGGTGCTCACCGCGCTCACCGAGGTGGTCATCGGGGCAGCCCTGGGGTTCATCGTGCAGCTGTTCTTCAGCGCGATCCAGCTGGCCGGGGACATCCTCGACGTCACCGGCGGGTTCTCGCTGCAGCCGGCCTACGACCCGCTGTCGATGAGCACCGCCTCGACGATCGGCCGGTTGCAGAACCTGCTGGCCACCGCGCTGCTGTTCACCAGCGGCGGGCACCTCATGCTCGTCCGCGGGCTGTTCACCTCCTACCAGGGACTGCCGCTGGGGGCCGTGCTGCCGCCGGACCAGATCGGGCAGACCGTGGTGCACGCGATGTCCACGATGTTCCTGGCCGCCATCCAGATCGCCGGCCCGCTGGTCGCGGTGCTGCTGCTGGCCGACGTCGCCCTGGGCCTGGTCTCGCGGGCCTCGCCGCAGATGAACATCTTCTCGATGGGCTTCCCGGTCAAGATCATGCTGACCCTGGTCATGCTCGGTCTCACCTTCCCGCTGCTGCCCACCGCGCTGGACTCCCTGATGGAGACGGCGACCCGTGCGGTGCTCGCGCTGAAGGCCGGGTAGCGCCGTGGCCAAGGACGGTCCCGGGGGTGAGAAGACCGAGAAGCCGACACCGCAGCGCCTCAAGAAGGCGCGCAAGGACGGCCAGGTCCCCCGCACGCAGGAGCTGGGCACCTGGCTCGGTGCCGTGGCCGCCAGCTTCCTGCTGCCGGCCATGGTGGGGCGGTCCTACGACGGCGCCCAGGCGCTGTTCCGGCAGATCGGCGAGGTCGCCGAGCGGCCCGACGTGGCGGCGATCCAGGTGCTGCTGGGCCAGGCGCTGTCGACGTTCCTGGCCGCGGCGCTCCCGCTCGCGGCCGGGGTCCTGGTGGTGGGGGTGCTCTCCTCCGCCGCCCAGGGCGGCATCGTGTTCGCCAGCAAGCCGCTCAAGCCCAGCCTCGGCAAGCTCAACCCCTTCCCCGGCCTCAAGCGCATGTTCGGCGGCCACGGTCTGTGGGAGACCGCGAAGGCGCTGATCAAGACGATCGCCATCGGCGTGGCCATCGGTTTCACCGTCGACGACGCGAAGATGCTGGTCGCCTCCTCGGGGTCGATGCCGCTGGGCACGGTCGCCTCGGTGTTCACCGACTCGGCGCTGATGATGCTGCGGGTGGCCGCGCTCACCGGCCTGGTCCTGGCCGTCGCGGACTACATGGTCGTGCGCATGCAGAGCATGAAGAAGCTGAAGATGAGCCACTACGAGATCAAGCAGGAGCACAAGCAGCAGGAGGGCGACCCGCACGTGAAGGGCCACCGCCGCGCGGTGATGATGGCCCAGGCCCGCAACCGCATGATGACCGACGTCACGACCGCCGACGTGCTGCTCACCAACCCCACCCACGTCGCCGTCGCCCTGAAGTACTCCAGCTCGTTCGGGGCGCCCCGGGTGGTCGCCAAGGGCTCGGGGGAGGTGGCGCGCCGCCTGCGCGAGCTGGCCGCCGAGCACGGCGTGCCCCAGGTCCGCGACATCCCGCTGGCCCGTGCCCTGCACGGCAGCTGCGACATCGGCCAGGAGATCCCGCCGCAGCTGTTCACCGCGGTCGCCCGGGTGCTGGCCTTCGTCATGCAGCTGGGGGCCAAGGGCATCAAGGGCGGCGTGCACCAGCCCGGCTTCACCCCGCCGGACACCGAGGGCCTCCCGGTCGCCGGCCGGCGCCGCGCCACCCCCGTCGCCGGCGGCGGCACCGGAGCCTAGAAGGACCACGTCCCTCCCCACGACGCGCTCCGCACGCCGCGGGCCCCTGGGACGCGGCCGTTCCAGGAGCACGTCGTGACCGTCCGGTCACGTGGGTCGGCGCGCCTGCCGATGTAGATCTGCGTGAAGTGGACGAAGGCAGCCGTGCCGATCGGCGTGGTGTCGATCGTGCTGATGCTCGTCGTGCCGATGCCGGCGGTGGTGCTGGACCTGCTCATCGGGATGAACATCGCGGCGTCGCTGCTGATCCTGCTGGTGGCGATGTCCATCAAGCGCCCGCTGGACTTCGCCGTCTTCCCCTCCGCGATCCTCATCGCGACGCTGCTGCGCCTGGCGCTGAACGTCTCCTCCACCCGGCTCGTGCTCTCCGACGGCTACGCCGGTGCGGTGATCGAGGCGTTCGGCCACTTCGTCATCGGTGGCTCGCTGGTCGTCGGCCTGGTGGTCTTCCTGATCCTCGTGGTCATCCAGTTCGTCGTCATCACCAAGGGTGCCGAGCGCGTGGCCGAGGTCGGCGCCCGCTTCACCCTGGACGCGATGCCCGGCAAGCAGATGGCCATCGACGCCGACCTGAACGCCGGGTTGATCACCGAGGCCCAGGCCCGCAAGCGCCGGGCCGACGTCACCGCCGAGGCCGACTTCTACGGCTCGATGGACGGTGCCAGCAAGTTCGTCAAGGGCGACGCGATCGCGGCGATCATCATCGTGCTGGTCAACCTCGTCGGCGGCCTGACCATCGGCATGGTGCAGAACGGGATGCCGATCGGCGAGGCGGTCAGCACCTACTCGCTGCTGGCCGTCGGCGACGGCCTGGTCTCGATGGTGCCGGCGCTGCTGCTCTCGACCGCCACCGGCATCGTGGTCACCCGCTCGGCCGCCGACGGCGACCTGGGCAGCGACATGATGGCCCAGCTCGGCCGCACCAAGCAGCCGTTGCGGATCGCCGGCGGGGCGCTGGTCGCGCTGGGCCTCATCCCGGGTCTGCCGAAGCTGCCGTTCCTGCTCGCCGGTGGGCTCTTCCTGCTCCTCGCGTCGCGGGTCGACGAGAACCCCCCGGTCGAGGAGGAGCCGGTCGCCGCCGCGGACGAGCCCTCGCCGGACTCCCCCGAGGCGATCGCCGAGAAGATGCGGGTGGACCCCCTCGAGCTGGAGGTCGCCTTCGACCTGGTCGAGCTGGTCGACACCGCCCGCGGCGGCGACCTGCTGGACCGGGTGAAGGCCCTGCGCCGCAAGGTCGCCATGGACACCGGCCTGGTCATCCCGCTGGTGCGCACCCGGGACAACCTGGACCTGCCGGCCTCCCAGTACGTGGTGTGGCTCAACGGCGTCCCGGTCGCCAAGGGGACGTCGCCGGCCGGCACCGTGCTGGCCATCGGCGACTCCCTGGACGGGCTGCCGGGGAAGCCCACGCGTGAGCCGGTCTTCGGCCTGGCCGCCAAGTGGGTGCCCGTCGAGCTGCAGCGCCAGGCCGAGATGGCCGGGGCAACCGTCGTCGACCGCTCGTCGGTCATCACCACGCACCTGGCCGAGGTCGTGCGCCAGAACGCCGCCCAGCTCCTGGGCCGGGAGGACGTCAAGTTGTTGCTGGAGATGGTGCGCCGCTCGCACCCGGTGGTCGTCGAGGAGCTGACCGGCGCCTCCCTGACCCTC
The DNA here is from genome assembly GCF_900103975.1 of Klenkia soli. Taxonomy (GTDB): domain Bacteria; phylum Actinomycetota; class Actinomycetes; order Mycobacteriales; family Geodermatophilaceae; genus Klenkia; species Klenkia soli. The sequence continues at coordinate 345,517 of NZ_FNIR01000001.1, forward strand.
GGCCAGGTGCAGCAGGTGCTGCAGGCCCTGCTGGAGGAGGGCGTCTCGATCCGCGACCTGGTCCGGATCTTCGAGGCCCTGTCGCTGCGCGCCAAGAGCGCCACCGACCTGGACAGCCTGGTCGAGGCCGCCCGCGGCGCCCTGGGCCCGGCGATCAGCCAGCCCTACGTCACCGCCGACGAGAAGCTCTACGTGATGACCCTCGACCCGGGCTTCGAGCAGCGCCTGCTGTCCGCCGTCCGGCAGGGCGAGCAGGGCGCGGTCCTGGCCCTGGACGCCGGGATGGTCGACGCCCTCGCCCGCGGGGCCAGCGACCTCCTCGACGACGCCGAGAAGCTGGGCATCACCGCACTGCTCGTCTGCTCCCCCCAGGTCCGCCCTGCCCTGTCCCGGCTCATGCGCCAGGTCGTGGCCCGCTGCACGGTCATCTCCTACTCGGAGGTCTCCCGTACGGCCCAGATCGAGACGATCGGAGTGGTGAACGGTGCCGTCGCACTCGCCTGAACCGCCGTCCGGGAACACCCGTGACGAAGCCATCGCGGCTGCCCGCGAGGAGTACGGCTCGGACGTCCGCATCCGGGGCGTGCGACGCATCCGCAGCGGTGGGGTGGCCGGCTTCTTCAGCCAGGAGCGGTTCGTCGCCGACGTCGTGGTGCCCGGGCTCGGCGACGCCGACGTCCCGGCCGCCCCCTCCAAGGCGCCCACGACGACCTCCTCGAAGGCACCTGCGGCGACCCGCCCGAAGGCCACCGGCAAGGGCAAGGTCGGTCCCGCCCGCGCCGCCACGCCCACCGTGGTCGCCGAGCTGCCCCGGACCGCCGCCCCGGCCGCCGACGAGCCGGCCGACCGCTGGCCGTCCTCCGGCCTGTCGGTCGACGACCTGCTGGAGGTCGCCCTCCAGGTCCGCGGCGCGCAGCGGGCCGCCGACGACGCCCCGACCAGCGTGCTGCCCGTGGTGGACCCGGTCGACGAGCTGGCCGAGCTGCTGGGCCCGGGCAGCTCCGACGTCGCCGTCTACTCCCCCGCGTCCGTCGCGCGCCCGGCCGCCGCACCTGTCCCGCGGCCCGTCGCGGCCCCGGTCGCCGAGCGCGCACCGGCCCTCGCACCGCAGGCGCCGGCGACCCCCTCGGCCCCGCGCACCCTCGCCACCCGTCGCGAGACCGACCCGGTCCCGCCGGCGGCACCGGCGTGGGAGCGGACCTCGCGGTCCGAGCGCCCCGCGGCCGCGGCGACGTCGGCACCGACCCCGGACGACGCGGACGGCGACACCCCGCCCTCGCCGTTCGCGGCGGCCCTGATGCGCGTGGTGACCCAGGACGACGAGGTGCAGGCCGCCGTGGCCGACGCCGAGGAGCACGAGGAGCAGCGGGTGGCCGCCGAGCAGGACGACGTCGCGACGACCACGGGGTCGGCGCCGACCGCGGCGCCCCCGCCCCCGGGGGACCGCGCCGCCGCGGTGCGCGCCGCCGCCCTGCGCGCCGAGGCGGAGGCCGTGGCCGCCGCCCGCGCCGACATCGACCGCGCCGAGGCAGCGGCCGAGGTCGCCGTCTCGGCCCGGCCCGCCGCGGTGACCCCGCAGGGCGCCCCCACCCGCACCGTGGAGCAGCGCCGGGAGGCCGCCCGCGCCCGGGCCGAGGCCCGGCGCAGTGCCCGCTCCGCCGTGGCGGACGCCGGTCCGGCCCCCGCCGCCGACGCGACCCCGGTCGCTCCCGCCGCGGCGGCCCCCACCTGGGACGCGACCAGCATCATCGAGCTCGCCCCCCGCGCCGGCCGTCCCGCCGCCGCCCAGCGCCCGCCGGCGCCGGTGGCCACCCGGGTGACCGCCGCGCGGGCCGGCGCGGCGCAGCTGCGTGAGGCGGCCATCCGCGCCGCCGGTGAGCTGGCCGAACGGCAGGTCGGCGAGCAGCGGACCGCGCCGGACCTGCTCGACGACTTCGTCGACCCGGAGCTCGCCGGCACCGCACGTCCGGCCGAGCCCTCCCTCGGTGACCGCGCGGCCCGGCTGCGCTCGGTGCTGGCTGCGGCCACCCCGCCGGCCGAGCTGCCCGCCGCCGGTACGGGTGCCGCCCCGGCCCGGCGCAGCCTGCCCGCCCTCCCGCCGTCGGGCACGACCCCCGCCGCCGAGCAGGCCGCCGCCGAGCAGGCCGAGCGCGCCGCCGTGGAAGCTGCGCGTCTCGCAGCCGAGCAGGCCGAGGCCCAGCGGGTCGCCGCCGAGCAGGCGGAGGCCCAGCGGGCAGCCGCCGAGCAGGCGGAGGCCGAGCGCATCGCGGCCGAGCGCATGGCGGCCGAGCAGGCCGAGGCCCGCCGGGCCGCGGCTCGGCAGGCCGCCGCCGAGGCGGCCCGCGTCGAGGCCCGTCGCATCGAGACCGAGCTGGCCGAGGCGCGCCGCGCGGCCGCCGCCGAGGCCGCTGCCGAGGCCCAGCGGGCGGAGGCCCAGCGCACCGCGGCGGCCGAGGCGCAGCGCCTCGCCGCCGAGCAGGCCGCCACCGAGCGGGCCGCCGCCCTGCGCGTCGCCGCCGAGCGGGCCGCCGCCCAGCGGGTCGAGGCCCAGCGCCGTGCCGTCGCGGAGGCCGAGCGGATCGCCGCCGAGGCCGAGCGGACCGCTGTCGCAGAGGCCCAGCGCATCGCTGCCGAGCGGGTTGCCGCCGAGCAGATCGCCACCGCCCGGGCCGAGGCCCAGCGCGCCGCGGCCGAGGCGGAGCGGGTCGCCGCAGCGGAGCGTGCTGCGGCGCACGCCGCTCGCGTCGACGCCGAGGCCGAGCGGGAGGCCGAGGTCCGGGCCGCCGCGGAGCAGGCCGGCCCGACCCTCGTCGAGGCCGGACGTCGCCGCACCCGGGCCGAGCGCCGGGAAGCCGCCGAGCAGGCCCGGCACGCCACCCCCGCGCCGATCGGCGTCGCGCCCCTCTCCGTCGCTCCGGCAGCCACCCCCGTCGCCGCCGAGGTCGACCCGCTCTGGGGCACCCCGGTGCGCCGGTCGGTGGAGGTGGCCGGGATCGACGGCGGACGGCACCGCGGTGCGGCCGCGGCCGCCCCCGGGACCGGCGCCGACGTCCCCGCCGACGCGGAGCCGGTCGTCGGCGTCGTGGTGGACGCCCCCCGGCCGAGCTACTCGGCCGGCTCCCGGTACGACGAGGTGCTCTTCGGCTCGCGCTCGGCGTCCCGCGGTGCGCAGCCGGACCCCCTGGAGGCCCTGCGCGCAGCGGCCCTCGCCGGTGGTGCGGTGTCCCCGCGCCGCCGGCGCGCGGAGGCCGCCGGCCGGCACCGCACGCTGCCCACCCAGGTCGACCTGCCCGTGGTCGGCGCGGGACGGCTGACCGCGCTGGACGACCCGGCCGAGGCGACCTCGGGCTTCATCGAGGCGCTGCAGGCCGTGGCCGACAGCGACTTCGTGACCGCCCCCGCACTGGCACCGGAGGTCTCGGACGTGCTGGTGCAGGAGATGGCCCACGAGATGGCCGCCGGGATGGCCGAGGAGCTGGCCCGCACGGCCAGCGACCCGTCCCCCGGCGCCGTCCTCTCCTCCGTGGCCTCCGCCCCGCCCGTCGTGCGGGGACCCCGCCCGTCGGTCCCGACCGGGCCGACCGGTGGTGCACGGGCGCTGCCGCCGCACCCCTCCACCCGGATGCGCGGCACCCGCGGCGACTCCGGTGACGGCTGGGCGACCATCACCCACCTGACCCCCGTGACCGACGGCCCCGGCCCGGCCGAGGGCGGGCCCGCCGGGCTGGCCGCCCTGGGCGTGCCGCCGTCGGTGCTGGGCGCCGGCTTCGCCGCCGAGGCTTCGCGCCGCGGCACCTTCGCCGCGCTGGCCTCGGCCCTCGGGCGCGCCCTCCCGCCCGCACCGGCGATCCCGTCCGAGCCCGGCGACGTCCTCGTCGTGGTCGGCCCCGGGGCCGAGGCGCTGGGTGCGGCCCGCGCCCTGGCCGTCGCGCTGCGGCTGGACCCCTCCCGGGTGCTGTGGTGCACGCGGGGTCCGCTGGCCGGTCTCGCCGGTGCCGACGTCCAGGTGTCCGGGGCCGCCGCGGCCGCGGACGTCCGGGCGCTGCTCGCCGGTGCCGACGTCCCCACGGTGATCGCGGTCGACGTCCCCCTCGGGGACGCCGGCGGCGCCTGGGCCGCGCAGATGGTGCAGGCGTGGGACGCGACCGCCGTCTGGGGCGTCCTGGACTCCACCCGCAAGCCGGCCGCCCTGCGCAGCTGGTTGGCCGGTCTGCCGCGGGTGGACGCGGTCGTGGTCACCGACACCGACGCCGCTCCTGACCCGGCCGCGCTCCTCGAGGGCCTGCCGGTGCCGGTGGCCGTCGTCGACGGCGCCCGGGCCACCCCGCACCGGTGGGCCGCGCTGCTCTGCGAGCGGCTGGCCGGGCGGCAATGAGCCCGCTGCGCTGGGACGTCCTCGGCGCAGCCCTGCTCTTCTCGCTGCCGGTCCTGCTGCTGGGTGTGACGGACGCGTTGAGCACCGACGAGATGGTCGACCGGCTGCCGTGGTGCCTGCTGGCCGGCTACGTCGCGAGCACGGTGCTGCGCCTGGTGCTCCCCGCGCCGAAGCCGGAGCCACCCCGCCGCCGTCCCCGCCGGCCACCCCCCGAGGACTGACCGCCGCCCAGCGTTGATCAGGGGGGTGCACGGTCGTCCGTCCTCCTCCACCGACCCTGGTGGAGGAGGACAGCACGTCGTGCACCCCCCTGATCGTCGCTGCTGGGGCGCCCCCGTCAGAGGGGGATGTCCTCCAGCATCTCGGTGACCAGCGCGGCGATCGGCGACCGCTCGGACCGGGTCAGCGTCACGTGCGCGAACAGCGGGTGGCCCTTGAGCGCCTCGATGACCGCGGTGACGCCGTCGTGCCGGCCGACCCGCAGGTTGTCCCGCTGCGCCACGTCGTGGGTGAGCACCACCCGCGAGTTGGTGCCCAGCCGCGACAGCACGGTGAGCAGCACCCCGCGCTCGAGGGACTGCGCCTCGTCGACGATCACGAACGAGTCGTGCAGCGAGCGGCCGCGGATGTGGGTCAGCGGCAGCACCTCGATCAGGCCCCGGGCGAGGATCTCGGTGACCACCTCGCTGCTGACCAGCGCGCCCAGGGTGTCGAAGACCGCCTGCGCCCAGGGCGCCATCTTCTCGCCCTCGGACCCGGGCAGGTAGCCCAGCTCCTGGCCCCCGACGGCGTAGAGCGGCCGGAAGATGACCACCTTCTTGTGCGCGCGGCGCTCCATCACCGACTCCAGGCCGGCGCACAGCGCCAGGGCCGACTTGCCGGTGCCGGCCCGGCCGCCCATGGAGACGATGCCGACCTCGGGGTCCAGCAGCAGGTCCAGGGCGATCCGCTGCTCGGCCGAGCGGCCGTGCAGGCCGAACGCCTCGCGGTCGCCGCGGACCAGCTTGACGTGCTTGTCGGCGGTCACCCGGCCCAGCGCCGAGCCGCGCGAGGAGAGCAGCACCAGGCCGGTGTGCGTGGGCAGCTCGGCAGCGCCGGGCAGGAACAGCGCGCCGCCGTCGTAGAGCGCGGAGATCTCGTCGTCGGAGAGCGACAGCTCGGCCATGCCGGTCCAGCCGGCGTCGACCGCGCCCAGACCCCGGTACTCGTCGGTCTCCAGACCCACGGCGGCGGCCTTGACCCGCAGGGGGACGTCCTTGGTCACCAGGCACACGTCGCGGCCCTCGCCGCGCAGGTTCAGCGCCACCACCATGATCCGGCTGTCGTTGCTGTCGTTGCGGAAGCCCGCGGGCAGCACCGAGGAGTCGGAGTGGTTGAGCTCGACGTGCAGGGTGCCGCCCTCCTCGCCCACCGGGATCGGGGCGTCGAGCCGGCCGTGCTGCACGCGGAGGTCGTCGAGCATGCGCAGGGTCTGCCGGGCGAACCAGCCCAGCTCGGGGTGGTGCCGCTTCTCCTCCAGTTCGCCGATGACGACGAGGGGGACGACGACGTCGTGCGCACCGAAGCGGGCCAGGGCGCCCGGGTCGGAGAGCAGGACGGAGGTGTCGAGGACGTACGTGCGGCGAGAACTCACGAGTCGACTCCCGATGGGGTGCTGGCGCACCCCTGCTCGAAGGTGGCCGGGACCCGGCGCAGGGGCCGTGGTCCGGCCCCCCTGGTCGACAGCTCGCATCGGACCAACCGGGCCTCCCGTGTCCGGGGAGGCGGGCTCCCCTGACACCGACGACGGTAGGCGCCCGAGGTGTCCTGCGCGTGACAGGACACCCCGTCTCACCCGGTGGAGTTGTTCAGCCACTCTCCTTGCGGAACTGGGAGGTCCCGTACCAGGCGCCGAGGCCGGCCAGCAGCACGGTGAACAGCGCGCCCCACCCGACGTCGGGTGCCCCGAAGTCGCCGGCGAACAGCGACCGGGCGCCGTCCACGATGTGGCTGAAGGGCACCACGTCCGACACCGCCTGCAACCAGCCCGGGGCCAGCGTCATCGGCAGCAGGATCCCCGACAGCAGCACGACGGGGAACAGCACGGTGTTGAGCAGCGGGGCGAAGGCGTCCTCGCTCTTGAGCGTCAGCGCCAGCGCGTAGGACACCGCGGCCAGCGATCCGCCGAGGACGGCGACCAGCAGGATCGTGAGGACGACGCCGCCCACCGAGGCGTCCAGCCCGAACGGGACGGCGACCAGCACGAGCACCACGCCCTGCACGGCGAGCACCAGCACGTCGCGCAGCACCCGGCCCAGCAGCAACGCCGCGCGCGGGGCCGGCGACACCCGCTGGCTCTCGATGACCCCGGCGCGGTACTCGGCGATCAGGCTGAACCCGACGAACGCGGAGCCGAACAGGCCCAGCTGCACGAGGATCCCGGGCACGAAGACCTGGTAGGCGTTGGCGCCGCCGAGCTGGCCGGCGATCGGCTCGAGCAGCGGGCCGAAGAGCACGATGTAGAGCACCGGCTGCATGAGGCTGATGACCAGCCACGCCGGGTTGCGCAACGAGGTGCGCAGCGCCCGGACGAAGACCGTGCCGGTGTCGCGGACCATGGTGCTCATCGGGTCGCCTCCGCGGCGGGCTCGGGGACGGCCGGGTGCTCGCCGTCGCGCAGCGAGCGGCCGGTGACGGTGAGGAAGACGTCGTCCAGGCTGGGGCGGCGGCTCTCGACGCCGGTGACCTCGATGCCGGCGGCGTCCAGGTCGCGCAGCAGGGCGACCAGCGCGGCGCCGCCGGCGGGCACCCGGCAGGTGACCCGGTCGCCGTCCACCCGCGCCGTCTCGGCGCCGGGGAGCCCGGCCATGCGCCCGGCGACCTCGGCCGCCCGCGTGGAGGTGACGGTGAGCAGGTCGCCGCCGACGGAGCTCTTCAGCTCGTCCGGTGTGCCCGAGGCGACGATCGAGCCCTTGTCGATGACCAGCACCCGGTCGCAGAGCGCGTCGGCCTCGTCCAGGTAGTGCGTGGTGAGGAAGACCGTCGTCCCCCGGTCCCGGCGCAGCGCCTCGATGTGCTCCCAGAGGTTGGCCCGCGCCTGCGGGTCCAGGCCCGTGGTGGGTTCGTCGAGGAAGACCAGGCCCGGCACGTGCACGAGACCCATCGCGATGTCCAGCCGGCGGCGCTGGCCACCGGACATCGCCTTGGGCTGGCGCTCCCACAGCCCGTCGAGGTCCAGCTCGGCGAACAGCTGCTTGCCGCGGGCCGTGGCGTCGGCGGTGCTGACGCCGTAGAGCCGGGCGTGGCTGACCAGTTCCTCCCCCGCCCGGTTCTCCGGCGCGGTCGAGCCGGCCTGCGAGACGTAGCCGATGCGGCGCCGGACGCCGACCGGGTCGGTGAGCAGGTCGCAGCCGGCGACCGTGGCCGTGCCTGCCGTGGGGGCCAGCAGCGTGGTGAGCATGCGCATCGTGGTGGTCTTGCCGGCGCCGTTGGGCCCCAGGAAGCCGACGATCTCGCCGGCCTCGACGTCCAGGTCGACCCCGGCGACGGCCTTCACCTCGCTGCTCTGCCTGCCGCGCTTCTTGGCGAACGTGCGGGACAACCCGCGGGCGTGGATCACGCCGGGAGTCTCCTCCCCGCGGCTCACCGCGGTCGAGGGGTTTCCGCCCTGCGGGGGCGCAGCGCCACGGCCGCCCACAGCACCGGGACGGCGAGCACCGGCCACTGCCGCCCGATGTCCCCGACCCACAGCAGACCGATGACCAGGAACACCAGCAGGCAGGCCGCGGTCCACAGCCCCAGCAGGCGCCGCTCGCGTGCGGTGCGCCTCACCCGGCCAGCTCGGCGGTGATGCGGCCCGGGGTGAGCGGCTCGTCGAGCAACCGGAGGAAGCGGTCGGCGACCGGCTGGTCGGCGGGCCGGGCACCCAGCCAGCGGGCCAGCAGGTCGTAGCCCTCGACGTAGGTGGTGATGTAGGCCCGCCACAGCGGGTGGGTGAGGAAGCGCAGCTGCTGCACGGCGCGGTCGTGGCTGACCAACGACCAGCGCTGCAGGTGGGCGGTCACCGCGTCGCTGCCGGCACCCTGGTCGTGCAGCATGATCGCGGCGTCCTGGCGCACCCGGTTCAGCGGGGCCGCGGCGGCGGCGACCCGCTCGGCCAGCTCGCCGTCGAACCGCAGCCCCAGGTCGGCCAGCACCTCCGCCGCCCACGGACCCCAGCCGGCGCCGACCGCGGCCTCGAGCCCGAGGTCGGCCAACCCCTCGGCCATCAGGCACTCGGGGGTGTTGACCAGGAACACCGTGTGCTCGACGTGGTCCTCGCGCCGCACCAGGCCCAGCTCCTTGCGGCAGTGCTCGGTGTGGTGCCCGGGGTAGGACTCGTGGGCGACCAGGTGCGGCAGCTGGCTCATCCGGTGCGGCAGGTCGGCGTTGATCGCCACCCTCGAGCGGAAGGCGCCCTCGTAGTAGTTGAAGCCCGACCAGGGCTTGTCGGTGACCACCTCGTAGGCGACCGTCTCGGCCTCGGGCAGGCCGTACGAGGTGCGCACCCGGTCGCGCAGCGCGCTGGACAGCGCGTGCACGGCCGACTCCAGGGACGCCGGCGGGCACTCCTCGCGGCGCCGGTGGACCGCGTACCGCTCGGCCAGCGTGCCGGACCCGGGCAGCAGCTCCTCGAGCTCCGCGTGCGCGGCGGCGTACCCGGCCGGGTCGCCGAGCTCGACGTCGACCTGGAAGTACGCGCGCACCTCCTCGCGGTAGCCGACGGGCTCCCCGGCCATCGTGCGGGCGGTGCACTCCAGCGCGGTGAGCTGGCCGCGCAGGTGCGCGACCCGGTCGGCCGCCAGGTCGGTCGAGTCCAGCTCGTGCAGCAGCCCGCGGGCCTGGTCGCGCAGCCCCAGCGGGGTCGGCGCCGGCTCGTCGGCCACGGCGGCCCGCAGCCGCCGGTCACCGGTGTAGGCGTCGACGAAGCCCTCCTCGAGCCGGTCGAACCGCAGCCCCAGCCGGACGTACTCCAGGGGGATGTCGACCGCGCCGCTGACCATGCCCTGCAGTCTCCCAGCCGGTGTCTCAGCCGCCGAAGCGGCGCTGCCGGGCCGCGTAGTCGCGCAGCGCCCGGAGGAAGTCCACCCGCCGGAACTCGGGCCAGTAGACGTCGGTGAAGTAGAACTCGGAGTGCGCGGTCTGCCAGAGCAGGAAGCCGCTCAACCGCTGCTCGCCGCTGGTCCGGATCACCAGGTCGGGGTCGGGCTGACCGCGGGTGTAGAGGTGGCCGGCGATGTGCTCGACGTCGAGGGTCTCGACCAGCTCGGGGAGCGTCGTCCCGCGCTCGACGTGCTCGGCCAGCAGCGACCGGACGGCGTCGGCGATCTCGCGCCGCCCGCCGTAGCCGACCGCGAGGTTCACGAAGGCACCCGACCGGCCCCGGGTGTCCTCCTCGGCCTGCTTGAGGACCGCGGCGGTCTCGGCCGGCAGCAGGCCCAGCGCGCCGACCGCGTTGAGCTGCCAGCGCCGGTCGGGCCCGGACAGGTCGCAGGCCACGCCCTCGATGATCCGCAGCAGCGGGGTCAGCTCGGGCTCGGGGCGCGCGAGGTTGTCGGTGGACAGCAGGAACAGCGTGACCAGCTCGACGCCGGTCTCGTCGCACCAGCCGAGGAAGTCGACGATCTTGTCCGCGCCGCGGCGGTGGCCGTCGTTGACGTCGTCCAACCCGGTGGCCCGCGCCCACCGCCGGTTGCCGTCGACGATGACGCCCACGTGCCGCGGGGCCGCGCTCCGGTCGAGACGGCGCACCAGCCGGCGCTCGTACACCGCCGTCAGCGCCTCACGCACCTGCTCGCGGGCCCCCACGGATGGTCACCCTAGGACCACGGGCGGCGCACAGGGAGGTCGGACGGCGACCGACCTCACAGCACCCCCAGCAGCCTCACAGCCGGGGTCCCTGTCGCGGACCCCGGTGCGGCCGTAGCCTCGGCGCATGAGCGTGCCCAGCCGACCGACGGAGACCGTCCGGACCTCCGACGGCACCGAGCTCGAGGCACCCGCCGGGCAGGCGGTCACCACCGTCCTGGACGAGGGCGAGCAGGTCGAGGCCGTCCGCGTCGAGGGCGAGTGGCTGGACAGCGACTACGGCGACAGCGACTTCGACCACCCCGACACCCGGCCCCGGCTGCGCGGGTGGTTGCACCTGTTCGCCGCGTTCGGGTCGATCATCGCCGGCGGGGTGCTGATCCCCCTCGCCTGGGTGCACGGCGGGGTGCGGGCCGGGCTGCCGGTGTCGATCTACTGCCTGACCATCCTCGGCCTGTTCGGCATCAGCGCCGCCTACCACCGCCGCCGCTGGTCACCGCGCGGGTGGAAGCTCATGAAGCGGCTCGACCACTCGATGATCTTCCTGTTCATCGCCGGCACCTACACCCCGTTCGCGGCGCTGGCGGTGCCCTACCCGACCAACTGGTGGATCTTCGGCATCGTCTGGACCGGGGCGCTGGCCGGCATGTCGCTCAAGCTCGTGTGGCCGACCGCGCCCCGCTGGCTGGGCGTGCCCATCTACATCGCGCTGGGCTGGGTCGCGGTCTTCGTGCTCAACGACATCCTCACCCTCGCCGGGGTCACCGCCATGGTGCTGCTGGCCGCGGGCGGGCTGCTGTACACGGTCGGTGCGGTCACCTACGCGATCAAGAAGCCCAACCCGTGGCCCGGCGTCTTCGGCTACCACGAGGTGTTCCACGCGATGACGATCGTGGCCGCCGCCTGCCACTACATCGCCGTCTACTTCGCGATCTACAACTCCCCCTTCGTGTAGCGCCCTACGGCGTCGGGGTGGCCCCGGCCGTCGTCGGTGCGGCGGTCGTCGACGCCGTGGTGGGTGCGGGGAACTCCTCCTCGACCGGGCTGCCGTACTCGTCGTAGCTGGTCACCACCTGCGACTGCGGGTAGGCGTTGTCCGGCTGCGCCGGGATCCCCCGCTGCGGTTCCACGGAACCGCCGCCGGCCGTGTAGGTGGACAGGTTGTCGATCGGGCGGCCGTCCTGGTCGTAGAGCAGGACGCCGGTGAGCGGTTCGCCGTCGGGGCCGTACGGGACGATGTTCGTGATCGGCGTCCCGTCCTCGTGGGTCAGCGTGGTCGGCCCGGAGTCGTAGGAGACCGTCTCCGGGTAGCTGCCGTAGCTGGTCCGGTCGGCCACGCCGATGACCGCGACCAGCGCGCAGACCGCGAGCGCCAGGTTCGCGAACGCGGCGGGGTGCGTGAGCGGCCGACCGGCGGCCCGCGCACGCAGCCCGAGCCGGACGGACCAGACGACGGCGGCCACGGTCAGCGCCCACCCGAGCACCCCGAGCCCGAGCGAGGGCAACGGCATGGTGACCTCGCCGCGGAACAGGTAGTCCACCGTCGCGACGGCGGCCCACGCGCGGGCCACCCACCACGCCGGCCGCAGCTCGGGCAGGAAGGCCACGACGTGGCCGTAGGGCTCGCTGGCCCGCACCTGGGCGACCCACCGCGACAGGGTGCTGGGCCGCCCGGTGTCCTCGGCGGCCGCCACGACGTCGGGCAGGCCTGCGGCGCGGCGCAGCTCGGCGGCGTAGTCGGCCGGGGACCCCAGGCGCTCGGCCAGCGGACCGGGGGTCTCCGAGGCGACCTCGACGAGGTGCTCCTCGAGGTCCTCCAGCAGCTCCTCCAGCCGGGCCGCCGGGACGTCGGCGAGGGCCTCGCGGACCTGCCGCGCGTAGGCCGCCACCTCGGGGTCGGTGCTCGTCGGCGTGCTCGTCGGCGTGCTCATGCCGCCACCTGCTCCCCGGCGACCAGCGCCGCCATCGTGTCCGCGAACCCCGACCACGTCTTGGCCGACGTCTCCAGCTGCGCCCGGCCCGAGGCGTTCAGGCCGTAGTACTTGCGGTGCGGCCCCTCGACCGAGGGCACCACGTAGGAGGTCAGGTGCCCGGCGGCGTAGAGCCGGCGCAGGGTGCCGTAGACCGAGGCGTCGCCGACGTCCTCCAGCCCGCCGGCGCGCAACCGGCGGACGACGTCGTAGCCGTAGCCGTCCTCGGCCTGCAGCACCGCGAGCACGGCGAGGTCCAGCACCCCCTTGAGCAGCTGCGTGGTGTCCATGCGTCCTCCGACCTCGTTGGTGGACCGCACGGTACCGCGCATCGCGCACTAGCCCGCACACGCCGGTAGCGGCGTGTCGAGACGCGACCGTCCCGTCGCGGACCGGCCGGTCAACCCTGACGATGCCGGAGGGGTCCTCGCACGACCCCACGCAACGGACGCTCGAGGAGAGGGCACCCACCATGACCCAGTACGCCGAGTACGACGACGTCCTCGAGGGGAAGTGCCCGTTCGGCGGGAACACCCTCGGCGGCGCCCAGACCTCCGCCCCCACGCTGTCGGACTGGTACCCCCAGCGGCTGCGGGTCGAGCAGCTGCACCGCGACGGCGCCGCCGCGAACCCGCTGTCGGACGAGGACTACGCCGCGGCGTTCGCGACGATCGACCTGCCTGCGCTCAAGGCCGAGATCAAGCAGTTCCTCACCACCTCGGTGCCGTGGTGGCCCTCCGACTACGGCAACTACGGCCCGCAGATGATCCGCATGGCCTGGCACTCGGCCGGCACCTACCGCATCGCCGACGGCCGCGGCGGCGCCGGCCAGGCCATGCAGCGCTTCGCCCCGATCAGCAGCTGGTGGGACAACGGCAACACCGACAAGTCCCGCCGACTGCTCTGGCCGATCAAGCAGCGGTACGGCGCCGCGATCTCGTGGGCCGACCTGATGGTGCTCACCGGCAACTGCGCGCTGGAGATCATGGGCTTCCCGACCTACGGCTTCGCCGGAGGACGGCGCGACGCCTGGGAGGCCGACGACGCCACGTACTGGGGCCCCGAGCACATCGACATGACCGCGCCCAGCTCCTACGACGACATGGTGAACCGCGACCAGCGGTGGACCGGCAAGCCCGGGGACGCCGACTACGAGCTGCAGCAGCCGCTGGCCGCCTCCCACCAGGCGCTGATCTACGTCAACCCCGAGGGCCCGGAGGCCAACGGTGACCCGGCGGCCTCCGCCGTCGACATCCGCATCACCTTCGGCCGCATGGCCATGGACGACGAGGAGACCGTCGCCCTCATCGCCGGTGGGCACGCCTTCGGCAAGAGCCACGGTCAGGTCGCTGCCGACCGCATCGGCGCCCCGCCGGAGAACGCCCCGATGGAGGCCATGGGCCTGGGCTGGCACAACCCGCAGGGCGCGGGCAACGGCGCGGACACCATGACCAACGGCATCGAGGGCTCGTGGACGCAGACCCCCACGACCTGGGACAACACCTACCTGGAGAACCTGTTCGGCCACGAGTGGGAGCAGACCCGCAGCCCCGCCGGCGCCCTGCAGTGGACCCCGGTCGACCCCGGCGCCCCGAGGACCCCCGACGCGCACCTGCCCGGGGTCGAGCACCCGCTGATGATGATGACCAGCGACATCGCGCTCAAGGTCGACCCGGTGTACCGGGAGATCTGCCAGCGGTTCCTGGCCGACTTCGACGCGTTCACGCTGGCCTTCTCCAAGGCCTGGTACAAGCTCACCCACCGCGACATGGGCCCCAAGGCCCGCTACCTGGGCCCCGAGGTGCCGGCCGACGACCTGCCCTGGCAGGACCCGCTGCCCGCGCCGACCGCCGCACCCCTCGGCGCCGACGCCGTCACCCGGCTCGCGCAGGCCATCCGCGACACCGGCCTGAGCACCTCCGACCTGGCCTACACCGCCTTCTCCTCCGCGGTCACCTACCGCGACAGCGACAAGCGCGGCGGGGCCAACGGGGCCCGGCTGGCCCTGGCCCCGCAGAAGGACTGGGTGGTCAACCGGCGCACCGTGCCCGTGGTGGCCGCGCTGCGGGCCGTGGCCGAGCAGGCCGGGGCGAGCCTGGCCGACACGATCGTGCTGGCCGGGTGCGTCGCCGTCGAGGACGCCGCCCGTGCGGCCGGCCACGAGGTCCAGGTGCCGTTCACGCCCGGGCGGGTGGACGCCACGCAGGAGCAGACCGACGTCCCGACCTTCGAGTGGCTGGCCCCGCTGGCCGACGGGTTCCGCAACTACACCCAGCCCGACCTCACCGAGGTGACCCCGGTGTCGCCCGAGCAGCTGTTCCTGGACAAGGCCGACCTCCTCGGGCTCACCGCGCCCGAGTGGGTGGCGCTGACCGGCGGCCTGCGGGCGCTGGGCGGCAACCACGACGGGTCGCCCACGCTCACCGACCGGGTGGGCGTGCTGAGCACGGACTTCTTCACCACCGTGCTCAGCCCCGACCTGCAGTGGCGGAAGCTCGACGAGGCCGGCACGCGGTTCGCCCTCGACGACCGCGACAGCGGCGAGCAGGTGCACGCGGCCACCCGGCACGACCTGGTGTTCGGCGCCAACGCGCAGCTGCGCGCGGTGGCCGAGGTGTACGCCAGCCGGGGCGGGGAGGCCCGGTTCGTGCGGGACTTCGTCGCCGCGTGGGACAAGGTGATGATGGCCGACCGCTACGACGTGCGGGCCGGCTGAGCGCCCCGACCTGCGCGCCGGCTCAGCCGGCGCGCAGGTCCGCGGCGGGGAAGGGCGGCCGGTCGTCGAGCCGGACCGACAGCCGGCCGGCGGTGCGCCAGGCGCGGGCGGTCAGGTCGCGGTCCTCGTCGGTGACCAGGTTGCCCATCACCCGCAGCGCCACGGTCATCAGCGCGCGCGACCGCATGCCCACCGGGCCGGCCGCGGGCAGCAGCCGCGGCAGGGTGAGCAGGCCCGCCAGCCGGCGGGCGATGGAGAACGCCTCGCCGTAGTGCCGGCGGAGGGTGGCCGGCCAGGCCAGCGACCAGTCGTCCTCGTCGAGCAGGCCGGCCAGCGTGCGGCCGGTCTCCATGCCGTAGTCGATGCCCTCGCCGTTGAGCGGGTTGACGCAGCCGGCGGCGTCGCCGACCAGCGCCCAGTTGCGGCCGGCCACGCCCGACACCGCCCCGCCCATCGGCAGCAGCGCCGACGCCTTGGCCCGCACGTCGCCGGTCAGCTGCCACTCGTCGCGCCGGCTGTCGGCGTAGAAGTCCAGCAGCGGCTTGAGCTGCACGCCGGCGGGGCGCTTGGCCGTGGCCAGGGTGCCGACACCGATGTTGACCTCGCCGTCCGAGAGCGGGAAGACCCAGCCGTATCCGGACAGCAGCTCGCCCTGCGTGCCGCGCAGCTCGAGGTGGCTGGAGATCCACGGGTCGTCGCTGCGGCCGCTGGTCACGTAGCCGCGGGCGGCCACGCCGTAGGCGGTCTCGCGGTGCCACTCACGGCCCAGCACGCGGCCCAGCGGCGAGCGCACGCCGTCGGCGACCACGAGCTTGCGGCAGGCGACGGTGCGGCCGTCCTCGAACACGACGGCCGACACCCGGTCGCCGTCGCGCTGCACGTCGACGGCCCGGGCACCCTCCGCCGGGACGGCGCCGTCGTCCAGCGCGACCTGGCGGATGCGGGCGTCGAGCTCGGTGCGCGGCACGGCGCTGCCGTGGTCGGGCAGCGAGCCACCCGGCCACGGCAGCAGCAGCTCCTGGCCGAACCCGGCGGCCCGCAGGCCCCGGTTGGTGCCGTGCGAGCGCACCCACTCCCCCAGGCCGAGGTGGTCCAGCTCGGCCACCGCCCGGGGGGTCAGGCCGTCGCCGCAGGTCTTGTCGCGGGGGAAGACCGCGGCGTCGGCGAGGACGACGTCGCGGCCGGCCCGGGCGGCCCAGGCGGCCGCCGCGGAACCGGCGGGACCGGCGCCCACGACCAGGACGTCGGTGCTCTCGGGGGTGCTCACCCCCTCAGTCTCCCCGGCGGGGCGACCGAGGGGGTGGCGTGCCCGGTCAGCCCAGCTTCGGGCCCTGGGCGCGGACCTCCTCGACCGACTGCATGGCCTCGCGCAGCTGGGTCAGCCACTCGTCGGCGTGCTGGCCGACCAGCCGCACCGACCAGACCAGGGCGTCGGAGCGGGAGCGGGCCACGCCGGCGTCGACGAGGGTGTCGAGCACCAGCCGCTCGGACTGCCGCAGCCGGGTCATCACCGGCGCGGAGACCGTGGTGAACAGCTCGGTCACCTCGCCGCAGCGGGCTCCCCAGGACACCGTGCGCCCGAAGCGCTCCTGGGCCGCCTCGGCGATCTCGACGCGGCGGGCCCGGGTGTCCTCGCGGAACCGGGCGATGCGGCCCGAGCGGGCCGCCTCGGCCGCGGCCGGCGTCTCGTCGGCCTCGGTGGGGGGTTCGGGGACGGTGACCACCACGGTGATCTCGTCCCGGTCGACGATCAGCTCGGGCGCGACCGTCGTCCAGTCGTCGGGCAGCCGGCCGGTGAACCAGCCGGCGACCTCGGCGCGGTCGACCGGCGGCGGGGCATCGGCCCCGCGACCGCGACCACCGGGGCCGCCGGGGCCACGGCCGCGGCCACCGCCGCGACCGGGGAAGCCGCGGCCGGCGCCGGCGAAGGCGGCCGCGAACGGGCCGCCGGGGAAGGGGCCGCCGCCGTGCTCGCCGCGGTCGCGGCCGTGCCGGTGGGGGCCCTGAGGGGGGAAGGGGGGACGCATGGCGCTCTCCTCGGATCGGAGGGCCCGCGGATCGGGTCCTGCTGTGCATCACTGTAAGCGTGTAATCAAGTAATGCAAGCGTCGCCGCACGACGGATGGCCGCCGGACCCGGACGGGTCAGGAGCGGTCGCGGGTCTCCGGGTCGGCCGGGGCGTTCTCGCCCTCGTCGGGCTCGCGCTCCTTGCGCCGCAGCAGCAGCGAGGTGATGCCCAGCAGCAGCACCAGGACGCCGAGGACGCCGATCTCGACGATCCGGTCGGCGAACCCCGCGGTGCCGACCGTGCCGGCCGCCTCGACGCTGAGCACGACGATCTCCTTGATGGAGGCGATGATGCCGACCAGCAGGAACGGCTCGGCGATCAGCTCGCGCTTCTCGACCGTCGTCCGGACGGCGAACAGCAGCTCGACCACGATGAAGACCAGCAGCAGGACGTCGAGCAGCTCCAGCACCGGGGTCTCGGAGAGGTCCGTGACGAGGGCCCAGGTGGTCTTCCCGGCGAGCACCAGCAGGACCAGCGCCGTGACCACGAGGAAGAGCGCGATGCCGGCGTACACGACGTTCTCGGCCAGCTCGAGCACCTTCGTGCCCAGGCGGCCGAAACCGGGCGGGTGCTGCTCGTCGTCCTCGCGTCGCTGGTCGGCCACGCCGCGATCATGCGGCACAGCTCACAGCTGCGCCTCAGGGAGCGGCGGTGGACCCTTCGTCGGGGTCGCGCGGGCCCTCGATCGCCAGCGGCTGCCGGCGCAGGACGTCGAGCAGCTCCTCGCCCGGACGGGGCTCGAACAGCTCGGAGGCGTCGTCCGGGACGTCGATGGGTGCGTCGGCGGGGTCGAAGCTGGCCGGGAGCCGCTTCAGGTGCTTGCCCATGGACCGGCCGAGGAGGAGGACGGCGACCAGCAGGACGACGGTGAGCAGCAGGCCGAGCGGACCGGACTTGCCGACGTCCTCGGGGAGCTGCTCGCTGGCGGCCAGCACGGCCGTGCCGACGGTCATCGGGCACCCACCTCTTCGTCGGCCCGGCTGCGGATGCCCGCGAAGAGGTCGTCCTCGGGGGTCGGGCTGTCGACCAGCGACCGGGCCAGCTCGAAGTCCTCGGTCGGCCAGACCCGCTGCTGCATGTCCATCGGGGTGGAGAACCACCGGCCCGTGGGGTCGATCTGGGTGGCGTGCGCGATCAGCGCGCGGTCGCGGATGCCGAAGTACTCACCGCACGGCACCCGGGTGGTGACCCGGTGCGAGATGTCCTTGGCCGGATCCCACCGCTCCAGCATCTCGGCGTAGGGGGACTCGAGGCCCGCGCCCAGCATGGCCTCGTGGATCGCCTTCGTGCGGGGCAGCGTGAAGCTCATGTTGTAGTACAGCTTGCTGACCTGCCACGGCTCACCCAGCTCGGGGTAGCTGTCGGGGTCGCCGGCCGCCTCGAACGCGTGCACCGAGATCTCGTGGGTCTTGATGTGGTCGGGGTGGGGGTAGCCGCCGCGCTCGTCGTAGGTGGTCATCACCTGCGGGCGGAACCGGCGGATCAGCGCGACCAGCGGGGCCGCGGCCTCCTCGAGCGGCACCAGGGCGAAGCAGCCCTCGGGGAGCGGGGGCAGCGGGTCACCCTCGGGCAGGCCCGAGTCGACGAAGCCCAGCCACTCCTGGCCGACGCCGAGGATCTCGCGGGCCGCGGCCATCTCCTCCGAGCGGACCTGCGGCAGCCGCTCCCAGACCTCGGGGCGGTCCATCGCCGGGTTGAGCACGGAACCGCGCTCGCCCCCGGTGCAGGTGGCCACCAGGACGTCGACGCCCTCGGCGACGTACTTGGCCATCGTGGCCGCGCCCTTGCTGGACTCGTCGTCGGGATGGGCGTGCACCGCGAGCAGTCGCAGCTGGTCCGGTTGGGTCACGCGCTCCATGGTCCCACCCCCGCGCCGTGGACGGCGCTCGCCCCGGACCGGTCCCGGCGGTCTCGCATCCCGTCACTGCGGGTGCGCTGCAGCACACCGGGGTGTTAGCTTGGTCGTTCGTCCGCAGCCGCTCCCCGTCCGGGGGGCGGCTCTTGAGTTGTAGGAGCAGCCACCATGGCCACCATCGACGAGCAGGACCAGGGCGTCTGGCTGACCCAGGAGGCCTACGACCGGCTGAAGGCCGAGCACGACGAACTGGTCGCCGGCCGCACCGCCATGGCCGCGGAGATCAACGCGCGCCGCGAGGAGGGCGACCTCAAGGAGAACGGCGGCTACCACGCGGCCAAGGACGAGCAGGGCAAGCAGGAGGGCCGGATCCGCCAGCTGGTCGACCTGCTGCGCAAGGCCCGCGTCGGCGAGCCGCCGACGACCGCCACCGACGCCGCGCTGGGCACGGTCATCACCATCGCCTTCGACGGCGACGAGGACGACACCGAGAAGTTCCTGCTGGGCTCGCGCGAGATCGCCGGCACCACCGAGCTCTCGGTGTACTCCCCCGAGTCCGCGCTCGGTGCCTCGATCCTGGGCGCGAAGCCGGGCAGCTCGGTGACCTACCAGGCGCCCAACGGCAAGGACATCACCGTCAAGGTGCTCGCGGTCGAGCCCTTCGTCCCCTGAGGCAGCCCTGACCGAGCACGACACCGGCGAGCCCGGGGACCACGGTCCCCGGGCTCGTTCGCGCGCGCGGGAGAACACGACCTTCGCCTGCGTGCACTGCGCCCGCACCGTGCCGGCGAACACCGACGGCCACTACCGCAACCACTGCCCGTACTGCCTGTGGTCCCTGCACGTCGACGAGAAGCCCGGCGACCGGGCCAGCACGTGCCGGCAGGCGATGCAGCCGATCAGGCTGGTGGAGAAGTCGGGCAAGGGCTGGCAGGTGGTGCACCGCTGCACGGCGTGCGGCCACCGCCAGCCCAACCGCCTGGTCCGCGACGGCGACTCCCCCGACGACCTCGACCTGGTGCTCTCGCTGCCCTGGTTGTGAGGATGCCGGGGTGGACGTCGTGGAGTTGGCCGTCGCCGAGCGCACCGACCTGCTGGAGCTGGGCCGGTCGCTGAGCAGCGAGCAGTGGTCCGCCCCGTCGCTGTGCCGCGGCTGGACCGTGCTGGACGTCGTCGCGCACGTGGTCAGCTTCGACGAGCTCTCCGCCGTCCAGCTCGGCCGCCGCGCTCTGGGCGGGAGGGCGTGGCCGGACGCCATGAACGCGGTCGGGGTGCGCGAGTACGCCGTCGGCGGCCCGGACGGCGTCCTGGAGGTGCTGGCCCGGTCGCTGCGGCCGCGCGGGGTGACCGCCCTGTTCGGCAGCCGGGTGGCGCTCACCGACACGGTGGTGCACCAGCAGGACATCCGTCGGCCGCTCGACCTGCCGCGGCGGGTGCCGGTGGACCGGCTGGCCGCCGTCCTGCCGTTCGCGATGGTGGCCCCGCCGACCCGTGGTGGGTGGCGGACCCGCGGACTGCGGCTGGCCGCCACCGACGTGGACTGGTCATGGGGCCGCGGGCCCGAGGTCACCGGGCCGGGCGAGGCGCTCCTGCTGGCTGCCTGCGGGCGGGCCGACGCGTTGTCCGGGCTCGCCGGGCCGGGCCTGCCCGTGCTGGCCGCCCGGCTGGGTCCACCCGACTGAGCTGGTCCTCATCCGCCGCGTGTCGTGGACCAGGACCAGCTCAGGTGGATCAGCCCAGGTGGATCACCCCAGGCCGCGGCGGGCGAGCAGGGGTGCCGGGTCGGGGTCGTGGCCGACGACCGCGCGGAAGGCATCCATGGGGTCCACCGACCCGCCGCGGGCCAGCAGTTCGTCGCGGAACCGGTCGCCGTTGGCACGGGTGAGGCCGCCGTTGGCCCTGAACCACTCGACGGTGTCGGCGTCGAGCACCTCGGACCAGATGTAGGAGTAGTAGCCGGCCGCGTAGCCCCCGGCGAAGACGTGCTGGAAGTACGTCGTGCGGTACCGGGGCGGCACCAGGTCGGAGGCCACCCCGGCCGCCTCGAGCGCGGCGGCCTCGAAGGCCTGCGGGTCGTCGACGACGGTGTCGGGGGTGATCCGGTGCCAGGCCTGGTCCAGCAGGGTGGCGGCGAGGTACTCCAGCGTGCCGTGGCCCTCGCCCCACAGCGACGCGGCCTCGATGGCGGCGACGACCTCGCGCCCCAGCGGCTCGTCGGTCTGCGTGTGCCGGGCGTAGTGGTCCAGGACCTCGGGCCACAGCGCCCACATCTCGTTGACCTGGCTGGGGAACTCGACGAAGTCGCGCGGCACGCTGGTTCCGGAGAACCGCGGGTAGGTCACCGCCGAGGACAGCCCGTGCAGGGTGTGGCCGAACTCGTGGAACAGCGTGGTGACCTCGTCGAGGGTCAGCAGCGTCGGCTGGTCACCGGCAGCCCGGGTGACGTTGAGGACGTTGAAGACCACGGGGCGGGTGCCGAGCAGGCGCGACTGCGAGACGAACGAGCTCATCCACGCCCCGCCCCGCTTGCCGTCGCGGGCGTAGAAGTCGCCGAGGTAGAGCCCGACCGGCTCACCGGCGGCGTCGGCGACCTCCCAGACGCGGACGTCGGGGTGGTAGCCGGGGAGGTCGGGGCGCGGGGTGAAGGTGTAGCCGTAGAGCAGCCGGGCGGCGTGGAAGACGCCGTCGACCAGCACCCGGTCCAGCTCGAACCACGGCCGCAGCGCAGCGGTGTCGACGGCGTACCGGTCGCGGCGGACCTGCTCGCTGTAGAACGCCCAGTCCCAGGCGGCCAGCTCGACGCCGTCGGCGGCGGCCAGCTCGGCCAGCACCTCGCCCTCGGCGCGGGCGTTGGTCACCGACGGCGGGACCAGGGTGCCCAGCAGCTCGTCGACCGCGGCGGAGGTCTTCGCCGTCTGGTCGGCCGCCACCAGGTCGGCGTGGGTGTCGAAGCCCAGCAGCCGGGCCCGCACCGCCCGCAGGTGGGCGATCCGGGCGGCCACCGGGCCGTTGTCGTGCTCGCCACCCGAGGCACGGCCCACCGACGCCTCGTGCAGCCGGCGGCGCAGTTCGCGGTCGCGGAGCTTGGCCATCGCCGGCTGGCCCGAGGGCAGCACCAGGGTGAGCAGGTAGCCCTCGCGACCGCGCTCGGTGGCCGCCGTGCCCGCGGCCTCGACCTCGGCCTCGCTGAGCCCCGCCAGCTGGGCCGGGTCGGTGACGAGGACGGCGGCTGCCTCGGTGGCCACCACGAGGTTCTGCCCGAACGTGGTGGACAGCGCCGACAGCTGCTGGTTCAGCTCGCGCAGCTCGTCGCGTCCTGCCTCGTCGAGCTGGGCGCCCGAGAGCACGAAGTCCAGGTGGTACCGCTCGACCAGCCGGACGGCCTCGGCGTCGAGGCCGTGCGGCTCCTGCTGCCCCCCGGCCTGCACCGCGGTGTGCGTCGAGGTGTGCACCGAGGTGTGCACGGCGTCGATTCGGGCGAACAGCTCCGGGTCCAGTCGCAGGGCATCGGAGTGCGCCGCCGACAGCGGTGCCACCTCGCGCTCGATCTCGCGCAGCCGGTCCGAGGAGTTCGACGAGGCCAGCGCGTAGAAGACCGCCTGCGCGCGGTGCAGCAGCTCCCCCGACCGCTCCAGCGCGACGATCGTGTTCTCGAACGTCGCCGGGTCGGCGGACCCGGTGATCGCGGTGACCTCGGCGCGCTGCGCGGCCATCCCGGCGAGCAGCGCCTCGCGGCAGTGCTCGAGGGTCAGGTCGGCGAACGGGGGCAACCCGAAGGGCAGCGGCGAGGGCGCGGCCAGCGGGTTGTCGACGGGCAGGGCACTCGGGGTGGCGGACGCGGCCGCGGGCGTGGACATCGTCGTCAGTCTCCGCCCGCGGCCGTCGCCGGGCTCGACGGGTGTGCTCAGCGGGTGGAGGTGCGCAGGTAGGCCCGGACCGCCAGCGGCACGAAGACGGCGAGGATGACCGCCGCCCAGATCAGCGTGTAGAGGACCGGGTTCTGCAGCGACCACGCGTCGGCCACCGGCACGCTGTCGGGCTGGTTGCCGAACAGGTCGCGGGCGGCCTGCACCACCGTGGAGACCGGGTTCCACTCGGCGAAGGTGCGCAGCACCGACGGGAAGCTCTCCAGCGGCACGAAGGTGTTGGCCACGAACGTCAGCGGGAAGATCACGATGAAGCTGGCGTTGTTGACCACCTCGGGCGTGCGCACCAGCAGCCCGACCAGCGCCATCATCCAGCTGACGGCGAAGGCGAACACCAGCAGGATGAGGAACCCGCCGATCGCCTCGGGCACCGAGCTGTTGATCCGCCACCCGACCAGCAGGCCGGTGAGCGCCATGACCACGATGGAGATGGCGTTGAGCCCGAGGTCGGCGACCGTGCGGCCGATGAGCACCGCCGACCTGGACATGGGCAGCGACCGGAACCGGTCGACCAGCCCTTTCTGCAGGTCGTCGGCGATGCTGGCGCCGGTGGTGGTGGAGCCGAACACCACGGTCTGGGCGAAGATCCCCGGGAGCAGGAACTCGGCGTAGGTGATGCCGTCGGGCAGCGTGATCGCCCCGCCGAAGACGTAGCGGAACAGCAGCACGAACATGATCGGCGACAGCGTCGCGAAGACGATCAGGTCGGGCACCCGCTTGACCTTGATCAGGTTGCGCCGGGTGATGACCAGGCTGTCGGACAGCGTGTGCGACAGGGCGCTCATCGGGTGGCCTCCGCGGGGGTGGTCTCGGCGTTCTCGGCGGCCTCGTCGGCGGCCCCGTCTGCGGCATGGCCGGTGAGGGTCAGGAAGACGTCGTCCAGGTCGGGCCGCCGGAGGCCGACGTCGAGCAGCTCGACCCCGCTGCCCTCGAGCAGCCGGAGCGCCTCGGCCAGGGTGGCCGCGCCGCCGGTGACCGGGAGGGTCAGCCGACGGGTCTGCTCGTCGCGTCGCGGGTCGTCCAGGGCCAGCGGGCGCAGCAGCTCGGCCGCCCGGGTGAGCCCCTCGACCGAACCGACGGTGAGCTCGAGCCGCTCACCGCCGACCTGCGCCTTGAGCTGGTCGGCGGTGCCGCGGGCGATGACCTTGCCCCGGTCGATGACCACCATGCGGTCGGCCAGCCGGTCGGCCTCCTCCAGGTACTGGGTGGTCAGCAGGATGGTGGTGCCGTCGCTGACGAGGTCGGCGATGAACTCCCACATGCCCAGCCGGCTGCGCGGGTCGAGGCCCGTGGTCGGCTCGTCGAGGAAGAGCACCCGTGGTCGGGCGATCAGCGACGCGGCGATGTCCAGCCGGCGGCGCATGCCGCCCGAGTAGGTCTTCGCCGGCCGGCGGGCGGCGTCGGTCAGGTCGAACCGCTCGAGCAGCTGGCCGGCCCGGCTGCGGGCCTCCTTGCCGCTCAACCGGTAGAGCCGGCCGACCATCTCGAGGTTCTCCTCGCCGGTCAGGTACTCGTCGACCGCCGCGTACTGCCCGGTCAGCCCGATCACGCCGCGCACCTGCGCGGCCTGGGCGACGACGTCCAGGCCCGTGACCTCCGCCCGACCGCCGTCGGGGCGCAGCAGGGTGGACAGGATGCGCACGACCGTGGTCTTGCCGGCCCCGTTGGGCCCGAGCAGGCCCAGCACGGTGCCCTCGGCGACCGTCAGGTCCACCCCGTCGAGCGCGGTGAACTCACCGAACCGCTTGACCAGCCCCTCGACCACCACGGCGTCGCTCATGGGGTGCACCGTAGGTCGACCCACCGACAGAACCGCTGCACGTCTGCTCCCGCTCGTCCCGGCACCCCTGGTCGGCGCGCTCGGGGTGGGGACCGGTGCGGGCGCCCGGACTCATCGGTTCAGCCCTCGCTGACCGCGTACCCCACCCGGACCAGCGCGGCCTGGACCTCGCGGGCGTGGTCGGGCCCGCGGGTCTCCAGCACCACGGCGATCTCGACCTCGCCCAGGTCGAGCTGCGCGGTGGTGCGCTCGTGCTCGACCGACAGCACGTTGGCCGAGACGGCGGCCAGCTCCCGCAGCAGCCCGGCCAGCGAGCCCGGCCGGTCGGGCACCCGGACCCGCAGGGACAGGTAGCGGCCGGCGGCGGCCATGCCGTGCTGCACGACCTTGAGCATGAGCACCGGGTCGATGTTGCCGCCGGACACCACGGCCACCACCGGCGCCGCGAACGCCGTCGGGTCGGCCAGCACGGCGGCGACCGCGGCGACCCCGGCGGGCTCGACGACGAGCTTGGCCCGCTCCAGGCAGAACAGCAGCGCCCGGGACAGCTGGTCCTCGGTGACGGTGCGCACCTCGTCGACCAGCCCGGCGACGTGGGCCAGGGTCAGGTCACCCGGTGCCGCGACGGCGATGCCGTCGGCCATCGTGGCCATCGACGCCAGCGGCACCGGTACCCCGGCGGCCAGCGACGCGGGGAAGGCCGCGGCCGCCGCGGCCTGCACCGCCACGACCCGCACGCCGGGCTTGGCGGCCTTGACCGCCGCCGCGACGCCGGCGACGAGGCCGCCCCCGCCGGTGCACACCACGACGGTGGCCACCTCCGGGCACTGCTCGACGATCTCCAGCCCGACGGTGCCCTGCCCGGCGATCACGTCGGGGTGGTCGAAGGGGTGGATGAACACCGACCCGGTCTCGTCCGCGAACTCGCGGGCGACCACCAGCGGCGCGGTGAGGGAGTCCCCGAGCTGGTGGACGGTGGCGCCGTAGCCGCGGGTGGCGGCCAGCTTGGGCAGCGGGGCGGTCTCGGGCATGAACACCGTCGCGGCGGCGCCCAGCTCGCGCGCGGCGAGCGCGACGCCCTGGGCGTGGTTGCCCGCGCTGGCCGCGACCACCCCCGACGCGCGCTCGGCGTCGGTCAGCCGCGCGATGCGGGTGTAGGCGCCGCGGATCTTGAACGACCCGGTGCGCTGCAGGTTCTCGCACTTGAGCCACACCGGCCCGCCCACCCGCTCGGCGAGGGCCCGGGAGTGCTCGAGCGGCGTGCGCCGGACGACGCCGTCGAGCAGCCGGGCCGCGGCCTCGACGTCGGCACCGGTGACCAGGGGGACGACGGGTTCGCTCACGCCCCCGATCCTGGCACCCGGGGTCAGGAGCTCGTGCTGACGATCGTCGGGACGAACACCGCCACCATCATCACGGCAATCAGCTCGTCGAGGGCCTTCGCGACGGCTCCCCCGGCCCAGTCGCCGGCCCGCACCGCGTCGGCCCGGGCCTGCAGCTGGGCGCGGTCGACGTCCGGGAAGAGCTTCGGCGCCAGCTTGGTCACCGACAGCATCGACACCAGCGTCGCCGTCCGCCGGTCGGGCTGCGCGCCGTCGACGAGCACGGCCCGGACCCGGCTGCGGATCTCCTGCTCGACCGTCGGGTCGACCTCGGGCCAGCGATCGGTCGGGAACAGGCCGAGGACCTTGCCGCGCTCGTGGGTGAGCACGCCGTCGGCCACCAGCTCGGCCAGCAGCTGCTCGCGCAGCTTCGCCCCGCGGTCGCGGAACGTCATCGTGGTGAGCGCACCGACGGCGCCCTCCGGCTTCTTCCCGTGGCAGGTGTCCACGACCTCGCCCAGCAGCTCGTCGGCCGGGCGGGCGACCCCGGTGCGGCGCAGCCTCCCCGGCTCGACCTCGCCCCCGTCGTCGAGCTGCAGGTCCAGGGCACCCGCCGCGACCAGCTCGACGACGGCGGTGCCGGCCAGCGCGGCGTTGAGGGTCGAGCCGTCGACGAGGGGCTTGCCCTTCTCGTCGTCGAGGGCCAGCAGCAGCAGTTCGCTCGCGATGCTCCGCGTCATGCCACCACACCCTGGCAGGGCCGCCACCTGCACGCACCCCGGATGTCGCACCCCCGTCGTACCGTGAGTGGGGTGACGGAGACCCCCGCACCCACGACCCTCGGCGAGCTGCGCGGCAGCGGCGCCACCCACGTCGGCGTCAAGGCCGAACTACGCACCAACCTGCTCGCCCGGCTGGCCGCCGGCGAGCCCACCCTGCCCGGCATCGTCGGCTTCGACGACACCGTCCTGCCCGAGGTCGAGCGCGCCCTCATCGCCGGCCACGACCTCGTCCTCCTCGGCGAACGAGGGCAGGGCAAGACCCGGCTGATCCGCACCCTGGTCGGCCTGCTCGACGAGTGGACCCCGGTGCTGCTCGGCAGCGAGCTCAACGAGCACCCGCTGGCCCCGGTCAGCGTCTGGGCGCACCGGCAGATCGCCGAGCACGGCGACGCCACCCCGGTGGGCTGGCTGCACCGCAGCGACCGGTTCGGCGAGAAGCTGGCCACCCCCGACACCAGCGTCGGCGACCTGATCGGCGACGTCGACCCGATCAAGGTCGCCGAGGGCCGCACCCTGGGCGACCCCGAGACGGTGCACTACGGCCTGGTGCCGCGCACCAACCGCGGCATCTTCAGCATCAACGAGCTGCCCGACCTGGCCGAGCGCATCCAGGTCGCGCTGCTCAACGTGCTCGAGGAGCGCGACATCCAGATCCGCGGCTACCGGGTACGACTGCCGTTGGACCTCCTGCTGGTCGCCAGCGCCAACCCCGAGGACTACACCAACCGCGGGCGCATCATCACGCCGCTGAAGGACCGGTTCGGCGCCGAGGTGCGCACCCACTACCCGATCGAGCTCGCCGACGAGATCCGGTTGCTGCACCAGGAGGCGCACACCTCATGGGGCCTGGGCGAGAGCGCGCTGGACAAGCCGCTGGTGCCCGAGCACCTGGTCGAGATCATGGCCCGGTTCACCCGCCTGGTCCGCGAGTCCAGCCAGGTCGACCAGCGGTCCGGCGTCAGCGCCCGGTTCGCCATCGCCGGGCTCGAGACCGTCGCCGCCTCGGCCGTACGACGGGCGGCGGTGGCCGGCGAGACCCGTCCCGTCGCGCGGGTGGTCGACCTGCCGGCCGTCGTACCGGCCAGCCGCGGCAAGGTCGAGTTCGCCGACTCGGGCTCCGACGACGACGGCGAGCGCGAGCTGGAGATCCTCGAGCACCTGCTGCGCCAGGCCACCGCGCAGACCTTCCGGGCCCGCTGCGGCGGGCTGGACCTGACCGGGCTCCAGGAGCACTTCACCTCGGGCGAGGTGGTCGAGTCCGGTGATCTGGTGAGCGCGCCTGCGCTGATGGGCCAGGTCGGCACCGTGCCCAACCTGGCGCAGCTGCTGGGCCGCCTGGGCGTGCCCGAGGGCGAGGAGTCCCCGGAGCAGGCGGCCGCCGCCGTCGAGTTCGCCCTCGAGGGGCTGTGGCTGACCCGGCGGTTGGCCAAGGACACCGACGGCGGCCGCACCGTGTACGGGAGCTGACCGTGCCCAGGGGCAACCGCGGGTACCGGTACGGGCGGTGGCGCGGCGGGGCCGACCCGCTGGCCCCGCCCTACGACCTCGGCGACGCCGTCGACGAGATCGGCGACCAGGTGCTGGCCGGCAGCAGCGTCCGCGAGGCGCTGCGCGACCTGCTGCGCCGCGGTCTCGACGGCCGACGCGGCCTCGACGAGCTGCGCCGGTCGGTGCGCGACCGGCTGCGCGAGGCCCGCAAGGCCGGCGCGATGGACGGCACGCTGCAGGAGGTGCGGGAGCTGCTGGACAAGGCCCTGGAGGCCGAGCGCCGCGAGCTGTTCCCGGACCCCGACGACGCCGCCCGGCTCGCCGAGGCCGAGCTCGACGCCCTGCCGCAGGACACCGCCGGCGCGGTGCGGGCCCTCAAGGACAGGCAGTGGCGCTCCCCCGAGGCCGCCGAGGCCT
Source organism: Klenkia soli (assembly GCF_900103975.1). GTDB lineage: Bacteria > Actinomycetota > Actinomycetes > Mycobacteriales > Geodermatophilaceae > Klenkia > Klenkia soli. The sequence goes on from NZ_FNIR01000001.1 coordinate 374,042, forward strand.
ACCGGCAGATCCAGGACCTGCTGCAGAAGGAGGTGCTGGACAGCCAGTTCCAGCACATGAAGCAGGCCCTGCAGCAGATGAACGCCGACGGCCAGGACGGCAACCAGGCGGTCAAGGACATGGTCGCCGACCTGTCCGCGCTGCTCGACGCGCACAACCGCGGCGAGGACACCGACCAGCAGTTCGCCGACTTCATGGACGAGCACGGCCAGTTCTTCCCCGACGACCCGCAGACGGTCGACGAGCTCGTCGACTCCCTCGCCCGCCGTGCCGCGGCGCAGGAACGCATGATGGCCGGGCTCTCGCCCGAGCAGCGGGCGGAGCTGGGCGAGCTGATGGGCCAGGCCATGCAGGACATGGGGCTGGCCAGCGAGATGGCGCACCTCAACGACGCGCTGCGCCAGGCCCGCCCCGACCTGCCGTGGGGTCGGCCGGGCCAGGTGCCCGACGGCGCCGAGGGTCTCGGCCTGGGCGACGCGACGACGGCGGTGGCCGAGCTGGCCGACCTCGAGGCGCTGTCCAGCCAGCTCTCCCAGGGGTACGCCGGGGCCAGCCTCGCCGACATCGACGAGGAGCTGGTCGAGCGCGCGCTGGGCCGCTCCGGCATCGACGACCTCGCCGCTCTCCGTCAGCTCGAGCGCGAGCTCGAGCGCCAGGGCCACCTGAACCGCACCGAGGGCAAGCTCGAGCTCTCGCCCAAGGCGGTCCGCCGGCTGGGCGCCACGGCGCTGCGCCGGGTGTTCGCCCAGCTCGACAGCGCCGGCCGGGGCGACCACGACGTCGCCGACGCCGGTGCCACCGGCGAGCTGACCGGCGCCAGCCGCGAGTGGCGGTTCGGCGACGAGCAGCCGCTGGACGTCGTCCGCACCGTGCGCAACGCCGTGCTGCGCACCGCGGGCGAGCCGAGCGCACCGGGCGAGCGGCGGGTGCGCATCGCCGTCGAGGACTTCGAGGTGGTCGAGACCGAGCGCCGCACCGGCGCGGCGGTGGCGCTGCTGGTCGACCTGTCGTACTCGATGGCCCTCCGCGGCACGTGGGGCGCGGCCAAGTCGACGGCGATGGCGCTGCACTCGTTGGTGACCACGCGCTTCCCGCAGGACGCGATCGAGATCATCGGGTTCGCGTCCACCGCGCAGGTGCTCCGGCCCGAGACGCTGGCCGAGCTGAGCGTGGACACCCTGCAGGGCACGAACCTGCAGCACGGGCTGATGCTGGCCCGCAGGTTCCTGGCCCGGCACCACGACGCCGAGCCCGTCGTCCTGGTGGTCACCGACGGCGAGCCGACCGCGCACCTGGAGGACGACGGCTCGCCGTACTTCTGCTGGCCCCCGATGCCCGAGACCATCGCCAAGACGGTGGCCGAGGTCGAGCGGGTGGCCCGGTCCGGGGCGACGATGAACGTGTTCGCCCTCGACCCGGAGCCGGCGCTGGTGCACTTCGTGCAGGACATCACCCAGCGCGCCGGCGGCCGGGTCTTCCTCCCCGACGGCGACCGCCTCGGCGAGTACGTCGTCGCCGATTATCTTCGCACCCGGAGGGGGCGCCGGGCGCGCTGAGGGAGACTGGCCCGGTGAGCACGGTGAGGATCGAGCGGGTCGCGGCGCGGGACACCTACGAGCTGCGGTCGCGCGTCCTGCGCCAGGGCCGCCCGGTCCAGATCACCGGCGACGACGCCCCGTCGACCGTCCACCTGGCCGCCCTCACCGACGAGGGCCAGGTGGTCGGCGTCGTCCGGTTCCACCCGCAGGTGTGCCAGTGGCGCGACACCGAGTACGCCTGGCAGCTGCGCGGCATGGCCACCGACCCCGAGGTGCGCGGGCTGGGCGCCGGCCGGGCGTTGGTCGCCGAGGGTCTGGTGCAGATCTCCCGGGCCGGCGCCGACCTCGTGTGGTGCGACGCCCGCGAGGCCGCCGTCGGGTTCTACGAGCGGATCGGGTTCACCGTCGTCACGCAGCCCTACGACCTGCCTCCCGTGGGTGCCCACCTGGGCATGGTGCTGGACCTGCCGATCAGGTGACCGGGTGCTCCCCCGAGGAGCTGATGCCGGGGATCTCCCCCGCGCGGAACGCGTCGACGAACAACCGGTGGTCGGTGCGCACCCGTGCCGCGTAGGTGTGCGCGAACGCGGTCAGGTCGGCGACCAGCTCCTCCCGCCGGTCACCCACCAGGGCCAGGACGGCGTCCTCGACCTGCACGTCGACCGCCTCGTGCTCGGCGTCGGCATCGCCGATGCAGTGGATCTTCGCCGTGGCCCGACCGAGCTGCGCGACCACCTCGACGATCTCGTCGGGCTCGGTGAGGTCCTCCCAGTCCAGGTCGTTCTCGTAGGGCGACAGCTCCGAGACCAGGAAGCCGACACCGCGGACCACGGTGTGCCCGAGGAAGGGCGAGGCGTGCGCCTGCATCGCCCGCTGCGCGGACACCGTGCGCTCGCCCTCGTGCGCGAACATCGCCCGCACCTCGGGGTCGGTGACGATCCGCGACGGCGCCGCGGTGCCGGCCTGCTTCATCGACAGGACGACGTCGTTCTCCAGCGCCTGGTCGTAGCCCTCGAGCAGCACGGTGTAGGCGGGCAGGCCGGCGCTGCCGATGCCGAACCCGCCGGTGCCGACGACGTCCTTCACGTCGTAGGCGACCTCGCGGCGGCGGGAGCCGGCCGGCAGCGTCGCCCGGTAGGCCTCCACGGCCGCCAGCACCTCGGCGTGCTCGGCCTCGTCGAGCCGGCGGTGCCGCGGGATGTCGGAGAACCGGCGCTGGTGGTCCTCGACGACCGTCAACCCCTCGAGCAGCGAGACCCGGGTCTGCTCGGCGGTGGCCAGCACCAGGTCGCGGACCGCCCCGGTCGTGCTGTGCCGGTCGAGGGCGAACTCGCGGTCGGCGTCGGTGCCGGCGAAGACCGCGACCTGGTCCAGGTAGGACTCCAGGTAGACCCGGAGCACGGCGGCGATCACGTCGTCGGACAACGCCTTGCGCCAGGCCAGCAGCGCGAAGCTCGCGCAGAACCGCCGCAGGTCCCACGACAGGTGCCCCAGGTAGGACTCGTCGTAGTCGTTGACGTCGAAGACGATCCGCCCCGAGCCGTCCATGTAGGTGCCGAAGTTGGCGGCGTGCAGGTCACCGTGGATCCACGTGCGGGACGTCCGCTCGTCGCTCCACGGGTCCGGGACGTCCACCAGGTCGGCGTAGAACAGGCAGGCCGACCCCCGGTAGAACGCGAACGGGTCGGCCGCCATCTTGCGGAACTTCACGCGGAAGGCGTCGGCATCGGCGGTCATGAGATCGGAGAAGGCATCCACCAGGACCTCGACGATGCGGGCCCGGCGGGCCTGCTCGGGCTCGGACGGCTGCGGCGACGGGTGCTCGGGCACGCGGTCACCCTAGGGGCGATAGCCTCGCCGGGCAGGCCAGACGACGAGCCGGGGACGGTGACCGCATGACACGGGCGAGCAGAGCTCGACGGCTCGCCACGGCGGCGGCCTACGGGGGCGGCGGGCTCGGCCTCGTCGGCGCCGGGCTGGCCACCCTCCTGCGCCAGGAGGCCAGGCTGGCCAGGCGGCGGGTCGAGTCCCGCACCGCGAAGGCCGACCCGCCCACGGGCGAGGGTCGCTACGGCCACTACCGCGGCAAGCAGATCGTGCTCGCGGTGCTCGGTGACTCCAGCGCCGTGGGCCTGGGCGTCGACCGCGCCGAGCAGACCCCCGGTGTCCTGGTGGCCTCGGCGCTGGCCGAGCTGGCCGAGCGGCCGGTGCGGCTGGTCAAGGTGGCCGTGTCCGGTGCCCGCTCCGCCGCCCTCCCGGGCCAGGTCGAGCGGGTGCTGCCGCACCGACCCGACGTCGCGATGATCATGATCGGCGCCAACGACGTCACGAGCCGTTCGAAGCCCGCGCTCGCCGTCCGCGACCTGGCCGCCGCGGTCCGCTCGCTGCGCGAGACCGGGTGCGAGGTCGTGGTCGGCACCTGCCCCGACCTGGGCACCATCCGCCCCGTCGCGCAGCCGCTGCGCACCCTGGGCCGCCGGTGGAGCCGTCAGCTGGCCGCCGCGCAGACCATGGCCGTGGTGGCCGAGGGCGGCCGCACCGTGTCGTTGGGCTCGCTGCTGGGCCCGGCCTTCGCCAGCGACCGCACGATGTTCTCCAGCGACGAGTTCCACCCCTCGGCCGCCGGCTACGCCGCCGCGGCCGCGTGCCTGCTCCCGTCCGTGGCCGACGCCCTCGACGTCTGGCCCGCCGCCGCCGACCGCGGAGCCCGCGGGCTGCGCCGGGACACCGTGCGGCCCATCGCGCGGGCCGCGGCCAGCGCCGCCGGCCGGCCCGGTACCGAGGTGCAACCGGCCTCGGTCGACGGGTCGGACGCCGGCCCGCGCGGTCCGTGGGCGCTGCTGCGGCGTCGACGTCCCCAGCAGCTGCCCGAGGCCACCCCCGCGACCGAGCCCGCCGGGGCTACCGACCGGTAACGTCGGGGGCACGTCCGCGCCCGCGACCGCGGGTGCGCCTCACCGTGGAGGTCCTCCGTGCCCGAAGCCGTCATCGTCGCCGTTGCCCGTTCCCCGATCGGCCGGGCCTTCAAGGGCTCGCTGAAGGACCTGCGGCCCGACGACCTGACCGCCACGATCGTCCGCGCCGCGCTCGACCAGGTGCCCTCGCTCGACCCCCGCGACATCTCCGACCTGATGCTGGGCTGCGGCCTGCCCGGCGGCGAGCAGGGCTTCAACATGGGCCGGGTGGTCTCGGTCCTGCTGGGCATGGACCACCTGCCCGGGACGACGATCACCCGCTACTGCTCCTCGTCGCTGCAGACCACCCGCATGGCGATGCACGCGATCCGGGCGGGCGAGGGCGACGTGTTCATCAGCGCCGGCGTCGAGATGGTGTCGCGGTTCGCGAAGGGCAACTCCGACGGTCTGCCCGACACCGAGAACCCGGTGTTCGCCGACCGCAAGGCCCAGATCGCCGAGGTCGCCGAGACCGGGGCCGACACCTGGACCGACCCGCGCGAGCAGGGTGGCATCCCCGACGTCTACATCGCCATGGGCCAGACGGCCGAGAACCTGGCGCTGCTGAAGGACGTCTCGCGGGCCGAGATGGACGAGTTCGCCGTCCGGTCGCAGAACCTGGCCGAGAAGGCCATCGCCGACGGCTTCTGGAACCGCGAGATCACCCCCGTCACCACCCCCGACGGCACCGTGGTCAGCACGGACGACGGCCCGCGAGCCGGCACCACCCTCGAGGGCATCTCGCAGCTCAAGCCGGTCTTCCGCCCCGACGGCCGGGTGACGGCGGGCAACGCCTGCCCGCTCAACGACGGCGCCGCGGCGCTGGTGGTCATGAGCGACACCAAGGCCGCACAGCTGGGCATCACCCCGCTGGCCCGCATCGTCTCGACCGGCGTCACCGGCCTGTCGCCGGAGATCATGGGCTACGGCCCGGTCGAGGCCTCGAAGCAGGCGTTGGCCCGGGCGGGCATGACCATCGACGACATGGACCTCGTGGAGATCAACGAGGCCTTCGCCGCGCAGGTCATCCCGAGCTACCGCGACCTGGGCATCGACATCGACAAGCTGAACGTGCACGGCGGGGCCATCGCCGTCGGGCACCCCTTCGGCATGACCGGCGCCCGGATCACCGGCACCCTGCTCAACGGCCTGCGCTCGACCGACGGCACGTTCGGCCTGGAGACCATGTGCGTGGGCGGCGGCATGGGCATGGCGATGGTGCTCGAGCGCCTGAGCTGACCCCGGGACGGACCGAGGCCCGGTCCCCCCTCGCGGGGGGGCCGGGCCTCGGTGAGTGTGCGGGTGCGACTACTCGCGGAAGTAGCTCAGCAGACGCAGGATCTCCAGGTACAGCCAGATGACCGTGACCAGCAGGCCGAAGGCGATGTACCAGGCGACCTTGGGGGCCACGCCGCGACGGATGGCCTCGTCGGCCATGTCGAAGTCCAGCAGCAGCGAGAACGCCGCGACACCGATGACGAGCAGGCTGAACCCGATGGCCAGCGGACCGCCGTCGCGCAGGCCGAGGCCGCCGGGGGTGAAGAAGCCGGCCACCAGGTTCACGATGACCAGGGCCAGCACACCGAACATGGCGCCGACGATCCAGCGGGTGAGCTTGGGGGTCACCCGGATGGCGCCGGTCTTGTAGACCACGAGCATGCCGAAGAAGACACCGAAGGTGCCGATCAGGGCCTGCATGACGATGTTGCCGCCGAACTGCGTGGCGTAGAGCTCGCTGATGGCACCCAGCGCACCACCCATGAGGACGGCGTAGCCGAGCGTGGCGGCCGGGTTGGCGATCTGCTTGAACGAGATCACCAGGCCCAGCACGAACGCGATCAGGACCGCCGGGATCGCGAACACCGCGCCGCTGTTGCCCGGCAGCGCCCAGACGGCCGCGGCCGCGAGCACGGTGACCAGGAAGGACAGCCCGGTCTTCTGGACGACGTCGTCCATCGTCATGTACTGCGCGCCCGTGGCGGCGTACGGGTTCGCGGCGTACGGGCTCTGCTGCTGCGCGGGGGCGCCCCACGGCTGCTGGGCCGTGGGCTGGCCGTAGCCGGCGCCGCCGTTCTGGGCACCCGGGCCGTTGGGGGCGCCGGGGAAGCCCCGGCTGAAGGCCGGGTTGCTGCTGGGCATCGTCATCTCCTCGAGGTGACTCGGTCGGGTGCGTGGGCCGGACGGACTACCCACTCGGTCTGCACAACGCACCTGCCCGCCCAGGGGTTCCTGGGCGCCCGCTGGACGTGATCACACCGTGATCACACCGTGACCACCTCGGGGGGCCTGCGTGCCCTCGGTGGGGTTCGAACCCACACTGGGACCCTTTTAAGGGGCCTGCCTCTCCCGGTTGGGCTACGAGGGCGGTGTGCGCGTCATCCTCCCGCGAGCTCGACCGCCCGGGTGAGGACGGCGTCCAGCATGGGCTCGGTGAGCCGCCCGGTGAAGGTGTTCTGCTGGCTGACGTGGTAGCTGCCCAGCACGGTCAGCGGGCCGCCGGGGCCGGCCAGGGTGACCTCGGCGCCGTGCCCGAACCTGGGCTTGGGCCGCGGGATCTCCACACCGGCCCGCGCCAGCACGGGCAGCAGCGCGGACCAGCCGAACCCGCCCAGCACCACGAGCACCCGCAGCCGGGGCAGCAGCTCGAGCTCCCGGGCCAACCACGGCGAGCAGGTGTCGCGCTCGGCCGGGGTGGGCGCGTTGTCCGGCGGGGCGCAGCGCACCGCGGCCACGATCCGGCAGTCGGTCAGCTCGAGACCGTCGTCGATGCTCACCGAGGTGGGCTGGTTGGCCAGCCCGGCCCGCCAGAGCGCGGCGAAGATCCAGTCGCCCGACCGGTCGCCGGTGAAGATCCGCCCGGTGCGGTTGCCGCCGTGCGCGGCCGGCGCGAGCCCGACGACGCCGATCCGGGCGTCGGCGGGGCCCATGCCGTGCACGGGTCGGCCCCAGTAGACCTGGTCGCGGAAGGCGGCCCGCTTCACCACGGCGACCTCCTCGCGCCAGGCCACCAGCCGGGGGCAGGCACGGCAGCCGGACACCCGCTCGTCGACGGCGGCGAGGTCGACCGCCGTGCGGGCACCGCGGGCGACACCGGCCGGGGTGCGGGTGACGGGGTAGCCGTCGGCGTCTCGTGCCACCCACCCAGCAGAGCACAGCCGCGCGCGGCATGATCCCCCGGTGGCGAAGAAGCAGAAGGTCAAGACCCCGGCGCTGTACAAGATGCTGGGCCCGGTCCTGGCGATCCCGACCGGCATCGTGGTGAAGAAGGTCGCCGACCAGGCGTGGGTTGCCGTCCGCGGCACCCCGCCGCCGAAGAACCCCGACGTGCCGGGCGTCAGCTGGGGCGACGCGATCGCCTGGGCCGCGGTGTCCGGCGTGCTCGTCGCCGTGGGCCGGCTGCTGGCCGCCCAGGGCGCCGCCAAGGCCTACACCGCGCTGACCGGCAAGTTCCCGGCCAACGCCAACGAGGACAGCGCGGCCTAGGCAGCACCCCCGACCGGCTCAGCCCACGCCGGCGCAGACCAGGGTGGTCGGCCGGTCGCCGGTGGCGGCGGCCAGCGCCGTGGCCGGGGGGTCACCCGCGGCGAGCCGGCGGTGCACCTCCGGCAGCACGGCCCACGCGACGTCGTCGCGCAGGCTGGCGGCCGAGGCGATGACGCAGTGCGCACCGGCGTGCAGCCAGGCCCGGGAGAGGCCGGCGGTCTCCTCGCCCCACCGCACCGCCGTCCGCCCGCCCTCGCACGCGGAGAGGACCACCAGCTGCGGCACCCGGGCCAACCGCTGCGCGTCGTGGCCGAACCACGGCCCGTCGGCGAGCTCCAGCCGTGAGAACAGCGGGTGCTCGGCGTGGTGCGTGCCGTGCGCCGACACGTGGAGCACGTCGGTCGTGGCGGCGTCCGCCGCGACCTGCCCGACCGACGCCGCCGCGCCCACCCGCACCGTGGCCCCGGACCAGGCAGCCGCCGCCTGCTCCACCTCGGCCACCGCCCGCGGCACGCCCGGCCCGGCGGCGAACGCGGCCGCGGTCGGGCGACCGGGCCACGGACCGGCCCGCACCCAGGCGGCCAGCGACGTGGGCACGGTGCACGCGCGCCCGACCAGACCGGGCAGCATCCCCCAGGGCACCGCGCGGAACACCGCCGGTACCGACAGCACGGCCGGCGCCCCCGCGGGCAGGTCCAGCGGAGCCACCAGGCGATCCGCCAGGGCGGCGAGCCGCTCCCGGAGCCCGGCCGTGACCGCCCGGCCCAGCGCCCCGGGGGGTGCTCCGGCGGCCACCTCCAGGTCCGGGCCGAGGCCGCCGAGCAGCGCGGACACCACGGCCGCGGGCCCCAGCGGGACCACCCGCCCCGGGTCCCCGGCGCCGACCACGACGGCGGCGACCTCCTCGGGTGTCCAGCACCACGCGACCACCACCACGCCGCGGTCCGCCGCCGCCGCGTGCACCGCGGCGAGGTCGACCGGCGGCCGGACCAGCCCGCGGCCCGGCTCGTGCCAGAGCCGGCCCCGCAGGGACTCCAGGAGCGCTCGCTCGCGCTGTGCGTCGACCGGCCCCGCGCCGAACACCCGCAGCCGCCGCACCTCCGCCAGTTGCTCGGCCACCACCGGGTCCGACGGCGGCCCCAGCGCCGGCACCCGGGTGACCACGTCGCGGGCGCGTTCGGTCCAGGCCAGCAGGACGTCGGGCCGCCCTCCGGCCAGCGCCGCGCGCAGCCCACGGTCCAGCAGCGGCCGGGCGTGCAGCAGCAGGCTGGACTGCAGGTCCAGGCTGCCCACCCGGGCCTGGGCCGCGGTGAGCTCGTCGAGGCCGGCCGCGGCGGTGCGCAGCACCTCGTCGGGCCGGCCGCGGGCGGCCGCCAGGTCCGCCCGCACCGTCCGGGCCAGCAGGCGCAGCGGGATCGGGGCCGACGGCGGGACACCGCGGCGCAGCACCGCGGACGCGCCGGCGTGGTCCCCCACCGCGATGCGGACGGCGGCGGCGTCCATCCGCAGCCGGGTGCGGTCCGCACCGGTCCCCGGCTCGCGCGCGGCCCGGTCCAGGCGGTCCCCCAGCCCGGGGGTCGGCCGGTGGGCGGCCGCGGCGGACAGCGCGACGCCGTCCGCCTGCCGTGCCCAGCGGTCGGCGCCGCGGGTCCGGAACCGGCGGGCCGCCCGTCGGGCGACCTGCCCCGCCCGCGCGGGGTCGTGGTGCAGCAGGGTGCGGGCCAGCAGCAGCTCGGCCTCGGCCTGCGGCTGCCGCACCCGCGCCCGGCCGTAGGCGGCCGCGGCCTGGACCAGCAGCGGCTCCGCCTCCGCGGGCATGCCCGCGGCGAGGAGCGCGGCGGCCCGGTCGGTGTCGCAGGTGGCCGCGTGCAGCGGCGACGCCCCGGACAGCACCTCGCGCGCGGCGTCCATGCGGGTGATGGCCGGCACCAGGTCGCCGGCCAGCAGGTCGGTGTAGCCCAGGTTGTGCTGGGCCTTGGCCTCGTCCAGGGCAGCCCCGCAGGCGCGGAAGGCGTCGCGCGCGACCGCGAAGTCGTGCCCGGCGCGGGTCAGGTCGCCGCGTTGCAGGTGGACGTTGCCCCGGTTGAGGGCGACCTGGCCCAGCAGCGCCGGCTCGCCGCGCAGCTGCCGGACCGCCCGGCCGAGGTCGCGCAGCGCGTCCTCGGTGTCGCCCCGCCGCATGGCGACCAGGCCGGCCTGCCCGACCAGCACGGCCCGGGTGCGCTCCCCCACCCCCGGCCGCCGCACCGCGGCCCGGATGCGGGCCAGCGCGGCGGCGGGGTCGCCGGTCTCCGCCTCCAGGTAGGCCAGCGTGCCGTCGATGCGCGCAGCCAGGTCCGGTCCGGGACCGCGTCGGGCCGCCTGCCGGAGGGTCCGCCGGGCAGCCGCCAGCCGCCCGGCGTTCGTGTGGCCGACGGCGCGGTCGTACAGCTGCGCCGCGGTCGCGGGCCCAGCGGTCATGCGGGTCCGGCGGGCAGCTCGGTGACCGCCGCGGTGGTGGTGCTCGTGATCCGCTCGCGGGCGGCCCGCACCCTGGCGCAGGCGACCTCGACCGGCTCCCGGCTGTCCGGGGCCGGCAGATCCGGGAGGAGCTCGGCGGCCAGCGCGCCGGCCACCAGCGGGGCCGCGAACGAGGTGCCGCTCCACACCGCGAACCCGCCCCCGAACCCGTCGGGGTCGATGGAGGCCCGGCGGCGCCCGGCGAAGCGGGCAGCGGCGGCCGGCTGCAGGCCGCCCTGGGTTGGCGGCACGGTGCTCACCACCGCGGCCCCGGGGGCCCAGGCGCCGACCCACGGCCCGTCGTTGCTGAACAGGGCCACGGTGCCGAGGTCGGGGTTGAGCGCGCCGACGGCCAGCAGCGGTTCCGCGGAGGGGTCGGGGTCGGCGATCGCCGCCGACCCCGTCGACCACGGGGCGAACGCCGCCGGGAACATCGGCCGGTCGGTCGCGTCGTTGCCGGCCGAGCACACCACCTGCGTGCCGCAGCGGCCCATCGCGGCCAGCAGCTCGTACATCGTCGGGTCGAACAGGCCGTCGGACGGCGTCTCGTGGTAGTAGCCCATGGAGAGGTTCAGCACGTCGAGCGGCCGGCCGCGGGGGTCGCCGGCCGCGTGCCAGGTGACCAGCTGCGCGATCCGGGTCAGGGCGGTGACCAGGTCGCTCTCGTCGATCGACCCGTCGGGGGCGACCGCCGGCCAGACCAGCAGGTCGGCGTCCGGGCAGGCCTGGTGGACCAGGCCGGCGATGAAGGTGCCGTGCCCGCTGATCGGGTCGGTGCCGCCGTCCAGGGGTCCGATCAGGTCCGGGTGCGCCTGCGGCTCGAACTCCGGGGCGACCAGGCCGATCGGCGCGCCGTCGCAGGTGACGTCACGCTGCAGCGCCCGCTCCAGCCAGGGGTGCCTGCCGCAGCCGCTGTCCAGCAGTGCCACCACCGGACGTCGCCGGCCGGTGAAGTCGCCGTCCGGCGCACGCACCGGCGCGGGACCGGCCCACGCCACCGGCTGCAGGCCCCCGGTGCCGGGCACCGCGTAGGACTCGATCGGCGCCTGGCTGCCGACCCCGTAGGGGTTGGACCCGTGGAAGGGGTTGGACCCGTGGAAGGGGTTGGTGCCGATCGGGCTGAGCAGCACGACGTGGTCCAGGCCCACCCCGGGCAGCGGGCCGCGGGCCAGCACCCGCGCCCGCCGCAGCACGTCCGCGGCGTCCGGGGGCGGGGCCGTGGGGTCGACCGAGCGGAGCCGGTGGCGCCGCAGCCCCAGCGCACCGCGGGCGGTGCCCAACCGGCCCGCCCGTGCCCGGCGATCACCCGCGCTCTCGGCCAGCTCGACCGGTTCGTGGTCCGGGTCGTCCTCCAGCAGACCGCCGGCCAGCTCGGCGGCGTCCCTCAGCACACGGGTCACGCCCCGGGCGAGACCGGACACCAGCAGCCGGTCGGGCCGGTACCCCGTCGGGTAGTACGGGGTGTCGCCCAGCTGCCCGGTCGGCAGGACCGCGGCCCGGGCCAGCGGGGTGTTGAGCCGGGCCTGCCAGCCGGCCTGCCCGGCGGGTTCACGGATCATCGGTGCTCCAGTTCCTCAGACGACGAAGGACGGCGTCACGACGCGCCGCGACCGGCCGGCGTCGGCGGGCAGCCGGACCTCGAGGACGGCGGGCCCCGCGAGCGCGTCCGGGAACTCGAACCGCCCGGTGGGCCCGATCGGTGCCGACAGCTCGGCCCCGGCACCGCGCAGCACGGCCGTGCCCGGCCCCCCGGGTGCCAGCCAGCCGTCCAGCCGCCGCCGGTCGCCGTCCGCGGTGACCCGGACCAGCATCTCCAGCCCGTAACGGCTGAACCGCAGCGCCGGGACCGGCTCCCCCGCGCGCAGGTCCGCCGGGGTGTCGACAGCGCCGAGCAGCTCGAACAGCTCGACGTCGTCGTCGCCGGTCGCCGCGGCCAGCCCGGCCAGGACGTCGTCGACCAGCCCCGGGGGTACGGGGTCGACCTCGGTCCACATCCGGGCGAGGGAGTCCAGGAGCTCGTCGTCGGTCACGCCGGCACCTCGCCCAGGGCGGCCCGCAGCCGGGCCAGGCACCGGCCGCGGGTCGGGCCGATGCTGCCCACGGGCATGCCCAGCCGCTCCGACAGCGCCGCGTAGTCCGGCCGCCGGTCGAAGGCGACCACCCGCAGGAGCTCCTGGCAGCGGGCACCGAGCGTGCGCACGGCCTGCCACAGCCGGTGCGCCTCGGCGCCGGCCACGACGACGTCCTCGGGCGGCGGGGCCGGGTCCGCCAGCCGGTCCAGGACGTCGTCCCCCGCACCCACCGTGCGGCCACCAGTCGCGACCCGGCGGAGCGCCTCGCGGCGCACGGTGGTCACCAACCAGGCGCCCACAGCCCGCGGCTCGGCGATCGACACCGCGCTGCGGACCAGGGCGACCCAGGCGTGCTGGACGACGTCGGCCGCGTCGTCGGCGGGGAGCCGGCACCCCCGGGCGACCTGCCAGAGGACCGGCGTGAGCAACCGCACCAGGTCCTCCACCGCCGCCGGGCGCCCGTCCAGCCACTCGGCGAACAGCTCGCCGGCCCGGCCCCAGACGTCGTCGTCCGGCGCGGGCCGTACGGCGGGCGGCGCGGTCATGGCGCGCATCATGCTGATGCCCGGTGCCGGGCCGCAACGGGGTGCGGCGCGGGGAGCACGATCGTCCTCCGGTCGACCAGCACCTTCGAGCCCACCACGACCACCCGCGCCGGAGACCGGCCGTTGAAGCTCGTGGCCGTCACCGCCGTGTAGGCACCCATCGCCGGGGTGACCACCAGGTCACCGGGGGCCAGGGGCGGCATCGGGTACCCGCGGACGACGACGTCGACGCTGTCGCAGGTCGGGCCGGCGAGGGTGACCGGCCCGGCGGGCTCGGCCCCGGTCAGCTCCGCAGCCGCCAGCACCAGCGGTGCGGCCTGCTCGGTGAGCACGTTCGAGTAGCTGCCGTAGAGGCCGTCGTCCAGGTGCACCCACCGGCCGTCGGGTCGGTCGGCCACCCCGACCACCCGGCCCACCGCGGTCATCGCCTCGGCCGCGACCACCCGCCCGGGCTCGGCCAGGACCGTCATCCGGCCGGCCAGCGGTGCCAGCAGCGGCCGGATCCCGGCCGCAAGCTCGGCGATGCCGAGCACCGGTGACCGCTGGGCGGACGGGAACCCACCGCCGATGTCGAGCACGTCGAACGGCCGTCCGTGCCGCGCCTCGAGCCGCGCCGCGAGCTCGAGGGTGGCGGTGATCGCCGCGCGGAAGGGCTCGACCGCGTCGAGCTGGCTGCCCACGTGGAAGCTGAAGCCGGCGACCGGTCTGCCGAGCTCCACCGCCTGTGCCACCAGCCGCTCGGCCGTCGTCCGGTCGGCCCCGAACTTGCTGGACAGGTCGACGCCGGCGGCGGCGTTGGAGTAGGCGAGCCGGACCAGCACGCGGGTGTCGGCGGGCAGGACCGTCGTCTTGAGCAGTTCCACCTCGTTGTCGACGACGACGGTGCGGATGCCGAGCTCGGCCAGCACCACCCGTTCCGCCTCGCCGGCGACCGGGTTGCTGTACAGCAACCGGTCGGGCGCCACGCCGAGGGCGGCCACGGCCAGCGCCTCGACCGGGCTGGCCACGTCGAAGCAGGCACCCGCGTCGTGCAGCGCGGCGAGGACCGCGGGGTGGTCCAGGGCCTTCACGGCGTAGTGCAGGCGCACCCCGGGCAGCGCCTCGGCCAGCTCGCGGTACCGGCCGACCGCGACCGCCGGGTCGAGCAGGAGCAACGGGGTGCCGTACCGCTGGGCCAGCACCTGCAGACCGTCCGCCCCGTGCCGGCCCGCGAGCTCGGCGACACGCTGCTGCCGGAACGACGGTCCGACGGGGACGACGGGGACGACGGGGACGACGGGGCGCGGCGTGCGCCAGCCGAACCGGTCGGTGAGCCGGTAACCGCACGAGGCGACCAGGTAGAACACGACGTCGGCGGCCACCTTGCCGGCCAGCAGGCCGAGGGCGGGGTGCGGCAGCAGGGCCGCACCCCAGTAGAGCAGCGCCGGCCGGACCAGCGCGGAGTCCACGACCTCGGCGGGGAGGTACTCCACCAGCCCCAGGCCCAGGCTGCGCCGCAGGAGTCCCCGGCGGACGCCGGCCCGGCGCTGCTCGGCGGCGATGCGGGCCAGCGAGACGCTGTAGAACGCGACCGCCGAGGCCAGGTTGCCGGCCAGCGCGGTCGCGACCAGCGATCCCGTGTGGTGCAGGACCAGCAGGCCCACGCCCAGCAGCGCCGTGGCCGACGCCAGCTCGCTGGGCAGGTAGCGGCGCACCCAGAACCCCAGCCGCGGGAGCACCCGCACCCGGCCGAGACCCCCGGTGCGCCAGCCGGCCCGGTCGGTGAGCCGGTAGGACGACGCGGCGACGGCGTAGAACACCAGGTCGGCCGCGACCTTCCCGGCCAGCAGCCCGAGGGCGGCGTGCGGGACGACCGTGGCGCCCGCCCACAGCGCGGCCGGCCGCACCAGCAGCGAGTCCAGCACCTCGGCCGGCCCGAACTCCGCCAGGCCCAGCCCCGCGGTGCGCGCCGCGAGCACCCGGCCCCGGGAGCCGGCCCGGCGCTGCTCGGCGGCGATCCGCGCGAGGGCGACCGCGTAGAACCCCACGCTCTCGGCGACCGTCGCGGCCACGGCGCTGCCGAGCACCGAGCCGGTGTGCTCGAGGGTCAGCAGGCCGGCCAGCAGGAGCGCCGCGGTGCCCGCCAGCTCGGCGGGCAGGTAGCGGCGCAGCCAGAAGAGCGAGGAACGGAGCAGACGAGCCGTCGTGGAGGTCATGCCCCCCGAGAGGGCTCAGCGGCGGCCCTGATACCTGCCCGGGGCGGTCATCCGACCAGCGAGAGGGCGATGCCGTCGAGGATGTCGTGCTCGCTGACCACGACCTCGTCGAGGGCCAGGGCGTCCATGATCACCCGCAGCACGAGCGAACCGCCGCCGATGACGTCGACCCGCCCGGGGTGCATGACCGGCAGCGCGGCCCGCCGGGCGCGGGTCGACGTCAGCAGGCCGGCGGTGACCGACCGGACGGCTCCGACCGGGATCCGCGAGCCGTGGATGGCCGCGGCGTCGTAGGCCGGCAGCCCCAGGGCCAGTGCGGCCACGGTGGTGACCGATCCGGCGAGGCCGACCAGGGTGGCGGCCTCGCCGACCGGCACCTCGGCGACGACGTCGGCCAGCGCCGCGCGGATGTCGGACTCGGCCCGCTGGATCTGGTCGGCGTCGGGCGGATCGCCGTGCAGGTGCCGCTCGGTCAACCGCACGCAGCCGATGTCCACCGACCGGGCGGCCCGGACGCCGTCGTCGTCGCCGAGCACGAACTCGGTCGACCCGCCGCCGATGTCCACCACCAGGTAGGGGGCGGCCGGCACCGCCGAGCCGTGGGCGGCGGCGGCCGCCGCCAGCGACCCGGTGGCGCCGAGGAAGGACAACCCGGCCTCCTCCAACCCGGGCACGACGTCGGGCAGCTGGCCGAGGGTGGTCTGCACCATCTCCTCGAAGTCGGCCCGGTTCGCGGCGTCGCGGCTCGCGCTGGTGGCCACCATGCGGACCCGCTCGGCGCCCAGCTCCCGGGCCTGCGCGGCGTACCCGGCCAGCACCACCCGGGTGCGCTCGATCGCCTCGGGGGCCAGCCGGCCGGTGGCGTCGACGCCCTGACCGAGGCGGACCACCTCCATGCGGCGCAGCACCTCGGTGTGCCCCCCGACCGGCGGTACGTCGGCGACCAGCAGCCGGATCGAGTTGGTGCCGCAGTCGATCGCGGCGACCCGCGTCACGACGCGCCCTGGTCGGCACCGGTCTGCGGCGCGGCGCAGGGGCCGTGCGCCCACCACTCGCCCATGCCGGCCAGCGCGCGGTCACCGATCGGGTTCACGCCCGGTCCGGCGGCCAGCGCGTGCGCGGCGAGGGCGTGCAGGCACTTCACCCGGTCGGGCATGCCGCCGGCGCTGGCGCGGGTGGGCAGGACGTCGACGGCGTCCCGGGTCGCCAGGAACGCCTCGTGGGCGCGGGTGTAGGCAGCGGCCAGCTCGGGGTCGGTGCCCAGGTCGGCCTGCCACTCCTTCATGAGCCCGGCGGACTCCAGCCGGCTGGCCGCGGCGGTCGCCCGCGGGCAGGTCAGGTAGTAGACGGTCGGGAAGGGGGTGCCGTCCTCCAGGCGGGGCGCGGTCTGCACCACGTCGGGCTGGCCGCACGGGCAGCGGTGCGCCACGCCGGTCAGCGCCCGAGGGGTGCGCCCCAGCTGCCGGGCGACGACCTCGCGGTCCTGGGGGCTGGGTGTCTCGCTCACCGCTGGAGTCTCCCAGGTGCCGGTCTCAGCGCCGCCAGCGCACGACGGCGGCGGCGACCGCGGCGGCCAGCCCCGCCTGGGCAGCCGTGGCCAGACCGGTCGCCAGCGCCGGGGCGCCGACGTCCGCGAGTCCGCCGTCGCCCAGCGAGCCTCCCCCGACGAGCGCGAGCAGCCCCGCCGCGACGCCGACGCCCACCCCGGTGACCACTCCCCAGAGCGCCGCGGTCACGGCGCCGCCGTCGACGTCGGCGAGGCGGCGGGCCATCGCCGTCCCGGCCACGAGGCCGGCCAGCAGCGGCAGCACCTGGGACACGAAGGCCAGCAGCGGCACCGCCTGGGTGTCGGGGAGCCCGGCCAGCAGCGGCAGCGCCGGCACGGCACCCAGCGTCACGCCGCCGGTGGAGACCAGGGTCCCGGCCCCGACGGTGAACCCCGGCCCCGCGGCCAGACCCAGGACGGCCGCGGCGGCGTTGGGCAGCAGCAGCACGCTGAGGCCGACCAACCCCACCGCCCCGGCACTCGCCCCGCCCAGGCTGGTGGCCAGCGCAGCCGCACCGCCGATGTCGGCGGCCACCGCCACCGCGACGACCACCAGCGCCAGGGCCAGCAGCGCGAGCACCCCCGCGAGCACCCCGCGCGCGAGCGCCCGGCCCGGCCCCGGGGCACGGTCCAGCAGGTCGCCGGCCACCCCGGACTCCCGGGCCGCGCCCCAGCCCGCGGCCACCAGCGGCAGCAGCACGGCCCCCGGCAGCGCCCGGAGCAGGCCGACGGAGGCGCCCGGCGTGGTCACGACCAGCGCGAGCAGCAGGACCAGGACGGCGTGCCCAGCACCGATGGCCGCCACCACCGTGCCGACGGCGCGCCGACCGGAGACGTCCCGCCGGAGGACCACCCAGCGTGCGGCGCTCGAGGCCCCCCAGCCGATCGCCGCGGTGAGCAGCAGCGGCGCCAGCACGATCGTCCCGGAGGGCAGCCGGAGGCCCGCGCCGTGGGCCAGCAGCCAGAGCCGGGCGGCGAGGGCGGTGTCGGCACCGACGCCGAGCCCGCCGCTCGGGTCCAGAGCGGCGAGGACGACCAGGGCGAGGGTCAGCACCAGCAGGCCGACCGCGGTGACGGCCGCGGACGTAGCCAGGGCCAGCATCGCCAGCGGCAACCGGACGCGGTCACCGCCACGGTCGGAGGATCGGGTCAGCAACGGGCGCACCCCACCACTCTCCCAAGTCCGTCGTGGCACCGGGCCCGCACCCGCCGGTCGGACCCCGGACATCGCCGACGCCCTCCGGCGGCAGGAAGGCCGAGACCCGCCCCGGCAGGTGCCGGGGCGGGTCTCGGTGGGTGGGACGTGGTGGCTCAGGCGTCGCCCGAGGACCGGGGCTGCTCGCCGTCGCCCCGGTGCTCGGCACCGTGCTCGCCGTCGCGCTCGGCATCGCGCGCCGGGGGCGGCGGCGGGGTGCTGCCGGCGGCGTACGTCGGCGGCGCCGGGGGCTGACCACCGGTGGACGACGTGCTCCACCCGCCGGCCGAGGAACCGCTCTGCTGCCCCTCGGACGCCGAGGGCTGACCGTAGGAGGAGGGCTGGCCCCATCCGCCGGGCTGACCCGCCTGACCGGACTGGCCCGGCAGACCGCCCTGGCCCGGCTGCCCGTAGGCCGGGGTCGGCGGCTGGCCGTACCCGCCCGGCTGACCCTGCTGGCCGAACCCGGACTGCTGCGGCGCGCCGTACCCGCCCGGCTGGCCGAACCCGCCCTGCTGCGGACCGCCCTGCTGGGGACCACCGTGCTGGGGACCACCGTGGCCGGGGCCGCCCTGGCCGGGCTGGCCGAACTGCGGGGCCGGCTGGTTGGCCCACTGGGCGGCGTTGGCCAGCCCACCGTGCAGGGCCGGCTTGTTCTTCAGCTCGGGCAGCAGCCCGAGGACCGCGAAAGCCAGGGCCGCTGCCGACACCAGGAACGTCAGCAGGGCGAGGAACGAGAAGGAGGACCCCACGTAGCCGAAGTCGCTGAAGGTCTGGATCCACGCGATGAGGGTGAGCAGGAAGGCGAGCCCGGTGAGCCCGACGGTGACGAAGCTGCGGGGGAAACCGAGCTTCAGGTCGAGGAAGGCCGGGAGCAACGCCCACACGGCCGCGACGAGCAGCAGCACGAAGGCGAAGGTGACCAGGCCGTAGTCGAAGCCGTTGACGGACTGCGAGCCGTAGCCGAAGCCGATGTCCACGGTCTTCCACGGCAGCAGGCTGAAGACCAGGAACAGCACCGCGGCACCGGCCACGACGTAGTCACCGACCTTGAGCTTCTTCAGGTCGAAGCCACCGCCGGAGGAGGGCTGGCCGAAGCCGCCCTGCTGGCCGTACTGCGGCTGGCCGGGCTGGCCTGGCTGGCCGTAGCCGCCCTGCGGGGCACCGTAGCCACCCTGCGAGGGGGCCGGCTGGCCGTAGCCACCGGGCTGCTGGCCGTAGCCGGCCGGGGGCTGACCGGGCTGGCCGGGGCCACCCGACTGCGGGCCGGGCTGCTGGCCGGGCTGCTGGCCGTAGCCGCCGGACTGCTGGCCCGGCTGGCCGTAGCCGCCGGGCTGCTGGCCGTAGCCGGGAGGCTGCTGGCCGTAGCCGGAGGGACCCTGGCCGGGACCTCCCGGCGTCTGGTCGGGTCCACTGCTCGTCATCGCTCGACTTCTCCCCTGAGGTCCACCGTCTGGTTCGTGATCAGCATGTCAGGCTGCCGCGACGCATCGTCCCCAGCACCTGCACGCAGCGCAAGCGCAACGCAGCGGGGCCCCTCCGGGAGGAGGGACCCCGCTGCGCGGGTGCTGCTAGGCGCCGAGGAGCTCGCGCATGAGGCGCGCGGTCTCGGACGGCGTCTTGCCGACCTTGACCCCGGCGGCCTCGAGGGCCTCCTTCTTGGCCTGCGCGGTGCCGGCCGAGCCGGACACGATCGCGCCGGCGTGGCCCATGGTCTTGCCCTCGGGGGCGGTGAAGCCGGCGACGTAGCCGACGACCGGCTTGGTCACGTTGGCCTTGATGAACTCGGCCGCCCGCTCCTCGGCGTCGCCGCCGATCTCGCCGATCATCACGATGGCCTCGGTCTCCGGGTCGTCCTGGAAGGCCTGCAGCGCGTCGATGTGCGTGGTGCCGATGACCGGGTCGCCGCCGATGCCGATGGCGGTGGAGAAACCGATGTCCCGCAGCTCGTACATCATCTGGTAGGTCAGCGTGCCCGACTTCGAGACCAGCCCGATCTTGCCGGCCTGGGTGATGTTCGCCGGGATGATGCCGGCGTTGGAGCGGCCGGGGCTGATCAGGCCGGGGCAGTTGGGCCCGATGATGCGGGTGCTCTTGCCCTGGGCGTAGGCCCAGAACTCGGTGGAGTCGTGCACCGGGATGCCCTCGGTGATGACCACGCACAGCCCGATGCCGGCGTCCACGGCCTCGACGACGGCGCCCTTGGCGAACTTCGGCGGCACGAAGACGACGGTGACGTCGGCGCCGGTCTCCTTCATGGCCTCGGCGACGGAGCCGAACACCGGCACGGAGGTGCCGTCGAAGTCGACGGTCTGGCCGGCCTTGGAGGGGTTCACGCCACCGACCACGGCGGTGCCGGAGGCCAGCATGCGCTGGGTGTGCTTGCGGCCCTCCGACCCGGTGATGCCCTGCACGATGACCTTGCTGTTCTCGGTGAGGAAGATGCTCATGTCTACGGTTCCGTTCTGGTCAGCAGGTCGGGATCAGGCGGCGGCGAGCTCGGCGGCCCGGCGGGCGGCGCCGTCCATGGTGTCGACCACGGTGACCAGCGGGTGGGCGGCCTCGGCGAGGATGCGCCGGCCCTCCTCGACGTTGTTGCCGTCGAGCCGGACGACGAGGGGCTTGGTGGCCTCGTCGCCGAGGATCTCCAGCGCCGACACGATGCCGTTGGCGACCGCGTCGCAGGAGGTGATGCCGCCGAAGACGTTGACGAACACGCTCTTCACGGCGGCGTCGCCGAGGATGATGCCCAGGCCGTCGGCCATGACCTGCGCCGAGGCGCCGCCGCCGATGTCCAGGAAGTTGGCCGGGCGGACCCCGCCGAACTCCTCGCCGGCGTAGGCGACGACGTCCAGGGTGCTCATGACCAGGCCGGCACCGTTGCCGATGATCCCGACCTCGCCCTCGAGCTTGACGTAGTTGAGGCCCTTCTCCTTGGCCGCGGCCTCGAGCGGGTCGGCCGCGGCGGCGTCCTCGAGGGCGTCGTGCCCGGCCTGCCGGAAGGCGGCGTTCTCGTCGAGGGTCACCTTGCCGTCGAGGGCGAGGACGGTGCCGTCGGGTGCCTTGGCCAGCGGGTTGACCTCGACCAGGGTGGCGTCCTCCTTCGAGAAGACGTCCCACAGCTTGATCGCGATCTCGACGACCTGGTCGCGGACCTCGGCGGGGAAGTTCGCCGCGTCGACGATCTCCTCGGCCTTGGCGCGGTCCACGCCCACGGTGGCGTCGACGGCGATGCGGGCCAGCGCCTCGGGCTTGGTCACCGCGATCTCCTCGATCTCCATGCCGCCCTCGACGCTGGCCATGGCCAGGAAGGTGCGGTTGGAGCGGTCGAGCAGGTAGGAGAAGTAGTACTCCTCGGCGATGTCGCTGGCCTTGGCGACCATGACCTGCCGGGTGATGTGCCCCTTGATGTCCAGGCCCAGGATGTCGGTCGCGCGGGCCTTGGCCTCCTCGGGGGTGTCGGCGAGCTTGACGCCTCCGGCCTTGCCCCGGCCGCCGACCTTGACCTGGGCCTTGACGACGACCTGGCCCGCGATGTCGCGGGCGATGGCCTCGGCCTGCTCAGGGGTCTCGGCTACGCCGCCGGGGAGCACGGGCACGCCGTGCGCTGCGAACATGTCACGGGCCTGGTACTCGAAGAGATCCACGAAGAGGCACCGTAACGCCACCGCAACCCCGCTGCCGACCTCTCGTTGCACTCCGTGGGACGCATCACAGCGTCCGCACCCGTCACCGTCGACGAGGGAGCACCCGTGCGAAGAGGAACGACCGTCCTGCTGGCCACCGCGCTCGTCGGCTCGGGGGCGGTCCTCGCCCCCGCCGCCGCGGTCGAGACCGAGATCGTGCCCCGCGACCTGACGATCACCGTCACCGGCCTGGGCACCGAGGGCCGCACCTGCCAGGTGGACGCCGACCTGTACGTGCCGGCCGGGGTCGACGCCGACCACCCCGCGCCCGCGGTGCTCACCACCAACGGCTTCGGGGGCACCAAGGCCGACCAGGCCGACCTCGCCCAGGGCCTGGGCGAGCAGGGCTACGTCACGCTCGCCTACACCGGCCTGGGCTTCGTGGACGGCGACCTGTGCCCGATCACCCTGGACGACCGGGCGCACGACGGCGAGGCGGCCAGCCAGCTCCTCCGCTTCCTGGGCGGCGACCCCGCCGTCGCCGCCGTGGACGACGCGACCGGGGAGCCCGTCGTCGTCGACCAGGTCGTGCGGCAGGACGCCACGACCGGCACCCCGCACGACCCCGCGGCCGGGATGATCGGCGGCTCCTACGGCGGCCAGGTGCAGTACGCCGCGGCCGCCGTCGAGCACGAGGCCGGCACCGACCGGCTGGACGTGATCGTCCCGCTGATCACCTGGAACGACCTGTCCTACTCCCTGGCCCCGGAGAACAGCGGGATCTCCCCCACCTCGGTGAGCTCGACGCAGACCGGGCTGCCCAAGTACCAGTGGATGGCGCTGTTCACCGTGCTGGGCGTGGTCAACGGGCTGCAGGATCTCCCGGCGGTCACCGACCCGGCCCAGCTGGCGAACCTGACCGGTGGCAACTGCGCGGACTTCGACGCCCGGGTCTGCACCGCCCTGCTCGAGGTCGCCACGGTCGGGTACCCGAGCGCGGCGTCGATCGAGTTCCTGCGCGAGCGGTCGGTGGCCTCCTACCTGCCCGACGTCACCGTGCCGACGCTGATCGCGCAGGGGCAGGCCGACACCCTGTTCGACCTGCAGGAGTCGGTGGCGACCTACACCGCGCTGCGCGACCAGGGCACGCCGACCGCGCTGGTCTGGCAGTCCTGGGGGCACAGCGACCTGACCCCGCAGCCCGGTGAGCTCGACATGCGCCACCCCGAGGACTCGGTGCAGGGCCGGCAGGTGCTGGCCTGGTTCGACCACCACCTGCGCGGTGCCGGCCCGGCCCCGGAGCTCGGCTTCTCCTACTACCGGGACTGGGTGCACGCCGACACCGGTGACGTGTCCGCCGCGTACGCGCACAGCGACACCTTCCCGGTCGGCGCGCCGGAGTCGCTGTACCTGTCCGGCGCTGGTGACCTGGTGACCGACCCGGCCGCCGTCGTCGCCGGGTCGGCGTCCTGGAGCTCCGTGGCGCCGGTGGGTCCCGGCTACACGGAGACCTCGTTCCTCGACCAGACCCTGCCGGTGACCGACCCGCCCGGGACGGCGGCCCGGTTCACCTCCCCACCCCTCACCGCGCCGGTCGACGTGGTCGGCTCCCCGGAGCTGACCGTGACCCTGGCCGCCCCGACGGTCGCCGCCACGCAGGCCCTCGGTCCGGCCGGTCAGCTGACGCTGGTCGCCAAGCTGTACGACGTGGGGCCCGACGGCGCGGTCGAGCTGCCGCACCGGCTGGTCAGCCCGGTGCGGGTGGCCGACCTGACGCAGCCGGTCACGGTGCAGCTGCCCGGCATCGTGCACCGGTTCGAGACCGGGCACTCGCTGGCCGTGGTCCTCGCCGGGGGCGACCTGGCCTACCGCGGGTCGACGCTGCCGCAGCCGGTCACGGTGCTCACCGGCCCGGGTTCGACCGGCGAGCTCGTGCTGCCGGTCACCGGCTGAGGAACCGCTCGGCCGCGTCGTCCTCGTCCTCGTCCACGTCCACGTCGACGGGGCGGCCCGGCTGCCAGCGCCAGGCCAGCGCGGTCAGCCCGACCGCGACCAGCCCGACCACGAGGAGCCCCGCGCCGGGGAGCGTCCAGTCCAGGTCCGGGGAGTGCACGGCGTCCCGCAACCCGGACAGGCCCGCCTGCAGGACGGCCACCGCCACCGCGAGCAGACCCCCGACCGCGGCCAACCGGGGGCGGAGCGAGGCGGACACGACCGCGGTCAGCAGCAGCGCCGCGGCCAGCACCAGACCGCCCAGCAGGGCCAGCCCCGGTCGCTCCAGCAGCGCCCGGGGGCCCTCGGCGGTCACCACCGTGACCAGGCCGGTCGCGGGGTCGGTGACCAGCTGGTCGGGGACGTCGGCGGCCGGCAGCGCCAGGCACAGCACGGCGACCGCCCCGAGCAGCACGGCCGCACCGCCGAGGGCCGGGCGCAGGGGGTCCAGCGACCCGGCGTCCTCCATCACCGTGCGCCCCCACGCGGCGACGGCGAGAACCCCGGCCAGCACCGTCGTCCCCAGGGCCACGACACCGAGCACCCATCCCGGGCCGGTGACCACCGAGCTGGTGACCACGAGGTCCCCGGCGAGCACCTCGACGCCGGGCCGCGCGGTCGACGTCGTGCCCTGGTAGAGCTCGATCAGCAGGTGCCCGACCGCCAGCCCGCCGGTCACCCCGGCGTAGGCGAGCCCGAACCGGGGCACCCGGCCCAGCACGGTGAGCACGCCGACGGCCACGGCCACCAGCGGCGTCACGAGGGCGACCAGGACGTCGAGGGGACCGCCGGCCAGCGAGAGCTGGACCCCGCCCACGACCAGGTAGCCGGGGAAGACCGCGGCCACGCCGACCAGGCCGGCCACCGCCAGCAGGCCACCGGCCACCCGGGCCACGGGCGGCACCGGGCCGACGACCAGCCGGTCCACCGGCGCGGGGGCCCCACGGCTCCTGCGGGACGCCGCCGGCCCACGACGGGCCTGCGCCGTGCTGCGGGACCGCTGCGCACCCGTCGTGCGGGCCGTCGGCGGACGTCCCTGCTGCTTTCCGCTCCTGCGCGTGGCCACCTGGGCCTCCTCGGGTGGGGATCGTCGACCGACCGTGACCGCATCGTGATCGTGTCGGGGGGTCATGTGTGACGTCCGGCACACGGGGGCATTACGGTCGGATGAACGGGGCATGCATGGTGAGCCCCACCACATCCCGCCCCAGGAGGAGCCGGTGACGACGTCCACGTCCGTCCCAGCGTGGCACGGCGCCCCCTCGGTCGTGGTCAACGGCGTGTCCGGCGTGGCCGGTGCCGCCCGCGCGCTGCGCGGCCTCTGCACCCCCGCGACCCTGACCGGCGGCCTGACCGAGCTCGCCTGGGTCGGGGCGCACGCCCTGCTCTGGCCACTGGGCACCCGGGCCGAGGTCCCCGTCCCCGACGCCCGCTGCCGCCCCGACCGGCAGCCGCCGTCCGTGCGGGCGTTCTTCGCAGCCGACCCGCTCGCCGCACGGGTGCCGGTCGTGCTCGTGCACGGCATGGTCGACAACCGGTCCATCTTCACGGTGATGAGCCGGTCGCTGCGGCGGCGCGGCTTCACGTCGGTCAGCACCTGGAACTACAGCCCGCTGGTCCAGGACGTCCGGGTCGCGGCCGGTCAGCTGGCCGAGCACCTGGCGCGGGTCTGCGAGCAGACCGGGCACGACCGCGTCCACGTGGTCGGGCACAGCCTGGGCGGCATCGTCGCGCGCTACCTGGTCCAGTGCGGCGACGCCGACCGGGTCGCCTCGTTGACCACCCTGGGGTCCCCGCACGGCGGCACCCTGTGGGCACACGCGGTGCCCACACCGCTCATCCGCCAGCTGCGGTCGGGCTCCGACCTGATGGCCGAGCTCGACCGCCCCGCCCCGGGCGTCGACATCCCGGTCACGGCCGTCTACAGCGACCTCGACCAGCTGGTGCTCCCGGTCAGCCACGGTCGCTGCGACCACCCGGACCTGCGGGCCCGCAACGTGCTGGTGCACGGGGTGGGGCACATGTCCCTGCCCATCCACCGGGCCGTGGTCGACGAGGTGGCGGCCACGCTGGCCGGTCACCGCGCGACGGGCCGCGGCACGCACGTCGCCGCCGCCTGACACATCTCCGCACGTCCTCGGGCAGATCACGCCCGGGTCCGCGGGCTGCACATACCAGGTCCGCACGAGGCGACGCCGTCGTGCGGCGAGAAGTCGACAGACCGACACGCCGCCCGGTTCCCGGGCCCAGACCGTCACTCGTGGTCACAATGCGATCACGCAGTCGGCGGTCCCGCTGACTGCTCGCGCCGGTCCCGACCGGCCGCCGACCCGCTCCCCCGGGGGTGGGCCCCACGAGAGGCGGTGCCCGGATGTCCCGACACGGCCTGGTGGGCCCCCCGCGGCCCGGCCGTCCGGTCCGCGACCGCTCGGTGCTCGAGGCACCTGCCCGCGACTCCGTGGACGACCTGCTGGACGTCCTCGACCCGGACCTGTCCCCCGACCCCTTCGCGGAGTCCCCGCAGCCGGTCGCCACCGTGCTGACCACCGCCTCCGCCTCGCCCGCCTCCGCCTCGCCCGCCACCTCCGCGGTGGTCCCCGCGGTGAGCCGCACAGCCGGACGACACCGCCTGCCGCGCCCTCCGCGCCGGCGCGGAGGGCTCCTGCTGGCCGCGCTGACCGTCGGCGGCGTCCTCGCCGCCGTGCTCGGCAGCACGAGCACCCCGCCCCCCGCAACGCCCGTGGCGGGTGACGGCGACTACGGCCTGTCCGCCACCGACGCCAACTTCGCCGGCGGCACCGAGGACGCCGACGCCCGCCGCGACCTCAGCGCCGCCGAGGCCAGCGCCCGGCTCGCCGACCTGGCCGCCTCCCGCGCCGAGCGCGAGCCGGACTTCGTGCTCCCCACCGACGGCGTGGAGACCACCTGCTACTGCATGCGCTGGGGCCAGATGCACTGGGGCATCGACCTCGCCGCGCCGCTGGGCACCCCGATCGTCGCCGCCGCGGACGGCGTCGTGCTGCGCGCCGGCCCGGCCACCGGCTACGGCAACGCCATCTACATCCAGGACGCCGACGGCAACGTCGAGATCTACGGCCACATGCGCTACCTCTACGTCCAGGCCGGCGACGTCGTCTCCGCCGGGGACCTCATCGCGAAGGTCGGCAGCGAGGGCCAGTCCACGGGCCCGCACCTGCACTTCGAGATCCACGTCGGCTCCATGGACGGCCGCCCCACCGACCCCGCCGCCTGGCTGAACGACCGCGGCATCGAGGTCCCGGGGGCCTGAGGCCCTACAGCTTCACGACCGGGGCGTAGCGCAGGACCAGGCGCTTGGTGCCGCCGGTGCCGAAGTCGACGGTGGCCTGGGCCTTGTCGCCGACGCCGTTGATCTCGACCACGGTGCCGAGGCCGAAGGCGTCGTGGCTGACCCGGTCGCCCACGTCGACGCTGATCACCTGCCGGTTGCCCACCCCGCCGAGCAGACCACCGGTCGACAGCCCGGTCGCGGCCACCCGTCGCTGGGCGGAGCCGTAGGCCGCCGACGGCTTCGGGTCGATGCCGGTCCAGTGCACGGCGTCCCCGGGCAGCTCGTCGAGGAACCGCGACGGCGGGTTGTAGGCCGGCTGCCCCCACGAGGTGCGCACGGTGGCCCGGGACAGGAACAGCCGCTCCCGGGCCCGGGTGATGCCGACGTAGGCCAGTCGGCGCTCCTCCTCCAGCTCCTTGCTGTCGCCCAGGGCGCGCAGGTGCGGGAAGACGCCGTCCTCGAGCGCGGTGAGGAAGACGACCGGGAACTCCAGGCCCTTGGCGGTGTGCAGCGTCATCATGGTGACCACCCCGGCGTCGTCGCCGGCGACGGGGATCTGGTCGGCGTCGGCCACCAGCGAGACCTGCTCGAGGAAGTCGGTGACCGTGCCCTCGGGGTTCACCGCCTCGAACTCGGCGGCCACGCTGACCAGCTCGTGCAGGTTGTCGACCCGACCCTCGTCCTGCGGGTCGGTCGAGGCCTCGAGCTCGCCCAGCAGGCCGCTGCGCTCGAGGATCGACTCCAGGAGCGCGCTGGGCCCCGAACCCGTGGCCAGCAGGTGCTCGAACTCCTCGAGCAGCGAGACGAACTCCTGGATGTTCTTCAACGACCGGGTCGCCAGGCCCGGTGCCTCGTCCGCCCGGCGCAGCGCGGTCGCGAAGGCGATGCGCTCGCGGTCGGCGAAGGTCTCGACGCACGCCTCGGCGCGGTCGCCGATGCCGCGCTTGGGGGTGTTGAGCACCCGCCGCAGGCTGACGACGTCGGTGGGGTTGCTGACCACCTTGAGGTAGGCCAGCGCGTCGCGGACCTCCTTGCGCTCGTAGAAGCGCACCCCGCCGACGACCTTGTAGGGCATGCCGACCCGGATGAACACCTCCTCGAAGACGCGGGAGGCGTTGTTGGTGCGGTAGAAGACCGCGATGTCCTTGGGCCGGGCATCACCGGCGTCGACCAGCTTGTCGATCTGCTCGGCGACCCAGGCGGCCTCGTCGTGCTCGTTCTCGCCGACGTAGCCCTCGATGAGCTCGCCGTCGCCGGCGTCGGACCACAGGTTCTTCGGCCGCCGCGCGGTGTTGCGGGCGATGACCTGGTTGGCCGCCCGCAGGATGCGCTGGGTGGAGCGGTAGTTCTGCTCCAGCACGATCGTGGTGGCCTCGGGGTAGTCGCGCTCGAACTCGTCGATGTTGCGGATGGTCGCGCCGCGGAAGGCGTAGATCGACTGGTCGGCGTCACCGACGACGCACAGCTCCGCCGGGGGCACCGGACCCCCGGGGAACCCGACCAGCTCGCGGACGAGGGCGTACTGCGCGTGGTTGGTGTCCTGGTACTCGTCGACCAGCACGTGCCGGAACCGGCGGCGGTAGTGCTCGGCGACGTCGGGGAAGGCCTGCAGCAGGTTGACCGTGGTCATGATCAGGTCGTCGAAGTCCATGGCGTGCGCCTCGCGCAGCCGCCGCTGGTAGAGCGCGTACACCTCGCCCAGCACCTTCTCGGGTGCCGTCTGCGGGGCGAAGGACTCCTCGTCGACCAGCTCGTTCTTCAGGTTGGAGATCTGGGTGGCCAGGCTGCGCCCCGGGTAGCGCTTGGCGTCGAGGTCGAGGTCGCGGGCCACCATGGTCATCAGCCGGACCGAGTCGCCCTGGTCGTAGATGGTGAACGAGCTCTTCATGCCGAGCTTGGCGGCCTCGGCGCGCAGGATGCGCACGCACATGGAGTGGAACGTGGACACCCACATGGCCCGCGCCCGCGGCCCGACCAGCTGGGCCACCCGCTCCTTCATCTCGCCGGCGGCCTTGTTGGTGAAGGTGATCGCCATGATCTCGCCCGGGGTCGCCCCGCGGGCACCGAG
Source organism: Klenkia soli (assembly GCF_900103975.1). Taxonomy (GTDB): domain Bacteria; phylum Actinomycetota; class Actinomycetes; order Mycobacteriales; family Geodermatophilaceae; genus Klenkia; species Klenkia soli. Next base: position 403,065 of record NZ_FNIR01000001.1, read on the forward strand.
CAGGTAGGCGATGCGGTGGGTCAGCACCCGGGTCTTGCCCGACCCGGCGCCGGCCACGATGAGCAGCGGACCGCCCTCGTGGACCACGGCGTCGCGCTGCGGGCCGTTGAGCCCGGCGAGCATGCGCTCGAGCTCTCGACCCACCTGCCCGGAGGTGCGGCGGGGCAGGGCTGCGGTTCCCGGGAGGGAGATCTGGGGGCTGCTCATGACGCCGTCGAGCTTAGGCGCCGGTACCGACAGCGCCCGGGCGTCCACAGGGTGCTGGCTCCGCCCGGGATGGTGTGGCAGACTCCGCGGCGTGCTGAGCGTGCGGGAGTTTTCCTACGGCCACCGGGTTCCGGTCGCCGTCCCTCAGCGCTAGCCACTGACAGACGAGACCCCGGGCCCGCAGAGCCCGGGGTTTTTGCGTTCCCGGGGTCCGACGGCCTCCCCCACCAGGAGGTACGACCATGAGCACCACCCTCGAGAACGCCCCCACCGCCGACGAGGCCGCCGCCCGGATCGGCGAGCTGCGGGTGGAGATCGACACCTGCGACGCCGAGATCATCCGGCTGGTGCAGCAACGGCTGGCCATCTCGCAGGAGATCGGCACCCTGCGGCGCTCGACCGGCGGCACCCGGCTCTCGCTGTCCCGTGAGCAGCAGGTCCTCGCCCGCTTCCAGCAGGCGCTGGGCACCGACGGCGCAGCGCTGGGCATGATGCTGCTCCGCCAGGGCCGCGGCCGGCTCTGACCGCCGACTACCGTCGCCCCCCGTGACCCAGCCTCCTGCACCCCCCGCCGAGCACGTCGACCGCGTCCTGTGCGTGCTGGCCCACCCCGACGACGTCGACTTCGGCAGCGCCGGCACCGTCGCCACCTGGACCGACGCCGGCACCGAGGTTGTCTACTGCCTGGTCACCGACGGCGACGCCGGGGGCTTCGACGACACCCCGCGCGACCAGATGGGCCCGCTGCGCCGGGCCGAGCAGACCGCCGCGGCCGCGCACGTCGGCGTCACGCAGCTGCACTGGCTGGGCTACCCCGACGGCCGGGTCGAGCAGACCCTGGAGCTGCGCCGCGACATCGCCCGGGTCATCCGGCAGGTCCGCCCCGACCGCGTGGTGACCACCTCCCCGGAGCGGATGTGGGACCGGGTCGGCGCCAGCCACCCCGACCACATGACCGTCGGCGAGGCCACCCTGCGCGCGGTCTACCCCGACGCCCGCAACCCCTTCGCCTTCCCCGAGCTGCTGGCCGACGAGGGGCTCGAGGCGTGGACGGTCTCCGAGGTGTGGCTGTCGGCCAGCCCGCGGGCGCACCACGCGGTCGACGTCACCGACACCGCCGAGCGCAAGTTCGCCGCCCTGGAGTCGCACGTCACCCAGGTGTCGCACCAGCCCGAGGGACAGCTGCGGGAGTTCGTCGGCGGCTGGATGCGGCAGACCGCCCGCACCCACGGCCTCCCCGACGGCCGCCTCGCCGAGGCCTTCCAGATCGTCCACACCGCGTGATCTGTCGTCCTCCGGACGACACCGCGGCCAAGGGCCGTCCCCGGGTGCGACGAGCGTGTCCGTCCACCCCTCGGCGACCCTCCGGGCCACCTCTGGGTGAACCAGGCCGTCACTCCAGTTTTCGGGCCATCACCCAGCGGGTGAGCTCGTTGCGGTTGGAGAGCTGGAGCTTGCGCAGCACGTTCGAGGCGTGCGACTCCACCGTCTTGACCGAGATGAACAGCCGCTGGCCGATCTCGCGGTAGGTGTAGCCACGGGCCAGCAGCTGCATGACCTCGCGCTCGCGCGCGCTGAGCAGGTCGAGGCCGGGGTCGACGTCCGGCTCGGGCGCGGGGGTGGCCGGGCCGGCCGAGAAGGCGTCCAGCACGAAGCCGGCCAGCCGCGGGGAGAACACCGCGTCGCCCTCGGCCACCCGGGCGACGGCGTCCCGCAGGTCCGGGCCGCTGATCGTCTTGGTGACGTAGCCGCGGGCCCCGGCCCGGATGACGGCGATGACGTCCTCGGCGGCGTCGGACACCGACAGCGCCAGCCAGCGGACGTCGGGCAGCTCGGTGCGCAGGGTCTCGAGCACCGCGCGGCCACCGCCGCCGGGCAGGTGCACGTCGAGCAGGACGACGTCCGGTCGGGTGGCCCGCACCCCGGCGACCGCCTCGGGGACGTCGGCCGCCTCGCCGACCACCTCGACGGCGTCGCCCAGCTCGGCCCGCACCCCCGAGCGGACCATGGCGTGGTCGTCGACGAGGAACACCCTGGTCATGTCGTCCTCCTCGGCAGCGTCAGCTCCACCTCGGTGCCGGCCCCGGGCATCGAGTGCACGACGGCCGACCCGCCGACCCGCTGCAGGCGCCCGACCACGGAGTCGCGCAGACCCCGGCGGTCGTCGGGCACCGCTGCGGGGTCGAACCCCGCACCGCGGTCGCGCACGAACACCGTCACCGCCGCGGGGGTCACCTCGCTGTACAGGGCCACCTCGGTGGCCCCGGAGTGCTTGGCCGCGTTGACGACGGCCTCCCGGGTGGCCCGGGCGAGGGCGTCGACGGCCTCGTCGGCCGGCAGATCACCGACCACGACCGGGTCGACGGTGACCTCGTGGTCGGCCTCCACCTCGGCGACCAGCCGGCCCACGAGCCCCGCCCAGGTCCCACCGGTCGCCTCGGCCGGGGCGTAGAGCCAGCTGCGCAGCTCGCGCTCCTGACCGCGGGCCAGCCGCGTCACCTGGGCGGGGTCGCCGGCGTGCTTCTGCACCAGGGCCAGGGTCTGCAGCACCGAGTCGTGCAGGTGCGCGGCGACCGCGGCCCGCTCCTCGGACCGGATGCGGGCCGACCGCTCCTGCGCGCGGGAGTCCAGCAGCCGCCGCCACAGCGGCGCGGTGGCCAGCCCGATGCCGACCAGCACCACCAGGGTGGCCACGAACCCGTTGCGGGCGTTGGCCAGCTGACCGGTCGTGGCCAGCAGCAGCACGACGCCACCGCCGGCCAGCAGCACGCCCACCACCAGGCCCCAGCGGGCCGAGCGGGCGTCGACCCGGTCGGTGTCGAGCTGGTACCAGATGACGGCCAGCCCGGCCCCGGCCAGCACCAGGGGGACGACGACGTCCCCGCGCGCCCAGGTGTCCAGCCGGCTGGACAGGACGACGGCCAGGAACCCGACGACGACCAGCCCGGCGATCTGCCGCCGGCTGGTCACCCCGGTCCGCAGCGGGCGGGGGGCACCGGCCGGCGCCGCCTTCATCGTGAACCACAGGATCGCGTAGCCGACCACCCCGACGCCGGCGACGGCCAGCAGCACGTAGGCGATCCGGACCAGGACGGGGTCCAGCCGCAGGTGGTCGGCGGTGCCGGCCGCGACGCCGCCGAGCAACCGGCCCTCGCGGGGGCGGAGCAGCGGCGGCCGGTCGGGGCGCACGGGCACCTGCTCCGATCCGGCGCGGCCCGGCAGCGTCGTCGTCACGGCGCCATCGTGCCCCGACCCGCACCCCCGGGACATCGGGGAACACCCTGAGTGGTGGGCCCGGCCCGGGGATGGGGGACGGACCAGGGTGTTCCCCGATACCGTCGGGCCCCTCCCGCGGACAGGCTGATCGGCATGACGACCTCGACTCCCCCTCCCCCGCTGCCGCCCTACCCCGAGCCCCCGAGCGGCGCGACGCCGCCGCCCCCCGCGGCCCGACCGCCGCTGCGCCGCAGCCGCACCGACAAGGTGATCGGCGGCGTCAGCGGTGGCCTGGCCGAGTACACCGGCATCGACACCCTGCTGTGGCGGGTCGGCTTCATCGCGCTGGTCTTCGCCGGCGGCACCGGTTTCGTCGTCTACCTGCTGCTCTGGCTGCTGATGCCGGCGCGACCGGTCGACCCCGCCGCGGCCGCCGCACCGAGCGCGCCGCCGGAGCCGCGGTCCCCCGTCCCCGGCATCACGGTCGCCGTGCTGCTGATCGTCGTCGGGCTGACCGCGCTGGTCGCCCGGACCACCGCCTGGAGCCCGGGGCCGGTCGTGTTCCTGGGCATCGCCCTGCTGGTGGTGGGCCTCGGGCTCGGCACCGGCGCGTTCGTCGGCGGCCGCTCGTCCCGCGGGCCGCTCATCGCCCTGGGCGTGCTGCTCTCCTTCGCGCTGCTGCTGGCCTCGGCCGGTTCCGGCTGGCGGGACCACTCCCGCGGCGGGGTCGGCGACCGCAGCTACGCGCCGGAGACCGCCGGCGCGGTGCGGTCGACCTACGAGTCCGGCGTCGGCGACCTCGACCTGGACCTCTCGGGGGTCGACGTGTCCGACCTGTCCGCGCCCATCACCACGACGGTGAACGCGGGGCTGGGCGACGTCGACGTCGTCGTCCCCGAGTCCGCGGACGTGCAGGTGACCGTGCAGAACGGGGTCGGCGAGTCCGACGTCCTCGGGCTGGGCTCGGACGGCGGCTTCTCCCCCGGCACCGGCTCGCAGCCCTGGACCGGCGACGGCACCGCCGAGATCGTGCTGACCGTGGAGTCCGGGCTCGGCGACGTGACGGTGTCCCGTGGCTGAGCCGACCCCGACCCCCGCCGCCGACCACCCCGAGGAGACCGCGATGCAGACCGACCCGACCAGCGACCGGCAGACCACCGAGCAGTTCGGCACCGGTCCCCGCGACACGGCCGTCCTCCCCGACGACCGGGCCGACGAACGAGCCCAGACCCACGGGACGGCGACCTGGGCCGCCGCACCGGTGACCAAGCCGGCGGCCCGCCGCTCCCCCGACCTGGTGGCCCTGGTCGCCGGGGTCGTGTTCTGCCTCATCGCGGTGCTGGGGCTGGTCGGCACCTCGCTGCCGGGCTGGGTGTTCGGCGGTGGGCTGGTCGCCGTGGTGCTGGTGGTCATCGGCGTCGGCGTCCTGGTCGCCGAACTCCGCCGCTCCCGCAGCTGACCGCCCCGGGGTCGTCTTCCCGCACCGAAGTCCGTCGCCCTCCACCAGATCTGGTGGAGGGCGACGGAGTTCGATCAGGTGCCCTGATCAAAGCTGCGGGGGCGGGGTCACTCCCACTCGATGGTGCCCGGGGGCTTGCTCGTCACGTCCAGGGTCACGCGGTTGACCTCGGCCACCTCGTTGGTGATCCGGGTCGAGATCCTCGCCAGCACGTCGTAGGGCAGCCGGGTCCAGTCCGCGGTCATCGCGTCCTCGCTGGAGACCGGGCGCAGCACCACCGGGTGGCCGTAGGTGCGGCCGTCGCCCTGCACGCCGACCGACCGGACGTCGGCCAGCAGCACCACGGGGCACTGCCAGATCTCCCGGTCCAGGCCGGCGGCGGTGAGCTCGGCGCGGGCGATGGCGTCGGCCTTGCGCAGCGTGTCCAGCCGCTCGGCGGTCACCTCGCCCACGATGCGGATGCCCAGGCCCGGCCCCGGGAACGGCTGGCGCCACACGAGCGACTCGGGCAGGCCCAGCTGCAGGCCGACCTCGCGCACCTCGTCCTTGAACAGCGTGCGCAGCGGCTCGACGAGGGTGAAAGTCAGGTCCTCGGGCAGCCCGCCCACGTTGTGGTGGCTCTTGATGTTCGCCGTGCCGGTGCCGCCGCCGGACTCGACGACGTCGGGGTAGAGCGTCCCCTGCACCAGGAACTCGACGGTCTCGCCGTGCGCCTGGGCGTCGGCGACGACGTCGGTGGCGGCGGTCTCGAAGACCCGGATGAACTCCCGGCCGATGATCTTGCGCTTCTGCTCGGGGTCGCGCACCCCGGCCAGCGCGGTGAGGAACTGCTCACGGGCATCCACCACCCGCAGGTCGGCGCCGGTGACGGCGACGAAGTCGCGCTCGATCTGCTCGGTCTCGCCCTCGCGCATCAGGCCGTGGTCGACGTAGACGCACGTGAGCTTGTCGCCGATCGCCCGCTGCACGAGTGCCGCGGCCACCGCGGAGTCGACCCCGCCGGACAGCGCGCACAACGCCCGCTTGTCGCCGATCCGGGCGCGGATCGCCTCGACCTGCTCCTCGACGACGTTGGCCATCGTCCAGGTCTTCTCCAGGCCGGCGATGTCGAACAGGAAGTGCTCGAGCACCGTCTGCCCGTGCGCGGTGTGCTTCACCTCGGGGTGGAACTGCACACCGGCCAACCGGCGGTCGACGTCCTCGAAGGCCGCGACGGGGGCGCCGGTGGAGGTGGCGGTGACGGTGAACCCGGGCGGGGCCGCGGAGACGGCGTCGCCGTGGCTCATCCACACCGACTGCTCCACCGGCGTCTCGCCGAACAGCCGGTTCTCGGTGGTGACGGTCAGCGGGGTGCCGCCGTACTCGCGGTCGCCGGTGTGCGCGACCGTGCCGCCGAGCGACTGCGCCATGGCCTGGAAGCCGTAGCAGATGCCGAAGGCGGGCACCCCGGCCTCGAACAGCGCCGGGTCGACCTGCGGGGCCCCCTCGGCGTAGACCGACGACGGCCCGCCGGACAGCACGATGGCCGCCGGCTTGCGGGCCAGCACCTCGGCCACGGGGACGTCGGAGCCCACGAGCTCGGAGTAGACCCCGGCCTCGCGGATGCGGCGGGCGATCAGCTGCGCGTACTGCGCGCCGAAGTCGACGACCAGGACGGTCGGGAAGTCCACCCTCAACCCCCGATGACCAGGTCGACCCGCTGGAACTCCTTGAGGTCCCGGTAGCCGGTCTTGGCCATCGTGCGGGCCAGCGCGCCGAACAGGTTGGTGCGCCCGTCGGCCTCGACCGCGGGGCCGTTCAGCACCTGCTCCAGCGGAGCGGTGACGCCCACCGGACCCGACACCTCGCCGCGGGGCAGGCGGGGGTGCGCGGCGACGGAGTCCCACCAGGCACCACCGGCCGGGGCCTCGGCCGCCGAGCGCAGCGGCTCGCCCAGCTGGACGGCGTCGGCACCGCAGGCCAGCGCCCGGGCGATCGCGCCGGAGGTCTCGATGCGCCCGTTGGCGATGACGTGCACGTACCGGCCACCGGTCTCGTCGAGGTAGTCGCGGCGGGCTGCGGCGGCGTCGGCGATGGCGGTGGCCAGCGGCACCCGCACGCCCATGACGGCGTCGCCGGTGGAGGCGCTGTCGGCCCCGATGCCGACGATCACCCCGGCCGCGCCGGTGCGCATGAGGTGCAGGGTGGTCTGGTAGTCGGCGGCACCGCCCACGATCACCGGCACGTCGAGGTCGGCGATGAACTCCTTGAGGTTCAGGGAGTCGTCCTGGGTGGTGACGTGCTCGGCCGAGACGATGGTGCCCTGGATGACCAGCAGGTCGACCCCGGCCGCGAGCACCGCCGGGGCGTAGGCCTCGGTGTGCTGCGGGCTGATCCGCACCGCGGAGGTGACGCCGGAGTCGCGCAGCTCCTTGACCCGGGCGGTGATCAGGTCGGTCTTCACCGGCTCGCGGTAGAGCCGCTGCAGCAGGGCCGTCGAGGACTCCCCCGACGCCGCGGCCTCGCGCAGCTGGGCGTAGACGTCGGCCGGGTCGTGGTAGCGGGTCCACAGGCCCTCGGCGTTGAGCACGCCCAGCCCGCCGGCCTGCCCGACGGCGACGGCGGTGGCCGGGCTCATCACGGCGTCCGAGGCACTGGCGACCAGCGGGATCCCGAAGCGGAAGGCGTCGATCTGCCACGCCGTGGAGACGTCGTCGACGTCCCGGGTGCGACGGCTGGGCACGATGGAGACCTCGTCGAGGTCGTAGCCGCGGCGGGCGAAGCGGTTCAGCCCGATCTCGACGTTGTCACGCACTGGCACTGCTGGTCACCGGGCCCGGTAGTTGGGAGCTTCGACGGTCATCTGGATGTCGTGCGGGTGGCTCTCGGTCAGGCCGGCGGCCGTGATCCGGGTGAGCTGGCCCTTCTCCTGCAGGTCGGCGACCGTGGCCGCACCGGCGTAGCCCATGGACGCGCGGAGGCCCCCGACGAGCTGGTGGGCGACCCCGGACAGCGCACCGCGGTAGGGCACCTGCCCCTCGATGCCCTCGGGCACGAGCTTGTCGTCGGAGAGGACGTCGTCGGCGAAGTAGCGGTCGCGGCTGTAGGACTGGTTGCCGCGCTTCTGCATCGCGCCGAGGGAGCCCATGCCGCGGTAGGACTTGTACTGCTTGCCGTTCATGAACACCAGGTCGCCGGGGGCCTCCTCGACACCGGCGAACAGGCTGCCCAGCATCACGGTGTCGGCGCCGGCGACCAGGGCCTTGGCGATGTCGCCGGAGTACTGCAGCCCGCCGTCGGCGATGACCGGCACGCCGGCCGGCTTGCAGGCCAGCGACGCCTCGTAGACCGCGGTGACCTGCGGGACGCCGACGCCGGCGACCACGCGGGTGGTGCATATCGAGCCCGGGCCCACACCGACCTTGACGCCGTCGGCACCGGCGTCGACCAGGGCCTGCGCGCCGGCCCGGGTCGCGACGTTGCCGCCGACGACCTGGACGCCGTGACCCACCCCGGCGAAGTCCTTCTTCACCCGGGCGACCATCTCGAGCACCGCCCGCTGGTGGCCGTGCGCGGTGTCCACCACGAGGACGTCGACCCCGGCGTCGACCAGCAGACCGGCCCGCTTGTAGGCGTCCTCGCCGACCCCGAGGGCGGCACCCACCACGAGGCGGTTGTCGGCGTCCTTGGTGGAGTTCGGGTACTGGTCGCGCTTGATGAAGTCCTTGACCGTGATCAGGCCGCGCAGCCGGCCGGCGTCGTCGACCAGCGGCAGCTTCTCCACCTTGTGCTGGCGCAGCAGGGCCAGCGCGGTCTCGCCGTCGACGCCGACGGGGGCGGTGACCAGCGGGAGCGGGGTCATGACATCGCCGACCAGGCGGTTGGTGTGGTCGGACTCGAAGCGCATGTCGCGGTTGGTGACCATGCCGACCAGGACGCCGTCGGCGTCGACGACCGGGGCGCCGGAGATGCGGTAGCGGCCCGACAGCGCGTCGACGTGGGCGAGGGTGTCGCCGGGCGAGCAGGTGACCGGGTTGGTGATCATCCCGGACTCCGAGCGCTTCACCAGGTCGACCTGGCCGGCCTGCTCCTCGGCGGCGAGGTTGCGGTGCAGGATGCCCACGCCCCCGGCGCGGGCCATGGCGATGGCCATGCGCGCCTCGGTGACGGTGTCCATGGCGCTGGAGACCAGCGGGATGGCCAGCCGGATGCCGCGGGTGAGCAGGGAGGAGGTGTCGACCTCGGCCGGGACGACGTCGGAGGCGCCGGGCACCAGCAGGACGTCGTCGTAGGTCAGCCCCAGCGGGGCGAACTTCGCCGGGAGCTCGGGGGTGCTGGCGTCGGGCTGCACGGGTGCCGCCACCTTTCGTCTGGTGGTGCGTCGTCTGGTGGTGCGTCGTCTGGTGGTGCGGGCGCCGGACGGCGCACGGGACCCCGACGATCGTAGGCTGCCGCTCCCGTCGCACCCGAGGGACGGTTAGCCTCGACCGGTGACCTCGTGGGACGACGCGTTCGGCGCCGACGGCAACGACGACGCGCCGCCGCCGCCTCCGCTGACCATGGAGGAGCGGGCCGGAGTCCTCGACGACCTGGCCGAGCTCGAGGTGTTCCGCACGCTGCTCGAGCACACCGGGGTCAAGGGCATCGTCGTCGACTGCCCCGACTGCGACGAGGAGCACCACGTCGACTGGGCGCTCATGCAGGCCAACCTGCGGCAGTTGCTCGACGAGGGCCAGACCGGCCGGCACGAGCCCCCCTTCGACCCCGACCCCGACGACTACGTCAGCTGGGACTACGCCAGCGGCTACGCCGACGGTGCGGCGGCCCGGGCCGCCGCCGACGAACCCGGCGAGGGCCGCACGCCGGGGCGCCACGCCCGCGAGGACTGAGCACCCCGGCGGTCAGCCGGTGACCGCTGTCCGCTCCCTGGGCCGGTACACCACGAGGGCGTGGAAGACGAAGCGCGCGACGAAGGCGACCGCCAGGGTCACCGCCGTGGCGATCGCGCTGGTGAGGACCCCGTGCTCGACGAGCCACCAGGCGATCGAGATGCGGATGGCGCTCTCGACGTTGTTGAAGGCGAACGAGCGCAGGAAGCGGTGCCGGGTCCCGTCCGCGTGCGCCACGAGGTCGGCGAAGACCCACCGCTCCTGGAGCAGGAAGTTGCCGACCATGGTGGCCTCGGCCGCCACCACGGCCGCGACGAGGAACGGCGCCCCCCACCAGACCAGCAGCGACACGATCGCGACGTTCACGACCGCCCCGAGGGCCCCGATGGCCGCGAAGCCCGACATCCGGCCGAACCGCAGGTCGGTCAGCTGCCAGGCGAACCACAGACCCTGCCGGAGCGAGGCCTTGGAGTTCCCGCCGGTCCGTTCCCCGAAGGTGAACCCGACCTCCCGCACCGAGCGCTGACGGCGCACCAGGATCTCCAGGAGGATCTTGAACCCGCGTGGTCGGAGCTCCGCCAGGTCCACGGCCCGGCGGTCGAGGGCGAAGAAGCCCGTCATCGGGTCCGTGCACTCGCGCAACCGGTTCGGGAACATGGCCTTGGACACGAGCGTGGTCGCGCGGGACACCCCGTGCCGCAGCCACCCCGACAGCCCTGCCGCCTCCCCGCCGGCGGCGTAGCGGGAGGCGATGGACACGTCGACGCCCTCGAGCGCGGCCAGCAGCCCCGGCACCGCCTCCGGGGGGTGCTGCAGGTCGCCGTCCATGACGACGCACCGGTCCCCGCGGGCCGCCCCGAGCCCGGCGACGACGGCCCCGGACAGCCCGCCCACCGGCTGCGACCGGTGGAGGACCACCACCTGCGACCGCAGGGACCCGGCCACCTCCTCGGCGATGTCCGCCGTCGCGTCCGTCGAGTCGTCGACGACGACCAGCTCGGTCGTGGCCCCGCCGACGGCGCGGTCCAGCCGCACCAGGAGCTCGGCGATGTTGGCCGCCTCGTTGTAGGTCGGCACGACCACGCTGAGGTCGACGCGGTCGACGGCGCGGTCGGCCGCGGTCTCAGCCGCAGTCATAGGTCGTCCCCGTCCAGCGTCGTTCCTCGAGGCTCCCGCCGGCCCGGCACCCGGCCGCGGCGAGCAACGCCTCGGCCTCGCGGCGGTGCGCGTCGTCGGGGTCGGAGGCCACGTAGACCACGACCCGTCCCGCGAGCGCGAGGTCCTCGATCGGCCGCTGCACCCCCCACAACGTCCCGGACCCCCGCCAGGGGCCGGCCGCCGCCAGGTCGGTGATCCCGGTGAAGCGGTCGGGGTAGGCGATCGCGACGCCGCGCGCCTCGTCGGTGGCGAACAGCACCGAGGTGGCGCCCGGTGCCAGGTCGGCCAGCGCCCGGTAGTCGTCGGCGTTCTTGCTCGCGACCCCGGCCTGCGCGACCAGGCCCACGGCGGCGGCGGCGACCGCCACGGCGCCGACCGCGGCCCGGACCCGCACCGGGCCGCGGAGCGCGGTGAGGCCCAGGCCGACCAGCCAGCACGCCCCGGGCGCGGCGTAGGCCACGTAGCGCTCCTGGTACAGCTGGACCCCCGCGAGCACGGGCAGGGCCAGGACCAGGGTGGGTACGACCACCCAGGCCACCGCCGTGTCGACGGCGAACCGTCGGCCGCTGCGGGCACGGAGAGCCGCGACGGCCAGGGCGGCCACGACGAGGGCCAGCACGGCGGCGGCGGCGAGCTGGACGACGCCGGAGTCGGCCCGCAGGCCCATGAACAGCTGCCCCAGCCCGACCAGGTAGCCCAGCTCCACCGGCCCGATCTGGATCCAGGACACCTGCCCGACCTGCGCCTGGGTGGCCACGACGAAGGGCAGCACGGCGGCCACCGCCACCGCGACGGCGACGGCGGTGGGCCGCAGCCGGTCGGCGGCGCGGCCGGCGACCAGGTACGGGACCACCATGAGGACGGCCATGACGTGCACCAGCACGGAGAGGACGACGAGCACGGTGAACAGCACCCACCACCGCCGCTGCCGTCGGCGCAGCGCCCGGTGGAGGGCCCAGACCGCCCAGACGACGAGGGCCACGACGAGCACGTAGCTGCGGGCCTCGATGCCGGTCCAGGACAACCCCGGGAGCAGGACGAACGCGACGCCCGCCACCGCGGCGACCCGGCCCCCCGACACCTCGCGCACCAGCAGGACGAACCCGACGCAGGCCACCGCGAGGGCGATGGCCGACGGCGTGCGCAGGGCGACCTCGGACGTGCCGGCCACCGCCGCCCACGGGCGGAGCAGCAGGTAGTACAGGCCGTGGACCAGGTCGATGTGCTGCAGCGTGTCCAGCATCTGGGCGGGGCTGCGCTGCACCATCGAGACGGTCGCGGCCTCGTCGAGCCAGAACGAGGGTCGTGCGATGCGGACGGCGGAGACCACCAGCGATGCCGTCGCCAGGGCCACGGGCAGGAACCACCCGCTGCGGACGAGGCCGGGCAGACCGGGCCGGGTGGTGACCGACGCGCCGGGGGCAGTCGTCATGGGTGGCGGCTCCGTCGTGCGGTGGGTGCGGCGGGTGCCGGCGTCAGGACATCATGCCGCGACGGAAGCCGGTGGCCACCGCCTCGGCGCGGTCCTTGGCACCGAGCTTGCGGAACAGCCGACGGGCGTGGGTCTTGATGGTGTCCTCGGACAGGTAGAGCTCGCGGCCGATCTGGGCGTTGGACTTGCCCTGGCTCATGCCGGTGAGCACCTGCATCTCGCGCACGGACAGCGAGACCGCGGGGACGTCGACCCGGACGGCGGCGCGCACCGTCGTGGGTGCGGCGGACGCCAGGGCGCTCGACCCGCTCCAGGCCGGGGCCGAGGAGGCGCCGACGGTGGACAGCGGGCCGGTGTGCGGCGCCCGGCCGGGCTCGACCCGCAGACCGGCCCGGGAGATCCCCAGACCCATCTCGACCGGCGAGGCGTCCCAGCGGAGGTAGCCGCGCGCCCCGAAGGCGACGGCGGCGCGGACGCTGTCGGCGTCGTCGGGGGCGCCCAGCACGAGCACGGACAGGCCGGGGTGGTTGCGCAGCACCTGGGTGGCGACGGCCAGGCCGTTGTCGGTGGCCCGCTGGGTGCCCACGAGCAGGACGTCGGGCTGCCGGGTGGCCAACCGCGCCTGCAGCGACACGGCATCGCCGACCGCCTCGACCCGGCCCACGAAGGGCAGGGCGACCAGGCGGGAGGCCACGTCGTCCCGGACCCGGCGGCGCTCGTCGAACACCCAGACGGTGGCACCGCCCATGGTGGCCGTGCCCCCGCCGTTGACCGCGCTGCGCGTCCTGTCGTCGACCACGTCTGCTCCTGTCCTCACCCGGGTGCACCCGATCGGGGCTCCCGTGTCCCTCGACCGGTGGTCGACGGACCCACGACCCACCTTGAGCGCCCGGGGCGGCGCTGCCCAGCGGGTGTCACCCCGGGGGGTGAGGTGCCGGTCGGGCGGGCCCGGATGCACACATCCGGCGATCCCGCAGAAGAAGGACGCGCAGGGTGGTTTGACCGTGATCACCACCGGGCAGTTGCTCGGAGCGCCGGGCAGCACCCCGGTCGCCCGAGCTCAGGAGGACCACGCATGGCTGACATCCGCCGTCTCCCCACCCCCGTCGCCGAGGTGTGGGACTGGCAACTGCACGGCTCCTGCCGTGGCGAGTCCACCTCCCTGTTCTTCCACCCCGACGGCGAGCGCGGCCCGGCCCGGGCCCGGCGCCAGGCCGCCGCCAAGGCCGTCTGCGGCACCTGCCCCGTGATCGACGCCTGCCTCAAGCACGCCCTCAGCGTCCGCGAGCCCTACGGCGTGTGGGGCGGCATGAGCGAGGAGGAGCGCACCCGGCTGATCGCCGCGGAGAACTCCCCGGTGCGCGTCGGCGTCTGAGCCACCCGGAGGCGCCCGCATCGCCTCCCCACGAACCACGAAGGGCCGGTCGACCACGGATGGTCGACCGGCCCTTCGTCGTGCTACCTCAGTGGGAGTGGCCGTGCCCGCCGTGGCTGTGGCCGTGGTGGCCGCCGCCGGCGTGCTCGTGGGTCTCCTCGGGCGCCTCGACCACCGCGGAGTCGGTGGTCAGGATCATCGCCGCGATCGAGGCGGCGTGGCCCAGGGCGGCCTTCGTGACCTTGACCGGGTCGATGACGCCCTCGGCGGCCAGGTCGCCGTAGGCACCGGTGGCGGCGTCGAAGCCGTTGCCGACGCCGAGCTCGCGCACCTTGCCGACGACGACGGCACCCTCGAAGCCCGCGTTGGACGCGATCTGCGAGAGCGGGGCGTCCAGGGCCTTGCGCACCGAGCGCGCGCCGGTGAGCTCGTCACCGGTCAGGGTGAGCGCGTCGACGGCCGCGGCTGCGTGCACGAGCGCGGAGCCACCACCGGGGACGACGCCCTCCTCCACCGCGGCGCGGGTGGCGGCGATGGCGTCCTCGATGCGGTGCTTCTTCTCCTTCATCTCGACCTCGGTGGCCGCACCGACGCGGATGACCCCGATGCCGCCGGCCAGCTTCGCGAGCCGCTCCTGCAGCTTCTCGCGGTCCCAGTCGGAGTCGGTCGCCTCGATCTCGCGACGGATCTGGGCGACCCGGTCGGAGACGGCCGTGGGCTGGCCGCCGCCGTCGACCAGGACGGTGTCGTCCTTGGTGACGGTGAGCCGGCGGGCGGTGCCCAGGACCTCGAGGCCCACCTCGGAGAGCTTGAGGCCGACGTCCTCGCTGACGACCTGGCCACCGGTGACGACGGCGAGGTCCTGCATGAACGCCTTGCGGCGGTCGCCGAAGAACGGCGACTTCACGGCGACGACCTTGATGGTCTTGCGGATGGAGTTGACCACCAGGGTGGACAGCGCCTCGCCCTCGACGTCCTCGGCCACGATCAGCAGCGGGCGGGCACCGGTGCCGAGCACCTTCTCCAGCAGCGGCAGCAGGTCGGCCAGGGCCGAGATCTTGCCGGCGACCAGCAGCACGAGGGCGTCGTCCAGGACGGCCTCCATCGACTCCTGGTCGGTGACGAAGTACGGCGACAGGTAGCCCTTGTCGAAGGCCAGGCCCTCGGTGACGACCAGCTCGGTGTCGAGGGTGTTGGACTCCTCGACGGTGATGACGCCGTCCTTGCCGACCTTCTCCATGGCCTCGCCGATCAGGTCGCCGATGACCTCGTCCTGCGCGGAGATGGTGGCCACGTGGGCGATGGCCCGGCGCTCGTCGACCGGGATGGCGGCCGCGTCGAGGGCGGCGTGCACCGCGGCGACGGCGGCGTGGATGCCCCGGCCCAGCGCGGTGGGGTTGGCCCCGGCGGCGACGTTGCGCAGGCCCTCGTGGACCAGCGACTGGGCGAGCACGGTGGCGGTGGTGGTGCCGTCGCCGGCGACGTCGTTGGTCTTGGTGGCGACGTTCTTGGCCAGCTGCGCGCCGAGGTTCTCGAAGGGGTCCTCGAGGTCGACCTCGCGGGCGATGGTCACGCCGTCGTTGGTGATGGTCGGGGCGCCGAACTTCTTGTCGATGACCACGTTGCGGCCACGGGGGCCGAGGGTCACGCGGACGGCGTCGGCCAGCTTGTCGACGCCGCGCTCGAGGCCGCGGCGGGCGTCCTCGTCGAAACGGATGATCTTGGGCATGGGGACCTCTCGATCGGGCGGTTCAGGGCATGGGAACGAGAACCGCCCCGGGACCCGGTGGTGCTCGGGTCGCCCGGGGCGGTTCGTAGGTCGTGCTGTAAGCTCAGCTCACTTGACGACGACGGCCAGCAGGTCGCGGGCCGAGAGCACGAGGTAGTCCTCGCCGGCGTAGCGCACCTCGGTGCCGCCGTACTTCGAGTAGACGACGACGTCGCCCACGTTGACGTCCAGGGGGACGCGGTTGCCGTTGTCGTCGATGCGGCCGGGGCCGACGGCGATGACGGTGCCCTCCTGGGGCTTCTCCTTGGCCGTGTCCGGGATGACCAGACCGGAGGCGGTGGTGGTCTCGGCCTCGTTGGCCTGGACGACGACGCGGTCCTCGAGCGGCTTGATGCTGACCTTGGTGGCGGTGGTCACGTGGTGACTCCCCCTTCTCGTCCGACGAGCAGTGGATGGTGCTGACGCTGTGGCACGGGGGCCGGGGTCTGCCGTCGCGGGGGTCAGGCCCGGCCCGTGTCGGTTGGCACTCTACCCATGCGAGTGCCAGCCGCTCAAGCGGGTCGCCCACCGCTCACGCCGGAGGGTGGGCCAGGCTGTGCCGGTGCCGTCCGAGGTCGAGCAGTCCGCCGACGAGACCGTGCGCCAGCTGCGCGCCCTCGCCACCCCCGAGGGCACGGCGGCGTTGACCCGGGCCGGTCGGCTGCTGGCCGAGCGCACCGACGTGGTCACCGCGCTGTCCCGGCTGCGCGCCGAGTTCGGCGCCGAGGTCGGCGGCCCGGCGTGGGGGGTGGCCCGGCAGCGGGAGAAGGCCCGGCCAGCCTTCGGCGCCGACGCCGACCGGATGCTGTTCACCGGCGACACCCTCGAGCAGGCCGGGCGCCCCGAGCTCGCCGCCCGCCGCGCAGCGCGGCTGCTGGCCGACGGGCCCGCCGACGCCGTCGACCTGGGGTGCGCGGGGGGCACCGACACCATCGCGCTGGCCCGGGCCGGGGCCGCCGTCCTCGCCGTCGACCGCGACCCGGTGGCCCGCGAGCTGACCGCGCACAACGTCGCCGCCCTCGGGCTCACCGCGCAGGTGGTCGACGGCGACGTGGTGGACCTGGTGGCCGCGGCGTCCGAGGGGCGGGTCGCCGGGTGCCCGGTCGCCGTCCTGGACCCGGCCCGGCGGGCGGGGGGCCGCCGCATCCTGGACCCCGACGGGTGGTCCCCGCCGTGGGCGACGGTGACCACGCTGCTGGACCGGGTGCCGCGCAGCGTCGTGAAGGTGGCCCCCGGTCTGGACCACGACCGGGTGCCGGCCGGCGTCGAGGCCGAGTGGGTGTCGGTCGGCGGGTCGATCGTCGAGGCGCTGCTGTGGGGCCGCGGGCTGTCCGCGACGTGGCGGCGGGCGACCGTCGTCCGGGCGGGGGTCGTCCACGAGCTGACCGCCGACGCCGACCCCGGCCGGGCACCCGTCGCCGCCCCGCGGGGGTGGTTGCACGAGCCCGACCCGGCCGTGATCCGGTCCGGCCTGGTCGCCACGGTGGCCGCGCAGCTCGGGGCCACCCTGGTCGACGGGCAGATCGCCTACCTGACCTCCGACGGCCCGGTCGAGTCCCCGTGGGTCAGTTCCTACCGGATCACCGACGTGCTGCCGTTCTCGGTGAAGCGGCTCAAGGGGTTGCTGCGCGAGCGCGGCGTCGGCCGGGTGGTGGTGAAGAAGCGCGGCTCGGCGGTGGAGCCGGAGGCCCTGGTCAAGCAGCTGCGCGGCAAGGGCGAGGGCCGCGCGGTCGTCGTCGTGACCCGGGTGGCCGACGTCCCCACCGTCCTGCTCTGCGAGGGGTGAGTGCGCAGCTCCGGTGGCGGTGCCGGCCCGGTCGCAGGGCCCCGCGGCGTGCGGAGCACGACGTGGGGGGCGATCGGGTCCTTCTCCTAGGCGGACACCACGGTGATCGGCAGGGAGCTGTCGGCACCCAGGTCCGGGGACGACGGCGCGACGCCGGCCTCGACCAGCCGCGACCCCAGGGCCGCGACCATCGCGCCGTTGTCGGTGCACAGCCGACGGCTGGGCACCCGCAGCACGATGCCGGCGGCGTCGCAGCGCTCCTGGGCGACCGCGCGCAACCGCGAGTTGGCCGCCACTCCCCCGCCGATCACGAGGTGGTCGACGCCGTGGTCGCGGCAGGCCCGCACGGCCTTCGCGGTGAGGACGTCGACCACGGCCTCCTGGAAGCTCGCGGCGACGTCGGGCACCGACACGGCGACCCCGTCGCGCTGCTGCGCCTCGACCCACCGGGCGACCGCCGTCTTCAGGCCGGAGAACGAGAAGTCGTAGGCGGCGTCCCGGGGCCCGGTCAGCCCGCGCGGGAAGGCGATCGCCCGCGGGTCGCCGGCCAGGGCCTCGCGGTCGATCGGCGGCCCGCCCGGGAACGGCAGGTCGAGCACGCGGGCGACCTTGTCGAAGGCCTCGCCGGCCGCGTCGTCGATGGTCTGGCCCAGCGGCTGCACGTCCTGGGCCAGGTCGGGCACCAGCAGGATCGAGCTGTGCCCGCCGCTGACCAGCATCGCGATGCTGGGCTCGGCCAGCCGGCCGTGCTCGAGCTCGTCGACGGCCACGTGCGCGGCCAGGTGGTTCACCCCGTACAGCGGCACACCGAGGGCCAGCGCGTACGCCTTGGCCGCCGCGACCCCGACCAGCAGCGCACCGGTGAGTCCGGGCCCGCTGGTCACCGCGACGGCGTCGACGTCGGTGAGCGCGACCCCGGCGTCGGCCAGCGCCCGGTGCACGGTCGGGACCATGGCCTCCAGGTGCGCCCGCGAGGCGATCTCGGGGACGACGCCGCCGAACCGCTCGTGCTCGGCCATGCTCGTCGCGAGCGCGTCCGACAGGAGCGTCCGGCCCCGCACCAGCCCGATGCCGGTCTCGTCGCAGCTGGTCTCGAACCCCAGCACCAGTGCCTCAGCCACGGCGCATCACCAGCGCGTCCTCCCCGCTCAACGGGTAGTAGCCCGGCCGCACCCCGATGGGCACGAACCCGCGCCGGGCGTAGAGCCCCTGGGTGGCCTCGTCGGTGGCCCGCACCTCGAGCAGGACGACGGGGCTGCGCCGGTCGGCCTCGACCAGCAGCGCGTCCAGCAGCCGCCCCCCGATGCCCTCGCCCTGCCGGGTGCCGGTGACCCCGATGGTGGCCACGTGCGCCTCGTCGGGGTAGGCGATCAGGCCGGCGTAGCCGACGACCTCGTCGCCGTCGACGGCCACGGTGTAGCTGCGGGTGTCGGTCATCCCGAGCTCCTCCAGGTACATGGCCCGGGTCCACGTGTCGGGGCTGAAGAGCTCGACCTCGAGCCGCATCACGGCGGTGAGGTCGTCGCGCGTCATCGGCCGCAGCTCGATCACTGCGACACCGCCTTGCGGGTGATGTTGGGGACGGCATCGGGTCGGCGCAGGTACAGCGGGGTCAGCGGTGCGGGCTCCCCGATCGGGACCGCGCGCAGCAGACCCGCCGTCGTCACCTCGGCGCCGGTGACCTCGCGACCCAGCCGGTCGGCGAACCGGACGTCGCCGACCACCGGCAGGTCCGGGAGCTGCAGCTCCTCCGGTCGGCCCACGGCCGGCTCGCCCAGCGGGCCGCCGTCGTGGGCCCGCCAGTAGACCTCCTTGCGCCGCGCGTCGGTGACGACCACCCGGGCACCGGTGCCGACCGCGTCCAGCGAGCAGACCCCGTGCACGGGCACGCCGACGACGTCGCCCAGGGCGGCCGCCGTGACGATGCCGACCCGCAGTCCGGTGTAGGGACCCGGCCCGAGCCCGACGACCAGCCGGCCGACGTCGCGCAGCGCGATCCCGGCCTCGGCCAGCACGGCGGTGACGGTCGGGGTCAGCAGCTCGGCGTGCCGGGTGCCCGAGGGCACGCCCGCCTCGGCCAGCACCCGGTCGTCGTCGGCGACCCCGACCACGAGGGTCGGCGTCGCGGTGTCGATCGCCAGGGTGAGCACGACGAGCCAGGTTAGCCGGGTCGCCTCAGGGCAGCGTGGACTCGTCGACGTCGGGCAGCTCGCGCGGCCAGGACGACGGGTCCTCGGCCAGGTCGAGCAGGTCGAGGAGCCCGCCGGGGTAGACCGTCTCGGTCGTGGCGGCCAGCTCGTCCCGGGTCCACCACCGGCTGCCCAGCAGCGTGCGCTGCTCGTCCTCGGTGTGCCCGGCGGTGGAGACGTCGAAGGCCGGCACCCGGACGACGTAGAACGTGTCGAGCTGGTCGACGACGACGTCGCTGAACCCGTGCCGCACCCGGCGCCGCGCGACGGGCCCCTGCACCGCGGCGGGGTCGACCTGCAGCCCGGTCTCCTCGTCCAGCTCGCGCACGGCGGCGGTGACGTCGTCCTCACCGGGGTCGATCCCCCCGCCCGGCGTCATCCACCAGGTGACCACCGGGTCCAGGCCGGCGTCGCTGTCGTGGAACAGCAGCAGCCGGTCGGCGTCGTCGAGCAGCAGCACCCGGACCGTGGCGCGCCGTCGCACCGGCCGCAGCCGCGCCGACCACGAGGGACCGTGCGGCACCAGGGTCGCCGTGCGGACGTCGTCGTCGCCCCGCGCCAGCTCGACCACCAGGTGCTCGTCGGCCAGCTGCTCGACCAGCCCGTGGCCCCACTCGACGACGGTGACCGACTCCTCGAGCGTCGTGTCGAGGTCCAGGTCGTCGACGTCGGCCAGCGAGCCGAGCCGGTAGGCGTCCACGTGCACCAGCGGCACCCGGCCACCGCGGTGCACCCGGGCCAGCACGAACGTCGGCGAGGTGACCGGCCCCGTGACGCCCAGGCCCGCCCCGATGCCCTGGGTGAGCGCGGTCTTGCCGGCCCCCAGCGGGCCCGACAGCACCACCAGGTCCCCCGGCCGCAGCAGGCCGGCCAGCTCGGCGCCGAACGCCTGCGTGTCGGCGAGGGTGGGCAGTGCGCGGGTCACCGCGCCGCCACCCGTCGTACCAGGTCGGTGATCGCCGCGGTCACCTCGTCGGGGTGCTCGAGCAGCACCAGGTGGCCCGAGTCGGGCACCACCCGGTAGCGGACGTCGCGCGCCCCCGCGGCGGTGAGCGCCGCGACGATCCGGTCGCTGTGGCCCTGCGGGATGAGCTTGTCGGCGTCGCCGGTGAGCACCAGCACCGGGATGGCGGCCAGCGGCTCGAGCGCGGCCGAGGCGTCCAGACCGACCAGGGCCGGGTAGAACTCGGCGATCACCTCGACCGGGGTGCCGCCGATCATCGCGTCGACGTAGTCGACCAGCCGGGGGTCGACGTCGTCCCCGGCGAACGACAGCGCCTTCGTCGCCCAGCTGACCACGTCGGCGGCCGCGCGCCGCACGAACTCCGCCCAGCCCGGGCGGTGCCGCATCACGTAGCCGGCCACCGGGAACACCGCGGCCCGCAGCCGGGTGACGACGCCGGGCAGCCCGAGGTCCAGGTCGTCCAGCCCGCCGGCCGAGGTGGACACCAGCGCGGCACCCACCACCCGGGTGCCGAACAGCTCGGGACGCCGGGCGGCCAGCTGCAGCAGCGTCATGCCGCCCATGGAGTGGCCCACGAGCACGACCGGCCCCCGGGGGACGCGGGCGTCCAGCACCGACACCAGGTCGTCGGCCAGCTGGTCGATCGTCGAGCGGTCGGCGTCGCCGCGGGCCGAGGCGCCGTGCCCGCGCTGGTCGTAGAAGACCAGGCGGGCCTGCGGGGCGTGCCCGTTGCCGGTGGCCAGCGAGCGGCCGAGGTCGCGGCGCTGGAAGGTCCACGACGCCATCGACAGGGAGTAGCCGTGCACGAAGACCACGGTCAGGGGGGCGTCCTCGGGGCCGACCTCCTCGACGTGCAGCAGCACGCCGTCGGTGGCGTGCACGAGCTCGGTGCGGTCGGCGGAGCGGCTGCCGGCGCCCAGCGGGTCGTCGGCGCGCTGCACCGCGGCGGGGCGGTCGGTGGCCTCCCCCTGGGGCAGGGGCAGCGCCCCGGGCACCGGGCCCACGCGCTCGGCCCGCACCCGGGACGACGCCGCCCGGGTCGCCGCCACGCCGACGGCGGTGCCGGCGGCGGCCAGGCCGAGCAGGCCCCCGACGAGGCCGACGGTGCGGGGCTGCGGCTGCTTCACGCCGGCACCCCCGCCGTGCCGGTGTACCGCCGGGTGAAGCGACCGCCCACCCGGGTGACCAGCTCGTAGTGGATGGTGTCGACGGCGTCCGCCCAGTCCTGCGCGGTGGGCTCGCCGTCGTCCCCGGGGCCCCACAGCACCACCTCGTCGCCGGGGGCGAGGACGTCGTCCCCCAGGTCGAGCACGAACTGGTCCATGCAGACCCGCCCGGCGATCGTGCGCCGGGCGCCGGCGGCCAGCACCGGGGCCCGGTTGCCGCCGGCCCGCGGCACGCCGTCCGCGTACCCGACCGGGACCAGCGCCAGGTTCGTCTCCGCCGTCGTGGTGTGGGTGTGCCCGTAGGAGACCCCGGTGCCGGCCGGCACCCGCTTGGTGAGGGCGACCCGGGCCCGCACCGTCATGGCCGGCCGCAGCCCGCGGTCGACGGCGACCCCGCCGAGCGGGTCGAGGCCGTAGACGGCGACACCCGGCCGCACCATGTCGTACCAGGTGCCCGGCAGGGCGACGGTGGCCGCGGAGTTCGCCAGGTGCCGTCGGGCGTCGGTGAGCCCGGCGGTCCGGGCCAGCGCGGTGGCCTCCTCGAAGACGGCGACCTGCGCGGCGATCGTCGGGTGGGTGGGCGCGTCGGCGTAGGCCAGGTGGCTCCACAGGCCGGTGACGACGACGTCCCCGTCGGCCTGGGCCCGCACGGCGTCGGCGACGAGGGCGGGCCAGTCGGCCGGGGTGGCGCCCTCCCGCGACAGCCCGGTGTCGACGAACAGCTGCACCTGCGCGGTGGTGCCGGTCGCCCGGGCCGCTGCCACGACCTCGGCCAACGCCCACTCCGCGTTCACCGACAGCTCGACGCCGGCCCGCAGCCCCGCCGCGTAGTCGGCGCCCGGCACGTGCTGCCAGGACAGCACCGGCGCGGTGACCCCGGCCGCGCGCAGCGCCAGGGCCTCCTCCAGGACGGTGACCCCGAGTGCGTCGGCACCCCCGGCCAGCGCCGCGCGGGCTGCGGGGACCAGGCCGTGGCCGTACCCGTCGGCCTTCACCACCGCCATGAGCGGACGGTCGACCCTCTCCCGCAGGACGGCGACGTTGGCCGCGATCGCGTCGAGGTCGACCACGATCTCGGCCCGGTTCTGCTCGGTCACGCCGTCCATCCTCCCAGCGCCCTCCGATCCCCCGCTCACGGTGATCAGGTGACCTGATCCACAGGTCTCCACCCGCTGCACCGTTCGTGCGGGCGGCGACCCGGTGATCAGGTCACCTGATCACCGGGGGACGTGCCCGGGGGACGTGCGGGGCGGTGCGGAGGAGGTGTACGGCGGCCGGCAGGTGCCGCACGACGTCCGAGGCGATCAGCGGTCCACCGGCCGCGGCGAGCTGACCCGCCCGCCCGTGCAGGTGGGCGCCCACCGCCGCGGCCTCGGTGGCGTCCATCCCGGTGGCCAGGAGCGCGCCCACGACGCCGCTGAGCACGTCCCCGGTCCCGGCGGTGGCCAGCCAGGGGGTGCCCGTGCCGTTGACGAACGTCGTGCCGTCGGGGCCGGCGACGACGGTGGCGTCCCCCTTCAGCAGCACCGTCACGCCGAGGTCGGCGGCCGCCGTGCGGGCGGCGCCGATCCGGTCACCGCCGAGCTCCCAGCCGAACCGGGTGAACTCCCGGTCGTGCGGGGTCAGCACCGTGGGCGCCGACCGACCACGGGCCAGCTCGGGCGAGGCCGCCAGCAGCGTGAGGGCGTCGGCGTCGACCAGGACCGGCAGGTCGGTGGCCAGCACCTCCGCCAGCACGCTGCGCGCCTCGTCGTCGGTGCCGGCGCCCGGTCCGACCACCCAGGCCTGCACCCGGCCGGCGTCGGCGGGGCGGCCGTCGGTCACGATGGCCTCGGGCCAGGCGGCGCGCACCCCCTCCGCGGCCGTGCCGGCGTAGCGCACCAGCCCCGGGCGGCTGCGGAGCGCCGCCCCGGTGCAGAGCACGCCGGCGCCCGGGTAGGTGGCCGAGCCCGCGTGGACGCCGACCACCCCCTGCGAGTACTTGTCGTCGCCGGCACCCGGGTCCGCGAGCCGCGCGGCGACGTCGGCGTCGGTGAGCTGCCGGGCCGTGGGCGCCGGGAGCTCGAGCCCGATGTCCACCAGGTGCACCCGGCCGGCGAACCCGCGGCCCTCGCCGACCACCAGCCCGGGCTTCACCGCGCCGAAGGTGACGGTGTGCTGGGCGGGGAACGCCTCGCCGTCGACCGCGCCCGTGTCGGCGTCGACCCCGCTCGGGAGGTCGACGGCGACCAGCAGCCCCGGCCCGGCGACCGCCCGTGCGACGGCCTCGGCGGCGCCGGGCCGGAGCCCGCCCCGGCCACCGGTGCCGGTGATCCCGTCCAGCACCAGGTCGGCCCGGTGCAGACCGGCGGCGGCCGGGTCACCGGTCACCCGTCCACCGGCCCGGCGCAGCGCCGCCAGCCCGGCCGGGTGCGCCCGCGCGGGGTCCAGGAGCAACCCGGTGACGGCGGCGCCCCGGCGGGTCAGCAGCGCGCCCGCCCACAACGCGTCGCCGCCGTTGTCGCCCGCCCCCACCAGGAGGGTGACCCGAAGACCCACGGCCCGGCCGGCCAGCCGCAGGCAGACCGTCGCCAGCCCGGTCGCCGCGCGCTGCATCAGCGCACCCTCGGGCGTGCGGGCCAGCACCTGGGACTCGGCCGCGCGCACCTGGTCGGCGGTGTGCAGGCCGGTCACGAGCGCTCCTGGGGGTCGGACTCCGCGATCACCACGGCCGAGGCCATGCCCCCGTCGTGGCTGAGCGACACGTGCCACCGGTCGACGCCGAGCTGCGCGGCTCGGGCGGCGACGGTGCCGCGGACGGTCAGCAGCGGACGGCCGTGGTCACCGACCCCGATCTCGGCGTCGTGCCAGTGCAGGTCCCCGGGCGCCCCCAGTGCCTTGGCCAGCGCCTCCTTGGCGGCGAACCGGGCGGCGAGGGACTCCCCCGTGCGCGGTGCCCCCGACGGCGTGACCTGCTCGGCCGCGGTGAACAGCCGGTCCCGCAGCCCCGGCGTGCGGGTCAACGACTCGGCGAACCGCTCGACCGGGCAGACGTCGATGCCGACCCCGACGATCACCGGCCGGCCCGGGCCGGCGGCAGGTCCGGGGGCACCGCGGCCGGGTGCTCCGCCAGCCGGTCCAGCGCCTCGGCGATCGCCCGGTCCAGCTGCGGGTCGGCGGTGCCGTGGTGGTCGGCCGGGGAGTGCACCACCTCGACGTCGGGGTCGACCCCGTGGTTCTCCACCCCCCACCCCTGCCCGGCCAGCCAGAACGAGTAGCGCGGCTGGGTGACCGCGGTGCCGTCGACGAGGGAGAACCGGCCGTCGATGCCGATCACCCCGCCCCAGGTCCGCTCGCCCACGACCGGGCCGACGCCCATGGCGCGCGCCCCGGCGCTGACGATGTCGCCGTCGGAGCCCGCGTGCCGGTCGGTGACCAGCACGACCGGGCCGCGCACCGCCGACAGCGGGTAGCTCTCGGCGCCGTCGACGTGCCGCCCGGTCGACCAGCCCACGACCCGGCGGCCGATCAGGTCCAGCACCAGCTGGCTGGTGTGCCCGCCCCGGTTGCGGCGGACGTCGACCACCAGGCCTTCGGCCTGCACGGCCTCGTGCAGCTCGCGGTGCAGCTGGGCCCAGCCCGCGCTCATCATGTCCGGCACGTGCACGTAGCCCAATCGCCCGCCGGAGTGCTCGCGCACGTAGGCCGACCGCCCGCGCACCCAGGCCTGGTAGCGCAGCGGCTCCTCCGAGGCCAGCGGGACGACGACGACCCGCCGGTCGAGTCCGCCGTCGGCCGGGCGCAGCAGCAGCTCGACCGGGGTGTCCGCCGTCCCGGCCAGCGCGGCCGCCGGGCCGGCGAGCTGGTCGACCGGCCGGCCGTCGACGGCCAGCACCAGGTCACCGACCCGGGCGCCCACGCCGGCGGCGCGCAGCGGGGAGCGGGCGGCCGGGTCGCTGCTCTCGCCGGGCAGGACCGCGTCGATCCGCCAGCCCTCGTCGGTGCGGGAGAGGTCCGCGCCGAGCAGGCCGATCCGCCGGTCGGCGTGCGGCCCCTCGTCGGTCGGCTGCACGTAGGCGTGCGAGGTGTTCAGCTCCCCCACCACCTCCCAGAGCAGGTCGACCAGGTCGTCCCGGCTGCCCAGCCGCGCCACCAGGGGCCGGTACCGGGCGGCGACGGCTGCCAGGTCGACACCGTCGAGGTCCGCGCGCCAGAAGTGGTCACGCATGAGCCGCACCGTCTCGTCGTACATCTGGTGCCACTCCGCGACCGGGTCCAGCTCGAACCGCAGCCGGTCCAGGTCGACCTCGACCCGCTCGGGGTCGTCGTCCTCCGCGGTGCGCCCGGCCGGGCGGACCACGACCTGGTCCTTCCTCCGCACCACCAGTCGCTCGCCGTCACCGCTGACGGTCACCGCGTCGGCCCGGTCGGCCAGCCCGACCGCCCGGCGCCGGGCGAAGGAGAAGAACTCCAGCGGGGTCTCCGGGTCCTCGCCCTCGACGCCGGCCCGGGCCGCGCGCAGCGTGGTCTCGGGCGCGGTCTCCCGGACCCAGACCACCCCGCCGGTCACCGCGTGCAGGTCGCGGTAGGTGCCCGAGGGCACCGGGAAGGGCACCAGCCGGTCCTCGAAGCCGTCCACGTCGACCTCGACCGCCGGCGCCTGCGGGGCCTCGTCGGTGCTCGGCGCGGCCAGGGGTCGGCCGTCGACCGCCGGGCCGAACGGGGGCACCTCGGTGGCCCGCAGCGGCACGAGCACGGGCCGGACGGCGGGGGCGAACGACAGGTCGAACTGCACGGCGTCGTAGACCGGGTCCAGGGTGCGGGCGGAGAGGAACACCAGGTGCCGGCCGTCGCGGGTGAACACCGGCGCGGTGTCGGCGAACCGGCCCGCGGTCAGCGGCACCGGCTCGGCCGCGCCGCCGGACAGGTCGGCCAGCACCAGCCCGGTCGGCCCCCACGCCCGCGACGGCTGCGCCCACACCAACCACCGGCCGTCCCGGGAGAAGGCCGGGTCGACGGGTTCACCGAGCCGGGACCGGCCGACCAGCCGGGTGGCGCCGTCGGCCACGTCGACCACGCGGACCGACCCGTCGGAGGACAGCACGGCGACCCGCGCGCCGGCGGCGTCGGGCTCCAGGTGCAGCACCCGCCCGAGCGGGCCCGTGGTCAGCCGCCGGGGCTCGGCCTGCCCCGAGGTGGACACCACCCGCAGGGCGTCGTCACCGTCGGCGTCGTCGACCAGCACCGCGGTGCCGGTCGCGCCCAACGGGCGGACCAGCCGGGCCCGGACACCGGAGTCGGCCAGCAGGGCCCGGGCCGGCCCCTGCCGCGTGGTCAGCGCGAACGCCTTGCCGTGCCACTCGACCAGCTGGGTGGCGGCGGTGTGGTCCGGTCGCAGGGCGGTCAGGTCCGCCGTGGGGTCCAGCAGCCGCGACCGACGACCGCGGGGCTGCCCGGGGAGGACGACGTCCACCGGGGCCGCCTCGCCGTCCAGGCCGGGGAGCAGGTGCAGCGTGCCGTGCGCGGTGAACACGACCTGCCGGCCGTCGGTGCGGGCGTCGCGGACGTAACCCTCGGCGGCCGTGTGCCGGGTGATCCGCCGGGGCCGGGCACCGGGGGCGGAGACGTCCAGGGCGTACAGGTCGGCCACCTCGGCGGGGGCGCCGGGCAGCTCGGCGGCGAGGTCGGAGACGAAGACCAGCTGATCACCGACCCAGCCGGGGTCGACCAGCCCGGCCGGGACGTCGGGGAGCAGGCGGGTCCACCCGCCGTCCCCCGCGCCGTCCAGCCACAGCTGGGCGGCGGTGCCGCCGCGGTAGCGCTTCCACCAGGACGGCGGCCGGCTGGCCGCGGTGCTGACCACCACCGCGCCGTCGGGCCGCAGCGCCACCCCGCCCACCGGACCCCACGGCAGCGGCGCGACCTCGAGGGTCTCCGGGTCGACCGCCGCGGGCACCGTGGTGCGCAGGGACGGGCCCCGAGCTGCCGAGGCCACCAGCACCCGGCCCTCGGGTGTCCAGCCCAGCACCGCCGTCGTCGGGCTGCCCCACCAGGTCAACCGCCGCGGGTCCCCGCCGTCGACCGGGACGACGTAGGCCTCCGGGTGCCCGTCGCGGGTCGAGGCGAACGCGACCAGCGTGCCGTCCGGGGAGATCCGCGGGTTGCGCACGGGGGTGGCGTCGTCGGTCAACCGCCAGGCCCGCCCCCCGTCGGTGCGCACCGCCCACACGTCGTCGGCCGCGACGACGACGACCAGCTGGTCTCGGACATCGGGGAACCGCAGGTAGGGCCGCACCCCGCCCACCCTAGGAGACCCCCGTCACCCGGGCTCCGCCTACTCGACGGTGACGGACTTGGCCAGGTTGCGGGGCATGTCGACGTCCAGACCACGGGTGTCGGCGATCTCGCAGGCCAGGATCTGCAGCGGGACGGTGGTGACCACCGGCGCCAGCAGCGTGGGGGTGCGGGGCACCCGGATGACGTGGTCGGCGTAGGGCAGCACGTCGTCGTCGCCCTCCTCGGCGATGACGATGGTGCGTGCGCCGCGGGCGCGGACCTCCTGGATGTTGGAGACGACCTTGCCGTGCAGCGACTCCCGCCCGTGCGGGGAGGGCACCACGACGATCACCGGGGTACCGGCCCCGACCAGGGCGATCGACCCGTGCTTGAGCTCGCCGGCCGCGAAGCCCTCGGCGTGGATGTAGGCCAGCTCCTTGAGCTTGAGCGCCCCCTCCAGGGCCACGGGGTAGCCCACGTGCCGGCCCAGGAACAGGATGGTGGACTCGGTGGCCAGCGACCGGCCCAGCTCGCGGACCTCGTCCATGCCGGCGAGGACCTCACGCACCTGGTCGGGCAGCTTGCGCAGCTCGGCCACCACGGCCGCGACCTCGTCCTCGTACTTGAGCCCCCGCACCTGGGCCAGGAACAGCCCGACCAGGTAGCAGGCCACCACCTGGGTGAGGAACCCCTTGGTGGAGGCCACGGCGACCTCGGGCCCGGCCCGGGTGTAGAGGACGGCGTCGGACTCGCGCGGGATGGTCGAGCCGTTGGCGTTGCAGATCGCCAGCACCCGGGCCTGCTGCTCCTTGGCGTGCCGCACCGCCATGAGGGTGTCCATCGTCTCGCCGGACTGGGAGATGACGACCACGAGCGTCGAGCGGTCCAGCACCGGGTCGCGGTACCGGAACTCGCTGGCCAGCTCCACCTCGACCGGGATGCGGGTCCAGTGCTCGATGGCGTACTTGGCGATCAACCCGGCGTGGTAGGCGGTGCCGCAGGCGATGACGAAGATCTTGGTGATGCCGCGGAGGTCCTCGTCGGAGATCCGCACCTCGTCCAGCACGATCTCGCCGCGCTCGCCGAGCCGCCCCAGCAGGGTGTCGGCGACGGCCTGCGGCTGCTCGTCGATCTCCTTGAGCATGAACCAGTCGTAGCCGGCCTTGCCCGCGGCCTCGGCCTCCCAGTCGACCCGGTAGGGCACGGGCTCGACGTGGTTGCCGGCGAAGTCGGTGACGGTGACGCCGCGCTCGCGGTGGATCTCGACCACCTGGTCCTGCCCCAGCTCCAGGGCGTCGCGGGTGTGGCCGATGAAGGCGGCGACGTCGGAGCCCAGGAAGTACTCGCCGTCGCCCACGCCGGCCACCAGCGGGGAGTTGCGGCGGGAGGCGACCAGGGTGTCGGGTTCGTCGGCGTGGCTGACCACCAGGGTGAAGGCGCCCTCCAACCGGCGGGACACGACCCGCATCGCCTCGGCCAGCCGGCCGGGCCCCGCGGGCAGCGTCGGGTAGACCGCAGCCATCAGGTGCGCGACCACCTCGGTGTCGGTCTCGGAGCTGAACTCGACCCCGGTGGCCTCGATCTCGGCCCGCAGCGCCGCGAAGTTCTCGATGATGCCGTTGTGCACCACCACGACCCGGCCGTCGGCCGAGGTGTGCGGGTGCGCGTTGCGGTCGGTGGGCCCGCCGTGGGTGGCCCACCGGGTGTGCCCGAGCCCGATCGTGGCGGCCGGCAGCGCGCGCTCGGCCAGCTCCTTCTCCAGGTTGGCGACCTTGCCGGCCTTCTTCGCCGTGCTCAGCTCGCCGTCGGCGAGCACCGCCACCCCGGCGGAGTCGTACCCGCGGTACTCCAACCGCCGCAGGCCCTCCAGGACCACGTCCAACGCGTTCTGAGGACCGACGTACCCCACGATGCCGCACATGGTGACCGACAGTACCGGGCGCCGACACCCGGCCGGTCGCTCAGCCGACGGCTGCGACGACCTCGGCGAGCTGGTGGGCGACCCGGTCGGCCTGCTCCTGCGTAGGGGCCTCGACCATGACGCGGACCAGCTGCTCGGTGCCCGAGGGGCGGAGCAGGACCCGGCCGGACTCGCCGAGCTCCTCCTCGACCGCGTTGACCGCGCGGGCCACGTCGTCGCTCTCGCTGACCGCGATGCGGTCGGCCACCGGCACGTTGACCAGCACCTGGGGGAGCTTGCGGACGGCGCCGGCGAGCTCGGCCAGCGTGGCACCGGTCCCCCGCATGCGCGCCATCAGCATGAGACCGGTGAGCAGGCCGTCGCCGGTCGTGGCGTGGTCGAGGAAGACCAGGTGCCCGCTCTGCTCGCCCCCGAGGGACAGGCCGCGGGAACGCAGGGCCTCGAGCACGTAGCGGTCGCCGACCGCGGTGGTCGCGACCTGGATGCCGGCATCACGCATGGCGTGGTGGAAACCCAGGTTGCTCATCACCGTCGCGACCACCGTGCCTCCGGTCAGGGCGCCGGCCTCGTGCAGCCCCAGGGCGCAGACGGCGAGGATCCCGTCGCCGTCGACGACGTCCCCGTCGGCCGTGACCGCCAGGCAGCGGTCGGCGTCGCCGTCGTGGGCCAGGCCCAGGTCGGCCCCGGTCCGCCGGACCGCGTCGCGGACCGGGTCCAGGTGGGTCGAGCCGACCCCGTCGTTGATGTTCCAGCCGTCGGGTTCGGCCCCGATCACGTGCACGGTCGCCCCGGCCCGCCGGTAGACCTCGGGGGCGAGCCCGCTGGCTGCGCCGTGGGCGCAGTCCACCACCACCGTGATGCCGGCCAGCGGGTCCGGGACGGCGGCCAGCAGGTGGTCGGCGTAGCGGCCACCGGCGTCGGGCAGGTCGTGCACGCGGCCGATGTCGGCGCCGGTGGGCCGGTGCGCGGCGCGGTCGAGCGCGCTCCCGGTGGTGACCGCGCGCTCCACGGCGGCCTCGACCGCGTCGGGCAGCTTGTGCCCGCCGCGGGAGAAGAGCTTGATGCCGTTGTCGGGCATCGGGTTGTGGCTGGCCGACAGCATCACGCCCAGGTCGGCGCCGAGCACGGCCGTCAGGTGGGCCACCGCCGGGGTGGGGAGCACCCCGACCCGCAGGACCTCGGCCCCGGCACTGGTCAGGCCGGCGACCACCGCGGCCTCGAGCATCTCCCCGCTCGCGCGGGGGTCGCGGCCGACGACCGCGACGGGACGCGAGGTCCCGTCGCGGTCGGCGAGCACACCGGCGGCCGCTCGGGCCACCGCCAGGGCGAGCTCCGGCGTGAGGTCGGCGTTGGCCAGACCCCGGACGCCGTCGGTGCCGAAGAGGCGACCCACGACCGACCCGGTCAGCGCTTGGAGTACTGGGGCGCCTTGCGGGCCTTCTTCAGGCCGTACTTCTTGCGCTCGATGACGCGCGGGTCGCGGGTCAGGAAGCCGGCACGCTTGAGGGCCGGACGGTCCTCGGGCTCGACCTCGATGAGCGCCCGGGCGATGGCCAGGCGCAGAGCACCGGCCTGGCCCGAGACACCGCCGCCACCGAGGATGGCGACGACGTCGTACTGCTCGCCCTTCTCCAGGATGGTGAAGGGCTCACGGATGAGCTGCTGGTGGACCTTGTTCGGGAAGTACTCCTCGATGGTCCGGCCGTTGAGCTTGAACTGACCGGTGCCGGGGAGCAGACGCACCCGGACGATGGCCTCCTTGCGGCGACCCACGGTCTGGATCGGGCGACCGTCGGCGTCGGTCACGGTCTGGGGCGCCGTCATCGGGGTGGTCACTGGGACACCTGCTTGATCTCGTAGGTCTGGGGGAGCTGGGCGGCGTGCGGGTGCTCGGGCCCGGCGTAGACCTTGAGCTTGGAGAGCATCTGCCGGCCCAGCGTGTTGTGCGGCAGCATCCCCTTGACGGCGCGCTCGATCACGCGGTCGGGACGGGTCTTGATCTCGTCGCCGACGTTGATCGCCCGCAGCCCACCCGGGTAGCCGGAGTGGCGGTAGGCCGTCTTCGCGTCGCGCTTGGAGCCGGTGAGGGCCACCTTGCCCGCGTTGATGACGACGACGAAGTCGCCGGCGTCCACGTGCGGGGCGAACTGCGGCTTGTGCTTGCCGCGCAGGAGCTGCGCGGTCTGGCTGGCCAGTCGACCGAGCACCACGTCGGTGGCGTCGATGACGTGCCAGGCCCGGGTGATGTCACCGGGCTTGGGGGTGTACGTGCGCACGGGGGCCCACTTCCTCGTCGTCGGGGTAGCTGGTGGATTCGCCTCACCGAGCACGGGAGACCGATGATCGACGCGCGGGCACCAGCCGGCAGCGCGCGCCAGCGGTAGACGATACCAGCCCGGACCGGTGGCCCGGTCAGCCGTCGATGAGGTCCCGCTGCTGCGGGAGCAGCGCGTTCATCTGCCCGTAGTCGTCGGCGGCGGTCAGGCCCAGCACGTCGATGCTGGCCAGGTAGCTCCCGTAGCCCACGTAGCAGCGCTGGTAGTAGCTGTCCGACCCGCTCGGGAACGCGAAGCAGGGTGCCTCGGGGATGGCCGGCAGCACGAACGGGGCGCCGCCGAACGCGGTGGCCTCGAGCTGGGCGAACCCGGTGTAGACCGCGTTGGTCTGGGCCGAGGTCGGGAAGGTGTAGAGCGAGACGGCGTAGTCCAGGGACGCCGACTCGTCGTAGCTGGTGCGGTAGTAGGCACCCGAGAAGCCGTTGGCCGAGAGCAGCTGCCGCTCGACGGTGGGGTCGATGGCCAGCCGCAGGTAGCCCTCGAGGTCGTACGAGCCGGTGAACCGGGTCTGCTCCCCCGGGGTCGTGAGCGCGAACCCGGCCAGGCCGAGGGGATCGGTGGGCAGGTCGGCCACCTGGTCCTGGGGCGTGGGGAGGAACCCGGCCAGCAACGCGATCTGGTCCTGCAGCTGGGCCACCGCCAGGTCCGGCGCGGAGCCGGTCGGCGCGTCCAGGTAGGTGTAGGCGAGCATCCGGTCGCTGGCCACCCACGCCTGGATCGTGTCGCTCGGGGCGCCGGCGGAGTCGGAGCCCCCGGTGGACAGCGCGCCGCTGACCCCCAGCGCGGGCAGGTCGACCGGCTCGTAGTCACCTCCGCCGAAGTCGAGGGAGATCTCGTTGAGCGCGTCGGCCGCCGACGCGGCCGACGCGGGGTCCGACATCTCGGTGAGCAGGACCAGCGTGGCGTTGTTCGCGGCGTCCTGGCTGCAGTTGCCCCACCCGGCCACGAAGCCCCAGCGGTCAAGCTCCTGCCCCGCCCGCCCGTCGCCGAAGTAGATGCCGTCGATGCCGCTGGCCGTGCCGAAGGGACCGCTGGGGAAGCAGCTGTCGGTGCGGTCGGGGGTGACGGTGACCGGCAGCGAGGTGACCCCGGCGATGCGGCGGGCCTCCGCCCCGGTGCCCGGCCCCACCTCCGGGGCAGGGGTCACCTGGCCCGCGGGCGGCGCGCTGCCGGTGGTCGTCGACGGGCTCGAGGAGGTCGGGCTGCCGCTGGTGGCGGCCGGGCTCGCCGTGCCCTCGACGGTGCTCGTGCAGCCGGCCAGCAGCACCGCCGCCGCCAGCAGGGCGACCGCGCCCGGACGACGGGCTCGGCGGACGCTCAGCACGGGACGAGCCTAGCCAGCTCAGACGATCTCGCGCAGCTGCCCGGTGGCCACGTCGTAGACCGTGCCGCGCACCTCGTGCGACAGCAGGTACGGCGTCCCGCGCAGGATCTCCATGGACTCGCGGACGTCGGCGTCCAGGTCGGTGAAGGTCCGGCCCGTCCACGGCGGCCGGTGCCCCGTGGTCTCCTCGACCAGGTCGGCGAGCCCCTGGTCGTCGGTCTTCTGCATCCCGCAGTCGGTGTGGTGCACCAGCACCACCTCGCGGGTGCCCAGCAGGTGCTGGGAGATGGTCAGCGACCGGAGGGTGTCGTCGGTGACGACGCCGCCGGCGTTGCGGATGACGTGCGCGTCGCCCACCTCGAGCCCCAGCAGCGGGAACAGCGGCATGCGGGAGTCCATGCACGCCACCACGGCGACCTTGCGGGCCGGTGCCACCGGGCGCGAACCCGGGAAGCGCTCCGCCCACTGCGTGTTGGCCTCGAGCATGCGGTCGATCTCGGTCACCTGGACCCCCTGTCCGGAGTGCGGGTCGCCCCGGGCGGGCGCGCGACCAGCAACCTAGCGCCGGCCGCGGCGGTCCGCCCGGGACGCCCGCCAGCGGCGTCGGCCAGGATGGGGCGGTGAGCACCCCGAGCAAGCGACGTCGCACGATCGAGGAGCACCGGGCAGTGGTGGCCGACCTGCTGGCCCACGCCTCCCCCGGTACCGAGGAGGTGCCCCTGACGTCGGCCGCCGGGCGGGTGCTGGCCGAGGACGTGCACGCCGCGGTGCCCCTCCCGGTGTTCACCAACTCCGCCATGGACGGGTACGCCGCCCGCTGGGCGGACGTCGGCGCGGCCTCGGACTCCGCGCCGGTGTCCCTGCCGGTGGCCGAGGACCTCCCCGCCGGGCGGACCGACGTCCCCGCGCTGGCCCCGGGCACCGTGCACCGCATCATGACCGGGGCCCCTGTCCCGGAGGGCGCCGACGTCGTCGTCCCGGTGGAGGCGACCGACGGGGGGACCGGCACCGTCGTCATCACCTCCTCCCCCGCCGCCGGCAGCTTCCTGCGGCACGCCGGCGAGGACCTCGCCGCCGGCACGACGGCGCTGCCGGCGGGCACCGTGCTGGGCGCGTCGCAGCTGGGGCTGGTCGCCTCGGTGGGCCGGTCGAGCGTCGTCGTCGCCCGGCGCCCGCGGGTGCTGGTGCTGTCCACCGGCACCGAGCTGGTCGCCCCCGGCGAGCCGCTGGCGCCCGGGCAGATCTACGAGTCGAACTCCCTGCTGCTGGCCACCGCGGTCGACGCCGCGGGAGGTGCGGCGCGGACCCTGCACTTCGTGCCCGACGACGTCGACCAGTTCCTGGCCACCGTGCGGGCGGAGCTCGCGGACGCCGACCTGCTGATCACCAGCGGCGGCGTCAGCATGGGGGCCTACGAGGTGGTGAAGGACGCGTTCGGGGCGCTGGGCACCGTCGAGTTCGTCGGGGTGGCCATGCAGCCCGGTGGCCCCCAGGGCGCCGGGACCGTGGACGGCGTCCCGGTGGTCACCCTGCCGGGCAACCCGGTCAGCTCCTTCGTCTCCTTCGAGGTGTTCGTCCGGCCGGCGCTGCGGGCCGCCCTGGGCATCACCGACCCCGGCCGCCTGCGCACCACCGCCCGGCTGGCCGGCCCGCTCACCTCGCCGGCCGGACGGCGGCAGTTCCTCCGCGGCCGCTACGACGGCGCCGGCGTGGACCTGGTCGGCGGGCCGGGCTCGCACCTGGTGGCCCACCTGGCCCGCGCCAACTCCCTCGTCGTCGTCCCCGAGGACGTCACCGAGCTGCCGGCCGGCAGCGAGGTCGAGGTCGTGCTGATCGAAGGAGCGCTGCAGTGAGCTTCACCCACCTCGACGAGTCCGGTGCCGCCCGCATGGTCGACGTCACCGCCAAGGCCGTCACCGCCCGGGTGGCGACCGCCGCCGGCCGGGTGCTGGTCAGCCCGGAGGTCGTCGCGCTGCTCCGCGGCGAGGGCGTGCCCAAGGGCGACGCGATCGCCGTGGCCCGCATCGCCGGCATCGCCGGGGCCAAGCGGACGCCGGACCTCATCCCGCTGTGCCACCCGGTCGCGCTGCACGGGGTGACCGTCGACCTGGAGGTCACCGACGAGGCCGTCGAGATCACCGTCACCGCCCGCACCGCCGACCGCACCGGCATCGAGATGGAGGCGCTGACGTCGGTGGCCGTGACCGGGCTGACGGTGATCGACATGGTCAAGGCCGTCGACCCGCGCGCGGTGATCACCGACGTCCGGCTGTTGGCGAAGTCCGGCGGCAAGAAGGGTGACTGGACCCGATGACGCTGCCCGACGGCGCCCGCGCCGTGGTCGTCACCGCCTCCAACCGCGCCTCGGCCGGGGTCTACGAGGACCGCTCAGGCCGGGCGCTGGCCGCCGGCCTGCGCGAGCTGGGCTTCGAGGTCGAGGGCCCGCACGTCCGCCCGGACGACGTCGAGGCCCTCGCCGCCGTGCTGCGGGAGGCCGTGGCCTCGGGCGCGGACGTCGTGCTCACCACCGGCGGCACCGGGCTCACCCCCACCGACGTCACCCCCGAGGCCACCCGGCTGGTCCTCGAGCGCGAGGCGCCCGGGATCGCCGAGGCGATCCGGCGGTACGGCCAGCCCGCCGTCCCCACGGCCGTGCTCTCGCGCGGCCTGGCCGGCACCGCGGGCCGCACGCTGGTCGTGAACCTGCCCGGGTCGACCGGCGGGGTGCGCGACGGCCTCGCCGTCCTGGGGCCGCTGCTGCCGCACGTCGTGAGCCAGCTGCGCGGGGGCGATCACTGAGCCGGGAGCACCAACCGGCGGGTGTGGCTGTAGACGTTGCACCCGTCGCCGCGCAGGAACCCGATCAGCG
The DNA here is from genome assembly GCF_900103975.1 of Klenkia soli. GTDB lineage: Bacteria > Actinomycetota > Actinomycetes > Mycobacteriales > Geodermatophilaceae > Klenkia > Klenkia soli. Next base: position 439,358 of record NZ_FNIR01000001.1, read on the forward strand.
TGATGCCGGTGGAGTCGGCCAGCTCGACGGCCAGCGAACTCGGCGCCGACACCGCGGCCAGCACCGGCACCCCGGCCATCGCGGCCTTCTGGGTCAGCTCGAAGCTGGACCGCCCGCTGACCATCAGCACGTGCCCGGCCAGCGGCAACCGGCCGGCCCGCACGGCATCGCCGACGACCTTGTCCACGGCGTTGTGCCGGCCGACGTCCTCGCGCAGGGCCACCAGGTCGCCCTCGGCGGTGAACAGGCCGGCCGCGTGCAGCCCGCCCGTGCGGTCGAACACGGCCTGGGCCGCCCGCAGCCGGTCCGGCAGCGCGAGCAGGGTCGCCAGCGTCAGCCGCGTCTCGTCCGCGGGGACGTCGAACACCGTCTTCGTGCGGATGGCGTCGATGCTGGCCTTGCCGCAGACCCCGCACGAGCTGGTCGTGTAGAAGTTCCGGTCCAGCGCGGTGTCCGGCGCCTCGACGCCGGGCGCCAGGTCGACGTCCACGACGTTGTAGGTGTTGCGGCCCTCGTCGTCCACGGAGTCGCAGTAGCGCAGGGCCAGGACGTCGTCGGCCGAGCGGATGACGCCCTCGGTGGTCAGGAAGCCGTGCACCAGGTCGAAGTCGTCGCCCGGGGTGCGCATGGTGACCGCCAGCGGCGTGCCGTCGAGCCGGATCTCCAGCGGTTCCTCGCTGGCCACCGTGTCCGGCCGGGTGCTGTGCTGCGGCCCGCGGATGCGCAGCACCGGCGTCCGGCTGGTCACTCGTCCCACGGCTGCGACGGTACGCACCTACCGTCTCCCGTGTGACCGAGCTGCCGGGCTACGCCGCCGTCGTCCTCGCCGGCGGACGGGCGGCCCGGCTGGGTGGGCAGGCCAAGCCGCAGCTGGCGGTGGGCGGCCGGTCGATGCTGTCCACGGTCCTCGCCGCGGTCGCCGACGCCGACGAACGCGTCGTCGTCGGACCGCCGCAGGAGGTCCCGACCGGGGTGGTCGTCCTCCGCGAGCAGCCACCGGGTGGTGGACCGGTGCCCGCGCTGTGCGCCGGGCTGACCGCCGTCACCGCCGAGGTGGTCGCCGTCCTGGCCGCCGACCTGCCCTTCCTCACCCCGGCGCTGGTCGGCGAGCTGCGTACCCGGCTCACCGGCGACGGCGTCCTGGTGGTCGACGGCGCCGGCCGCGACCAGCTGCTGCTGGGGGTCTGGCGGACGGCGGCGCTGCGGGCCGCGGTGGCCGACGTCTCCGGGCCGACGTCGGTGCGCGCCCTCCTCGCCCCGCTCGCCGTGCGGCGGTACCGACCGGCGACCGCACCCGGGGCACCGGCCCCGTGGACCGACTGCGACACCCCGGCCGACCTGGCCCGCGCCCGCGCCGTGAGCCCGCCCTCGTCCTGACTGCCCGGCCGGCTCCCCGGGTAGGGCACCGGCCATGCGCATCGTCATCGCCGGAGCCCACGGCCAGATCGCCCGTCGCCTCACCCGCCTGCTCGCCGCTCGCGGGGACACCGTCGTCGGCATCGTCCGCAACCCCGACCACACCCCCGACCTCACCGCCGACGGCGCCGAGTCGGTCGTCCTGGACCTGGAGTCGGCCACCGTCGACGAGGTCACCGACGTCGCCCGCGGCGCCGACGCCGTCGTCTTCGCCGCCGGCGGTGGCCCGAACTCGGGGGTCGCCCGCAAGGACACCGTCGACCGCGGCGCCGCCGTGCTGCTCGCGGACGCCGCCGAGGCCGCCGGGGTCCGGCCCTACCTGCTGGTGTCCTCCATCGGTGCCGACTCCGTCGCCGACGGCGCCACCCCCGACGGCATGGACGAGACCTTCGTGGCCTACCTGCGGGCCAAGCTTGCGGCGGAGCAGGACGTGCTGGCCCGGTCCGGGCTGGACGCCGTGGTGCTGCGCCCGGTCACCCTGACCGACGACCCGGGTGCCGGCACCGTGCACATCGCCGACCACGTCGACCGCGGCGAGGTCACCCGCGACGACGTCGCCGCCGTGCTGGTCGCCCTGCTGGACCACCCCCGCCCCGGCGAGGTCCTCGAGCTGACCTCCGGTGGCACGCCGATCAGCGAGGCCGTCACGCGTCGCGCCGGGCGCGGGTGACGAGGGTGCGGGCGGCGAGCTGGTCGTCGGGCGGGTAGTCCACCGCCAGCAGCGTCAGCCCGCCGGCCGGAGCCACCGGGACGTCGTCGGCCCGGCTGGTCCGGGCCAGCAGACCGGCCGGCCACCCCGGCGGACGACGGCGCTCCCCCACCGCCAGCAGCGCCCCCACGAGGCTGCGGACCATGGAGTGGCAGAACGCGTCGGCCGACGCCGACACGGTCACCAGGTCGTCGTCCCGCTGCACGTCCAGCTCCTGCAGCACGCGGATCGTCGTCGCACCCTCACGGCGCCGGCAGAAGGCCGCGAAGTCGTGCTGGCCCAGCAGCAGCGCCGCGGCCACCCGCATCGCCGGGACGTCGACCGTGCGCGGCCACCCCACCGTGTCCGCACGGCGCAGCGGCGGGGGTCCCGACGGCGCGTCGGTCAGCCGGTAGGCGTAGTGGCGGGCCAGTGCGGCGAAGCGCGCGTCGAACCCGTCGGCGGCCACCCGGGCGCCGGTCACCGACACGTCGCCGGGCAGGACGCCGCGCAGCCGTCGTAGCAGCTTCGGCTCGTGCTGGTGCCACAGCGCCGTGGGCAGGTCCAGGTGCGCGACCTGGCCGGTGGCGTGCACCCCGGCGTCCGTGCGGCCGGCCACGGTGAGGTCGACGTCGTGCCGCAGGACGGTCGTCAGCGCCAGCTCGAGCTCACCCTGCACCGTGCGCAGGGCCGGCTGCCGCGCCCACCCGTGCAGCGCCGTCCCGTCGTAGGCGATGTCCAGCCGGACGCGGACGAGCCCGCCACCGTGGTCGGTGACGGGCTCGTCGGTGGAGCTGGTGCTCAGCGCGGACTCACTTGGGGTCGGGCTGGGACTCCCCGCCGGGGGCGTCGTCGCCGGCGGTGGCGGCGTCGCTGTTCTCGGCGGCGTTGACCTCGGCGGCCGCGGCGTCGGCCACCTCCGGGGAGACGCCGTCGGCCTCGACGACCACGCCGTTCTCGGCGGTGGGCTGCTCGTCGGTGACGTTCTCGTCCTGGACGTCGTCGTCGGGGGTGAACACGTCGGTGACGGTGCCCTCGGCGTCGGCCTGGTCGCCGGCCTCGTCCGCGATCTCCGTGGCGGAGGCGGTGACCTCACCGGCGGCCGCGGCGGAACCGGCCCCGGAGGCGAACGTCGTGCCGCGGGCGCGCTCGGCCTCGCCGACGGCCTGCTGGCCGACGGTCAGCGCCTCGACGAGCTCGATGACCGCCATGGGGGCGTTGTCGCCCTTGCGCGGGCCGACCTTGGTGATGCGGGTGTAGCCGCCGGGGCGGTTCTCGAAGCGGGGCCCGATCTCGGCGAAGAGGTGGTGGACCACGTTCTTGTCGCGGATGGTCGTCATCACCTGGCGGCGGGCGTGCAGGTCGCCGCGCTTGGCCATCGTGACGAGCTTCTCGGCGAGCGGGCGCAGCCGCTTGGCCTTGGTCTCCGTGGTGGTGATCCGGCCGTGCTCGAACAGCGAGGTGGCGAGGTTCGCCAGCATGAGCCGCTCGTGCGACGGGGATCCGCCGAGGCGGGGGCCCTTGGTGGGGGTGGGCATGTCGGTCCCTTCTCAGGCCGCCGGAGAACTGTGCCGGCCGCGCGTTCATCTGATGGGTGGTACTCCGGTCCCGGTGTGCCGGTCCCGGCGGGATCCCGCCGCCGCCACCCGGTGGGGTGTCGGCGGCGGGGTCCGTCGATCAGAGCTGCTCGGTCTCCCGGAAGTCGCCCTCGGTGTACTCCTGGCCGTCGGCGTACTGCGCCTCGCCCGGGTAGCTGTCGTCGTAGGTCTCGTCGTAGCTCTCCACCGAGGTGGGGACGAACCCGGGCGGGCTGTCCTTGAGCGCGAGGCCCATGGCGGCCAGCTTCAGCTTGACCTCGTCGATGGACTTCGCACCGAAGTTGCGGATGTCCAGCAGGTCGGCCTCGGAGCGGGTGACGAGCTCACCGACGGTGTGCACGCCCTCGCGCTTGAGGCAGTTGTAGGACCGGACGGTGAGGTCCATGTCCTCGATCGGCATCGAGAAGTTCGCGATGTCGGCGGCCTCGGCCGGGCTGGGCCCGACCTCGATGCCCTCGGCGTCGACGTTCAGCTCGCGCAGCAGGCCGAACAGCTCGACCAGGGTCGAACCAGCCGACGCGATGGCGTCGCGGGGCTCGATGGAGGGCTTGGTCTCGACGTCGACCACGAGGCGGTCGAAGTCGGTGCGCTGCTCGACGCGGGTGGCCTCGACGGCGTAGGTCACCTTGAGCACCGGCGAGTAGATCGAGTCGACGGGGATCCGCCCGATCTCCTGGCCCGGCTGCTTGTTCTGGGTGGCCGGCACGTAGCCGCGGCCGCGCTCGACGACCAGCTCGATCTCCAGCCGGCCCTTCGCGTTCAGCGTGGCGATGTGCAGGTCGGGGTTGTGCACCTCGACGCCGGCCGGGGGTGCGATGTCGGCGGCGGTGACCTCACCGGGGCCCTGCTTGCGCAGGTACATGGTGACCGGCTCGTCGGAGTCGGAGCTCACGACCAGGCCCTTGAGGTTCAGGATCAGCTCGGTGACGTCCTCCTTGACCCCGGGCACGGTGGTGAACTCGTGCAGCGTGCCCTCGATGCGGATGCTCGTGACGGCAGCACCGGGGATCGAGGACAGCAGCGTGCGGCGCAGGGAGTTGCCGAGGGTGTAGCCGAAGCCCGGCTCCAGCGGCTCGATGACGAACCGTGAGCGGGAGGCGTCGATGGTCTCCTCGGTCAGGGTGGGGCGCTGTGCGATGAGCATGGTTCTCCTTCTGGCCTCCGGCGACCGCTATATGACGCCGGTGGGTGGACGTGCCGGCGGGACGGGCATCTGTCCGCCCGTCCCGCCGTCCTGCGTTACTTCGAGTACAGCTCGACGATCAGCTGTTCCTGGACCGGGGTGTCGATGACCTGCCGGGCCGGGATCGAGTGCACGAGCACCTTCAGCTGGCTCGAGATGACCTCGAGCCACGCCGGGACCGGACGCGAGCCGGCCTCGGCCTGGGCGACCTGGAAGGGCACCATCTCGGCGGACTTGGCGGCCACCTCGACGATGTCGTTGGCGACCACGCGGTACGAGGGGATGTCGACCTTGCGGCCGTTCACCTTGATGTGGCCGTGGCGGACCAGCTGGCGGGCCATGTCGCGCGACTTGGCGAAGCCGGCGCGGTAGACCACGTTGTCCAGGCGGGACTCGAGGATCTGCAGCAGGACCTCACCGGTCTTGCCGGACTTCTTGTTGGCTTCCTGGTAGTAGCCGCGGAACTGCTTCTCCAGCACGCCGTAGATGCGACGGGCCTTCTGCTTCTCGCGCAGCTGCAGGAGGTACTCGCTGTCCTTGGTGCGACCACGACCGTGCTCACCCGGGGGGTAGGGGCGGATCTCGATCGGGCACTTGGCGGACTCGCACTTGCTGCCCTTGAGGAACAGCTTCATCTTCTCGCGCCGGCACAGGCGGCAGTCGGCTCCGGTGTAACGGGCCACGGTGGGTCTCCCTGGGTTTTCTGAAGAGTCAGGCGAAGGCGCGGGTCAGACCCGGCGGCGCTTCTTCGGGCGGCAGCCGTTGTGCGGCTGGGGGGTGACGTCGGAGATCTGCCCGACCTCGAGGCCCGTGGCCTGGAGGGAGCGGATGGCGGTCTCGCGGCCGGAGCCGGGACCCTTCACGAAGACGTCGACCTTCCGCATGCCGTGCTCCTGCGCCTTGCGCGCGGCGTTCTCGGCAGCCATCTGCGCCGCGAACGGCGTCGACTTGCGCGAGCCCTTGAACCCGACGTGGCCGGCCGAGGCCCAGCTGATGACGTTCCCCGTGGGGTCCGTGATCGACACGATCGTGTTGTTGAAGGTGCTCTTGATGTGCGCCGCGCCGTGGGCGACGTTCTTCTTCTCCTTGCGGCGCACCTTCTTGGCGCCTGCCGCGCGTGCCCTGGGAGGCATGACTCTCTTCTCTGTTCGTGGCCTGGGTGGAGCGGAGGTGGGTCGCCCGGCCGCCCCCTCTGCGGGGGCACGACGGTCGGGCTGGTGAGCCGGTGAGGGCTACCGCTGGATCAGCGGGCCTTCTTCTTGCCGGCGATCGTCTTGCGCGGGCCCTTGCTGGAGCGCGCGTTGGTCTTGGTGCGCTGTCCGCGGACGGGCAGGCCGCGGCGGTGCCGCAGACCCTGGTAGCAGCCGATCTCCACCTTGCGGCGGATGTCGGCGGCGACCTCGCGACGGAGGTCACCCTCGACGCGGAAGTGCTCGTCGATGTAGTCGCGCAGCTTCAGCAGGTCCTCGTCGGAGAGGTCCTTGGCGCGCAGGTCCGGGCTGACACCGGTGGCGGCCAGGGTGGCCTTCGCCGAGGTCGGGCCGATCCCGTAGATGTAGGTGAGCGCGATCTCCATCCGCTTCTCGCGGGGCAGATCGACGCCGGCCAGTCGTGCCATGTTCTGTACTCCCTCAGCCCTGGCGCTGCTTGTGCCGGGCGTTGTCGCAGATGACCATGACCCGGCCGTGCCGGCGGATCACCTTGCACTTGTCGCAGATCTTCTTGACCGACGGCTGGACCTTCACCGGGCCGCCCTCATTTCTGGTAGTTCGTGGGTCGCGGGACCGTCCGAGCGGGACGGACCGCGGAGGTCACTTGTAGCGGTAGACGATGCGACCGCGCGTGAGGTCGTAGGGCGAGAGCTCCACGACGACGCGGTCCTCGGGCAGGATGCGGATGTAGTGCTGCCGCATCTTGCCGCTGATGTGCGCGAGCACGCGGTGCCCGTTCTGGAGTTCCACCCGGAACATCGCATTGGGGAGCGGCTCGACGACTCGACCCTCGACCTCGATGGCCCCGTCCTTCTTCGCCATTCCCTGCACGACCTCCCGGTCTGGTGTCTCCGGCACGCATGCCGACTCGCGTTCCACCCACGCCGGATGCGGCGCGGTGGGCTGGTGCTGGGTGTCTGGTGCGGGCGATCTCGCAGAGGGCGCCCGCCGGTGTGCGGCCACAGCACGACGACGGACGGCGCGAACGCCATCGCAGACTGTACCCCGGCCACCCCACCAGCTCCAACCCAGGGTGGATCACATCGCGATCCTCCGGATCGCACCGCGGCCAGGAGCCGTCCCCAGCCGCGACGAGCGCATCCGTCCTTCGGTCGGGAACCCTCCGGGCCCCCTCCTCAGGACCGGGCGGGTGCCGTTCCTGGCTTCACGGCAGTCAGGACCTCGCGGTCACGCCGAACTGGGCCAGGCCGGCGACGCCGCCGTCCTCGGCGGTGAGGACCCAGGGGCCCTCGGGGGTGATGGCGACGGTGTGCTCGAAGTGCGCGGCCCGGGAGCCGTCCTTCGTCACGACGGTCCAGCCGTCCTCGAGCTCGACGGTGGTGGGGTCCCCCACGGTCACCATCGGTTCGATGGCCAGGGCGAGACCGGGGACGAGCTTGGGCCCGCGGCCGGCACGGCCGTAGTTCAGCACGTGCGGGTCCTGGTGCATCTCGGTGCCGATACCGTGGCCGCCGTAGTGGTCGACGATCCCGTACGGGTGCGGCTCGGCCAGGATCGACTCCTCGACCGCCGCGCTGATGTCGGTCAGCCGGCCGCCGACCAGTGCGCGGGCCAGCCCGGCCCACATCGACCGCTCGGTCGCCGCCATGAGGGCGGCGTCCTCGGCCGAGGCCTCCCCCACCGTCATGGTCAGGGCGCTGTCACCGTGCCAGCCCTGCAGGATCGCCCCGCAGTCCACGGAGATGTTGTCCCCCTGCGCCAGCGTCCGACCGGCCACCGGGATGCCGTGCACGATCTCGTCGTTGATCGAGGCGCAGATGCTGCCGGTGAACCCGTGGTACCCCAGGAACGACGGGATCGCCCCGGCCGTCCGGATGTGGTCCTCGGCGACCGCGTCGAGCTCGCCCGTGGTGACCCCGGGCCGGACCTCCGCGCGCACGGCGGCCAGGGCGCCGGCCACGACCAGACCGGCCGCCCGCATGAGCTCGACCTCGTGCATCGTCTTGATCTGGATCATGCGTCCACTCCACTTCGCCAGCAGCGGCAGCCGCGACAGCAGGTTCGCGGTCACCGCGGACCCGCGCTCATCCGAGCGCGGGCTGCCCCGCCGTCCCGTCGTCGTCGCCGGCGCCGAGGGCCCGGAGCGCGCGCTCGGTCACCTCGTCGATCTCCCCGATCGCGTCGATGGTCGCCAGCAGGCCCTCGTCGGCGTACCACCCCGACAGCGGCGCGGTCTGCCTGCGGTAGACCTCGAGCCGGTGCCGCACCGTCTCGGGCTTGTCGTCGTCGCGCTGCACCGGCTTGCCGTCCACGATGACCACGCGGCCGGACAGCCGGCGGACCAGCTCGTCCTCGTCGACCACGAGCTCGAGGACGCAGTCCAGCCGGTGACCGAGCTCGGTCAGGGAGTCACCCAGCTGCTCGGCCTGCGCGATCGTGCGCGGGAAGCCGTCGAGCAGGAACCCGGCCTTCGCGTCGGGCTCGGCGAGCCGGTCGCTGACCATCGCCACGGTGATCTCGTCGGGGACCAGGTCACCGGCGTCCATGTAGACCTTGGCCTGCTGGCCCAGCTCGGTCTTGCCGGTCACGTTGGCCCGGAAGATGTCGCCGGTGGAGATGGCCGGGATGGCCAACCGGTCGGCGATGATCTGCGCCTGGGTGCCCTTGCCCGCGCCGGGCGGCCCCAGGAGGACGACGCGCACTACTTCAGGAACCCTTCGTAGTTGCGCTGGTTCAGCTGCGTCTCGATCTGCTTCACCGTCTCCAAGCCCACTCCCACCATGATCAGCACCGCGGTCCCGCCGAACGGGAAGTTCTGGTTCTGCCCCTCCTGCGTGATCGAGAGGAACAGGTTGGGCAGCACCGCGACCAGACCCAGGTAGATCGAGCCCGGCAGCGTGATGCGCGACAGCACGTACTGCAGGTACTCCGCGGTCGGCCGGCCCGGCCGGATGCCGGGGATGAAGCCGCCGTAGCGCTTCATGTCGTCGGCGCGCTCCTCGGGGTTGAAGGTGATCGACACGTAGAAGTACGTGAAGAACACGATCAGGCCGAAGTAGATGGCGATGTGCACCGGGCTGGACTGGTTGATGACGTACTTCTCGAAGAACTGCCGGACCGAGCCCGCCGAGTCACCCTGCAGCTGGCTGATCAGCTGGGGCAGGTAGAGAAGCGACGAGGCGAAGATGACCGGGATGACGCCGGCCTGGTTGACCTTCAGCGGCAGGTAGGTCGAGGTGCCGCCGTACATGCGCCGGCCGACCATGCGCTTGGCGTACTGCACCGGGATGCGCCGCTGGGCCTGCTCGACGTAGACGACCGAGGCGATGACCACCAGCGCCAGCACGCAGACCAGGGCGAAGACCAGGCCGCCGCGGGACTGCAGGATCGAGCCGCCCTCGGCGGGGATGCGCGCCGCGATCGAGGTGAAGATCAGCACGGACATGCCGTTGCCGATCCCCTTCTCCGTCAGCAGCTCGCCCAGCCACATGATCATCGCGGTGCCCGCCGTGAGGGCGATGACCAGCACGACGGTGGTCCAGATCGAGTCGGAGGGGATCAGGTCGTCCCCGCAGTTCGGGAACAGCTGGCCGCTGCGGGCCAGCGCGATGATCCCGGTGCTCTGCAGGACGGCCAGGGCGATCGTCAGGTACCGGGTGTACTGGGTCAGCTTCGCCTGACCCGACTGCCCTTCCTTCTTCAGCTGCTCGAACCGCGGGATGACCACGACCAGCAGCTGCACGATGATGCTCGCCGTGATGTACGGCATGATCCCCAGCGCGAAGATCGACAGCCGGAGCAGCGCGCCGCCGGAGAACAGGTTCACCAGCGAGTAGACATCGCGCTGGTCGGAGGCCTGGGCCTGGTCCAGGCAGCTGTTGATGGCCTCGATCGACACACCAGGACCGGGGACGCTGGCGCCCAACCGGTACACGGCGATGATCGCCAGGGAGAACAACAGCTTGCGCCGGAGGTCTGGCGTCCGGAACGCCGCGGCGAACGCCTGCAGCACGTGCCCTCCCCGAGTCGGTCGTGCGAGGTTAACAACGCGAGGACCCGGCGGGTCGTCGGGCCTCCCCGAGATGTCACCGACGCAACGTGGCCGGCAACCTGCGGGGGCCGTCCGACGACGGAGACGCCGGACAGCAGAAGACCCCCTTGCCTGCCCTCACCGGCGGACCGACGAGGACGAGCAAGGGGGATCTTCTCAGATCTGGGTGGTGCTGCCCCCGGCCGCGGCGATCTTCTCGGCCGCGGAGGACGAGAAGGCGTGCGCGTGGACGTGGACCTGGACGCCGCCGAGCTCGCCGGTCCCGAGGACCTTGACGGGCTGGCCGCGACGCACGGCGCCGACCTCGGCGAGGGAGTCCGGGTTGATGGACCCGCCGTCGGGGAACAGCGAGGCGATCTTGTCCAGGTTCACGACCTGGAAGACCACCTTGTTGCGCGGGGTGAAGCCGGAGAGCTTGGGCAGACGCATGAACAGCGGCGTCTGACCACCCTCGAAGCGGGCGGAGACCTGGACGCGAGCGCCCGAGCCCTTGGTGCCTCGACCGGCGGTCTTGCCGCCCTTGCCGCCCTCACCGCGACCCACGCGGGTCTTCTTGGTGTGGGCGCCGGGTGCCGGCCGCAGGTGGTGGACCTTGAGAGTCATGTCAATGTTCCTTCTCGACCGCTCAGGCGATCTCTTCGACGGTGACCAGGTGCGGCACCGTGGCGACCATCCCGCGGATCTCGGGACGGTCCTCCTGGACGACCGTGTGGTTGATCCGCTTCAGGCCCAGCGAACGCAGCGTCTGGCGCTGGTTCGGCTTGGCCCCGATGCCGGACTTCACCTGGGTGACCTTGAGCTGGCTCATGTCAGACCCCCTGGCCGGCACGGGCCCGCAGCATGGCGGCGGGCGCGACGTCCTCGAGGGGCAGACCGCGGCGGGCCGCGATCTCCTCGGGGCGGACGAGGTCCTTGAGCGCCTGCATCGTGGCGTGCACGATGTTGATCGGGTTCGAGGAACCCAGGCTCTTGGACAGCACGTCGTGGATGCCGGCGCACTCGAGCACGGCGCGCACCGGACCACCGGCGATGACGCCGGTACCCGGGCTGGCCGGCTTGAGCAGCACGACACCGGCCGCCGCCTCACCCTGCACGGGGTGCGGGATGGTGCTGGCGATGCGCGGCACGCGGTAGAAGTGCTTCTTGGCCTCCTCGACGCCCTTGGCGATCGCCGCGGGCACCTCCTTGGCCTTGCCGTAGCCGACACCCACGGTGCCGTCGCCGTCGCCCACGATCACCAGGGCGGTGAAGCTGAAGCGACGACCACCCTTGACGACCTTGGACACACGGTTGATGGCCACGACCCGCTCGAGGAACTGGCTCTTCTCGGCCGGGCCGCCGGGGCCGCGGCCACCGCCGTCACGACGGTCGCGGCGGTCGTTGCCGCCCTGACCGCCCTGTCCGCCGCCGGTGCCACCGGCACCGCCGGCGCCACCGCCGCGTCGCTGTGGTCCTGGCATCAGACGTTCCCCTCGATCATCACGTTGTCGAGCAGCTGGGTGCTCATCAGAAGTTCAACCCGCCCTCGCGGGCGCCGTCGGCGAGAGCCGCCAGACGCCCCTGGTAGCGGTTGCCGCCGCGGTCGAACACCACGGCCGAGATGCCGGCGGCCTTCGCCCGGTCGGCGACCAGGGCGCCGACCTGACGGGCCAGCGCCGACTTGTCGCCGGCGGTGCCGCGCAGGGCGGCGTCCATCGTCGACGCGCTGACCAGGGTGATGCCCTGGGTGTCGTCGACGACCTGCACGTGGACGTGGCGCGAGCTGCGCTTGACGACCATGCGGGGACGCTCGGCGGTACCGGCCACGCGCTTGCGGAGCCGGTTGTGGCGCCGCGCACGCGACACGCGTCGCGCGGTGCTGGCATCGGTGCCCACGGGCTTGTGCACCCGGGCCACCTTGTCGTTGGTCTTGGTCTCTGCCATCACTTGCCCGTCTTCCCGACCTTGCGCTTGATGACCTCGCCCTGGTAACGCACACCCTTGCCCTTGTACGGGTCGGGCTTGCGCAACTTGCGGATCTTGGCGGCGACCTCGCCGACCTGCTGCTTGTCGATGCCGGCGACCTTGAACCGGGTCGGGGCCTCGACGGTGAAGGTGATCCCCTCGGGGGCCTTGATCAGCACCGGGTGGCTGAACCCGAGCGCGAACTCGAGGTCGGCGCCCCGGGCCTGCACGCGGTAGCCGACGCCGACGATCTCGAGGGTCTTCACGTAGCCCTCGGTCACGCCGGTGATCATGTTCGCGATCAGGGTGCGTGACAGACCGTGCAGGGCACGGCTCTCGCGCTCGTCGTCGGGGCGCTGCACCAGCAGCGCGCCGGAGTCGTCCTTCTCCACGAAGATGGGAGAGGCGACGGTGTGGGCGAGGGACCCCTTGGGGCCCTTCACGTTGACGGTGCGGCCGTCGATGGCGACGTCGACACCACCGGGCACGGTGACCGGGAGTCGTCCGATTCGTGACATCTCGAGGTCCCCTTACCAGACGTAGGCGAGGACTTCCCCACCCACGCCCTTCTTGTTCGCCTGCTTGTCGGTCAGCAGACCGGTCGAGGTGGAGATGATCGCCACCCCGAGACCGCCCAGGACCTTCGGCAGCGCCGTGGACTTGGCGTAGACCCGCAGGCCGGGCTTGGACACGCGCCGGACACCGGCGATGCTGCGCTCACGGTTGGGGCCGTACTTGAGGTCGACGACCAGCTCCTTGCGGGTCTGGCCGTCCTTCTCGACGTCGTTGACCTTCCAGCCGGCGATGTAGCCCTCCTGCTGGAGGATCTCCGCGACCTTGGTCTTGAGCTTCGACGAGGGCATGGCCGCTGCGTCGTGGTACGCCGAGTTCGCGTTGCGGATGCGCGTGAGCATGTCCGCGATCGGGTCGGTCATCGTCATGTGTCGGTCGTGCCTCTCTCACCGCGGTTCCCTCCGCACGGTGCGGGGGCCTGTCGGCGATCAGTGGTGCTGCGGAAGGTGGGCCGACCTCGGTGCCGGGTGGGCACCGAGGTGCATCACCAGGAGGACTTGGTCACGCCGGGGAGCTCGCCCGCGTGGGCCATCTCCCGGACGCAGATGCGGCACAGCCCGAACTTGCGGAAGACCGCGTGCGGACGGCCGCAGCGCTGGCAGCGCGTGTAGCCGCGGACCTTGAACTTGGGGGTGCGGGCCGCCTTGTTGACGAGCGCCTTCTTGGCCATGGTGTCTCCTGTTCCCGGCTCAGCGAGTCGTCTGGACGACGGTCTGGCCGGCGAAGGGGAAGCCGAGCAGGCTGAGCAGCTCGCGACCCTCCTCGTCGTTGGTGGCGGTGGTGACCAGCGTGATGTCCATGCCACGCGGGCGGTCGATCTTGTCGACGTCGATCTCGCGGAACATGGACTGCTCGTTGAGGCCGAACGTGTAGTTGCCGTGCCCGTCGAACTGCTTGGAGTTCAGACCGCGGAAGTCACGGATGCGGGGCAGGGCCAGGCTGAGCAGCCGGTCCAGGAACTCCCACATGCGATCACCGCGCAGGGTGACCTTCGCGCCGATCGGCATGCCCTCGCGCAGCTTGAACTGGGCGATGGACTTGCGGGCCCGGACGACGGCCGGCTTCTGGCCGGTGATGGCGGTGAGGTCGCGGACCGCGCCGTCCATCAGCTTCGCGTCGCGGGTGGCCTCGCCGACGCCCATGTTCACGACGATCTTGGTGAGGCCGGGGATCTGCATGACGTTGGCGTAGCCGAACTCGCTCATCAGCGCCGGCGCGATGTCCGAGCGGTAGTGGGCGAGCAACCGGGGCAGCTCTCGGGTGGGTGCACTCATGTCACAGGTCCTTGCCGGTTCGCTTCGAGACCCGGATGTTGCGTCCGTCCTCGTCCTTGCGGTAGCCGATGCGGGTCGGGTTGCCCTCGGAGTCGACGACCATCACGTTGCTCACGTGGATGGCGGCCTCCTGGGTCACGATCCCGCCCGACTGGGAGCCGCGCTGGCTGGTGCTCACGCGGGTGTGCTTCTTGACCCGGCCGATGCCCTCGACGAGCACCTTCCCGGTCTTGGGGAAGGCCGCGATGACCCGGCCCTTGGCGCCCTTGTCCTTGCCGGCGATGACCTGGACCTGGTCGCCTTTCTTGACCTTCAGCGAAGGCGTCTTCTCAGCCATGATCACAGCACCTCCGGGGCGAGCGAGATGATCCGCATGAAGCGCTTGTCGCGCAGCTCGCGGCCGACGGGCCCGAAGATGCGGGTGCCGCGCGGGTCACCGCTGTCGCGGATGATGACCGCGGCGTTCTCGTCGAAGCGGATGTAGGAGCCGTCGGGACGCCGACGCTCCTTCACCGTGCGGACGATGACCGCCTTGACGACGTCGCCCTTCTTGACCCCCGCGCCGGGGATGGCGTCCTTCACGGTGCCGACGATCACGTCGCCGATGCCCGCGTAGCGACGACCCGAGCCGCCGAGAACGCGGATGCACAAGATCTCCTTGGCACCCGTGTTGTCGGCGACGCGCAGTCGCGACTCCTGCTGGATCACTGCGTTGCTCCTGTGGTGTCTGGGGTGACCGCCGGGCCTGGACGGTGAAGCGGCGGTCGGGACTCACGTGCGACAGCCGGCGGCGAGTGCCGCCGGCCGTCGGGTCCCGGATGTCGGCGCACCCGTGGGCGCGCCAGTGGGCCAGCGTACGCGCAACGACTCCCCCGCCACCAGCGGGGGCGTCGTCGCAGCGGACTCGGGCCTACTTGGCCTTCTCGATCACGGTCACCAGGCGCCAGCGCTTGGTGGCCGAGGTGGGCCGGGTCTCCATGATCTGGACGCGGTCGCCGATGCCGGCGGTGCCGTCCTCGTCGTGCGCCTTGAGCTTGCTCGTGCGGCGCAGGATCTTGCCGTACAGGCCGTGCTTCACGCGGTCCTCGACCTCGACGACGATGGTCTTCTCCATCTTGTCGGAGACGACGAGGCCCTCACGGACCTTGCGGAAGCCGCGACCGGCCAGGCCGGGACCGGAGGCGATCGCCTCGTTGGTCTCGTCGGTGGTCTCGCTCATGCCACACCCTCGTTCGGGGCGACGGACAGACCCAGCTCGCGCTCGCGCATGATCGTGTAGATCCGGGCGATGTCGCGGCGGACGGTCTGCAGTCGCCGGTTGTTGTCCAGCTGGCCGGTGGCCACCTGGAACCGCAGGTTGAACAGTTCTTCCCTCGACTCACGCAGACGCGTGGCGAGCTCGTCCACCGAGAGCTCGCGGAGCTCCGGGGCGGTGAGGCCGGCAGCCATCACACCTCTCCTTCACGGGTGATGAAGCGGCACTTCATGGGGAGCTTGTGGATGGCGCGGCGCATGGCCTCGCGGGCGATGGGCTCGTCGACACCGGACAGCTCGAACATGATGCGGCCGGGCTTCACGTTGGCGACCCACCACTCGGGCGAGCCCTTGCCGGAACCCATGCGGGTCTCGGCGGGCTTCTTGGTCAGCGGGCGGTCGGGGTAGATCGAGATCCACACCTTGCCGCCGCGCTTGATGTGGCGGGTCATGGCGATACGAGCGGACTCGATCTGACGGTTGGTCACGTAGGCAGGCTCGAGGGCCTGGATCGCGTACTCACCGAAGTTGATCGCGGTGCCGCCCTTGGCCCGACCGGTGCGGTCGGGACGGTGCTGCTTGCGGTGCTTGACGCGACGCGGGATCAGCATCTGTCAGCCCTCCTGGGGAGCGGTTGCCTCGGCACCGGCGGCCTCGGCCGTCGCGGTGCCCTCGGCGCCGGCGGCCTCGCCGACGCTCTGCGCCGGGGCAGCCTCGACCGTGGGCTCGACCGCGGTGGCGGTCGTGTCCTCGGCCGGGGCCTCGGTGGCGGTGACGTCCTGCGGCTCGGCCGCGGCGCGACCGGCCTCGGTGCCACCGGCGGTGGTGCCGGTCGAACCCGACCGACGCGGACGCTGGGCCCGCTCGCGACGCTCCTGACGCTGCGCCAGGGCCTGCAGGGCCTCGCGCTCGGCCCGGGAGCCGCTCGCGTCGCCCTTGTAGATCCAGACCTTGACGCCGATGCGGCCGAAGGTGGTGCGCGCCTCGTAGATGCCGTAGTCGATGTTCGCGCGCAGCGTGTGCAGCGGCACACGACCCTCGCGGTAGAACTCCGAACGGCTCATCTCGGTGCCGCCCAGGCGACCGGAGCACTGCACCCGGATCCCCTTGACCTGCGGGCTGCGCTGGGCCGACTGCATGGCCTTGCGCATGGCCCGCCGGAAGCTGACCCGGCTGGACAGCTGCTCAGCCACGCCCTGGGCGACCAGCTGCGCGTCGGACTCGGGGTTCTTGACCTCGAGGATGTTCAGCTGCACCTGCTTGCCGGTGAGCTTCTCGAGCTCGCCGCGGATGCGGTCGGCCTCGGCGCCGCGGCGGCCGATGACGATGCCCGGGCGGGCGGTGTGGATGTCGACGCGGACGCGGTCACGGGTGCGCTCGATCTCCACCTTCGAGATGCCGGCGCGCTCCATGCCCTTGCCCATCAGCTTGCGGATCGCCACGTCCTCCTTGACGTAGGCCGCGTACAGCTTGTCGGCGTACCACCGGGACTTGTAGTCGGTGGTGATGCCCAGGCGGAACCCGTGCGGGTTGACCTTCTGACCCACTAGCGGGTCCCTCCCTTCGAGTTGGTCTTCTGCTGCGCCGCGGGGCCGTGCTGGCCCGTGTCGCGACGTGCCTTGCGGGAGCGTGCGGCGAGCTCGGCGCTGGAGGCGACCTCGCTGACCTCGACGGTGATGTGCGAGGTGCGCTTGTTGATCCGGAACGCACGCCCCTGGGCGCGCGGACGGATCCGCTTGAGGGTCGGGCCCTCGTCGACGTAGGCGGCGCTGACGACCAGCGCAGCCGGGTCGAGCTGCAGGTTGTGCTCGGCGTTGGCCACCGCGGACGCGACGACCTTGGCCACCGGCTCGCTGGCCGTCTGCGGCGCGAACCGCAGCAGCGCCAGGGCCTCGTCGGTGGGCAGGTAGCGGACCATGTCCACCACCCGGCGGGCCTTCATCGGGGTGACGCGGACGAACCGGGCCGTGGCCCGGGCGACCGGTGCGTCGGTCCCCAGCTGGGAAGTCATCTGAAGATTCTCCTCGTCCCGCTCAGCCGCGCCGCGACCGACGGTCGTCCTTGACGTGCCCACGGAACGTGCGCGTGGGCGCGAACTCGCCGAGCTTGTGCCCGACCATGGCCTCGGTCACGAAGACCGGGACGTGCTTGCGACCGTCGTGCACGGCCATGGTGTGGCCGAGCATGTCCGGGATGATCGTCGAACGCCGCGACCAGGTGCGGATGACGTTCTTGGTGCCCTTCTCGTTCTGGGCGTCCACCTTGGCGAGCAGGTGGTCGTCGACGAACGGGCCCTTCTTCAGGCTCCTTGGCATTGTCTTCCCCTACCCGCTCAGCGCTTCTTGTTGGTGCGACGACGACGCACGATCATGGCGTCGGAGGCCTTGCGCTTGCGCGTGCGGCCCTCCGGCTTGCCCTTGGGGTTGACCGGGTGGCGTCCACCGGAGGTCTTCCCCTCACCACCACCGTGCGGGTGGTCGACCGGGTTCATCGCGACACCGCGGACGGTCGGGCGCTTGCCCTTCCACCGCATGCGGCCCGCCTTGCCCCAGTTGATGTTGGACTGCTCGGCGTTGCCGACCTCGCCGATCGTCGCGCGGCAGCGGACGTCGACGTTGCGGATCTCGCCCGAGGGCATGCGCAGCTGCGCGAAGCGACCCTCGCGGGCCACCAGCTGCACGCTGGTGCCGGCCGAGCGGGCGATCTTCGCCCCGCCACCGGGCCGCAGCTCGATGGCGTGGACGACGGTGCCGACCGGGATGTTGCGCAGCGGCAGGTTGTTGCCGGGCTTGATGTCGGCGTTCGGGCCGCACTCGATCGCGTCGCCCTGCTTCAGCTTGGCGGGGGCGATGATGTAGCGCTTCTCGCCGTCCGCGAAGTGCAGCAGCGCGATGCGCGACGTGCGGTTGGGGTCGTACTCGATGTGCGCGACCTTGGCCGGCACACCGTCCTTGTCGGCCCGGCGGAAGTCGATGAGCCGGTAGGCACGCTTGTGCCCACCGCCCTGGTGGCGCGCGGTGACGCGACCGTGGACGTTGCGACCGCCCCGGCCGTGCAGCGGGCGGACCAGCGACTTCTCGGGGTGGTCGCGGGTGACCTCGGCGAAGTCGGCGACGGACGAGCCGCGGCGGCCCGGCGTCGTCGGCTTGTACTTACGGATGGCCATGGTTCCTACTCAATCCCTGTCTGGTCTCGTGGCAGTCGCTGGTCCCGGACGCCGTCAGGCGCCGGGGCCGCCGAACAGCTCGATGCGGTCGCCAGGGGCCACGGAGACGATGGCGCGCTTGGTGTCCTTGCGCTTGCCCATCACGGCGCCCTTGGAGCGCTTCCGCTTGCCCTGCCGGTTGATCGTGTTGACGGCGAGGACCTTCACGTTGAAGACCTGCTGCACAGCGATCTTGATCTGGGTCTTGTTGGCGTCCGGGCGGACGATGAACGTGTACTTGTTCTCGTCCAGGAGCCCGTAGCTCTTCTCGGAGATGACCGGGGACAGCAGGACGTCCCGGGGGTCGCGGACGCTCATGCCTTCTCCTCGGTGGTCGCGGGTGCCACGGAGGGCACCTCGCTGTCGATCTCGTGGGTCTCCAGGTCGGGCAGCTCGGAGCTGCTCGCGCGGCCCCGTCCACCCTTCGCCGGGCCGGCCACGTACTCGGCGAGCGCGGCCTCGGTGAAGACCACCTCGTCGGCGCACAGCACGTCGTAGGTGTTCAGCTGGCCGGCCTCGATCAGGTGCACCCGCGACACGTTGCGCAGGCTGACCCAGTTGAGGACGTCGTCGCGGTCGAGCACGACCAGGACGCGCTTGGCCGAGCTGATCGCGTCCAGCGCTGCCAGCGCGGCCTTGGTCGAGGGCGCGTCGCCGGAGACGAACGCGCTGACCACGTGAACGCGGTCCTCGCGGGCCCGGTCGGAGAGGGCGCCGCGCAGGGCAGCGGCCTTCATCTTCTTGGGGGTCTTCTGGTCGTAGCTGCGCGGCTGCGGGCCGTGCGAGATGCCACCACCCTCGAACTGCGGCGCACGCAGCGAACCCTGACGGGCGCGGCCGGTGCCCTTCTGGCGGTACGGCTTGGCACCGGTACCGCTGACCTGGGCCCGCGTCTTCGTGGCGTGCGTGCCCTGGCGGGCCGCGGCCAGCTGGGCCACGACCACCTGGTGCATGAGGGACACGTTGGCGTTGGCGTCGAACAGCGCACCCGGGAGGGTGGCGGTGCCCGTCGTGGCGCCGGTGGCGTCCTTCACGTCGACGCTGCGGTCGACGCGCTCGGTCGTCTGCGAGCTGGTCACTTGGTGTCACTCCCCACGGGGCCGCCCTTGACCGCGGAGCGGACGAGGAGCAACCCACCCTTCGGACCCGGGACGGCGCCCTTGATGAGCACCAGGCCCTTCTCCGTGTCGACCTTGTGGATCTTGAGGGACAGGGTGGTCGTGGTGACCGCACCCATCCGACCGGCCATGCGCATGCCCTTGAACACGCGACCCGGGGTGGCGCAGCCACCGATCGAGCCGGGCGAGCGGTGCTTGCGCTGCACGCCGTGCCCCGCGCCCAGGCCCTTGAACCCGTGGCGCTTCATGACACCGGCCGTGCCCTTGCCCTTGCTCTTGCCGATCACGTCGACGGTCGCCACATCGGCGAGCACGTCGGCGGTCAGCTCCTGGCCGACCGTGTAGTCGCCGGCGTCCTTCGTGCGCAGCTCGACCAGGTGCCGTCGCGGCGTGACGCCCGCCTTGGCGAAGTGCCCACCCTCGGGCTTGTTCACCTTGCGGGGGTCGATCGCGCCGAACCCGATCTGGACGGCCGAGTAGCCGTCCACCTCGGGGGTGCGCACCTGGGTGACCACGCACGGGCCGGCCTTGACCACGGTGATCGGCACGATGCGGTTGTTCTCGTCGAAGACCTGGGTCATCCCCAGCTTCTCGCCGAGGAGACCACGGAATGTGCTCGCCATTGTCTCGGTGCCCCTACTGGATGTTGACGTCGACCGAGGCCGGGAGGTCGATGCGCATGAGCGCGTCGACCGTCTTCGGCGTCGGGTCGAGGATGTCGATGAGTCGCTTGTGCGTACGCATCTCGAAGTGCTCGCGCGAGTCCTTGTACTTGTGCGGCGAGCGGATGACGCAGTACACGTTCTTCTCGGTCGGCAGCGGCACCGGGCCGACGACGCGCGCTCCGGTCTTCGTCACCGTGTCCACGATGCGCCGCGCCGAGGCATCGATGGCCTCGTGGTCGTAGGCCTTCAGCCGGATGCGGATCTTCTGTCCCGCCATCGCCTTGTCTCGCTCCTGCCGATCGGGTGTTGCTGGAAGTCAGTACTGGGTCGGTTGACCCGGGTGTTCCCGGGACGACCCGGGGCGGTGGGCGGCGGCCGTGACGGCCGCCGCCCACCGGGGACTCACTTGAGGATCTTGGTGACCCGACCGGCGCCGACGGTGCGGCCACCCTCGCGGATGGCGAAGCGCAGGCCGTCCTCCATGGCGATGGGCTGGATGAGCTCCACCGTCATCTCGGTGTTGTCGCCGGGCATGACCATCTCGGTGCCCGAGGGCAGCGTGACCACGCCGGTGACGTCCGTCGTCCGGAAGTAGAACTGGGGACGGTAGTTGTTGAAGAACGGCGTGTGACGGCCGCCCTCGTCCTTCGAGAGGATGTAGACCGAACCCTCGAAGTTGGTGTGCGGGGTGATCGAGCCCGGCTTCACGACGACCTGGCCGCGCTCGACGTCCTCGCGCTTGATGCCGCGCAGCAGCAGGCCCACGTTGTCGCCGGCCTGGCCCTGGTCGAGCAGCTTGCGGAACATCTCGACGCCGGTGACGGTCGTCTGGGTCGAGGTCGGGCGGATGCCGACGATCTCGATGGTCTCCGACACCTTGACGATGCCGCGCTCGACACGACCGGTCACCACGGTGCCGCGGCCGGTGATCGTGAAGACGTCCTCGACGGGCATGAGGAACGGCTTGTCGATCTCGCGCTCGGGCTCCGGGATGGCGGAGTCGACGGCGTCCATGAGCTCCATGAGCTTGTCGGCCCACTCGGCGTCGCCCTCGAGGGCCTTCAGCGCGGAGACGCGCACGACCGGCAGGTCGTCGCCCGGGAACTCGTACTCGGAGAGCAGCTCGCGGACCTCGAGCTCGACGAGCTCCAGGATCTCCTCGTCGTCGACCATGTCGGACTTGTTCAGGGCCACGACGATGTAGGGGACGCCGACCTGGCGGGCCAGGAGCACGTGCTCCTTGGTCTGCGGCATCGGGCCGTCGGTGGCGGCCACGACCAGGATCGCGCCGTCCATCTGCGCGGCACCGGTGATCATGTTCTTGATGTAGTCGGCGTGCCCGGGGCAGTCGACGTGCGCGTAGTGCCGGTTCTCGGTCTGGTACTCGACGTGCGCGATGGAGATCGTGATCCCACGCGCCTTCTCCTCGGGCGCCTTGTCGATCTGGTCGAACGCGGACGCCTCGTTGAGGTTCGGGTACTTGTCGTGCAGGACCTTGGTGATCGCCGCGGTGAGCGTCGTCTTCCCGTGGTCGATGTGCCCGATGGTGCCGATGTTGACGTGCGGCTTGGTCCGCTCGAACTTGGCCTTGGCCACTGGGGTTCCTCTCCGTAAGTGTCTGTCGCAGTGCTGCTGCTGAGTCTGGGGTGCGGGCGGGCGCCCGCCGGGTCGGGCCGCCGAGGGATCAGCGGCCCGTCCCGGTCACTCTCCGGTCGCCTTGGCGATGATCTCCTTGGCGACGTTCGACGGGACCTCGGCGTAGGTGTCGAACACCATGGTGTAGCTCGCCCGTCCCTGGGTGCGGCTGCGCAGGTCGCCCACGTAGCCGAACATCTCCGACAGCGGGACCAGCGCCTTGACGACCCGAGCACCGGAGCGCTCGTCCATCGCCTGGATGGTGCCACGACGGGAGTTCAGGTCTCCGATGACGTCACCCATGTTGTCCTCGGGGGTGACGACCTCGACGGCCATGAGGGGCTCCAGCAGGGCCGGGCTGGCCTTGCGGGCGGCCTCCTTGAAGGCGATCGAGCCGGCGATCTTGAACGCCATCTCGGAGGAGTCGACCTCGTGGTAGGCGCCGTCGAGCAGGATCGCCTTGACGCCGACCATCGGGTAGCCGGCGAGGATGCCGTACTGCATGGCGTCCTGCATGCCCGCGTCCACCGAGGGGATGTACTCCCGGGGGATGCGGCCACCGGTGACCTTGTTCTCGAACTCGTAGGTCGCCGACTCCGCCGTCATCTCCAACGGCTCGAGGGCGATCTGCACCTTCGCGAACTGGCCGGACCCACCGGTCTGCTTCTTGTGGGTGTAGTCGTAGCGCTCGACGGCCTTGCGGATCGTCTCGCGGTAGGCGACCTGGGGCTTGCCCACGTTGGCCTCGACGTTGAACTCACGCCGCATGCGGTCGACCAGGATCTCCAGGTGGAGCTCGCCCATGCCGGAGATGACGGTCTGACCGGTCTCCTCGTCCAGGCGGACCTGGAACGTCGGGTCCTCCTCGGCGAGCTTCTGGATCGCCGTGCCCAGCTTCTCCTGGTCGCTCTTGGTCTTCGGCTCGATGGCCACCGAGATGACCGGCGCGGGGAAGGTCATCGACTCGAGGATCACCGGCTTCTGCGGGTCGCAGAGGGTGTCCCCGGTCGTGGTGCCCTTCATGCCGTTGACGGCCACGATCTCGCCGGCGCCCACGCCCGCACGCTCTTCGCGCTTGTTCGCGTGCATCTGGTAGATCTTGCCGACCCGCTCCTTGCGGTCCTTGGTGCTGTTCAGCACCGGGGACCCGGCGTCGAGCTTGCCGGAGTACACGCGGATGTAGGTCAGCTTGCCCAGGTGCTGGTCGGTCTGGATCTTGAAGGCCAGGGCCGAGAAGGGCTCGGTCTCGTCGGCGTGCCGCAGGACCTCGGTCTCGCCGTCGAGCGCGGTGCCGACGATCGCCTCGACGTCCAGCGGGCTGGGCAGGTAGTCGGTGACGGCGTCGAGCATGGGCTGGACGCCCTTGTTCTTGAACGCCGAACCGGTGACGACCGGGTTGACCTCGCCGGCGATGGTGGACTTCCGGATCGCGGCCTTGAGGGTCGCGACCGGGATCTCCTCGCCACCGAGGTAGGACTCCATGATCTCGTCGTGGAAGTCGGCCAGGTTCTCGAGGAACCTGGTCCGGTACTCCGCGGCCTGCTCGGCGAGCTCGGCCGGGATCTCCTCGATCGCGTAGTCCTCGCCCAGCTTGGTCTCGCCGCGCCAGGTCAGGGCGCGCATCTGGACCAGGTCGACGACGCCGACGAAGTCGCCCTCGGCGCCGATCGGGATCTGCAGCACCAGCGGGTTGGCACCCAGGCGCTCGACCATCATGTCGACGCAGCGGAAGAAGTTGGCACCGGTGCGGTCGAGCTTGTTGACGAAGCACATGCGCGGCACGCCGTACTTCTCGGCCTGGCGCCAGACCTGCTCGGTCTGCGGCTCCACGCCGGCGACACCGTCGTAGACGGCGACGGCACCGTCGAGCACGCGGAGCGAGCGCTCCACCTCGACGGTGAAGTCGACGTGCCCGGGGGTGTCGATGATGTTGATGTCGAACCCGTTCCAGGTGCACTTCGTCGCGGCCGACGTGATGGTGATGCCGCGCTCCTGCTCCTGCTCCATCCAGTCCATGGTGGCCGCGCCGTCGTGGACCTCACCGATCTTGTAGTTGATCCCGGTGTAGAAGAGGATCCGCTCGGTGGTGGTGGTCTTGCCGGCGTCGATGTGCGCCATGATCCCGATGTTCCGGGTCTTGGTGAGGTTGGCCATTGCCTGCCCTTCCTGCTCTGGTCCTGGTCGCGGGTCCCGGGGGTGTCCTGGGGTTCGCCGCGGGGTGGCGGCTGGTGGCGCTGGTGGGTCTCACCAGCCGCCGGTGATCACCAGCGGTAGTGCGCGAAGGCCTTGTTCGACTCGGCCATCTTGTGCGTGTCCTCGCGGCGCTTGACCGCGGCACCGAGGCCGTTGCTGGCGTCGAGCAGCTCGTTCATCAGGCGCTCGGTCATCGTCTTCTCACGACGCGACCGGGAGTACTGGATGAGCCAGCGCAGGCCGAGGGTGGTGCTGCGCGAGGCGCGCACCTCGATCGGGACCTGGTAGGTCGCACCACCGACGCGGCGGCTGCGGACCTCGAGGGCGGGCTTGACGTTGTCCAGCGCGCGCTTGAGGGTCACGACCGGGTCGGTGTCGTTCTTGGCCCGGACACCCTCGAGGGCGCCGTAGACGATCGCCTCGGCGATGGAGCGCTTGCCGTCGACGAGCACCTTGTTCACCAGCTGGGTGACCAGCTGCGACTGGTAGACCGGGTCGACGACGAGCGGACGCTTCGGCGCGGGGCCCTTGCGCGGCATTAGCTCTTCTCCTTCTTCGCGCCGTAGCGGCTGCGAGCCTGCTTGCGACCACGGACGGCCTGGGTGTCCAGGGAACCGCGGATGATCTTGTAACGGACGCCCGGGAGGTCCTTCACCCGGCCACCGCGCACGAGCACCATCGAGTGCTCCTGCAGGTTGTGGCCGACACCGGGGATGTACGCGGTCACCTCGACGCCGCTGGTGAGCCGGACGCGAGCGACCTTGCGCAGCGCCGAGTTCGGCTTCTTCGGCGTCGTCGTGTAGACGCGCGTGCACACGCCGCGACGCTGGGGGGAACCCTTCAACGCCGGGGTCTTGGTCTTCTCGACCTTGTCCTCGCGGCCCTTGCGGACCAGCTGCTGGATCGTGGGCATGGGTGGCCTTGAACTCCTGCCTGCGCTGGGTCGTGCTCTGGATGAGTGCGGTGCTTCGTGCTTCGGCGGCCCGGAGCGGTGCTCCGGCCCTGCTCCTGGCCCTGTACACCCCGTGGTCCGGCCCCCGCGCTCGGGCGTGTCGCCTTCGCTGGGTTCCGGTCTCGAGGTGAGTCGGACTCGATCGCCCCTCGCGCCTGGTGCACGGTCCCCTGGTCCTGGCCGGAGCCGGGACGGGACCCCCTGGCATCCAGGCGATCCGAGGATCGACCGGGCACCCAGGTGCGCCGCGAGCGGGAGCAGGCCCAGGTGAACCTGGGCACGGCTGACAACGATACCCGGGCGGTGGGACCCGGTCAAAGCCGGGTCCGTCACGCCAGTGCGGGCGCCGCTGCCGCGTCCACCGACCCGGGGGTCGGGACGGACGAGGTGTGCGGGCCCGGCCACCGCGAGGGGGTGTGCACCCCCGGGCGACAGCCGGCCGGGATCGAACCGGGAGCCACGATACCCGGAGTGCACCGCAGCGCCAGCCGCTCGACACCGGCCGATCTCGTCCTTCCCTCCTGTCGGACCCCGCGCCTACGGTCGGGCACCGAACCGTCACAGGCAGATCCCGAGCGCCCTGGAGGCCATCGTGCACGTCGACACCGCCCGCGAGCTCAAGGCCGCGCTGTCCCTCAGGCTGTCGCAGGCACCCCCGGGGGCCGTGGTCGCGAGCCGGGCACCGGGGTCCTGGAGCGGGGTGGCCCTGGGGCTGGCCCCGGTGGGTCCCGACCAGGTGCACCTCGCGGTGCGGCTGCTCGCCGAGGCCGATGCCCAGCTCGTGCTCGACGGGCTCGACGACGCCGCCCGCGGTGAGGTCGACGTGCGGGTCATCGGCCCGGTGCGCCCGCAGCGCTCCCCCACCCCCGAGCAGCTGCAGCAGCGCACCCGCCCGCTGGTCCCCGGCCTGTCCGTCGCCCACCCCGCCGTGACGGCCGGCACGCTGGGCGGGTTCGTGCGACGCCCCGGGTCCGACGGGCTGCTGGTGCTGTCCAACAACCACGTGCTGGCCGACAGCGACGGGGCCACGGAGGGTGATCCGGTCCTCCAGCCCGGGCCGGCCGACGGAGGCACCGCCGCCGACCGGGTGGGCACCCTCACCGCGTTCCAGCGGTTCGTGGCGACCGGCAACCTGGTCGACGCCGCGGTCGCGGCGCTGGACGACGACGTCCAGGCCGACCCGACCGGCTACCCGGGGGGCGCCCTGCGCGCCGAGGTGCTCACCGCCGACGCCGTCGACCCCGACGAGGAGGTGGAGAAGGTCGGCCGCACCACGGGGCACACCACGGGTCGGATCACCGCGGTCGAGGTCGACGGCGTGGGCGTGCAGTACGACGAGGACGTGGTGCACACCTTCGACGACCAGATCGAGATCGAGGGTGCCAGCGGCTCGTTCAGCGACGGCGGTGACTCCGGCTCGGTGATCTGGCGCAGCAGCGACCGGGCTCCGCTGGGGTTGCTGTTCGCGGGCTCCACCGAGGGCGGCAGCAACGGCGGCGGGGTCACCTTCGCGAACCCGCTGGCGACCGTGCTCCGCCTGCTGCAGGTCACGTTCGTCGCGGGCTGAGCCCGGCGGGCGGCCCGGAGGTGGACCAGCGGTGCCTGCCGGGTCCACCATGGGGGGATGACCGACCGACCGACCGCCCGCGCCGCCAAGGCCGTCCTGGTCGAGCGGCTCGCCGACGCCCCGGGCATCACCGGTGTGGGGCTGGCCAAGCGGGACAGCGACTACGTGCTGCGGGTCGACCTGGCCGAGTCGTCGGCCGGGGCCCGCGTCCCCGGCAGCGTGGACGGCGTCGCCGTGGTCACCCGCGTCATCGGCACGGTCCGCACCCTCCCGGCCACCTGACCCCGGGCCGGACGGCGGCGGCCGTGCCACGCTGCCGGTACGCCCGGCGTCGACGAGGACGCCCCGTCGACCAGGAGGACACGCGTGCGCATCGGGATCCAGACCAGCTACTCCGATGACTTCCGGCAGACCGCCCAGGAGATCGTGGACCTCGAGCAGGTCGGCCTCGACGTCGCCATGGTGGCCGAGGTGTACACCTTCGACGCGGTCAGCCAGCTCGGCTACCTGGCCGCGGTCACCGACCGCGTCGAGCTGATGAGCGGCATCCTGCCCATCTACAGCCGCACGCCCGCGCTGACGGCCATGACCGCGGCCGGGCTGGACCTCGTCTCCGACGGGCGCTTCACGCTGGGGCTGGGCGCCTCGGGCCCGCAGGTCGTCGAGGGGTGGCACGGCGTGCCGTACGACGCGCCCCTGGCCCGCACCCGCGAGGTGGTGGAGATCTGCCGGTCGGTGTGGCGCCGGGAGCGGCTCGAGCACGCGGGGCCCAAGTACACGATCCCGCTGCCGGCCGACCAGGGCACCGGGCTGGGCAAGCCGCTGAAGCTCATCAACACCCCGGTGCGCGAGCGCATCCCCGTGCTGCTGGCCGCCATCGGGCCCAAGAACGTCCAGCTGGCCGCGGAGATCGCCGAGTACTGGGAGCCCATCTTCTTCCACCCGGAGAAGGCCACCGAGGTGTGGGGCGACTCCCTGGCCGCGGGCAGGGCCCGGCGCGACCCCGCGCTGGGCGAGCTGGGTGTCGTCGCCGGGGTGCCCGTGGCCATCGGCGACGACGTCGAGGGGCTGCTCGAGCTGGTCAAGCACGGCATCGCCCTCTACGTCGGCGGCATGGGCGCCAAGGGGAAGAACTTCTACAACGACCTGGCGGTCCGGTACGGCTTCGCCGAGGAGGCCGCCAGCATCCAGGACCTGTACCTGGCCGGCCGCAAGGACGAGGCGGCCGCTGCCGTCCCCGACGAGCTGGTCCGGCAGACCTCGCTGATCGGCCCGGAGTCGTGGGTGGCCGAGCGGGTGGCCGCGTTCGCCGAGGCCGGGGTCACGGTGCTCACCGCGCAGCCGCTGGACGACTCCCCCGCCGGCCGCCGCCGCACGATCGAGACCCTGGCGCGCCTCGCCCGTTGACCTGCCCGCCGAACGCACGAGGGGCCCCGCAGACGTGGTCTGCGGGGCCCCTCGCGTCAGCGGATCAGCTCCGCCAGTCGTACTCCTCCAGGCGCACGGCCTCGCCGCTGCCCGTGCCGAACACGTCGGGGCTGTAGTACTGCCCGTCGTCGTAGCCGGCCATCGTGTAGACCGCGGCGCGGGCCTCCTCGGTGGGCTCGACCGTGATGTTGCGGTAGCGGCTGATCCCCGTACCGGCCGGGATCAGCTTGCCGATGATCACGTTCTCCTTGAGACCGCGCAGGCTGTCGCTCTTGCCCTGGATCGCGGCGTCGGTGAGCACCTTGGTCGTCTCCTGGAACGAGGCCGCGGACAGCCACGACTCCGTCGCCAGGGACGCCTTGGTGATCCCCATGAGGACCGGACGGGCCGAGGCCGGCTCGCCGCCCTCGGACACCACCCGACGGTTCTCGGTCTCGAAGAGGGTGCGCTCGACCAGTGCACCGGGCAGGAAGTCCGTGGCGCCCGAGTCGATGATGGTCACCCGCTTCAGCATCTGGCGGATGATCACCTCGATGTGCTTGTCGTGGATCGACACGCCCTGGCTGCGGTAGACCTCCTGGACCTCCCGGACCAGGTGCAGCTGCACCTCGCGGGGGCCCATGATCCGCAGGACCTCGTGCGGGTCGACGGCGCCCTCGGTCAGCTGCTCGCCGACCTCGACGTGCCCGCCGTCCTCGACCCGCAGGCGGGAGCGACGCGACAGCTTCTCGTACACGACGTCCTCGGACCCGTCGTCGGGGGCGATGGTGAGCTTGCGGAACTGCTCGCCGTCGTCGATCGACACGGTGCCCGCCACCTCGGCGATGGGGGCCTTGCCCTTGGGGACGCGCGCCTCGAAGAGCTCGACGATGCGCGGCAGACCGTGCGTGATGTCGTCACCGGCCACACCACCGGTGTGGAAGGTGCGCATGGTCAGCTGCGTACCGGGCTCGCCGATCGACTGGGCGGCGATGATGCCGACCGCCTCGCCGACGTCCACGAGCTTGCCGGTCGCCAGCGACCGGCCGTAGCAGGTGGCGCAGGTGCCCAGCAGGGACTCGCAGGTGAGCACGCAGCGCACCTTGACCTCGCTGATGCCGGCGTCGACCAGCTCGGCGATGAGCACGTCACCCAGGTCGGAGCCGGCCGTCGCGACGACCGTGCCGTCCGAGGCCTCGACGTCGGCGGCCAGGGCCCGGGCGTACACGCTGGTCTCGACGTGTGCGTCGCGGGTGACCTTGCCGTCGAGGACGGTGCCGATCGGCATGAGGACGCCGCGCTCGGTGCCGCAGTCCTCCTCGCGGATGATGACGTCCTGCGACACGTCCACCAGACGACGGGTGAGGTACCCGGAGTCGGCGGTGCGCAGCGCGGTGTCGGCCAGACCCTTGCGGGCGCCGTGCGTGGAGATGAAGTACTCCAGCACGGACAGGCCCTCGCGGAAGTTCGCCTTGATCGGCCGCGGGATGATCTCGCCCTTGGGGTTGGCGACGAGACCGCGCATGCCGGCGATCTGGCTGATCTGCATCATGTTGCCTCGGGCACCCGAGTTGACCATGACCCAGACCGGGTTGGTGACGGGGAAGTTGTCCACCATCGCCTGGCTGACCTCGGCCCGCGCTCGGGTCCAGATCTCGATGAGCTCGGCACGACGCTCGGAGTCGGTGATGACGCCGCGCTCGTACTGCTTCTCGATCTTGCGGGCCTCGTCCTCGTGGCGCTCCAGGATGGCGGCCTTGGCCGGCGGAGTCACGACGTCGTCAATGGCGATCGTGATGCCCGCGCGGGTGGCCCAGTGGAACCCGGCCGCCTTGAGGGCGTCCAGGGTCGCGGCCACCTGCACCTTGGCGTAGCGCTCGGCGAGGTCGTTGACGATCGCCCCGAGCTCCTTCTTCGGCACCTGGTAGTTGACGAAGCGGTAGTCCTCGGGCAGGGCCTCGTTGAACAGGACCCGGCCCAGCGAGGTGCTGACCAGCGCCGGGGTGCCGGGCTCCCAGCCCTCGGGGGCCTCCCACGCGTCGTTCTTCGGGCCGTTGTCGACGCCGAAGACCTCGTCCAGGCGGATGAGGACGCGCTCCTGGATGCCGATCGCACCGCGGTCGTAGGCCATGACGGCCTCGGCCGTGGAGCCGTAGGCCTTGGGCAGCTCGTCGGCCCCGCGCTCGTCGGCCGCGGCCTTGAGCGTCGTGAGGTGGTAGAGCCCCAGCACCATGTCCTGGGTCGGCGCGGTGATCGGACGACCGTCGGCCGGGCTCAGGATGTTGTTCGAGCTCAGCATCAGGATGCGGGCCTCGGCCTGGGCCTCGGCCGACAGCGGCAGGTGCACCGCCATCTGGTCACCGTCGAAGTCCGCGTTGAACGCAGTGCAGACCAGCGGGTGGATCTGGATGGCCTTGCCCTCGACCAGCTGGGGCTCGAAGGCCTGGATCCCGAGGCGGTGCAGCGTCGGTGCGCGGTTGAGCAGCACCGGGTGCTCGGTGATGACCTCCTCCAGCACGTCCCACACGACCGGGCGCGCACGCTCGACCATCCGCTTGGCGGACTTGATGTTCTGCGCGTGGTTGAGGTCGACCAGCCGCTTCATGACGAAGGGCTTGAACAGCTCCAGCGCCATCTGCTTGGGCAGACCGCACTGGTGCAGCTTGAGCTGCGGGCCGACGACGATGACCGAACGGCCCGAGTAGTCGACGCGCTTGCCCAGCAGGTTCTGGCGGAACCGGCCCTGCTTGCCCTTGAGCAGGTCGCTCAGGGACTTCAGCGGCCGGTTGCCCGGGCCGGTGACCGGACGACCGCGGCGACCGTTGTCGAACAGCGCGTCCACGGACTCCTGGAGCATCCGCTTCTCGTTGTTGACGATGATCTCCGGCGCACCCAGGTCGAGCAGGCGCTTGAGCCGGTTGTTGCGGTTGATCACCCGGCGGTACAGGTCGTTCATGTCCGAGGTCGCGAAGCGGCCACCGTCGAGCTGCACCATGGGGCGCAGGTCCGGCGGGATCACCGGGACGGCGTCCAGGACCATGCCCATGGGCGAGTTGCGGGTCTGCTGGAACGCCGCGACGACCTTGAGCCGCTTGAGCGCGCGCAGCTTGCGCTGGCCCTTGCCGTTGCGGATGGTGTCGCGCAGCGAGACCGACTCGGCGTCGAGGTCGAAGTCGGCGAGCAGCTTCTGCAGCGCCGCGGCACCCATGCCGCCCTCGAAGTACTCGCCGAAGCGGTCGCGCAGCTCGCGGTAGAGGCCCTCGTCGGCGATCAGCTGCTTGACGTCGAGCTTGCGGAAGGTGTCCATGACCTCGTCGAGACGGTCGATCTCCCGCTGCGCACGGTCGCGCATCTGGCGCATCTCGCGCTCGCCGCCCTCGCGCACCTTGCGGCGCACGTCGGACTTGGCACCCTCGGCCTCGAGCTCGGCGAGGTCGGCCTCCAGCTTCTGCTGGCGACCCTCCACGTCGGCGTCGCGACGGCTCTCGAGGTTGTGCTTCTCGGCGCTGATCTCGGCCTCGATCGTCGGGAGGTCGCGGTGGCGCGCCTCGTCGTCGACGGTCGTGATCAGGTAGGCCGCGAAGTAGATGATCTTCTCGAGGTCCTTGGGGGCCAGGTCGAGCAGGTAGCCCAACCGGGACGGCACGCCCTTGAAGAACCAGATGTGGGTCACCGGGGCGGCGAGCTCGATGTGCCCCATGCGCTCACGGCGGACCTTGGCCCGGGTCACCTCGACGCCGCAGCGCTCGCAGATGATGCCCTTGAACCGGACCCGCTTGTACTTGCCGCAGTAGCACTCCCAGTCCCGGGTGGGACCGAAGATCTTCTCGCAGAAGAGGCCATCCTTCTCCGGACGCAGGGTCCGGTAGTTGATGGTCTCGGGCTTCTTCACCTCGCCGTGGGACCACTGGCGGATGTCGTCACCGCTGGCGAGGCCGATGCGCAGTTCGTCGAAGAAGTTGACGTCGAGCAACTGATTACCCCTTTCCGGGGCTAGTTCTTCGTTTCTTGAGTCACGAGGTGGTGGCCGGCCGGCCCCGGGTCAGGGGCCGGCCGGCGGTCGATCAGACGTCCTCGACGGAGGAGGGCTCGCGGCGGCTGAGGTCGATGCCCAGCTCCTCCGCGGCCCGGAAGACCTCGTCGTCGGTGTCGCGCAGCTCGATGGCCTGCCCGTCGCCGGAGAGCACCTCGACGTTCAGGCACAGCGACTGCAGTTCCTTCAGCAGCACCTTGAACGACTCGGGGATGCCCGGCTCGGGGATGTTCTCGCCCTTGACGATGGCCTCGTAGACCTTCACGCGGCCGAGGATGTCGTCGGACTTGATCGTCAGCAGCTCCTGCAGCGCGTAGGCGGCGCCGTAGGCCTGCATGGCCCAGCACTCCATCTCGCCGAACCGCTGACCACCGAACTGCGCCTTACCACCCAGCGGCTGCTGCGTGATCATCGAGTACGGGCCGGTGGAGCGGGCGTGGATCTTGTCGTCGACCAGGTGCAGCAGCTTCAGGATGTAGACGTAGCCCACCGAGATCGGCTCGGGGAAGGGCTCCCCGGAACGACCGTCGAACAGCCGGGCCTTGCCGGTCTCCTTGACCAACCGCTCGCCGTCGCGGGTGAGGGTGGTCGAGCCCAGCAGGCCGACGATCTCCTCCTCGCGGGCGCCGTCGAACACCGGGGTGGCCGTACGGGTGCCCGGCTGGGCACCGCGGGCGCCCTGGGGCAGGTTCTTGGCCCACTCCGGGTTGCCCTCGACCTGCCACCCGGTCTTGGCGACCCACCCGAGGTGGGTCTCCAGGACCTGGCCGACGTTCATCCGGCCGGGCACGCCCAGCGGGTTGAGCACGATGTCGACCGGGGTGCCGTCCTCGAGGAAGGGCATGTCCTCCTGCGGGAGGATCTTGGAGATGACGCCCTTGTTCCCGTGCCGGCCGGCCAGCTTGTCGCCGTCGGAGATCTTGCGCATCTGGGCCACGTAGACCCGGATGAGCTCGTTCACGCCGGCGGGCAGCTCGTCGCCGTCCTCGCGCGAGAACACGCGGACGCCGATGACCTTCCCGGACTCGCCGTGCTTGACCTTGAGGCTGGTGTCGCGCACCTCGCGGGCCTTCTCGCCGAAGATGGCGCGCAGCAGGCGCTCCTCGGGGGTCAGCTCGGTCTCGCCCTTGGGCGTGACCTTGCCGACCAGGATGTCGCCGGGGACGACCTCGGCACCGATCCGGATGATCCCGCGCTCGTCGAGGTCGGCGAGGACCTCCTCGGAGACGTTCGGGATGTCCCGGGTGATCTCCTCGGCGCCCAGCTTGGTGTCGCGGGCGTCGACCTCGAACTCCTCGATGTGGATCGAGGACAGGACGTCGTCCTGCACGAGGCGCTGCGACAGGATGATCGCGTCCTCGTAGTTGTGGCCCTCCCACGGCATGAAGGCGACGAGCAGGTTCTTGCCCAGCGCCATCTCGCCCTGGTCGGTGCACGGACCGTCGGCGATGACCTGGCCGACCTCGACCCGCTGGCCCTCCTCGACGACCGGGGACTGGTTGATCGACGTCCCCTGGTTCGAGCGGCGGAACTTCAGCAGCCGGTAGGTCTGCCGGGTGCCGTCGTCGGCCATGACGGTCACGTAGTCGGCGGTGGAGTCCTCGACCACACCGGCCTTCTCCGCGGTGACGACGTCACCGGCGTCGACGGCGGCACGCAGCTCCATGCCGGTGCCGACCAGCGGGGCCTCGCTGCGCAGCAGCGGGACGGCCTGGCGCTGCATGTTGGCGCCCATGAGCGCGCGGTTGGCGTCGTCGTGCTCCAGGAACGGGATCATCGCGGTGGCGACCGAGGTCATCTGCCGCGGCGACACGTCCATGTAGTCGACGTTCTCGGGGGCCAGGTAGTCGACCTCGCCGCCCTTGGTGCGGACCAGCACCCGCTCCTCGGCCAGGCGACCCTTGGCGTCGAGCGGGCTGTTGGCCTGCGCGACGACGTAGCGGTCCTCCTCGTCGGCGGTGAGGTAGTCGATCTGCGCCGTGACGGTGCCGTTCTCGACCTTGCGGTACGGGGTCTCGATGAACCCGAACGCGTTGACCCGCCCGAAGGAGGACAGCGACCCGATCAGGCCGATGTTCGGGCCTTCCGGGGTCTCGATCGGGCACATGCGGCCGTAGTGGCTGGGGTGCACGTCGCGCACCTCCATGCCGGCGCGCTCACGGGACAGACCACCCGGGCCCAGCGCCGACAGGCGGCGCTTGTGGGTCAGGCCCGCGAGCGGGTTGGTCTGGTCCATGAACTGCGACAGCTGGCTGGTGCCGAAGAACTCCTTGATGGAGGCGACGACCGGCCGGATGTTGATCAGGGTCTGCGGCGTGATCGCCTCGACGTCCTGGGTCGTCATCCGCTCGCGGACCACGCGCTCCATGCGGGACAGGCCGACCCGGATCTGGTTCTGGATCAGCTCACCCACCGTGCGCAGGCGACGGTTGCCGAAGTGGTCGATGTCGTCGACGCCGTGGTCGGGCTCGCCGGCGTGCAGCTTCACCACGTACTCGATGGTGGCGACGATGTCGTCCTCGGTCAGCGTCTGCGTCGGCTGGGGCACGCCCACGCCGAGCTTCTTGTTGACCTTGTACCGACCGACGCGGGCCAGGTCGTAGCGCTTGGGGTTGAAGAACAGGTTCTCCAGCAGCGCCTGGGCCGACTCGCGCGTCGGCGGCTCGCCCGGACGCAGCTTGCGGTAGATGTCCAGCAGCGCCTCGTCCTGGCCGGCGATGTGGTCCTTCTCGAGGGTGGCCAGCATCGTGGGCGACCACTGGAAGTGCTCGCGGATGCGGTCCTCGGTCCAGCCCAGCGCCTTGAGCAGCACGGAGACCGGCTGGCGGCGCTTGCGGTCGATGCGGACGCCGACGGTGTCGCGCTTGTCGACGTCGAACTCCAGCCACGCACCCCGGCTGGGGATGACCTTGGCGGAGAAGACGTCCTTGTCGCTGGTCTTGTCCAGGGTCTTGTCGAAGTAGACGCCCGGGGAGCGGACCAGCTGCGAGACGACGACGCGCTCGGTGCCGTTGATGACGAACGTGCCCTTGTTCGTCATGATCGGGAAGTCGCCCATGAACACCGTCTGGCTCTTGATCTCGCCGGTGGTGTTGTTCATGAACTCGGCGGTGACGAACAGCGGCGCCGCGTAGGTCATGTCCTTGTCCTTGCACTCCTCGAGGGACGCCTTGACGTCCTCGAAGCGCGGGTTGGAGAAGGACAGCGACATCGAGCCGCTGAAGTCCTCGATCGGCGAGATCTCCTCGAGGATGTCGGCCAGACCGCCGACGGCGGCCTCCTGCTCCTCGGGGGACAGCGTCGCCTTCCACTCCGGGCTGCCGACCAGCCAGTCGAAGGAGGCCGTCTGCAGCGCCAGGAGGTCGGGGACCTCGAGGGGCTCGTGGATCTTCGCGAAGGAGACGCGGAGGGGGGCGCCGGGGATCTTCTGCGCAGCGGTACCGGCGGTGTGCGCGCTGTTCTGGGGGTCGTCCGGGATGATCTGCTCGGTGCTGGTGGTGTCCGTGCTGGTGGGGCTGGAGCCTGCCAAGATGCGTCCTTTCGAGGACCTCACGACGTGCGGGCGGATCGGTGCGAGTCGTCGTCGGCGGTGTCGGCGCTGGCACCCGACGGCCGTCGAGCGCCCGATCCACCCGGTCAGCGTGAGGTGTCCCCGTCGTGTTCGGAGCACCTCTGGTGACCCGGGCTCGGCGGGCAGACAGTCAGAGGGCAGCGCAACAGGAGACCCTACCCCTCGTTTGGACACCTGTCCACGTCGGGGGGAGAGCGGTCACCGGGATGATGCCAGCGACGGGGCCCCGGCGACACCGGGCGCGCCGGGACCCGGCGCGTCGGTCGCTCAGCTGCTGGTCAGCAGGGTGAGCTCGCTGATCTTCCAGGCGCCGTCGACCTTCAGCACGGTGACCCGGACGGTCTGCGTGCACGACTGCGCTCCGTCGTCGGTGACCGTGCACTCCGACCCGGTCGGGGCCGCCTGGGTGCCGGAGTTGACCGACTTCACCACGTACTGGCCGAACACGACGAGCGTGGCCTGGTCCTGGGAGTCGTTGACCTGCTGCAGCCCGACCTCGAGGACGTCGTAGCTCGTGGTGGCCGAGACCTGCTCGTAGGTGCTGATGATCCCGCCCGAGGACAGGTCGGACTCGTACTGGTCGCGCAGGTCACCGGTGAGGGCGTCGAGCTTGCGCTGCACGCTGCCGTCGGAGTCCTGGTAGTCGTACGCGTAGACGTCCTCGACGCCGCTGCGGGCCGCGGCGAAGATCGCCGGGTCCACCGAGGTGGGGTGGGTCCGCTGCCAGAGCAACCACCCACCACCGGCGGCCACGAGGACGC
Organism: Klenkia soli; assembly: GCF_900103975.1. Classification (GTDB taxonomy): domain Bacteria; phylum Actinomycetota; class Actinomycetes; order Mycobacteriales; family Geodermatophilaceae; genus Klenkia; species Klenkia soli. The sequence continues at coordinate 475,618 of NZ_FNIR01000001.1, forward strand.
AGAGCAGGGCCAGCACCAGGGCCAGGGTGCGGCTCCGCCGCGGGGCCGCGCCGGTGGACCTCGCGGTGCGGCCCTTCGTCGGCCGGGTCTTCCTGCCCTTCGTCCGCCCCGTGCGGGTCCCCGCGTCCTCCGCGGCCCCGTCGGTCCCGACGACGGTGGACGACGCGGGCGCAGCAGCGGGCCGGGGGCGGTTCCTGGGCAGCGGGGCCGGGGTCGCCGTCCGCGCGCGGGGTGCCGGGACCGGGCGCCGCGCCGGCGCCTCGGCATCGGGCTGGTCGGCCTCGTCCTCGGCGCGCCGGCTGCCGGCGACGCGGGGGCGCGGCGACGGACGGGCGGCCGCACCGCGCGGGCGCGGGGTGGGCCGGGGACGCGGCCGGGTGGCGTCGCCGTCGGAGGTCGTGCCTGCGTCGTCGGTCATGGTCGGGTCACCGTCCGGAGATCCCGGACAGCAGCCAGCGGCCGCCGTCCTTGGTGAGGTCGACCTCGATGCGGTACCGCTGCACCTGGGCCTGCTCGGAGCCGCTGGTCGTCTGGGTGGACTGGATGACCATGTAGACCGTCGCGGTGCTGTCGTCGGCGGCGCCGACGGCGGCGCCGACCACCTCGGTGTTCACCACGGCCTGCGAGTCGGTGATGTCCTGCCGCCGGCTGTTGAGCTGGTCGACGGAGTCGGTCGCGAGGTCCCCGGTGGTCACCGCCTGGATCTGGGTGATGTCGTCGTCGAGGGTGAGGTAGTCGAAGGAGGCCACGTCGACGATGCCGGCCCGCGCGGCCTGCAGGGCGTCGACGTAGTCGGCGGTCGCCACCGACGACGTGCCCGGCCGGGTGAACCAGAGGAAACCGGTGCCGGCGACCAGGAGCACGAGCAGCCCGGCGAGGGCGGGGACGAGCGGGACTGCGGCACCGCGCCGCCGCGGGCCCTCGTCGGGGTCGGTCGTCGCCTCCTCGTCGGCGGCGGCCCGGCGGGCCGCCCGACGCGCCCGGCGGCCCCCGGTCGCGTCCTTCGCCGCCGGCCCGTCGGCCGCGTCACCGTCGGCCGCGGTGTCGACACCGGTGTCGGTGTCGCCCGTGCCGTCGGTGCCGTCCGTGCCGTCGGCGGTGTCGGCGGCTGCGGTGTCGGCGGATCGGTCACCGGAGGACGGCACCTCCGCGGTCGCCGGCTCGGCCGGTTCGGGCTCGCGCGAGCCCACCCGGGTGTCGTCGGTCACGGGGCGCTCCTCTCGGTCGTCGGTCGGGCGTGCAGGGGACGTGCCACGGTGCGGGGCAGGTCACGGTAGCGGGCCCACCTGGCAGGGGCCGCCGCCGGCGGGAGCGGGTGCCCCGGAGGGGTCAGCCGGCCGAGGTGGAGAACGGGGACGCGCTGAGCAGGCCGCCGAGGAGGCCGTCCAGCACCCCGGCCACCGTCGTCCCACCGGCGGCCACGCCCCCCTGGGCGCCGGACGAGGCCACCCCGCCGGAGCCGCCGATGTTCTGCTCGCCGCGGATGTTCGAGCCGCTCTCGTCGACGCCGTCGGACGGGTCGGGGTCGACCCCGTCCACCACGTCGCACCGGACGGCCGTGGTGTCCAGCCCGGCCACCGCGGCGGGCGAGGGGCTGGCGCCCGTGGACACGTACCCCGAGGTGCAGGCACGGGGGTCGCCGTTGTTCAGCACGAAGCCGAAGTGCGCGCGCATCATGCCGTCCGCGTCCCGCCGGACGACGCTGAAGCCCCCGGTGACCACCTCGGGGTAGGTCACCAGCAGCTGCTCGACGCCGTCCAGGCGGGGAGTGGTGACGTCGTTGAGCACGTCGACGTTGCGGATCAGCGAGCTCAGGCCGGGGCCGGCGTCGGTGACCAGCTGCTGCAGGGCGGCCCCGGCGTCGGGTGCGTTCACCACCAGGCTGCGGAGGTCCGCGTCGCTGCTGACCAGGGTGTCCGACAGCAGCCGCAGGTTGGCCGCCCAGTCGGCGATCGCCGACCGCGAGTCGACCTGGGTCTGCAGGACCGTCTGGCCGTCGGTGATCAGCTGCAGCGTCTGCGGCAGCGACTGCTCGGCCCGGGTCAGCAGCAGGTTGCCGTTGTCGATGAGCCGGGCGAGGTCGTCGCCCGATCCGGCGAAGGCGGTGCCGAGCTCGTCCACGACCGTGCGCAGGTTGTCCAGGTCGATCGAGCCGACCAGGCCGTCGACGTCCTGCAGCAGCTGCTCGACCGGGATCGGTATGGACGTGCGGTCGACCGGGATGACCGAGCCGGCCCCCAGGTAGGGACCGTCGTCGCTGTCGGGGCGCAGGTCGACGTACTGCTCGCCCACCGCGCTGCGGTTGGCCACCGCGGCGGCGGCGTCGGCCGGGATCTGCGGGGCATCGGGGTCGATGGTCAGCTCCACCTCGACACCGTCGTCGGTGAGCCGCATGTCGCTCACCCGGCCCACGGCCACGCCCCGGTAGGTGACCTCGGCGTTGACGAAGATGCCGCCGGAGTCGGTGAACTCCGCCGCCACCTGGTACCCGCCGCCGAACAGCAGCCGGTCCAGGCCCACGTAGCGGAAGCCCACGTAGCTCATGCCCAGCAGGGCCACCACCGCGAAGGCCAGCAGCTGCAGCTTGGTGGTCCGGGTGATCACTGGGTCGCCCCCGTCGTCAGGCCCGGGATGGCCGGGAGGCCGAGCAGTCCGCTGCCGGTCGTGGTGCTGGGGACCAGCGCGGTGAGGTCGGGCAGGGTCGGCAGGGTGAACGCGGGCGAGCCCGTCGAGGTCGAGCCCGAGCCCGGTGCCGTGCCCGCCCCACCCCCCGAGCTGCCCGGCTGGCCGCACGCGCCGCCGGCCAGCTGGCTCGGGTCGAGCAGCACCAGCGCCCCCGTGGTCTGGTCCACCACGTAGCGGCAGAACAGCTCGCCCAGGTCGAGGTTGAGGTCCGCGGTCATGTTGGCGAACAGCCCGTAGCCCCCGGTGCGCTGGTCAGACCGGTACTGCAGGGCGGTCAGCGAGCTGGCCGGGAAGGGGTAGGTGAGCAGCAGGTCCAGCGAGTTGGCGAGGTCCGGGCCGGCCGCGGCGAGCTGGCTGAGGATCGGCTGGAGGTCCTGCAGGTTGGCCACGGTGTCGGCGCCGGTCTCGTTGATCACCCGGGTGCCGACGTCGCCCAGCTGGGCCAGGGACTGCAGCATCGACACCAGCAGCCCCCGCTGGTCCTCCAGCACGCTGAGCCCGGGGCCGATGGTGTCCAGCGCCGTGGTCAGCGTGCCGGTGTTCGCGGCCAGGGTGCCCGCGAGGGCGTTCACGCTGTCCAGGGCGCGGTTGATCTCGTCCCGCTGGTCGTCCAGACCCGCGACGAAGGTGTTCAGCTGGTCCAGGGTGTTGCGGACGGCGTCCTCGCGGCCCTCCAGGGCCTGGCCGAGCTCGGAGGTGATCGTCTGCAGCTGGGTGAGACCACCGCCGTTGAGGACGAGGGACAGCGCGCCGAGGACCTCCTCGACCTCCACGTTGCGGTTGGTGCGGTCCAGGGTGATCAGCGACCCGTTGCCGAGCTCGCCCTCGGGGGTCTCGCCGCCGGGGGCCGCCAGCTCGACGTACTTCTCCCCCAGCAGCGAGCTCTGCTGGATCATCGCGACGGCGTTGGCCGGCAGGTCGACGTCGCCGTTCACCTCGACGGTGACCACCGCCGTCCAGTCGTCGCCGAGCTCGACGTCGGTGACCTTGCCGACGGGGACGTCGGCCACCCGGACCGCCGACTGCGGGACCAGGTCCAGCACGTCGGCGAACTGGATCTGGACGTCGTACGGGTCGTCGCCGGTGTCGGCGCCACCGGGCAGGTCGAAGGAGTAGGCGCCGCGGAACCCGCAGCCCGACAGCAGGACGGCGACCGACACCAGCGCGGCGGCCCGGCGGGTGGAGGTGGTCACGAGGTCACTCCCGGGATCGTGGGCAGGCCGGGCAGCGAACCGCCCCCGGGCAGGCCGGTCGACGGCGAGAAGATGGCGGTGAGCAGCTCCTGCAGGTCGGGCACCCCGTTGCCGTTGAGGTCGTCCAGCGATCCGTCGGCGTTCGCGTCGCCGGACAGCAGCCGGGCGCACACCTGGTCGACCGGCGGGAGGCCCAGCAGCGTCGTCACGTCGTCCAGGTTGACCCCGGCCAGCTGCAGCCGGCCGGCCTGGCCCAGCAGCTGGCAGACCACGACGTCGGCGTTCTCGCTGCCCAGGGAGTTGTCGCGGGTGTCGAGGGTGCCGTAGTCGGGGTTGTAGGCGTGCGCCAGGTTGCCGATGGCCGCCGGGGCGACGTCGAGCACCTGGGCGAGGGCCTGGCGCTGCTGCACGAGGGTGAGGGTGACGTCGGCGAGCCGGTCGACGTTGGTGGTCAGCAGCGCGGTGTTCTGCTGCACGAAGGTGGCCACCTGCCCCAGCGCCGAGGACAGCAGCGCGATGGCCGAGGCGAGGTCCTCGCGCTCGCCCGCCAGCTGCTCGGCGACCGCGGCCAGGTTGGTGTTGAACTGCCCGACCTGGCTGTCGATGGTGGCCAGCGCGCTGGTGAACGTCTGCAGGTTGTCCAACGACCCGAACAGGTCGTCCCGGTTGTCGGCGAGCGTGCGGACGGCCTGCGAGAACCCGCTCAGCGTGTCGTTCAGCGCCTGGCCGTTGCCGTCCAGGTTCGCCGCCCCGACGTCCACGAGGTCCGACAGCGCACCGTTCGCGTTGGCACCGGTGGGACCCAGGGCCACCGAGAGGTCGTCGAGCGCCCCGTAGACCTGGTCGAGCTCGACGGGGGTCGCGGTGCGGTCCAGGGGGACCTCGGCCCCGTCGGCCATCTTCTCGCCACCGGCGTACACCGGCGCGAACTGCACGTACCGGTCGGCGACCAGGGACGGCGCCAGGATGACCGCGTCGGCGTCGGCCGGGATGGCGTACTGGTCGTCGACCAGCATGTCCACCCGCACCCGGTCGCCCATGGGGACGACGGCGGTGATCTCGCCGACGTCGATGCCCAGGACGCGGACGTCGGACCCGGTGTAGAGACCGACGGTCTGGTCGAACCAGGCGGTGACCCGGATCTGGCCGGCCGGGCGCAGCACGGTCCAGCCCAGCGCCCCGACCAGGACGAGTGCTGCGGCCAGCGCCACGAAGCGCTGCAGGCGGGCCGTCACGGCGAGCACCCCAGCAGCCCGCCGGAGTTGCCGGCCACCGACCCGCAGAGCACGCCCCCGACGACCCCGGGGATCAGGTTGTCCACGAAGCTGTCGAACCAGCGGCCGTTGCCCAGGGTGTTGGTGAAGACCGTGACGAAGGGCGCCAGGTTGGCCACCGTGTCCCCCAGGTTCTGCCGGTTGCGCTCGAGGATGTCGGTCACGGTCGAGAGCTGGGCCAGCGCCGGGGTCAGCGCGGCCGTGTTGTCCTGCACCAGCCCGGCCAGCTGCGTCGACAGCGTCTGGGTGGTGGTCAGGATGGAGTCGATGAGCTGGCGCCGCTCCTGCACCTCGGTGAGCAGGGTGTTGGAGTCCAGGATCAGCTGGGTGAACTCGCCGTTGCGGTCGGCGAGCACCTGGGTCACGTCCCGGGTCGCGGTCAGCAGCTGCTGCAGCTGGGCGTCGCGGCTGGAGATGGTCTGCGAGAGCCGGGACAACCCGTCGAGGGAGGTGCGGACCTCGTCCGGGGTGTCGGCGAAGGTCTCGCTGAGCACCTCGAAGGACTGCGCCAGCTGCGCGGTGTCGACGTCGTCGATGGTCTGGGCCAGCCCGTTGAAGGCCTGCACGACGTCGTAGGGCGACGCGGTGCGGTCCAGCGGGATCCGGTCGTCGGGGTCCAGGGCGGTCTCCCCGCGCGGCACCAGGGCCAGGTACTTCGCGCCCAGCACCGTCTCGATCTTGATCGCGGCCTCGCTCTGGTCCCCCACGAAGGCGTCGCGGACCCGGAACGTCACGGTGACCGCGCCGTCCTCGAGGGCCAGGCCCTCGACCTGGCCGACCTTGACGCCGGCCACCCGCACCGGGTCGTCGGCACGCAGCCCGGCCGCCTCGCTGAACTGGGCGGAGTAGACGGTCCCCCCGCCGATCAGCGGCAGCGACTGCGCGTTGAACGCCAGCAGCACCAGGACGGCGATGACGGTCAGGCTGACCGCACCGATGGTCACCGGGTTGCGGTCGCGGAACGGCTTGGACTCGCGGGCCATCAGCTGCACCCCGCCGATCCGTTGGGCGCCCCGCCGGGGGGCAGCTGCGTGGTGCCGACGACGGGCAGGGTCACCACGCCCGACGCCGAGCAGAGGTAGAAGTTGAACCAGCTGCCGTTGACCGCCGTGCGGGTGATCAGGTCGATCTTGGTCGGGGCCAGCTGCAGGAAGCCCTCGAGGACGTCGCCGCTGTCGGCCAGGTTCGTCGACAGGTCCCCGAGCGCGGTGATGTCGGCGGCCAGCGGCGGCCGGGCGTCGCTGAGGAACTGCGACGTCGTCGCGGCCAGGCCGTCGATGGTCTGCAGCGAGTCGAAGATCGTGTCGCGGTCGGCGGCCAGCCCCGACACGAACTGCTGCAGCGAGACCACCAGGTCCGACAGCTGCTGGTCGCGGGCCGCGACGGTGCCCACGACGGTGGTCAGGTTGTCGATCACGCTGCCGATCACCTGGTCCTTGTCGGCCAGGGAGTTGGTGAGCGAGCCGACGTGCGCCAGCAGGCTCTGCACGGTGCCCCCCTCGCCCTGGAACACCTGGATCAGCTCGTAGGACAGCCGGTTGACGTCGTCCGGGCTCAACGCCTGGAACAACGGCTGGAAACCGCCGAACAGCACGGTGAGGTCCAGCGCCGGCTTGGTCTGCGCCACCGGGATGACGTCGTCGGCGGACAGGGTCTGCCCGCCGGAGCCGTCGCCCTCGGTCAGGGCCACGTAGCGCTGGCCGACCAGGTTGCGGTACCGGATGGTCGCCTGCACCGAGCTGGGCAGCCGGACGTCGGAGGCCACCTCGATGCCGATCTCGGCCATCGGGGACTCGCGGTCGTCGGTGAGGCCGATGTCGGTCACCTGGCCCACCCGCACACCGGCGATGCGCACCTCGTCGCCGGCGACCAGCCCGGCGACGTCGGTGAACTGCGCCCGGTAGGTGGTCTGGTCGCCGTAGCCGGCGTTGGTGATGGTCGCGAGCAGCACGTAGCTGGCCAGGATGGTCACCATCGCGAAGACCACCAGCTTGACGATCGGTGCGGTCAGGCCCCTCACGGCACCATCACCTGCGTCCCGCGCAGCAGCGGCGCCAGGCTGGAGGCCGCGAGGTCGGAGACGTCGGTCGGGTCGACGCCGGTCTGGTAGCCCAGCAGGCTGCGGACGAAGTCCAGCTCCGCCGAGGAACCCGCTAGGCTGTCACCGGCGCTCCCCCCGTCGGTGAGCCCCCGTGGCAGGACCGACGCCAGCGAGAAGTCGGTGCCCACGCCCGTGCCGTCCCGCCCGGTGCGGGTGTCCTCGAACGGGAGGTCGGTGGGACCGGTGCCCCCCAGGCAGCGCGGGTTGCCCGACACCGGGTTGTCGGTGGAGTCGACGCCGTCCAGCGGCGGCACGGGGCAGTAGTACTCGCCCTGCGCCGCGGCGGCGATCACGCCGTCGATGTCGTCCAGGCCCCGGCAGTCCGGCCCGGAGACGTCGTCGTAGGCCGGCTGGTCACCGGGCACGTAGGGGTTGCGCGGCGGCAGCGTGACGGTGAGGTTCAAGTTCAGCGCGGGGTCGCCGTCGGCGCCGAACGCCTCGCTGATCATCGGGTTGAACCGGCTGAGCCCGTTGAGCAGGCACGGGTACTCCGGGGAGTACCGGGCGAACAGCGAGAGCACCGGTCGGGAGCCCTGGGCGAGCTGGATCAGGGAGCTCTCGTTCTGCTGCAGGAAGCCGGCCGCGGTCTGGGCCGAGGAGCCGACGACGGTGAAGGTGCGCCGCAGCTGCTCGGACTGGTCGACGACGGTGCTGGCGGTCACCGACAGGTTGTCCAGGACGGCCAGCAGGTCCGGCGTGGCCGCCTCGTAGGTGTCCGCGGTGTCGGCCAGCAGCGAGATGTCGGCCTGCAGCTGCGGGAGCACGGTGTTGACCGAGCCCACGTAGGAGCCGGTGTCGGCCAGGTTCTGCCCCAGCTGGTCCCCCCGGCCCCGGAGGGCGTCGGCCACCGCGCCCAGGGTGTAGGAGAGGTCGCCCGGGTCGACCGCCTGCAGCAACGGCAGGAGGTCGTCGATGACCCGCTCGAGCTCGATGGCGTTCTCGCTGCGGTCCTGCCCGATGGTGTCCCCGCCGGCCAGCCGCTGCTCGCTCGGGTCGTCCGGGATGACCAGGGAGACGAACCGCTCGCCGAACAGCGTCTTGGGCAGCAGTCGGGCGTTCACGTTGGCCGGGATCTGGTCGAGGTACTCGGGCTGGATGGCCAGCTCGATGGTCGCGCCGTCGGCGCTGGCCGACACGGCCCGGACCTCGCCCACGATGACCCCCCGGATCTTCACGTCGCTGGCGGTCTGCAGCTGGTTGCCGATGGTGTCGGTCTCCAGCTGGACGGTGACGGCCCCGCTGAAGGCCTTCTGGTAGGTGGCCACGGCCAGCCCGAGCAGCATCAGGATCACGGCCAGGAAGGCCACCCCCTGCAACCGCTGGCGGACGACGGCGCCTCTGCCGCGGCTCATCCTGCGATCCTCACGGTCGTCGTCGAGCCCCAGATGGCCAGGGACAGGAACAGGTCGATGACCATCACCGCCACGATGGAGAAGCGCACCGCGCGGCCCACGGCCAGGCCCACGCCGGCCGGCCCGCCGCCGGCGCGGTAGCCGTAGTAGCAGTGGCTGAGGATGATCACGACGCTGAAGACGAGCACCTTCACGAAGGACCAGAGGACGTCCTGCGGTGGCAGGAACAGGTTGAAGTAGTGGTCGTAGGTGCCCGCCGACTGCCCGTAGACGGTGGTGGTGATGGTGCGGGTGGCGAAGTAGCTGGTGAGCAGGCCGATGACGTACAGCGGGATGACGGCGACGAAGCCGGCGACGATGCGGGTGGTCACCAGGAACGGCAGCGAGGGCACGCCCATGACCTCGAGGGCGTCGATCTCCTCGTTGATGCGCATGGCGCCGATCTGCGCGGTGAAGCCGCAGCCGACGGTGGCCGACAGGGCGAGCCCGGCGACCAGCGGTGCGATCTCGCGGGTGTTGAAGTAGGCCGAGAGGAACCCGGTGAACGCCGAGGTGCCCAGCTGGTCCAGCGCCTGGTAGCCCTGCAGGCCGACCTCGGTGCCGGTGAAGAACGACAGGAACGCGATCACCCCGACCGTGCCCCCGACCACGGCGAGCGCGCCGGTGCCGAAGCTGACCTCGGCCAGCAGGCGGAAGGTCTCGCGCTTGTAGCGCTTGAGCGTGCGGGGGGTCCAGCCCAGGGCGCGGCCGTAGAAGCTGACCTGGTCGCCGAGGTCCTCCAGCGTCGACATCGGCCGGCGGTAGACCGTGCGCACGATGCGGCGGGTGCGCACCTTGACCCGGTCGACGGGTGAGAGCAGGGCCATCGTCACTGCCCCTTCGGCGGCACGAGCTGGAAGTAGATCGCGGTGATCACGAAGTTCACCGCGAACAGCAGCAGGAAGGTGATGACGACCGACTGGTTCACCGCGTCGCCCACCCCCTTGGGCCCACCGCCGGCCCGCAGGCCCTTGTAGGAGGCCACGATGCCGGCGATCAGGCCGAAGATCAGCGCCTTGATCTCGCCGGACCAGAAGTCCTGCACCTGGGCCAACGCGCTGAACGACGCCAGGTAGGCACCGGGGGTACCGCCCTGCAGGATGACGTTGAAGAAGTAGCCGCCGGTCACGCCGACCACCGAGACCAGACCGTTGAGCAGCACCGCGACCAGCATCGAGGCCAGCACACGAGGCACCACCAGGCGCTGGATCGGCGAGATGCCGAGCACCTCCATGGCGTCGATCTCGTCGCGGATCTTGCGGGCACCCAGGTCGGCGCAGATCGCCGAACCACCCGCGCCGGCGATGAGCAGCGCGGTGACGATCGGGCTGGCCTCGCGGAGCACGGCCAGCACCGACGCCGACCCGGTGAAGGACTGGGCCCCCAGCTGCCGGGTGAGCGAGCCCAGCTGCAGCGCGATGACCGCACCGAACGGGATGGCCACCAGCGCGGTCGGCAGGATCGTCACCGAGGCCACGAACCAGGTCTGCTGGATGAACTCGCGCAGCTGGAACGGGCGGCGGAAGACCGACCGGATGACGTCGAGGGCGAAGGCGAACAGGTTGCCGCTGGCGCGCAGCGGGCGCAGCGGGGACAGCTTCCCGTCCAGCAGACCCGGCGCCTTCGGCTTCTCGCCCGGGGTGGCCGTCACGGACGGCCCCGGGGGTCGGGGACGACGAGGTCGGCGCCGTCCTCGGTGCGCCACTCGCGCCCCTCGGACGTGGTGGGCTCGAACGAGCCGGAGTCGGCCAGGGCGAGCAGGTCGGCGGGCAGGCTGGCCCGGATCGCGTCGGCGGTGGCCGGGTCGTAGGTGTGCAGCATCCGGGCGACCCGCTCCTGGCGGCGGCGCACGGCCTTGCGCTCGGGCAGGCCGGGCGACGGCTCGAGCTGCGGGGGCACGGCCTCGCCGCCGGAGGCGCCCTTGGGGCCCACCCCGTTGTGCTGGTCGCCGCCGCGGGCCTCCAGGGCGGCCATCTCGGCCTCGACCTGGGCGACGTCCTTCTCCTCGCTCATGCCGATCGGGCCCTCGCGGCGGCCGTTGAGGAACTGCCGCACGACCGGCTCCTGGCTGGTGAGCAGCTGCTCGCGCGGGCCGAACATGGCCAGGTGCCGGCGGAACAGCAGGCCGAGGTTGTCCGGCACGGTGCGGGCGGTGCCGATGTCGTGGGTGACGATGAGGAAGGTGGCGTCGATCTGGGCGTTCAGGTCGACGATCAGCTGGTTGAGGTAGGCGACGCGCACCGGGTCGAGCCCGGAGTCGGGCTCGTCGAACAGGATGACCTCGGGGTCGAGCACCAGCGCCCGGGCGATCCCGGCCCGCTTGCGCATGCCGCCGGAGATCTCGCCGGGCAGCTTGCCCTCGGTGCCGGCCAGGCCGACCATGTCCATCTTCTCCATGACGATGGAGCGGACCTCGGACTCGCTCTTCTTGGTGTGCTCGCGCAGCGGGAACGCGATGTTGTCGTAGAGGTTCATCGACCCGAACAGCGCGCCGTCCTGGAAGAGGACGCCGAAGAGGCGACGGACGTCGTACAGGTCGCGCTCGGAGCAGCTGACGATGTCGGTGTCGCTCATGACGATCGAGCCGCGCTCGGGCTTGAGCAGCCCCACCAGGGACTTCAGGAACACCGACTTGCCGGTGCCCGAGGGCCCCAGCATCACCGAGATCTCGCCCGGCGGGAGCGTGAGGGTGACGTCGCTCCAGATGTTCTGGCTGCCGAAGGACTTGGTCAGCCCCTCGACGTGCACGGCGACGCCCATGGTCGAACCTCCTCCGCCGGCTCCGGTGCCGGTTCAGTCACCCCGCCGGTCGGGCGGGCTCCGGCATCATGCGGCCCCCGGGGCGGCGGCGCATGTCTACTGGGCAATAACGAAGGTCGAGGTTAGTGGTTACGCGCGTCACGGCAATCGGGTGGCCCCCGTCTCACCCCTAATCGTGACCTGGGCACGCAGCAGGGGCCGCCCTCCCGGGTGGGAGGACGGCCCCTGCGGACGTGCGGTGGTGCTGGTCACCCGTGGGCGACCGGCCCGGCAGCTGCCGGGCGGGGTGTCACTTGACGGTGACGGTGGCGCCGGCGCCCTCGAGGGCAGCCTTGGCCTTCTCCGCGGCGTCCTTGGCGACCTTCTCCAGGACGGGCTTGGGCGCGCCGTCGACCAGGTCCTTGGCCTCCTTGAGGCCCAGGGAGGTGAGACCGCGCACCTCCTTGATGACCTGGATCTTCTTGTCGCCGGCGGCCTCGAGGATGACGTCGAACTCATCCTGCTCGGCAGCGGCCTCGGGGGCGGCGCCGCCACCGGCCGGGCCGGCGGCGACAGCGGCCACGGGGGCGGCAGCGGTGACGTCGAAGGTGGTCTCGAACTCCTTCACGAAGTCCGACAGCTCCAGGAGGGTCATCTCCTTGAAGGCGTCGAGCAGCTCGTCGGTGGACAGCTTGGCCATGTTTTCTCCTACTGGTCAGTCGTCGCTGGCCGCGGGCGCGGCGTCAGCGTCGGTGTCGGGGGTGGTGGGTGCAGCAGCGGCGTCCTCGGCCGGAGCGTCGGCGGCGGGCAGGGTCTCCCCGGCCGCCTCCTTCTTCTCCTGCAGGGCGGCGGCGAGACGGGCGACCTGCGACAGCGGGGCCTGGAACAGCCCGGCAGCCTTGGTGAGGTTGCCCTTCATCGCGCCGGCCAGCTTGGCCAGCAGGACCTCACGGGACTCGACGTCGGCGAGGCGGGTGACCTCGGCGGCATCGACCGTGCGGCCCTCGACGACCCCGCCCTTGACGACGAGGGCCGGGTTGGCCTTCGCGAAGTCGCGGATCGCCTTGGCGGCCTCCACCGGGTCACCGGCGATGAACGCGATGGCGGTGGGGCCGGTGAGCAGCGGAGCCAGGTCGGCGTGGCCGACCGAGTCCGCCGCACGCTTCGTCAAGGTGTTCTTGACGACGGCGTAGCTGCTGCCCGCACCGAGGGAACGACGCAGCTGGCTCAGCTGCGCCACGGTCAGCCCGCGGTACTCGGTGAGCACCGCCGCACTCGAGTCCTGGAACTGGCTGGTGATCTCCGCGATCGCCGCATCCTTGGCCTGCGTGGGCATGGGCCTCCTCTCTCAGTCGGGGCGACCACCGGAGGAGGCACGGCGCGCGCACGATCGAGAGGACCGGAGACGACGGACGCCCCGGCGCGAGGCGCACGGGGCGTGAGCAGCTACAGAGCAACCGCGGACGATCCGTTCACCTGCGCGGGTCGCCCGGACGGATCCGGGACCTTCGATCGCACGCGGACGTGCGACGACCAGCGGTCTGGGGGGAACTCGGAGAAGAGTACGCCATCGGCGCGGGGACCCGGCACCGGCATCCGCCGCGCCCCCGCGGAGCGAACACCGGAGGATCTACCCGGACGCCCCGCCGCACGACAGGAGCACACCCCGCATGAGCAGCACTCCCCCCACCGACCGCTCGGTCGCCGGCCGGTTGGCCGGCCTGGTCGGCGAGGTCTTCGGCGGCCGGGTCCCGGTCCGCATCCGCGCCTGGGACGGCAGCGAGGCCGGCCCGGCCGACGCGCCGGTCGTCGTCCTCCGCAGCCGCACCGCCCTGCGCCGGCTGCTGTGGGACCCGAACGAGCTGGGCCTGGCCCGCGCCTACGTCGCCGGCGAGATCGACGTCGAGGGCGACCTGGCCGACGGGCTGTCCCGGGTCTGGTCGCTCGTGCGGGAGCGGCCGCCGTCGCTGCCCGGCGTGCGCGACCAGCTGCGGTGGGCCCGCACCGCGCTGCGGCTGGGCATCGTGGGTCGCCGGCCGGCTGCGCCCCCGGAGGAGGCCGTGCTGTCGGGCGAGAAGCACACCACCGACCGCGACAGCGACGCGATCAGCTACCACTACGACCAGAGCAACGACGTCTACCAGGCGCTGCTCGACGAGCACATGGCCTACTCCTGCGCCTACTTCCGCGAGGACCCGGCCACCGACCCCGGTGCCGCCGACGGCAGCTACACCGTCACCGACGCCCAGCGCGACAAGCTCGAGCTGGTCTGCCGCAAGCTCGGCCTCGAGCCCGGCATGCGGCTGCTGGACGTCGGCTGCGGGTGGGGCTCGATGATCCTCTACGCCGCCCAGCACCACGGCGTGCACGCCACCGGTGTCACCATCTCCGCCCAGCAGCGCGACCACATCGAGAAGGTCGTCGCCGAGCGCGGCCTGGCCGACCGGGTGACCGTGCGGTTGCAGGACTACCGGGACGTCCCGCTGCCCGCCGAGGGGCCCTACGACGCCATCAGCTCCATCGAGATGAGCGAGCACGTCGGCCAGGAGCAGTACCCGGTCTACGCCGCGACGCTCCACCGCCTGGTCAAGCCCGGCGGCCGGGTCCTCGTGCAGGCCATGAGCCACCCCAGCGCCCCCGGCGGCGGCGCGTTCATCGAGCGCTACGTGGCCCCCGACATGCACATGCGCCCGACCTGGCAGACCGCCGAGATGCTCGCGGCCCCGGGTCTCGAGCTGCGCGACGTCGAGAGCATCCGCGAGCACTACGACTGGACCGTGCGGGCCTGGGGCGTCCGCCTCGAGGAGCGTTGGTCCGACGTCACCGCGATCATCGGCGAGGCCGGCGCCCGCATCTGGCGGCTGTACCTGGCCGGCGGCGGCCTGACCTTCGCCGAGAACCGCATGGGCGTCGACCAGCTGCTGTTCGTGAAGCCGCTGCCCACCGGCCGCAGCGGCATGCCGGCGACCCGCCGGGCCTGGGACGTCACGGCCTGCTGAAGGACCTGACCGTCCCCCACGGCGCGCTCCGCACGCCGCGGGCCCCTACGGTCAGGCCGAACTGCGGGCACGACCCCGGCGGGCACCTCGCCGGGCAGCAGGGTCGAGCAACCGGCCCGGGACGAGGAGCTCGTGATGGACGTCGGGGTCGACTGGGGCGCGCTGGGCGTCAACGCGCTGATCACGCTGGGCGTGCTGCTGGTGGTCTTCACCGGCACCTGGCTGCTGGCGCTGCGGCTGGGGCGGCACTCGGTCATCGACGTGGTCTGGGGCATGGGCTTCGTCGTCGTGTCCCTCGTCGGGCTCCTGGTCGCACAGGCCGGCGACCACGGGGACCTGGGGCGCCAGCTGCTCGCCCTCGCGCTGACCACGGCGTGGGGCGTGCGCCTGGCCGTGCACATCGGCCGGCGCAACGGCTCGAAGGAGGACCCTCGCTACGAGGAGATCCTGGCCCGGGCGACGGGCTCACCCGCGGCGCACATCTACCGGCGGGTGTACCTCAGCCAGGTCGCGGTGCTGTTCGTGGTGTCGCTGCCCCTGCAGGTCGCCGCGTTCCAGGAGGGCTCGGCGACGTCGGGCTGGCCGCTGGTCGCCGCCCTGCTGGGTGTCGTCGTCTGGTCGGTCGGGTTCACCTTCGAGACCGTCGGCGACTGGCAGCTCGAGCGGTTCAAGGCCGACCCCGCGAACAAGGGCGTCGTCAACGACCGCGGCCTGTGGCGGTACACCCGGCACCCCAACTACTTCGGCGACGCCTGCGTCATGTGGGGGCTCTGGCTGCTCACCGCCGGCCACTGGTCGGGCCTGGTCGTGCTGGTCTGCCCGGTGCTCATGACCGCCAACCTGGTCAAGGGCTCCGGCGCGGCCATGACCGACCGGCGGATGCGGAGCACCCGCAAGGGCTTCGCCGAGTACGTCGAGCGCACCAGCGGCTTCGTCCCACTGCCCCCGCGACGCTGAGCACACCGCGATCCTCCGGATCGCACCGCGGCCAACGGCCGTCCCGATCTGGGCTGAGCCGCTCCGCGTCCCGCGGGAGGAGGCCTCCGGCCCCCGTCCCGCGGGACGTCCCCGGGGGTCACCTGGCCGGGCCGCTCCCCCGCCGGGACGCAGAACGCCCCCGCGACCGGTGGTTGCGGGGGCGTTCTGCGTGCGGTGGCTCAGACCTGGGAGGCCTCGTCGACCAGCAGGTTGCGGGTGCGGTTCGGGTCGACCTGGATGCCCGGGCCCATCGTCGTGGAGACGGTGACCTTGCGGACGTACCGGCCCTTGGCGGCCGAGGGCTTCGCGCGCAGGACCTCGTCGAGGGCGGCGGCGTAGTTCTCGACCAGCTTGGTCTCGTCGAAGGAGACCTTGCCGATCACCAGGTGCAGGTTGGACTGCTTGTCGACGCGGAAGTTGATCTTCCCGCCCTTGATGTCGTTGACGGCCTTGGTGACGTCGGGGGTCACGGTGCCGGTCTTCGGGTTCGGCATCAGGCCGCGAGGGCCGAGGATGCGGGCGATCCGGCCGACCTTGGCCATCTGGTCGGGGGTGGCGATCGCGGCGTCGAAGTCCAGGAAGCCGCCCTGGATGCGCTCGATCAGGTCCTCGGCACCGACGACGTCGGCGCCGGCGGCCTCGGCCTCGGCGGCCTTGTCACCGGTCGCGAACACGATGACGCGGGCGGTCTTGCCGGTGCCGTGGGGCAGGTTGACCGTGCCGCGGACCATCTGGTCGGCCTTGCGGGGGTCGACACCGAGGCGGATGGCGACCTCGACGGTGGCGTCGTACTTGGTGGTCGACGTCTGCTTCGCCAGACCGGCCGCCTGCAGCGGGCTGTACAGCTGGTTCGCGTCGACGAGCTCGGCCGCCTTGCGGAAGTTCTTGCCGTGCTTGGCCATGTGGTGCTCCTGTTCTCACCCGGTGCCCGGGCAGATCGTGTGGTGAACGGGCCTGGCCGGCCCTCCCACGGGTACTGCTAGTTGACGGTGATGCCCATCGACCGGGCGGTGCCGGCGATGATCTTCTCGGCCTGGTCCAGGTCGTTGGCGTTCAGGTCGGTCATCTTGGTCTGGGCGATCTCGCGGACCTGGTCGCGGGTGACCGAGGCGACCTTGGTCTTGTGCGGCTCGCCCGAGCCCTTCTCGACACCGGCGGCCTTGAGCAGCATGCGCGCAGCCGGCGGGGTCTTGGTGATGAAGGTGAACGAGCGGTCCTCGAACACCGAGATCTCGACCGGGACGACGTCGCCGCGCTGGGACTCGGTCTCGGCGTTGTAGGCCTTGCAGAACTCCATGATGTTGACGCCGTGCTGGCCGAGCGCCGGACCGACGGGCGGCGCGGGGGTGGCCGCACCGGCCTTGATCTGGAGCTTGATGACCGCGGTCAACCGCTTCCTGGGGGGCATGACTTCCTCTTCTTGTCGTTCAGGTGGTGGAACGGACAGCCAGGTCCGCTAGAGCTTCTGGACCTGGCTGAAGGACAGCTCGACCGGGGTCTCGCGGCCGAAGATCGAGACCAGCACCTGCAGCTTCTGCTGCTCGGCGTTGATCTCGTTGATGGTGGCCGGCAGGGTCGCGAACGGCCCGTCCATGACCGTGACCGACTCGCCGACCTCGAAGTCGACCAGCGGCGTGCTCGAGGAACCCTGCGCCGGCGCACCGGCCTCGGGGGCCGAGGGCGCCTTGGCGGTGGTCGCCGGGACCAGCAGCTTGACCACCTCGTCCAGGCTCAGCGGCGAGGGCCGCGACGTGGCGCCGACGAAGCCGGTGACGCCCGGGGTGTTGCGCACCGCACCCCAGGAGTCGTCGGTGAGGTCCATGCGGACCAGCAGGTAACCCGGCAGCACCTTGCGGTTGACCTGCACCCGCTTGCCGTTCTTGATCTCGGTGACCTCTTCGGTCGGGACCTCGATCTGGAAGATGTAGTCCTCCATGTCGAGGCTGGTGATCCGCGACTCGAGGTTGGTCTTGACCTTGTTCTCGTAGCCGGCGTAGCTGTGGATGACGTACCAGTCGCCGAACGCCGTGGCCAGCGCCTTGCGCATCGCCTCGGCGGGGTCCTCGTCCTCCGCCTCGGCGGTCGCCAGGACCTCCTCGGTGAGCGGGTCGTGGTCGGGTGCCGGCTCCAGCGTGGTGTCCCCGACCAGCGCGTCGTCGACGGCGCCGCGGGCGTTGCCCGAACCACCGGGGACGGCGTCGGCCATCGGGTTGTCGGCGGTCAGGTCACCGGTGTCCACGGAGCCCTCGGCCGCACCGGTCTCGCGCACGCCGGTCTCGGCGTCGACGGCACCGGTCGTGGCGTCCGTGTCGGCGTCGGCCGTCGGCTCCTCGGTGGCGGCGTCGACGGCCTCGTCGGTCTCGCGGGGGTCGGTCACGGGGTGGGTCTCTTTCCTGTGCGTCGGTGGTGCGTGCAGTGGGTCGGTGTGCCGGCTGCCCGGCCCGGCGTCAGCCGAAGACGGCGATGACGCCCTGGGCGAAGAGGATGTCCAGCCCGGCCACCAGCGCGACCATCACGGCCACGAAGACGATGACGACCGTGGTGTAGGTGATCAGCTCGCGCCGACCGGGCCAGATGACCTTGCGCAGCTCGGCCACGACCTCGCGGAGGAACCGGCCGATGCTGCGCTTCTCGCGCAGCTCGGCGGCGCGGGCACGCTCGGCGTCGGCGCGGGTGCGGGTCTCGTCCTTCTTGCCGACCGCGCTCTTCCCGCCGGTGTCGCCGCGCGCCGGGCGGGTGGTGCGGGCCTCGCTGGCCGGGCGGCCACCGGGCCGGTCACGCCGGCGAACCCGGGGGGCCTCGGGCTCGTCGTCCTCGTCGTCGCCGGCGGTGATGGCACCGCGCCGGCGGCGGGCCGGGGTGGCGACGACCTTGTCCTCGTCCTCGACCGCCTCCTCGGCGACCTCGTCCTCGGCGGCCTCGAGCTCGGCGGCGTCGTCGACCCCGGGGGTCTCCGCGTCGATCTGCTCGTCGGTCAGCTCGCCGTCGGCGGGCTCGGCGACGCCGTCGGCGGGCTCGGAGCGGGGACGGCGCGGCTCGCGCTCGCCCTCGGTGCCCGGCTGCTCGTCGCTCACTGCGCCTCGCCTCGAATGTCGGTGTTCGTCTGGTGGTGGGACTCCGGCGCCCCGACCGGTGGCCGGGGCACCTGCACGCCGGCGGGCCGGCGGACGGGCAGGGGTGACAGGACTTGAACCTGCAGCCTGCGGTTTTGGAGACCGCTGCTCTGCCAATTGAGCTACACCCCTAGGCGACCGCGCGGGGCGGACGCCGGGGGTCGTGTCCCGCCGGCGGCGCAGACGGACCACCCTGGGTCGGAGTGGTACCGGGGCACGCCGGTGGCAGGGTGCACGAACCCCAGGCGAGAAGTGTACGTGACCGGGTCCGGGGGCGACCACAGCCCGGTCCGCCCGGTGGTCCACGCGGTGGTCGCCGGAGGGCTGGACGGCCCACCGGGCGGGGCGGGCTGACACGATGGGCACCATGACCGCCCCGACCGCACCGGGGCCCGGCACGCCGGGGCCCCAGCAGCCGCCCGTCTCCCCCGCCGACCGACG
The DNA here is from genome assembly GCF_900103975.1 of Klenkia soli. Lineage (GTDB taxonomy): Bacteria > Actinomycetota > Actinomycetes > Mycobacteriales > Geodermatophilaceae > Klenkia > Klenkia soli. The sequence goes on from NZ_FNIR01000001.1 coordinate 494,532, forward strand.
GGTGTCCCGCCGGATCGCCTCGATCGCGGAGTCCGCCACCCTCGCCGTCGACGCCAAGGCCAAGGCGCTGAAGGCGGCCGGCAAGCCGGTCATCGGGTTCGGCGCGGGCGAGCCCGACTTCCCGACGCCGGACTACATCGTCGAGGCGGCGGTGCAGGCCGCCCGCAACCCGACCTACCACCGGTACACCCCCGCCGGCGGGCTGCCCGCGCTCAAGGAGGCCATCGTCGCCAAGACGCTGCGCGACTCCGGGGTGCAGGCCACCACGGCCGACGTGCTGGTCACCAACGGCGGCAAGCAGGCGGTCTACGAGGCCCTGGCGACCATGCTCGACCCGGGCGACGAGGTGCTGCTGCCCGCGCCCTACTGGACCACCTACCCCGAGGCGATCCGGCTCGCCGGCGGCGTGCCCGTGCCGGTCGTGGCCGACGAGCAGTCCGGCTACCTGGTGTCGGTCCGGCAGCTGGAGGCTGCCCGGACCCCGCGCACCAAGGTGCTGCTGTTCTGCTCCCCGTCCAACCCGACGGGCGCGGTGTACCCCGCCGAGCAGGTCGAGGAGATCGGCCGGTGGGCGCTGGAGTCGGGCCTGTGGGTGCTGACCGACGAGATCTACGAGCACCTGACCTACGGCGGGGTGACCGCGCCGTCGATGCCGGCGGTCGTCCCCGAGCTGCAGTCGCGGTGCGTGATCGTCAACGGCGTCGCCAAGACCTACGCCATGACCGGGTGGCGGGTGGGCTGGATCCTCGGCCCCTCCGACGTCGTCAAGGCCGCGACCAACCTGCAGTCGCACGCGACGTCCAACGTGGCGAACGTGTCGCAGGCCGCGGCGATCGCGGCGCTGACCGGCGACCTCTCGGCGGTGGACACCATGCGGGCGGCCTTCGACCGCCGCCGGCAGACGATCGTGGGCATGCTGCGCGAGATCCCGGGCATCGCCTGCCCGGAGCCGCAGGGCGCGTTCTACGTGTACCCGTCGGTGAAGGCCCTGCTCGGCCGCGAGATCGCGGGCCGGACGCCGGCCAGCAGCGTCGAGCTGGCCGAGATCATCCTGGAGGAGGCCGAGGTCGCCGTCGTCCCGGGCGAGGCGTTCGGGACGCCGGGCTACCTGCGGCTGTCCTACGCCCTGGGCGACGACGACCTGGTGGAGGGCGTCAGCCGCATGCAGCGGCTGCTGGGCACCGCGGGCTGAGGAAGGACCCCTCGCCCCCGGCGCGGGCCGTCACAGCTGGACGACGGCCCGCGCCAGGCTCAGCACCTTCTCGCCACCGCTGGTGACGGTGAGGTCGACGCGGACCCGGTCGCCGTCCAGCAGGGCGGCGACCCGGCCGGCGACGACGACCTCGGCACCGGTGCCGTCGTCGGGCACGACGACCGGACGGCTGAACCGCACCGAGTACTCGACGAGCGCGCCGGGGTCACCCGCCCAGGCCGTCACCGCGCGGGCGGCGAGGCCGGCGGTGAGCATGCCGTGCGCGATGACGCCGGGGAGCCCTACCTCGGTGGCCACGCGCTCGTTCCAGTGGATGACGTTGAAGTCACCGGAGGCGCCGGCGTAGCGGACGAGGTCGGCCCGGGTCACGGTCGACGTCTGCCCGGGCAGCTCGGTGCCGACCTCGACGTCGGCGAACCCGACCACGGCGGCCATCAGGCACTCCCCTCGGCGGCCGTGCCCCGCGCGACGAGCATGGAGCTGGTGCGGCACACGGCTTCGCCGTCCTCGGTGGTCAGGTCGACGCGGGTGGTCAGCATGTCGTTGCCGGCCACGGTGCGCACGGCCTCGATCGAGGCCGTGGCGACGAGCCGGTCGCCGGCCCGGACGGGGCGGTGGTGGACGAACTTCTGCTCGCCGTGCACGACCCGGCTGTAGTCGATCGCGACGTCGGGGTCCTCGAGCACGACGTTCCCGGCGCCCAGGCTCAGCACGATGGCGAACGTGGGCGGCGCGATGACGTCGGGGTGCCCGGCCGCCCGGGCCGCCTCCGGGTCGCGGTAGACCGGGTCCGGGTCGCCGAGCGCCGCGGCGAACTCGGCGATCTTCTCGCGACCGACCTCGTACACGACGGAGGGCGGGTAGCTGCGCCCGACCAGTCCTGCGTCCAGCGTCATGCTCCCCGCCCTCCGGCGATCCGTGCGACGACCGTCAGCGGGTCTCGCGGTGGACCGTGTGCTTCTTGTCCTTGGGGCAGTACTTCTTCAGCTCGAGCCGGTCGGGGTCGTTCCGACGGTTCTTGCGGGTGATGTAGTTGCGGTTCTTGCACTCCTGGCAGGCCAGGGTGATCTTCGGACGGACATCGGTGGCTGCCATGAGCGTTTCCTCGCCTTGTTCGGGATCGGGTGGCGCGTGGGGTCCCCCACACGCCGACGGACCCCGTGGAGGGGTCCGTCATGGGTAGCGGCGACCGGACTTGAACCGGTGACACAACGATTATGAGCCGTTTGCTCTACCAGGCTGAGCTACGCCGCCGCGATCGTGCGGGCCGGTCTCGCAACCGGCCCGGGCTGATCGGAGCCCCTTTACGGAATCGAACCGTAGACCTTCTCCTTACCATGGAGACGCTCTGCCGACTGAGCTAAAGGGGCCTGCAGCTCCTCGCGGAGCGTGCGGCGAGAACTGTAACAAACCCTCAGGAGCGGACGAACAACCGGCGGTGCGGCGCGCCCGGCGCGGCCGACCGGACGCCGGTGCGGGCCAGCAGCCAGTTCTCCAGGCGGTCGTCGGGCAACGGGCGGCTGACCAGGAATCCCTGGAGCTTGTCGCAGCCCATCTCGGCCAGCAGGTCCCGGGTCACCTCGTCCTCGACGCCCTCCGCGACCACCCGCAGCCCCAGGTTGTGGGCCAGCTCGACGATCGAGCGGGCGATGAAGGACTCGCTCTGGCTGGTGGACATGCCGAGCACGAAGGACTTGTCGATCTTGAGCTCGTCGATCGGCAGCTGGCGCAGCTGGGACAGCGAGGAGTAGCCGGTGCCGAAGTCGTCCATCGACAGCCGCAGCCCCAGCGAGTGCAGGTCGGCCAGCACGGTGGAGTTGCGGACCGAGTCGTCGACGACGATGCCCTCGGTCAGCTCGAGGGTCAGCAGCGAGCCGGGGACGCCGTGGTGCCGCAGCGCGCCGCGGACCCGGTCGACCAGGTCGGGCTCGGCCAGGCACCGCGCCGAGAGGTTGACCGCGACCGACAGCGCGATGTCCTGGTCCAGCCACTTGCGGCAGCGCTCGAGGGCGAGGTCCAGCACGTAGTCGGTGACGGCGCCGATGCGGCCGATCTGCTCGGCGAGGCCGATGAAGTCGTCCGGCGGCACGTTGCCGTAGCGGGGGTGCGCCCAGCGGACCAGGGTCTCGACCGAGACGATGTCGGAGGTCCGGGTGTCGACGATGGGCTGGAACACCACGGTGATCTGCTTCTCGGCCATCGCCGACTCCAGCTCGGTGCCCAGCTGCAACCGCCGCAGGCTCTGCTGGTCGAGCACCGGGTGGTAGCTGGCCACCCCGCCCGAGCTGTGGCCGGCCAGGAGGGCGACGTCGGCGCGCTGCATCAGCGTGCCCGAGTCGGTGCCGTGCACCGGGGCGGCCGCGACGCCGAACGTCAGCAGGACGTCGAGGTCCAGGCCGGCCACGCGCGCCCGGGTGGCCGCGGCGTCGCGCAGCCGGCGCGCGGCCCGCTCGGTGGCCGGCAGGCTCAGCCCCGGCAGGAGGACCGCGAACTGCCCGCCCTCCATGCGGGCGACCAGCGCCGCGGGCGGGGCGTGCTCGCGCAGCAGCCCGGCGGTGACCAGCAGCAGCTCGTCGCTGGCCGCGTGGCCCAGCGTGTCGGTCACGTCGGTGTAGTTGTCCAGCGAGGCGAACACCAGCCCGGCCCGCACCTCGGCGGACCCGCTCTGCAGGAGGACGTCGATCTCGGTGGCCAGCCGCTGGCGGTTGGGCAGGCCGGTGAGCCCGTCGTGGTCGGCGTCGTAGCGGATGCGGGTCAGCAGCTGCTGCTGGCGGATGACCGCGTTGACGTGGGTGAGCATCGAGTCCAGCACGGCCCGGTCGCCGGACTCGAACGGGACGACGTCGCTCTGCCGGTCGCAGACCTCCAGGTACCCGTACTCCCCCGCGGCGGTGACGATCGGCGCCCCCAGGACCTCCTGGGCGGCCCGTCGCCGCAGGGCTTCGCGCTCCTCGGCGGTCGCCTTCGCCGCGCGCAGCAGCACGGGCCCTCCGCTGTCGCGGTCGACGGCACGGCGGCGGACGAGGTCCTCGGGGTCGCTGGGCCCGGCGTACCAGTCCGGGCCCTCGCCGGCCCGGTCGAGCACCAGCCGGGGCTCCTCGTCCAGGTAGGGCGGCAACCACAGGGCGACCCGGTCGGCGTTGAGCAGCTCGCGGACGGCCCGGACCAGCTCGCGGGTGCCGTCCTCGTCGGGCGAGAGCTGCTCGACCCGGCGCGCGAAGTCGTGCACGGACTGCACGCTCCGCCGCTCGCGGACGGCGGTCGCCGACTGGCGGAACACCAGCAGGATCGCGGCCACGACGGGCACCACCAGCACCCAGGCCAGCGGCTGGTCGTCGGTCACCTGCAGGGCCACCAGCGCCAGGGCCACGCACAGCGGGCCGACGGTGACGCTGGGGACCAGCGCACCCACCCAGAACGCGGCCGGTGGCCGGCCCTCGACCATCGCCACGGCGGTGCCGACCATGAGCAGGTCGACCACCCCGACCACGACCACGGCGACCAGCAGCACCAGCCAGGACCGCGGGTCCTCCAGCGCGCCCAGGCCGAGCGCCCGGACCACGGCCCAGGCCGCCGCGATCTCCACGACGCCCAGCGCCAGGTTGAAGGCGGCCTTCGACCAGCCGTAGGGCTGGCGCAGCAGCACCACGCCCAGGGCGAGCACGCGGGCGAGGGCCGTCCAGAGCCCACCCACCTCGACCAGCCCGACGACCAGCGCGAACTCGACCGGGAAGAAGACGTAGGTCTGGCGCCGGAACTCGACGTCGATGGTCGAGGCGTCGGTCACCAGGAACGCCAGGGTCAGCAGACCGACGAGGACGACGCCCGGGAACGCGGGCACGGGGGCGAACGCGGGCACGGCGACGGCCACGGCGACGGCGCCGGCGAAGACCGCCGGTGTCCACGGCCGCCGCACGACGGATGGCCGCGGCGCGCGCGCATCTGGGCGGTCGGCCAATGTCACGTCCTGTCGATGGGAAGACGCGGCAAGGCTAACAGCGAGTGACCGTCACACCGACGGCTTCTCATCCCTCCGGGTCAGGGAGAGCATCGGCACCGTCGGCCGACACTCTCCCCGAACCGGTCGGGGATCAGCGGCCCCAGCGGGCGCCGCGGCCCCAGCGGGCCCCGCGGCCCCAGCGCGCGCCGCGGGCGGTGGTGGTCTCGACGGTGCTGGACATGGCGATGGTGCTGGACATGACGCCTCCTCAGGCATGGCAGGACTGCTGGACTGCGGCAGCCGCCCACGCGGGGGCAGAGCAAGGTCGGCACGGACCGCTCTGGGAAGACTGCGATCCGTCACCCGTTCGGGCAAGTTGTTGACATCACGACCGGGTGACAGACGGGGGCGTCGTCACCCTGCGGTGACATTTGACGACCTCAAGTCACCGAATCGAGGGTATTCGGTCACCTGGAGCAGGGGATGACCTACGGCGAGTGCCGGGCGCGCCCACAGCTACGGAACGGGGACGTCCGCGACACGCGCGGGACGGGACCAGCGCCGGTCCGCTCGCCCCCACCACCGAGTCGTGACGCTGTGCAACCGGGTGCGGACCGGAGATCACGACGCCGGCCGGCTGCGGCACCCGACCCGCCGCGCCGTCCCCAGCGCGCACCGCGGGCGGTGACCACCAGCCCCCGGACACCTACAGTGCGCCGCGTGGAGGACCGGACGAGCAGGTCGGAGCAGGGGTCCACGCTGCCCTTCGTCCTGGTCTGCTGGTTGGTGGCCGCCCTCATGGCCTTCGGCGCGATCGCCGCCTCCGACGCCTTCCTGGAGCAGCAGCGCGTGCAGTCGGTCTGCGACGGGGCGGCACTGGCCGCGGCGAACCAGACCGAGGCCGGCGCGGCCTACGCCCGGGGCGTCGACGGGTACCTGCCGCTGGACCGGGCCGGCGCCGAGGTCGCGGTGGCCGACCAGCTCGCCGACGGGGGCACCCGGCTGGACGCGTGGTCGGTGACCGTGGACGGCGCCGAGGCCACCGTCACCTGCACCCGGTCGGTGTCCATCGCGTTCGGGTGGCTGTTCCTCGGCGGTCGGCAGCTGGAGCGGACCGCGGTGGCCAGCGCCCAGGCGCCCACCGCGTGAGGCCCGCCCACGACGACGGCCCCCGACCGTGGTGGTCGAGGGCCGTCGCACCGGGCGTGGCGGGTGAAGGATTCGAACCTTCGTAGGCTAAGCCGACGGATTTACAGTCCGCTCCCATTGGCCACTCGGGCAACCCGCCGCGTGCTGTGGTGCCCGACGAGCGTACAAGACCGGTCCGACCGCCCCACCGGGTGGCCCGGCCGCACAGGAGGAGAGACCGAGATGGCAGATGCATCGTTCGACGTCGTCAGCAAGGTGGACCGCCAGGAGGTCGACAACGCGCTGAACCAGGCGGGCAAGGAGCTGTCCCAGCGGTTCGACTTCCGCGGCACCAACGCCGCGATCGCGTGGGCCGGCGAGGAGGGCGTGACCCTCACGGCGGACACCGAGGAGCGGGTGGCCGCGGCGCTGGAGGTGTTCCGGGAGAAGTTGGTGAAGCGGGGCATCTCGATGAAGGCCCTGGACGCCGGGGAGCCGCAGGCCTCCGGCAAGACCTACAAGATCTCGGCGACCATCCAGCAGGGCATCGCGTCGGACAAGGCCAAGCAGATCGCCAAGGCCATCCGGGACGAGGGGCCCAAGGGCGTCCAGGCGCAGATCCAGGGCGACCAGCTCCGGGTCAGCGGCAAGAAGCGGGACGACCTGCAGGCCGTGCAGCAGCTGCTGAAGGGCAAGGACTTCGAGATCGCCCTGCAGTTCGACAACTACAGGTGAGCTGATGGAACGGCCCCGTCGCAGGGACCCGTGGCGTGCGGAGCGCGTCATGGGGGGCGACGGGGTCCTTACACCATCTGCTCGAGGCGGGCGATGCGCTCGGCCATCGGGGGGTGGGTGGCGAACAGCTGCGCCATGCCCGCCCCCCGGAACGGGTTGGCGATCATCAGGTGGCTCTGGGTCACCAGGCGCCGGTCCTGGGGCAGGGGGCGGGCCGCCACCCCCTGCTCCAACTTGCGCAACGCCGAGGCCAGGGCCAGCGGGTCGTGCGAGAGCCGCGCCCCCGAGGCGTCGGCCTCGTACTCCCGGCTGCGGCTGACGCCCATCTGCACGAGCCCGGCGGCCACCGGACCGAGGACCACCAGCAGCAGGCTGCCGAGGGCGTTGCCCCCGCCGCGGTCGTCGGAGCGCCCGCCCAGCAGGCTGGAGAACATCGCCATCTGCGCCGCGAAGGTGACCACGGTGGCCATGGCCCCGGCGACCGAGCTGATCAGGATGTCGCGGTTGTGGACGTGCGAGAGCTCGTGGGCCAGGACGCCGCGCAGCTCCCGCCGGTCGAGCAGCGTGAGGATGCCCTGGGTGCAGCACACCGCGGCGTTGCGCGGGTTGCGACCGGTCGCGAAGGCGTTGGGCTGGTCGGTGGGGCTGACGTACAGCCGCGGCATCGGCTGGCGGGCCTCGGTGGCCAGCTCCCGCACGATGGCGTACAGCTGCGGGGCCTGCGTCTCGGTGACCGGGAAGGCCCGCATGGACCGCAGCGCCAGCGTGTCGCTGTTGTAGTAGGCGTACCCGTTGATGCCGAGGGCCACGAACACCGCGACGACCAACCCGCTGCGCCCACCGAGCAGGGCGCCCACCAGCAGGACGACCCCGGCCATCAGGCCCAGCAGCAGCGCGGTCCGCAGACCGTTGTTCCAGCGGTGCACGCCCGCTCAACGCCGCGGGTCGGGGGGCCGTTCCCCGCCTTCGGCACCTCGCGGGAGGTTTGCCGCGCCGGTGGGCGAGCAACCCCCAGGCCATGAGCACCGACACGGACACCGGCGAGCAGGCACGTGTGCGCCCGTCGGCCACCGACGAGCTGAACCGGGCCTCGGGCCTCGGCACGCGCGACCTCGTGGCCACGGTGGCGACCCGCCGCCCGCAGGCGGTGGGCCTCGTCGTCGACGCGCTCACCGGTCCCGAGGCGCACGGCCGGGAGGTGACCGAGCTCCTGCAGCTCGTGGTGCGCACCGCCAAGGCGACGATCGAGGACTGCGACTCCGCCGGGGTCACCGTGGTGCAGGAGGGCACCCCGTTCACCTCGGCCTGGACCGACGAGCGCACCCTCGCCGTGGACCGCGACCAGTACGACGTGGACGACGGGCCGTGCCTGCACGCCGTCCGCACCGAGACCTGCGTCCGGGTCACCGTGGCCGAGGCCATGCAGGCCTGGCCCGACTTCACCCGTGCGGCGCAGGAGGACGGCGTGCTGGCCTTCCTCGCCTGCCCGCTGGTCGTCGACGGGGGGCGGTTCGGCGCGCTGAACCTGTACAGCCGGTCGCGGGACGGCTTCGACGACGACGACGAGGCGCTGGCCACGCTGATCGGGCGGATCGCCAGCGGGCTGGTCGCCGGGCAGCTGCGCCAGCACCGGTCGGCGACGCTCATCTCGCAGCTCGAGGAGGCGATCGCGTCGCGGGCGGTGATCGAGCAGGCCAAGGGGGCCATCGCGGTCGTCCGCCAGGTCACCCCCGACGACGCCTTCGGCGTCCTGCGCACCGTCAGCCAGGAGACCAACGTCAAGCTCCGCGAGGTCGCCGCCCGCACCCTGCGCGAGTTCGGCGCGAAGCTCGGCTGACCTGCGCAGGTGAGGGCAGCCTGTGTGCTCCCTCACCTCCAGCTCCCGGGGACGCGGGGCCCCGTGACGGGAACGTAACCTCGGCCGGTGGAGGTACACCCCTGATGACCCACAGCACCCCCGAGCAGGCCCCCGTCGAGGCACCGCCCTCGGCCCCGGGCGGGCTCGTCAAGAGCGTCGTGTCCCTGGACCGCGTCGTCATCCGGCTGGCCGGCGACTCCGGCGACGGCATGCAGCTGACCGGCAACCGGTTCACCAGCGAGACGGCGTCCTTCGGCAACGACCTGTCGACCCTGCCGAACTTCCCCGCCGAGATCCGGGCGCCCACGGGGACCCTGCCGGGCGTGTCCAGCTTCCAGCTGCACTTCGCCGACCACGACATCATGACCCCCGGGGACGCCCCCGACGTGCTGGTCGTGATGAACCCGGCCGCGCTGAAGGCCAACCTGGCCGACCTGCCCGGCGGCGGCCTGCTGATCGCCGACGCCGACGAGTTCACCCCGCGCAACCTGGCCAAGGTCGGCTACGCGGAGAACCCCCTCGAGGACGGCTCGCTGGACGGCTGGCAGCTGGTGAGCGTGCCGCTGACCTCGATGACCACCGACGCGCTCGCCGACTCGGGGCTGGGCAAGAAGGAGGCCGAGCGCAGCAAGAACATGTTCACCCTCGGTCTGCTGTCGTGGATGTACCACCGGCCCACCGAGGGCACCGTGCGCTTCCTGGAGCGCCAGTTCCGCAAGAAGCCCGAGATCGCCGCGGCCAACATCGCCGCGTTCCGCGCCGGGTTCAACTACGGCGAGACCACCGAGGCGTTCGCGGTCTCCTACGAGATCAAGCCCGCCCCGATGGCCCCGGGCACCTACCGGAACATCTCGGGCAACCAGGCGCTGGCCTACGGCCTGGTCGCCGCCGGGCAGCTGTCGGGCCTGCCGGTGTTCCTGGGCGCCTACCCGATCACCCCGGCCTCGGACGTGCTGCACGAGCTGAGCAAGCACAAGGCCTTCGGGGTGCGCACCTTCCAGGCCGAGGACGAGATCGCCGGCATCGGTGCTGCGCTCGGGGCCAGCTTCGGCGGCGCCCTGGGCGTGACGACGACGTCGGGCCCCGGCGTGGCGCTGAAGGCCGAGACCATCGGCCTGGCCGTGATGACCGAGCTGCCGCTGGTCATCGTCGACGTCCAGCGGGGCGGGCCCTCGACCGGGCTGCCCACCAAGACCGAGCAGTCGGACCTGCTGCAGGCGTTGTTCGGCCGCAACGGCGAGGCGCCGGTGCCCGTGGTGGCACCCCGCTCCCCCGCCGACTGCTTCGACGCCGCCATCGAGGCCGCCCGGATCGCGCTGGCCTACCGCACGCCGGTGTTCCTGCTGTCGGATGGCTACCTGGCCAACGGCGCCGAGCCGTGGTCGGTGCCGGCCGCCGACACCCTCCCCGACATCGACGTCGAGTTCGCCACCGAGCCCAACGGGGTGGACGGCGAGTTCCTGCCCTACCTGCGCGACCCCGAGACCCTGGCCCGCCCGTGGGCGGTGCCCGGCACGAAGGGTCTGCAGCACCGCATCGGCGGGCTGGAGAAGGCCGACGGCACCGGCAACATCAGCTACGACCCGGCCAACCACGACTTCATGACCCGCACCCGGCAGGCCAAGGTCGACGGCATCGCCGCCTCGCTGCCGCCCACCGAGGTCGACGACCCCGACGGCGACGCGCGGGTCGCGGTCATCGGCTGGGGCTCGACGTACGGGCCGATCGGGGCCGCCTGCCGGCGCATCCGCCGCTCGGGCCGGTCCATCGCGCAGGTCCACCTGCGCCACCTGAACCCGCTGCCGGCCGACCTCGGCGACATCCTGCGGTCCTACGACCGCGTGGTGTGCCCCGAGATGAACCTCGGCCAGCTGTCCCTGCTGCTGCGCGCGAAGTACCTCGTCGACGTGCAGAGCCACACCCAGGTGCGCGGGCTGCCCTTCCGGGCCGCCGAGCTCGCCGCCGTCCTCCAGGACGTCATCGACAGCACCGGAACCGAGGGCCCCGCATGACCACCTCACCCATCGACGAGCACGTGCACGAGCTCGGGATGCCCGCCTTCGACCAGCGGATCGCCGACGCGGTCGCGCGGTCGGTCGAGCTGGGCGGCGAGAAGCAGACGTCGCTCAAGGCCAAGGACATGAAGACCGACCAGGAGGTGCGCTGGTGCCCCGGCTGCGGGGACTACGTGATCCTCAACGCCGTCCAGTCGTTCCTGCCCAGCCTCGGCATCGCCCGCGAGGACATGGTCATCGTGTCGGGCATCGGCTGCTCCAGCCGCTTCCCGTACTACATGAACACCTACGGGATGCACTCGATCCACGGCCGGGCGCCGGCGATCGCGACCGGGCTGGCCGCCTCGCGGCCGGACCTGTCGGTGTGGGTCGTGACCGGCGACGGCGACGCGCTGTCCATCGGCGGCAACCACCTGATCCACACGCTGCGGCGCAACGTGAACCTGACGATCCTGCTGTTCAACAACCGGATCTACGGGCTCACCAAGGGCCAGTACTCCCCCACCTCGGAGATCGGCAAGGTCACCAAGAGCACCCCGATGGGGTCGCTGGACCACCCGTTCAACCCCGTGTCGCTCGCCCTCGGTGCCGACGCCACCTTCGTGGGCCGGGCGATGGACTCCGACCGCAAGGGGCTCACCGACGTGCTGCGGCAGGCCGCCGAGCACCAGGGCACGTCGCTGGTCGAGATCTACCAGAACTGCAACATCTTCAACGACGGCGCCTTCGAGCTGCTCAAGGACCCGACCACCGGCACCCAGTGGTCGATCCCGCTGGTGCACGGCGAGAAGCTGGTCTTCGGCCCCGACGGCGCCTCGTGCGTGGTGGCCGACGGGTTCGGCGGGCTGCGCATCGCCGAGACCAACCAGGTCGACGAGTCGGCGATCGTCGTGCACGACGCCCACCGCACCGACCCGTCGTACGCCTTCGCGCTGTCCCGGCTGTCGTCGCAGGACCTCCGGTACACCCCGATGGGCGTGTTCCGGTCGATCCGCAAGCCGACCTACGACGAGATGATGACCGACCAGCTCGCCGACGCCCGCTCCGGCCAGCCCGCCGACCTGGACGCCCTCCTGCGCGGCTCGGACACCTGGACGGTCGCCTGACCTTGCGCCGCTGCCCGACCTGGTGGAAGGTGTTGGTGTGAACGCGACTAACACCTACTTCCGGGTCGGACACGGGCACCGATGAGCACCGGGGTGGACGACGTGGTCCGCACCCGGCCGACGACCTCGACCGGCCGCCTGGTCGAGGACGTCGTGCTCGGGGCCCGCATCGGCGCCATGCGGGCCGGCGGCATGGCCCTCGCGCTGCGCGGCGACCGGGTCGCCCGGCTGCTGCACCGCCCGTGGCGGCTGGACCCCTACCCGGTCTACGCCCAGCTGCGCGCGGCCCAGCTCGCCGACGGCCCGGTGCGCAGCCGCACCGGGCTGACCGCGCTGGCCACCCACGCCTCGGTCGAGGCCGTGCTGCGCGACCGGCGGCTGGGGGTGCGGCTCTCCGACGGCCGCAGCCGGCTGGGCGAGGGCGACGGGCCCTCGCTGATGGAACCGGTGGACCTCTCGCTGCTCACGATCGACCCGCCCGACCACACCCGGCTGCGCCGGCTGGCCCAGCCGGCATTCGCCCCCCGCCGGCTGGCGCACTACCGCGCGGTCGCCGAGCAGGTGACCACCGAGCTGCTCGACGCCGCCCTCGCCCGGGGCGGGCCGGTCGACCTGGTCGCCGAGCTCGCCTCGCCGCTGCCCATCCGGGTGATCTCCGCCCTGCTCGACGTGCCCGACGTCGACGCCGAGCGGTTCGCCCGCTGGGGCCTGGCGCTGGGCTCCTCGTTGGACGGCGTCCGCTCACCCGCGCACGTGCGCGAGCTGACCAGGGCCACCGACGGCATGCGGGCGCTGTTCGGCCAGCTCCTCGAGCAGCGGCGCACCCACCCGGGCGAGGACGTGATCTCGACGCTGGCCGGTGCGGTCGACGGCGGCACCGCCACCGCCGACGAGGTGCTGGCCCTGGCGCAGCTGCTGCTGGTGGCCGGGTTCGAGACCACCACCAACCTGATCGGCAACGCCGTCCAGGCCATGCACCGCACCCCCGGCCAGTGGGCCGCGCTGGCCGCGGACCCCTCGCTCGCCGCGGCCGCGGTCGAGGAGACGCTGCGGTACGACCCGCCGGTCCAGCTCACCGCCCGCTTCGCCCACGAGGACGTCGAGGTCGACGGCCGGCCCCTGCGCAAGGACAGCGGCGTCCTGGTCCTGATGGCCAGCGCCAACCGCGACCCCGCGGTGCACCCCGACCCCGACCGGTTCGACCTGCACCGCGAGCAGACCGTGCCGCACCTGGCCTTCTCCGGCGGCGCGCACTACTGCCTGGGTGCCCCGCTGGCCCGGCTGGAGGGCGAGGTGGCCCTCCGGCTGCTCGCCGAGCGGGCCCCGCGGCTGCGCCCGGCCGGCCCCGCCGTCCCCCGGGTGGCCACCGTGCTCCGCGGCCCCCTGCACCTGCCCGTCACGACCTGACCCCGAGGGCGTGGGTGAGGGCGGTGAGGGCCGCGGGGAGGTCGGCGCGCGGGGGTGCCGCCCAGCCGACCACCAGGCCGGCCCGGGTGTCGGTCAGCTGCTGCTCGGCCAGGGTGCCGACGGCGATGCCCCGGCCGGCCAGGTCGGCGGCGACCGCCTGCTCCACGGCTCGGTCGGCCAGCGGGACGACGAGGTGCGCACCGGCGGCGTCCCCGGTGGTGACCAGCCCGGCGGTCGCCACGGCGGCGCGCACCAGCTCGCGGCGGTCGGCCAGCTCGCGGCGCAACCGCCGCAGGTGCCGGGCGAGGTCCCCCGAGGTGGCCAGCGCGGCGAACACCCGCTGGCCCGAGCGGCCCGGCCGCAGACCGGTGTCGGTGCGGCGCTGCAGCAACTGGTCCCGCAGCGCCGGCGGGGCCACCACCCAGCCCAGGCCAAGGGTGGGGCTGACCACCTTGGACGCCGTCCCCAGGTGGACGACGACGTCGGGGGCCAGCGCGGCCAGCAGCGGCAGCGGGGCGACGTCGTAGCGCAGCTCGCCGTCGTAGTCGTCCTCCCAGACCGTGAAGCCCTCGGCGCGCGCCCGGGCCACCAGCGCGGCCCGCCGCGGCGCCGGCAGCCGTCCGCCGAGGGGGAACTGGTGGGCCGGGGTGCAGTAGACGGCGGCCAACCCGGCCGGGACCGCGTCGACCACCAGGCCGTCGTCGTCCACCGCCAGCGGCACGACCTCGATGCCCGCCGCCCGCAGCGCGCCGACCGCCCGCCGGTAGCCCGGGTCCTCCACCCCCACCCGCGACCCGTGCGGCAGCAGCCCGGCCAGCTCGGCCACCGCGGCCGACGTCCCCCCGCTGGCCAGCACGTCCGCCGGGTCGGCGGGCAGCCCGCGGTGCCGCAGCAGGTGCTCCACCACGGCCGACCGGAACACCGGGTCGCCGGCCGCGTCGTAGCCGGTGTCGGGGTCCCGGTCGCCGGCCGCCCGCCACGCCCGACGCCAGGCGGCCCGGTCGACCACCTCGGTGCAGGGCGCCCCCGGCCGCAGGTCGACCCGCGGGCCGGACGAGGGCGGGACGGCGGCCCGGGCCGGCCTGGCCGCGACCGGGGTGCCGACCACGAAGGTGCCCACCCCGCGCCGGCCGGCCAGCCACCCCTCCGCCAGCAGCTGGTCGTAGGCGGCCGCGGTCACCGTGCGGCTGACGCCGAGGAGGGTGGCCAGCTCGCGGGTCGAGGGCAGCCGGTCGCCGGCGCGCAACGCGGCGGCGGCGCGGAGCCCGTCGGCGAGCTGGACGGCGAGGGGCACACCCGAGCCCCGGTCGAGCTGGACGGGTGGTGGTTCGAGCACCGGTGGCCTCCCGGAACTGGTGCGGATTGGCCATCGGAGGATGCCACGGACGACGGCAGGATGGTCCCGTGACCAGTACGCCGCTGTCCCCCACCCCCCGCTCGACCGTGCGGCGCAACGCCGTGCGGGCCCGCACCGACCGCGCCGACCTGCACGCCGTGCTCGACGCCGGGCTGATCGGGCACCTGGGCCTGGCCATGCCCAGCGGGCCGGTCGTGCTGCCCACCGGGTACGGCCGGGACGGCGAGACGCTGTACCTGCACGGCTCCAGCGGCGCCGCGTCGCTGCGGGCGGCCGGTGCGGGCATCCCGGTCTGCTTCACCGTCACCCACGTCGACGGCATCGTCTACAGCCGGTCGGCCTTCCACCACTCGATGAACCACCGGTCGGCCGTCGTGCAGGGCACGGCGCGGCTGGTCACCGACCCGGACGAGCGGTGGCACGGGCTGGCCGTGCTGACCGAGCACCTCGCCCCCGGCTCGTGGGACCACAGCCGGCAGCCCGACCGCAAGGAGCTGGCCGCCACCGCCGTGCTCGCGCTGGACCTCACCGAGGCCAGCGTCAAGGTCCGCACCGGCCCGCCCGGCGAGGACGAGCGGGACCTCGCCGACCCGCAGGCCGACTGGGCCGGCGTCCTCCCGCTGCGCACCGTGTGGGGCGAGCCCGAGCCCTGCCCGCTGCTGCCGGCCGGCACCCCGGTACCCGAGCGGGTCAGCTCGCGGGGGTGACGCGCAGGAGCTGGTCGGCCCCGTCACCGTTGTCGGTGGTCAGGTACAGCGCACCGTCGGAGCCCAGCTGCGGGGTGCGCACCCGGCCGTAGGTGCCCTCGAGCTCCGGGATGCGGAACTGCTCGACCAGCGACCCGTCGTCGGCCAGCCGCAGCGCGAGCACGCCGGTGTCCTTCTGCACCCCGAGCAGGAGCAGGCCGTCGTAGCTGCCCCACTGCTCGCCGTCCAGGAAGGTGATGCCGGAGACGGCGATCGTGGGGTCGCCGGAGGACCACACGGCGGCGATCGCGCCGGGGATGTCGGGGTCGGTCATCGGCACGCTCTCGTCGTACTCGCCGGCGCCGACCGGGTCCCAGCCGTAGTTGCCGCCGTCCTGGGCGAGGTTGACCTCGTCGTCGACCTGGCTGCCCTGCTCGGCGGTGAACACCTCGCCCGTGCCGGGCCGCACGGCGATGCCCTGCACGTTCCGGTGGCCGTAGCCCACGATCGCGTGCGAGGTGGGGTCGGTCAGCTCGAGGAACGGGTTGGTGGCCGAGGGCTGCCCGGTCTGCGGGTCGACCCGCAGCAGCTTGCCGGCCTGGGTGGAGAGGTCCTGCGGGTTGGTGCCCAGCGCGTTGTCACCGGTGCCGATCAGCAGCTGGCCGTCGGGGTCGAAGCGCAGCCGGCAGCCACCGTGCCGGCCGGAGTCGGCGTTCACCGGGATCTGGCCCACCAGGGGGTCGGCGACCCGGGAGGCCGCCGTCCACCCCTCGTCGACGGTCCAGGCGGTCACCTCGATGCCGGGGCCGCCGTCCGCGCCGCCGTCGGCCACGCCCATGCAGGTGTAGAACCGGCGATCGGTGTCGAACGCCGGGTCGAGGACCAGGCCCATCAGGCCGGTCTCGCCCTCGGCCCACAGGTCGCCGAGGTCCGCGGCCACCTCCTGCGTGCTGCCGTCGGGGCGCACGGCGGTGAAGCCCCCACCGCGCTCGTCGAGCAGCAGCGTGCCGTCGGGGGCCTGGGCGACGTCCCACGGGTGGTCCAGACCGTCGGCCAGCACCTCGACCTGCAGGGCCGGCGCGTCGGACGGCGCCGCGGTGGCTGCGTCGTCCGGGTCGGAGGACCCGGACGAACAACCGGCCAGCAGCACCAGGCCGGTGAGGAGTGCGGTCGGGCGGGCAGCGCGGTGGGTGCTCATCGCCCCCAGTGTCGCCGGAGTCCGGCCACGGTGCAGCCGCGGTGCGCGCCTCAGGCGCTGCGGGTGACCACGTAGTCGCAGAGGGCGTCGAGGGCCTCGCGGACCTCGCCGGCCGGCACGCTGCCCAGCCGGGCCCGGGCGCGGTCGGCGTAGGA
This sequence comes from Klenkia soli, assembly GCF_900103975.1. Taxonomy (GTDB): domain Bacteria; phylum Actinomycetota; class Actinomycetes; order Mycobacteriales; family Geodermatophilaceae; genus Klenkia; species Klenkia soli. The sequence goes on from NZ_FNIR01000001.1 coordinate 511,330, forward strand.
GTCGAGCACCTCGGTGGCCCGGGTCAGGGAGGCCGAGGCGCGCAGCAGGGCCAGGGCCTCGGCGTGCTCGGCGTCGTCGGTGATCGGCCCGGCGACCAGCTGGCGCAACCGCGCCTCGGCCGGGTCGTCGCCGGCGAGCACCAGCAGGACCGGGAGCGTGGCGATGCCCTCGCGCAGGTCGGTGCCGGGCAGCTTGCCCGAGGTGCCGCGCTCGCTGACGATGTCGATCAGGTCGTCGGAGAGCTGGAAGGCCACCCCGACCTCCTCCGCGTAGGCGGTGAGGTCCTCGACGACGGCGGGGTCGACCCCGGCGAACGTGGCGCCGAACCGCGCCGAGGTGGCCACCAGCGACCCGGTCTTGTCCGCCAGCACCGAGAGGTGGTGGGCGATCGGGTCCTCACCGGCAGCCGGGCCCACCGTCTCGCGGATCTGCCCGGTGACCAGGCGCTCGAAGGTGCGCGCCTGCACCCGCACCGCCTCGGGGCCCAGGTCGGCCAGCAGGTCCGAGGCCCGGGCGAAGAGGAAGTCGCCGGTCAGGATGGCGATGCTGTTGCTCCAACGGCTGTTCGCGCTGGCCGCGCCGCGCCGGACGGCGGCCTCGTCCATGACGTCGTCGTGGTAGAGCGTCGCCAGGTGCGTGAGCTCGCAGACCACGGCGGCCGAGACCACGTCGTCGGCGTCGGCGTCGCCCAGCTGCGCGGCCAGCAGCGCCAGCACCGGCCGGAAGCGCTTGCCGCCGGCGGTCATCAGGTGCGCGGCGGCCTCGGCGACGAACTCGTGGTCGCTGGTCACCGAGGCCTGCAGGGCCGACTCGACCCGGGCAAGGCCCGCGGCCAACGACTCACCCAGCGGGCCCTCGGGCAGCCAGGACCCGACGGTGGACGCCGGCCTGCCCGGCCGGTTCCACGTCTGCGTCTGGCTCCCGCTCATGGCCGCTGAATCTAGTCGCCGCAGGTGGGGACGCCGACGCTGCCCTACCCGACCAGCGTCGCGGCGCGGTCGGCCAGGTCGAGCACCGAGCCCGGGACCACGCCCAGCACGAGGGTGGCGGCCACCGTCACGGCCAGCACGATCGTCGTCGGCAGCCCCGGCACCCCGACCGACGGCCCGTCCTCGGCCGGCTCGGAGAAGTACATGAGCACGACCAGCCGCAGGTAGAAGAAGCCGGCCACCGCGCTGGTGACCAGGGCGACCACGGCCAGCGGCCAGGCCCCCACCTCGATCGCGGCCCGGAAGACGGCGAACTTCCCGGTGAACCCGCTGGTCAGCGGGATCCCCGCCAGGGCCAGCAGCAGGAAGGTCATCACCCCCGCGGTCAGCGGCGAGCGCCGGGCCAGCCCGGCCCACTGCGAGAGGTGGGTGGCCTCGCCGTCGCCGTCCCGGACCAAGGTCACCACGGCGAACGCACCGATCGTGGTGAGGCCGTAGGCGAGCAGGTAGAACAGCGTGGCCGACAACCCGGAGCCGGTGCCCCCGCCCAGGCCGATCACCCCGGTGAGCAGGAACCCGGCGTGCGCGATCGAGGAGTAGGCGAGCATCCGCTTGACGTCGGTCTGGGTCAGGCCGAGGACGGCGCCCACGACCATCGAGACGATCGCGATGCCGTAGACCAGCGGCCGCCAGGTCCAGTCCGCCGTCCCGAAGGCGACGTAGAGCAGCCGCAGGATCGCGCCGAAGGCGGCGACCTTGGTGCAGGCGGCCATGAACGCGGTGACCGGGGTCGGGGCGCCCTGGTAGACGTCCGGCGTCCAGGTGTGGAACGGCGCGACCGAGGCCTTGAACATCAGCCCGACCACGAGCAGGCCCAGGCCGAGCACCAGCAGGGTGCCGGTGCCGTCGTCGGTGACCGACTGGCGGATCTCCGAGAGCCGGATGCTGCCGGTGGCGCCGTAGACCAGGGCCAGGCCGTAGAGGAAGAAGGCCGACGCGAAGGCGCCGAGCAGGAAGTACTTGACCGCCGCCTCCTGCGAGAGCAGCCGGCGACGGCGGGCGAGACCGCAGATCAGGTACAGCGGCAGGCTGAGCACCTCGAGGGCGATGAACATGACCAGCAGGTCGTTGGCCGCGACGAAGAGCATCATGCCGCCGACGGCGAAGGTGGCCAGCGGGTAGACCTCGGTCTGCACCCGCTCGTCGGTGAGCAGCTCGCGGTCGCGGGGGCTGCCCGCGGGCACCGCGGCCGAGGCGACGAACGCGGACTTCGCGGGGTCCAGGCCGCGCTCGGCGAACAGCAGGATCGACAGCGCACCCAGCCCGGCGATGGTGGCCTGCAGGAAGTGCCCGGCGCCGTCGACGGCCAGCGCGCCGGCGCCGGTGACCGTGCCGTCGTCACCGGCGACGAGCAGGGTCGACCCGAAGGCACCGACCGTGCCGACCAGGGCCAGCGCCACCTGCGTGGGCTGGCGGACGTGCCGGGGGGCGAAGGACTCGACGAGCACGCCGACCAGCGCCGCCCCGAAGACGAACAGCAGCGGGGTGAGCGCGGACAGCGAGAGGTCCGGTGCCTCGATCATCAGTTGGCCCCCTGCTCGGCGGTGACGGGTTCGTGCACCGGCGGCGTGCCGCCCGGGTCGGAACCGATGTCGGTCATGGTGGCGGCGACCGCCGGGTCGATCAGCGCCAGCAGCGGCTGCGGGTAGACCCCCAGGACGAGGATCAGCGCGATCAGCGGGGCCACGACGGCCAGCTCGCGGCGGCGGAGGTCGGGGAACGGCTTGTCCACGACCAGCCCGCGGGAGGGGCCGTGCATGGTCCGCTGCACGACCAGCAGCACGTAGAGCGCGGCGAGCACGATCCCGGCGGTGGCGACGATCGTGAACACCGGGCGGGTCGGGAACGAGCCCAGCAGGACCAAGAACTCCGACACGAAGCTGTTGGTGCCCGGCAGCGCCAGGCTGGACAGACCGGCGACCAGGAAGACCCCGGCCAGCACCGGCGCCTTCTTCGCCACGCCGCCGTAGTCGGCGATCGACCGGGACCCACCGCGGCTGATCAGCATGCCGACGGCCAGGAACAGGATCCCGGTCGAGATGCCGTGGTTGACCATGTACAGCACGGCCCCCGAGCCGCCCTCGGCGGTGAAGGCGAAGATGCCCAGCGCGATGAACCCGAAGTGGGCGATCGAGGTGTAGGTCACGAACCGCTTGAGGTCGGACTGCCCCATCGCGAGCAGGGCGCCGTAGAGGATGCCGGCCACCGCCAGGCCCAGGATCCAGGGCGCGAAGGTGCGCGAGGCGTCGGGGAACAGCGGCAGGCAGTAGCGGATGAACCCGAAGGTGCCGACCTTGTCCAGCACGCCGACCAGCAGCACGCCGCCGCCGATCGGGGCCTCGGCGCCGGAGTCGGGCAGCCAGGTGTGGAAGGGCACCAGCGGCGCCTTGATCGCGAAGGCGACGAAGAACCCCAGGAAGAGCAGCTTCTGCACGCCCGGGTCGATGTCGAGCTGGCGCAGCGCGTCGAAGGCGAAGGTGCCCTCACCCAGCTGGGAGTTCGAGACCACGTACAGCCCGATGACCGAGGCCAGCATGACCAGCCCGCCGAGCAGGCTGTACAGGAAGAACTTCACCGCGGCGTACTGCCGGCGCGGCCCGCCGAAGCTGCCGATGATGAAGTACATCGGGACGAGCATGGCCTCGAAGAACACGTAGAACAGGAAGACGTCGGTGGCCGCGAAGACCCCGACCATCATGGCCTCGAGCACCAGCAGCCAGGCGAAGTAGGCCTTCGTGGACCGGCCGCCGGGGCCGGTGTCCTCCCACGAGGCGACGACGACGACCGGCACCAGCACGCCGATCAGCAGCAGCATGACCAGCGCGATGCCGTCGACGCCGAGGGCGAAGTCGACCCCGAAGGCGGGGATCCAGGAGACCGAGGTGGTCAGCTGGAACCGGTCGCCGCCGGTGTCGAAGGCGACCGTGGCGAGGACGGCCAGCACCAGCACGAGGGCGCTGACCGCCAGGGTGACCTGCTTGACCAGCAGGTCCCGGCCCTTGGGCAGGGCGGCCACCGCGGCGCCGCCCACGGCCGGGACGGCGATCATCGCGAGCAGCCAGGGGAAGTCGCTCACGGGAGCTGCTCCTCGTCGTCGTGGGTGGTCATCCTGCGGTCACCGCGACCAGGGCCCCGACGACCAGGACGGCGCCGCCGAGCATGCCGAGGGCGTAGGAGCGGACGAACCCGGTCTGCGCGCGGCCCAGCCGGGACGACGAACCGCCCAGCCCGGCGCCGATGCCGTTGACCACGCCGTCCACCCCGCGGTTGTCCACCCAGACCAGGGCCCGGGTGAGCCACATGCCCGGTCGCATGAACACGGCCTCGTTGACCTGGTCGGCGTAGAGGGCGTTGCGCGCGGCGCGCACCGGGACCGACACGCGGGCCGGTGCCGTCGTGGGCACCTCGCGGCGGCCCACGAACAGCCAGGCGGTGAGCGCACCGAGCGCCACCACGACGGTGACCAGGACGCTGACCACCAGCGGCGGGATCGTGTGCGCCGCGGCCTCCTCGGGCTCGCCGAACACGGGGGCCAGCCAGCCGGCCAGCGGGAAGACCTCGACCAGCAGGAAACCGGCGGCCACCGAGCCGACCGCGAGCACCACCATCGGCAGGGTCATCACCGCGGGCGACTCGTGCGGGTGCACGTCGTCCTCCCAGCGGGGCTTGCCGAAGAAGGTCATCAGCATCAGCCGGGTCATGTAGAACGCGGTCAGCCCGGCGCCGAGCACCGCGACGCCGCCGAGCAGGTACCCCGACGCCCCGCCGCGGTCGAAGGCGGCCTCGATGATGGCGTCCTTGGTCCAGTAGCCGGACAGGAACGGGAAGCCGATCAGCGCGAGGTAGCCCAGCCCGAAGGTGACGAAGGTGGTCGTCATCTTCGTGGCCAGCCCGCCGAACCGGCGCATGTCGGTGCGGTCGCCCATGCCGTGCATCACCGAGCCGGCGCCGAGGAACAGCCCGGCCTTGAAGAAGCCGTGGGTGAGCAGGTGCGCGATGCCCGCGGCGTAGCCGACGGGGCCGAGGCCGACGGCCAGGAACATGTAGCCGATCTGGCTGACCGTGGACCAGGCCAGCACCTTCTTGATGTCGTCGTAGGCGCAGCCGGCGATCGCGCCGATCATGATCGTGATCGCGCCGATGATGACCACGACGGTCTGCGCGGCGGGGGCGGCGTCGAACACCGGTGCCGACCGGGCGATGAGGTACACCCCGGCGGTGACCATGGTGGCGGCGTGGATGAGGGCCGAGACCGGGGTCGGGCCCTCCATGGCGTCGGGCAGCCAGGCCTGCAGGGGGAACTGGCCGGACTTGCCGCAGGCGCCCAGCAGCAGGAGCAGCCCGATCGCGGTGACCGTGCCCCCGGCCAGCACCCCGACCGAGCCGAGCACGCCCGCGTAGGACGTCGTGCCCAGCTGGGTGAACATGAGGAAGATCGCCAGGGCCAGGCCGACGTCGCCGACCCGGTTCATGATGAACGCCTTCTTGGCCGCGGTGGCCGCGGCCGGCCGGGTGTACCAGAACGCGATGAGCAGGTAGGACGCCAGACCCACGCCCTCCCAGCCCACGTAGAGCGCCACGAAGCTGTTGCCGAGGACCAGCAGCAGCATCGCCGCGACGAACAGGTTGAGGTAGGCGAAGAACCGACGGCGCGCGGGGTCGTGGGCCATGTAGCCGACCGAGTACACGTGGATCAGCGCGCCGACCCCGGTGATCAGCAGGGCGAAGGTGATCGACAGCGGGTCGACGAGCAACCCGGCGCTGACCTCGAGCTGCCCGGTGGAGACGAAGGTGTACAGGTCGACGCCGACGCTCCGGTCGTCGAGGCCGGCGAGATCGACGGCCGACAGCACGGCCAGCACGAACGCGCCGGTCACGGTGGTGATGGCCAGCAGGTGGCCCCAGCGGTCGGTGCGCTTCCCGCCCAGCAGCAGGACGGCGGCCCCGGCCAGGGGGAGCGCGATCAGCAGCCAGGAGGCACTCAGGAGCCCGGTCGCGGGCACGGGGTTCATGTCGGCGCCCTCAGTACTTCAGCAGGTTGGCGTCGTCGACCGAGGCCGACCGGCGGGTGCGGTAGATCGACATGATGATCGCCAGCCCGATGACGACCTCGGCGGCGGCGACGACCATGACGAAGAACGCGATGACCTGGCCGTCGACCGTGCCGGTGGCCCGGGCGAAGGTGACCAGCGTGAGGTTCACCGAGTTGAGCATCAGCTCGATGCACATGAACACGACGATGGCGTTGCGGCGCACCAGCACGCCGACGGCACCGATGGTGAACAGGATCGCGGCCAGCACCAGGTAGTTGGTCAGGCTCACCGGGTCACCCCCCGGGTGGTGCCCAGGGCGCCGTCGGGACCGCCGCCGGTGTGGTCACCGGGCGGCAGCTCCTCGACGACCTGGGGCTCGACGCCGGTGGCGTAGCTGGCCTCGGCCGGGCTGCCGTCGGGCAGCCGGCCGGGTGCGGCGATGGAGTTGGCCCGGGCGTAGACACCGGGGCCGGGCAGGGTCTGCGGGTGGTCGGAGGTGAGGAACCGGGCGCGGGACCGTTCCCTCTGCGTCAGCCGGCTGCCGGGCTCGCGCTCGATGTGGGCCAGCACCATCGCGCCGACCGCAGCGGTGATCAGCAGGGCGCTGGTGACCTCGAAGGCCAGCAGGTAGCGGGTGAACAGCAACCGGGCGATGGCCTCGATGTTGCCGTCGGCGGCGCCGCCCGCACCGCCCTGCACCGACTCCAGGCCGGCGACGGTCATGCCCTCGGTGGCCCGCGCGATGCCCGCCCCGACCAGGCCGGCGAACCCGATGCCCAGCACCGTGGCGGCGACCCGCTGACCCCGGAGGGTCTCGACGACGGAGTCCGAGGAGTCGCGGCCGACCAGCATGAGCACGAACAGGAAGAGGATCATGATCGCGCCGGTGTAGACGATGATCTGCACCGCGCCGAGGAACGGCGCCTCCTGGACGACGTAGAACACCCCCAGCGCCAGCATCGTGTTCACCAGGAACAGCGCCGAGTGCACGGCGTTGCGGGCGAAGACCATGCCTAGCGCGCCGGCCAGGGCGATCGGGCCGAGGATCCAGAACACGACGGTCTCGGCCGTGCCGATCTCGATGCCTGCTGCTGCGCCGCCCATCAGGAGCCGGCCCGCAGGTAGTAGTCCTTCTCGTCGTCGCCCAGGCGCATGGGGTGCGGGGGTTGCTCCATGCCGGGCAGCAGCGGGGCCATCAGCTGCTCCTTGGTGTAGATCAGGCTCGCGCGGTCGTCGTCGGCCAGCTCGAAGTCGTTGCTCATGGTCAGCGAGCGGGTGGGGCAGGCCTCGATGCACAGCCCGCAGAAGATGCAGCGCAGGTAGTTGATCTGGTAGACCGCGCCGTACCGCTCGCCGGGGCTGAACCGCTGCTCGTCGGTGTTGGTGCCGCCCTCGACGTAGATGGCGTCGGCCGGGCAGGCCCACGCGCACAGCTCGCAGCCCACGCACTTCTCCAGGCCGTCGGGGTGCCGGTTGAGCACGTGCCGGCCGTGGTAGCGCGGCTTCGTGATCTTGGGTTCGTCGGGGTACTGCTCGGTGGTGACCTTCTTGAACATCGTCGAGAAGGTGACGCCGAAGCCCTGGGCGGGGGCGGGCAGCCGGCTGGTGCGCGCGGCCGGCGCGGAGCGGGTGCCACCGGTCTGGTCGACCTCGCCGCCGCGTCGTCTCTCCGGGGTGAGGTCAGGCATCGTCGTCCTTCCGGGGGGTGGGGCTGGGACGGCGTCGGCCGCTGGCCACGGGCGCACCGGCGGCGACCGGCTCCTTGCTGGCCAGCCGGGGTGACGGGGGCACCACCAGGTCCATCGGCGGGATGGGGAACCCGCCCTCGGCCCGGGCGGGACCGCTGCGCTGGGCGGGCCGGCGGCGGGCACCCTCGGTGCGCACCGGGGGCAGCACCTCGGGCTCGGTGGGGTTGATCGACCCGGCCGCGGCGTTGAGCGCGGCGATGCGGGTGTCCTCGTTGCTCTTGCGGGAGGCGATGAGCAGCACCGCGAGGACGACGGCGGCGATCGGCAGCCCGACGTAGAGGGCCACCTCACCGCTGGACAGGTTCGCCTCGCGGGACACCGTGCGCATGGTGGCCACGGCGAGGATCCAGACCAGCGCCGTGGGCACCAGCACCTTCCAGCCGAAGCGCATGAACTGGTCGTAGCGCAGGCGGGGCAGCGTGCCGCGCAGCCAGATGAAGACGAACAGGGCGGCGACGACCTTGAGCAGGAACCACAGCAGCGGCCACCAGCCGGAGTTGGCGCCGTCCCAGATCGAGACCGGCCACGGCGCCCGCCAGCCGCCGAGGAACAGGGTGGCGGCCAGGGCCGAGACGGTGACCATGTTGACGTACTCGGCCAGGAAGAACAGGGCGAACTTCAGCGACGAGTACTCGGTGTGGAAGCCGCCGACCAGCTCGCTCTCGGCCTCGGGGAGGTCGAAGGGCGCCCGGTTGGTCTCACCGACCACCGCGATCACGTAGATGATGAAGCTGACCGGCAGCAGCACGGCGTACCAGCTGGGCCCGTCGAACTCGAGCCCGAAGAAGTCCAGCCGGTTGTCCCCGGCCTGCGCGGCCACGATCTCCGAGGTGCTCATCGTGCCGGCGTAGAGGAACACCGCGACGATGCTCAGCCCCATGGCGATCTCGTAGCTGACCATCTGGGCCGCGCTGCGCAGGCTGCCCAGCAGCGGGTAGGTCGAACCCGAGGCCCAACCGCCCAGCACGATGCCGTAGACGCCCATCGCCGAGCAGGCGAGCACCACGAGCACGCCGATCGGGGCGTCGATGAGCTGCAGCGGGGTGCGCTGGCCGAAGATCGACACCTCGGGGCCCAGCGGGATGACCGAGAAGGCCAGGAACGCCGGGATGGTCGCGATCACCGGGGCGATGAAGTACACCGGCTTGTCCGCCAGCGCCGGCATGATGTCTTCCTTGAACGCCAGCTTCAGGCCGTCGGCCAGGCTCTGCAGGTAGCCGCGCGGACCGACCCGGTTGGGGCCCGAGCGCTGCTGCATGCGGGCGACGACCTTGCGCTCGAACACGATCGCGAACAGCGTCATGACGACCAGCAGGCCGAACACGCCGACGATCTTGACCAGCACCAGCCACCAGACGTCGTTGCCGAAGTCGGCCAGCGTGGGCGAGTCCGCGGCGGCCAGTGCGGTCACGCGACGCCTCCTGCGGTCAGGGTGACGACGCCGCCGGGCGCGGTGCCGAGGTCGGCCCGGACGTGGCTGCCCGGGGAGTTCATGGGCAGCCAGACCACGCGGTCGGGCATCTCGGTGATGCGGGCGGGCAGCGTGATCGCCCCGGCCGGGCCGGTCACGGTGACCGGCTCGCCGTCGGTGACCCCGAGCCGCACCGCGGTCTCCTTGCCCAGCCGGACGACGGCCGGCCGTGCGGTGCCGGCCAGCGCCGGCTCGTCGCGCTGCAGGGTGCCGTCGTCCAGCAGCTGACGCCAGGACGCCAGGACGGCCTGCTCGGCACCCACGCGGGGGCTGCCGGCGGGGGCGACGTCCAGCCCGCGGACCTCGCGGGACCGGCCGGCCCCGCCGAGGGCGACCAGCTCGCGGCGGGCGTCGTCGACGCCGGACAGACCCAGGCGCACGCCCATCGCGTCGGCGAGGCCGGTGAGCACGCGGGCGTCGGTGAGCTGTCCGGTGCCGTGCAGGGTGGCGTCGAAGGGCCGCACCCGGCCCTCCCAGTCCAGGTAGCTGCCGGCCTTCTCGGGCGCCGCGGCCACCGGGAGGACGACGTCGGCGTGGTCGGTCACCGCCGAGGGGAACAGCTCGAGGCTGACCACGAACCCGGCGGCGACCAGCGCGGCCTCGGCGAGGCGCGGGTCGGGCAGGTCGGCGGGGTCGACGGCGCCGACCAGCAGACCGCCCAGCCGACCGGACTGCGCGGCCTGCAGGATCGCGGTGAGGTCGCGGCCGGCCTTGCGGGGCAGCTCGACCCCCCAGGCGGCCTCGACGTCGGCGCGGTCGTCGGCGTGCTCGACGGCGCGGCCGCCGGGCAGCAGGCTGGGCAGGGCGCCGACCTCGACGGCACCCCGCTCGCCGGCCCGGCGCGGGACCCAGGCGATGCGGGCACCGGAGGCGGTGGCCAGTGCGGAGAGCGCCGACAGCGCGCCGGGGATCTCGGCCAACCGCTCGCCGGCCAGCACGACGGCCCCGTCCTGCCGCAGGGCGGTGGCCGCCCGCGCCCCGACCCCGCCGGCGGACTCGGCGGCCAGCGCCCGCAGGACGGCGGCCTCCAGCCCGGGCGGGGTGGCCAGCAGGGTGGCGTCGAGCTTCTCGTCGGCGAGGGTGGCGAAGGGGGCGACGTCGAAGACCGGCAGCGCGCGCTCGCGGACCGCCCGGCGCAGCCGCAGGAAGACGATCGGCGACTCCTCCTCGGGCTCGAAGCCGACCATGAGGACCGCCGGTGCGGCGACCAGCTCGTCGTAGGTGACCGCACCGGCGCCCGGCGCGGTGCCGGCCACGTGCGCGGCCAGGAAGGCCAGCTCCTCGGGCGAGTGCGCGCGGGCCCGGGCGTCGACGTCGTTCGTGCCCAGGGCGACCCGGGCGAACTTGGCGTAGGCGTAGGCGTCCTCGACGGTGAGCCGGCCGCCGGGCAGCACGCCGACCCCGCCGTCCTCGCGGGCCGCGGCCAGACCGGCGGCCGCAGCGGCCCAGGCCTCGGGCCAGGACGCCGGGACCAGTTCGCCGTCGCGCCGCACCAGCGGCGTGGTGAGCCGGGCGTTGGCCGCGGCGTAGCGGAAGGCGAAGCGGCCCTTGTCGCAGTTCCACTCGGTGTTGACCGCCGGGTCGTCGCCGGCCAGCCGGCGCAGCACGGTGCCGCGGCGGTAGTCGGTGCGCTGGGCGCAGCCCGAGGCGCAGTGCTCGCAGGTGCTGGCCTCGCTGCGCAGGTCGAACGGGCGGGAGCGGAACCGGTAGGCCGAGCTGGTCAGCGCGCCGACCGGGCAGATCTGCACGGTGTTGCCGGAGAAGTAGGACTCGAAGGGCTCGTCCTCGTAGATCGCGACCTGCTGCAGGGCGCCCCGGTCGAACAGCTCGATGAACGGGTCGCCGGCCACCTGCTGGGAGAACCGGGTGCACCGGGCGCACAGCACGCAGCGCTCGCGGTCCAGCAGCACCTGCGAGCTGATCGGCAACGGCTTCGGGTAGGTGCGCTTCACCCCCTCGAAGCGGCTCTCGGCGTGCCCGTTGCTCATCGCCTGGTTCTGCAGCGGGCACTCGCCGCCCTTGTCGCAGACCGGGCAGTCCAGCGGGTGGTTGACCAGCAGCAGCTCCAGCGTGCCGGCCTGCGCCGACTCGGCGACCTCGCTGGTCAGCTGGGTCTTGACCACCATGTCCGGGGTCACCGGCACGGTGCAGGAGGCCACCGGCTTGCGCTGGCCCTCGACCTCGACCAGGCACTGCCGGCAGGCCCCGACCGGCTCCAGCAGCGGGTGGTCGCAGAACCGCGGGATCTGCACGCCGATCTGCTCGGCGGCCCGGATGATCAGCGTGCCCTTCGGCACCGCGACGTCGAACCCGTCGATGGTCAGCCGGACGTGGTCCTCGGGCGTGTGCGGACCGGGGACGGCCGGCACCTGGGCGCGGGCCGGTTCAGGGGTCGTCATGCCATGGCTCCCACGGGCTCGAGGTGGAGCGTGCGGCCCAGCCGGCCCTGCTCGTCGGCGGGGAGCAGGGCGACGTAGTCGTCGCGGAAGTACTTCAGCGAAGAGGCGATGCAGCTGGTGGCGCCGTCGCCCAGGGCGCAGAAGGAGCGGCCCAGGATGTTGTCGCAGGTGTCGGTGAGCAGGTCCAGGTCGCGGGCCGTGCCGTGCCCGGCGACCAGCCGCTCGAGGATCTGCACCAGCCAGTACGTGCCCTCGCGGCAAGGGGTGCACTTGCCGCAGCTCTCGTGCGCGTAGAACTCGGTGAACCGGAGGGTGGCCTCGACGATCGAGTCGGTCTCGTCGAAGACCATGAGCGCCGTCGTGCCCAGCATCGAGCCGGCCGCCGCGACGGAGTCGAAGTCCAGCGGGACGTCGAGGTGGTCGGCGGTGAAGTAGGGCGTGGACGAGCCGCCGGGCGTCCAGAACTTCAGCTCGTGCCCGGGCCGGACGCCACCGGCCATCGCCAGCAGCTCGCGCATCGTCGTCCCCATGGGGGCCTCGTACTGGCCGGGGTGCACGACCCGGCCCGACACCGAGTAGATCTTGGGGCCGGGCGACTTCTCGGGGCCGAACTCCTTGAACCAGGCCGACCCGCCGCGCACGACGAACGGCACGCTGGCCAGGGTCTCGACGTTGTTGACGACGGTCGGGGCGCCGTACAGCCCGGCGACGGCCGGGAAGGGCGGCTTGAGCCGGGGCTGGCCGCGCCGGCCCTCCAGGGAGTCCAGCAGCGCCGTCTCCTCGCCGCAGATGTAGGCCCCGGCGCCGGCGTGCACGATGACGTCGAGGTCGTAGCCCGAGCCGTGCACGTCGCGGCCCAGGTGACCGGCGGCGTAGGCCTCGGCCACCGCGGCCTGCAGCCGGCGGTGGGCGTGCACCGCCTCGCCGCGCACGTAGATGACCGCGTAGTGGCAGCGGATCGCGTAGGAGGCGATGGCCACGCCCTCCACCAGCGAGTGCGGGTCGGCCATCATCAGCGGGAGGTCCTTGCAGGTGCCGGGCTCGCCCTCGTCGGCGTTGACCACCAGGTACTTCGGCTTGGCGGCCGGGCCGGTCGGGGTCTCCCCCGGCTTGGGCTGCGGGATGAAGCTCCACTTCATGCCGGTCGGGAACCCGGCGCCGCCGCGGCCGCGCAGGCCGGAGTCCTTGACCAGCGTGACCAGCTCGTCGGGGGTCATGCCCAGCGCGGTGCGCCAGGCCGCGTAGCCCTCGGTGCGCTCGTAGGTCTCGATGGTCCAGCTGCGCTCCTCCGCGAAGCGGCTGGTGAGCACGGGGGTCAGCGGCATGGTCAGACCTCTCGCTGGACCGACGTGCCCGAGCCCGACTGGGCCTGGCCGTCGGCGTCGGGTGCGGGCGCGTCGCGGTCGGCGGCCTCGCGGCCGGCCGGCTCGGGGCGGTCGGGGTGGTTCTGCTCGGCGCCGGAGCGCTCGGCCGGGTTGCTCGCGGCGGCCACCTCGGCGTCGGCGGCCTGCGCCCCCGGCGTCCCCCCGCCCTCCCCAGGAACCGCGGTGTCCGGGGGCTCTTCCCCGGAGACCGCGGTCTCCGGGGGCTCTTCCCCGAAGACCGCGGTCTCCGGGGGACCGGCGGCCATGGGGGGTGCGGTCTCGCCGCGCTCGGCGGCCAGCCGGACACCGCGCAGGGTGGGGACGCCGGCGCTCGGCCCGTCGACCGCGGACTGGGCGGCCGCGGCGTCGGCGTGCTGGGAGAACCCGGCCAGCTGGCGGGAGACGCCGAGGAAGTCGGTCAGCGGCGCACCACGGGTGGGTGCCGGCCTCTCGCCGCGACGCAGGGCGGCGACCAGCTCGAGGGCCGCGGCGACGTCCTGCTGGTCGTAGAACTCGTAGTCGACCGTGACCACCGGAGCGTAGTCGCAGGCGGCCAGGCACTCGGCGTGCTCGAGGGTGATCGCGCCGTCGGCGGTGGTCTCGTCGTGGTGCACGCCGAGCTCGGCGGCCACCTCGTCGTAGATCTTCTGCCCGCCGAGCACCGCGCAGAGCGTGTTGGTGCAGACGCTGACCAGGTGCCGGCCGGTGGGGCGGCGCTTGAACATCGTGTAGAACGTCGCGACCGCGCCGACCTCGGCCTTGGTCAGCCCCAGCTCCTGCGCGCACAGCGCCACGCCCTCGGGCGAGACGTAGCCCTGCACCGACTGGACCAGGTGCAGCATCGGCAGCAGCGCCGACCGCGGCACCGGGTAGCGGGCCATGATCTCGCGGCACTCGGCGCGGGTGGTCTCGGTCAGCGGCGGGAGGTCCCCGTGCACCTCGACGGCGCTGGAGTCCAGCCCCGTCACCGCCGTCCCCTCCGCTGATCCGGGCAGCGCACTCATCGGTCGACTCCCCCCATCACGGGGTCGATGGAGGCGATGGCCGCGATGACGTCGGCGATCATGCCGCCCTCGCTCATCGCCGCCGTCGCCTGCAGGTTGACGAAGCTGGGGTCGCGCACGTGCACCCGGAAGGGCCGGGTGCCGCCGTCGCTGACCACGTGGAAGCCGAGCTCGCCGCGGGGGCTCTCGATGGCGCTGTAGACCTGCCCGGCCGGCACCCGGAACCCCTCGGTGACCAGCTTGAAGTGGTGGATCAGGGCCTCCATCGACTGGCCCATGATGTGCTTGACGTGGTCGAGGGAGTTGCCCATGCCGTCGGCGCCGAGCGAGAGCTGCGCGGGCCAGGCGATCTTCTTGTCCTCGACCATGACCGGCCCCGGGCGCAGCCGGTCCAGCGCCTGCTCGATGATCTTCAGCGACTCGGAGACCTCGGCCATGCGCACCAGGTAGCGGCCCCAGGCGTCGGCGGTGTCGGCCGTGGGCACCTCGAAGTCGTAGGTCTCGTAGCCGCAGTAGGGCTCGACCTTGCGGAGGTCCCAGGGCAGGCCGGCGCTGCGCAGGATCGGCCCGGTGACGCCGAGGGCGACGCAGCCGGTGACGTCCAGGTAGCCGACGTCGCGCAGCCGGCGCTGCCAGATCGGCTGGCCGGTGAGCAACCGGTGGAAGCCGGCCGCGCGCTCCGGCATGATCGTCAGGAACTCGCGGATCTTGGCCTCGATGCCCTCGGGCAGGTCCTGGGCCAACCCGCCGGGGCGCACGTAGGCGTGGTTCATCCGCAGCCCGGTGATCTCCTCCAGCAGGTCCAGCACGAGCTCGCGCTCGCGGAACCCGTTGGTCATGCCGGTGAGCGCGCCCATCTCCATGCCGAACGTGGCCAGCCCGACCAGGTGCGAGGCGATCCGGTTGAGCTCCATGACCAGCACCCGGATGGTCGTGGCGCGCTCGGGCACCTCGATGCCCAGCAGCTTCTCCACCGCCAGGCAGTAGGCGGTCTCGTTAAACAGCGGCGCCAGGTAGTCCATGCGGGTCACGAAGGTCGTGCCCTGGGTCCAGGTGCGGTACTCGACGTTCTTCTCGATGCCGGTGTGCAGGTAGCCGATGACGACCCGGGCCTTGGTGACCGTCTCGCCCTCGAGGTCGAGCACCAGCCGCAGCACCCCGTGGGTGGAGGGGTGCTGCGGGCCCATGTTGACGACCAGCCGCTCCTCGGCGAGCGGGTCCGAGCCGAAGGTGAGGTCCCAGTCCCCACCGGTGACGGTGTAGACCCGCCCCTCGGTGGTCTCGCGGGAACCGGCGTAGGGATCGGTGGTGGTCACCGGTAGGACCGCCTCTCGTCCGGGGGCGGGATCGTCGCGTCGTGGTACTCCACGGGGACGCCGCCCAGCGGGTAGTCCTTGCGCTGCGGGTGGCCCTCCCAGTCGTCGGGCATGAGGATCCGGGTGAGCGCGGGGTGGCCGTCGAAGACGACGCCGAACATGTCCCAGACCTCCCGCTCGTGCCAGTCCGCCGTCGGGTAGATGCGCGTCGAGCTCGGCACGTGCGGGTCGTCGGCGGTGACCGCGGTCTCCAGCCGGATGCGCCGGCGGTAGGTCATCGAGGTCAGGTGGTGGACGACGTGCAGCCGCTCCCCCGTCGGGCCGCCGGCGTCCAGGTAGTCGACGCCGCTGACGCTGCTGCACAGCTCGAACCGCAGGGCGTCGTCGTCGCGCAGGGCCTGCAGCAGCACCAGCAGGTGCTCGCGGTGCACGAACCAGGTGATCTCGCCGCGGTCGACCAGCACCCGGCGGACGGCGGCGTCGTAGGTGGCCTGCCCGACCGCCTCGGCCAGGGCGTCGGCGACCTCGTCGAACCAGCCGCCGTAGGGCCGCTCGGTGGTGTGCAGCGCGACGGCGCCGCCGGGCTCGACCCGGACCAGCCCGCCGAAGCCGGAGGTGTCGCCGCTGCCGGTGACCCCGAAGGCGCCGGTGCGGAACGCGCCGGTCACGGCCGCTCCCCCGGGAGGAGGACGGCGTTGCCCCCGCGCTGCTCGATGGCGAACTGGCCGGTGCGGCCACGGGCAGCGGCGTCCTCGTAGGCCCTGCGCGCGACCTTGTCGGCGCGCACGGTGCTCGGCATCTCGACGTGGAGGTCCTTCGCCGTGCCGTTCGCGCGGGCGGCGGCGAGGGCGGCGGCCCGCTTCTCGCCCAGCGGCTCGTGCTGGATCTTGTGGTGCAGCTTGAGGATCGCGTCCATGAGCATCTCGGGCCGCGGCGGGCAGCCGGGCAGGTACATGTCCACCGGGACGATGTGGTCGACGCCCTGCACGATCGCGTAGTTGTTGAACATGCCGCCCGAGCTCGAGCAGACGCCCATGGCGAGCACCCAGCGCGGCTCGGGCATCTGGTCGTAGATCTGGCGCAGCACCGGGGCCATCTTCTGGCTCACCCGGCCGGCCACGATCATCAGGTCGGCCTGGCGCGGGGAGGCCCGGAAGACCTCCATGCCGAAGCGGGCCAGGTCGTAGCGGCCGGCGCCCGAGGCCATCATCTCGATCGCGCAGCAGGCCAGCCCGAAGGTGGCCGGCCACAGCGAGGACTTGCGGGTCCAGTTCACCAGCTTCTCGACGCTGGTCAGCAGGACTCCGCTGGGGAGCTTCTCCTCGAGACCCATCTCAGTCCCATTCCAATCCGCCGCGGCGCCAGACGTAGGCGTAGGCGATGAAGACGGTGGCGATGAAGACGACCATCTCGACGAGGCCGAAGACACCGAGCTGGTCGTTGGCGACGGCCCACGGGTAGAGGAAGACGATCTCGATGTCGAAGACGATGAACAACATCGCGGTCAGGTAGTACTTGATCGGGAAGCGACCGCCGGTCAGCGGCTGGTCGACCGGCTCGATGCCGCACTCGTAGGCCTCGAGCTTGGCCGAGTTGTAGCGCCGGGGGCCGATGAACGGCGCCGCGGTGACCGAGAACAGCGCGAAGCCGGCGGCGAGCACGAACAGACCGACCAGGGGGGCGTACGTCGCGAGCATCAGCGCCTCCCCGAGTTCCCGATCTGCTTGTGAATTGATTCACAAGTCGACACGGCTCGACCCTATGCCCGAGGTCACACTTCCCGGAAGGCACCCCCCTCCGGCGCGCCGCAGGTGAGGGCACCCTCAGCAGGGTTCTCGCAGGTCAGCGGGAGGGCGTGAGGCGGTGCAGCACGTCGAGGGTGCGGTCGACGGCGTCGCCGTCCCGGCCGTCGGACAGGTTGCCCATCAGCCGCAGGGCGATGCTCACCGCGGCGGGGCGCTTCAGCCCGTGCGCGGTGGCGAACCGGACCAGCTCGGGCCGGGCCAGGCCCTTGAGGAACAACCCGCCCAGCCGGTGGTGGGCGCCGAACTCGCGGCGCAGGATCTCCGGGTAGCGGCGCAGCTCGGCCTCCCGGGCCGGGCCGGCCGGCTTCGCCAGGGCGGCGAGGACGACGCCGGCGCCGGTGCGGCCGGTCTCCATGGCGTAGGAGATGCCCTCGCCGTTGAACGGGTTGACGGTGCCCGCGGAGTCGCCCACCAGCAGCAGCCCGCGGGTGTAGGCCGGCCGCCGGGACAGCGACGTGGGCAGCCCCGCTCCGCGCAGCGGGGTGCCGGGGGCGTCGGGGTCGATGCCCCACGAGGCCGGCAGGGAGCGCAGCCAGCGCCGGTAGACCGTGCGGGTGTCGTCGTCCCCGGCGTACCGGGTGTCCAGCAGGCCGAAGCCGACGTTCGCCGTGCCGTCGCCCATGCCGAAGAACCAGCCGTAGCCGGGCATCGACTCGGCGTCGGGGCCGTGGTCGGTGAGGTCGAAGGAGATGTCGAGGTAGGGGTCGTGCGACCGCGTCGTCGGCAGGTACTGCCGGACGGCGACCCCGAGCGGGACGTCGGTGCGCCGGTTGAGCCCGAGCGCCTTGGCCAGCCGGCCGGACAGGCCCTCGGCGGAGATGACCAGCGTCGAGCGGAACTCCTCGCCGTCGGCGGCCCGCACACCGCACACCCGGCCTGCGTCGTCCAGCAGCGGTTCGGCGACGGTGACGCCGAACCGGACCTCGGCGCCGGCGGCGACCGCGTGCCGGGCGAGCTGGGCGTCCAGGTCGGCCCGGGTGCGGATCAGCCCACCCGACGGCCACCGGGCCAGCCGCGGCCAGTCGACCTCGACCACCTGGCCGCCGCCGTGCACCCGGAGGCCGCGGTGCCGCACCCAGCCGTCGTCGGCGACGTCGACGTCCATCGCGGCCAGCGCGGCGACCCCGCGGGGGGTCAGGCCGTCGCCGCAGACCTTCTCGCGGGGGAAGTGCGACTTCTCCAGCACCAGGACGTCGAGCCCGGCCCGGGCCAGCCAGTAGGCCGCACTCGACCCGGCGGGTCCGGCGCCCACGACCACGACGTCCCGCTGCTGGTCCACCACGCCCGGAGTCTAGGAAGGGGGCGGCGCGATCGGGTCGGTCGGGTTGGGCACCGGGGAGAGCGGCGCGGGCTCCGACGGCACCGGGTCCACCGGGGTGGGCGGCACGTCGACGGGGCCGGGGTCAGGTGTGGGCGGGAAGGTCATGCACGAGGTGTGCCCCAGGTCACCCACCCCCAACCCCGGCGTCAGGCCTTGACGCCCCGGTGCAGGGCGACGATGCCGCCGGTGAGGTTGCGCCAGGCGACGTCGGTCCAGCCGGCGGCCTGCAGCTTGGCCGCCATCGGGCCCTGGGCGGGCCAGGCGCGGATGGACTCGGCCAGGTAGACGTAGGCGTCGGGGTTGCTGCTCACGCCCCGGGCGATCGAGGGCAGGGCGCGCATCAGGTACTCGAGGTAGACGGTGCGCCACGGCGTCCAGGTCGGGGTGGAGAACTCGCAGACCACCAGCGTGCCGCCCGGCCGCACCACCCGCAGGAACTCGCGCAGCGCCGCGTCGGTGTCGGCCACGTTGCGCAGGCCGAAGGAGATGACGACGCCGTCCACGCTCTCGTCGGCCAGCGGCAGCGCCATGGCGTCGCCGGCCACCATCGGCACGGGGCGGTGCCGACCGGCCCGCAGCATGCCCTGGGAGAAGTCGCAGGCGATCGCCCGCACACCGCCCGAGGCCAGCTCGACGGTCGAGACCCCGGTGCCGGCGGCGACGTCCAGCACGGTCTGCCCGGCGCGGGCGCCCAGCGCCTCGCGGGTGGCCCGCCGCCAGCCGGCGTCCAGCCCGCCCGAGAGGACGGTGTTGGTGAGGTCGTACTTGCCGGCGACCTGGTCGAACATCGCGGCCACCTCGGCGGGCCGCTTGTCCAACGTCGCCCGGTAGCCGTGTGTCGGATCTCCTGCTGTCACGCCCGACGACGATACGGCGGGGCCTCCTACTGTGGAGTACGTGAGCACGGCGACCGGGACGACGACGCGCGAGGTGGTGACCACCCCCCTCGGTCGGCGGCGCAGCGACCTGCTCACCAAGCTCCCCGCGCAGGGTGCCCTGGCGTGGGTGCGCGACGGCGAGGGGCTGGTCGGCTGGGGCGAGGCGGCCCGGCTCGAGGTCACCGGCCCCGGCGCCCTCGACCGCGCCGAGCGGTGGTTCGCGCAGTGGTGCGCCGACACCCGCGTCGACGACCCGGTCGGCCTGCCCGGATCGGGGCCGGTGCTGTTCGGCTCGGTGGCCTTCGACCCCGAGCGCGGCACGTCGGTGTTCGTCGTCCCCGCGGTGGTGCTGGGCCGGCGCGACGGGCAGACCTGGGTGACCACCGCCGGCGACCACGGCGACGACGACCACGAGGTCACCGAGTTCCCCGCCCAGGCCGCCGACGCCTCGATCGGCCGGCTGACCTACGCCGACGGCGCGCTGGACGCGGTCACCTGGTGCGGCGTGGTGTCCGAGGCCGTGCGGCGCATCGGCGCCGGTGACCTGGGCAAGGTCGTGCTGGCCCGCGACGTGCTGGTCACCGCCGACCACCCGCTCGACCCCCGTCGGCTGCTGCTGCGGCTGGCCGCACGGTTCCCCTCGTGCTGGACGTTCGCCGTCGAGGGTCTGATCGGGGCCACCCCCGAGCTGCTGCTGCGGCGCACCGGCGACCAGGTCGGCTCCCGGGTGCTGGCCGGCACCGCCGCCCGCAGCTCCGACCCCGCCGCCGACACCGCGCTGGGCGCCGGGCTCGCCGGCAGCGCCAAGGACCACGCCGAGCACCGGTACGCGATCGACTCCCTGGCCGCCTCGCTGCGGCCGTTCTGCACCGACCTCGACGTCCCGTCCCGGCCGGCCGTGCTGACCCTGCCCAACGTGCGGCACCTGGCCACCGACGTCCGGGGCACCCTGGCGCCGGACGCCCCGGGCCTGCTGGGGCTGCTGGCCGCCGTCCACCCCACGGCGGCCGTCGGCGGCACCCCCCGGGCCGCCGCCCTGGACCTGATCCGCGAGATCGAGGGCATGGACCGCGGCCGGTACGCCGGCCCGGTGGGCTGGGTCGACGCCCGCGGGGACGGCGAGTTCGGGCTGGCCCTGCGCTGCGCCCAGCTCACCGGCGGCGCGGGCGGGGCCGAGGCCCGGTTGTTCGCCGGCTGCGGCATCGTCGGCGACTCCGACCCGATGGCCGAGCTCGCCGAGACCCAGGCCAAGCTCGCCGCCGTCCAGGCCGCGCTGCAGGACTAGCTCGCTCCCGGGCGGCGAGGGGTCAGGCCAGGGCGGCGTGGGCGGCGTCGCGGAGACGCGTGGCCAGGTCGGCCTCGGCGTGCTGGTCTCCCCGGACGACGACCACCCGGGGGCCGCCGAGGGCCAGCGCGCCGGCCAGCTGCGCCGGGTCGTGCACCGCCGTGGCCGCCCAGCCCAGCGCCCGGGCGACCGCCACCAGGTCCCGGCCGTGCGGGGTGCCGAACACCCGGCGGTAGCCCGCGGCGTGCTCGGGCCGCCCCGGCTCGAGCTGGGCGAAGATGCCGCCGCCGTCGTTGTCGGGCACCACGACGGTCAGGTCGGGCACCGTCTCGCCGTCGCCGAGCAGCAACCCCTGCAGGTCGTGCAGGAACGTCAGGTCGCCCATCAGCGCGTAGGCCGGACCGCCGCCGGCGCCCTGGTGGGCCAGCGCCGCCCCGATCGCGGTCGAGACGGTGCCGTCGATGCCGGCGACGCCGCGGTTGGCCAGCACGGTCAGCCCGGCCCGGGGGACGGCGTACCGGTCGACGTCGCGCACCGGGTTGGACGACCCGAGCACCAGCAGCGCCCCGGCGGGCAGCGCCGCCACCAGGTCGCGGGCCAGCCGGGCGGCGGTCAACCGCGGGCTGGCGTCGAGCACCTCGTCGACGGCGGCGCCCACCCGCTGCGCGGCCGTCGTCCACTCGTCGGCCCAGCCGTCGGGGGTCACGTGGCCCGAGACGTCGAGCTCGCCGAGCACCGCGCCGGGGTCGGGCAGGACGCCGCCGACACGGCGGGTGCCGCGGCCGGCGTCGGGCCAGCCGGGGTGCGGGGACACGGTGTCGACGACGACGTCGGGGTGGGCCAGCAGCGCCGCCACCGGCCGGCTCAGCGTGGGCCGGCCGACGACGACCACCCGGTCGGGCCGGTGCGCGGCGGCCCAGGGCACGGCGCCCAGCAGCAGCGCCGCGCCGCGGACCGAGCCGGTGCCGCCCCAGGTGCCGCTGCTCGGCTCGCCCAGCACCGGCCACCCGCGCTGCGCGGCGACCACCGAGGTGCTGCGGCCCAGGGAGACCGGCGCGTCGCCGGCCACCACCAGCGTGCGGCGGGCCCGCCCGGGCGTGCGGGTGGCCGCGGCCGGGGCGCTGACCACCATCGAGCCGGGCCCGGTGCCCACGGCCGCCGCGGTCCACGGGGCGTCGGCCGGCCGGCCGGCCCAGACGCCCGAGGGCAGTGCCGGGCGCGGGTCGTGCCCCTCGGGCAGCAGGGGGTCGCGCAGGGCCAGGTTCAGGTGCACCGGGCCGGGGTCGCCGGACAGCGCGCCGGTGGCGACCAGCAGCGCGCGGGCGGTCAGCGAGCGCCAGTAGCGGTTCTGCGGCTCCTCGCGCCCCACCTCCGGCACCCCCACGTCGGTCGCCCAGCGCACGGCGCCGCCGTAGAGGCCGGCCTGGTCGATCGTCTGGTTGGCACCGGTGCCGCGCAGCTCGGGCGGCCGGTCGGCGGTGAGCAGCAGCAGCGGGATGCCCGACTCGTCGGCCTCGAGCACGGCGGCGTGCAGGTGGGCGGTGGCCGTCCCGGAGGTGGTGAGCACCGGCACCGGGCGGCCCGAGGCCTTGGCCAGGCCCAGGGCGAGGAAGGCCGCGGTGCGCTCGTCGATGCGCACGTGCAGCCGCAGCCGGTCCGACAGCTCGGCCTGGTGCAGGGCCAGCGCGACCGGGGCGGAGCGGGAGCCGGGGCAGACCACGGCGTCGGCGACCCCGCCGCGGACCAGCTCGTCGACCAGCACACGCGCGAAGGCGGTCGAGGGGTTCATGCCGACACCCGGGCCAGCCGGGCCAGCCAGCGCTCCTCGGTCTCCGGGTCGGCGGCGGCCACCCGGTCGGGGACGACGGCCCGCACCGCGAGCGCGCCGTCGACCGGAACCAAGGGGTCGGAGCTGACGTCGGCGGTGAACAGGGACAGGGTGCCCAGCCCGCAGGCGAAGGGCAGCTCGGGCAGCGCGGCGGCCAACGCCACCCCGGCGGCCAGCCCGACCGAGGACTCCAGCGCCGAGGACACCACGCACGGCAACCCGTGCGCCTCCGCGACCTCGAGCGCGGCCCGCACTCCGCCGAGGGGCTGCACCTTGAGGACGACGACGTCGCACGCCTCGCGCAGGTCCACCCCGAGCGGGTCGGCCGAGCGCCGCAGCACCTCGTCGGCGGCCACCCGGACGTCGGTGCGCCGGCGCAGGGCCACCAGCTCCTCGACGGTGGCGACGGGCTGCTCGACGTACTGCAGGTCGAAGCGGTCCAGGGCGCGGATGCGGGCCACGGCGGTGTCGACGTCCCAGGCGGCGTTGGCGTCGACCCGCAGGCCGCCGTCCGGCCCCAGCGCGTCGCGCACGGCCTCGACCCGGGCCTCGTCGTCCGCAGCGGTCTGGCCGGGCTCGGCGACCTTGACCTTCGCCGTGGCGCAGCCCGAGGCGACCACGGCGGCGTGCGCGGCCTCGGGGCCGACCGCCGGCACGATGCAGTTGACGGGGACGGAGTCGCGCAGCGGGGCGGGCCAGCCGACCGTCGCCGCCTCCACCGCGCTGGCCCACCAGCGGCGGCTCTCGGCGTCGTCGTAGTCCCAGAACGGGGAGAACTCGCCCCAGCCGGCCGGACCGCGGACCAGCACGCCGTCCCGGACGTCGATCCGGCGGAACCGGGTGCGCAGCGGGGTGCTGTAGACCCGCACGTCGGTCAGGCCCTCGATCACCGGCCCAGGGTATGCGGGCCCCCGCCGTACCCTGGCTCCTCGTGGCCCGGCAGCTCTCCCTGGTGCCCGCGCCGCCCCTGGGCCCCGCGGTCCTCGACGACGTCTGGCCGGCCCTGCGCGCGGCCCTGGACGGCGACGCCCCGCTGGCCGTGCTCCCCGCCGGCGACGGCCCCGCCGCAGCCGCCCGGGCGGCGGTGCGGCCCGCGGAACCGCTCGAGGACGGCGCCGACCTGGTCGTCGTCACCTCCGGGTCGACCGGCACCCCGCGCGGCGTGCTGCTGTCCGCCGCGGCGGTGCGGGCCAGCGCGACCGCCACCCTCGACCGGCTGGGCGGGCCTGGGCACTGGCTGCTCGCCCTGCCGGTCAGCGCGATCGCCGGGCTGCAGGTGCTGGCCCGGTCCGCGCTCGCCGGCCGCACCCCCGCCGTGCTGCCGGCCGGCGGCTCGCTGACCGACGCCGTGGCGGCGATGCCCGCCGACCGCCGCTACACCGCCCTGGTGCCCACCCAGCTCCGCCGGGCGCTGGCCGCCGAGCCCGACGCGCTGCGCGCGTTCGACGCGGTGCTGGTCGGCGGGGCCGCCACCGACCCCGATCTGCTCGCGGCCGCCCGAGCGGCCGGGGTCGCCGTCGTGACCACCTACGGCATGAGCGAGACCGCGGGCGGCTGCGTCTACGACGGCGTCCCGCTGGACGGCGTCGCCGTGCGGGTCGTGGACGGCGGTGTCGAGCTGGCCGGGCCGCAGCTGGCCCTGGGCTACCGGCTGGACCCGGCCGCGGACGCCTTCGTCGGCGGCTGGTTCCGCACCCGCGACGCCGGCACGTTCGACGGGCAGCGCCTGGTGGTGCACGGCCGGCTGGACGACGTCCTGGTCAGCGGCGGCGTCAACGTCGCCCCGCAGGCCGTCGAGGCCGCGCTGCGCGAGCACCCCGCCGTCGCCGACGCCGTGGTGGCCGGCCGCCCGGACCCCGAGTGGGGCACCCGCGTGGTGGCCGCCGTCGTCCCCTCCCCCGGCGCCGTGCCCGAGCTCGCCGCGCTGCGGGCCTGGGTGGGCGACCGGCTCGGGGCCGCCGCGGCGCCCAAGGAGCTGCACCTGCTCGACGCCGTCCCCGTGCTGCACACCGGCAAGCCCGACCGCCGCGCGGTCGCCGACCTGATCGAAGGAGCCTGATGGCCACCCCTGCCCAGTGGCTGGCCGGCGCCCGCCCGCGCACGCTGCCCGCCGCCGTCGCCCCGGTGCTGGTGGGCACCGGCGTGGCGGTCGCGCTCGACGGCTTCCGGCTGGTCCCCGCACTGCTGGCCCTGCTGATCGCGCTCGCCCTGCAGGTCGGGGTGAACTACGCCAACGACCACTCCGACGGCAAGCGCGGCACCGACGCCGACCGGGTCGGGCCCATGCGGCTGGTCGGGTCCGGCGCGGCGTCGGCGCAGGCGGTGCTGGTGGCCGCGCTGCTGTCCTTCGCCGTGGCGGGCCTCGCCGGGCTGGCGCTGGCCGCGCTGTCGAGCTGGTGGCTGGTCGCCGTCGGCGCGGTCAGCATCGCCGCGGCCTGGACCTACACCGGCGGGCCGATCCCCTACGGCTACCGGGCGCTGGGCGAGGTGTTCGTCTTCGTGTTCTTCGGCCTGGTCGCCGTCGTGGGCACGACGTTCGGCCAGACCCGCACGGTCGAGGGCCTCGCCTTCGCCGCCGCGGTGCCCGTGGGCCTGCTGATCACCGCGATCCTGGTGGTCAACAACCTGCGCGACGTGCACGGGGACGCCGCCGTCGGCAAGCGCACGCTGGCGGTGCTGCTGGGCGAACGGTCCACCCGGGTGTTCTTCGCCGGCCTGCTGGTCGCCGCGTTCGTCGTCGTCGTGCTCATCGGGCTGGCCCGACCGTGGGCGCTGCTGGGTCTGCTGGCCGCGCCGCTGGCCGTCGGCCCGGCGCGCACGGTGCTCTCCGGTGCCACCGGGCCGGCGCTGATCGCCGCCCTCGGCGGCACCGGCAGGGCGACCCTGGTGACCGGGGTGGTGCTCGGGCTGGGCCTCGCGCTCAGCTGACCGGGTCGTCCCCGCCGGCCAGCCGCGCGCGCAGGTCCTCCTTGGCCGCCTTGCGGGTCACCGAGCGGGCGAGCATCGCCTCGGTGAGCCGCTCGCGCAGCGGCTTGAGCAGCACGAACGACAGCGGCATCGACAGCAGCAGGCCGAACAGCAGGCCGGGGAAGCTGCCCAGGCCGAGCAGCCACAGCAGGGCCACCAGCGCCGCGGCCAGCACGAGCCGGCCCAGCGTGTAGAGCGCCAGCAGCGGCCACACCGACGGCGCCTGGGCGGGCCCGCCGGTCGGGCTCACCGGACGGTTGGGCTCACTCTGCGCGGCCATGACGGCCCTCCCACTTGGTCGACAGCACGACGGTCGTCCGGGTGCGCGAGACGCCCCGGATCCTGTTCAACGCGTTGATGGTGTCCTCGAGTGCCGGGATGTCGGTCACCCGCACCTTGAGGACGTAGCCCTCGGTGCCGGCCGTGCGCCAGCAGTCCTGCACCTGCGGCAGCCCGGACATCGCCTCCAGCATGCCGACGTCGTCGTTCTCGTCGCTGTCGATGATGCCGACCAGCGCGGTCACGCCGAGCCCCACCGCCGCCGGGTCGACCACGGCGGTGTAGCCGGTGATCACCCCCGCGGACTCCAGCTTGCCGACCCGCTCGTGCACCGCCGGGGCGGACAGGCCCACCTGCCGCGCGAGCTCGGCGTAGCTCGCCCGGCCGTTGGCCTGCAGCAGCGCGAGCAGCTGCTCGTCGACGGCGTCGATGTCGTCCTCCGGGGTCGGGCGGTGCTGGATGGCTGGCCGCCCCGAGTATCGCCGGGGCGCCTACATTGGGGGTCCGGTGGGTCGTGCAGGACAGCGGGGAAGAGGTGGACCGGTGGTCTTCTTGGTCATGCTCGTCATCGCCATCGCGGTGGTCGTGCTCGTGATGCGGGCCGCAGCGATGCAGGGCGGCGACAAGGGCGGTGGCCCCGGTGGGCTGCGGCGCCCGCGGCCCCCGCGCGGCCCGAAGCCCCCGCCGCGGATCATCGCGCCCGACGACGACCCCGACTTCCTGCGCGAGCTCGACCGCCGCACCCGCCGCGACGACGGCAGCACCCCCGCCTGACCGCACCCGCCGGAGCCGCCCCGCCTCCGTGCGCCCGTCGGTGATCAAGTGACCTGATCCACGGGTGTCCGACCGCACCACCGTTGGTGTGGTCGGCGCCACGGTGATCAGGTCACCTGATCACCGTGGCCAGGGCGAGTGCGTCAGGCGGCGCTGGGGGAACCGCCCGAGCCGCCGAAGATCCGGCGCCAGCCGCCGCGGCGGGCCGGCGGGGGCTCGCTGACCGGTGCGGCCTCGACGCCCTGGGCCGCGGCGTCGAGCACGGCGAGCACCGAGCCGTCGTCGCCGACCGGGGTGGGCTCGGGTGCCGCGGGCCCGGTGGGCTCGACCGGCCAACCGATGCCGTCGCCCCGGTGGGGCTCCTGCGGCCAGCCGACCGCCGACCCCGCGGACGCGTGACCCGCCCGCGGCCCGCCGATGCTGGGCCGCGGCGGTGCACCCGCCCCGGTGCGCCGCAGCATGGCGGTGGCCACGATCGGGTGGACGACGGCTCCGTCGGCGGCACTGTGCTTACCCACAGTGCTGCCCCCTCAGCTCGCTCATGACAGAAGGATGGCACGTCAGAGCGGTCGGGGCACGCGCAGCGCCCAGCTGTCCCCCGATCGGGGATCACGCAGGGTGAGGACCTACTTGAGCCCGCCGTACGAGTGCAGCCCGGTCGACACCATGTTCACGTAGAGCAGGTTGAAGACCATGACGCCCAGGCCGACCACGTTCACCCAGGCCGACGGGCGGCCGCGCCACCCGGCGGTGGTGCGGGCGTGCAGGTAGGCGGCGTAGACCACCCACGCGATGAACGCCCAGGTCTCCTTGGGGTCCCAGCCCCAGAACCGGCCCCAGGCGCTCTCGGCCCAGATGGCGCCGGCGATGACCGCGAAGGTCCAGATCGGGAAGCCGAAGACAGCGGTGCGGTGCGCCGTGCGGTCCAGTGCGGCGGCCGTGGGCAACCGGTGCACGATGCGGGACAGCGGGGCCTCTCCGGCGGCGACCTTGGCCTCGTACCGCGAGCGCACCAGGTACATGACGCTGGCGATGCCCGAGACGAAGAAGATGCCGAAGCCCAGGATCGCCGTGGTGACGTGCACGGCCAGCCAGGCCGAGCGCAGTGCGGCGACCAGCGGGCCGGCCGAGGCGTAGAGGAACAGGCCGATGCCGACCATGGCCAGCACGACCGGGCCCAGCACGAAGACGCCGATGTGCCGCAGGGCCGGGGTCTTGACGGCGAGCACCAGGTAGACGACGACGGCGACGAGCACGACGGCGGTGCCGAACTCGTACATGTTGCCCCAGGGCAGGCGACCGGTGGCCATGCCGCGGGTGATCAGCACGCCGGCCTGCACCAGGGCACCGAGCACGGTCAGCCCCATCGCCACCATGCCCCAGCGCCGGGCCCGGGCGGGCTCCTCGTCGGCGGAGGTGGCGGGCGTCGCCGGGAGGGCCGGGGCGCCACCGCCCGCGGCGACCAGCTCGCGGGCCGGGGCCGTGCGGCCGCCGAACGCGAGCTCGGCGCAGTAGGCGACCACCGCGAGGGAGTAGAGCCCCACCGCGATGGAGAACAGGGTGTCCGACAGCGCGGCGAGCGTTTCGTCTGTCACGAGCTGGGTTTCTCCTCGCTGCGGGTCCGGCGGGCGAGGGCCGCCGCGACGTCGTCGGTCAGTGCGGTGAAGCGGGGTGCGGTGTCGGCGCTGCCACGGGTGAGCGCACCGATGCCGACGACGGTACCCGCGCCGTCGGTGCCGCCGGAGGCGCGCGCGAAGACCCGCTCGCGCCGCAGCAGGAGCATGCCCAGCAGTCCGACCAGGACGGCGACGGCGGCGCCGAGCACCCAGAGCTGGCCGGGGTCGTGGGACAGCTGCATGGCCGCGAACTCCTTGATGCCGGAGAACGTGATCACGGTGCCGTCGTCCAGCGTGGTGGACTCCCCCACCTTGAGGTTCGCCTGGCCGACCTGCTGGAGCGTGCCGCGCTCGAGCTGCGTCTGGTCGATGGAGTACACGTTCTGCGGCAGGCCGGAGTCCAGGCCCAGGTAGCCCTCGTAGACGAACACGGCGACCTGGGGGTCCAGCGGCCGTGGGTCGATGGAGGTGAGCAGGCCGCCGGTCACCGACCCGGTGGGGGCGAACAGGCCCTGCAGGGCCAGCTGGGTGTCGGAGCCGGGCACGTCGGGGAACTTGACCGCGCCCTCGCTGGACATGGTGCGGGTCTCGGTCGGCAGGAACGGGGCCGAGATGTCGGTGAAGGAGTCACCGTTGGCGAAGGTCACGTCGAAGACGGGCGAGAACCCGTGGCCGGTGACGTACACCCGGTCGCCGTCCACGCGCAGGGGGCTGTTGACCCCGATGGTGGTGTTCCGCGTCGCCGAGCCGGCCAGGCCGTAGTCGATGTCGGCGGTGAAGGAGGCCGCGGTGAGGTTGTCCTCGTACTGGGCCTGGAAGTCGTCGAGGGTGACGCACAGCGGGGTCATGTCGGCGGGGTCGACGAACGCGCCCTCGCGGTGGTTGTCGTACTGCTGGAACGTGTTGCAGAACCGTTCGCCCTCGGTGACCAGGATGCTGCCCTCGTAGCCCCAGAGCTTGCCGCCGGCCAGACCGAGCAGCAGCGCCAGCAGCGCCAGGTGGAACACGACGTTGCCGGTCTCCTTGAGGAAACCCTTCTCCGCCGACAGCTCGGGGCCGTGCTTGCCGTCGCGGCGGACCACCCGGAACCGGCGGACCCGCAGCTCCTCCTCGACGACGTCCAGCGCGGCGGCGGCGTCCAGGTCGGTGGGCAGCGTGCGGTTGTCGGGCAGCCGGTGCAGGTGCCGCGGGGCCGGCGGCGGCGCGGCGAACACCGCGCGGCCGTGCTCGATCGCCCGCGGCACGACGCAGCCGATGAGCGAGATGAACAGCAGCAGGTAGATCGCGGCGAACCACGGCGAGCTGAAGACGTCGAACAGGTACAGCGCGTCGAAGACCTTCGCCAGGTCGGGGTGGTCGGAGAAGTAGGCGGTGACCTGGCTCTGCGACAGCGACCGCTGCGGCAGCAGGGAGCCGGGGATGGCGGCGACGGCGAGCAGGAACAGGAGGATCAACGCAGTGCGCATGGCCGTCAGCGACCGCCACCACCGCGTCAACCGTCGCCCTACGGGCTCCAACCGCCGCCACGTGCCGTGCCCGACCGGCCCTGAGCCCGGCCTGGGCACCTCGGCGGGAGCCTTCGGCCCCGCACCTCGGTCCCCACCTCGCAGGGCGCCCTCAGCCACGTCCGTCATCGCACGACCCCACTCACAGGAAGAACTCCCCGAAGCCGGTGGAGGCGAGCCAGGAGCGGAACCAGATCATGCCCTCGCCCCACAGCCCGGTGAGCAGCAGCAGACCCACGACCACCAGCACTGCGCCGCCGAAGCGGCTGACTGCGGCGGCGTGCCGGCGCAGGAACGTCGTCGCCCCGACCGCCCACCGGGCGCCCAGCGCGACGAGCACGAACGGCACGCCGAGACCCAGGCAGTAGGCGACGCCGAGCAGCGCGCCGCGCGTGGCGGTGGCCTCGGAGAACGCCAGCGAGTTCACGGCCGACAGCGTCGGACCCAGGCACGGGGTCCAGCCCAGGCCGAACACCACGCCGAGCAGGGGTGCGCCGGCGAGCCCGGTGGCCGGTCGGATCGACAGCTTCCTGGTGCGCTGCAGGAACGGCAGCCAGCCGAGGAACCCGAGCCCGACGAGCACGGTGACGCCGCCCATCACGCGGGTGATCTCGTCGTTGTAGACCAGCAGCCACCGGCCCAGGCCACCGAAGGCCGCGCCGAAGGCGACGAAGACCGCGGTGAAGCCGAGCACGAACAGCAGCGCACCGGTGACCATGCGGCCCCGCGGGGGCCGCTCGTCGGCGCGGACGGCGGTCGCCACCGCGCCGTCGCCGACCGGCTGCGGGGCGCGGGTGCCGGTGCCGGTGCCGACCAGACCGGTGACGTAGGACAGGTAGCCGGGGACCAGGGGCAACACGCAGGGCGAGGCGAAGCTGATGAGCCCGACCAGCGCGGCGACCGCGGCGGCGACCAGGAACGGGCCGTCGAGCACCAGCTGCCGGAACGTCTCCCCCACGGTCAGTCCTCCTCGAGCAGCAGGTCGAGGGTGGAGCGCAGGTCGTCCTGGCGCACCTCACCGGTGTAGACGGCCGCCACGCGCCCCTCGCGGTCCAGCACGATCGTCGAGGGGATGGCGGTGGCCGGGTAGTCGCGGAAGGCCAGCGCGACCTCGCCGGCCGGGTCGAACAACGACGGGAAGGTGATGCCCTGGTTGGTCACGAACGCCTGGGCCAGCTGCTCCTGGTCCTTGACGTTGAGCCCGAGGAACTGCACGCCCCGGTCGCCGACCTCGTCGTACACCTGCTGGAACTGCGGGGTCTCGACCCGGCAGGGGGCGCACCACGACCCCCAGAAGTTGAGCACCGCGACGTCGCCGGACAGCTCGGTCGAGCTCCAGGCGCCCCCGCCCAGCAGCGTCCCGGAGAACTCCGGCGCCGAGGCCCGCTCGGCCTGGTCGATGACCTCGCCCGCGGGGGTGCCGGCCACGAACCGGAACTCGCCGCCGTTGTTGACGTCGACCTGGTCGGCACCGGTCGAGCACCCGGCCACGGCGAGGACGGCGACCACCGCGACGAGCAGCTTCCTCATGCCCCGCCCACCGCGCCCTTCCCGGCCGGCCCGGCGGGCTCGGCGTAGTCGACGCGCACGAGCTCGTCGCCGGCCCAGGTCAGCGACGTGACGCTGGCCAGGCCGCACTGCCGCTTGCGGGGGTCGTGCAGGTAGCTGCGGCCCTCGACGGTCAGCCGCAGGGTCCAGATCGGCAGCTGGTGGCTGACGCAGACGGCCGCCGAGCCGCGGGCGGCGTCGCGGGCGGTGTGCACCGCGCCGAGCATGCGGGCGGCGATCTCCTTGTAGGGCTCGCCCCACGAGGGCGTGAACGGGTTGCGCAGCCGCCACCAGTTCGCCGGGTGCTTGAGCGCGCCGTCCCCGACCCCGAAGGTCTGGCCCTCGAACTGGTTCCCGGCCTCGATCAACCGGTCGTCGGTGGCGATCTCGAGACCCAGCACCTCGGCGATGGGGGCCGCGGTCTCCTGGGCGCGCTGCAGCGGGGAGGCGACCAGGTGGGTGATCGGCCGGTGCTGGTCGAACCACCCGGCCGCGGCGCGGGCCATGCCGTGCCCGGCCTCGGAGAGGTGGAACCCGGGCAGCCGGCCGTAGAGCACGCCGGTGGGGTTGAACACCTCGCCGTGCCGCATCACGTGCACGGTGGTCAGCTCGGCGGTCACGGCTGCAGCGCCTGGGCGTCGTGCGAGACCGCGGGGGCGGTACCGGGGACGGCGGCCGCGGCGGCCCGGGCGGCGGCCGGCAGCGCGTCGAGCACGTGCTGCACGGCCTCGTCGTCCATCGCGGCGTTGACGAACCAGGACTCGAACGCCGACGGGGGCAGGTAGACCCCGGCGGCCAGCATGGAGTGGAAGAACGCGGTGTGCCGGGCGGTCTCCTGGGTGCGGGCGTCGTCGTAGTCGCGCACCACCCGGCCGTCGGGCACGAAGAACACCGAGAACATCGACCCGGCCGACTGCAGCCGGTGCGCGACCCCGGCCCCGGTCAGCGCGTCGGACACCGCGGCCGACAGCACCCCGGCGACGGCGTCGCAGCGGGCGTAGACCTCGTCGGTGCACAGCCGCAGCGTGGTCAGCCCGGCGGCGACGGCCACGGGGTTCCCGGCGAGGGTGCCCGCCTGGTACACCGGCCCGAGCGGGGCCAGCTGCTGCATGAGCTCGCGGCGGCCGCCGAAGGCCGCGGCCGGCAGCCCGCCGCCCATCACCTTGCCGAAGGTGACCAGGTCGGCGTCGTAGTGCTCGTGCCCCCGCCAGCCCGAGCGGGACACCCGGAAACCGGTCATGACCTCGTCGACCACCAGCAGCGCACCGTGCGCGGCGGTGATCCGGCGGAGCTCGGCGTTGAAGCCCTCCAGCGGCGGGACGACGCCCATGTTGCCGGCGGCGGCCTCGGTGATGACGCAGGCGATCTCGCCGCCGCGCTCGGCGAACACGGCCTCGACCGCGGCGACGTCGTTGTAGGGCAGGACGACGGTGTCGGCGGCCGCACCGGTGGTCACGCCGGGGGTGTCGGGCAGGCCGAGGGTGGCGACGCCGGAGCCGGCCGCGGCCAGCAGCGCGTCGACGTGGCCGTGGTAGCAGCCGGCGAACTTGACCACGACCGCCCGGCCGGTGGCGCCGCGGGCCAGCCGGATGGCCGAGAGCACCGCCTCGGTGCCGGAGTTGACCAGCCGCACCTGCTCGACGCCGGCCCGCTGGACGATCTCGCCGGCCAGGTCGACCTCGCCGGCCGTGGGCGTGCCGAAGGAGAACCCGCGGGTGGCCGCCCCGGTCACCGCCGCGACGACCTCGGGGTGCGCGTGGCCCAGGATCATCGGGCCCCAGGAGCTGACCAGGTCGACGTAGCGCCGGCCGTCGACGTCGGTGATCCAGGGGCCGGCGCCCGACGCCATGAAGCGCGGGGTGCCCCCGACGGCGCGGAAGGCGCGCACCGGTGAGTTGACCCCGCCCGGGGTCACCGCGGCGGCGCGCTCGAACAGGTCGGCCGAGGCCGGGGCGTCGTACGGGTAGGTCACGGCTCCACTGTCCCAGGCCGCTCGTCGGTGCCGGCGGCCCCCGTCAGAGCTGTGCGCAGGGCAGCGGTGAGCTGTGCGGGCCGACGGGTGGGCACGAGCACCGTCGTCCCGTCCGTGCGGCGCAGCGGGAGGCCCACCCGGCCCCGCGGGACGTCGGCCCCGCCGCCCAGCACGGGGGCGCCGACGTCCACGCCGACCTCGCCGTCCAGGGAGGCTGGGTCGATGTCGGCCAGCGGCAGCCGCTCGCGGCCCACGACCAGGCCGGCGTCGTCGCCGCGCTCGGCGACGGTGACGGTCCAGACGCGGTTGGCCGACACGGTGCCGGTGGCGACGATGCCGAGCACGACGACGACGGCGACCACCCACACCAGCAGCGGCACGTCGGCGCCGGGCAGCAGGACGTCCGCGACCGCCAGCAGCGCGAGGACCCCGGCGATGCCCCAGAAGGGCCGCCAGGAGCCACCGCGCTCGACGTAGCTCACCGGTGGGTCACCGGACCCAGCCGGCCGCCTCGACCGCCCAGTAGGTGAGCACCGTGCCGGCCCCGGCCCGGCGGATGGCGGTGAGCGTCTCGAGGATCGCCCGCCGCCGGTCGAGCATGCCGCGCTCGGCGGCCGCCTCGACCATCGCGTACTCACCGCTCACCTGGTACGCGCTGACCGGGACGTCGACGGCGTCGGCGACCTGGCGCACGATGTCCAGGTAGGGCAGCG
Source organism: Klenkia soli (assembly GCF_900103975.1). GTDB lineage: Bacteria > Actinomycetota > Actinomycetes > Mycobacteriales > Geodermatophilaceae > Klenkia > Klenkia soli. The sequence continues at coordinate 545,146 of NZ_FNIR01000001.1, forward strand.
CCGGCTTGACCATGACGGCGTCGGCACCCTCGGCGAGGTCCTGGGCCACCTCGCGCAGCGCCTCGGCGGCGTTGGGCGGGTCCATCTGGTAGGTCGAGCGGTCGCCGAACTGCGGGGCGCCCTCGGCGGCCTCGCGGAACGGGCCGTAGAAGCCCGAGGCGTACTTGGCGGCGTAGGCCAGGATCGGCACCTCGGTGAAGGCAGCGGAGTCCAGCCCGGCCCGTATGGCGGCGACCTGGCCGTCCATCATCCCGCTGGGGGCCACCAGGTGGGCACCGGCCTGCGCCTGGGCGATCGCGACTGCGGCGTACCGGTCGAGCGTGGGGTCGTTGTCCACGACCCCGGCCGGGGTGACCACGCCGCAGTGGCCGTGGTCGGTGTACTCGCACAGGCACAGGTCGGCCATGAGCACGAGCTCGTCGCCCAGATCCGACCGGAGCCGGCGCAACGCCTCGTTGACGATGCCGTCGGCGGCGTCGGCCTGCGAGCCCACGGCGTCCTTCTCGGCGGGGATGCCGAAGAGCATCAGCCCGCCGATGCCGGCCTCGGCCGCCTCGTGGGCGGCCTTGCGCAGCGAGTCGAGCGAGTGCTGGACGACGCCGGGCATCGAGGAGATCGGCACCGGCTCGGTGATGTCCTGCTTGACGAACACCGGCAGCACGAAGTCGGCGGGGGCCAGCCGGGTCTGCGCGGTCAGCCGGCGCATGGCCGGCGTCGAGCGCAGCCGCCGTCCCCGCGCGAACCCCGGGCTGGCCCCCCCTGTCATTCGGCCGAGCCCTCGGCCTCGGCGCGGCGGGCCTCGGCGAACGCGGCGAGCGCGTCCACCAGCGGGCCGACCGCGGCGGTCTCGGGCTGGACGTCGACCCGCAGGCCGAACTCGGTGGCGCTGGCCGCGGTGGCCGGGCCGATCACCGAGACGACGGTGCGGGCGTGCGGCTTGCCGGCGATGCCGACCAGGTTGCGCACGGTCGAGGACGACGTGAAGCAGACGGCGTCGAAGCCGCCGCCCTTGATGGCCTCGCGCACGGCGGCGGCCGGCGGGGCCGCGCGGACGGTGCGGTAGGCGGTGACGTCGTCGACCTCCCAGCCGCGGTCCTTCAGGCCCGCGGTGAGGGTCTCGGTGGCGATGTCGGCGCGGGGCAGCAGCACCCGGTCGATCGGGTCGAACACGTCGTCGTAGGGCGGGAAGTCCACGAGCAGGCCCTCGGAGGACTGGTCGCCCGAGGGCACCAGCTCCGGGACGATGCCGAACTCGCGCACGGCCTGCGCGGTCTGCTCGCCGACGCAGGCGACCTTGACGCCGGCGAACGCGCGGGCGTCCAGGCCCAGCTCGGTGAACTTCTCGCGGACGGCGCGCACGGCGTTGGTGGAGGTGAAGATGATCCAGCCGTAGCGGCCGGTGACCAGGCCCTTCACGGCGCGGTCCATCTGGGCGGGGCTGCGCGGGGGCTCGACGGCGATGGTGGGGACCTCGACCGGCACGGCGCCGTAGGCGCGCAGCCGCTCGCTCATGTCGCCGGCCTGCTCCTTGGTGCGGGGCACCAGCACGCGCCAGCCGAACAGCGGGCGGGACTCCCACCAGCCGAGCTTGGCGCGCTTGTCCACGACCGAGCCGACGGTGACGACGACGGAGCCGGTCAGCGACTCGGTGCCGGCGTCCTTCTCGGCGACGGCGCCCAGCTTGGCGGCCACGCTGCGCTGCGAGGTGCCGGTGCCGTCGGCGGTGACCAGGATCGGGGTCGAGGCGGACAGCCCGCCCTCGACCAGGCCCGCGGCGACGGCCGGCAGGCCCTCGGCGTGCACCTGCAGGACCAGCGGGCTGCCGGTGCCCAGGGCGGCGGCGGCCAGGGCGCCGAGGTCGACGGGCTCCTCGCCGCGCAGGTCGGCCTGCACCGAGCCCGCGCCGATCGCGACACCGGCGTAGGCCGGGACGGCGGTGCCGACGGCCACCCCGGGGACGACGTCGAAGGGCACGCTGGTGCGGGTGACCGCGAGGGTCTCCTTGACCACGGCGTCGGTGGTGAACGGGTCACCGGCGACCAGCCGGACGACGACCGAGCCGTTCTTGGCAGCGGCCACGGCAGTCTTGGCCACCTCGGCCGGCTCACCGGTGACGACGGTCAGCTCGAGGTCGGGGTGCACCTCGCGGACCGCGTCGGTCAGCGGCGACGGGACGCCGGCGTCGGCCAGCACCAGGTCGGCGGCGGCCAGCGCGTCGGCGGCGCGGGTCGTCAGCAACCCGGGGTCGCCGGGGCCGGCGCCGACGAAGACGACTCGGCCGGTCTGCTTGCGTGAGCGCGTCATCGCGTGCTCTCCATCTCCGACCCCGGGGTGGGGTCGCTTGCGGTCGGGCTGGGGGTCTGGGGGGTCGTGCTGGGGTTCACCGGCTGGCCGCCATCAGGGCGGCCGCACCGCGGTCGAGCAGCTCGGCGGCGAGCTCGCGGCCCAACCGGGCTGCGTCGGTCGCCGGCCCGGACGTCGAGCCGCGGACGGCGTCGCTGCCGTCGATCGCGGTGACCGAGGCCCGGAGGTAGAGCTCGTCCGCGCCGTCCTCGCCCTCGCCGATCTCGGCGTGGGCGGCGACGGGCGCACTGCACCCGGCCTCCAGGGTGGCCAGGACCGTGCGCTCGGCCGCGACGCAGGCGCGGGCACCGGCGTCGTCGAGGGCCGCCAGCAGCGACCGGGTGACGTCGTCGTCGCTCCGGCACTCCACGGCCAGGGCACCCTGCGCGGGGGCGGGGAGCACCTGGAGCGGGTCGAGCACCTCGGTGACGGCGTCCAGCCGGCCGAGGCGGGCCAATCCTGCCCGGGCGAGCACCACCGCGTCCAATTCGCCCGAGGTCACCTTCCCCATCCGGGTGTCGACGTTGCCCCGGATCGGCACCACCTCGAGGCCCAGGCCCAGGGCCCGCAGCTGCGCCACGCGGCGCGGTGCACCGGTGCCGACGGTGGCCCCGGCGGGGAGCTCACCCAGGCTCAGGCCGTCGCGGGCCACGAGCGCGTCGCGGGGGTCCTCGCGCGGCGGCACCGCGGCGATCACCAGGCCGGGCTCGTCGGCGGTGGGCAGGTCCTTGTAGCTGTGCACGGCGACGTCGACCGTGCCCGCGTGCAGGGCGTCGCGCAGCGCGCTGACGAACACGCCGGTACCGCCGAGCTGGCTGATCGCCGCCGCGGACCGGTCGCCGTCGGTGGTGATGTGCACCAGCTCGACCGGGCGCCCGCAGGCCGCGGTGATGGCCTCGGCGACGTGCCCGGACTGGGTGAGGGCCAGCTCGCTGCGCCGAGTGCCCAGCCGGATCGGCCCGCTCACGAGGCGTCCCGGTCGGGCAGCTGGTCCAGGGTGGTGGAGGCGGTGGCGTCGACGGTCACGGCGTCGGACAGCACGGTGGTGTCGGCGTCCAGACCCAGGCCGAAGAGCGCACGCAGCGCGTCGGCGTAGTCGGTGCCGCCCGGGGCGCTGGCCAGCTCCTTCACCCGCACGGTGGGCTCGTGCAGGAGCTTGTCCACGACCCGGCGCACGGTGCGGGCGATCTCGGAGCGGGCCCGCGCGTCGAGGTCGGGCAACCGGGTGGACAGCCGCAGCAGCTCGGCGTCGACGACCACCGCGGCCTGGCTGCGGAGCGCGGAGACGGTGGGGGCCACCGCGGCGGCCTGCCGCTCGGCGCGCAGCAGCGAGGTCTCGAGCTCGACCAGGGCGTGCGCCGCGGCGATGTCGTCGGCGGCCACCGACCCGGCCACGGGCTCACCGGGGTGGGCCGCGCGCTCGCCCTGCAGCATCGCCAGGTCGACCACGTGCACGCCGGGCAGGGTGCCGACGGCGGCGTCGACGTCGCGGGGCAGGGCCAGGTCGACCACGACCAGCGGACGGTCGCGCCCGACCATCGCGGCGGTGACGACGTCCGTGCCGATCACCGTGCCGGTCGCGCCGGTGCAGGTGACCAGGACGTCGGCGGCGGCCAGCTCGACGCCCAGCTGCTCGAGGTCGACGGCGCGGCCGCCCAGGGACTCGGCCAGCCGGGTCGCGGTGCCCGGCGTCCGGCTGGTCACGGTGACGGCGGCACCCCGGCGGGCGAGGGTGGTGGCGGCCAGCGCGCCCATCGACCCGGCGCCGACGACGAGCACGGGCCGGCCGGCGAGGTCGCCGATCCGGTCGGTGACCCGGTCGAGGGCGACCGACACCAGCGAGGCGCCGGCCCGGTCGATGCCGGTCTCGCTGTGCACGCGCTTGCCCACCCGCAGCGCCCGCTGGGTGATCGGGTGCAGCTCGCGGCCGATCGTGCCCTCGGCCTGGGCGAGGGCGTAGGCCGCGCGCAGCTGGCCCAGCACCTGGGTCTCGCCGACGACCATGGAGTCCAGCCCGGCCGCGACGGTGCACAGGTGACCGATGGCCTGGTCCTCGTAGTGCACGGTGACGTAGGGCGAGAGGTCCTCGACGCCGGTGCCGGCGTGCCGGGCCAGCACCCGGCTGACGTCGGTGACGCCGCCGTGGAAGCGGTCGACCTCGGCGAAGATCTCGACCCGGTTGCAGGTGGCCAGCACCAGCGCCTCGGAGACGTGCTCGCTGTCCAGCAGCTCGTGCAGGGTCTTGACGGTGTCGTCACCGCTCATGGCGACCTGCTCGAGCAGCGTGACCGGCGCGGTCTGGTGGCTGATGCCCACGGCGAGGAGGCTCATGGCAGCGCCACCTGCTCGGTCTGCACGTCGACACCCTTCTGCCGGTCCAGGAACGCCAGCACCTGGAGCTCCACCGACAGGTCGACCTGCCGGACGTCGACCCCGCCGGGGACGACCAGCGCCACCGGCGCGAAGTTCACGATGCTGCGGACGCCGGCGGCCACGAGCCGGTCGCACACCGCCTGCGCCACGGCCGCCGGGGTGGTGACCACCGCGATGGTCACCCCGTGGGCCGCGACGACGTCCTCGAGGTCGTCGACCGGGCGCACCGCGGTGCCGCCGACGACGTCGCCGACTCGGGTCGGGTCGGCGTCCAGCAGGCCGACGAAGGAGAACCCGCGGCTGCCGAACCCGGCGTAGCCGGCCAGCGCCGACCCGAGGTTGCCCATGCCGACCAGCACGCACGAGCGGGCCTGCTCGACGCCGAGGGCGCGGGCCAGGCGCTCGCGGAGCGCCGGGACGGCGTAGCCGACCCCCCGCACGCCGCAGGGGCCCAGGTAGGAGAGGTCCTTGCGCAGCCCGGCCGGGTTGACGCCGGCGGCCGAGGCCAGCTCACCGCTGGAGACCGAGGTGCGACCGCTCTCGGCCAGTCCGTTGAGCACCCGCAGGTACACCGCGAGGCGGGCGACGGTGGTCTCGGGGATGACCCGGTTCCGCGGCTCGCTCATGCGCCCTCCTCGTCCGGCCGGCACGGGGCACCCCGGAGGCGCCGGACGGGCTGGGTCACGGGCGTCTCCACGGCGATCCGCACGCACGGGGCGGTGTCGCCGACATCGGGGGTGTCTGGCCGGGGCGCGTCGGGCTCCGGCTCCGCCACGGTAACCGCTTGTGAACGCCGGAACAAAGTTCGGCGACGCGTATCCGCAGGTCACCGCCGTCCGATGTGGCCGACGCCACCCCGTGGGCGGGTGGGTCAGCCCGCAGCGAGGTCCCGGCGGAGGCGGTCGACGTCCACGGTGAAGTAGCTGTGCTCACGTCCGTCGAGCAGCACCACGGGCACCCGGTCGCCGTACTCGGCCTGCAGCTCGGGGTCGGCGTCGACGTCGACCTCGGTGACGGCGAGCCCGTGCTCGTCGGCCACCCGCCCCAGCGTCCCGGCGGCCACCGCGCACAGGTGGCAGCCCGCCCGGGTCAGCAGCTGCAGCTCAGCCATCGACGCCCGCGCCGTCCACACCCTCGACGTGCTGGGTCTCCTCGGCGACCAGGTGCAGGCCGAGCTCGCGCAGCCGGGCGCGGCTGACCTTGCCGGTCAGCGAGTGCGGCAGCTGGTCGACGAAGTGGATGCTGCTGGGCACCTTGAACCTCGCCAGGGACCGGGCCGCCTCGGTGCGCAGCTGCTCGGCGGTCAGCGCGGACCCCGGCGTGCGGACCACCACCGCCCGCACCGACTCCCCCGTGCGCTCGTCGGGCAACCCGATGACCGCCGCCTCGGCGACCTCGGGGTGGGCCTCCAGCACCCGCTCGACCTCCAGCGGGTAGACGTTGAAGCCGCTGACCAGCACCAGGTCGCGGCGGCGGTCGACCAGGTGCAGGTCGCCCTGGGCGTCGCGGTAGGCGATGTCGCCGGTGAGAAGCCAGCCCTCGTCGTCCGGTCCGTCGGCGCCGTCGGGCCAGTAGCCGGCGAAGAGGTTCGCCCCGCGCACGCAGACCTCGCCGGCGCTGTCGGGCGGGTCGTCGCCGAACGGGTCGCCGAAGACGTCCTCGCGGACCTTGCTGCCGGGGTCGGGCCCGGCGCCCGGTCCACCGGCGCTGTCCCGCAGCACGAGCTCGACGCCGGGCACGGGGGCGCCGATGCAGGCCGGCTTGGCCCGGCCGGTGACCAGCGTGGTGGCCAGCACCGGCGCCGCCTCGGTCAGGCCGTAGCCCTCCCAGACGGTGACGGCGGCCCGGTCGCGCATCGCCGTCCAGACCCGGGGCGCCAGCGGGGCCGAGCCCGAGCTCGCGGTGTGGACGGCGGCGAACGCGCGGCGCAGCGCGGTGTCCGAGCCCGCGGCGTCGGCCGCGGCCAGCCAGGCCTGGTACATCGGCGGGGCCGCGGGGACGGCGGTGACGCCCTCGGCGGCCATCAGCGCCAGCGTGCCGACCGGGTCGAACGCCGGGACGACGACCCCGCACGAGCCGGTGGCCGCGACCAGCCCGAGGCCGCCGTTGAGGCCGTAGACGTGGAACAGCGGCAGCGCCAGGAGCACGACGTCGCCGGGGCGCACCGGGGCGGGGTCGACGGCGAGCACCTGCTGCTGGTTGGCCAGCAGGGCGGCGTGGGTGAGCATCGCCCCGCGCGGGCGGCCGGTGGTGCCGCTGGTGTAGCCCAGCAGGGCCAGCGCCGAGGGGTCGTCGGGGTCGGCCGGCGGCTCGCCGTCGGCCTCCGGCGGCCCGACGACGACGGGCACGCCGTCGAGGTCGGCCCGGGGCCCGGCGGTGACCAGCGCACGGGCGCCGGAGTCGCCGAGCAGGTGGGACAGCTCGGGGTCGGTGTAGGCGGTGTTCACCGGGACGACGACCAGCCCGGCCCGCAGCGCGCCGACCACCGCGAGCACCCAGTCGACGCCGTTGGGCAGCTGGACCGCGACCCGGTCGCCGGCGACCAGGCCCCGTGCGGCCCAGCCGGCGGCCACCCGGTCGACGGCGGCGGACAGCTCGGCCCAGCTCAGCCGCCGGTCGCCCTCGACCAGCGCAGGTGCCTCGCCGTGGGCGTCGGCGGCCGCGCGGACCAGACCGTGGAACGTGCCGGCTGCAGGGGCCACGACGGGCTCTCCCTCCTCCACCGGGCGGCCGGGCGGCCGGGGTCCGGTGCTCTCACGTGGACGCGGAGGCCCGATGTTGTCACCATGGGGCCGACCTGCGCAGGTCAGGGCCCGGATGCACCCACCTGCCCCGTGCCGCCGACGATGATGGGGGGACATCCGTGTCCCTCCGCGGTCGTGCTGCCGATCCCGTCGACGCGGTCACCGCGCTCCCCCCGCCCCGTCCCCGGCCGCGCCCGCGCCCGGCGCCGTCGCCCCGCCGTCCGGTCGACGAGGCCCCGGCCTCGCACCGGGTCCCCGAGCCGACCCCCGCGCCGGAGCCCGTTCCCGAGCCCGTTCCGAAGCCTGTTCCGGAGCCCCCGTCGGTCCCGGCCGAGGTCGAGCAGCCGGCGCAGCCCGAGGGCGAGGAGCAGGTCACCGTCTGGGCGCTGGTCGAGCAGGCGCAGGCCGGCGACGCCGAGGCCTTCGGGCGGCTCTACGACCGCTACGCCGACATGGTGTTCCGCTTCCTCTACCACCGGGTGACCGACCGGCAGACCGCCGAGGACTTCACCAGCGAGACCTTCGTGCGGGCCCTGCGCCGCATCGACTCGCTGTCCTTCCAGGGCCGCGACGTGGGTGCCTGGCTGGTCACCATCGCGCGCAACATCGTGCTGGACCACGTGAAGAGCAGCCGGTTCCGGCTGGAGGTCACCATCGGCGACATGCGCGACGCCGACCGGGTGACCGACGGGCCCGAGGACGCCGTCCTGCAGAACCTGACGAACGCCGAGCTGCTGGCCTGCGTCGCGCAGCTGGGCGACGAGCAGCGGGAGTGCATCGCGCTGCGCTTCCTGCAGGGGCTGTCGGTCGCCGAGACCGCGGCCGCCATGGGCAAGAAGGACGGCGCGATCAAGGCGCTGCAGCACCGCGCCGTGAAGCGGTTGGCCGCGCTGCTGCCGGAGGGTCTGCGATGACCCGTCCGGGTGAGCGCGCAAGTTACCTGCGGGTACCCCGTATCGGGTCCCCGTGGACCTCGTTGACCGCGCTGACACGGTCCTCCGGGCCGGTCGACGCACACGGGGATCGGGGAGCACGGTGAACGACGAGGAGCTGCAGGAGGCGCTGGTCGGGCGGCTGCGGCTGCTGTCCCGCGGCGAGCCGGACCTGGCTCCCGACGTCCGGTCGGCGCAGCGGGCCCGGCTGGTGGCGATGGCGGCGGTCCGGCCGACGGGCGAGGTGCGGTCGCCGGAGGCGCGACCGGGTCGGTGGCGGCGGCTGGTCGCGGCCCGGGCGGTCGACGCGCCCGTCGCCCGGTGGCGGACCCGGCTGACGGCCGGTCTCGCCGGTGCCGCGATGACCGTGGGCGCCCTGTCCGGGCTCACGGCGCTGGCCCAGGGCGCTGAGCCCGGCGACCTGCTCTACGGCCTCAAGCGCGGCAGTGAGGACACCCGGCTGGCGCTGGCCAGCGACGCCGACCGCGGTCTCACCCTGCTCGGGTTCGCCAGCAACCGGCTGACCGAGCTGGCCGACCTGACCGGGTCCGACGTGGGTGCGTCGCCGGTGTCGGTCGGCCCGGCGGACGCCTCGGGCCTCGCGGTGGCCGCCTCCGGGGTCGACGCCGGCACCGTGGTCGACGTCCTGACCACGATGGACGACCAGACCACCGAGGGCACCTCGTGGTTGGCCACGACCGCTCTCGAGACCCGGGACACGGCGGCGTTCAGCACGTTGAGCCGGTGGGCCGGGCAGCAGCATGCCGGGGTCGCGGCCCTCGACGTCCCCTCCGGCGCCGAGGAGGCGCGGTCCGAGGCCCTCGCCCTCGTCGACGAGGTGGCCGCCCGGGCGACCGCGCTCCAGGCGACGCTGCAGTGCCCCGCCGGGGTCACCGCGCCGGGCACCGATCGCCTGGGTCCGCTGCCCGGTGAGTGCCTGGCCGTGGCGCCCACGCCGTCCTCCTCCGCCGCACCCTCGACGGAACCGGACCAGGGCGCGACCCCGGCCCCGGGCACCGTCAGCGGGCAGGCGCCGGCCAGCAGCGCTGCCGGGGCGACCACCGCGGCACCGTCCGGCGGCAGCGGCGGCACCGGTGGGGCCGCGACGCCGTCCACCACGGCCGCAGCGCCCACGACGGTCCCCGCGCTGCCGACGACGGTGCCGTCGACCACGGTCCCGCCCCTGGTCGACGTCCCGCTGCCGCTGCCCTCGACCACGATCTGCGTCGGCGGCCTCATCTGCGTCGGCGGCTGACCCCCGCTCGCTGCTGCACGGCCCCACGGCCGATGGTCGCGTCAGAACGGCGGTGGGTCGTCCGTGGGATCGTCGGGCGGTGCTGGCTCGGCGTCGAGGTCGAGGACCTCGCCCATGGCCGGTGGTCGGGTGGTGCGGGTGGTGCCGCCGGGGGTGGTGACGTGCAGGGTGCCGTCGGCGCCCATCTGGAATCGCCAGCCGGGGGAGTGGGTCTTGAGCCGGTGGTGTCGGCGGCAGAGCATGGCGAGGTTGCGGACGCAGGTGGGTCCGCCGGCGGTGGGGTTGTGGTGGTCGTAGGGGATGACGTGGTCGGCGTCGCAGGCTCGGGCGACCTGACGGCAGCCGGGGAACCGGCAGTGCCGGTCGCGGGCACGCAGATACCGGTACTGCGCCGCCGTCGGCGTGTACCTGGATGCGACGGGTGGTGGCCCGACCCCTCGCCCGGCCTTCGCGGCGATGACGAGCTCCTCGGGGGTGGCCACGGCCAGCAGTCGGCCGCCCTGGCCGGTGATGGTGAACGCCAGCTCCCCACCGCCGTCGGGGTGGGTCAGGCCCAGCGCATCGATCCAGGTCAGCAGCGATCGCACGGCCGCCGGGGTGACCGACAGCCCGTCGACGTGCCCGACCTGCGCACCACCGAAGGCCACCTGTTCACCGGCGAGCGGACCGACCCCGGCATCGGGCACACCTGTCCCGTCGTCGGGTGGACCGGTCCTCGCCGAATGCGCAGCACCGACTTCCACCTCGGAGGCTTCGCCGGCAACGGTGTCCCCGGCGTCGGCGTCGGCTTCGGCGTCGGCTTCGACTTCGACTTCGACTTCGGTGTCGTCCTCGGCGGAATCCGCGCCGGAGTCGAAGTCCGCGGAGCCGCCGTCGGTATTGCCGTCGACGTCGGCAGTCGCGGCGGACTCACCTCCGACATCGGCCCCACCGGCTCGAGCCTCGGCCTCGGCCTCGGCCTCGGCCTCGGCCTGGGCTTGGGCGATGAGGGCGCTCAGGTCGGGCACCAGCAGGTCGGCCAGGTCGGCGTTGACCGTCAGGTGCGCGATCGCCGGGTCCAGCTGCTCCCACGGGCGGGTCAGCAACGTGACCACCAGCTCGGTCTCGATCTCCCCGGACGGGCGGGTGTCCCCGTCGGCCTTCAGCTTGCGCACGAACGCACCCAGCTGGGCCTTCACCAGCTGGCGTCGGCGGCCTCCAGGTTCGTGGCCCGGAGGTCGGCGAGGCCGTCGCCGGTGCCCTGCACCCTGACGCCGGCCTCCCGCTTGCGCAGCGCCTTCCGCCGATCCGCAGCCTCGGGATCGGCCGCGATCAGCGCGGCGTCGATCCGCTCCCGCAACGTGGTGGGCGGGCACCCGGCCGCTGCCCATCCCACCGCCTGGGCGGCGATCGCATCGATCACCGCGTCGTCGACCGGCCCGCCCCAGGTCGCGGCCTGGTAGCGCAGGGCCTTCACGACCACCTTCGCCCGGGCCTCGTCGATGCGCCCGTCGGCCAACGCGTGCCACACCACCGGGAACTGCCGCACCAGCGCCAGGTCGTCGTCCACGAGGTAGCGGGCGGAGGCCACGGACATGTTCAGC
>NZ_FNIR01000002.1 GCF_900103975.1 Klenkia soli
ACAAGTCCCTGTGCCTGCACGACCCGGTCTGGTACGACCACCTGCCCTACCTGCCGTTCCCGGACAACTGGCCGGTGTTCGCGCCCAAGGACAAGATCGGCGACTGGCTGGAGATGTACACCAAGGTCATGGAGCTCAACTACTGGAGCTCCACCACCGTCGAGTCCGCCTCCTTCGACGAGGCCGCCGGGCACTGGGACGTCCAGGTCACCCGGGACGGCGAGCGGCTCACCCTGCACCCCACCGAGCTGGTCTTCGCCACCGGCATGAGCGGCAAGGCCCGCATGCCGCAGTTCCCCGGCATGGACCGCTTCCGCGGCGAGCAGCAGCACTCCTCGGCCCACCCCGGACCCGAGGCCTACCGGGACAAGAAGGTCGTCGTCGTCGGGAGCAACAACTCCGCGCACGACATCTGCGCCGCCCTCTGGGAGAACGGCGCCGACGTCACCATGGTGCAGCGCAGCTCCACCCTCGTGGTGCGCTCCGAGGCCGTGCTGCAGTCGATGGCCGGCACCTACTCCGAGGCCGCGGTCGCCGCCGGCACGACCACCGCACGGGCCGACCTGGTGGGGGCGTCGGTCCCCATGGCGCTGCTCGGGCGCTTCCAGAAGCCGGTCTACGACCGCATCCGGGTGCAGGACGCCGACTTCTACGCCCGCCTCGAGGCGGCCGGCTTCGCGCTCGACTTCGGTGAGGACGACACCGGGATGTCGCTGAAGTACCTCCGCCGGGGCTCGGGCTACTACATCGACGTGGGGGCCTCCGGGTTGGTCGCCGACGGCTCGGTCGCCCTGGCGCGCGGGCAGGTCCAGGAGCTCACCGAGGACGCCGTCGTGCTGGCGGACGGGACGGCGCTGCCCGCCGACCTGGTCGTCTACGCCACCGGCTACGAACCGGCGAACGGCTGGGTGGCCGACCTGGTCGACCAGGAGACGGCCGACCGGCTGGGCCGGGTCTGGGGTCTGGGCTCGGGCACGACCGGCGACCCGGGACCGTGGGAGGGCGAGCTGCGCAACGTCTGGAAGCCGACCGCGGTCCCCCAGCTGTGGTTCCACGGCGGCAACCTGGCCCTGTCGCGGCACTACTCCCTCTACCTGGCCCTGCAGCTCAAGGCCCGGTACGAGGGCATCCCCACCCCGGTCAGCGAGCGTGCGCCGGTGCACCACCCGCGCTGAGGGGTCAGCGGGCGGTGCGGGCGATCCGCTCCAGGAACCGGTCGACCAGGAGCACCTGGTGGTCCGGGGTCATGTGGCCCGGGTCGACGATCGCCTGGATCGACAGCGAGTCGACCATGCCCACGACGTCGTCGACCAGCCGCGGCAGGTCGGCGTCGTCGGCCAGCTCGCCCGCGGCCGAGGCCTGGTCGAGGAAGCCGCGCCACAGCCGGCGCGACCCCTCGTAGGACGCGCTGCGGATCCCGCGCAGGTACGCGTTGCCCACCGACTGGCCCAGGAAGCTGACGTCGACCTGGGCCTCGACGAACCGCTCGTCGTCCAGCGGCAGCGCCTCGAGCATGGCCAGCCGCAGGGCCGTGGTCCCGGTGCACTCCCGGGTGGCAGCCAGGATCCGGTCGCGCGCACGGGCGAAGGCGAGCCGGTGCGCCGAGACCAGGATGTCCTGCTTGTCGCTGAAGTAGTGCGTCAGCACCCCGATGGAGTACCCGGCCTCCTCGGCGATCGCCCGGGTGGTGGCGGTGTCCAGACCCGACCGCGCGATCACCCGCCAGGTGGCGTCCAGCACCTCCCGTCGCCGCTCGGCGTGGTCGACGATCTTCGGCACGGAGCTCCTCGCTGACGGCCCGGGGGTGGTGACCCCGGTCACGGAAATCGCCGGTGGGGTCTTTACAGCAGCGTAGTCGGAATCTAACTTATCTCGAACATCCGACATAAATAGTTCGGACGTCGCACCACCCCCCTGGAGGCCTGCCGTGACCGTCGCCGACGAACGCCTGACCGAGACGCGGACGCGCGACGCCGAGCTGCGTGCCCGGGCCGCCCGGGTCATCCCCGGTGGCATGTACGGCCACATGCTGGTCAACGAGCACACGATGCCGCCGTCCTACCCGCAGTTCTACGAGCGCGGCGAGGGCGCCCTGACCTGGGACGTCGACGGCAACCGCTACATCGACTTCCTGTGCGCCTTCGGGCCGATGCTGCTCGGGCACCGCAACCCCCGGGTCGACGCCGCGGCGGCCGCCCAGCAGGCCCTCGGCGACACCCTCACCGGGCCCTCGGCCCGGATGGTGGAGCTCGCCGAGGTGCTCACCGGGACCATCGCGCACGCCGACTGGGCGATGTTCGCCAAGAACGGCACGGACGCGACCTCGATGGGGATCCGGATCACCCGCGCCGCCACCGGCAAGGCCAAGTTCCTCAAGGCCGCCGTCGCCTACCACGGGGCCAACGACTGGTTCACCCCGCGCACGGCCGGTGTCACCGACGCCGACCGGGCCAACATCGTCGAGTTCGAGTACAACGACGTCGCCTCGCTGCGGGCCGCCGTCGCAGCGCACTCCGGGGACATCGCGGCGATCATCGTCACGCCGTTCCGGCACGACGCCTTCGTCCCCCAGGAGCTGGTCGACCCGGCGTTCGCCCGGGCCGCCCGCGAGTCGGCCACGGCCGAGGGCGCCGCGCTGCTGCTGGACGAGGTGCGGACCGGGTTCCGGCTCGACGTCCGCGGCGCCTGGGAGTCCCTCGGCGTGCGACCGGACCTCACCGCGTTCTCCAAGGCGCTGGCCAACGGCTACGCGATCGCCGCCCTGGTGGGCACCGACGCGCTGTCGGCCGCGGCGTCCGAGGTCTACGTCACCGGCTCGTTCTGGTCCTCCGCCGTGTCGATGGCGGCGGGCATCGCCACGGTCCGCGAGGCGATCGCGGTCGACGCCCCGGCGCTCACGCGGTCGGCCGGCGCCCGCTTCAAGGCCGGGTTGGAGGCCCAGTCGATCGCCGCCGGACTGCCGCTCGAGCTCACCGGGCCCACGCAGATGCCGCTGCTGGTCTTCGCCGACGACGTGCACAAGAAGCGCGCCTTCGCCTTCACCGACGCCGCGGTCAGGCGCGGGGTGCTGCTGCACCCCTGGCACAACATGTTCCTCTCCACGGCCCACACCGACGAGGTCGTCGACGAGGCGTTGCTGCGCACGCAGGACGCCTTCGACGAGCTCGCCGCGCTCGACGTCTGATCCCCCACCCCACCCCACCCGGCACGGCAGAGGAGACCCATGAGCACCGCCCGCCCGAAGGCCCGCCACCGTCGTCGCACCGCAGTACGGGCAGGGGTCGTGGTCCTGGCCGCGACGGCCCTGGCGGCGTGCTCCTCGACCGGACCGGCCACCACCGACCGGACCGGCATCATCATCGGCCGGGCGATGGACGTGAACTCCCTCGACATCTCGCGGTCGCTGTGCGACACCTGCCAGATCTACAACTCCGCCGTGTACGAGACGGTCGTGCGGGCCACCCCCGACGGCGAGCTCGAGCCGTTGCTGGCGGAGTCGTGGGAGGCCAACGAGGACTCCACCCAGTTCACCTTCACCCTCGACCCGGACGCCGTCTTCGCCGACGGCTCGCCGGTCGAGGCGAAGGACGTCGCCTGGTCGTGGCTGCGGGTGCAGAACCTGCAGGGTCTGCCCAGCTACTTCATGCAGGGCATCACCGGGGTGGAGGCCACCGACGACCGCACCGTCGTGGTGACGTCGGCGGCGCCGAACTCGGCCTTCCTCAACATCACCTCGGCCTCCTACATGGGGGTCGTGAACTCCGACCTGGCCGCGGAGAACGGCGCGACCGCCGACGCCGACGCCGCCAGCACCGACACCGCGGAGCAGTGGTTCCTGGAGAACTCGGCCGGCTCGGGCCAGTACGTGCTGGACTCCTACAGCGAGGGGTCGGAGATCGTGCTGTCGGCCAACGACTCGTACTGGGGCGAGGAGCCCAACTTCTCCAGCGTGACCATCAAGGAGGTCACGGACGCCTCGGCGCAGCTGCAGCAGCTGCAGCAGGGCGACATCGACCTGGCCATGCAGATCAGCTTCGACGCCCTGGACCAGATCGAGGGGGACTCCTCGCTGACCACGGACGTCGTCCCCTCGTACAACTTCCTGTACCTGGCGCTGTCCCCCGGGGTGGCCGGGGGCGAGGCCCTGCAGGACGTGCGGGTGCGCGACGCCATCCGGATGGGCATCGACTACGACTCCGTCATCGACGCCACCCTGGCCGGCAACGGCGAGCGGCAGTCCACCGGCATCCCCAACGGCTTCGAGGGCAGCGACGACCTGCCGATCCCCGACTTCGACCCCGAGGGCGCGAAGGCGTTGCTCGCCGAGGCCGGGTACCCCGACGGGCTGACCCTCGACGCCACCTACCCGACGTTCTCCGCCTACGGCGTCAGCTCCAACACCGAGATGCAGTCGATCCAGCAGAGCCTGGCCCAGATCGGCGTGACGCTGAACCTGGCCCCGGTGGACTTCTCCACCTGGGGCGAGCAGATCGACAGCACCGGCTACCCGGTCACCGCGATCTACTTCGCCCCCGACCACCCCGACACCGTCCAGTACTTCCAGTACTTCTCCCTGATCGACGGGTCGGTCTGGGCGGGCCGGGCCCGGATGCCGGTCAACCCGGAGGAGAACTCCCTGGTGGCCGCCGCACTGGCGCAGTCCGGCGACGAGCGGACGGCGACCTACACCGAGCTGGGCCAGCTGATGTACGACGACGCGATCATCCTGCCGATCGTCAACCCGAAGTACATCCTGGCCAGCTCGGCCGAGCTCGAGGGCAACAACTACGACATCACCCGGAACCTGGACCTGACCCGGCTGACGTTCGCAGACTGACCCCCTGGACCTCCCGGGGGGCGCTCACCCGCCTCCCGGGACCCGGACGCCACCCCCACCCAGGGAGCAGCCCGTGCTTCGCTTCACCCTCCGCCGCCTGGCGCTGATCCCCCTCCTGCTGTGGGGCATCGTGACCATCGCGTTCTTCCTGTCCCGCTCGGTCTCCAGCAACCCGCTGGTGACCATCGTGGGCGAGCGCAACCTCGGCAACCCCGACGTCGTGGCCGCGGCCACCCGCCGGTGGGGCCTGGACAAGAGCCTGCCCGAGCAGTACTGGGTGTACCTGTCCAACCTGGTCCACGGTGACCTGGGAACCTCGTTCCGGACCAAGTCCCCCGTGCTGGACGACCTGGGCGCCCGGTTGCCGGCCACCCTCGAGCTGGCGTTCACCGCCCTGGTCATCGCGGTCGTGCTCGGCACCCTGGGCGGGGTGGTCGCCGCCCGGAACAAGGGGCGGGCCGCCGACGGCGTGCTGCGGGTCGCCGCGCTGGCCGGGTCCTCCCTGCCGGTGTTCTGGGTCGGCCTGATCTTCCTGTTCGTCTTCTACGCGACGCTGGGCATCGCGCCCTCCCCCGGCCGGCTGTCGGCCCGCGTCATCCCGCCCCCGGACGTCACCGGCTTCTACACGGTGGACTCCCTGCTGGCCGGGGACTGGCCGCTGTTCACCGACGCCTTCGCGCACCTGCTGATGCCGGCGTTCATCATGAGCCTGGCCCTGCTGGGCACGGTGATCCGGCTGGTGCGCTCGCAGATGCTGGAGGAGCAGGGCGCCGACTACGTCCGCACCGCCCGGGCGAAGGGCATGGCCCGCGGCCAGGTGCTCAACCGGCACGTGCTCAAGAACGCGATCACCCCGGTGGTCACCCTGATCGGCGTCTCGGTCGGCTTGCTGATCATGGGTGCGGTGCTGATCGAGACGATCTTCTCCTGGAACGGCATCGGCACCTACGCGGTCGAGTCGTCCCGGGGCCTGGACTTCCCGGCCATCACCGGCGTCTGCCTGGTGGGCGGGGTGCTCTTCCTGCTCGGCAACCTGCTCACCGACATCGCCTACGCGACCATCGACCCCAGGGTGCGGCTGTCATGACCATCACCGCAGGCGCCCTCCCCGAGACCGGACCGTTCGGCGGCGCCGGTCTCCCGCAGACCCCGCTCGACGACGAGAAGCTGCCCTTCCGGGTGCGGATGCGGCGGTTCGCCCGACCGCAGATCGTGGTCGGCGCCGTCGTCGTCCTGGTGTGGGTGGGCGTCATCGCCCTGGCCGGCGTGCTGGCCCCGCACGACCCGTTCGCGTCGTCGGGTGGCCGGCTGCTCCCGCCGTCGGCCGAGCACCTGTTCGGCACCGACTCCCTGGGCCGGGACGTGTTCTCCCGCGTGCTGCACGGCGCCCGCCTGTCGTTGCCGATCGCCGTGCTGGCCATCGTGCTGTCGGTGGCGGTGGGCAGCGTGGTGGGCGCGGTGGCCGGCTTCTTCGGCGGCTGGGTGGATGCGGTGCTGATGCGCACCGCCGACATCACCATGGCCTTCCCCTCGATCCTGCTGGCCATGGCGGTGGCCGCCGCGCTCGGGCCGGGTCTGACGAACGCGTTCCTGGCCATCGTCGCGGTCTGGTGGCCGATCTACGCCCGGCTGGTCCGCGGGCAGATCCTGTCGATCAAGGAGCGCGAGCACGTGCTCGCGGCCCGGGCGATCGGCATGAGCCGGACGGCGATCCTGCGCAAGCACGTGCTGCCGCACTCGCTGACCCCGGTCTCGGTCAACGCCACGATGGACCTGGGCTCGATCATCATCCTGGTCGCCTCGTTGAGCTTCCTGGGCCTGGGCGCCCTGCCGCCCTCGCCCGAGTGGGGCGCGATGATCACCGACGGCGCGGCGAACTTCTACCAGTGGTGGATCGCCGCGGGGCCCGGCATCGCGATGATCACGGTGGTGCTGGCGGTCAACTTCCTGGGCGACGGCCTGCGCGACGTGTTCGACGTCAAGAACAGAGGACGCTGACATGACCGATGCCCTGCTCGAGGTCCGCGACCTGTCGGTGGCCTTCCGCACCGACCGCGGCGACGTCGAGGCCGTGTCCGGTGCCTCGCTGACCGTGCACGCCGGGCAGACCGTCGCGGTGGTCGGCGAGTCGGGGTCGGGCAAGTCCACGCTGACCGCAGCGGTCAACCGGTTGCTGGCCCCCAACGGACGGGTGACCGGGGGGTCGGTGACCTTCGACGGGGTCGACCTGCTGGCCCGGTCCGAGAAGCAGATGAACGGCGTCCGGGGCAAGCGGATCGGCCTGGTGCCGCAGGACCCGATGTCGAACCTGAACCCGCTGCGCTCGGTCGGGTCGCAGATCGCCGAGGTGTTCACCGTGCACCGCGAGGCCCGGGGCCGGGAGGCGAAGAAGAAGGCGACCGAGCTGCTGGAGCGGGTGGGCATCGCCGACGCCGGCCGCCGCTACGCCCAGTACCCCCACGAGTTCTCCGGGGGCATGCGCCAGCGGGTGCTCATCGCGATGGGCCTGGCCCTGCGCCCGCAGCTGCTGATCGCCGACGAGCCGACCTCCGCGCTGGACGTCACCGTGCAGAAGACCGTGCTCGACCAGCTCGCCGAGCTCACCGCGACGATGGGCACCGCTGTCCTGCTGGTCACCCACGACCTCGCGCTGGCCGCCGAGCGGGCCGACCACGTGGTGGTCATGCGCAAGGGGCGGGTCGTCGAGGAGGGCTCCGCCCGGACCGTCCTCACCTCCCCCACGGCCGACTACACCCGGCTGCTGATCTCCGCTGCGCCCAGCCTGGCCACCTCCTCGATGGTGACGCCGCCGGAGGGCACCCCCGAGCCGATCATCGAGGTCACCGGCCTGCGCAAGGACTACCCCGTGCGCACCGGCGCCCTGGGCCGGCGCACCCCGTTCACCGCGGCCGACGACGTCACCTTCACCATCCCGCGCGGGACCACGGTCGGGATCGTCGGCGAGAGCGGTTCGGGCAAGTCGACGGTGGCCAAGATGGTGCTGAAGCTGGAGCAGCCCACGGCCGGCGAGCTGGCCTTCGAGGGCACGTCGGTCACCGGCATCGGCGGCAAGGAGCTCTTCGCGTTCCGGCGCCGGGTGCAGCCGGTGTTCCAGAACCCCTACGCCGCGCTGGACTCCCGCTACACCGTCGGCGACGCCGTCCGCGAACCGCTGGACGTGCACGAGGTCGGCACCCCCGCGCAGCGCCGGGCGAAGGTCGCCGAGCTGCTGCAGCAGGTCGCGCTGGACCCCGAGCTGGCCCGTCGCTACCCGCACGAGCTGTCCGGCGGGCAACGGCAGCGGGTCGCCATCGCCCGGGCCCTGGCCCTGGACCCCGACGTCGTCGTGCTGGACGAGGCGGTCTCGGCGCTGGACGTGCTGGTCCAGGCCCAGATCCTCGAGCTGCTGGTCTCGCTGCAGCAGCGGCTGGGGCTGAGCTTCCTGTTCATCAGCCACGACCTGGCGGTCGTCCGGATGATCTGCCACGTCGTGCACGTGATGAAGGGCGGTCGCATCCTCGAGAGCGGCAGCCCGGCCGAGTTGTTCGACCACCCGCAGCACGCCTACACGCAGGCGCTGCTGGCGGCCATCCCGGTGGGCGAGGCCGCTCCGGCCTGAACTCGCTCAGCCGCGGTGCGCGTCCAGCCAACCGACGACGTCGTCCAGGACCTGCTCCTGCTCGGGCTCGTTGTGCGGCTCGTGGAACAGGCCCGGGTGGACGGTGTGGGTGACGTCGGCCGAGGAGACCGTGGACGCCACGAACTCGCTGGCCGCCGGCGGGACCAGCCGGTCGGCGCCGCCGTGGACCACCAGCACCGGCATGGTCAGCCGGCGCAGCCGCTCGGGCATGGCGGCGACCGTGGTGATCATCTCGGCCCCGGTGCGGGCCCGGACCTTGCCCATCCGGTTGAGCGGGTCGGCCCGGTAGGCAGCCACCACGGCGGGATCGCGGCTCACGGCGTCGGAGTCGAGGGTGAGGACGCCCAGGTCGGGCAGCAGCCGGCCCAGCACCGGCGCCACCTTCTGCTGGAGGGCGTTGGCGGCGCCGAGGTCCAGCGCGGCCGCCGAGAGGACGGCGCCGCGCACCGGTACCGACGGCGAGCCGGTCAGGTGCTGCGCGGCGACCAGCCCGCCCATGCTGTGCCCGTACACGAACACCGGGACGTCGGGGTGCCGGCGGGCGGCCAGCACGGCGGTCTCGTCCACGCCGGTGACGGTCGCGGCCATCGACCCGATGTTCCCGCGGGTGCCCGGCGAGCGGCCGTGCCCCGGGTGGTCGACGGCGTAGGTGGCGTACCCGGACCGGGCCAGCCGTTGCGCGACGTGGGCGTACCGGCCACCGTGCTCGTGCAGGCCGTGCACCAGGACGACGACACCGGTCACCTCGTCGGGCGCCCAGCCCTGCCAGTACTGGCCCGTGGAGAGGTGTCCGTCGGCGTGGCTCGTCATCGCCGCAGGTTAGACCCGCTCGCCGGTAGGGGAGTCTTCGGACGTCTAGGGGAGCAGCTAGACATCCGTAGACGAGCCGATGGAGGGCGGCGCCGCTACCTTGCCACCGTGTCCACCGTCGTGAGGTTCGCGCTCCGCGTCGTCGTCCTGGCCGTGATCATCTACGTGGTCACCCGGCTGGTCAGCGGCATCACCGTCGTCGGCAACACCGAGGGGACCTTCGGGGTGGCCGGCACCTACCTCTGGGTCGCCCTGCTGTTCGCCGTGGTCAACACGATCGTCGGCCCGGTGGTGCGGTTGCTGTCGCTGCCGTTCGTCGTCCTGACCCTGGGGTTGTTCCTGCTGGTCGTCAACGCGGCCCTGCTGGGCATCACCGCGGCGATCAGCGACCGCCTGGAGGTCGACGGCTTCTGGACGGCGGTCGCCGGTGGCTTCCTCATCGCCCTGTTCAGCTGGATCGCCGAGCTGCTGCTCCCGCTCGAGGTCAAGAGCTGAACACTCCGTGCGCCGGATGACGTCCAGGACGTCTGCCCACTAGCGTCGGGGTCATGGCTCGTCCCGGGACCGTCCCCAGCTCCGCCACCACCACCCGGGACGCCGCCCCGGCCGACGAGATGGCCGCGCTCGAGGCGGCCCGCACCGAGAAGGCGAACCTGCTCGACCTGGCCGGCGAGGCGCTGGCCACCGAGGAGGTGCCCGACCTGCCGGCCGGGCTGACCGACGACGACGTCCCCGCGGTGGTGCACTCCTACTTCCGCGGCGAGCCCGCCGCCGAGGTGGTCGGGCACGACCCCGGCTCGCTGGCCCGCCTGGCGCTGGACCACCTGGCCCTGGCCGCGACCCGGCCGCAGGGGGCGGCGGTGGTGGCGGTCGACCGCACGCAGAACGGCTCCTCCGTGCTGCGCGTGGTCACCGACGACATGCCGTTCCTGGTCGACTCCGTCGCCGCCGAGGTCGTGCGGCAGAAGGTGGTGCTCGACCACGTCGTCCACCCGGTGGTGCACGTGCGCCGCGACATCACCGGCACCCTGCTGCAGTTCTGCGACGGCACCGACCCCGCCGACGCCATCGCCGAGTCCTGGATCGCGGTCGTGCTGGCCGGCACCATCGACGACGAGGCAGCCGATGACCTGGTCGCCGGCCTGCGCACCGTGCTCGCCGACGTCCGCGGGGTGCACGAGGACGCCGAGAAGCTCAAGGCCCGCGCCCTGGACCTCGCCCACTTCCTCGAGCGGGAGCCGGCGAGCACCAGCACCGACCCCGCCGACGACCCGCACGAGGCCGCCGCGCTGCTGCGCTGGATGGTCGAGGGCAACTTCGTCTTCCTCGGCGCCCGCGACGTCGACCTGGTCGAGACCGACGGCGAGCCCGCCACCGCCGCGGTGCCGGCCAGCGGCCTGGGCGTGCTGCGCGACGACACCGACATGAGCACCCCGGTGGTGCCGGTCAGCGCCGCCGCCCGGGGCGCGCTGGGCCGGCGGGTGCTGGTCACCAAGGCCGACGTCCGCTCGACCGTGCACCGCCCGGCGTGGTTGGACGTCGTCGCCATCTCGCTGCCCGGGCCGAAGGGGTCGCGGATCCGGCAGCACCGCATCGTCGGGCTGTTCCCCACCGGCGCGTACACGGCCAGCGTCACCGAGGTGCCGCTGGTGCGCCGCACGGCGGCGGCGGTGCTGGCCCGCTCCGGCGTGGAGGCCGAGAGCCACACCGGCAAGGAGCTGCTCGACGTCCTCGAGACCTACCCGCGCGACGAGCTGCTGCAGGTCGACGTCGAGGAGCTGCTGCCGGTCGCGCTGGCGGTGCTGCACCTGCGCGAGCGCCGGCAGACCCGGTTGTTCCTGCGCCGCGACCCGTTCGGCCGGTTCTTCTCCGCGCTGGTCTACCTGCCCCGCGACCGGTACACCACCGAGGTCCGGCTGGCGATGCAGCGGCTGCTGCTGGAGACCCTGGGCGGGTCCTCCATCGAGTACACCGCGCGCTCCACCGAGTCGGTGCTCACCCGCATCCACTTCGTCGTGCGGGTGCAGGCCCGCCGCGGGGTCGCCGCGCTGCCCGAGGTCGACGTCCAGGAGCTCGAGCGGCAGCTGGCCGCCGCGGCCCGCAGCTGGACCGACGACCTGGGCGACGTCCTCGCCGCCGAGTACGGGCGCGACGCCGAGCGTCGCCTGGCCCAGGTCGCCGATGCGTTCCCGCCCGCCTACCAGGCCGACTTCCCCGCCTCCACCGCCGTGGGCGACCTGGACCGGCTGGAGTCCCTGCAGCCCGGTGAGCTGTCGCTGCGGCTGTGGACCCCCCGCGACGCCGCCCCCGGCGAGCGCCGGCTGACGGTGTTCCGGGTGGGCGAGCGCCTGCTGCTCAGCCAGGTGCTGCCCGTGCTCCAGCACCTCGGCGTCGACGTCGTCGACGAGCGGCCCTACGAGATCGACCGGATCGGCGCCCCGCTGGCGTGGGTGTACGACTTCGGCCTGGCGCTGCCGGCGCAGATCGAGATCCCGGCCACCGACACCCTCCCCCGCCGGTTCACCGACGCGATCGCCGCCGTGTGGCGCGGCGACGCCGAGGACGACGGTCTCGGTGCGCTGGTGCTGGTCGCCGGGCTGACCTGGCAGCAGGTCGCCGTGGTGCGGGCCTACGTGCAGTGGCTGCGCCAGGGCGGGCTGCCGTTCTCGGCGCGGTACGTGGAGACGGTGCTGGCCGAGCACCCCGATCTGGTCGCGATCGTCCTCGAGCTGTTCGCGGTGCGGTTCGACCCGCGGCAGACCGGTGACCGGGCCGGCGCCGAGAACGCGCTGGTCGAGCGGCTGACCGACGGGATCGGCGCCGTCTCCTCGCTGGACGCCGACCGCGTGCTCACCGCGCTGCTGGCCGCCGTCCGGGCCACCCAGCGCACGACCGCCTACACCGCGGGTGCCTTCACCGACGGCACCCCGCTGGCCATCAAGCTGGACCCGCACGCCGTCCCCGACCTGCCCGAACCGCGCCCGGCCCGCGAGGTCTGGGTCTCCTCCCCCCGCGTCACCGGCGTGCACCTGCGCTTCGGCGCAGTGGCCCGCGGCGGGCTGCGCTGGTCCGACCGGCGCGAGGACCTCCGCACAGAGATCCTCGGCCTGGTCAAGGCGCAGACGGTGAAGAACACCGTCATCGTGCCCACCGGCGCGAAGGGCGGCTTCGTGCTGCTGCGCCCGCCGGCCGACCGCGAGGCGTGGCTGGCCGAGGGCAAGGCCTGCTACCGGCTGTTCATCGGCGCCCTGCTGTCGCTGACCGACAACCTGGTCGACGGCGCCGTCGTCCCCGCCGAGGGCGTGGTGCGGCACGACGGCGACGACACCTACCTCGTCGTCGCGGCCGACAAGGGGACGGCGACCTTCTCCGACCTGGCCAACTCGGTGTCGATCGAGCGCGGCTTCTGGCTGGGCGACGCCTTCGCCTCGGGCGGGTCGGTCGGCTACGACCACAAGGCCATGGGCATCACCGCCCGCGGCGCCTGGGAGTCGGTGACCCGGCACTTCCGCGAGCTGGGCATCGACACCCAGACGCAGGAGATCACCGTCGTCGGCGTCGGCGACATGAGCGGCGACGTGTTCGGCAACGGGATGCTGCTGTCCGAGCACCTGCGGGTGGTGGCGGCGTTCGACCACCGGCACGTGTTCGTCGACCCCACCCCGGACGCCGCGACCTCGTTCGCCGAGCGGCAGCGGCTGTTCGCCCTCCCCCGGTCCAGCTGGGCCGACTACGACCCGATGCTGATCAGCGCCGGCGGTGGCGTGTGGCCCCGCACGGCGAAGTCCGTGCCGGTCAGCGAGCCGGTGCGCACCGCGCTCGGGCTGGCCGCCGACGTCGACCACCTCACCCCGGCCGAGCTGATCCGCGCGGTCCTGCTGGCCCCGGTCGACCTGCTGTTCAACGGCGGCATCGGCACCTACGTCAAGGCGTCGACCGAGAGCGCGCTGGACGTCGGGGACAAGGCCAACGACGCCGTGCGGGTGAACGGCGAGGACCTCCGGGTGCGGGTGGTCGGCGAGGGCGGCAACCTGGGGCTGACCCAGCGCGGCCGCATCGAGTACGCGCTGGCCGGCGGACGGGTCAACACCGACGCCATCGACAACTCGGCCGGGGTGGACACCTCCGACCACGAGGTCAACCTCAAGATCGCGCTGGGCGCCGTGCAGCTGGACGCCGAGGGCCGGGCCGCGCTGCTGGCCTCGATGACCGACGAGGTCGCCGCCCAGGTCCTCACCGACAACTACGCGCAGAACGCCACCCTGGCCGCCGAGTCCGCCTCCGCGCGCAGCCTGCTCGACGCCCACACCCGGTTCATGCGGGCCCTGGAGCGCTCGGGCCGGCTGGACCGGGCGGTCGAGGCCCTCCCCGACGGCCGGGCGCTGTCCGAGCGCCGCCGCGACGGCCAGGCGCTGACCTCCCCCGAGCTGTCGGTGCTGCTGGCCTACGCCAAGCTCGAGGCCGACGCCGCCGTGCTGCACTCCACGCTGCCCGACGACCCCGCGCTGGGCCGGCTGCTCACCGAGTACGCCCCGGCCCCGCTGCGCGAGCGCTTCCCCGAGGCGGTCGAGCAGCACCCGCTGCGCCGGGAGATCATCGCCACCGCGCTGGTCAACCGGGCGGTGAACGTCGCGGGGGTCACCGGGTTGTTCCGGCTGTCCGAGGAGACCGGTGCGCCGCTGGTGGCCGTCGTCCGGGCGCACGCGGTTGCTCGTGCGGTCTTCGACGTCGACCGGTTCTGGGACGCCGCCCGCCCGCTGGACAACCGGGTGCCGGCCGCCGTCCAGGTGCAGCTGCGCACCGAGGCGACCCGGTTGGCCGAGCGGGCCGCCCGCTGGCTGCTGCACCTGCCCGAGCTGGCCGCCGAGCCCGGTGAGTCGATCGCCGCGTCGGCCGCCCGGTTCGCCGGGCCGGCCGCGACCGTCGCCCGCGAGCTGCCGCAGTGGCTGCTGGGCGCCGACGCCGAGGCCTACGCCGAGCGCGCGGCGGGGTTCCGGGCCGCCGGGGTGCCCGCGGAGCTCGCCGCCACCGCGGCGGTCGCCCCGCTGCTGCCCGGCGCGCTGGACCTCACCCGGGTGTGCGAGGAGACCGGGGCGCCGATCCCGCTGGCCGGCCGGGTCTGGGAGTGCGTCGCCGCCCGGCTGGACCTCGTGCCGCTGCGCGAGCTGGTCATCGGTCTCCCCCGTGACCGTCGCTGGCCCTCGATGGCCCGGGCCGCGCTCCGCGACGACCTCACCGCCGAGCAGGCCGCGCTCACGGCCGAGGTGCTGCGCGGGCGCGCCGGCGACGACGAGGACCCCGACACCCTCGTCGCCCGCTGGGCCGACCGCTGGGACACCGCGCAGCGCCGGGCGGCCGCCCAGCTGGCCGAGCTGGCCGCGGGCGAGGCGCACGAGCTGGCCGAGCTGGTGGTCGCCGTCCGCACCCTGCGCGGCCTGCGGAGGGGCTGACCGGACCGGCCGCTCAGCGCAGGCGGGACAGGCGCACCAGAGCGACCACCACGGTGGCGATCCCGGTGGACGCGGCCAGCACCAGCAGCACCCCGCCGACGGCGATGGTGGTGCCGGCGCCGTTCTCCAGGGCCGACTGCAGCAGGCCCAGGGCGGTTCCGCCGCCCTGCTCCACGAACATCCCGGCCCCCACCAGTGCCAGGCCGGCGCCGACCCCGGCCCGTGCGCGCTGGACCACGGCGCCGACCACGAGCAGCGCCACCCCGACCAGCAGCACCAGACCCGCGGCCTGGAAGATCGACTCCTGGTCGCCGAAGCGCTGCAGGACCGGGCTGAAGTACCCGGTGCCGTCGGCGAAGGTGTAGGTCGGCAGGACCGTGCCCAGCGCCCCGAGGACGGCGGTCACCAGGGCGAGCACCAGAACCGGGGTGCCGCCCCCGGCGGCCGGCCGCGCCGCCGGGGTGCCCCACGCGGCCTGCCGGGCCTGGGGTGCCCACTGCTGCTGACCTCCCCACGCGGGCTGCGGCTGGTCCCAGGGCGGCTGCGGTGGCTGGCTCACGCCGGTGATCCTGCCGGGCACCCGGCGTACCTGCGCAGCAGCCGGCGCAGCGCGGTGACGGCGCGGCCGGTGCGTTCGGCGCCGCCGAATGCGGTCTGGTGGAGCACCAGGGCGTCCAGGGTGAGGAAGACCAGCTCGGCGAGGTCGGGGTCGTCCAGGCCGTTGCGCAGCAGCTCCTGGCTCACCGCGGCGCGGTAGCGGGCGTTGACCCGCTCCATGACGGCGGCGATCCCCGGTCGCCGGCGACCCTCGAGGTACAGCTCGAACTGGAAGGCCTGCGCCTCGGGGTGCAGGGTGACCATCTCGACGATGCCGGAGGCCAGGGACCCGAAGCCGGGGTCGGGGGAGCCCAGGTGGATCTCGGCGAGGCTCCGGGTGACGCAGTGCTGCAGTGCTTCCTCGACCAGGACGTCCCAGCTGCCGAAGTGGTACCGCACCGAGCCGTGGGTGACCCCCGCCTCGGCGGCGACCGACCGGTAGGTCAGGCCGCGCAGGCCCCGCGTGGCCGCGACGGTGACCGCGGCCTGCAGCAGCGCCTCCTTCGCCGTCCCGTACGGCACGCTCCTCACACCGGCAGCAGGGACAGGTCGAAGGTCAGGGTGCGGAAGGGGTTGGCGAGCCCGACCTGCGCGGCGCGCGCGGGGTCGTCGACCACGGGCACCTCGCGGACCAGGGAGTCCTTGACGCCGAAGACCGCGTCGGAGTCCAGGTAGGGGCTGTCGGCGACGAACACGTGGGTGGTGACGGACCGGTACCCCTCGGCCTGCGCGATGAAGTGCAGGTGCGCCGGCCGGTTCGGGTGCCGGCCGGTGGCGGCCAGCAGTTGCCCGACCGGGCCGTCGTCCGGGATCGGGTAGTAGCGGGGGACCACCGACCGGAACCAGAACCGGCCCTCGTCGTCGGTGGTGAAGATCCCCCGCAGGTTGCCCGCGGGCTGGACGTCGGGTTGCTGGACGTCGTAGAACCCGTCCTCGTTGGTCTGCCAGACGTCGACCGTGGCCCCGGGCAGGGGGTCGCCGTCGGGGCCGGTGACCTGGCCCGAGACCAGGCAGGGGGTGCCCTTGCCGTCGAGGGCGATGTCGTCGCCGAGCTCGCGGGCGGGGGAGACCACCATGTGGAACGGTCCCAGCACGGTGGACTCGGTCGCCGTCCCGCCGGTGCGGTGGTTGATCGTCTCCACCAGCATCGACAGCCCCAGGACGTCGGACAGCAGGATGAACTCCTGCCGGGTCGGGGTGCAGGTCTGGCCGGTGTCGGTGAGGAACCCGATCGCGGTCTCCCACTCGGCCTCGGTGAGCTCGACGTCCTTGACGAAGTCGTGCAGGTGCCGCACCAACGAGGTGAGCACCTGGCGCAACCGCGGGTCGGGGGTGCCGGCGAAGCTCTCGGCGACCACCTCGGCCGAGCGCTCCTCGCTGAACAGCTCGCCGGTCATCGAGCGGTCCGCAGGATGCGGGCGTCCCAGGGGCCGAGGACGGCGGGGTCGTGGTCGGGGAGGTGGTCGCGGTTGCCCAGCAGCACCTCGGCCTCGACCGCCTCGGGCAGCAGCTCCGCCAGCGGGTGGGGGATGCCGGACACGTTGCAGACCACCAGCAGGGTCTCGTCGTCCGAGGTCCGGGTGTAGGCGTACACGTCCTCGTGGTCGGGGAGCAGCATGTCGAACGCCCCCAGCTGGACCGTCCGGTTCTCGTGGCGGAGGGCGATGAGCGCCCGGTGGTGGGCCAGCACCGAGTGCGGGTCGTCGCGTTGTGCGGCGACGTTCCAGTCGACGTGGTCGGGGTTGACCGCCAGCCAGGGTTCACCGGTGGTGAAGCCGGCGTGGGGGGAGTCGTCCCACTGCACGGGGGTGCGGGCGTTGTCCCGGCTGGTCGGGCGGAGCGCGGCGAGCACGTCGTCGGGGTCCTGACCGCGGGCGGTGGCGTCGGCGAAGTGGTTCAGCGACTCGATGTCCCGGAAGTCCCGGACGTCGGCCCAGGTCGAGTTGGCCATGCCGATCTCCTCGCCCTGGTAGACGTAGGGCGTGCCGCGGTGGCCGTGCAGCAGCGTGGCCAGGCAGGTCGCCGAGTCCCGGCGGTGGGCGGGGGAGTCGTCGCCGAACCGGGAGACCGCCCGCGGCTGGTCGTGGTTGTCCCAGTAGAGGGAGTTCCAGCCGACGTCGGCGAGCCCGGCCTGCCAGCGGCCCAGCGAGGCCTTGAGGTCGGTCAGCCGCAGCGGGCGGCGGTCCCACTTCGAGTCGCCCTGGTCGAGCTGGACGTGCTCGAACTGGAACACCATGTCCAGCTCGGCGCGGGCCGGGTCGGTGACCAGCCGGGCCTGCTCGACGGTGGCGCCGGGCATCTCGCCGACGGTGATCAGGTCGGCGTCCCTCCCCGCGAACACCTCGCGGTGCATCTCGGCGAGGAACTCGTGCAACCGCGGGCCGAAGAAGGTGGCCACCGTGCCGTCGCCGTAGGGCGTGCCGGGGATCGGCGGGCCGTCGGGCAGGTCGGGGACCTTGCTGATCATGTTGATGACGTCCATGCGGAAGCCGTCGACCCCGCGGTCCAGCCACCACCGCATCATCTCGTGGACCGCCTGCCTGACCTGCGGGTTCTCCCAGTTGAGGTCGGGCTGCTTGCGGCTGAACAGGTGCAGGTAGTACTGCCCGGTGGTCTCGTCGAGCTCCCAGGCGGGGCCGGAGAAGAAGGACTCCCAGTTGGTCGGCTGGGCGCCCGGGTCGCCGGCGTCCATGCCCTCGCGGGCGTCGCGCCACCAGTACCAGTCGCGCTTGGGGTTGGTCGTCGAGCTGCGGGACTCGACGAACCAGGGGTGCTCGTCGCTGGTGTGGTTGACCACCAGGTCCATGACGACCTTGATGCCGCGGGCATGCGCGTCGGCGATCAGGCCGTCCATGTCGGCGAGCGTGCCGAAGGCCGGGTCGATGTCCTGGTAGTCGCTGATGTCGTAGCCGTTGTCGTCCTGCGGCGAGCGGTACACCGGCGACAGCCAGACGACGTCGACGCCCAGGTCGGCCAGGTGGTCCAGCCTGCCCCGGATGCCGGGGAGGTCACCGATGCCGTCGCCGTCGGAGTCGGCGAACGAGCGCGGGTAGATCTGGTAGACGACGGCGGAGGTCCACCACGCCGGGTTCTCGACGGTCACACCCCCATCCTGCCGGAGGCGGAGCGGACTACCCCATCTCAGGCCGGCGCTGCCCGTGGCCTGTGGCCTGCTCGAAGGCGTGGCCGACCTCGAGCACCCGGCGGTCGGCGCGGGGGGCGGCGACGACCTGCAGGCCCACCGGCAGGCCGTCGGGGGTGAAGCCGCCCGGGACGCTCAGCGCCGGGCAACCGGTGGCGCTGATCAGCGTGCAGGAGCGCATCCAGCCCAGGTAGTCGTCGAACTCCACGCCGGCCACCGAGGTCGGGTACTCCTGCTCGACCGGGAACGGCAGCACCTGGGTGACCGGGGCCAGCAGCACGTCGTACCGGGTGAAGAACTCGACCACCCGCTCGTAGAGCTTCGTGTGCGCGACCTCGGCCCGACCGACGTCGGCACCGGTGAGGGCCGCGCCCTTCGCCGCGTTCCACTTGATGGTGTCCTTGACCAGGTCGGGGGAGCGGCGCACCGCGTCGCCGAACGACGCCTCGAACAGCCAGGCGCGGAGCACCCCGAACGCCTCGTCGGCGCCGGTGAGGTCGGGGCAGTCCTCGTCGACCGTGGCGCCCAGGTCGCGGAAGACCTGCAGCTGGGCCGTCAGCACCTCGGTGATGGCCGGGTCGACCGGCACCCGGCCCCCGAGGTCCGGCGTCCAGGCGATGCGCAGCCCGGTCAGCTCGGTGGGCAGCGGGTCGGCGAAGGCGGCAGCCGGGTCGGTCAACGAGATCGGCACCCGCGGGTCGGGGCCGGCCAGCACCGACAGGCCCAGCGCGACGTCGGAGACGGTGCGGGCCATCGGGCCCTGCACCGACAGCTGCGACCAGCCGATCGCGGTGGGGTGCGAGGGCACCCGACCGGGTGTGGGTCGCAGGCCGACCACGTTGTTGAACGCGGCGGGGTTGCGCAGCGAGCCGCCCATGTCGCTGCCCTCGGCCAGCGGCACGAAGCCCGCGGCCAGCGCGGCGGCGGCCCCGCCCGAGGACCCACCCGCGGAGAGCCCGTGCCGGTACGGGTTGTGGGTGGCGCCGAAGAGGGTGTTGAACGTGTGCGACCCGGCCGCGAACTCGGGCACGTTGGTCTTGCCGACCCGGATCGCCCCGGCGGCCTTCAGCCGGGCCACCACCAGCTCGTCGCGGGCAGGCACGGTGTCCCGGTGGAGGGGTGAGCCCCAGGTGGTGCGCATGCCGCCGGTCTGGTGGGTGTCCTTGTGCGCGACCGGCACGCCGTGCAGCGGGCCGACCGCCTCCCCGGCCGCCAGCCGCGCGTCGGCGTCGTCCGCGGCGTCGCGGGCCGCGTCGTCGTCCCGGGTGACGATCGCGTTGACCCGGCCGTCGTACCGGTCGATGCGGGCCAGGTGCGCCTCCAGCACCTCGCGGGCGCTGACCTCGCGGGTGCGGATGAGGGCAGCCAGCTCGGTGGCGGGACGGGTGCACAGCTCGTCGGTCACCGAGCGACCGTAGCGCGGAAAGTACCTCAGCGGTGAGATAGTTCTGGACGACGTCAGACTCCCCGGGTGACCGTGCGACCCGCCACCGCCGAGGACGCCGCGGCGATCACCGCCGTCTACGCCCACCACGTGCTGCACACCCTGGCCACCTTCGACCTGGTGCCGCCGACGGTCGAGCAGCGGCTCGCCTGGCTGGCCGAGCACCCCGGTGGCCGGCACCGCGCCCTGGTGGCCGAGCGCGACGGCATGGTCGTCGGCTTCGCCGCCAGCGGTCCCTTCCGTCCGCGGCCGGCCTACGACGCCACCGTCGAGACCAGCGTCTACCTGGCACCCGACGCCGTCGGCCAGGGGCTCGGCAGGGAGCTGTACACGGCGTTGTTCGAGGTGCTGGCGGGGGAGGGGGTGCACCGGGCGCTCGCGGTCATCGCCCAGCCGAATCCGGCGTCCGAGGCCCTGCACCGGGCGTTCGGGTTCACCCGCGTGGGCACCTTCGGCGAGGTCGGGCACAAGTTCGGCCGCTGGGTCGACGTCGCCTGGTTCCAGAAGGAGATGTGACCCACCTCGCCACATGCATCGCGTGCAATGCATCTGGTTCCGGGTAGGTGGTGAGGGCGCCGCCGGGTCCCCGTGATCCCGGCGCTCCCCCGACCGCCAGACCCGAGGAGAACCACGTGCCCACCACCGTGACCGCCCGGTCCACCGCCTCCGCCGGCGGCTCCTTCGAGCGCACCACCATCGAGCGCCGCGACGTGCGCCCGCACGACGTCCGGATCGAGATCGCCTTCGCCGGCATCTGCCACTCCGACATCCACACCGCCCGCGACGAGTGGGGTGCCGCCAACTACCCGCTGGTGCCCGGCCACGAGATCGCCGGCACCGTCGCCGAGGTCGGCGCCGAGGTCACCAAGTACCAGGTCGGCGACCGGGTCGGCGTCGGCTGCTTCATCGACTCCTGCCGCGAGTGCGAGAACTGCAAGGCCGGCGAGGAGCAGTACTGCCTGAAGGGCGAGACCGGCACCTACGGCGGCATGCAGGACGGCAAGCCCACCGACGGCGGCTACTCCGAGCAGATCGTCGTCGACGAGAACTACGTGCTGGGCATCCCCGAGGGCATCTCGCTCGACGAGGCCGCCCCGCTGCTGTGCGCCGGCATCACCCTGTACTCCCCGCTGAAGCACTGGGGTGCCGGCCCGGGCAAGAAGGTCGCGATCGTCGGCCTCGGCGGGCTGGGCCACATGGGCGTCAAGATCGCTGCCGCTCTGGGCGCCGAGGTCACCGTGCTCTCGCAGTCGCTGAAGAAGCAGGAGGACGGCCTCCGCTTCGGCGCGCAGCACTACTACGCCACCAGTGACCCGGAGACCTTCGAGAAGCTCGCCGGTGAGTTCGACCTGATCGTCAACACCGTCTCGGCGAACCTGGACCTCGACGCCTACCTGGGCATGCTGCGGGTCAACGGCACCCTGGTCGAGGTCGGCGCCCCCGAGCAGCCGATGACCGAGGCCGCGTTCTCCCTCATCCAGAACCGGCGCTCGCTGGCCGGCTCGAAGATCGGCGGCATCCGCGAGACCCAGGAGATGCTCGACTTCTGCGCCGAGCACCACCTGGGTGCCGACGTCGAGGTCATCGGCGGCGACCAGATCGACGAGGCCTACGAGCGCGTCGTCCACTCCGACGTCCGCTACCGCTTCGTCATCGACACCGCGAAGCTCTGACGCCCTGACCGCGTGCCCCCGACCCATCGGGTCGGGGGCACGCGTGCGTTCAGGAGACGGTGAACTCGCCGAGGTCGTCCCAGTGGTCGCCCTCGATGAGCATGTTGCGCACCTTCGGGGTGCGGACCAGGTACTGCGGCAGCTCGGCCTGGGCCGTCCTGAAGTGGTCGCTCGTCACGTGGGCCTCGGCGGCGTCGTCCTGGAAGCCCTCGACCACGATGTACTCGTTCGGGTCCTCGACGTTGCGGGACCAGTCGAAGAAGAGGTTGCCGGGCTCGGCCCGGGTGCCCTCGGTGAACGCGCGGGTGAGCTCGGGCCACTGGTCGGCGTACTCGGGCTTCACCGGGAATCGGACGCAGATGAAGATCATGCGCCCAGTCTGCGGGGAGCCGGACCGGTCCGCCCCCGGGCGGCTGTCTCGATCTGCGACAGGGCTCAGGCCGGGACGACGAGGGTCAGCGCACTCGACCCCCGCGCCCGTTCCACGTGGAACCCGCCCCGGCGGAGCAGCCCCACGAGGGCGGTGGCGTCGGCCGGCTCGGCCCGGCTGGTCACCAGGTGCCGGGCCAGCCGGCCCTTGTGCGCCTTGTTGAAGTGGCTGACCACGGCCCGCGACCCGTCGGCCCGCTCGCTGAGCACGTCGACGGTCACCGCACCCGGCACCGGCGCCAGCGCCTGGTAGCCGCCCGAGCGCAGGTCGACGACCAGCCCCTCGTGCGCGGCCAGCACGGGGGGCAGCACCGGCTTCCACAGCGTGCGCAGCGTGGGCAGGCCGGGCAGCTGCGACCCCGACGACAGCCGGTAGGCCGGGATCGGGTCCCCGGCCCGGACGACGCCGAACAGCGCCGAGCCCACGGCGAGCCGGGCGTCGGCCTTCGCGCGCTGCACCTTCGTCAGCGAGCCGACGTCGAGGGCGTCGTAGAGCACGCCGGTGTACCGCTGGATCGCCGGCAGCGTGGGGGAGTGCCGGAGGGCGGCGTTCCGCGCGATCTCGCCGTCCAGACCGGGGGACAGGCCCAGCGCGGCCCGGGACGCCGGGACGTCGCCGGCCAGCTCCACCACCGCGTCGACCAGCCGCGCCCGCACCTCCGTCAGCTCGTCCGGCGCGGTCAGCGCGGCGAGGTCCAGCGGCGGCCCGCTGCCTCCCGCGTGCTTGGTCTCCGAGGGCGGCAGCAGGACGAGCACGAGGAGCGAGGCTACGTCCAGTACAGGAAGCGGGCCCCGGGCAGGCGGTGCTCGACCGCGTCGGTGAACCAGCCGCGCAGCTCGGCCATCACGTCCTTCGGGTAGACGTGCTTGACCGCGCCGAACTTCCCGCGTTTCTGCACCCGCAGGTCCTCGTCCATCTCCAGCTTGGTGCGCGGGTACCACTCGGTCAGCGTGGCCTTGGAGTTCGGCGTGAACCGGTGGGTGATGCACTCGACGGTCAGGTCGGCGCCGGGCGGCAGCACCGCGGCCACGGAGTCCAGCAGCTCGCCGTACTCGGTGTGCCAGTCCTCGACCGGCATGATCGGCGCGATGGTCAGGCCCACCGGGTACCCGGCCTCGGCGACCCGGCCCAGCGCGGCCACCCGGGCGGCGATCGGCGAGGTGGCGCCCTCGAAGCGACGGCCGACGGTAGCGGCGTTGACGGAGAACCGCAGCCGGGTGCGGCCGCGGTGGGGCAGGTCCAGCAGCGGGCCGACGTCGTCGAACTTCGTCGTCGCCCGCAGCTGCACCGGGCCGGGCCATTCGTGCGTGCCGAAGTGCTCGATCGCCGTGGCGAGGCCACCCGTGAGGTGCTCGATCGCCAGCGGGTCGGTGTAGCAGGAGGCCTCGAACGTCGTCCCCTCGTGGCCGCGCTCGAGCGTGCCCGACGTGATCGACCCGTGGCCGACGTAGCCGTCGAGGGAGGCCAGCACGTCGGGCAGGTCGGCGAACACCCGGGTGATCGGCGGGCCGGTCAGCGAGCCGGCGAGGTAGCAGTACTGGCAGTGCGCCGGGCAGCCCTCGGCCAGATCGAACCGCCAGTCCGCCGAGGGCGGGATCGGCTGCAGCTTGCGCTTGGACGGCGCGCCCACGACCACGGCGAGGGTGTCCTTGGCGGCCATGAAGGCGGCGCGGTCGCCGTCCCCGCGCAGGTTGGGCAGCCGGTCGCCGGGCAGCACCCGGACGTCGGCCACGCCGGCGGCCTGCACCCGCTCGAGCACCGAGCGGCCGTACGGCAACGCTGCGGCGGAGCGGGTCACCAGGACCCTTGACGGCGTCCACACGCGGGTGGGGGCAGGGGCGGTGGTCATCACCAGGGAGAACCCCAGGGGGTGGGGGCTCGCTTCCCCATCTGTTGACGAACGGCCCCGCAGCCAGGATCTTCGTGCCATGACGGTGCCGGCAGTGACGCGCATGGGGTCGTGGGTGCTGGACCGCCGCGGTCAGGGCCGGGGCGTGCGCATCACCCGGCACCCCGAGATGCACGCCATCAACCTCAGCATCTGGCGCGACAGCGTGTGCGCCGGCACGGTCCACCTCACGCCGGCCGACGCCGCCGACGTCGTGCACGCGATCACCGTGCAGCTGGCGGCGCTCGCCGTGCCGGCCCCGGCGGTGCGCGCCGCCGGCCGAGTGGACGAGCTCGAGGCCCGCATCGCCCAGCTGGAGCAGCAGGCGAAGCCGCGCCCGCCGGTCTGGCGGCGAGCGGTCGACAAGCTGGTCGCGGTCAGCGCCGCGCACCCGTTCGGCACGCCCGGGCCGCCGACGCCGACCGGGCCGATCGGCGTCGTCCGCTAGTCGGTCAGCTCCACGACCACGGGGGCGTGGTCGCTGGCGCCCTTGCCCTTGCGCTCCTGCCGGTCGATCGACGCACCGGTGACCCGGGCGGCCAGGGCGGGGGAGCAGAGCGCGAAGTCGATCCGCATGCCCTCGCGGCGCGGGAAGCGCAGCTGGGTGTAGTCCCAGTACGTGAACTCACCGGGTGTGTACGGGCGGACGACGTCGGCGTAGCCGGCCTCGACCACCGCGGCGAACGCGGCGCGCTCGGGCGGGCTGACGTGGGTGGAGTGGGCGAAGACCGCCATGTCCCACACGTCGCCGTCCTCGGGGGCGATGTTCCAGTCGCCGGTCAGCGCGATCTGGGCGTCGTCGGTGAGCCAGCCCGCGGCCGCCGTCCGCAACGCCTCGAGCCACTCCAGCTTGTAGGCCAGGTGCGGGTCGCTCAGCTGCCGGCCGTTGGGCACGTACAGCGACCAGGTCCGCACCCCGCCGCAGGTGGCGCCGATCGCCCGCGCCTCGGGGGCGGGGTCCACACCCTCCTTGCTCGACCACGAGGGCATGCCGTCGAAGCCGACCTGCACGTCCTCGATGCCCACCCGCGACACGATCGCGACGCCGTTCCACTGGTTCAGCCCGACGTGGGCGACCTCGTAGCCGATCGCCTCGAACGGCAGGTGCGGGAACTGGTCGTCCCGGCACTTGGTCTCCTGGATCGCCAGGACGTCGACCTCGCTGCGCTCCAGGAACGCGGTGACCCGGTCGACCCGGGTCCGGACGGAGTTCACGTTCCAGGTCGCCAGGCGCACGCCGTCGACCCTAAGGACGACGCCGTCCGGCGGCCGGGCCGGGGGTGGACCTGGCCCCCGGCCGTCAGGCCTGGGCGAGAGGGGCGATCTCGGTGTCCTGCCTCGCCTGCACCCGGGCGCGCATGCGGTCGCGGGACTCCACGAACTTGGTCGCCTGCGCGTCGAGGCCGGTCATGAACTGCGCCAGCTCCTCGCGGGCCTGCTCGCCCTGCGCGCCGAAGCCGGTGCGCTCGAACACCTTCCAGTGCCGCAGGATCGGGGCGACGACGTCGTCGTGGTGCAGCCGCAGGTCGTAGATGCCGGCCTTGGCGATGATCGTGGAGTTCTTGCGGAAGCCGGCCATCGTGGCGCCGGGCATCTCGAAGCCGATGACCTCGTCGGCGATGGCCCGCATCGTCTCGTCGGGGGCGATCTCCAGCGCCGCGGCCACGATGTTCCGGTAGAAGACCATGTGCAGGTTCTCGTCCTTGGCGATCCGGGCGAGCATCTGGTCGGCGATCGGGTCGTTCGTGGCCTTGCCGGTGTTGCGGTGGCTGACCCGGGTGGCCAGCTCCTGGAAGGACACGTAGGTGACGGCCTCGAGCGGGGTCTTGTCGCCGGAGTCGTAGCCGGAGGTCATGTAGTCCATGCGGGCCCGCTCGAGCTCGACCGGGTCGACGCCGCGGGTGACCACCAGGTAGTCGCGGATGGCGATGCCGTGCCGGTTCTCCTCGGCGGTCCAGCGGCCCACCCAGGTGCCCCACGCGCCGTCCCGGCTGAACCGGGTGGCGATCTCGCGGTGGTAGCTCGGGAGGTTGTCCTCGGTGAGCAGGTTGGTGATCATCGCGGCCTTGGCGGTGGCGTCGAGCCGGGACTGCTCGGGCGCCCAGTCCTCGCCGCCCAGGAACGCGAAGTCGCGGCCCTGCGACCACGGCACGTAGTCGTGCGGGTGCCACTCCTGGGCCATCTTCTCGTGCCGGTTCAGGTTCTCCTCGACGACCGGCTCGAGCTCGGCGAGCAGGGCTGCCGTGGCGGGGGTCTGGGACACCGTGCACCTCCAGTGGGACGACGGGTCCGACGCTACTCGCCGTCGTCCTGTGGCACCCTGTTGCCTGATGCTCGCAACAAGCACCCACGTGGACCTGGCCGGCCCCGCCGACGTCGACGCCGCGCGGACGCTGATGATGCGCGTCCTCGCCGAGGACCTCGGCTACGGCTTCCGCCCCGAGTGGCACGCCGACCTCGCCGACCCGGCCACCGCCTACCTGCACACCCCGGGGCAGGCGCTGTTCCTGGCCCGCGACCCCGACGGCACCCTGCTGGGCACCACCGCGGTCAAGGCCGGTGGCCCGCGCAGCCCGCAGCTGCTGGTCGACCACTACGCCGGCCGGCCGGTCGCCCAGCTGGCCCGGGTCTGGGTGCTGGCCGAGCACCGCCGGCGCGGGGTGGCGCGGGCCCTGGTGCACGCCGCGGCCCGCTGGGCGGTGGCCGAGGGCGGGTACCGCACCGTCTACCTGCACACCGATGCCGCCGTCCCCGGCGCCGAGGCGTTCTGGCGGTCGATGCCGGTCCGCGAGGTCCTCGACGAGCGGGCACCGGGCGAGCTGCTGCAGACCATCCACTTCGAGCTGGACGTCACAGCGCTGCCCGGGAACCCCGCGCGGCCCGCGCGCGACTGAGGGACCGTGCCCGACCTCGCGATCGACGACGTCTTCGCCCCGCTGACCCGGGTGGACGTCGACCCGGTGCCGTGGCTGGCCGACCGCCGCGAGGAGGGCCCGGTCACCCGGCTGGACCTGTTCGGCAACCCGGTGTGGCTGGTGACCCGGCACGCCGACGTCCGCGCCGTGCTCGCCGACACCGCCGCCTTCAGCAACGACTTCGCCCACCTGGCCGCCGCCGGCGGGGACGACGACGGCGACCTCGGGCTGGCCGACCCGGGCGGCCTCGGGTTCCGCGACCCGCCCGACCACACCCGGCTGCGCCGCATGCTGGCGCCGGCCTTCACCGCCCGCCGCCTGGCCGCGCTGGCCCCCGCGGTCGAACGGGTGGTGCACGAGCGCCTGGACGCCCTCGCCGCCGCCGGCCCGGGCGCCGACCTGGTCGCCGAGTTCGCCACCCCGGTGCCGGCCATGGTGATCGGCGAGCTGCTCGGGGTCTCGCGGGCCGACCAGGAGTCCTTCGCCGACATCGCCACCGGCCGGTTCGACCTGCTGTCCTCGATCGTGGCGCCGCTGGACTCCGCGGCCGAGGGGCTGGCCCACCTGCGCGACCTGGTCGCCCGCGAGCGCGCGCACCCGGGGCCCGGGCTGCTCGGCGACCTCGTGCGCGACCACGGCGACCACGTGGACGACGTCGAGCTGGCCGGGCTGGTCGACGGCCTGCTGGTGGGTGGCCACGAGACGACGGCCAGCATGCTCGCCCTGGGCAGCCTCCTGCTGCTGCGCGACCCGGCCCGCGCCGCCCTGGTCCGCGACGAGCCGGGGGCGGTGGCCGGTGCGGTCGAGGAGCTGCTGCGGCACCTGACCGTCGTCCAGGTGGCGTTCCCGCGGTTCGCCCGGGCCGACGTCGAGCTCGGCGGGCAGCAGGTGGCGGCCGGCGACCTGGTGCTGTGCTCGCTGGCCGGTGCCGACCGCGACCCCCGGCTGGCCGCCGACCTGGACCGCCTCGACCTGCGCCGGGCGCCCACCCAGCACGTGGCCTTCGGGCACGGCATCCACCACTGCCTCGGTGCCCCGCTGGCCCGCCTCGAGCTGCAGATCGCCTTCCCGGCGCTGCTGCGCCGGTTCCCCGGCCTGGCCGTCGACGCCGCCCCCGAGATGCTGACGTTCCGTCAGCGGTCGATCGTGTTCGGTCTGGACGCGCTGCCGGTCCGCTGGTGATCCTCCCGCCAACGGGTGGTCTTGATCGCTGACCGGCGACCCGGCCGGGCCGCGGTGGGACGATGGGTCGATGTGCCGACGGGAGAGCGAGCGGGCGAGAGCGTGCAGGTGACCGGCTGATGGGTCCCACCGACCCGCAGGACCCGATCGACAGCACGGCCCGCATCCCGCGCCGCGAGCTCGACGCCGGTCGCCCGCCTGCCCCGGGCACCCGGCGCAGCCGACGGGCCGAGGGGAAGACCGACCCGGAGCTGGCCGCCCGGGCGCGGGCCGCGGCCGGGCTGCCCCCGGTCACGCCGGAGCCCCCCGTGCGCACCCACCCCACCACCCACGAGGACGACGTCGAGACCGCCTGGGTGGCCCCGGTGGTCGACGTCGAGCCCGCGGACCGGCCCACCCCGTCCGGCCACCGTCGTCGTCCGTCCCGCAGCTTCGGCCGGGCAGCCGGGCTGACCGTCCTGGGCGCGGTGGTCCCGGGCGCCGGGCTGCTGGCCGCGGGCTGGCGGCGGACCGGGGCCGTCGTCCTCGCGGTGTTCGTGCTGCTGCTGGGCGGACTGGTCTGGCTGGTGACGGCGGGGCAGCGCACCGCCGTGCGGGCCGCGGTCGACCCGGGCCTGCTGCTCGGCGTGATGGTCGGCGTCGGCGTGCTCGCCCTGCTGTGGATCATCGTGGTCGTGCTGGGCTACCGGCTGCTCGTGCCCCGGCGGTTGTCCCGGGTGCAGCAGGTGGCCGGGGCGCTGCTGGTCCTGGTGCTGGTCGGCGGGGTCGCCGCACCGGCGGTGACCGCCGTCCGGCTGGCCGGCGCGCAGCGCGACCTGGTCGACACCGTCTTCGCCGACACCGACAGCGCGACGGTGGTCGAACCCGCCGACCCGGTGAACCCCTTCGGCGACCAGGAGCGGGTCAACGTGCTGCTGCTGGGCGGGGACGGCGGCGACGGCCGCGAGGGCGTGCGCACCGACACCGTGATCGTGGCCAGCATCGAGACCGCGACCGGCGCCACCACGCTGTTCAGCCTGCCGCGCAACCTGGAGAACCTGCCGTTCCCCGCGGGCACCGAGCTCGCCGACCTGTTCCCCGACGGGTTCGACACGGGCGAGGAGAGCGAGAGCCTGCTCAACGCCGTCTACCGCAACGGCCCGGCGCTGTACCCCGACGCCCTGGGCGCCCCCAGCGACAACCCGGGTGCCGACTGGCTCAAGCTCGGGGTGGGCGAGGCCCTGGGGTTGCCGATCGACTACTACGTGCTGGTCAACCTGGACGGCTTCAGCCAGCTGGTCGACGCCCTGGGCGGCATCACGGTCAACGTCAACTACTACGTGCCGGTCGGCGGCGAGCCGAACGTCTCGCTGCCCGACTCCTACATCGCGCCGGGCCCCGACCAGGAGATGGACGGCGCGACCGCGCTGGCCTTCGCCCGGGGGCGCATCGGGCTGTCGGACTACCTGCGGATGGACCGCCAGCGCTGCGTGCTGGACTCCATCGTCGCGGCCGCCGACCCGGTCACCCTGCTCACCCGCTACCAGCAGCTGGCCGCGACCACCTCGGACATCGTGAGCACCGACATCCCGCAGTCGGTGCTGGACGACTTCGTGGACCTGGCCTTCCTGGTCAAGGACGCCGGCATCCGCAGCGTGGTCTTCGACAACACGGTGATCGAGCCCGCCTACCCGGACTACGACCAGATCCGGCTGCTGGTCCAGCAGGCCCTGGGCACCGCGCCCCCGACGACCACCGGCAGCGCACCGTCGTCGGCGGCCCCCACCACGGCCCCCACCACGACTCCCGCGCCCACCACCGACGCGGGCCCGACCACCGCAGCGCCCACGGGTGCCGTGGCGGACGTCGCCGACGCCTGCGCCTACGACCCCGCAGCTGCGCAGGCGGCCCTGGACGCCGGCGAGCCGCCGACCCGCGGCTGACGTCAGTCGGCGGCGACGGCGGCGAGCACGACCGGGTCCGCGCAGCCCGCGGCGAAGCCGGCGATCCGGCGGCGGATGTCCCGGCCCAGCACCAGCACCCCGAGGCGCTCGACGGCCGGGGCGGCCCACCGCGGGCGGCACCGGAAGACGTAGCGCCAGACCGCGCGGGTGCCGCCGTCCCCGGTCGGGGTGAATCGCCAGCTCCCGGCGAACACCTCGAAGAACCAGGGCCCCTCGGTCATCCGCATGCCCACGTGCGATCCCGGGGCCCAGCTCACGTACTCGCTGACCATGTGCAGGTGGTGCCGGGACGTGGTCGACGTCCGCACCCCCTTGCCGGGGGCCGTGGCGCCGTCCAGGAAGTGCTGCTCGGCGACGAAGGGGTCCCACCGGTAGCGGGTGGGACCGGTCGTCTGCGAGACGGCGAAGGCGACGTCGGGGCTGACCGGGACGACCGCCTCGGCGGTCACCTGGGCCACGGTCAGGCGGAGATGGGCTCGCCGGCGCGGATGGCGCGGACCATCTCGGCGACGGCCGGGTCGCCGATCACCTGGTCGTAGGAGATGACCGGCCGGTCGCCGGCGGTCTCGCGGACCCGGTCGGCCAGCTTGCCGTGGGTGAGGACGACGTCGGCGTCGGCGGGGATGGCGTCGAGCGGGCTGTGCTCCACCACGACCCCACCGAGGCTCTTGCGCAGCTGCACGCTCATCAGCACGCTGCTGGCCATCCCCGCATCGCAGGCGATGACGAGCTTGCGGACGGCGGTTCCCTCGATCGTGGGCATGGGGGTGCGGAACTCCTCGCTGGGTGGACGAACCTTCATTCTCCCCTCCAACGGCAGGTGTGACCGTGTTCTCAACGGTGATCACCATCACCCCGCGTGCGTCGGAGGACTGGCAGAGTGCGGCCATGACGACGACGTCGCTCCACGTGAAACCCGGCACCGAGTGGGCCGCCGTCCTCGGCCGCGCTGCGGAGCGCGCCCCGGACGCCTTCGGCACCGACCGGCTGCACAACCTGGTCGACGGCACCTGGCGCCCGATCGGCGACCCCGAGACGCTGGTGTCGCCGGTGGACGGGTCGCGGTTGACCGGGCTGCCCAAGGTGAGCGCCGGCGAGGCGCAGCACGCCGTGCTGGCCTCGGCCGCCGCGCACCGCGAGTGGGCCACGACGCCGGTCGCCGAGCGCAAGGCCCGGGTGACGGCCGCCGTCGAGGCGCTGGCCGATGCCCGCGACGACCTGGCGCTGCTGCTGGCCTGGGAGATCGGCAAGCCGTGGAAGCTGGCCTGCGCCGACGTCGACCGGGCCCTGGACGGCGTCCGCTGGTACGTCGAGGAGATCGACGCGATGCTCGGCGAGCGGACGCCGCTGGACGGCCCGGTCTCGAACATCGCCAGCTGGAACTACCCGATGTCGGTGCTGGTGCACGCCGAGCTGGTGCAGCTGCTGGCCGGCAACGCGGTCATCGCGAAGACGCCCTCGCAGGGTGGGGCGACCTGCCTGACCCTGGCGCACGCGCTGATGGCCCGGGAGGGCCTGCCGGTCACGCTGCTCTCGGGCGGGGGAGCCGAGCTGTCCAGCGTGCTGGTGCGCTCGCCCGAGATCGGCGCGCTGGCCTTCGTCGGCGGGCGCTCGAACGGCGGCAAGGTCGCCGCCGGGCTGCTGGACACCGGCAAGCGGCACATGCTCGAGCAGGAGGGCCTCAACGCGTGGGGCATCTGGGAGTTCTCCGACTGGGACGGCCTGGCCGCGCACCTGAAGAAGGGCTTCGAGTACGGCAAGCAGCGCTGCACCGCCTACCCGCGCTACGTCGTGCAGCGCGAGCTGGTGGACCAGTTCCTGGCCACCTACCTGCCCGTCGTGCAGTCGCTGCGGTTCGGCCACCCGCTGGCCGTGGAGCACGACGACGACGAGCTGCCGACCCTGGACTTCGGGCCGGTGATCAGCGCCGGCAAGGCCACCGAGCTGCGCGACCGGGTGTCCGACGCGATGCACCGCGGCGCGGTCCCGCTCTGGCGGGGGTCGCTGGCCGACGGCCGGTTCATCGCCGGGCAGGACACCTCGGCCTACGTCGCCCCCGCCGCGCTGCTCTCGCCCGGCGGGGCCTCGGCGCTGATGCACTCCGAGCCCTTCGGGCCGGTGGACACCATCGTGGTGGTCGACAGCGAGGCCGAGCTGCTGGCCCAGATGAACGCGTCGAACGGGGCGCTGGTCGCCTCGCTGGCCTGCGACGACGAGGCCAAGGCGCACCGGCTGGCCCGCGAGGTGCAGGCGTTCAAGGTCGGCATCAACAAGCCCCGCTCGCGCGGTGACCGGGCCGAGCCCTTCGGCGGGCGCGGTGCCTCGTGGCTGGGCTGCTTCGTCGGCGGCGAGCTGCTCGTGCAGGCCGTCACCCAGGGCCCGGAGAACGAGCTGCTGTTCGGCAACTTCCCCGAGCACTCGCGCTACCCGGCCGCCATCTGACGGCTACGCGGTGGGGAGCCAGACGCGCATCGTGGAGCTGCCGGCCCGGCCCCAGCGGCGGTAGGGCACCAACGTCGCGGGCCGCTGCTCGGCGTCGGCGGCGGGGTGCGGCGCCTCGCCGTAGGGCAGGCCGTCGCCGTCCCGCGGGCCGGCGTCCGGGCGCACCTGCAGGGTGATCCCGACGCCGCCGTCGGCGGTCGCGGTGAGGCCGGCCGCCACGTCCACGGCGACCCGGTCGAGGTCCAGGCCCTGGTCGGCGGTGGCGTCCAGGCAGAGCACGTCGGGCCCGCGCTGGACGGTCACGCACCCGCGCACCGCGTCGATGCGCGCGTCGGGGTGGGACCACCGCGGGGTGGTGTTCAGCACCAGCTCGATCGTCGTCCCGGCCGGGAGCGCGCCGTGCAGGACGGCGGTGTCGTGCCCGACCGCCTGCTCAACGCCGTCGACCGTGACCCGGGCCCGCCCGCGGGACCAGCTCGGCACGCGCAGCGACAGCGTCCAGTCCCAGCCGGGCGCCTCGGTGACGGTGAGGACGACGGTGCCCTCGTCCGGGTAGCGGGTGCGCACCTGCAGCCCCACCCGGCCGGCGGGCAGGTCGGTGGCGATGTCGCACGAGGCGTACTGGTGCACCTGCAGGCCCTGGTCGTCGGCGGTGGCCAGGTAGCCGTCGAGGGAGGCCAGCAACCGGGCCACGTTGGGCAGGCAGCAGGAGACCTCGAACCAGGGCTGCCGCCCGCCGCCGCCGAAGGCCAGGGCCTCGCCGTCGGGGTCGGTGTCCGCGGTGGGGGTGCGCTGGTGCAGCGTGTTGGCGTAGAAGAACGACCGGCCGTCGTCCCCGGGCGAGGTGGCGACGACGTTGTAGAGCAGCCGCTCGACGACGTCGGCGTGCCGGGCGTCGCCGGTGGCCAGCAGCAGCCGCCAGGCCAGCATCACCCCGGCCACCCCGGCGCAGGTCTCGGCGTAGGCCCGGTCGGCGGGCAGCACCCAGTCGTCGGAGAACGCCTCGTCCTGGTGCCGCGAGCCC
The DNA here is from genome assembly GCF_900103975.1 of Klenkia soli. Classification (GTDB taxonomy): domain Bacteria; phylum Actinomycetota; class Actinomycetes; order Mycobacteriales; family Geodermatophilaceae; genus Klenkia; species Klenkia soli. Next base: position 33,418 of record NZ_FNIR01000002.1, read on the forward strand.
ATGCCGCCGGTGACGTAGGTGCGCCGGGCCAGGGTGGTGTCCCACTGGGTGAGCACGGCCTGCAGCAGCTCGGCGTCGTCGGTCTCGACCGCGACGTCCACGGCGCCGGCGGCCAGGTACAGCGCCCGGACGGCGTGCCCGCGCAGCACCTGCGCCTCGCGGACCGGCTGGTCGTCGAGGAAGTAGGCGGCCCCGAACTCGTGCGGTGGCAGGGTGCCCCGGCCGCGGCGCTCCACGAACATCGCGGCCTGCTGCAGGTAGCGGGGCTCGCCGGTGGTGCGGTGCAGCTCGACCAGCGCCGTCTCGATCTCGGGGTGGCCGCAGACGGCGGCGACGCCGGCGGGGCCGAAGCGGTCGCACACCTGGTCGGCGACCCGGCGGGCGATCTGCAGCCACGCGTCGCCGGCCCCGGACCGGGCGTGCGCGACGGCGGCCTGCAGCAGGTGGCCGGCGCAGTACAGCTCGTGGCCGAAGGCGAGGTCGCTGTAGCGCTCGGGCTGGCCCGGTCGGCCGAAGGCGGTGTGCAGGTAGCCGTCCTCGGCCTGGGCCGAGCCCACCGTGGCGGCCAGCTTCTCCAGGTGCTCGAGCAGCTCCGGCGAGCCGGTGCGGGCGGCCTCCCAGGCCACCGCCTCGGCGTACTTGTAGATCTCGGAGTCGGTGAACTCCCGGCCGCGCCGGTCGGCGGGGGTGCCGGCGGCCGAGGCGTCGGTGAAGGCCTGCACCCAGCCCAGCCGCTCGGTCCAGCTGCGCAGGTGGTCCAGGGTCGCCGCACCGTTGACCGCCTGGAGCTCGTGCCACAGCCCACCGGTGAGGTGGACCTCGTCGAGGGTCAGCGGTCGCAGCCGGCCCCGTCCGGGCAGGGCCGGGGCGGCGGTCCGCGAGGTGGCAGCAGGCACGGTGGGATCCGTTCGGGAGCGGGGCGGGTGTCAGCAGCGGGAACGTAACAGCGCCGCGCCGTTATCGAAAGAACCCAGTACCAGCCGAAGAAAGTTTCCGAAAACATGCCAGAAACCGTTGACGGGTGGGTGGCACCGCTCACACACTCTCGCTCGACCACCTGTCGCACCCGGCAGGGAGCCACACCACAGAGAGGGACCTCCATGTCCGCACGCGTCACCTCGAGGGGCACCGCCGCCGGCCTCCTGGCGCTCGCCCTCGTCACCAGCCTGTCGGCCTGCTCCAACGGGAGCTCCGACGACTCGGCATCGGGCGGCGAGGGTTCGTCGTCGCTGACCCTGTGGGACCCGTACCCGCAGTTCGACGAGTCCGACGCCTGGCCCCAGCTGGTCCAGAAGTGCGGCGAGGAGAACGGGGTGACGATCGAGCGGACGGGCTACGACACCACCGACCTCACCAACCAGGTGCTGCGTGCGGCCCAGCAGGGCAACGCCCCCAGCGTGCTGGTGGTCGACAACCCCGTCGTCTCCACGCTGGCCGACGGCGGCGTGCTGGCCGACAACGACACCACCGGCCTGGACGCCTCGGGCGTCGAGGACAACATCCTGGCCGCCGGCGAGGTGGACGGGCAGACCTACGGGGTGCCGATCGGGGCCAACACCCTGGCGCTCTACTACAACAAGACGGTGCTCTCCGCGGCCGGTGTCGACCCCTCGACCATCACCGACTGGGACAGCCTCACCGATGCCCTGCAGAAGGTGGAGGACTCGGGGAAGAACGGCATCACCTTCTCCGCGATCGGCACCGAGGAGGGCTCCTTCCAGTTCCTCCCGTGGTTCTGGGGCTCCGGCGCCGAGCTGACCGACCTCGCCAGCAGCGACGCGCAGTCGGCCCTGTCGCTGTGGAGCGGCTGGGTGCAGCAGGGCCTCGCCCCGCAGACGGTGATCAGCAACAACCAGCAGTCGGCGTGGGAGGAGTTCCTCACCGGCGACTACGGCTTCGTCGAGAACGGCACCTGGCAGCTCGGCCCGGTCAAGGAGAGCGGCCTGGACTGGGGCGTCATCCCGATCCCCGGTCGCGACGGCGGCACGGCCCCGGCGCCCACGGGTGGTGAGTTCGTGACCATCCCGACCCAGGCCGACACCGCCAGCTACGACAAGTCCGCGGCCGTCGTCCAGTGCCTCACCTCGGCCGACAACGCCCTGGAGACCGACACCACGCTGTCCTACGTCTCGGCGCTGGCCGACGTGCAGGAGCAGCAGGTCTCGGCCGACGCCGACCTCCAGCCCTGGGTCGAGGCCGTCTCGGCCGCCCGCGGCCGCACGTCGGACGGCCTGGGCACCGACTACCCGGGCATCTCCGAGCAGCTCTGGAACGCCGTGCAGGCTGCGCTCAGCGGTTCGCAGTCCCCGCAGGCCGCCCTCGAGGCCGCCCAGCAGGCGGCGGGCAGCAACTGACCCGGGACCGGCCGGGGCTGCCCCCTGCGCCCCGGCCGGTCTCGCACCACCCGGCACCACTGCACAGAGCACGACAGGAGGAGCGGTAGATGGCCAGCACACTGACCCCCGTGGCGGACCCCGCGCGCGCGTCGGCCCCCAGCCAGGTGTCGGCTCCCCGGCCCCGCCGCCGGCGGCGGCCCGAACGCTGGGCGGCCGCAGCCTTCCTGGCGCCGCTGGTGGTCTACCTGGTGGCGTTCTACGCCTACCCGCTGTACCGCAACGTCGAGCTGAGCCTGCGCAACTACACCGTGGCCAGCTTCGTCAACGGCGGCGCGCAGTTCACCGGCTTCGACAACTACCGCACGGTGCTGTCGGACCCCGTGTTCGTGCAGGCCCTGTGGCACACCGCGGTGTTCACCCTCGGCTCCCTGGCCGTGCAGTTCACCCTCGGCATGGCCCTGGCGGTGTTCTTCTCCGCGCACTTCCGGCTCTCGGGCCTGCTCCGGGCGCTGTTCCTCGTGCCGTGGCTGCTGCCTCTCATCGTCTCCAGCTCCACCTGGGCGTGGATGCTCAACGGCCAGTCCGGCGTGGTCAACGCCGGCCTGCACGCGGTCGGGTTGCCCGAGCCGCAGTGGCTGTCCTCCCCGACGTGGTCCCTGGTCGCGGTGCTGATCGCCAACATCTGGATCGGCGTCCCGTTCAACCTGGTGCTGCTGCACTCGGGGCTGCAGGCCATCAGCAGCGACGTGAACGAGGCGGCGGCGCTGGACGGCGCGGGCGCCTGGCAGCGGTTCCGCCACATCACCTTCCCGCTGCTGCGCCCGGTCTCGGCGATCACCCTGCTGCTCGGCCTCGTGTACACGCTGAAGGTCTTCGACATCATCTGGATCATGACCCGGGGCGGGCCGTCGAACTCCTCCACGACGCTGGCGACCTGGTCCTACCAGCTGTCCTTCGGCGGGCTCATCCCGAAGTTCGGCCCCGGCGCCGCCGTGGGCAACCTGCTCATCGTCGTGGCGTTCCTGGCCGGCCTCCTCTACCTGCGCTACCAGCGGAAGGCCGAGCTGTGACCACCACGACCCCCACCACAACCTCCGCCAGCACCCGGCGGGCCCGGCGGGGCACCGGCCGCACCGTCCTCGGGGTCGTCGCGACCCTGGTGATGCTGTTCCCGGTCTACTGGATGGTCAACGTCTCGCTGACCCCCCAGGACCGCATGCGCAAGTCGCCGCCGGACCTGTTCCCGTTCCACCCCTCGCTGGAGGGCTACCGCACCGTCATCGCCGACCAGGGCCCCTACCTGGCGACGTCCCTGGTGATCTCGCTGGCCACCGTCGTCCTCACCCTGCTGATCAGCGCCCCGGCCGGGTTCGCGCTGGCCAAGCTGCGGCCCCGGGGTGCCGGCGCGCTGACCTTCGTCGTGCTGATCTCGCAGATGATCCCCGGGGTCATCATGGCCATGGGCTTCTACGCCGTGTTCCTCAACGCCGGGCTGCTGGACAACCCGGTGGGGCTGGTCATCGCCGACTCCACCATCGCCGTGCCGTTCGGGGTGCTGATCTTCTCGGCGTTCATGTCCGGCGTGCCCGACGAGATCATGCAGGCCGCGAAGATGGACGGCGCCGGCACCTTCCGCACCTTCTGGGCCATCGTGCTGCCGGTGTCGCGCAACGCCGCGGTCACCGTCTCGCTGTTCACGTTCCTGTGGGCCTGGTCGGACTTCCTCTACGCCAACACCCTGGCCCGCAGCTCCGACTACCAGCCGATCACGCTGGGCATCTACAAGTACATCGGGAACAACAGCTCCGACTGGAACGCCATCCTGGCCACCGCGGTCGTCGCCTCCATCCCGGCCGCCGTCCTCCTCGTCGCCGCCCAGCGCTACGTCTCGGCCGGCGTCACCGCCGGCGCGGTCAAGGACTGAGGCCCGCACATGTCGACCGCCGCCCCCGCCGAGCCGCCCCGCCCGGCGGTGATCGGCGACGTCGCCCTGCTGGCCGGGGTCTCGCGCCAGACGGTGTCGCGGGTGCTCAACGGCAGCGGGAGCGTCAGCGCCGAGGCCCGGCGCCGGGTGCAGGACGCCGTGGTCCGGCTGGGCTACGAGCCCGACGCCAGCGCCCGTGCCCTGGGTGCCCGGCGGCGGTCGTCCGCGGGCCGGGTGGTGCCGGCCGCACCGACGGGCGGGGTCGTCGAGCGGGTCGCCCCGGTCGCCCGGCACGTCCTGGTCACCGGCGGCAGCGGCAAGCTCGGCCGCGCGGTCGTGGCGCAGCTGGTCGAGGACGGCGACCGGGTCTCGGTGGTGGACCTCGCCCACCCCGGCCGGGACGACGTCGCCTGGACCCGCGCCGACCTCACCGACTACGGCCAGGCGGTCGGCGTCCTCACCGGCGTCGACGACCGCTGGGGGCGGCCGGACGCCGTCGTCCACCTGGCCGCCCTGCCGGCCCCGGGGCTGCGGCCGGACGCGACCACCTTCGCCGCCAACGTGACAACCACCTACAACGTCTTCTCGGCCTGCCGGGTGGCCGGCGTCGACACCGTCGTCTGGGCGTCCAGCGAGACGGTGCTGGGGTTGCCCTTCGACGTTCCGCCGCCCTACCTCCCCCTGGACGAGGGGTGCGGGCCGGCGCCGACCACCTCCTACTCGCTGTCCAAGACGCTGGAGGAGGAGATGGCCCGGCAGTTCGCCCGCTGGCGGCCCGAGCTGTCGATCACCGGGCTGCGGTTCTCCAACGTGATGGAGCCCGCCGACTACGCCGCGTTCCCCGGCTTCGACGCCGACCCCGCCGGCCGCCGCTGGAACGCGTGGGCCTACGTCGACGCCCGGGACGGCGCCCGGGCGGTCACCGCCGCGCTGGCCGCCCGGTTGCCCGGGGCCGAGCTGTTCGTGGTCGCCAACGACGACACCGTCATGGGCCGGCCCAGCGCGGAGCTCGCCGCCGGCTGGTTCCCCGGGGTGCCGGTGCGCGGGCAGGTCAGCGGCCACCGGGCGCTGATGAGCTCGGCCCGGGCGCAGCGGTTGCTGGGCTGGGTGCCCCGGCACAGCTGGCGCGACGAGGTCTGAACCCGCTCAGCCGCCGCCGAGGGTGGACTCGCGCAGCACCAGCCGGCAGGGCAGCCGCTGCACGCCGCGCTGCGGGCTGCCGTTGATCGCCTCGAACAGCGCCCGCGCCGCGGTCTGGCCCACCACCTCGAGGTTGAGGTCGATGCTGGTCAGCGGCGGCCGGGCGGCCACGGTGATGACCTCCCAGTTGTCGTAGCCGACCACCGCGACGTCGTGCGGGATGCGCACACCGCGGTCGCGCAGGGTGTCGCAGACCCCGCGGGCGATGTTGTCGTTGCCGCAGAAGATGGCGTCGACGTCGGGGTCCTGGCGCAGCACCATCTCGGCGGCCACCCGGCCCCACTGCTCGGTCCAGTCGCCGGTGAGCGGGCTGCGGCCCGACAGCGCCAGGTCGTGCTCGGCGAGGACCCGCTCGGTGGCCGTGGCCCGACGCCGGGTGGCGACGAAGTCGTCGGGGCCGGTGACGTGGGCGATGCGGCGGCGGCCCAGGGCCAGCAGGTGCTCGACCGCGGTGACCGCCCCGGCGTCCTCGTCGGGGACGACCGAGAAGTCGTCGGGGGAGGTCGACGCCCCGTAGGCGTAGACCACGGGGACGCCCAGGTCGCCGAGGGAGGGCTGGTCGTCGGTGGTGGCCCCCAGCGCGATCAGCCCGTCGATGCCGTGGTCGAGCAGGGTCTGCAGGTGGTGCCGCTTGCGGATGTCGTCACCGCGGGAGTCGCAGAGGACGACGGACATGCTCTCGGCACCCACGGCGTCGCCGGCGCCCAGCAGCACCGGGGTGCTGAACCGCCCCACGCTGTCGCTGGTGAGCAGCCCGACGGTGCGGGTCGAGCCGGCCCGCGGACGGCGCGTGCTGCTGGCCGACCGGTACCCCATCTCCTCGGCCAGCGCCCGCACCCGGGCGCGGGTGGCCGAGCTGATGTCCTGGCCGGACCCCAACGCCTTGGACACCGTGGCGATCGAGACCCCGGCGGCGTCGGCCACGTCGGTGAGACGGATGGGCACCGCGCTCACGCGGCCGGACGGATGGTGGCGGGCACAGGGTTTTCGTACGCCTTTCGATCCCTCGACGCAAGGGTCCTGGCCGTGGGCCGAGGCGCTTCTCGAAATCGTCGAAACTTCTCGACCTCCGCGGTCGGTCAGTGCCGGGGTGGCTCGGTGTCCATGCCGGCGGTGAACCGGTCGAACAGCTCGGCGAGGCGGGCCCGGTCGGCGGCCCGCCAGCCGGCGGCCAGCCCGTCGACGACCTGCGCGCCGTGCCCGTCGACGGCCTCCCGCAGCTCCTGGCCGGTCGTGCTGACCGTGAGCAGCACCACCCGACCGTCGGCGGGGTCCGGCGTGCGGACGACGAGGCCGCGCTCCTCCAGTCGGCGCAGCTGCACCGTGATGGTCGAGCGGTCGACGCCCTGCCACGCGGCCAGGTCGCTCGAGCGCACCGGGCCGTAGCGGGTGACCCCGTCGAGCAGCCACAGGTCGGTGGGGGTCAGGCCGGCGGCGGCCGGGCCGGCGCGGTCCTCGATCGAGCCCGGTCGGGTGGCCCAGCGCAGCAGCCGGGTCAGGGCCGCCTGCAGGCGGACGGCGTCGTCGTCGGGCACGGCTGGTGAGACTAGTCCAACTTCTTGTTTGACTTCTCAAGCACGTGGGCATCTCGAAGTCGTTGGACACGTACAACCACCCAGGGAGCCCCCGATGACCACGATCGACACCACCGTCCCCGCCGCCACCCCCACCCCGACCGGCCTGGTGACCCTCGCCCGCTTCGGCGACTACGCCTCCGCGCAGCGTCTGGTCGACCGCCTCTCCGACGAGCGGGTGCCGGTCGAGAACACCCGGATCGTCGGCCACGGGCTGACCAGCGTCGAGATCGTGACCGGTCGGCTGACCGTCGCCCGTGCGGCCCTCTACGGCGCCGGGTCGGGCGCCTGGTTCGGGTTCTTCATCGCCCTGCTGTTCGCGATCTTCACCATCGGCCCGGCCTGGCTCGGCGTGCTGCTGACCACCGTGGTGCTCGGCGCGGTGTTCGGCGGGCTGGCCGGCGCCATCGGGCACTGGGCCACCCGCGGCCGCCGCGACTTCTCCAGCGTCTCGACGATGCAGGCCGCCGAGTACGAGGTGCTGGTCGAGGCCGCCGTGCACGCCCAGGCCGCGCGCATCGCCGCGACCGCCTGACCGCCCACCGGACCGACCGCCGGGCTCAGCGGTCGGTCCGGTCCTGCACCTCGGCGTAGCGCTCGCGGACGGCCGGGGTCGGGGCGGCCTCGACCGTGCGGGAGCCACCCGCTGCCCAGGTCGGCAGGTCGCCGGTGAGCACCCAGGCAGCCTGCCGGGCGGCACCGTCGGCCACCGCCTCACCGGGCTCGGGGACGACGACCGGGCGGCCCAGCACCGCCGGGGCGATCTGCTGCACCGCCCGCGACCGGGCCCCTCCGCCCACGAGCAGCACGCGGTCGACCGCGGCACCCTGCGCGACCAGGGCGTCGATGCCGTCGGCCAACCCGCACAGCAGGCCCTCGACGGCGGCCCGGGCCCAGTGCGCCGGGGTCGAGGTGGCCAGGGTGAGGCCGTGCACCGAGCCGGTGGCGCGGGGGAGGTCCGGGGTGCGCTCGCCCTCCAGGTAGGGCACCAGCACCAACCCGCCGGCACCGGCCGGAGCCGACAGGGCCAGCTCGGCCAACTCGTCGAGGGACACCCGCAGCATCGCCGCGGCGGCGTCCAGCACGCGGGCGGCGTTGAGCGTGCAGACCAGCGGCAGGTGTCGGCCGGTGGCGTCGGCGAACCCGGCCACCGCGCCGGAGGGGTCGCACGCGGGGACGTCGGACACCGCGGTGGCCACGCCCGACGTCCCGATCGAGACGACGACGTCGCCGGGACCGGCGCCCAGGCCCAGCGCCGCGGCGGCGTTGTCCCCGGCGCCCGGGCCCAGGAGGACGTCCCCGTGCATGCCGACCCGCTCGGCCGGACCAGCCACCCGCGGGACCCGGGGGCTGCGCCCGCGCAGCGCCAGCTCGAGCAGGTCGCGGCGGTACTCGCCGGTGCGGGCCGACCAGTAGGCGGTGCCGCTGGCGTCGGACCGGTCCGTCACCAGCGAGTCCAGCCCGACCGCGCCGGACAGCTGCCAGGTCAGCCAGTCGTGCGGCAGGCAGACGGCCGCCGTGCGGTCGGCGTTGCCGGGCTCGGCGTCGGCCAGCCAGCGCAGCTTGGCGCCGGTGAACGAGGCGACCGGGACGACGCCCACGACGTCGGCCCACGCCTGCCCGCCACCCAGCTCGTCGACCAGGGCCGCGGCGGCGTCGGCGGAGCGGGTGTCGTTCCACAGCAGGGCCGGGCGGACCACCTCGCCGCCGTCGTCCAGGCAGACCATGCCGTGCTGCTGACCGCCCACGGAGAGGGCGGAGACGTCGGCGAGCCCGCCGGCCTGCGCCAGGGCGTCGGTGAGGGCGGCCTCCCAGGCGGCCGGGTCGACCTCGGTGCCCGCCGGGTGCGCGGCGCGGCCCTGGCGGACCAGCTCGCCGGTGTCGGCGTCGCGGACGACGACCTTGCAGGCCTGGGTCGAGCTGTCCACACCGGCGACGAGCGGCACGGTGGCCTCCTGGGCTTGACGGGATGACGTGACGCAGACAATAGTCCAGCGACCGAACGAATAGCCACATCCCAGGAACCACGGTTCCTGGGCCGGGATCCCGCAAACCGCGGTTCCCGGGACGAGGGGGGCCGGTGCAGACGCAAGGACAGGTGCGCAGCGCCAACCTCGCCGCCGTCCTGGCCTGCCTGCGGGACGACGGGCCCCGCAGCCGGGCCCAGCTGGCCGCCGGCACGGGGTTGACCAAGGCCACCGTGTCCAGCCTGGTCGGCGAGCTGGTCGACCGAGGCCTGGTGTCGGAGGGCGGGCTGCTCCGGCCCGGGTCGGTGGGCCGGCCGGGCACGCTGGTCGAGCTCGCCGGGCGCGGCACCTGCGGCATCGGGGTCGAGATCAACGTCGACTACCTCGCCGTGCTCGTGCTGGACGTCGCCGGGGAGGTGCGCCGGCAGGCGCGGGTCGCCCTGGACACCGCCGCGCTCGAGCCCGCCGAGGTGCTCGCCCGGGCCTCGGCGATGACCGCGGCGGCCCACGCCGAGCACCCCGCCGTCGGGGTCACCGTCGCCTTCCCGGGCGGGGTGCAGGGCAGCGTCGTCCGCACCGCCCCGAACCTGCCGCGCTGGGTGGGCACGGACGTCGCCGCCGGGTTCGCCGAGCTGGCGCTGCCGGTGCGGGTGGCCAACGACGCCGACCTGTCCGCGCTCGCCGAGTGGTCGGCCGGCCCGCACGCGCACGTCCCGGACCTGGTCTACCTGACCGGCGAGGTCGGGGTCGGCGGCGGTGTCATCACCGGCGGGCAGCTGCTGCGCGGCAGCACCGGACTCGGCGGCGAGGTCGGCCACCTGGCGCTGACCCCCGGCGACGCGGCGTGCGGGTGCGGTCGCACCGGCTGCTGGGAGACCGTCGTCGGGCTGGCCGCGCTGCTGCGCGCCGCGGCCGACCCCGGGGACCCGCTGCGCGACCCGGGCCGGGACCTCGAGGACCGGCTCGCCGAGGTCGCCGACCGTGCCAGGGACGGCGACGCCCGCACCCTGGCCGCGCTGGCCGACATCGGCACCGGCCTGGGGGTGGGCGCCGCCGTCCTGGTGTCGCTGTTCGACCCCGCGGTCGTCGTCCTCGGCGGGTACTTCGCCCAGCTCGGGGAGTTCCTGCTCGACCCGCTCACGCAGGCGCTGGGCGCCCGCGTCGCCGACCCGCACCGGGTGGTCCTGTCGACCCTCGGTTTCACCGCAGCCGTCCGGGGTGGCGCGCACGTCGCGCTGCAGCCGGTGTTCACCGATCCCACCACCGTGCCCTTGGAGGCCTCCGCATGACCCGTACCCCGACGCCCGCCGACCGCTTCTCCTTCGGCCTCTGGACCGTCGGCTGGCAGGGCGTCGACGTGTTCGGCGGCGCCGTCCGCCCGCCGATGGACCCGGTCGAGGCCGTGCACCGCCTCGCCGAGCTGGGCGCCGCCGCGGTGACCTTCCACGACGACGACCTGGTGCCCGACGACACCACCCGCGACGCCACCCTCGCCCGCTTCAAGGACGCCCTGACCGAGACCGGCATGGGCGTGGAGATGGCCACCACCAACCTGTTCGGGCACGCGGTGTTCAAGGACGGCGCGTTCACCGCCAACGACCGCGACGTCCGCCGGTACGCCCTGGCCAAGGCTGCCCGCAACATCGACCTGGCCGCCGAGCTGGGTGCCACCACCTACGTGTTCTGGGGTGGCCGCGAGGGTGCCGAGTCCGGTGCCGCCAAGGACATCGGCGCCGCGCTCGAGCGCTACAAGGAGGGTCTGGACACCCTCTGCGGCTACGTGCAGGAGCAGGGCTACGACCTGCGCTTCGCCATCGAGCCCAAGCCGAACGAGCCCCGCGGTGACATCCTGCTGCCGACCATCGGCCACGCGCTGGCGCTGATCAACGAGCTCGACCACAGCGAGATGGTCGGGCTGAACCCCGAGGTCGGGCACGAGGAGATGGCCGGGCTGAACTTCGCCGCGGGCATCGCCCAGGCGATGTGGCACGGCAAGCTGTTCCACGTGGACCTGAACGGGCAGCACGGGCCGCGCTTCGACCAGGACCTCCGCTTCGGCGCCGGCAACCTGCGCGGGGCGTTCTGGACCGTGGACACCCTGGAGCAGGGCGGCTACGACGGCTACCTGCACTTCGACTACAAGCCCCCGCGCACCGAGGACGTCGCCGGTGTGTGGGAGTCCGCGCGCGGCTGCATGGCCAACTACCTCGTGCTCAAGGAGAAGGCCGCGGCGTTCCGGGCCGACCCCGAGGTGCACGAGGCCCTGGCGGCGTCGCGGGTGGCCGAGCTGTCGCAGTCGACGCTGGCCGCGGGGGAGACGCTGGCGACCGTGCGGGCCGAGTCCTTCGACGTCGCCGCGATGGCCGCCCGCGGGATGGCCTTCGAGCGGCTGGACCAGCTGGCGATGGACCACCTCCTCGGCGTCCGCTGACCCGCCGGGTGCGGGGCTCCTAGGCTGCAGGCATGGCCGAGCCCCGCACCCGCAACGCCCGCCGCGAGCGCCTGGTGGGGTTGCTCCTGCTGGGCATCGCCGTCGTCCTGCTGCTGTCGTCGCCGACCTGGTTCTCCCGCGACGAGTCCGCGGTCGCGATCGCCCAGATCGTCGTCGCCCTGGTGCTCGGCGGCATCGGCGGCTTCCTGGTCAAGCGGGCGCAGACGCCGTGAGCGGGTGGGTCACCGGCGTGCTCGCGCGCGTCGAGGTGGCCGACCTCGACGCCGCCCTCCCGCTCTACCGGGAGCTGGCCGGCACCGACGAGGTGCGCCGGTTCCGCGCCGGACCGGTCGAGCTCGCCTGGGTCGGGGACTTCCTGCTGCTGCAGGGCGCGCCGGCCGACCTCGAGCGGGTCCGCCGGGTGGCCACGGTGCTGGTCACCGACGCCGAGGCGGTGGCCGCGGCCGTGACCGCGGTCGGCGGTGAGCTGCTGGAGGGCCCCGCCCCCGGGCCGAACGGCCCGCGGCTGGTCGCCCGGCACCCCGACGGCGCGGTCGTGGAGTACGTCCAGCCGGCGTGACTCGTGGGGGCAGTTCGGAAGAGCAGGACAACGGGACCTGCGTAGGCGAGGGCGGTGCTCGCAGTCCTACTCGGCCGCCACAGACCCGGCGGACGAGCTGGGGACTCGCCCGATCTCGTCCATCAGACCGGGGAACGGGTCGATGACCGCACGACGGGCGGAGCGGACAGATGCACGTAGTTCGCGGAGCTCGTCGCCTGCAACGTAGTAGCGACCCCGCGTCTGGCCCACGGCGTCGAGCAATCCCCGTTCGGTGAGGAGGGCCAGATCGCGGGTAGCGGTGCGCTTCTCCAGCTCGGTGTGCTTGATGTAGGTGCTGCGCTGGACGCGGAGGCCGAGGGCAGCCTCGAACAGCAGGTTGGTGACCCGGTCGGGGAGTCGGTGCTGCGCGGTCAGTTGATCCAGCGCAACCCAGGTCCGCTCAGCCTCGTCGAACCTCCGCTGCAGGGTCTGGGCCTGCATGTGGTGTGCGCGGACGTTGAACTTCACCCAGAGGTGGGAGTCGTTCTCCGGGTGCCATGCGCCCTGTCCCGTGGCGCTCAGCACGCGGTAGTAGTCACCCGTGTTGGCGCCCAGCCATTCCTCGATGCTGGAGAAGACGGGTTCGATGACGTCGTCCTGGGCCAGGGCCATGGTCTGCAGGGCTCGTGCCATGCGCCCGTTGCCGTCGCGGAACGGGTGGATCATCACCAGGTTCAGGTGGGCGAGGGCGCCGCGGACGAGTGGGTCGGCGTCCCGGTCCTCGTCCAGGCTGAGGATGAGCGACGCCATCAGTGCGGGGACGTCGTCGCTGTCTGGCCCCTCGTACACGGTGACGTCGCGGACGTCGTCCCGTACGTAGATCGCCCGTTGTCGGTACTGCCCGGGCCCCTTGCCGAGGTCGTGCTCGAGGAGCATGAAGTGCAGAGCCTTCACCGTGGCCTCGTCGATGCGGAAGCCGGGCTGGGTGGCGACGTTCAGGACATACGTGAGCACTCGGCGGTAGCCCAGGATCTCGGCCCAGGTCTTCTGGTCCGCGGTCAGTGGCGCCTCGTCCTCGACAGCGGCTGCGGCGTCCTGGTTGCTGACGGAGTAGCCCTCGATGCTGTTGGAACCCTGGATGGCTCGAGCCTGGCTGGTCTTGCGCAGTCCTCCCTGCCACCGTCGAGGGGCGCGGAGGACAGAGGCCAGATCGGACCGCATCTGGTGGACGCCGTCGATGGCTGCTTGGTCGTCGAGATCCAGATCGGGTAGTTCGTAGAGGCGAGGCATGTCCCAATGTCCTTATGAAGAGGACATCATCCTAGCCCCTGTCGGCTTCATGTCTCAACGATTGAGACATAGGGACATGTGCTGGACGCCGTCAGCCGGTGTAGGGGCGCTCGCGGGCGAGTTCCTCCTTGGCGACCGAGCGGATGTGCACCGCATCGGGGCCGTCGACGATGCGCAGGGTGCGGGCGTGCGCCCAGAATTCGGCCAGCGGGGTGTCGTCGCTGACCCCGGCGCCGCCGTGCACCTGGATGGCCCGATCGATGACGTCCAGGCACACCTTCGGCGCGGACACCTTGATCGCGGCGATCTCGGTGCGGGCGCCCTTGGCGCCGTACTTGTCGATGAGGTCGGCGGTCTTGAGCACCAGCAGCCGGGCATGGTCGATCTCGATGCGCGAGAGCGCGATCTGCTCGCGCACGGTGCCCTGCTCGGCCAGCGGCCGACCGAAGGCGACCCGCTCCTGGGTGCGCCGCACCATCAGGCCCAGCGCCCGCTCGGCCATGCCGATGGCGCGCATGCAGTGGTGGATGCGGCCCGGGCCCAGGCGGGCCTGGGCGATCATGAAGCCGTCGCCCTCGCCGGCCAGCATGTTGGTCGCCGGCACCCGGACGTCGGTGAACCGCAGCTCGGAGTGCCCGTGCTGGTCCTGGTACCCGAAGACCGGCAGGTGCCGCACGATCTCCAGGCCCGGGGTGTCGCGGGGCACCAGGATCATCGACTGCTGGCGGTGCGCGGGCCCGTCGGGGTCGGTCTTGCCCATCACGATGAAGATCGCGCAGCGCTCGTCGGCCGAGCCGGTGATCCACCACTTGCGGCCGTTGATGACGTAGTCGTCGCCGTCGCGGACGATCGAGGTGGAGATGTTGCGGGCGTCGGAGGACGCGACGTCGGGCTCGGTCATCGCGAACCCGGACCGGATCTCCCCGGCCAGCAGCGGCTCGAGCCACTGCGACTTCTGCTCGGGCGTGCCGAACAGCATCAGGGTCTCCATGTTCCCGGTGTCCGGGGCCCCGCAGTTGATGACCTCGGGGGCGATGACCGGTGACCAGCCGGTGATCTCGGCGACCGACGCGTACTCCAGGTTCGACAGCCCGGCGAGGTCGTGGTGGAACAGGTTCCACAGCCCGCGTGAGCGCGCCTCGGCCTTGAGCTCCTCGACCACCGGCGGCAGCCCGTGGTCGTCGTGGCCCCGCTCGGTGCGCCAGGCGTGGTAGATCGCCTCGGCCGGGAAGACCTGCTCCCGCATGAAGTCCCACAGGCGGCCGGTGACGTCCTCGGCCTTGGCCGACAGCGCGAAGTCCATGCCCGCGACCGTAGCCGGGGTCACCTCAGGCGGCGCGGGGCCGCAGCAGGTCGTGCTCCCGGACGGCGGCCAGCACCAGCGTCTTGTAGCCGGCCCGGTCGAACAGGACGACGACCCGGTCGCCCTCGGTGCGCATGACCACGCCGGGGCCCCACTCGGTGTGCTCGACGGCGGTGTCCACCGCGAACTCGCCGTCCTCGTGCTGGACGACGACGGCGGTGCCGGCCGAGCAGGTGTCGCAGTTGCCGCAGGGCTGGGTCAGCTCCTCGCCGAAGTAGCCCAGCAGGTACTGGCGCCGGCAGCCGGTCGTGTCGGCCAGGCCGCGCATCATCTCCACCCGGCTGGTGTCCACCCGCTGGCGGTGCTCGGCGAGCTCCCGGGCGGCCGTCGCGGCGGGGCCCGGTGCCGGGCCCTCCGGGGCGGGGGTGACGGTGCCGTCGTCGGCGAGCACGACCGCGCCGACCTGGTCGAGCAGGTTCAGGTCCTTGGTGAGCGGGCTGGCGCCGCGGCCGGTCTCGTCGCGCAGCGCGGTGACGTCGACCCGGGCGCCGGCCGCGGCGCCGGCGCGGACGAGCCCGGCCACCTGCTGGAGGTCCTCCTCGGCGGGCACACCGGCGGCGAAGAAGGTGCGCAGCCCGAGGTCCTCCTGCCGGAAGAAGAGGACGGCGACCGCGGGCCGGCCGTCGCGCCCGGCCCGGCCGATCTCCTGGTACCAGCTGTCCACGGAGTCGGCCGGCTCGGCGTGGAGCACGAAGCGGACGTCGGGCTTGTCGATGCCCATGCCGAACGCGGTGGTGGCCACGACGACGTCCAGCTCGTCGGCCATGAACGCCCGCTGCACGTCCTCGCGCTCGGCCTTGCGGAGCCCCGCGTGGTAGGCCCGGGCCCGCAGTCCGCGGTCGACCAGGGCCTCGGCCAGCTCGACCGTGCCCTTGCGGGTGGCGGCGTAGACGATGCCGGTGCCGTCCTCGGCGACGGCGCGGTCCAGGAGCGCGGCCCGCTTGCCGTCGGCGTCGGCGTGGTGCTCGACCTCCAGGCGGATCTCCGGGCGGTCGAACCCGGCCACGACGACGGCGGGATCGGTCATCCGGAGCCGCTCGACGACCTCGGCGCGCACCGGGGGAGCGGCCGTGGCGGTCAGCGCGAGCACCGTGGGCGAACCCAGCTGCTCGACGACGGCCCCCAGCCGCAGGTAGTCGGGGCGGAAGTCGTGTCCCCACGCCGACACGCAGTGCGCCTCGTCGACCACGAACAACGCCGGTGCGGTCGCGGCCAGCGCGGCGACGACCTCGGCGCGGGCCAGCTGCTCGGGGGCCAGGAACAGGTAGCGGACCGATCCGTCCCGCAGGCCGTCCAGTGCCGCCTGCTGGTCGGTGGCGGACTCCGCGGAGTTGAGCAGGGCGGCGGTCAGGCCGAGGGTGGTCAGCCGGCCGACCTGGTCCCGCTGCAGCGCGATCAGCGGGGAGACCACCACGACCGGGCCGTCGAGCAGCTCGCCGGCGACGGTGAAGACCAGCGACTTGCCGGCGCCGCTGGGGAGCACTGCGAGGGTGTCCTGGCCGGCGCAGACGGCCTGGAGAGCGGCCTCCTGGCCGGGGCGGAAGACGGCCTCCGGATCACCCAACACCTCGCGGGCGCGCTCCCGGATGCGGCGGGTGCGCACGGCGGCGGTGGCTCCCGCAGTGGCCCGTCGCGAAACGGTGCTGGCGCTGGTCAACGGTGAGTTCCGCAGTCGGTCACGAGATCCTGCTGCCCCGGTGGGCGAGATCGTCAAACAGGTTGCAGGTCAGCGGTCGCATTCGTTCCGTAGCTCAACCCAGATCGCGACCCCGGGGTGCCGGGCAGGCGTCGAGCCAGGCCTGCTCGCCGGCGTCGAAGACCCGGCTGCGGGTGAGGAACCGGACGCCCTCGGGTGCCTCCAGGCTGAACCCGGCCCCGCGGCCCGGGACGACGTCCAGCAGCAGCTGGGTGTGCCGCCACAGCGCGAACTGCGGCCCCGAGATCCACACCGGAGACAGGTCGTCCGGGATCGCCGTGCCCGGCTGCAGGACCGGTGCCGGTGCGCCGGGGTGGGCGTCGTCCAGCAGGCCGAGCAGCACGTCGTCGTCGCCCACCAGGAAGTCCCCCCGGGGGTAGCACATCGGGGCCGACCCGTCGCAGCAGCCGCCGGACTGGTGGAACATCAGCGGGCCGTGCGTCGCCCGGAGGCGGCGGACCACCTCCGCCGCCTCCGGGGTGAGCGACACCCGTTCGACCGCGTCCACGGTCAGAAGAAGCCCTGTGCCTGGTCCGAGTAGCTGACCAGGAGGTTCTTCGTCTGCTGGTAGTGGTCCAGCATCATCTTGTGGTTCTCCCGGCCGATGCCGGAGGCCTTGTAGCCGCCGAACGCCGCGTGCGCCGGGTAGGCGTGGTAGCAGTTGGTCCACACCCGGCCGGCCTGGATCTCGCGGCCGGCCCGGTAGGCGGTGTTGCCGTTGCGGCTCCACACGCCGGCCCCCAGGCCGTACAGGGTGTCGTTGGCGATGGAGATGGCCTGGTCGTAGTCGGCGAACGCGGCCACCGACAGCACGGGGCCGAAGATCTCCTCCTGGAAGATCCGCATGTCGTTGCGGCCCTCGAAGATCGTCGGCTGCACGTAGAACCCGCCGTCGAGGTCCCCGCCCAGCCGCGTCCGCTCGCCGCCGGTGACCAGGCGGGCCCCCTCGGCCTTGCCGATGTCGATGTAGCTGAGGATCTTCTCCAGCTGGTCGTTGCTGGCCTGCGCGCCGATCATCGTGTCGGTGTCGAGCGGGTTGCCCTGCCGCACGGCCTTGGTGCGGATCGCGCCGAGCTCGAGGAACTCGTCGTAGATCGAGTTCTGGATGAGGGCCCGCGAGGGGCAGGTGCACACCTCGCCCTGGTTGAGGGCGAACATCGTGAAGCCCTCCAGCGCCTTGTCCTGGAAGGCGTCGTTCTCGGCCATGACGTCGGCGAAGAAGATGTTCGGGCTCTTGCCGCCCAGTTCCAGCGTCGTGGGGATCAGGTTCTGCGAGGCGTACTGCAGGATCAGCCGCCCGGTCGTCGTCTCGCCGGTGAAGGCGATCTTCCGGATCCGGGACGACGACGCCAGCGGCTTGCCGGCCTCCACGCCGAACCCGTTGACCACGTTGAGCACCCCGGGGGGCAGCAGGTCCCCGACCAGCTCGACCAGGTGCAGGATCGAGACCGGGGTCTGCTCGGCCGGCTTGAGGACGACGGCGTTCCCCGCGGCCAGCGCGGGCGCCAGCTTCCAGATCGCCATGAGGATCGGGAAGTTCCACGGGATGATCTGGCCGACCACGCCCAGGGGCTCGTGGAAGTGGTAGGCGACGGTGTCCTCGTCGATCTGCGAGACCCCGCCCTCCTGGCCGCGGGCGGCGCCGGCGAAGTAGCGCAGGTGGTCGATGGCCAGCGGCAGGTCCGCGGCCAGGGACTCCCGGATCGGCTTGCCGTTGTCCCAGGACTCGATGACGGCGAGGTCCTCGAGGTGGGCCTCCATCCGGTCGGCGATCCTCAGCAGGATGCCGGCGCGCTCGGCGACCGCGGTCCTCCCCCACGCGGGCGCGGCGGCCCACGCGGCGTCGAGGGCCTTCTCGACGTCGTCGGCGGTACCGCGGGCGACCTGGGTGTAGACCTCGCCGGTGACCGGGGTCGGGTTGTCGAAGTACTGACCGGTGGCCGGCGGGGTCCACCGCCCGCCGATCCAGTTGTCGTAGCGGGACTTCACCGCGACCGTGCTGTCGCTGCTGCCGGGAGCCGGGTAGACGGCCATCGGGTCCTCCTCGAACGGGGCGGTGCCGGAGGTGACCGGCGTCACCCCAGGGTGGGAGGGCCGGGGTTGCAACCGGGTGGCACCGGCAACGTCGGGGCAACGACCAGCGGTCGGCACGTGTCTTCGGTCACACCGCGACCCGGTCTGCGGATCGTCGTCCGAGGCCCGCGCCGCTCGTGCGGCCGGACGGGAACCGGCAGCTCAGCGGCGCCCTAGCCTCGGTCGCGACATCCCGTCCCGACCTGAGGAGCCCCCTGTGCGCCTGTCCACCCGCAACCAGCTCGCCGGCACCGTCACCGCCATCAACGTCGGCTCCGTGATGACCACGGTGAAGATCGACGTCTCCGGCCAGGAGGTCACCGCCGCCGTCACCAAGGAGGCCGTCGAGGAGCTGGGCCTGACCGTCGGGTCCCCCGTCGTCGCCCTGGTGAAGTCGACCGAGGTCATGCTGGGCGTCGAGGACTGACCTCGGCGCAGGGCTCAGCTGCCCAGCAGGGTCCGCTCGACCTCGTCGAGCCGTAGCAGCGCCGTCGTCCGCCGGGCCGAACCCACCGGCAGGCGGTCGACGAGCGCCTGCCAGGCCTCCGCGGCGTCGGCGCCCTCGGCCCGGTCGGCGTACTCCAGGAGCAGGTCCACGTGCGCGTGGGCGACCAGCGCCTGGCGCAGGTGGTCGGCCACCCGGCGACGGAGCTGCGCGGCGACCGGGGACGTCGAGGTCGGCAGCACCGGACCCCGGTGCACCTGGAGCGCCTGCCGGTGGGCCCCCCGGCGCAGCAGGGCCAGCAGCTCGACCGCGTCGACCTCGAGCGGCCGCTGCAGCCGGTAGGGGTGCTCGTCGCGCAGGACCCCGGGCGCGAGCCGGCGCAGCCGGTGCACCTCGGCCCGCACCGTGGTCGTCGGGGTCTCGCCGTCCCAGCAGTCGGCGGCCAGCTCCTCGGCGGTGCGTCCCCGGTCCTGCGCGCCGGCCAGCGCCAGGCTGAGCAGCAGGTCGGAGTGCTTCGGCGACAGGACGACGTCCCCGGTCGGCCCGTGGAGCACGGCCCGGTCCCTGCCCAGCACCCGCAGCTGCGTGCCGCCGGGCTCGGATCCCGCGTCCTCGGTGAGCTCGCGACCCAGTGCGTCGGCGACGAACCGCACCAGCGCGAGCACCGCCGGCGTCGCCACGTGGTCACCACCGAGCAGCCCCACGGCACCGCGGACCCGGCCGGACCGGTCGCGCACCGGTGCTGCGGCGCCGGCGAACACCCGCGCCGCCACGAGGTGGTGCTCGGCCCGGAGCACCTGGGTGCACACCCCGGTCGCGAGGCACGTGCCGACCGCGTTGGTGCCGACGTCCGGCTCGGCCCACGAGGCCCCCGGCACCAGGCCGACCCGGGCGGTGCGGTGGCCCATCATCACCGAGCCGCCGGCCCACAGCACGACGCCCGCGGCATCGGCGAGCACCACCGACAGGGTGTCCGCTGCGGCGTCCTCGACCAGGTCGGCCTGCAGCCGCCCGACCGCGGGCGTCCACGGTCCACCGGCGAGCACCGCGGCGACCTCGCCCGGACCGCGCACCACCGCGGGCCGATCCAGCGCCGGGTCGACCCCGGCGGCGACCGACCGGCGCCACGAGGCCCAGACCTCGGGGCGCACGGCGGGCAGGGGAGGGTCGGCGGGGGCGTCGACCCCCATGGCCAGCAGCCAGGCACGCGCCTCCTCGACGGCGCGTCCGTCGTCCAGCGGCAGGTGCGGGGCCAGTGCGAAGCGCGGCCGGTGCGGCACCGGTCCGGGGCTGCTCCTGCTCACCACGCCTCCTCGTCCGATCCGCTGCTGCGGTCGATCATGCCTGGTTTTTCCGACTGTGCGGAGCTCTGGGCTTCCCAGGACGGCGGATGCGTGCTCATGATGGCCGTGCCGCCGGTCACACCTGACCGGTCGCGCCCCGGGCCCACGGGCCCCGCAGCCGAGGAGTTGACGTCGACATGACGCTCATCGAGGAGAGTCGTACCGAGCTCGACCGCACCCGCTTCTTCATCGACGGGGAGTGGGTCGCGCCGCAGGGCAGCGAGCTGCACACCGCGATCGAGGCGCACACCGAGGAGGCCTTCGGCGTCGCCTCGCTGGGCACCGAGGCCGACATGGACGCCGCGGTGCGGGCCGCCCGGCGGGCCCTGGACGAGGGGCCGTGGGGCCGGACGACGGCGGCCGAGCGGGCCGACGTCATGGACCGGTTCGCCGCCGCGCTGTCGGCCCGCGCCGACGCCACGAGCACGCTGGTCACCCGCGAGAACGGCATGCCGATCACGCTGTCGAACGCGTTCAACGGCGCGGCCCCGGCCGGGCTGCTCCAGATGTACGCCCAGATCGCCCGGCAGACCGAGTTCGAGTCGGTACGACCCAGCATGAGCGGTGCGACGATCGTCCGCCGCGAGCCGGTCGGCGTGGTCGCGGCGATCACGCCGTGGAACTACCCCCAGGTGCTGGCGATGATGAAGATCGCCCCGGCCCTGGCCGCGGGGTGCACCATCGTGCTCAAGCCCTCGCCCGAGACCGCGCTGGACACCTACGTGTTCGCCGATGCCGCACAGGAGGCCGGGCTGCCCCCGGGTGTGCTCAACATCGTGCTGGCCGGGCGTGAGGCCGGTGCCGCCCTCGTCCGGCACCCGCTGGTGGACAAGGTGGCCTTCACGGGGTCCACCGCTGCCGGGCGGGCGATCGGAGCCGAGTGCGGTGGGCTGATCCGCCGCATGACCCTCGAGCTGGGCGGCAAGTCGGCGGCGATCGTGCTCGACGACGCCGACATGGACACCTTCCTGGCCAACCTGGACGGCGCCTCGTTCATGAACAACGGCCAGACCTGCACCACGCAGTCGCGGATCCTGGCCCCGCGCAGCCGGTACGCCGAGGTGACCGATGCGCTGGCCGACTACTGCCGCAACCTGGTCGTGGGCAACCCGCTCGAGGAGTCGACCACCCTCGGCCCGATGGCCAGCGAGACGCACCTGAAGCGGGTGCAGGGCTACATCGACATCGGCAAGGCCTCCGGTGCCCGGCTGATCACCGGCGGTGGGCGCCCGGCCGGCCTGGACCGCGGCTGGTTCGTCGAGCCCACCGTCTTCGCCGACGTCGACAACGACGACCAGCTGGCCCGCGAAGAGGTGTTCGGGCCGGTCTACGCGGTCATGCCCTACGACTCCGAGGAGGACGCGATCCGCATCGCCAACGACAGCGAGTACGGGCTGGGCGGCTCGGTGTTCACCGCCGACGAGGGGCGCGGCATCGAGGTCGCGCGGAGGATCCGCACCGGCACGATCGGGGTGAACTACTACCAGCTCGACCTCGGCGCCCCGTTCGGCGGCATGAAGAACAGCGGCGTCGGCCGGGAGCTCGGACCCGAGGCGCTGAACGCCTACCTCGAGTACAAGTCGGTGTTCGTGAGCGCCGACCAGCTGGGCTGAGCCGGGCGCCCGGGGCACGGGCGGGCACACTGACGGGCCTCCCGACCGGAAGGCCCGCCAGTGTCCCGCCCGCTCACCCTCATGGCCGTCCACGCCCACCCCGACGACGAGGCGACCTCGACCGGCGGCGTCCTCGCCAGGTACGCCGCCGAGGGCGTCACCACGGTGCTGGTCACCTGCACGGACGGGGCGCTGGGCGACGCCGGCACGGTCAAGCCCGGCGAGGAGGGCCACTCCACCGCGGAGGTCGTCGCGCTGCGCGCCGCCGAGCTGGCCGAGAGCTGCCGCATCCTGGGCATCACCCACGCCCACCAGCTGGGCTACCACGACAGCGGGATGATGGGCTGGCCGCAGAACGACGCCGAGGGCGCCTTCTGGACGACGCCGCTGGAGGAGCCGGTCGCCCGGCTGGCCGAGCTGATCCGCCGGCACCGGCCCGACGTCGTCGTCACCTACGACGAGAACGGCTTCTACGGGCACCCGGACCACATCCAGGCCCACCGCATCACCGTCGCCGCCCTCGAGGCCACCGGCTCGGACGCCCGGTTGTACTACTCCACGATCCGGCGCAGCGACTTCGCCCGGTTCGGCGAGCTGATGCGGGAGGCCGGCGAGGAGTTCCCCGAGCCCGAGGAGGGCCAGGAGCAGCCCGGGTGGGGCGTGGACGACGACCAGGTCGCCGCCGACGTCGACGTCACCGCGTTCGCGCAGGCCAAGCGCGATGCCCTGGCCGCGCACACCAGCCAGGTCGAGAACATCTTCTTCCTCAAGCTGCCGCTGGAGGTCTTCACCGCCGCCATGGGCCGGGAGGCCTTCGTGCAGGCCCGCCCCGCCCGCACCGACGCTGTGCTGCACGACGACCTCTTCCACGGCCTGCGCTGACCCCGGATCCCGGACACCGCGGTTTCCGGGAACGGGGATCCGCAGGTGCGGGCACCCGGGCGTTGCTGGTCCGCGGGTGCGTGTCTAGGGTGCGGCTGTGACCGCCACCTACCGGATCGCCGAGGCCGCCGAGCTGCTCGGGGTCAGCGACGACACCGTGCGGCGCTGGATCGACAGCGACCGGCTGGTCGCCCACCGCGGCGACCACGGCCCCGCCCAGGTCGACGGCACCGACCTCGCCCGGGTGGCCAAGCAGCTGCACGAGGCGCCCGCGCCCGGCACGACCAGCGGCTCCAGCGCCCGCAACCGGCTCACCGGCATCGTCACCCGCGTCGTGCGGGACACCGTGATGGCGCAGGTCGAGATCCAGTGCGGGCCCTACCGCATGGTCTCGCTGATGAGCCGCGAGGCCGCCGACGAGCTGGGCCTGGAGATCGGCGTCCGCGCGGTCGCCACGGTCAAGGCCACCCAGGTCAGCGTCGACGTCCCCTGATCCACCCACCCACCGAGAGAAGGCACCCGTGCGTCTGCGCGCCCTCCCCGTCCTGGCCGTCGCCGGGCTGCTCACCCTGACCGCCTGCGGCGGCTCCTCGTCGTCGTCGGACGCCGCGTCGTCGACCTCGGCCGCCGCCTCGAGCTCCGCGGGGGGCGGCGACCTCACCGGCACCCTCACCGTCTTCGCCGCGGCCTCGCTGACCGACGTCTTCACCGACCTCGGCGACCAGCTGATGGCCGACAACCCCGAGCTCACGATCACCTTCAACTTCGCCGGCAGCTCGGCGCTGGCCACCCAGATCACCCAGGGCGCGCCCGCCGACGTGTTCGCCAGCGCCAACCAGAAGCAGATGACGGTGGTCACCGACGCCGGGCTGGACGCCGACGACCCGACGGTGTTCACCGAGAACGTGCTGGAGATCGCCGTGCCCCCGGGCAACCCGGGCGGCATCACCGGGCTGGCCGACTTCGGCGACGCCGACAAGACGCTGGCGATCTGCGCGCCCGACGTCCCGTGCGGCGCCGCCGCCGAGACGGTGTTCGCGGCCGCCGGCATCACCGCGCAGCCCGACACCCTCGAGGAGGACGTGCGCGCCGCGCTGACCAAGGTCGAGCTCGGCGAGGTCGACGCCGCCCTGGTCTACGCCTCCGACGTCCAGGCCGCCGGTGACGGCGTCGAGGGCATCGAGTTCCCCGAGGCCGAGGACGCCGTCAACGAGTACCCGATCTGCACGCTGACCGGGGCCAGCAACCCCGAGGCGGCCCAGGCGTTCCTCGACCTGGTCGAGTCCGACGAGGGCCAGCAGGCGCTCACCGACGCCGGTTTCCGGAGCCCGTCCAACTGAGCACCGCACTCCGCACACCGCCCCGGCGCCGACGACGGCCCCGGGGCGGTGGCGTGCCCGCACCCCTGCTGGTCCCGGCGCTGGTCGGCGTCGCGTTCCTGGTCCTGCCCCTGCTCGGGCTGCTGATCCGCGCGCCCTGGTCGGACCTGTGGCCGCAGCTGACCCAGCCCCAGGTCGGCCAGGCGCTGCGGTTGTCGCTGGTGAGCGCGACGCTGGCCACCCTGGTGTCGCTGGTCCTCGGGGTGCCGATCGCGTGGGTGCTCGCCCGCTCGACGCTGCCGGGCCGGTCGGTGCTGCGGGCGCTGGTCACCGTGCCGCTGGTGCTGCCGCCGGTCGTCGGCGGCGTCGCGCTGTTCCTGGTGCTGGGTCGGCAGGGGATCCTGGGCCGGTACCTGTACGAGGAGTTCGACTACACGATCCCGTTCACCACGACCGCGGTCGTCATCGCCGAGACGTTCGTGGCCATGCCGTTCCTGGTGATCAGCGTCGAGGGCGCGCTGCGGGCCGCCGACGCCCGGTTCGAGGACGCCGCCGCCACCCTGGGCGCGAACCGGTGGACGACGTTCCGCCGGGTCACGCTGCCGCTGGTGGCCCCGGGCGTCGCCGCCGGCGCGGTGCTCTGCTGGGCCCGCGCGCTGGGCGAGTTCGGCGCGACCATCACCTTCGCCGGCAACTTCCCGGGGACCACGCAGACCATGCCGCTGGCGGTCTACCTGGCCCTGCAGAGCAACCCCGAGGGCGCGATCGTGCTCTCGCTGGTGCTGCTGTTCGTCTCCCTGGCCACCCTCCTGCTGCTGCGGGACCGCTGGCTGGGCCGGTCCGGGGCGCCGCTCGCGTGAGCCTGCGTGCGCACGTCGTCGTCCAGCGGGGGGCGCTGCTGGTCGACGTCGACCTGACCGTCGCCGACGGCGAGGTGCT
The DNA here is from genome assembly GCF_900103975.1 of Klenkia soli. Classification (GTDB taxonomy): domain Bacteria; phylum Actinomycetota; class Actinomycetes; order Mycobacteriales; family Geodermatophilaceae; genus Klenkia; species Klenkia soli. The sequence continues at coordinate 58,354 of NZ_FNIR01000002.1, forward strand.
GGCCGTGCTGGGTCCCAACGGCGCCGGCAAGTCCACGGTGCTGCGGGTGCTGGCCGGGTTGCTGGCCCCCGACGGCGGCCGGGTGGCCATCGACGTCCCGGGTGGTGAGCTGGTGTGGGACGGCGACCAGCGGCACGTGCCCGCGCACGAGCGGCCGCTGGGCATGGTGTTCCAGGACCACCTGCTCTTCCCGCACCTGAGCACCACCGACAACGTGGCCTTCGGCCTGCGGACCCGGGGCGTACGCAAGGCCCAGGCCCGGACGACGGCGGCCGCCTGGTTGGCGAGGGTCGGGTTGGCCGAGTTCGGCGACCGGCGGCCCACCCAGCTCTCCGGCGGCCAGGCGCAGCGGGCGGCGCTGGCCCGGGCGCTGGTGGGCGAGCCGCGGTTGCTGCTGCTCGACGAGCCGCTGAGCGCGCTGGACGCCCGCACCCGGCTGACCGTGCGGGCCGAGCTGCGCCGGCACCTGGCCGAGTTCGGCGGGTGCACCGTGCTGGTCAGCCACGACCCGGTCGACGCGATGGCGCTGGCCGACCGGGTCGTGGTGGTCGAGGACGGCGTCGTCGTGCAGGAGGGGACGCCGGCCGAGGTCGCCCGGATGCCGCGGACGGACTACGTCGCCCGGCTGGTCGGGCTGTCCCTGCTCCCGGGCACGGCGTCGGGCACGCGCGTGGACCTCGACGGCGGTGGCCTGGTGTGGACCGGGGAGGAGGCCGCGGGCGAGGTGTTCGTCGCCGTCCGGCCCGAGACCGTGTCGCTCTACCTCGCGCGGCCCGACGGCAGCCCGCGCAACGTCTGGGCCCTGACCCTGGTGGCGGCCACGCCGCACGGGTCGACGGTGCGCTGCGACCTCGACGGCGAGGTGCCGCTCACCGCGGACGTCACCGCGACGGCGTTCGCCGAGCTGGGCCTGGTGCCCGGTGCGCAGGTGTGGGCGAGCGTCAAGGCCTCGGAGATCGCGGTCTACCCCCGCTGACCGCCGCAGCCCGGCGGGGAGGACGCCCTCCCCGCCGACCTGCAGCAGCGGCTCAGGAAGTGATCTTGGCGCTGATCTCGGCGAGCCGGCGGCCCTGGTAGCGGGCGGCGGCGAGCGCGGCGTCCGAGGCGGCGTCGGCGTCCCCGCCCGAGGCGACGGAGGTGCCGTAGGGGTTGCCGCCCGCGGCGAACAGCAGCGGGTCGGTGTAGCCCGGCGGGACGATGACCGCACCGAAGTGCGAGAACACGTTGAACAGCGTCAGGATCGTGGACTCGTTGCCGCCGTGGGTGTTCTGCGCGCTGGTGAACGCCGTCGCCCCGCGGTTCGCGAGCTTGCCGGTGGCCCACAGGCCGCCGAGGGTGTCGATGAACCCCTTGAGCTGCGCGGACGGCGTGCCGAAGCGGGTCGGGGTGCCCAGCGCGTAGCCGTCGGCCCACTCCAGGTCGTCCGGGGTCGCCAGCGGGACGTCGGCCACCGAGTCGGCGTGCGCGCGCCAGGCCGGGTTCGCGTCGATCGCGGCGTCGGGGGCCGTCTCGGCGACGCGGCGGAGGCGGACCTCCGCGCCGGCGTCCTCGGCGCCCTGGGCGAGGGCCTGGGCGATCTGGTGCGTGTTGCCGGTGGACGAGTAGTAGACGACGGCGATCTTGGTCATGCGGGAGAAGCCTCCGGGGTGTGGACGATTGCGTCCTCAACCATCTACCCCGGTCGGCCAGATCTACCCGTCGCGCCCGGGGCGGACGACGGGCCGGCGCAGCGGCCACCGGAAGGGCGGCGTGCCGGGTCCGCCGGGCGGGACGGGGCGGCGGGTCCGGGTGGTGTGCGGCGGGACGGGGTGAGCGGGCACGACTGCTCCTCGGGTGGGGGTGGTTCCACGGTCTCATACTTGCTTGTCAGCCGACAAGTAAATGAGCTGAGCCGGGATGGGAGAGTGTCGGGGTGCCGGGACCGGTGGTGCGCAGGACGCAGGACCAGCGCCGTGCGGAGACCGAGCGCCGGGTGCTGGACGCCGCGGTGCAGCTCATCGCCCGCAAGGGCTCCCGCGCGGTGACGCTGGCCGAGGTGGGCCGGGCTGCCGGGTACAGCCGCGGCATCGTGCACTCGCACTTCGGCAGCCGCGAGCAGCTGATCGAGGCCGTCGTCCGCGACGCCCAGCGCTTCCCCGTCCCCGGCACGACCGGGACCGGGCTGGACCGGCTCGCCACCCTGGTCGAGGCCTACCTCGGCAACGTGCACGCCCGCCGGCCGGCCACCGGGGCCTTCCTGCTGATGTGGGCCGAGTCGGTGGCCTCCGAACCGGTGCTCGGACCGCTCTACGCCGAGCGGGACCGGTCCTTCCGGCAGTCCCTGGCCGACGTCGTCCGCGACGGGATCGCCGACGGCTCGGTCCGGGCCGACGCCGACCCGGACGCCGTGGGGGTCCTCCTGCTGGGGTTGCTCCGCGGCATCGGCATGCAGCAGGTCTCCCCGGCCGGGGTGTCGGTCGACGCCGTCCTCGCCGAGCAGGTCGTCGAGCTGCTCCGGCGCGGCCTGGCGGCCTGAGCGGCTCACCCGGGGCGGGGGACCCCCAGGCGCACCACGAGGACGGCGACGTCGTCCGAGCGGTCCACCACCAGGTCGTCGACGCCCCGGCAGGCGTCGTCCGGCGTCGCGGCGGCGGGCATGGCCGCCCACCGCTCGTGCAGCCGGGCGATGCCCTCGTCGATGTCGCGGACCCGGCCACCGGCCAGGCTGGGCTGCTCGATGAGCCCGTCGGTGTAGAGCAGCAGCTGGCTGCCGGCGGGCAGCTCGCGGGTGGTGCAGGCGCGGGGCGGCCGCTCGTGGGACAGGCCGGTGCCCAGCAGCAGCCCGTGCTCGTCGCAGAAGACCTCCACCGCCCCCTCGGGGGTGCGCACGAGCACCGGCGGGTGGCCGGCGTTCGCGCACTCGACCACCCAGGAGCCGCCGCCCTGCGGGTCCCCGGACGGGGTGGCGCGCATCAGCGCAGCGGTGGCCACGACCGGCAGCCCGAGGACGCCGAGCAACCGGTCCACCCGGGCCAGCACCGCGGCCGGGTCGGGGGCGTCGGTGGCCCAGGCCTCGGAGCGGATCAGCCCCCGCAGCTGGCCCATGGCGGCCGCCGCGGTGATGTCGTGGCCGGCGACGTCGCCGATCACGACGCCGACGGCACCCCCGGGCAGCGGCAGCAGGTCGTAGAAGTCCCCGCCCACGGCGGCCGCGGTCGAGGCGGCGGTGTAGTGCGCCGCCGCGGCCAGCCCGGGGATGGCGGGCAGCTCGGGGAGCAGCGCGTGCTGCAGGGTCTCGGCGACCGAGGCCTCCTGGCTGAACCGCCGGGCGTTGTCCAGCGCCTGGCCGGCCCGCCGGCCGAGGTCCCGGGCGACCTCGACGTCGTCCTGGTGGAAACCCGCCGGGTCCTCGCGGACCAGGACGAAGACACCCCACGTGCGGGAGCGCGAGGTCAGCGGGATGGCCACCACCGAGCCGGTGCCCAGGGTGGCCAGGGTGTCGGTCCCGTGCAGCCGCCGGCTCCACGGCCGCATGCCCTCGTCGGTCAGCCCGGCCAGCACCACGGGCTGGCCGGTCGCCATGGCGACGGCGTTGGGTGAGGTGTCGGGGAAGCGTCGGCCCAGGTACTGCGCGGACATGGTGTCCAGCGCCTCGCGCGCGGCCTCGCCGGCGCGGTGCTCGGCGACCACCGAGGTGACCACGCCCTCGTCGTCCACCTCGGAGATGGCCACCCAGTCGGCCAGCAGCGGCACGCACAACCGGGCCGTGCGCTGCTGCAGCTCGGCCATGTCCAGGCTGGCGCCCAGCTGGGTCGTCGCCTCGGCCATCAGGGCCAGGCGTGCGCGGGCGGCCTCGGCGACCGCCCGGTCCCGCTCGGCCGCCCTCCGTGCCGACTGCTCGGCGGCCAGCGCGGCGTCGCGCTCGGCGTCGGCGACCACCCGGGCCGTGACGTCGGTCTGCACGCCGACGAAGCTCACCAGCTCGCCCGCGCCGTCCCGGACCGGGCTGATCGCCACGTGGTTCCAGAAGGCGGTGCCGTCGGGGCGGTGGTTGAGCAGGGTGACCGCCGTCGACCGGCCCGCGTCCAGGTCGGCGACCATCTGCGCGACGGCGGCCGGGTCGGTGGCCGGGCCCTGCAGGAACTTGCAGTTGCGGCCGACCGACTGCTCGACGGTGTACCCGGTGACCCGGGTGAACGCGGGGTTGACCCAGACCAGCGGGTTCCCCGGCTGCCGGGGGTCGGAGATGGTGAAGCAGATGTCGGTGGCCAGGACGGCCCGCTCGCGCAGGGCCTGCATCACCTGGTCGGGGTCGGCGGCACCGCGGGGTTGCTCGACCGGGAGGAAGACCAGCAGCGACAGCTGGTCGCCGTCGGTGTCCAGCGGGAAGCCGGTGGCCCAGACGACCGGGCCGGGCTCGCCGTCCTCGTCGGTGCCCCGGACGCGGACGGGCTCCCCGGCCAGCGGGTCGCCGGCGGCGATGCGGCTCAGCGGCTCGCTCGTGGCGGCGAGCGGGGTGCCGTCGATGTCGGTGACCCCGGCCGCGGCGGCCCACCGGTCGGTGGCCACCGGCAGTCGCACGTCACCGGCCAGGGCGAGGGCGGCGGTGTTGGCGTAGGTGACCTGGCCCGACGACCGGTCGACCAGCAGCACCGCGACGGGGGAGTCCCCCAGCACGCGGGACAGCAGGAGCGGTCCGGCGGCGTGCGACGCGCCGGTCAGCGCGTCGTTCGCCGGGCCGACCACCGAGGTCTGCAGCTGGTCCGTCGACGAGCTCGGCGAGGTGTCGCCGGACCCGCCGGCGCTGGTGTGCACCTCGCAAGGCTAGAGCATTTACGCAGGTGGTCCTGGGGGGCCGTGCGCGGTGCCGGTGGTCGGCGGGTCGTCGGGCTGCGCCCGTGCCACACTCGCCGGGATCGAGCGAGGAGGATCCGTGGTCGACCGGGCTCGGCTCACCCCGCAGGAGCACGCTGCCGCAGCGGCGTCCTGGGCGCACGACACCCCGGTGCCGCAGCCGCCGCAGGCCGACCGCCTCGTCCACCTCCTCGAGTCGATCCGGTCGCTGGGCGCGGTCCGCCGGCAGGTGCGCGCGTTCCTGCGGGCCGGGCTGCCCGACGACGCCGGCGAGGCCGCGGAGGACGCCGTCGAGCACGCCGTCCTGGTCATCGACGAGCTCACCTCCAACGCGCTGCGGCACGGCCGGCCGCCGTCGCGGCTGCAGGTGTGCGACGAGCCCGACCGCTGGATCGTGGTCGTCAGCGACGCGGCCCCCGAGCGCATGCCCACCCCCGCGGTCGAGCGGCCGGCGGGGGCCGGCGGGTACGGCCTGCACCTGGTCGCCGACCTGACCGGCGCGCACGGGGTGCACTACGAGACCGACCAAAAGCTGGTCTGGGCGTGCCTGGAGAAGCCCGGTCGCTGATCAGGCCGGCCGCCACGCGCTGCGGCGCAGCAGGCGGACCCCGTTCAGCGCCACCAGGATCGTCGAGCCCTCGTGCCCGGCCACGCCCAGCGGCAGCGGCAGGTGCGCCACGAGGTCCCAGGTGACCAGCCCGACGACGACCACCCCGGCGAGCACCAGGTTCTGCACCACGAGCCGCCGGGCCCGCCGCGCGAGGTCGAGGACGGCGGGCAAGGTGGCCAGGTCGTCGCGCACCACCACGACGTCCGCGCTGGACACCGCGAGGTCGGACCCGATGCCGCCCATCGCCACCCCCACGTCGGCGGCGGCGAGCGCGGGCGCGTCGTTCACGCCGTCCCCGACCACCAGCACCCGGTGGCCGGCGGCCTGCAGCTGGCGCACGGCGTCGACCTTGTCCTCGGGGAGCAGCCCGGCCCGGACGTCGGTGATGCCCACCTCGGCGGCCAGCGCACCCGCCGCCCGCTCGCCGTCGCCGGTCAGCAGCACCGGCGCGCGGCCCAGCGACCGGTGCAGCGCGGCGACCGTGGCCGCCGCGGCGGGGCGCACCCGGTCGGCCAGGGCGATCCAGCCGGCGGGCTCGCCGTCCACGGTCACCGCCACCACGGTGCGGCCGCGGGCCTGCTCGGCGGCGCCGCCCTCCGGGTCGTCGCCGTCGGGCGCCGCGGCGACCGCGACGACCCGGCCGCCCACGCTGCCGGTGACCCCGTGCCCGACCCGGGCGCGGAAACCGGACACCGGCCCGTACGCGATCCCGCGGGTGCGGGCGGCCTCGACCACGGCCCGACCCAGCGGGTGCTCGCTGGGCGCCTCGACCGCCGCGGCCAGGGCCAGCAGCTCGGCCCCGGACCACCCGGGGCGGGGACCCACGGCGACGACGGTCGGCGTGCCGTCGGTCAGCGTGCCGGTCTTGTCCACGACCACCGCGGTGACGCTGCCCAGGCCCTCCAGGGCCACCGCCGAGGTGACCAGCACGCCGTTGCGGCCGGCCGTGGCGATCGCCGACAGCAGCGGCGGCATGGTGGCCAGCACCAGCGCGCACGGCGAGGCGACGATCATGAACGTCATCGCCCGCAGCAGCGCGCTCTGCAGGTCGGCGCCCAGCAGCAGCGGCACGGCGAAGATCGCCACCGTGGCGACGACGACGCCGACCGAGTAGCGCTGCTCGACCTTCTCGATCAGCAGCTGGGCGCGTGCCTTGGTGCCCGAGGCCTGCTCGACCAGCACCCCGATGCGGGCCACCACGCTGTCGTGCGACGGCGCGCCCACCCGCACGGTGAGCGTGCCCGTGCCGTTCACCGTGCCGGCGAACACCGCGTCGCCGGCCTGCTTGTCCGCCGGCAGCGGTTCGCCGGTGATCGATGCCTGGTCGACCTCCGAGGCGCCGTCCAGCACGGTGCCGTCGGCCGGGAGCCGGTCCCCGGGCCGGACCAGCACCCGGTCGCCGACCGCCAGCTCGGCCGCCGGGACCTGCCGCTGCGTGCCGTCGTCGGCCACCCGGCAGGCCTGCTCGGGGGCGAGGTCGGTCAGGGACCGGACGGCGTCGCGGGTCCGCTGCGTGGCGAAGGCCTCGAGCGCGCCGGAGGTCGCGAAGATGACGATCAGCAGCGCGGCGTCGAACACCTGGCCGATGCCGACGGCGCCGACCGCGGCCACGACCATCAGCAGGTCGACGTCCAGCGTGCGCTCCCGCAGCGCCTGCACCCCGGCCACCGCGGGCTCCCACCCGCCGGCCACGCCGCAGGCCAGGTAGGCCGTCCACCACAGCGGCGCCGGGGCGCCGGCGAGGTGCAGCGACGCGCCGACGGCGAACAGCGCCAGCGACAGCGCCGCCCACCGCACCTCGGGCAGCGTCCAGGCCACCCGCGCGGCCACCCGCGCGGCCACCGCCGGGCGGTCGCGGCGGTCGCGGCGGTCGACGTGGACGGTCCGGTCGGCGGTCGTCGCGGTCACCCTTGGCACACTACCTGCGCATGCGTGAAGAAACGCAGGCTGTCGAGCAGGCCGGGTGAGAGGGTGGGGTCGTGTCGGTCGCCGCGCTCGTCCTGGCCGCCGGGGGCGGTCGCCGCTACGGCATGCCCAAGGCCCTGGCCCCGCTGCCCGACGGCGAGCTGTTCGTCGAGCGGGCCGTGCGCACCGCCCGGGCGGTGTGCGACCCGGTGCTGGTCGTGCTGGGGGCGGCGATGGTGGAGGTCTGGCAGCGGGCCGACCTGCACGGCGCCACCGTGGTGGGCAACCGCGACTGGGAGACCGGCATGGCCTCTTCGCTGCGCACCGGCATCCAGGGGCTGCAGGCCCTCGGCGCGGGCATCGAGGCGGCCGTGGTGATGCTCGTCGACGTCCCCGGCCTGACCCCCGAGGCGCTGGCCCGGGTCACCGCGCACGCGGCGCCCGACGCGCTCGTCGTCCCCACCTACGACGGCGTCCCCGGGCACCCGGTGCTGATCGGGCGGGACCACTGGGCCGGGGTGGCCGACTCGGCCACCGGCGACGAGGGCGCCCGGGCCTACCTGCGCGAGCACGCCGTGACCGAGGTCGACTGCACGGGCCTGGCCGACCCGGCCGACCACGACACGCCGCGCGCGTAACGTCCGTGCGGTGATCGCCCGCATCAGCGAGGAACCGCTGGACGTCGCCGCCCACGAGGCCGCGGCCGCCCACCCGGCCGCCGGGGCCACCGTCAGCTTCGCCGGGGTGGTCCGCGACCACGACGGCGGCCGGTCGGTCACCGAGCTCGAGTACGTCGGCCACCCCACCGCGCAGGCGCTGCTCGAGGAGATCGCCGCCGAGTTCGCCGCCCGCCCCGAGGTGCACGCCGTCGCGGTCAGCCACCGGGTCGGCCTGCTCGCGATCGGCGACGTCGCGCTGGCCTGCGCGGTCTCGACCAGCCACCGGGGCCAGGCGTTCAGCGCCTGCGCGGAGCTGGTGGACGAGGTGAAGGCGAGGCTGCCGATCTGGAAGCGGCAGGTGTTCACCGACGGCGCCGAGGAATGGGTGGCCTGCCCCTAAGCTGAGCGCCGTCGGGAGGGGGCCCCGGGTGGTGCGGCAGGCCGGTACAGGGGTGCTCGAGGGCATGCCCATGGGGTTCCTGCAGTTCTCCGCCGACTGGACGGTCACCTACGTCAACGCCGGTGCCGAGCGGGCCTTCCGCCGCCGCCGCGAGGACCTCCTCGGCCGCAACGCGTGGCAGGCCTTCCCCGGCAACGAGGACTCCGCCCTGGGCCGGGCCTACCGGCGGGTGGCGAGCACCCGCGACCGCGAGGTCCTCGAGGTGCGGTCCGCGGTGCTGGGTGTCTGGTTCGAGGTCCGGATCGTGCCGGCCGAGGGCGGGGGTGTCAGCGCCTTCTTCACCGACACCACCGACCGGCACCGCACGCAGGAGCGGCTGGCCGTGCTGGCCCAGATCAGCGCCGAGGTGGCCGGCACACCCGACGCCGTGCAGAGCATGAGCCGCATCCCCCGGGTCCTGGTGCCGGCGCTGGCCGACTGGGCCGTCGTCACCGTGCTGGAGGACGACGGCCGGCCCCGGGACGTGGGGTGCTGGCACGCCGACCCCGCGCTGCGGCCGGTGCTGGCCCGGTACAGCGAGCTGCGGCTGGGCGAGCTGCCGGCGACCACCCCGCTGATCCGCTCGATGCACACCCAGGAGCCGACCCCGGTCACCGCGGCCGAGGTGGCCGACAGCCTCCCGCCGGGCGAGAGCCGCGACCTCCAGCGGCGGCTGGCCACCGGCTCGGGGCTCTACCTGCCGCTGCTGGGCCGTGGCCGCACCCTGGGCGTCATCACGCTGTGGTGGGCCGCGGGGCACACCCCGGAGGCCGAGGACCTCGCCGCCGCCCGCGAGGCCGCCGACCGGATCGGCCTGGCCCTCGACAACGGCCGGCTGTACCGCCAGCAGGCCGCGCTGGCCGAGGAGCTGCAGCGCAGCCTGCTGACCCAGCCGTTCCAGCCGGCCGGCGCCGACGTCGCGGTGCGGTACACCCCCGCGGCCGAGGCGGCCCGGGTCGGCGGCGACTGGTACGACGCCTTCCGGGCCTCCGACGGGGCCACCACCCTGGTGATCGGCGACGTCGTCGGGCACGACACCGCCGCGGCCGCCGCGATGGGCCAGCTGCGGGGGCTGCTGCGCGGCATCGCCACCTACTCCGACGCCGGCCCCGCCGAGGTGCTGCGGGGGCTGGACGCCGCCATGGCCCAGCTGTCCTTCCCCACCCTGGCCACGGCCGCCGTCGCCCGGCTGGTGCCCACCGGCGACGGCGGGGCCTGCCTGCGCTGGTCCAGCGCCGGCCACCTGGCCCCCGTGGTGCTGCGCCCCGACGGCACCCTCGACCCGCCGCCCCCGTGGCAGGGCGACCTGCTGCTGGGCGTCGACCGCCTCGCGCCCCGGGTCGAGCACGACGTCGCGCTGGCGCCGGGGTCGACGGTGCTGCTGTTCACCGACGGCCTGGTCGAGCGGCGCAACGAGGACCTCGACACCGGCCTGGCCCGGCTGCGCGCCGCCGTCGAGCAGCTGGCCGACCGGCCGCTGGACGACCTGTGCGACGAGCTCGTCGACCTGCTCGTGCACGGCCGGCCGGACGACGACGTCGCGCTGGTCGCCGTCCGGCTGCGCTGACCTACCGCGCGCCGGCCAGCCCGTCGTCGTCCCGGCGGTGGTGGTCGCGCTGCTCGAGGGCCTCCTCCTCGGCCTCGCCCTCGAGGCGGCGGGCCTCGCCGGCGACCTCCGCCGCGGCGTCGCCGTGGGACTCGCCGTAGACCTCCGTCGCCCGGCCGAGCAGCTCCTCCGCCTTGGCCTTGGCCTTGTCGAACACGCTCATCCCAGTGCTCCTCTCATCGGTGGGCCGAATCCCTGATCTCCCCGACCAGCTCCTCGAGGATGTCCTCGAGGGCGACGACGCCGACCACCCGGTCCTCGTCGACCACGGCGGCCAGCTGCGCCCGGCCGGCCTGCATGGTCTGCAGCGTGGTCCGCAGGTCGGTGGTCGCCTGCACCCGGGGGAGCGGGCGGGTGATGTCGGCGACCCGCACGTCGGCCTCGCCCTCGGCCACCAGCACGTCCTTCAGGTGCACGTAGCCGGCCAGCTCGCCGTCGACGACCACCGGGAACCGGGAGAACCCGGTGCTGGCGGCCAGCTGCTCGACGGCCAGGCCGTCGTCGTCGCGGTCCAGGACGGCCAGCTCGCTGCGCGGGATGAGGACCGACCGGGTGTCCCGGTCCTCCAGGGCCAGGGCGCCGGTGAGCAGGTCGTGGTCGGCGGCGTCCAGCAGCCCGCCCTCGCGCGACTGGTCCAGCAGCCCGGCCACCTCGTCGCGGGTGAAGGAGCTGGTCACCTCGTCCTTGGGCTCGACCCCCACCAGCCGCAGGACGGCGTTGGCCACGGCGTTCATGAGCAGCAGGAACGGCTTGAGCACCGCCACCACGACCTTGAGCGGCGGGGCCAGCGCCAGCGCGGCGCGGTCGGGGCCGGCCAGGGCCAGGTTCTTGGGCACCATCTCGCCGATCACCACGTGCAGCGCGACGACGACCGAGAGCGCGATGGCGAACGAGATCGGGTAAACCGCGGCCTCGGGCACCCGGAGGGCCTCGAACACCGGCTCGAGCAGGTGCGCCACGGCCGGCTCGCCGATGGCACCCAGGCCCAGCGAGCAGACCGTGATGCCCAGCTGCGCGCCGGCCATCATCAGCGAGACCTGCTCCATGGCGGCCAGCGTGGTGCGGGCCCGCCGGGACCCGGCCTCGGCCAGCGGCTCGATCGACGAGCGGCGCGCCGAGATCAGCGCGAACTCGGCGGCCACGAAGAACGCGTTGGCGCCCAGCAGCACGACGGCCACCAGCAGCCCGACCCAGTCGCTCATCGGTTCGCCTCCTCGACGGCTGCGGCGGGTTCGGTGTCCTCGCCGGTGGCCGGGATCTCCCCGACCAGCAACCGGTCGACCCGGCTCCCCTCCAGCGACACGACCTCGAGCCACACGCCGCCCAGGCCGGTCTCGTCGTCGACGTCGTCGGCCAGCTCGGGCGGCAGCTCGCGCATGACCTCGACCCGGTCGCCCACCTCGGGCATGCGGCCGAGCTGGCGGAGCACCAGCCCGCCGAGGGTCTCGTAGCTGTGGTCGTCGGGGACCTGCAGCGCGGTGGCCTCGCGCACCTCGTCGGGGCGCAGCAGGCCGCTCAGCGACCAGGTGCCGTCGCCGAGGTCGGTCAGGCCGGGCACCTCGGGCTCGTCGTGCTCGTCGGCCACCTCGCCGACCAGCTCCTCGACCAGGTCCTCGACGGTGACGACGCCGTCGGTGCCGCCGTACTCGTCGACCAGCACGGCCATCTGCAGGCTGCCCTGGCGGAGGTCGGTGAGCAGGTCGTCCAGGCGGCGGCTGGTGGGCACGTGCAGCGCGGGCACCATGACCGCCGCGACGGCCGTGGTGCGCCGGTCGGGGCGGGGCACGGCGAGGGCGTGTTTCACGTGGACCAGCCCGACGACGTCGTCCACGCCGTCGCCGACCACCGGGAATCGGGAGTGCCCGGACTCGCGGGCGGCGTCCAGCACGGCGGACACGGCGGCGTCGGCCGGGATCGTGGTCATCTGCAGGCGACGGGTGGCGACGTCGGAGGCGCGCAGCTCGCCGAAGGCCAGGCTGCGGGTGAGCAGCTGGGCCGTGGTGGCCTCGAGCGTGCCCTGGCTGCCCGACCGGCGGACCAGCGAGGTCAGCTCCTCGGCGGAGCGGGCCGAGGCGAGCTCCTCCTGCGGCTCGACCTTGAACAGCCTCATGAGGATGGCGTTGGCCCAGCCGTTGAGCGCCCGGATGACCAGCGCGGTGGAGCGGGTGAAGCCGCGCTGGAAGCCCGAGACCGCCCGCGCGGTGCGCAACGGCTCGGACAGCGCGATGTTCTTGGGCACCAGCTCGCCGAACACCATGGTCAGCGCGGTGGCCAGCACCAGGGCCAGGGTGATGGACACCGACCGGGCAGCGGCCTCGCCGAGACCGAGCGCCCCGAGGGGTCCCTGCAGCAGGGCGGCGATCGACGGCTCGGCGACGAAGCCGACGGCCAGGTTGGTCACGGTGATGCCGAGCTGGGCGCCCGACAGCTGGGTGGACAGCGTGCGCAGCGCCGCGAGGACCCCCTCGGAGCCCTTGTCGCCGTCGGCCACCTGGCGCTCGACGGTGGCGCGGTCGACGGTCACCAGGGAGAACTCGAAGGCGACGAACGCTGCGCAGCCGGCGATCATCACGATCCCCACCAGGACGAGCAGCCATTCGATCACGGGGCGCACGTCCCCAGCGGGGCCAGTCGGGAAACCGGTGGGACAGGACTGTGAGGCAACGAGCTCACGAGCGGGGTGGATCAGCCTCCGGCGAAGGGGGGCAGCACGTCGACGACCGCCCCGGGTGCCAGCACCAACGCGCGATCACGGGTGGAGGTTCCGTCGACCAGGAACGAGCAGGCGGTGAGCACCCGTTCGAGCTTCTCGCCGTGCTCGCCGACGATCTGCCCGACCAGCTCGTCGAGCGAGCCGGCGTCGCGGGTCTCGGTGTCCACGCCGACCGCGGCGCGCGCCCCGGCGAAGTAGCGCACGGTGACGGCCACCTCAGCCCCCGATCGCGGACATGGGCCGGGAGGGCTGCAGGAACGACGGGTCGTCGATGCCGTGGCCGGGCAGCTTGGTCAGCGTGGCGATCCGCCAGCGGTCGGCCAGCTCCTGGTCGCTGGCGCCGTCCCGCATCGCCGTGCGCAGGTCGCTCTCCTCGCGGGCGAACAGGCAGTTGCGGATCTGCCCGTCGGCGGTGAGCCGGGTGCGGTCGCAGGCGCCGCAGAAGCTGCGGGTGACCGAGGCGATGACGCCGACGGTGAGGTCGGTGCCGTCGACCAGCCAGCGCTCGGCGGGGGCGGCGCCGCGCTCCTCGACGTCCGGGGTGAGGGTGTGGGTGGCCGACAGCTTGGCCAGGATGTCCTCGGCCGTGACCATCTCGGCGCGGGTCCAGGCGTGGTGGGCGTCCAGCGGCATCTGCTCGATGAAGCGCAGCTCGTAGCCGTGCTCGAGGCAGTACTCCAGCAGCGGGACGGCGTCGTCCTCGTTGATGCCCTTGAGCAGCACCGTGTTGACCTTGACCGGGGTCAGCCCGGCCTCCTTGGCGGCCTTGAGGCCGGCCAGCACGTCGGGCAGCCGGTCGCGGTGGGTGAGCTGCTTGAACCGCTCGCGGTCGAGGGTGTCGAGGCTGACGTTGAGCCGGTCGAGGCCGGCCGCGGCCAGGGCGGGCGCCATGCGGGAGAGCCCGACGGCGTTCGTGGTCAGGCTGACCTCGGGGCGGGGGAGCAGCGCGGTGGTGGCCGCGACGATGCCGGGCAGGCCGGGGCGCAGCAGCGGCTCGCCGCCGGTGAACCGGACCTCCTCGATGCCCAGCTGCTCGACGCCGATGCGCACCAGCCGGACGACCTCGTCGTCGGTGAGCTGCTCGACCTTGGGCAGCCAGTCCAGGCCCTCGGGCGGCATGCAGTAGCTGCAGCGCAGGTTGCAGCGGTCGGTCAGCGAGACCCGCAGGTCGGTCGCGGTGCGACCGTGCCGGTCGACCAGTCCGCCGCTGCCCGGGGCGGGCGCGGGCATGCGGACCACCGGGTCGGGGAGCGGGCTCGGCGTCGTCACCCTCCCGACTGTAGGGCCGCCTCGTGACGGGTTCGTGACGGCTGTGTCCGCGGTCACCCACCCCTCCGCGACTGCGGATCTAGTGGCCGCTCCCCGCCGCACCAGCGGGTTGCACGACGTTGCTCAGTGGGTGAGGACGAGCTTGAGGACGACGACCAGCAGCGCCACGCCCGCCGCGACGGCACCCACCAGCACGGCCCGCCCGAACGGGACGTCGGCCCGCAACCGCCGGTACACCACCCCGATGCCGGCCACCCGGACCAGCCCGACCAGCGCGGCCAGCGCCTGCCCCCACAGCTCCGGCGGCCAGCCCAGCGCGGTGGCGGCCAGGACGAGGGCCGGCAGCGCCCCCGAGCTCAGGATCGGCGTCGCGTCCCGGGCGGCCTGCCGCAGCTCCCGGTGCTCGCCGCCGGTGACCAGCGCCCCGACCGAGTGCGCGAGCACGTGCGCGACGTAGGTCGAGAGCACCGTGCCCACCACGATCGTCACGGCCGCACCCGAGTCCACCGCCTCGGGCGAGCAGCCGACGACGGCGGCCAGCACCAGCACCGTCCCGTAGACGTAGGCCGACACCCGGCTCTCGGCCCGGTGCGGGTCGAGGTCCTCGCGTCGGCGGGTGAGCGGACGCACCACGCGGGAACCGGTCACGGACCCATTCTGGGTGGCGCGGGTCGTTAGCATCGGCAACGCCACCCGGGAGTCCGGCAGGCCCCCCTGTCTCCGCCAGTGGCCAGGAAGTCGAGATCGATCCCCGTGTTCAACCCGTTCTCCCCGTACGGCCGCATCTTCGCGGTCCCGGGTGCCCGTTCCTTCTCCTTCGCCGGCTGGCTGGCCCGCGTCCCGATGTCGAGCATGGGCCTCGGCTCGGTGCTGATGGTCGCCGGCGAGACCGGCAGCTACGGCCTGGCCGGGGCCGTCTCCGGCACCCTCGCGCTGGCCAACGCCGTCGGCAGCCCGCAGTGGGCCCGCGGCATGGACCGGCTCGGCCAGGGCCGGGTGCTCGTCTGGTCGGCCGCGGTCTTCCTGGTGCTGGGCATCTCGTTCGCCGCGGTCGTCGTCTCCGGCGGCCCGCGGTGGTCGTGGTTCGTGCTCGCCGCGCTGACCGGGGCGTCGGCGGCCAACGTCGGCGCCGCCGTCCGGGCCCGCTGGGCGCACGCGCTGCCCGGCACCGATGCGCGGCAGACGGCCTTCGCGTTCGAGTCGGTGGTCGACGAGGTCGTCTTCGTCGTCGGCCCGCCGACCATCACCTTCCTGGCCGCGCTGATCGCCCCGCCGGTCGGCTTCCTGGTCGGCCTGCTGGTCGGGGTGGCCGGCTCGCTCTGGCTGGCGCGCCAGGTGGCCACCCAGCCGCCGGCGCACGCCCGCACCCGCGGGACGAAGCGGTCGGCGACGTCGGTGCTGAGCCCCACCCTGGTCGTCGTCGCGATCGCCTACCTCGCCGTCGGCACCGTCTTCGGCGCGATGGACGTCGTCGTGGTCGGGTTCGCCCAGGAGCAGGGCCGACCGGTCATGGCCGGGGTCGCGCTGGCCGCCTACGCCGGGGGCAGCCTGGTGTCGGGGCTGCTCTACGGCATCGTCCGGCTGCCCGGCACGCTGCTGACCCGCTTCGTGGGCTGCGGCCTGCTGTTCGGGATCGCCACCCAGAGCCTGCTGCTGGTCGGTTCGCTGCCCTGGCTGGTGGTCGCGGTGTTCCTCGCCGGCCTGACCATCGCCCCGGTGCTGGTGGCGGGGATGTCGCTGGTCGAGTCGCGGGTGGCCCGGGCCGCGCTGAACGAGGGCCTCACCTGGACGACGACCGGCCTCACCGTGGGCGTCACCGCCGGCGCCGCGCTGGCCGGCACCGCCGTCGACGCGTGGGGTGCGCAGCCGGCCTTCCTGGTGCCGGCACTGGGCGCGGCCTCCGCCGGGGTGCTCGCACTGGTCGGTGGCCTGCTGGTGCGCGGCAGCGCCCCGGTCGAGGCGGTCCCCGTGTCCCCCGCCCCCGCGCCCGTGGCTCCTGTGCAGCGTTGATCAAGGGGGTGCACAAGAGTCCGTCCTCCCGGCGCAGAGCTGGTGGAGGAGGACGGATTTCCCCGGAGGAGGACGACGGCCTGCCCGGTTGCCGCCGATGGCCCACCACGCCGGGTAGCTCTTCGATCGCCGAGAATGACCTGGCCAGCGGCCTGTTCGGCTGACCGGAATTGTCGTACCCCTCTGGTGGACTGGGTCCATGACGGCGACGGCGGAGCGGTCTGGGTGAGCGGTGGCCGGGGCCGGTGCTGGCGATGGCCGGTGCTGATGATGGCCGGGGCTGATGCGGACCGGGGCTGATGCGGACCGGCGGCCGGGGTCGGGGCCGACCGGCGGTCGGTGGCGGACAGCTGGTCCCGACCACGTGGCTCCGTGGCCCGGGGGTGTGGGGCGCGGGGCAGGCGGCAGGATCGGGGCGTGGACCTCACCGTGCGCCCGATGACCGAGGACGACCTGGCAGAGGCCTGGGCACTGGGCCGCTGGGCGTTCGGCGGGCCCGCGGAGGCACCGCCGCGCGCCCTGCAGGTGCTGCCCGAGACCCACCGCTGGGGCGCCTACGACGCCGGCGGCCGGCTGGTCGGCAAGGTCACCGACCACGAGGAGCGCTCCTGGTGGGGTGGCCGGCAGGTCCCCTCGGCGCACGTCAGCGGCGTCGCCGTCGCCCCGGAGGTCCGCGGCGGTGGGGTGGCCCGAAGACTGCTCACCACCGCGCTGGCCGCCGCCCGCGACCGCGGCGCCGCGGTGAGCGCGCTCTACCCGACCGTCTCGGCGGCCTACCGGTCGCTGGGGTACTCGGTCACCGGGCTGCTCGGCTCGGCCGTCCTGGACACCGCCGCGCTGCCGGTGCTGCGCGCCCCGGAGGGCGTCGTCCTGCGGGCGGGCACGCCCGCCGACCGGCCCGCCGTCGTCGACCTCTACGAGCAGATCGCGCGCGGCTTCGACGGCCCGCTCACCCGACGGGGCGGCCGGTGGGAACTGCCGCCCCGCGATGAGCAACCCCTCGGGGACGGCGTCGACCTGCTCACCCTCGCCGAGCAGGACGGCGTGGTCACCGGGGCGCTGGCCTACGAGCGCGGTCGGGGCTACGACGCGTCGGCCGGGCTCGACGTCAGCGACCTGCTGGCCACCACGCCGGCTGCTGCCCGCGCGCTGGTCGACGTCCTCGCCGGGTGGCGCACCGTCACGCGCACCGTCGACGTCCCGGTCCTGCTGGGCGACGCCGTGTCCGCCGTCCTTCCGCTGGAGCGGGCCACCGCCCGCGGCACGCACGTGTTCATGCACCGGCTCGTCGACGTCGAGCGCGCCGTCGCGGCCCGCGGCTGGCCGGCGCACGTGCGCGGCTCGGTGCGCTTCTCGGTGGTCGACGACGCCGCCCCGTGGAACAGCGGCAGCTGGCAGCTCGAGCTCGACGCCGGTGAGGGCCGGTTGACCCGCACCACCGAGGACGCCGACCTGGTGCTCGGCCCGCAGGGTCTGGCCCTGCTGTGGACCGGGGCCGGCCGCGGACACGGGGCGGCGACGGCCGGCCTGGTCACCGGTCCCGGCGACCCGGCCGGGCTGGACCTGCTCGCCTGCGGTCAGGCCCCGCAGCTCGTGGACTACTTCTGACCCCCATCCGTCCCGGCAGGCATATCCGTTGCGCGCCACGGGCATGGCAGGAGGCATGGCGAACGTCCCGAACATCACCCTGAACAACGGCGTCGAGATCCCCCAGCTGGGCTTCGGCACCTACCAGATCGAGCCCGAGAACACCCGCGAGGCCGTGAAGACCGCGCTCGAGGTGGGCTACCGGCACATCGACACCGCCGAGATGTACGGCAACGAGAAGGAGGTCGGCGAGGGTTTCCGCGACTCCGGGCTGGCCCGCGACGAGGTCTTCATCACCTCGAAGCTGAACAACGGCTTCCACGCCGAGGCCGACGTCGCGAAGGCGATCGACCAGTCGCTGGCCGACCTGCAGCTCGAGCACCTCGACCTGTTCCTCATCCACTGGCCGCTGCCGGGCATCGACGTCGACTTCGTCGAGACCTGGAAGGCCATGGAGCAGCTGTACCGCGACGGCAAGGCCCGCGCGATCGGCGTCTCCAACTTCCAGACCAACCACCTGAACAAGCTGCGCGACCAGACCGACATCACCCCGGCGGTCAACCAGATCGAGGTGCACCCCTACCTCACCCAGGACGAGCTGCGCGCCTACAACGCCGAGCACTCCATCCACACCGAGGCCTGGTCGCCCATCGCCCAGGGCAAGGTCCTCGACGACCCGGCCATCGTGCGCGTCGCCGAGCGCGTCGGCCGCACCCCGGCTCAGGTCACCCTCCGCTGGGCCATCCAGCGCGGCGACATCGTGTTCCCGAAGTCGGTCACCCGCAGCCGGGTCGAGGAGAACTTCGCCCTGTTCGACTTCGAGCTGAGCCAGGACGACATCACCGCGATCAGCACCCTGAACCGCGACGAGCGCACCGGCCCGAACCCGGACACGTTCAACATGATTCCGTAGGTGGGGGACGGCCGTCCCCGGTCGTGGAGGCCGGGGACGGCACAGGTCCGGGTGGCCGTGGTCGCGGGGGTCGGAGACCTCCCGACCGCGGCCACCGGACGGGCTCGGCGCACCAGGGGGACGGCACGTGGCCGCCGTGCGATCCGGAGGATCGCGATGTGCTCAGCCGGTCGTGACGAAGTCGATCAGTTCCTCGACGCGGCCGATCAGTGCTGGCTCCAGGTCGGTCCAGGTGGTCACGCGGGCGAGGATGCGCTGGGCCCAGACGTAGCCGGTGTCGTCCTCCCAGCCCAGCCGGCGGCAGACGCCGCCCTTCCAGTCCTCGCCCTTCGGGACCGTCGGCCAGGCCTTGATCCCGACGACGGCGGGCTTCACCGCCTGCCAGATGTCGATGAACGGGTGCCCGACGACCAGCGCGTGCGCGCCGGTGACCTGGGCGGCGATCCGGGTCTCCTTCGAGCCGGTGACCAGGTGGTCGACCAGCACCCCCAGCCGGCGCCCGGACGACGGCCGGAACTCCCGCACGATGCCCGGGAGGTCGTCCACGCCGTGCAGCGGTTCGACGACGACGCCCTCGATGCGCAGGTCGTGGCCCCACACCTTCTCGACCAGCTCGGCGTCGTGCTTGCCCTCGACGTAGATGCGGCCCTCGCGGGCCACGCGCGCCCTGGCCCCGGCCACGTAGGTCGACCCCGACGCGCTGCGGGTGGGGGCGGTGACCACGGCGGCCTTCGGGCGCACCAGCGTCACCGGGCGGCCCTCCACCCAGAAGCCCGGGCCCAGCGGGTAGCCCTTCACCCGGCCGAAGCGGTCCTCGAGGTGGACGACGTCCCTCTCGCAGCGCACGACGGCGCCGACGAAGCCCGAGCTGGGGTCCTCGACGACGAGGTCCTTCTCGGCCTCCACCTGCACGGGTGGCTTCTTCACCGTGCGCGGGTGCACCAGGTTGTCGTACTGCGAGCGAGGAGGCACCGATCGAGTCTGCGCAGCCCGCGGCGCAGCCCGGAGCAGCGACACGCAGGGGGCGTAGCGTTCACCCCTCAGCCGCAGGCGCACGCCACCTCCGGACCGCGCTCCGTGACAGTCCGCCGGGTTCCGGTGGCGAGGAGTCCCCATGGCCGGCAAGAACAAGGGTGGCCGCGAGGCCAAGAAGCCCAAGGCCGAGAAGGTCAAGAACAACGCGTCGCAGCCCAGCCTGAAGGACAGCGCCGTCCAGGCCATCAAGCAGAAGGCCCGCTAGAGCCCGCCCGCCCGCAGGTCCTCGACGCAGGCGGCCCACGGGCTGGTGGGGTCCTTCGGGCGGCGGGTGTGCCCCCGCAGCGCACCGCGGGGCACTGGCCGCCCGCGCCGTCCCGGCGTCCCGCGCCACCAGTCGGCCAGCAGCTGGGCCTGCTGCTCCAGCCCGTAGGCAACCAGCGGTCGCACCGGCAGGTCGTAGGCGTAGGCGTCCCGGCCCGTCGAGTGCCGCACCTGGGCGAGGACGGCCGTGGTGACCCAGCTCCGCCGGCTGGCTGCCGCGTGCACCTGGCAGGTGTGCACCAGCTCGTGCAGGAACGTGTGCGGGTCGGTGCCCACCGGGTCGGCGTACAGCTCCGGGCCCAGGTTGACCGTGATCGCGCCGTCCCAGCGCGGGAAGACGAACGGCCGCCCGCCGGCGCCGATCGTGTCGGTGACGACCAGCCGTCCCCGGGGCGGCAGCGCGTCGCCGAGCAGCTCGGTGCGCGCCCATTCGTGCTCGACCGCGGTCATGCCCCGCTCGCGCGAGCGCAGCGCGGCCACCCCGGAGGCGAGCACGGCCAGCAGCGAGTTCTCCGGCCCGGCGCCCCACAGCAGGCCGTCGGCGATGCGCGCCCCGGCGGCGGGGGACCCGGTGGTGACCAGCGAGCCCAGCACCAGCCCGGCGCCGGTGACCACCCCGGCCGGGTGCAGCGCCGTGCCGACGGCCCAGGCCGTCGTCGTGGCCAGGACCCCGGCACGGTTCACCGGCTGATCGTGGCAGGTCCGACCACCCGGTCCGGTTTCCACCCCCGGCCGGTCCGGGCAGACCCCGGAGGCAACCGCACCACCCGCGCACCACCACCGAGGAGCACCCATGAGCAGCACGGACGACGACGGCGTGCGCTTGGGCGCCGACCTGGACGACCGCGGCACCCGCACCGGGGACGCCCCCGTCCGGCTCGGCGACGACCTGGACGACCGCGGCCAGCACGCCCCCCGCTCCGCCGAGGACGGCCCCGACCGGGACGACGAGGTCGCCGGCTGACCGGGTCTCAGCCCAGCGCGCGGGCCAGCTCCTGCACCCGGGTCGTCGCGGCGACCCGCTGGGCCTCGGCGTCGCCGGCGAGCGGTGCCATCGCCGGCACCCGGCCGGCCAGCGTCAGGTCCAGCGTCACCACCTCGACGTGCATGCCGAAGCTCTGGCCCAGCACCTGCGCCAACGGCGGGACGGTGTGGTCCAGGCCGGCCGTCGGTCCGCCGGGGGCGTAGCCAGCACCCCGGCTGGACACCACGACCGCCGTCCGGCCGGCGAGCGGCTGGTCGGTCCGGTCACCGAAGGGCACCGTCGTCCCCAGGACGTGCACGTGGTCGACCCAGGCCTTGAGCGTCGAGGGCAGCGACCAGTTGTACATCGGTGCGCCGACCAGCAGGACGTCCGCGGCGAGCAGCTCGTCCAGCAGCGCCCGCTGCACCGGGTCGTCGACCTCCGCCGCGGCCTCGTCGGCGGTGCGCAGGGGCGCCGCCCAGTGGAGCGCGGCGTGCGCCAGGTGCGGGGGCGGGTCGGCCTGCAGGTCGTGGTGGGTGACGGTGTGGTCGGGGCCGAGCGCCCGCCAGGCCTGCGCGAAGGCGGCGGTGACCGGCCGGGACGACGACGCCCGCGGGTCGAGGGCGGAATCGAGGTGCAGCAGGTGGGGCACGGGGACTCCTCGGGACGGCCCGGGCAGAACCGTGCGCCCGGGGGGTGGTGGCACTGAGTGTCACAGGGCATCCTGAGACCCACAGCACAGTGCGGCACCGCAGCCGCCGGAGGAGGACAGCAATGGCCAACCAGTGGTTCGAGACCGTCGCCGAGGCGCAACGGCGGGCCAAGCGCCGGCTGCCGAAGTCCGTGTACGGGGCGCTGATCGCCGGCTCCGAGCGGGGCTGGACGGTGGAGGACAACACCCGGGCCTACGCCGAGCTGGGGTTCGCCCCGCACGTGGCAGGCCTGCAGGGCGAGCGCGACCTGTCCACGACGGTGATGGGCCAGCCGCTGTCGATGCCGGTGATGATCTCCCCGACCGGTGTGCAGGCGGTCCACCCCGACGGCGAGGTCGCCGTCGCGCGGGCCGCGGCCGCCCGCGGCATCACCATGGGCCTGTCCTCGTTCGCCTCCAAGAGCGTGGAGGAGGTCGCCGCGGCCAGCCCGCAGACGTTCTTCCAGATGTACTGGGTGGGCTCGCGCGACGTGCTCGTGCAGCGCATGGAGCGGGCGCGCAAGGCCGGCGCGGTCGGGCTGATCATGACCCTGGACTGGTCGTTCTCCAACGGCCGCGACTGGGGCTCACCGGCCATCCCGGAGAAGGTGAACCTCAAGGCGGCGTTGCAGTTCGGCCCCGAGGTCGCGCTGCGCCCGCAGTGGTTGGCCACCTGGCTGCGCAGCGGGGCGATCCCCGACCTGACCACCCCGAACCTGACCCCGCCCGGGGGCACCGCGCCCACGTTCTTCGGCGCGTACGGGGAGTGGATGGGCACCCCGCTGCCGACCTGGGACGACGTCGCGTGGCTGCGGGAGCAGTGGGGCGGGCCGTTCATGCTCAAGGGCGTGATGCGTGTCGACGACGCGCACCGCGCGGTGGACGCCGGGTGCACGGCGATCTCGGTGTCCAACCACGGCGGCAACAACCTCGACGGGACCCCGGCCCCGGTCCGGGCGTTGCCGGCGATCGCCAAGGCCGTGGGCCACGAGGTCGAGGTGGTCACCGACGGCGGCATCCGCCGCGGGTCCGACGTCGTGAAGGCCCTGGCCCTGGGTGCCAAGGCCGCGATGATCGGCCGCGCGTACCTGTGGGGCCTGGCCGCCAACGGGCAGGCCGGGGTGGAGAACGTGCTGGACATCCTCCGGTCGGGCATCGACTCCGCCGTCCTGGGCCTGGGCCACCGGGACGTGAAGGACCTGCGACCCGAGGACGTCGTCGTCCCGGCGAACTGGCCCCGCGTGCTGGGCACCGCCGACCAGAAGGACGTGGTCTAGGAGCGGAGCAGGTCGACCCGCCAGTCGGCCTCGGGGTGCCGGCCGCCGCGCCACCACGGGCGGACCAGCTCGAACCGGCTGAGCACCCCGGCCCGGTCGGCCCACAGCAGCGCGAGGTGGTTGCCGGCCGGCGGGGCGCCGTCCAGCGCGAGCTGGGTGGTGGGCGCCTGCTGGTAGAACGCCCGCAGCGCCGCCGTGTCGGCCGGCGGGAGCTCGCCGTCGTCGGAGTGCCAGACCCGGACGACGTCGTGGTCGGTGGTGATGATCAGCCCGCTCATCGGCAGACCGAGGTTCTCGCCGCCGCTGTCGCCGACGTCGAAGGTGAGCTGCTCGCCGATCGACGCCCGCCACGGCTTCAGCTGCTCGACGGCGTGCCGGCGGACCAGCTGCCGGTCCAGGTGGGGGTCGGCCGCGCGCTGCCACCCGTGCTGCCGGTGGACCTGCTGGCTGACGGCCACCCCGGCCACCAGCGCCTCCTGCACGGCGCGCAGCAGCGGCCGCAACCGGGCCGTCGTCGCCTCCCGGGTCCCGTCCACCCGACGATCATGCCCGCCGGCACCGACATCAGCCGGGCAGCAGCACCGTGCGCAGCTCGTGCGCGCCGTCGGGCCGGGTGATCTCGTAGAACCAGCGGACGTCGCCGCCGGGCAGCTCGACGGCGTCGGCGTACCGCAGGCCGCCGTCCGGGCCCTGCAGGTGCGGGCCGTCGGGGAGTGCCCGCCACCCCTCGCCGTCGCGGACGGCGACGCCGGTGCGCTCCTCCCAGTTCTCCGCCGCGCTCGCCCGGCCGTCGTACAGCGCCCAGTCGCCGAGGACGGCGGCGAACCGCACCCCGCGGGCGTCCCAGGTGCCCGGTGTGCCGGTGAGCGCGGTGTCCACCCAGGTCCACGCCACGCCGTCGGCGCTGACCGCGTGCTCGGTGGTCATCCGGTCGGTGGCGTCGGGGTCGTCGAGCGGGTGCACCGACGCCCACAGGTGCCAGCGGGCCCCGTGCTCCCGGCCCTGCCCCCCGACCCCGCCCTCGTGCCGGATGACCGGGTCCTTCACCGCCGAGCCGGGCACCGGGCCCGACCCGAGCACGGTGCGCGCGGGGGCGCCCGCGAGGCCCTCGACGGTGTCGGCCTCGAGCAGGTCGACCCGCCAGTGCTTGGTGCCCGGGGTGGCGCAGCTGACGTAGAGCCGCCACCGGCCCTCGGGGGTGTGCACCAGTGCCGGGCGCTCCAGCGAGTCGCAGGCGAAGGACTCGCGCAGCACGGTGGCGACCGGCGTGAAGTGCACGCCGTCGGCGGACCGGGAGACGACGTTGGCGAACCCGCGGCCCTCGCCCACCGGGCGGCGCAGCCGGTGGGCCAGCCACCAGGTGCCGGCGACGAACTGGGCGCTCGGCCCGCCGGCCCACGACCCGGGTCGTGGGTCCTCGGGGGCCAGCACCAGCTCGGCGTCGGCGAGGAAGCGGTCGACGTCCACGGGCAGGGTCACCCGGCCGAGTCTGCCTCGCGGGCCGCGGCCCGGCTGGCGTAGTCCCCGCGCCCGGTGTCCCCGCGCCAGTCGTCGAAGGACTCGCCGGTGACCTCCTCCAGCAGCGCGATGTCGTCGAGCACCCGGGCCTGCACGGCCCGCCGGACCTCGACCGCCAGCGGTGGCCGCTTCGTCGCCGCGGCGTGGATCGCGGCGAGCACGGGGCGGCTGGCCTGCCGCCAGACCTGCGGCGGCACGTGCGCACCGGCAGCGGCGCCGGCCCGGGCCAGCTGCGCCAGGCGCCGGTACCGCGGGGTGTCGGCGACGTAGGGCTTGACGTTCTCCGGCGGGACGGCGCGGGCCACCCCGGTGCGGACGCCGAGGAAGTCGCTGACCCGGTCCAGCGTGCGGGCCTGCTCGGAGACGACCTCGCGGAAGCGGAGCAGCAGCAGCTGCTCGCGCGGGACCAGCGTGAGCAGGTGCTGCAGCTGCTCGCCGTACCGGCCCATGCGCGTGTAGTGCCAGAACGGGGCGTACCCGTCGGCGACCCGCTGGTCCTCCAGCTCGACGGCCCGGCCGAAGTCGGGCTCGGGCTCCAGCCCGTCCGCCCGGAGGTGCACCCAGTTGGAGATCGCTCTGTCGACCGGGTCGCGGACCACGGCGATCACCTTGACGTCGGGGACGTCGGCCACCAGCCGGCGCTGGGCCGCCCGGTCGTACAGGTAGAACGGCGTGCTCTCGCCCCGCACGGCGTCGGCGGGCGCCCGGTCGAACAGCGCCAGGTAGCGGTCGCGGCGCCAGACCCACTCCTGCGCGCTGTGCGCGTCGCCGGGCCCGCGCTGCGCGGCCGGCGGCGGCGGACGCCCGTCGGTCAGGTAGAACTTCGGCTCCTTCACCGGCGACAGGTACAGCTCCGGGTGGGTGGCCAGCGCCGCGTGCAGCGCCGTCGTCCCCGCCTTGGGGGCGCCGGCGATCACGAACTGCGGCAGGCGGTCGGTCATGCAGGATCCAATCGGTAGCCCCGGCCGCGGACGGTGACCAGCTGGCCGGCGGCGGGGCCGAGCTTGGCGCGCAACCGGGCGACGTGCACGTCGACCGACCGGCGACCGCGGTCGTCGTCGGTGCCCCAGACCGCAGCCAGCACCTGCTCCCTGCTGCGGGTGCGGCCCCGGGCGCGGGCCAGGTCGGCCAGCACCTCGAACTCGCGGACGGTCAGCGGCAACCGGCGGCCGGCGAGGGTGGCCACGTGCGACGCGGGGTGGACGGCGAGGTCCCCGAGCTCGACGGCGTCGCTGTCGGGGGTACGGGCGGTGGCCCGGTCGAGCAGGGCCGCCAGGGGGGCCAGCTGGTCCGGGGTGGGCGGCAGCAACCGGCCGTCCTCGGTGAGCACCAGCAGGGCCACCGGGGCGGACGAGGGCGGCGGCACGACCTGCAGCCGGGGCGCGGGGACGGGGGAGGACAGGGCAGCGGACATCGGGGCTCCAGCGAGGGGTGACGGGTGGCGTGACGGAGGCGTCAGGCCCGACAGCTGCTGGAGCCCACCCGGACGAGGTCGACGTGCAGACGTCGGCTCAGGGTCGGGTGGCTCACGGGGAGAGTTCTACCAGCAACCCCAGTTTCTCCATCGAACCGGTAGGGATTTGCAGCACCCGGGTCCGGAGGTGCACGCTGGTGCACGTGACCCGTCCCGAGCTGGAGCCGTTCTGGCCCGGCCGGAGGTCGGACGCCTTCGACGAGCTCTGTCGGCCGGCCCGCCCCGCCGTCCGCCCGATCCAGCCCTGAGGAGCACCACCGTGACCGTCACCGACGACCTGCTGCAGAACAACGCCCGCTACGCCGAGTCCTTCTCCGGTCCCCTCCCGCTGCCCCCGGCCAAGCAGATCGCCGTCCTGGCCTGCATGGACGCCCGCATCGACGTCTACCGCGTGCTCGGCCTCGCCGAGGGGGAGTCGCACGTGATCCGCAACGCCGGTGGCGTGGTCACCGACGACGAGATCCGCTCGCTGGCGATCAGCCAGCGGCTGCTCGGCACGAAGGAGATCGTGCTGATCCACCACACCGACTGCGGCATGCTCACCTTCACCGACGAGCAGTTCCGCGACGGCATCGCGGACGAGGTCGGCACCCGCCCGACGTGGGCGTCGGAGGCGTTCACCGACCTCGAGGACGACGTCCGGGCTTCACGGCAGCGGATCCTCGACAGCCCGTTCATCCCGGTCAAGGACAGCGTGCGCGGGTTCGTGTTCGACGTCGCCACCGGGCAGTTGCACGAGGTCTCCTGACCCACCCGCCCGACCCACCGCAGGCGGTGCCCGGCCCCGGCGACAGCCCGGGGCCCGGGCGCTGCCGAGCCCCGTACGGAGGAAGCACGTGCCCGACCCCTCGTCCCCGCTCCACCTCGTCGCCGCCCTCGACGGCGCCGGCTGGCACCCCGCCGCCTGGCGCGAACCGGGCGCCCGCCCGACCGAGCTGCTCACCGCCGGCTACTGGACCGACCTGGCCCAGGAGGCCGAGCGCGGCCTGCTCGACGCCGTCACGATCGAGGACGCGCTGAACCTGCAGTCCGACGACCCGTTCACCCCCGACGACCGCACCGACCGCGTGCGCGGCCGGTTGGACGCCGTGCTCGTCGCCTCCCGCGTGGCCCCGACCACCCGGCACCTGGGGTTCCTGCCGACCGCGGTGGTCACCCACACCGAGCCCTTCCACCTGTCCAAGGCGATCGCGACGCTGGACTACGTGAGCACCGGCCGGGCCGGCGTCCGCGTGCAGGTCGCCGCCCGTCCGGACACCGCCGCGAACTTCGGCCGCCGGGAGCTCCCCCCGGTCGACCGGTCGACCGCCGCCACCGGGCCGCTGGTCACCGAGCTGTTCGACGAGGCCGCCGAGTACGTCGAGGTGCTCCGCCGGCTCTGGGACAGCTGGGAGGACGACGCCGAGATCCGGGACGCCGCCACCGGCCGGTTCGTCGACGTCGACAAGCTGCACTACATCGACTTCGCCGGCCAGAACTTCTCCGTCCGCGGCCCGTCGATCACCCCGCGGCCGCCCCAGGGACAGCCCGTGGTCGCGGCCCTGGGCCACGCCGAGGGGCCGTGGCGGCTGATCGGCCGCTCCGCCGACCTGGGCTTCGTCACGCCCACGGATGCCGCCGACGCCGCCCGGCTGGTGGCCGCCGTCCGCACCGAGCAGGCGGCGGCCGGCCGGTCGGAGGAGCCCGTGCACGTGTTCGGCGACCTGGTCGTCGTCCTGGACGACGACGCCACCGCGGCCGCGGACCGACTGGCCCGGCTCGACGACGTGGCCGGCGCGCCGCTGCGCAGCGACGCACACGTGTTCACCGGCACCCCGGCGCAGCTGGCCGACCTGCTCGCCGAGTGGCAGCGGGCCGGGCTGACCGGCTTCCGCCTGCGGCCGGCCGTGCTGCCCGACGACCTCGAGCGGATCACCCGCGGCCTGGTGCCCGAGCTGCGGCGCCGCGGGCTGTTCCGCACCGGGTACGAGGCCGACACCCTGCGCGGGCTGCTCGGCCTGACCCGCCCCGCCAACCGCTACGCGCACGCCTGAGGGACCCGAGATGACCAAGCAGATCCACCTCGCCGCGCACTTCCCCGGCGTCAACAACACCACCGTGTGGAGCGACCCGGAGTCGGGCAGCCACATCGAGTTCGACTCGTTCCGCGAGTTCGCCCGGATCGCCGAGGCCGGCAAGCTCGACTTCATCTTCCTGGCCGAGGGCCTGCGGCTGCGCGAGCAGAACGACCGCATCTACGACCTGGACGTCGTCGGCCGGCCCGACACCTTCACGGTGCTGGCCGCGCTGGCCGCGGTCACCGAGCGCATCGGGCTGACCGGCACGATCAACTCCACCTTCAACGAGCCCTACGAGGTGGCCCGGCAGTTCGCCAGCCTCGACCACCTCTCCGCCGGCCGGGCCGCCTGGAACGTGGTCACCTCGTGGGACGCGTTCACCGGCGAGAACTTCCGGCGTGGGGGCTTCCTGGCCCAGGTCGACCGCTACGACCGGGCGAAGTCCTTCCTGCAGACCGCGCACGAGCTGTTCGACTCCTGGCGGGGCGACGAGGTCGTCGCGGACAAGGAGACCGGCACCTTCCTGGCCGACCCGCACCCGGGCGCCTTCGCCCACCACGACCGGTTCTTCGACATCGCCGGCCAGTTCGACGTGCCGCGCAGCCCGCAGGGGCGGCCGGTCGTGTTCCAGGCCGGTGACTCCGACGAGGGCCGGGACTTCGCCGCGGCCGCGGCCGACGTGATCTTCTCGAGGCACAGCACGCTGGAGGCCGGTCAGGCGTTCTACGCCGACGTCAAGGGCCGGCTTCCCCGGTTCGGCCGCACCCGCGACGAGCTGCTGATCATGCCGGCGGCCACGTTCGTGCTCGGCGACACCGAGGTCGAGGCCGCCGAGCTCGCCCAGGAGGTGCGGCTGGCGCAGGTGTCGCCGGCGACGGCGATCAAGTTCCTCGAGCAGCTGTGGAACCGCGACCTCTCCGACCACGACCCCGACGGCCCGCTGCCCTCGGTCGACCCCGTGGTCGGGGAGAACACCATCGCCCGCGGCCGGGCCAGCGTGCGCATGCACCGCGACCCGGTGGCGACGGCGCACGAGTGGCGGGCCAAGGCCGAGGCGGAGCACCTGACCACCCGCGAGCTGATCGTCGAGGTGACCGGCCGGCAGTCCTTCATCGGCACCCCGGCCACGGTCGCGGCGACGATCGACGAGTTCGTGCAGAACGACGCCAGCGACGGCTTCGTGCTCGCCCCGCACATCACCCCGGGCGGGCTCGGCCGGTTCGTCGAGCAGGTGGTCCCCCTGCTGCAGGAGCGCGGCGTCTTCCGCACCGACTACGAGGGGACGACGCTGCGCGACCACCTGGGACTGCCGCTGCGGGACGGCGACCACCGGTCCCGGACACTGGCGGGGTGACCGACGCGCACCCCCTGGACACCGCCGCCTGGTCGTCCCTGACCGGCCCGCACGCGCGGTTCGCCGAGCGCGTCGGCCGGGTGGTCCGCTACCCGGCCGACGTCTCGCCGTTCGCCGCGCTCCCGCCGGACCCGGCGCCGCAGGACTGGGCCGACGCCGCCGAGCTGGTCGGCCCGGGCGGGGTCGTCGTCCTGACCCTGCCCGCGACCGCGCCGGACGGGTGGACGCAGGAGTTCGCGATCCCCGGCGTGCAGCTGGTCGACGAGGGCGTCGCGGCGGCCCCGGACGACGAGGCGGTGCGGCTCGGGGCGGACGACGTCCCCGAGATGACCGCGCTGGTCGCCCGCACCGAGCCGGGCCCCTTCCTGGCGCGCACCCACGAGCTGGGCAGCTACCTGGGCATCCGGCGCGACGGCGAGCTGGTGGCGATGGCGGGGGAGCGGCTGCACCCGGCCGGCTTCACCGAGATCAGTGCCGTGTGCACCGACGCCGGCCACCGCGGGCAGGGCCTGGGCACCCGGCTGGTGCTGGCCGTGGCGCACGGCATCCGGGCCCGCGGCGAGACCCCGTTCCTGCACGCCTCGGCCAGCAACACCGGCCCGATCGCGCTGTACGAGCACCTGGGTTTCCGGCTGCGCCGCACGACGACCTTCGCCGGGTACCGCCCGCCGGGGTCAGCGCAGCAGGGGTAGCACCTCCTCGCCGACCCGCCACGCCTCCTCGAGGTGTGGGTAGCCCGAGAGCACGAACTCGTCGAAGCCCAGCTCGGCGTACTCGGTGATCCGCTCGGCCACCTGCTCGTGGCTGCCGACCAGCGCGGTGGCCGCGCCCTCGCGGACCAGGCCGATGCCGGCCCACAGGTTGGGGGCGACCTCCAGCGAGCGGGCGCCGTCCCCCGCGCTGCCGCCGTGCAGCGAGGCCATCCGGGCCTGGCCGACGGAGTCCATCCGGGCGAACCGCTCCTGGGTGGCCGCGATCGCGCTGGCCGGCATGCCCGCCAGCATGCGGTCGGCCTCGGCCCAGGCCTGCTCGGGGGTGTCCCGGCTGACCACGTGCAACCGGATGCCGAACCTGATGGTGCGGTCCTGCGCGGCGGCCTTCTCCCGCACCCGGTCCAGCCGCTCGCGCACCATCGTGGGCGGCTCGCCCCAGGTCAGGTAGGTGTCCACGTACCGGGCCGACACGTCCTCGGCCGGCCCGGACGCCCCGCCCAGGTAGATCGGGGGTGCGGTCTCCGGCGGGTCGGTCAGCCCGGCGCCCTGCACCTGCACGTGCTCGCCGGCCAGGTCGAACCGCTCGCCGGCGAAGCTGCGCCGCACGACGTCGAGGAACTCCGCCGTCCGGGCGTAGCGGGCGTCGTGGTCGAGGAAGTCGCCGTAGGCGCGCTGCTCGACCGGATCGCCGCCGGTGACGACGTTGAGCCGCAGCCGCCCGCCCGAGAGCCGCTGGAAGGTGGCCGCCTGCTGCGCGGCGAGCGTGGGCAGGATGAAGCCGGGCCGGAAGGCCACCAGGAAGTGCAGCCGCTGCGTGCGGTCCAGCAGCGCCGCGCAGGTCACCCAGGCGTCCTCGCAGCCCGACCCGGTCGGGGTGAGGACGGCGGTGAACCCGGCCTGCTCGGCGGCCCCGGCGACCGCGCCCAGGTAGTCGAGGGTGGGCCGGCGCCTGAGCGCGGCGGCGTTGTGCCCGCGGTCGGTGGTGGCCGGGCCGACGTCCCGGCCGTCGCCGCGGGTGGGCAGGAACCAGTGCAACTCCATCCCTGAAGTGCACCATGCCGATCGGGATTGTCTGCTAGCGTCTCCGGCAGGTCACGAGCACCAGCGCGAAGCCCCGGCTCGCTGGTCGGCAACCCTTCCACCGCGATGGGGTGCTCCGGGTGACGACCCGGCGGCTGCGCAGTGCAGCCGCAAGCGCGGGCCCGCGGGCCCTGGACCACCAGGAGTGCACCACCATGACTGCCGTCCTCGACTGCCCTCCCACCACCGCAGCCCTGCTCCCGACCGTCGGTGCCGACACCCGCGTCCCGCTGGTCGACGGCGCCACCGCGACCTACGCCAACCTCGACGTCGCGGCCAGTGCCCCGGCCCTGGTGTCCGTCGCGGCGAAGGTCGCCGAGGCCCTGCCGCTCTACGCCAGCGTGCACCGGGGCGCCGGGTACCTCTCCCAGGTCTCCACCGCCCTCTACGAGTCCGCCCGCGACACCGTGGCCGCCTTCGTCGGCGCCCGCGAGGACGACGTCTGCGTGCTGACCCGCACCACCACCGACTCGCTGTCCCTGCTGGCCGGCTGCCTGCCCGCCGACGGCGCCGTCCTGGTGCTGGACGTCGAGCACCACGCCGACCTGCTGCCCTGGCAGCAGCGTTCCCGCGAGCTGTGCGACGTGCTGCAGGCGGCGCCGACCGTGGCCGGGACGCTGGACCTGCTCGCCGACGCACTCGCCGCCCGGCGGTACGTGCTGCTCGCCGTCACCGGCGCCTCGAACGTGACGGGGGAGTCCCTCCCGCTGAGCCGGGTCGCCGACCTCGCGCACGACCACGGCGCGCTGCTGCTCGTCGACGGCGCCCAGCTGGTGCCGCACCGGCGGTTCTCCCTCGCCGAGTCCGGCGCCGACTGGGTCGCCTTCTCCGGCCACAAGCTCTACGCCCCGTTCGGCACCGGTGCGCTCGTCGGCCGCCGCGACTGGCTCGACACCGGCCGCCCCTACCTGCCCGGCGGCGGCGCCGTCGCCCAGGTGGACCTCGACGCCACGACCTGGGTCGCCGCCCCGCACCGGCACGAGGGTGGATCGCCCAACGTGCTCGGCGCGGTCGCGCTGGCCGCCGCCTGCGACGCGCTGTCCGCGCTCGCCCCCGGGGCCCTCGAGCAGCACGAGCGCGACCTGCGCACCCGGCTGGTCGACGGGTTGGTCGGCATCGACGGGGTCCGCCTGCTGCGCATCTGGTCGGACTCCGTCGACCCCACCGGCGTCGTCTCCTTCACCGTCGACGGCGCCGACCCCGGCCTGGTCGCCGCGTACCTGTCGGCCGAGCACGGCATCGGCGTCCGGGACGGCCGGTTCTGCGCGCACCCGCTGCTGGCCCGGCTCGGCGTCGGGGGCGGGGCGCTGCGGGCCAGCGTCGGCGTCGGCACGTCGTCCGACGACGTCGACCGCCTGGTGACCGCGATCACCCGGTTCGTCGCGCTCGGACCGGGCACCGACTACGCCGTGGTCGACGGGCGGCACCAGCCGGTCGCCGACCCGCGTCCGGTCGCCGGCCTGGCCGGCGCCGACCTGTCCGCGGTGGCCCGCGGCGCAGGGTGCGGGCCGTCGCCGGTCCGCTGAACCGAACCCCCAGACCCCGCCGAACCACGGCGGACATCCACCCCGGCACCGAGGAGAACACCCATGGCCACCCGGCCCAAGGCGAGCGTCGTCCCCTTCACCAACCACGCGGAGGGCACCGGCGTGGCCCAGACCGTCACCGTCGGCGGCGACGCCGGCCACGTCTTCGACGTGGACACCTACCCGGCCTTCGGCGGCGCGGACGCCCAGCCCAGCCCGCTGTCCTACGTGCTCGGCGCGCTGACCTCGTGCAACCAGATCACCGCCTCGATCGTGGCCAAAGAGCTCGGGGTGACCCTCGGCGCCTGGACCTTCGACGTGCAGGGCGACCTCGACACCGCCGTGATGGTGGGCGGCGAGGAGGGCAACGCGAACTTCGACGCCGTCACCGTGCGCGCGACCGTCGCCACCGACGCCGACGAGGAGACCTTCGCCCGGCTGCAGGCCGAGACCGAGCGGCGCTGCCCCGTCACCCAGCTCTTCCAGCGCTCCGGCCTGGAGTACTCCAGCGACTGGACCCGCGCCGCCCTCTGACCCCCACCCCCGGCGGCCCGGGGTTCAGCGACGATCAGGGGGGTGCGCCGGAGTCCGTCCTCCGCCACGAGATCTGGCGGAGGAGGACAGACCTGCGTGCACCCCCCTGATCAACGCTGCGGGGGGCTCGTGGCTGCGACCAGCGCGGCGGTCAGCGCGCGCAGCTGGTCCAGGGTCTCGGCGACGGCGACGCGCGCCAGGTTCTCCGGGCGGGCGAGGACGTCGACGTCGCGGGTGACGGCGATGCCGTGCAGCGGTCGGGTGACGACACCCGGGTGCAGGCCGGGGCGGCCCAGGTGCCGGGGGACCAGCGCGAGGCACCGGCCGGCGGCCGCGACGGCGCTCGCCAGCCCGAAGTCGTTCACCCGGTGCACGACGTCGAGGGGGCGCCCGGCGGCGGCGCCGATGCCGTCCAGCACCCCGGTGAGCGGGAACCCCTGGTGGACGGCCACCCACGGGTGCGCGGCGGCGTCGACCGGCGCCACCTCGGGCGCGGCGGCCAGCGGGTGGTCGGCGGCCAGGGCGACGTCCATCGGCTCGGAGAGCAGCCGGGTGACCACCAGGCCCCGGTCGGTCGGCCAGCGGGGCCCGTGCCGCAGCCGGTGGGCCAGCACGAGGTCGTGGTCGGCGACCAGGGCCGGGAACGACGCCTGGGCGATGTCCTCGTCGCGGCAGTGCACCGGCGGTCCACCGGAACCGCTCGACCAGGCCAGCAGCGGGCCGAAGAACGCCTGACCCGCGCTGTGGAACGCGCTCACCCGCACCGGCGCCGTGCGGTCGGCCAGGTGGCCGCCGACCGCCCGCTCGGCCCGCCCGAGCGCCTCGGCGATGTCGACGGCGGCCCCCGCCAGGGCCCGGCCGGCCGGGGTGAGCGCCAGCCGTCGTCCCCGGCGCTCGGTGAGCGGCACCGCGGCCTGCCGCTGCAGTGCACGCAGCTGCTGCGACACCGCCGAGGGGCTGACGTGCGCCGCCTCGGCGACCGCGGCCAGGCTGCCGCGCTCGCCGAGCTCCCGGAGCAGGTGGAGGTGCCGGATCTCCATGAAGCCCAGGCTAAACCGTCGATGAACGAAGAGGCCGTTGCTCTCATGTGTCCGGGCGCCGGATGCTGCCCTCGTGCGCCTCTCCCGGACCGACGTCAGCCTGCTCGCGGTCGCCGCGGTGTGGGGCAGCAGCTACTGGGCGGCGCAGCACGCCGCCGGCACGATCGGGGTCCTGCCGCTGCTGGCGGCGCGGTTCGGCCTCGCGGCCGCCGTCCTCACCGTCGTCGCCGTCCTCCTGCGGGTCGCCCGGCCGTCCCGCGACGAGCTGCGGCTGGGCCTGCTGCTGGGTGGGTCGCAGGCCGTCGTCCTGGTCCTGGAGACGTGGGGGGTGACCCGGACGACGGCGACCAACGCGGGGCTGCTGATCAGCCTGACCGTGGTGCTGACCCCGGTGCTGGAGAGCCTGGCCGGTCGCCGGTGGCTGCCCCGGCCGTTCTTCGTCGCCGCGGTGACCGCGGTCGTCGGGGTGGCCCTGCTGGTCTCCGGCGACGGGTTCAGCGCACCGACGGTGGGGGACACGCTGATGCTCGTGGCCGCGCTGGTGCGGTCGGTGCACGTGACGGCCAGCGGCTCGCTGACCCGGCACCGCGAGGTGCGGACGGTGACGCTGACGCTGGTGCAGAGCTGGGTGTGCGCGGTCGGGTTCACCGTCGCGGCCCTGCCCGGCGGGCTGGGGGCGGCGTTCGGGGCCGCGGACGCCGGGACGTGGTGGGCGGTGGCCTGGTTGGGGCTGGCCTGCACGCTGTTCGCGTTCCTGGTCCAGCTCTGGGCGGTGCGGGCGACGTCGGCGGCGCGGGCCAGCCTCGTCATGGGCACCGAACCGGTCTGGGCCGTCGCGGTCGGCATCACGCTCGCCGGGGACCAGCTGACCTCGCTCATGGCCGCGGGCGCTGCGCTGGTGCTCGTGGGCACCGGCTGGGGGCAGCAGGTCGAGGTGCGCCACCGCACCGGCCCGGCCCTGAGCGCGGATCAGGGGGGTGCACCGGAGTCCCGCCTCCTCCACCAGAGCTGATGGCGGAGGACGGAGCTTCGTGCACCCCCCTGATCATCGCTGCGGGGGCAGCGGGGGCTACGAGGCGACCGCGGGGTTGAGCTCGGGGGCGTCCACCGCCTCGTCGGACAGGCCCCAGCGGTCCAGGGTCTGCTGGTAGCTGCCGTCGTCGAAGGCGTGCTGCAGCGCGGCCTGGACCGCCTCGGCCAGCCCGTTGCCCTTCAGCGTCGTCGCCGCGACGTAGGTGGTGTTCGGCCAGCCGGCGTTCACCGTGCCCACGACCTCCACCGTGCCCTTCGAGGCCTGGTACACCGCGTTCGGGTTCGGCCCGAGGTAGGTGTCCAGCCGGCCCGACTGGATGGCGAGCAGGGCGTCGGCGGCGTTGGCGTAGTACTCCAGCGTCGCGGGCGCCTCGCCCTCGGCCTCGAGCGTCGCGTTCCAGTCGAGCAGGATGCGCTCCTGGTTGGTGCCCGAGCCCACGCCCACCGACAGGCCCGAGATGGCCTGGGCATCGGTGATGTCCAGCCCGCTGTCCGGGGCGGCGACGAAGGCCATGATCCCCTGCCGGTAGGTGGCGAAGTCGAACAGCTGCAGCCGCTCGGCGTTGACCCCGACGTTGGAGAACACCGCCTCCAGGTCGCCGGACTGCACGCCCAGCGGCCACGCCTCCCACGTCGTGTTGACCACCTCGAGCTCGAGGCCGAGGCCGTCGGCGACCAGCTGGGCGATGTCGACCTCGCTGCCGACGACGGTGCTGTTGTCGTCGGCCAGGAAGCCCAGCGGCGGGTCACCCGCGCCGTTGACGCCCACCCGCAGCACGCCGTCCTCGGCGACGTCGGCGGGCACCAGGGCGGCGGCGTCCGGGTCCTCGTCGGTGCGCACCCGGTCGGCCTGCTCGGGTGAGGTGTCCACCACCAGGGCCGAGGACGGTGCGTCGGACGACTGCGCCTCCTGCTCGATCTCCGCCGAGCTGGTGCACGAGGTCAGCAGCAGGACGGCGACGACCGGGAAGGCGGCGACGAGCCGGGACAGACGGATGCGTTCCACGTGGAACCCCTTCATCAGGCGCTCAGACCGGGCGGGTTGAGCTGGGAGGAGTCGACGGCCTCGGCCGACAGGCCCCAGCGGTCGAGCACCTGGGCGTAGGTGCCGTCGGCGATCACGTGGTCGACGGCGGCCTGGAACGCCGCGGCGTAGCCGTTGCCCTTGACGGTGGTCACCGCGATGTCGGCGGTGGCCGGCCAGCCGCCGCTGGTGGTCCCGGCGATGGTGAAGTCCTGCGGCGCGGTGGCGGCGCTGTAGGCCGCGGTCGGGTTGGGGCCGACGTAGGCGTCCAGCCGGCCCGACTGCAGCGCCAGGATCGCGTCGTCGTACTTCGGGTAGTAGTCGATGGTCACCGGCGCCAGGCCGGCGTCGACGTTCTCCTGGTTCCAGGCCAGCAGGATCTGCTCCTGGTTGGTGCCCGAGGCGACCCCGACGGTGAGCCCGGCGATGTCCGGTGCCGAGGAGATCTGCAGGCCGGAGTCGGCGCCGACCAGCCAGCCGAGCACGTCGGAGCGGTAGGTGGCGAAGTCGTAGAGCTGCTTGCGCTCCTCGGTCACCGTCACGTTGGATATGACGGCGTCGACGTCGCCGGACTGCACCGACAGCGGCCAGTTGGACCAGTCGTTGACCACGAACTCGACGTCGAGGCCCAGGGCGTCCCCGAACAGGGTCGCCAGGTCGGTCTCGCTGCCGATCACGGTGGAGTTGTCGTCGGCGTAGAACGCCAGCGGCACGGCGCCCTGGGTCACGGAGACCCGCAGGACGCCGTCGTCGAACGCGCCGGCGGGCAGCAGGGCCACCGCGGCGGGGTCGACGGTGGAGTGGATCCGGTCCTGGTCCGGGCTGGTGTTCACGGAGATGGCCGAGCTGTCGGCTGCGGCCCCGGTGCGGGCCTCCTCCTCGATCTCGGCGCTGTTGCTGCACGCCCCGAGGGCCAGGAGTGCGGCGGTGGCCAGGGACAGTGCGACGGTGCTGCGCCGCAGGTGTGCAGTCACGGGTGTTCTTCCTCTTCTGGACGTGCTTCAGCTACCGGCGACGCGGGTGCGCCGTCGGGGGATCAGGGGCAGGAGCTAGAGGACCTTGGCCAGGAACGCCTTCGTGCGCTCGTGCTGCGGGTGGTCGAGCACGTCGGTGGGCGTGCCCTGCTCGACGATGCGGCCCTCGTCCATGAACACGATCTGGTCCGCGGCCTGCCGGGCGAAGCCGATCTCGTGGGTGACCACGATCATCGTGGTGCCGGTGCGGGCCAGGTCGGCGATGACGGCGAGCACCTCGCCGACCAGCTCGGGGTCCAGCGCCGAGGTCGGCTCGTCGAACAGCAGGACGGCGGGCCTCATGGCCAGCGCGCGGGCGATCGCCACCCGCTGCTGCTGGCCGCCGGAGAGCTGCCGGGGGTGGGCGTCGGCCTTGTCGGCCAGCCCGACCCGGGCCAGCAGCTCGCGGGCCTCGGCCTCGACCTCGCGGCGGTTGCGGCCCTGGGCCGACACCGGTGCCTCGACGACGTTCTCGAGCGCCGTGAGGTGCGGGAACAGGTTGAAGCTCTGGAAGACGAAGCCGAACCGGGTGCGCTGGCGCAGCAGGTCGCGCTCCTTGAGCTCGTGCAGGGTGTCGCCCTTGCGGCGGTAGCCCACGAGCTCGCCGTCCAGGGCGATGAACCCGCGGTCGACGGCCTCGAGGTGGTTGATGCTGCGCAGCAGCGTCGACTTGCCCGACCCGGAGGGCCCGAGGACGACGGTGACGCTGCCGGGCTCGACCACCAGGTCGACGCCGTTCAGCACCTCGTGGGCGCCGAAGGACTTGTGCACGCCGTGCACCTCCACCCGACCGGTGCGGGTCTCGACGGCGGTCACCGGTGGTCCCCGACCGGGCGCACGCGGGACAGCCCCGCGGTCAGGTTGCCGCGCAGCCGTTGCAGCGGTGTGGGTGGCAGCGTGCGGACCGCGCCCTTGGCGTAGTACCGCTCCACGTAGTACTGGATCACCGTGACCACGGTGGTCAGGACGACGTACCAGATCGCGGCGACCACCAGCATCGGGAGCACGCGCTGCGTGCGGCCGTAGATGACGCTCACGGTGTAGAACAGCTCGCCGAGGGCCAGCACGTAGACGATCGACGTGCCCTTGAACAGGCCGATGATCTCGTTGACCGCGGTGGGCACGATGGTGCGCATCGCCTGGGGCAGCACGATCTTCGTGGACTGCCGGCGCCGTGGGATCCCCAGCGAGGCGGCCGCCTCGTGCTGGCCCTGGTCGACCGACAGGATCCCGGCCCGGACGATCTCGGCCGAGTAGGCGG
Source organism: Klenkia soli (assembly GCF_900103975.1). Lineage (GTDB taxonomy): Bacteria > Actinomycetota > Actinomycetes > Mycobacteriales > Geodermatophilaceae > Klenkia > Klenkia soli. Next base: position 96,755 of record NZ_FNIR01000002.1, read on the forward strand.
CCTGGTGCAACCCGAGGCCGAGGATCGCGGCGCCGAACTTGTCGATCAGCGACAGCGTCTCGAACGAGGCGAAGGACGGGCCGAACGGGATGCCGACGTCGAGGGACTGGTAGAGGTAGGCGAGGTTGTACCAGAGCAGCAGCTGCAGGATCAGCGGCACGGAGCGGAACACCCAGGTGTAGCCCCAGCTCACCGCCCGCAGCAGCGGCGACTGCGAGAGCCGCATGAGGGCGAGCACGGTGCCCAGCGCGAACCCGAGCACCGCGGTGATCAGGGTGAGCTTGATCGTCATCCAGACGCCCTGGACGATCGACACCTCGCCGAGGTAGGCCCAGACCACGCCCCACTCCCACCGAGGGTTGGTGATCAGCGAGTTCAGCACCATCGCCAGCAGGACGGCGACGACGGCGGTGGCGGCCCAGCGGCCCGGGTTCTTGGCCTTGACCACCCGGAACTGGTCGTACGGGGTGCCCGCGGGCGGCGCGGCGGCCGACGGGCGGGTCTCGAGCGTGGTCATCGGGGATCCCCCTGGAGGTCCTTCACGAACGGGTAGATGCGCTGCTCCACGGGCAGGGCGCGCAGGGTCTCGAGGTCGGTGGGTCGCAGGTGCGCGGGGTCGAACATCGGGGTGTAGCCGGCGGCCAGGTACAGGTGGCGGGCCTCGGGCTGGCGGGGGCCGGTCGTGAGGTACACCCGCCGGGCTCCGCGCTCGACGGCGAGGGCCTCCAGCTCGGCCAGCACCCGGCGGGCGAGTCCGTGCCGGCGGTGGGTGGCGGCGGTCCACATCCGCTTGACCTCGACGGTGCCGTCGTCCGGGTGCGGCTTGAAGGCGCCCCCGGCGACGGCGACGCCGTCGGCCAGCAGCAGCACGAACGCGCCGTGGGGTGCGGTGAACAGCTCCGCCGGGTAGCGGTGCAGCTCGTGCTCCGCGCCGCCGAACAGGTCGCCGTAGCGGGTGTCGTACTCGACGGCGAGCTCGGCGAACAGCGGGGCGGCCAGCGGGTCGTCGGGATGGACGACGACGACGTCCACGTCGAGGCCGAGCAGGGGTGATCGGGACATGCGGGTGCTCCAGGGGAGGCGGTCTGGCCCCGGGACTGTGCGACCGGGGTGGGGGAGCGCGGGAACAGCTCAGCGACAGAGCGCGCTGTCGGTACGGACCAGGTCGATGACCGGCCGTCCGACCAGGAGGAGGACAGGCAGCGCCAGGGACCGCGGGGCGGCCTCGGGGATCTCCACGTCGTCTCCTCGTCCCCCGCCGAGCGGCGGGGCTGCACTTGCGACGGTCGGACGCCGTCGCCAGGTCGTCACCCGGGGCACCCCACCGCAGCGGAGGGTTGCCGGCCAGCGAGCCGGGGCTTGTCGCTGGCACTCAGAACCTGTGCAGGAACGTAGGACCACCCAGGCCGATGCGTCAAATCCGATCGACTTGGTAGAGAATGGGCGGGTCCCCCGCTCCGGAGAGGAGGTCCGCGATGCCCGACCAACCGCTCGTCCGCCGTCGGCACGTGGACCTGTGCCGCACCGGCAGCGCGCTGGGCCGGTGCCGGTAGGCCCTTCCCGCCTGTCCGCACCCCAGCTCCGGAGCAGCCCCGTGACCAGCTCGAACACCCTCACCGTCGCCCTCGTCGGCGCCGGTCCCACCGCACTCGGCGTGCTCGAGCGGCTCGCCGCCCGGGCTGCGGGCCGCGGGCTCGTCGTGCACCTGGTCGACCCGTTCCCGCCCGGTGGCGGGCGGGTGTGGCGGACCGCGCAGTCCGACCTCCTGTGGGCCAACTCATTGGCCCGCGACGTCACCGTGCTGCCCGACGAGTCGGTCACGGTGCCCGGCCGGGTGCTCGCGGGGTCCACCGTCGCGCAGTGGGCCGAGCAGGTCGGGTCGGCGCTCCCCGGCGAGGTCGGCGCGGCCGCCCGGGCCCTGACGCCGGGCACGTTCCCGCCGCGTCGGTTGGTCAGCTCCTACCTGCGGTGGGTGCTGGACTCCCTCACCGACCTCCCCGGGGTCGCCGTGCACGAGCACCGCACCCGCGCGGTCGACCTCGTCGAGCACGACGCCGGCGTGCAGGTCCTGCTCGAGGACGGCGACCGGTTGGACGTCGACACCGTCGTGCTCGCCCAGGGCCACCTCGGCCGCACGCGCACCGACCGGGAGGTCGAGCTGGCCGCGGCAGCGGCCACCGCTGGCCTCACCCACGTGCCCACCGGCTACACCGCGGACCTCGACCTCTCGGTGCTGCGTCCGGGCGAGGACGTCCTGGTCCGGGGCGCCGGTCTGGCCTTCGTCGACCTGGTCACCCTCCTCACCGGTGGTCGCGGCGGCAGCTTCGCGACCGTCGACGGCACCCTGGTCTACCGACCCTCGGGGCAGGAGCCCGTGCTGCACGTCGGCTCCCGCCGGGGCACGCCGTACAAGGCCAAGCTGGACTACGACTGGGCCGGTCCGCCGGTGCCGCTGCGGTTCTTCACCCCCGCCGAGCTCACCGCCCGGTTCGGGGACCGCCCGCTGGACCTGCGGGCCGACCTGGCCCCCGTGATCGCCCGTGAGCTGGCGTGGGCGCACTGCACGGAGCTGTTCCGCGCGCACCCGGAGCGGGTCACGATGCCGTGGGCGGAGTTCGCCGAGCGCTTCGTCGCCGGCGCGGACCCCCAGGCCGAGGCGATCCCCGACCCGGCCGACCGGTTCGACCTGGCCGTCCTGGACCGCCCGCTGGCCGGCGCCCGGTTCGCCACCGGCGAGCAGCTGCAGGAGTGGGTGCGTGGCTACGTCCGGGCCGACCTCGCCCGGGCCGCGGACCCCGCGCACAGCGCTGACCAGGCCGTCTTCACCGCGCTGCTGTTCTGCCACGGCACGATCGCCGGGCTGGTCCGGGCCGGTCGGCTCACCCTCCGCTCGGCCCGCGAGGACGTCAGCGGCTGGTGGATGAACCTGTTCAGCCACCTGGCCAGCGGTCCGCCGTCCCCGCGGTCGGCCGAGCTGCTGGCCCTCAGCGAGGCCGGTGTCGTGCGGTTCACCGGCGCCGACACGGTGGTCACCCTCGAGGAGGGTCGCTGGGTCGCGCGCTCCGCGAGCACCGACGAGGTGACGACGGCGACGGCGCTGGTCGAGGCCCGGGTGCCGGCGGTCGACGTCCGCGCGACCACGGATCCGCTGCTGCGCGCCCTGCAGGCCCGCGGCACGGCCGCCGAGCAGCCCGGCACCGGCCGCCTGCACGTCGACGCCGGCCACCGGCTGGTGTCGGCCACGGGCGGGTCCGCCGAGCGGGTGCACGCCGTCGGCTTCTGGACCTCCGGGGCCCAGGTCGCGGCCTTCGCCCGGCCGCGCACCGACGCCCCCTTCTTCCACCAGGACGACCACGTGGCGCAGGAGCTGTGGGCGCTGGTGCCCGCGGCCGCCGTGCGGGCGGCGTGACTCAGGCGGTGATCGAGCGCAGCACCAGCGCGGCGACGGCGACCAGCAGCAGGAAGGCGGCCGGGCCGTAGCCGTTGTCCTTCACCCGCAGGTGCGCGACGACGGCACCGAGGAAGTACAGGACGACGCCCACCGCGGCGGCGATGCCCAGCGGCGCCCACAGCACCAGCCCGATCACCAGGCCCACGGCACCGGCCAGCTCCAGGGCGGCCAGCACGGGGATCCGGTTCGCCGGCACCCCCACGCCGAGCACGGCCGCGGTGGCGCCCTCGTTCTTCGTGAGCTTGCCGATCGCGGAGGCGACCAGGGCGACGGTGAGGAAGACGGTGACGACGACGGTGGCGATGAACACGGGTGCTCCAGGGGTCAGCGGATCGGGCAGCCCCCGCAGCGCCCGGGCGGGCGGCGCTGTTCCCGCCCGGTGATCACGATCCGGTGACGGTCACAGGGCCGAGCTCAGCGACCCCAGCACGGGGTTCCACTCGGCCACGGTGGTCGAGGCGACGACCCCGCGCAGGGCGAACGGGTCGGCGTCCAGCCAGCCCTGCACCTGGGCCTCGTCCTCGGCCCGGAAGACCAGCAGGGCACCGGCCGGCGCCGCCGGCCCGAAGGGACCCGACAGGAGCAGGGAGCCGGCGTCGGCGAGCCCGCCCAGGTACTCGCGGTGCTCGGCGCGCACCTCGTCCCGCAGGGCGACGTCCTCGGTGTAGCGGTAGGTGACGGCGACGATCACGCGGAGCTCCTCGGTCGGTGGCAGGACCTGCGATCCTGCCACCGCGGCCGGTCAGGCCAGGATCGCCCGGGTGACCGCGACCTGCTCGGTCAGCACCCCGCCGATGACGGCCTGGGTCTCGTTGATCGTCTCGATCACCGTGCCGATGGAGGCCAGCGACGAGACGACGGCCTCGACCTGCTCCTGGATCGCGTTGATCTTGGCGTTGACGTCGGTGGTGGCCACCGCGGTCTCGCGGGCCAGCTCCTTGACCTCGTTGGCCACGACGGCGAACCCGCGGCCGGCCTCGCCGGCGCGGGCGGCCTCGATGGTGGCGTTGAGGGCCAGCAGGTTGGTCTGGGCGGCGATGCTGCCGATGGTGTGCGCGACCTGGCCGACCTGCTGGCTGGACTCGCCGAGCTGGGCGACGACCCGGTTGGCCTCGTCGGCCAGGGTTCGGCCCTCGCTGGCCACGTTGGTCGCCGAGAGCACGTTGCGCTCGACCTCCTCGATGGAGATCACCAGCTCCTGGCCCGCGGTGGACAGCCGCTCGGTCGAGGCGATGCGGTCGAGGGCCTGGCCGAGCAGGTAGGCGGTGTTGCGGAGGGCGGCCTCGCGGCCGGGGGACAGCACCATGGTCCAGGTGGCGAAGAAGTCCATCGTGCCGATGATCTCGCCGCCGACGACGATCGGGAGGCAGACGCCGGACTTCACGCCGGCCTTCTGGGCGACGGGGGCCCGCACGCAGTCGGTCATCTCGCCCAGGTCGGGGACGAAGAAGAGGTCCTTGTTCCGCCAGGTCCGACCGGACAGGCCGACGCCCGGGGCGAAGGTGGCCGACAGGGTGACGGCGCGGAACTCGGGGCCGGCGTCGCCGGACTCGCGCTCGAAGCGCAGCACGTTGGCCGAGGGGTCGACCCGCCAGAAGGAGCCGTAGATCCAGCCGAAGCCGGAGCGGATGGTGTCCAGGGCGATCCGCAGCGCGGCGTCGGCGTCGGTGGTGGTGGTGAGCTGCTGGAGCACCGAGGTGACCGCGGCGACGTCCTGGGCGGTCTTGCGGTCGGCCTCGACCGCGGCGAACCGGGCCAGGGACTGCGAGACCAGCGTGCCCACGCAGCGCAGCGTCGACAACCGCCGCGGGGAGGGGGTGAGCTCCTTCATGCAGAAGAAGTCCATGGTGCCGGTGACCTGGCCGTCGGCGAACAGCGGGAAGCAGATGCCCGAGCGCACGCCCACCCGCTGGGCGACCGGGGCGCGCACGCAGTCCTTCACCTCGCCCAGGTTGGAGGTGAAGACCAGGTCGCGGGTCGACCACGCGCGGCCGGAGAGGCCCACCCCGCGGGCGAACGTGGCGGTGGCGGTGACCTGCGCGAACTCGTCGCTCACCGAGCCGCTCTCGGAGGAGAAGTGCAGGGTCTGGTCGACCGGGTCGACGGTCCAGTGCGAGCCGTAGGCGTAGCCGAAGGCGTCCCGGACGGCGGTCAGCGCCGCGACGACGGCGCTCCTGGTGTCGGTGGCCGCGGCCAGCGCGGTGACGACCGCGGTGACGGCCTCGATGTCGAGCTCGGCCTCGGTGGGGCCGAGCACCTCGCTGCGGGCGGTGCGACTGGCGAACACGGGCACTCCTCGGGACGGAGCGCGCGGGAGCGCGCCGGTGGTGATCTCGGCCGCGCGCAGTGCATGTTGATCCGAATCGCCCGCGGAACTGGAACGGCTCCATCCATCGGGGGGAGAGGCGTGCAACGCCGTTGCAACGCGGCGTCGTCGCACGCGTGCGAAGGTGGGCCGGTGAGCCAGCCCACAGCCACCCCGCCGTCCGCGGCCGCGCCGGCCGACCCGGATGCCCTGGCCGAGTCGCTGCGGGCGACCGGCTACCTGCCCGACGAGGGGCTGGCCACCGCGGCCTACCTGGCGCTGGCGATGCACCGCCCGCTGTTCCTCGAGGGCGAGGCCGGGGTGGGCAAGACCGCGCTGGCGCACGCGCTGGCCGAGGTGACCGGCCGGCCGATGTACCGGCTGCAGTGCTACGAGGGCCTCGAGGCCAGCCAGGCGCTCTACGACTGGGACTTCGGCCGCCAGCTGCTGCACCTGCGCGCCGCCGAGGCCGCCGGCTCCGGCGGCGACACCGCCGCGCTCGAGGCCGGCCTCTACGACCGCCGGTTCCTGCTGGCCCGCCCGTTGCTGCAGGCCCTCGAGGACTCCCCGAGCGTGCTGCTGGTCGACGAGATCGACCGCGCCGACGACGAGTTCGAGGCCTTCCTGCTCGAGCTGCTCAGCGACTTCACCATCTCCATCCCCGAGCTGGGCACGGTGCGGGCCGCCGTCCCCCCGCTGGTCGTGCTCACCTCCAACCGCACCCGCGAGGTGCACGACGCGCTCAAGCGCCGCTGCCTCTACCACTGGCTCGAGCACCCCGACTTCGAGCGCGAGGTCGCCATCCTGCGCAGCCGGCTGCCCGAGGTGACCGAGACCCTCGCCCGCCAGGTGGCGCGGGCAACCGCGAAGCTGCGCAGCCTGGACCTGCTCAAGCCCCCCGGCATCGCCGAGGCCATGGACTGGGCCACCGCGCTGCACACCCTCGGCGCCCGTGAGCTCGACCCCGACACCGCCGCCCGCACCCTCGGCGCGGTGCTGAAGTACCGCGAGGACACCGACCGCGTGCACGCCCTCACCCGGGGTGCGCTCTTCGGATGACGGAGCTCGCCTTCGGGCTCACCGTCGAGCGCCGCCAGCGGGACGTCGTCGAGGTGGTGCTCGGCTTCGCCCGCACCCTGCGGCACGCCGGCGTGGCCGCCTCGCCGGACCGGGTCGAGGCCATGCTGGCCGCCGTCGGCCACCTCGACGTCCTCGATCCCACCGACGTGTACTGGGCCGGGCGGCTCACGCTGTGCGGCAGCCCCGACGACCTCGACCGCTACGACGCCGCGTTCGCCGCCTACTTCGCCGGCGAGGCGCCCCGGAAGAGCCGGACGAGCGCCCAGCACGAGCAACGGCTGGCCGAGTCCGCACCGTTGAGCGCGTCCGAGGGGTCGGGCGAGGAGTCGGAGGAGGCACCGGACCTGAAGGCCGCGGCCAGCGAGGCCGAGGTGCTGCGCAGCCGGGACGTCGCCGACCTCACCGTCGCCGAGCGCGACCAGCTGCGCCGGCTGTTCGCCCTGCTCGTGCCGGCGGCCCCGATGCGGCCCTCCCGCCGGCGCCGCCCCGACCGGCACGGCGGGGTCGACATGGCCCGCACCATCCGGCACGCCCTGCACGACGGCGGCGAGATCACCCGGCTGCGGCGACGACGGCCCCGGCCCCGGCCGCGGCGGGTGGTGCTGCTGGTCGACGTCTCGGGCTCGATGAGCCCCTACGCCGACGCGCTGCTGCGGTTCGCGCACGCCGCCGTGCGGGCCCGGCCCGCGGCCACCGAGGTGTTCACCATAGGCACCCGGCTGACCCGGGTCACCCGGGAGATGCGGCTGCGCGACCCGGACAAGGCGCTGGCCGCCAGCGGGCACGCCATCCCCGACTGGTCGGGTGGCACCCGCATCGGCGAGGTGCTCAAGGCGTTCCTGGACCGGTGGGGCCAGCGCGGCACCGCCCGCGGCGCGGTCGTCGTGCTGTGCAGCGACGGGTGGGAGCGCGGGGGCACCGAGCTGCTGGGCGAGCAGATGGCCCGGCTGCACCGCCTGGCGCACAGCGTGGTGTGGGTGAACCCGCACAAGGGCCGGGCCGGCTACGAGCCGCTGACCGGCGGGATGCAGGCGGCCCTGCCCGCTGTTGACCACTTCGTCGCCGGGCACAGCCTGGCCGCCTTCGAGGAACTGGCAGGAGTGATCGAACGTGCCTGAAGGACCTCGGTCCCCCCACCACTCGCAGGCTCGCGGCGGGCCCCTGACCGAGGCCGAACAACGAGAGGGATCTGACGATGCGTGACGTCTTGGAGGACCTGGTCGGGTGGTGGCAGGCGGGGGAGACCGTCGGCATGGGCACCGTCGTGGCCACGTGGCGGTCGGCGCCGCGGCCGGCGGGGGCCTCGATGCTCGTCGGCCCCGACGGCACCGCGGTGGGCAGCGTGTCCGGCGGCTGCGTCGAGGGCGCGGTCTACGAGGAGGCCAAGGACGTCGTCGCCTCGGGGTCGCCGACGCTGGAGCGCTACGGCGTCAGCGACGACGACGCGTTCGCCGTCGGGCTGACCTGCGGCGGGATCCTCGACGTCTATGTTGAGTCGATCTCCCGCGAGTCCTTCCCCGAGCTGGGCGAGGTGGCCGAGAGCGTCGGCCGGCACGAGCCGGTCGCCGTCGTCACCGTGGTCAAGGGCGCCGACGACCGGCTGGGCCACCGGCTGGTGGTCTGGAACGACCGGACGTCGGGCACCCTGGGCTCGCAGCGCCTGGACGACGCCGTCGCGGCCGACACCCGCGGCATGCTCGCCGCCGGGCGCACCGCCACCCTGGGCTTCGGGCACGACGGCGAGCGCCGCGGCGACGACCTGACGCTGTTCGTGTCCAGCTTCGCCCCACCGGCCCGCATGGTCGTGTTCGGCGCGATCGACTTCGCCGCCGCCGTCGCCCGGGTCGGGGCGTTCCTGGGCTACCGGGTCACCGTCTGCGACGCCCGCCCGGTGTTCGCCACCGCACGCCGGTTCCCCGACGCGCACGAGGTGGTCGTCGAGTGGCCGCACAGCTACCTGCAGACCGAGGTCGACGCCGGGCGCATCGACGAGCGCACCGTGCTGTGCGTGCTCACCCACGACCCCAAGTTCGACGTCCCGCTGCTGGAGGTGGCGCTCGACCTGGACGTCGCCTACGTCGGCGCCATGGGGTCGCGGCGCACCCACGACGAGCGGCTCGAGCGGCTGCGCGAGGCCGGGCTGACCGACGCGCAGCTCGCGAAGCTGTCCTCCCCGATCGGCCTGGACCTCGGCGCCCGCACGCCCGAGGAGACCGCCATCTCGATCGCCGCCGAGATCATCGCCGGCCGCTGGGGTGGCTCGGGCGAGCGGCTGACCGGCGCCGCGGGCCCCATCCACGCCACCGCCGACCGCTGACCCCCTGTCCCGGGAACCGCGGTTCCCGGGAGCCGAGGGGCTAGCGTGCGGCATGGCGCTGACCGTGCGGGCCGTCGACGCGGCGTCCTTCGACGACGTCCAGACCGTCCTCGGCACCCGCGGGCAGGCCGCGCGCTGCCAGTGCCAGGGGTACCGGCTGGGCTGGTACGACCAGCACTCCGACGACGTCGCCGGCCGGCGCGAGCTGCTGCGCGACCAGGTCGCCGAGGGGTACGGGCTGCTGGCCCACGACGACGGCGAGCCGGTCGGCTGGTGCGCGGTGGCGCCGCGGGCCGACCTCGGGTACCTGCGCAAGACCACCTGGAGCGGCCGGCAGGAGGACCCGCAGGACCCCCGGGTCTGGGCGGTCACCTGCTTCGTGACCCGGGCCGGCCACCGGCGGCAGGGCGTGATGCGGGCGCTGGCGGCCGGCACGGTGCCCCTGGCCCGGGACGCCGGCGCCGGTGTCGTCGAGGCCTACCCGATGAAGCCGGCGCCCGGGGGCAAGGACGTGCCGTGGGGGGAGCTGCACGTCGGTGAGCTGCAGGTCTTCCTCGACGCCGGGTACCGGGTCGCGCACGTGCCGTCGCTGCGCCGGGTGGTCGTGCGGTACGAGTTCTGATCTCCCACTTCAAGGTATAACCGCTGGTGGGGCTTGCGGCAAGACCCCCGTGACGGCGGAGCATGCTCCGCCGTGCCGCACTTCGCCCTCCCCGCCAGCCGCTCCGCCAAGGCCGCCCCGGCCCTCGTCGCCGACGACGAGCAGTTCTTCGACACCCTCGCCGCCTGCCTCGCCGAGCAGGTCGCCGACCTCGAGCGGCGGCTGTCCGCCGAGCGCGCCGCGCCCGTCCGGCACGGGACGGCGGTCCTCGAGCGCGACCAGGAGGTGCACCGGCTCACCGCGCGGCTGCGCACCCTGCGCCGCTACGGCGTGGACCTCTGCCTGGGCCGCATCGTGACCCCCGACGCGGTGGTGCACGTCGGCCGGCTCGGGCTGACCGGCGCGGGGGGCGAGCGGCTGCTGGTCGACTGGCGCTCACCGGCCGCCGAGCCGTTCTTCGCCGCGAGCCACGCCGACCCGATGGGGCTGGTCAGCCGCCGTCGGTACCGGTGGACCCGCGGTCAGGTCACCGACTTCTGGGACGAGGTCTTCACCGACGACGGGCTGGCGGACAACGCCGCCCTCGACGACCACTCCGCCTTCCTCGCCACGCTCGCCGGGGCCCGGTCGGCGCAGATGCGTGACGTGCTGGGCACCATCGCCGCCGACCAGGACGCGGTCGTGCGGGCCTCCGCCGCCGGACCGCTGGTGGTCGACGGCGGCCCCGGCACCGGCAAGACCGTCGTCGCGCTGCACCGCACGGCCTACCTGCTGCACGCCGACCCGCAGGTGGGGCAGCACCGCGGCGGCGTGCTGGTGGTCGGGCCGCACGAGCCCTACCTGGCCTACACCGCCGACGTGCTGCCCAGCCTGGGCGAGGATGGCGTGCGGACGGCGACCCTGCGCGATCTGGTGCCCGAGGGGAGGGCGGCCGGCGTGGAGACCGACGCCGTGGTGGCCGCGCTCAAGGCCGGGCTGGACGTCGAGGCCGTGGTGGAGGCCGTGGTCGCGTTCTCCGAGGAGCCGCCGCGGACCGCCACCGTGCTGGACACCCCCTGGGGCGAGGTCCGGCTGGGCCGCGCCGAGTGGGCCGAGGCGTTCGGCGTGGTCGACCCCGGGACGCCGCACGACGACGCCCGCGACGAGGTGTGGGACGAACTGGTCCTGCTCGTGGCCGACCGTCTGGAGGAGGCCGAGCCGGACCGGCTGCGCCGCTGGCTGGCCCAGGACGCCGACCTGGTGCGGGCCTTCGACGTGGCCTGGCCGCTGCTGGACGCCGCCGACGTCGTCGCCGACCTGTGGTCGGTGCCGGCCCTGCTGCGCCGCTGCGCCCCGGGGCTGACCGCGGACGACGTCCGGGCGCTGCAGCGGACCGACCCGCGCGCCTGGACGACGGCCGACCTGCCCCTGCTGGACGCCGCCCGGCGGCGGGTGGGCGACCCGGCGGCGTCCCGCCGGCGCCGGGCGACCGAGGCCGAGACCGCCGCCCAGCGCGCCCGGATGGACGACGTCGTGGCCGACCTGATCGCCGCCGACGACTCCGAGCTGAAGCTGATGCACAGCCTCCGGCAGGCCGACCTGCGCGACGCCCTGGTCGACCCCGGCGGGTGGGACGCCGCCGACCCCGACCGGCTGGCCGGCCCGTTCGCGCACGTCGTGGTCGACGAGGCGCAGGAGCTCAGCGACGCCGAGTGGGCGATGCTGCTGGCCCGGTGCCCGTCCCGCAGCCTCACCGTCGTCGGCGACCGTGCGCAGGCCCGGCACGGCTTCCGCGAGTCCTGGGTCGACCGGCTGGCCCGGGTGGGGCTGCCCGGCGCCCGGCTGGCGACGCTGGGGGTCAACTACCGCACGCCGTCGGAGGTCATGGCGGTCGCCGAGCCGGAGATCCGGGCCGCGGTGCCCGACGCCAACGTGCCGACGTCGATCCGCGCCTCGGGGGTGCCGGTGCGGTACGGGCCGGCGTCGTCGCTGCCCGACGTGCTCACCGGCTGGCTGGCCGCCCACGCCGACGGCGTCGCCTGCGTGGTCGGGGCACCCGCGCCGGTGGACTCGCCGCGGGTGCGGGCGCTGAGCCCGGTGCTGGCCAAGGGCCTGGAGTTCGACCTGGTCGTGCTGGTCGACCCGGCCGCGCTCGGCGACGGGGTCGAGGGCGCGGTGGACCGCTACGTGGCGATGACCCGGGCGACCGCGGAGCTGGTCGTGCTCACGACGTGAGCGTCGCCGCGGGGTCGGGCGGCAGGCCGGGCGGCACCTGGGTGGGGCCGGCCTCCGGCGGGCGGGGCTGGTCCTGCCGGTGCAGCCGGACGGCGACCAGGGCGATGTCGTCGTCGTTGCGGCCGTCGACCAACCGCGAGACCAGGCCGTCGCAGAGCTCCTCGAGGGTGCCCCCGGCGAGGTCCACGACGGCCTCCTGCAGGCGGGCCATGTCGTCGTCGAGGGTGCTGGCCCGACGCTCGACGAGGCCGTCGGTGAACAGCAGGATGGTCGACCCCCGGTCGAGGGTGATGACCTGCTCGGTGCGCCGGGTGGTCGGGTCGACGCCCAGCAGCAGGTTGCCGCGCCAGTCGGCCAGGACGGCGAGGCTGCCGTCGGGGTGGACGACGACCGGGGGCAGGTGGCCGGCGTTGGACCACACCATGCGGGTGACCCCGCGGCGCAGCTCGTCGGGCGTCTGCTCGAACCGGGCGACCGCCGCGGTGGCCAGGGTGGGGACCTGCAGCACCTCCATGGCGGCGTCCAGCCCGCGCAGCACCTCGGCCGGCCCGGCGTCGCTGTAGGCGGCGATGCCGCGCAGCAGGCCGCGCAGCTGGCCCATGGCGGCGGCGGCCTCGATGTCGTGGCCCACGACGTCGCCGATCACCAGCATCGTCGTGCCGCTGGGCTGCAGGAACGCGTCGTACCAGTCGCCGCCGACCTTGGCCGACTCGGTGGCCGGGATGTAGCGCACGACGATCTCGGAGTGGTTGGGCGCCGGGGGGTCGGTGAGCAGGCTGCGCTGCAGGCCCTCGGCGACCTGGGACTGGCTGGCCAGCAGGGCGGCGTTGTCCAGGGCCAGCCCGACCCGGTCGACGACGTCCCGGGCGGTCGACTCGTCGTCCAGGTCGCGGGCCCGGGTGGGCCCCGAGAAGAGGGTGACCGCCCCCCGCACCCGGTCGCGGCCGCGGATCGGGAGCACCAGGGACGTGGGGGAGTCCAACGCGTCGAGCAGGTCGCGGGTCTCGCCGGCGGGCAGCGTGTCGCGGACCTCGGCCGCGTCGTGGTGCACCGGCTCACCGGTGGTCAGCGCCCGGGCCAGCGGGGAGGTCAGCGACTGCGCGGCGATGCGGGTGCGGGTGTAGCGCTCCAGCAGCGGACGCTTCTCGGGGTCGGCGTGCCAGGAGCCGACGTCGCGGGGCCGGCCGTCGTCGGCCAGCAGGGTGACGACGCAGCCGTCGGCCAGGGTGGGGACGAGCAGGCGGGGCAGCTCGGCGACGGTCACCGGGACGTCGGCGGCGTCGACCAGCGAGCGGTTGACCGAGGCCAGCAGGGCCAACCGTGCACTGGACGCCTCGGCACGCCGGGTGGTCAGCGTGCGCTGCGTGGTGTCGGTGAAGAACAGCGACAGCCCGTCGGGGGAGGGCCAGCACAGGACCTCGTAGTAGGCGTCCAACGGGGCCGGGTAGTAGGCCTGGACGGTCTGCGGCAGGCCGGTCGCGACCGCCGTCCGGTAGCTCCGCTCGAAGTCGCTGCCGACGTTGTGGGGGAAGGCCTCGAAGATGCTGCGACCCAGCAGCTCGTCGCGGCTCTGCCCGAGCAGGCTCTCGGCGGCGGTGTTGATGACCGTGAACCGCCACTCGTGGTCCATCGAGAGGTACCCGGTGGGCATGGCCTCGAGCACCCGGCCGGTGCGGGCCTCGCCGTCGTGCACGGCGGTGGTGTCGTAGGCGACGCCGATCAGCCGCTCCGCCGTGCCGGACGCGTCGGGCAGCGCCTGCCCGCGGGCCTGCACCCAGCGCGTGCGGCCGTCGGGCAGCACGATCCGGTACTCCGCCTCGTAGATGCCCAGGGTGTCGATGGCCCGCTGGATGGCGTGCGCGACCCGCTCGGCGTCCGCGGGCAGCACGGCCTTGTTGAAGGCGGCGATGTTGCCGTCGAAGGTGTCCTCGGTCAGGCCGAAGATGTCGAGCAGGCGCTGGTCCCACGTCAGCTCGTCGGCGGGCAGGTGCCAGTCGAAGCTGCCCACCTGACCGGCGTCCATGGCCAGGGCCCACCGGGTCCGGTCGGCGTCGTGCCGGGTGCGCATCTCGCCGGTGCGCTGCTGGGTGCTGCGCAGCTGCAGCTCCGAGCTGCAGGCGTCGGCGAGGTCGCGCAGCACGTCGAGGTCGGTGCTGGTCCACTCGTGCGGCTCGCCGTCGATCGCGCACAGCGAGCCCACGACGGTGCCGTCCTCGGCGACCAGCGGCATGCCCGCGTAGGCCACGACGCCCAGGTCGGGGATGGCCAGGTTGTCCTTGACCAACGGGTGCTCGCGGGCGTCGGTGATGACCAGCGGCTGCGCGGAGGTGACCACGTGCTGGCAGAACGAGTGGCTCAGCGGCGTGCTGCGGTCGGTCTGCCACGGCTCGGGCAGCCCCAGCGAGCCGGGGAAGACCTGCTCGTCGGCCGACACCAGCGTGACCAGCGCGACCGGCACGCCCAGCGTCGCGCGGACCAGCCGGGCGAACCGCTCGAAGGCCGGGTCCGACGCGGCCGGCAGGGGGGTGGACGCAGGCAGCGAGCCGGTCATGCTGCCTCCGTCCCGCTCAGTGGACCCGACGGGCGGACGCGAGTCAGGGGCTCGGGGATGGTACGTCGTGCGGCCCCGGGGCAGGTGCATCCCGTACGGGAACTGCCCCACACGGGTCTCACCTGCGTCACGGGGTGCGCCCGTGCTCCGCCACCCACGTGCATCCGCCCCTCACGACATCGGGACGAGGACGCCGACCCGTCACCCGTCTGGTCCGCGCCCGGCACCACCGTCGCGCGGAGTTGCGCGGAGCGGGCCGATCGTCGGTATGACCTGGCCTTTCTCGTTGCGAGCGATGGGTGGAGCAGGTAGTCTTCGATCAGGTGTTCGAGTGGACGGAGGTGGTCGAGGGTGGGTGACTATGCCGGCGCGTTCGGCACCTCGGGCTCGGCTGGTGAGGGGTGGGCGGCTCTGGATGCAGAGGTCGCCGCAACCCGAGAGGCCGAGGAGCAGGCCGCGCCGAAGCGAGCGGAGACGGGCCGGGCGGCTCGCACCGCGGAGCGGGAGGCTGCTCGTCAGCTGTCGATGACCGTTCCCGTGGACGTCGCCGCCGTATTGACAGCTGCACTCGGCCTGGTCGACGCAGAGATGCCCCTGGGTGGGCCGGCCGTCGTGGCACCGGCGCTGCTGGCCCGGGTGCGCGGGTTGGCGCAGCTGGCCAACGTCGTGGACACCGCCCTGGCCCATGCCGTGCGGGCCGCGGAGTGCGCGCAGGCGGCGGAGTTCGACGGTCACAAGACCATGCGCGCCTGGCTGCCGGGCCACCTCAACATCAGCCCCGCGACCGCGGCCCGGGTCGTGCGCGCGGGGCGCCCCCTGGAGCAGCTGCCCCGGTGGGACACCGCCGCCCGCGAGGGCCGGGTGACCCCCGACCAGACCGCCACCGTGGCCAGGGTCGCCACCCCCGCCCGACTCGCCACCGCCACCGAGCTGGGTGTCGACGTGCACGGCGAGGACGGCCTGGACGCGACCCTGCTGGGCTGTGCCACCGGGCAGAGTCCTGACGCGCTGCCGGCGATGGTCAAGCGGGCCCTGGACTGGATCGATCCCGACGGCCCCGAACCCGACCCCACCAAGCAGCGCGAGTTCCACATGTCACCGTCCCCGAACGGGGGTGGCACCTTCCACGGCCGGCTCGACGCCGTGGGCTACGAGAAGCTCGCGACCGCCGTCACCGCGTTCCAGCAGGCCGGCCGGTGCGCCGATGACGACCGGTCCCACGCCCAGCAGATGGGTGATGCGTTGGTGCAGCTGTCCGACAACGCCCTCGCCTCGGCCACCACGCCGATGCTGCGCAAGAGCCATGCCCACATCGCGGCCACCATCGCAGCCGAGGACCTCCTCGACACCGAGACCGTGGCCGGCGCCGCGCGCCTGGGCTCCGGGCAGCAGGTCTCCAACGACATCGCCCGCCAGATCGTCTGCGACTCGATCATCACCCGCATCCTCTTCGGCCCCGACGGCGTGCCGCTGAACATCGGCCGCGCCCAACGCCTCGTCCCCGCCCACATCCGCCGGGCCGCCGAGGCCCGTGACGGCGGCTGCGTGTTCACCGGCTGCTCGGCACCCACCTGGTGGTGCGACGCCCACCACGTCGCCGAGTGGATCGCCGACCACGGCGACACATCGGTCGAGAACACCGCCCTGCTCTGCGAACGGCACCACACCCAGGTCCACCACGGCTACGCCGTGCGGTGGGACCCCGACGAGAGACGCTGGCGCACCTTCCGCGAGAACGGCACCGAGATCATCACCGGCTACCCACCGGCAGCGGCACCTGCGTGACCGGTCGGGGCCGCTGGCTGCCTGTCGTCGGGACCTCCGTGGTTGCGGAGGATGGGGGTGTGCCCGAGGTCGAGATCGTCGCGTTGATGGCGTCGCCGCAGCACCGGTACGACGGTCGGCCGGGTACCGAGGTCCCCGAGCAGGAGGCCGACCGGCGCAGCGAGCTGGTCGTGCGCGGCGGGTTCGGCGTCGTCGGCGACCGGTACGCAGGCAGGCCGGCCCACCGCGACGCCGCCGTCACCGTGCTGGCGATCGAGTCGCTGGAGGCCCTGGCTGCCGAGCTCGGGGTGCCGCCGTTCGACCCGCTGCTGGCCCGGCGCAACGTCGTCCTCCGCGGGGCCGACGTCGAGGCGCTGCGCGGCCACACCTTCACCCTGGGCGGGGTCACCCTGCTCGGCGGCCGGGCGGCCAACCCGTGCCGCTGGATGGACGTCGTCCTGGCGCCCGGCGCCCACCGCGGGATGCGGGGTCGCGGCGGCGTGCGGTGCCGCCCGCTGAGCGACGGCGTCCTGCGCCTGGGACCGACCACGCTGACACCCGGCGTGTGACCGCTGACACGGCCCAGGCAGGATCCGGCCATGGACGTCATCGGGCTGCGCCGGGAGCGCGAGGTGCTCACCGTCGCGCTGCAGACCGACCGGCACGTGGTGCTCGAGGGCCCACCGGGCACCGGCAAGTCGACGCTGCTGCGCTCCATCGCCGCCGACGTCGGCACCGAGGTGGTCTTCGTCGAGGGCAACGCCGAGCTGACCCCGGCCCGGCTGGTCGGCCAGTACGACCCGTCCGCGGTCATGACCGACGGGTACGTGCCGACGAGCTTCACCGACGGCCCGCTGCTCACCGCCATGCGCGGCTCGGGCCTGCTCTACCTCGAGGAGCTCAACCGCATCCCCGAGGAGACCCTCAACGTCCTCATCACCGTGCTCACCGAGGGCGAGATCGCCGTCCCCCGGCTGGGTCGGGTGCGCGCGGCCGCCGGGTTCCGGCTGATCGCGGCGATGAACCCCTTCGACGCGATCGGCACCGCCCGGGTCGGGCAGGCCATCGCCGACCGCATGTGCCGGGTGGTGCTCGGCTACCAGGACGCCGACGCCGAGCGCGCCATCGTCAGCCAGGTGACCGGGGCCGACCCCCGGCTGGTCGTCCTGGCCGTGGCCCTCGTGCGGGCCACCCGCGAGCACCGCGACCTGCGCACCGGGTCCTCCGTCCGCGGGGCCAACGACCTGGTGCTCCTGCTCGACGGCCTGCTGCGCATGCGCGGCGAGGAGCTCGTGGACGGGCGCGGCACGGTGCGCGACGCCCTGCATGCGGCGCTGTCGGGCCGGGTCAAGGTCGTGGACGGCGTCGACCGCACCCCCGAGGCGGTGCTCGACCAGATCCTGGACGACCTCTGGCCGGCCGACGCCCCACCCCCCGAGGAGCAGGAGGACGAGGAGCGCGACCCGGGAAAAGCTGAGGGCCCGCAGGCGCAGCAGCCTGCGGGCCCCGACTCCCCGAGCTCGTCGAGCCGCGACCGCAAGAACGCCCAGCGCTCCCGGTCCACCCCGCGCCAGCAGCTGCGGCGCCAGCACGAGCAGTTCGACCAGGTCAGCCCCGAGGTCGGCGAGCTCGACGAGGGCGCCTTCTCCGCCCTGCTCGCCGAGCGCCCCGACGAGGCCGCCGCCCTGCTGGCCGACCTGGGCCGGGCCACCGACCGCGAGCTGCGGGCCGCCGCGCACCGGCTCGCGCGCCGGGTCTTCGTGCAGGTCGCCCGCGTGGGGACGACGCGCTCGCGCGGCACCCGCCGGCTGGTGCCCAACCGGCGGGCCGACGGCGACCTCGACCTGGACCGCACCCTCGACCGGTGGACCGGGCAGTGGCCGCCGGCCGCCGAGGACCTGGTCACCCGCACCTGGACCGGGCACCGCCGGGCCGTCTGCCTGGTGGTCGACGCGTCGGGCTCGATGCAGGGCCTCGGCGTGGCCATCGCCGCGGTGGCCGCCGCCGGGGTGGTGCTGGCCGCGGACGAGAAGCTGACCACCAGCGTGCTCAGCTTCGCCGGCGACGTCACCGAGCTGCAGCCGCTGGGCCGCCGGGTACCCCCCGAGGAGCTGGTCGGCCGCCTGGTCTCGCTGCGCGGCCACGGGATGACCGACCTGGCCGGCGCGCTGCGGGCCGCCCGGCTGCAGCTGGCCCCGGCCGTGGTGGACGAGCGGGTCGTCGTCCTCCTGTCGGACTGCCTGCACACCGCCGGCGCCCCGCCCGAGTCGGCGCTGACCGGCATCGACACGCTGCACGTGCTCTGCCCGCTGCCCACCGAGGAGGCCGAGGACGCCGCCCGCGCGCTGGCGGCCCGCGGCGCCGGGCGGGCCGAGATGGTGCGCACGGTGACCGACACCGGCCCGGCGCTCACCCGGCTGCTGGGCTGACCGGCCGGGCCGGGCCGGCGGGGTGAGAATCGGACACCGTGTCCACCATCCTGCTCGTCGACGACGAGACGGCGATCACCGACAACCTGCAGCCGTTCCTGGTGCGGTCCGGCTTCGAGGTGGTGGTGGCCGGGGACGGCGACACCGCCCTCGCGCGGATCGCCGACGCCGCGCCCGACCTGGTGGTGCTCGACGTGCTCATGCCCGGCCGGGACGGACGCTCGGTGCTGCGGGAGGTGCGGCAGAGCGGCGGGACCGTGCCGATCATCCTGCTGACCCAGATCGGCGAGTCCGGCGAGCGGGCGATGGCGCTCGAGGAAGGCGCGGACGACTACCTCAACAAGCCCTTCGACCCGCACGAGCTGGTCGCCCGGATCCGGGCGGTGCTGCGCCGGGGTGCCCCGCCGTCCGGTCCGTCGCTGGCCGGTGCCGACCGGCTGCGCAGCGGCCGGTTGGTCGTGGACCGCACCTCGCAACGGGTGCTCCGGGACGGCGCCGAGGTGGTGCTGACCCCGCGGGCCACCACCCTGCTGGCCTACCTGATGAGCCACCCCGGTGAGACGGTGTCCCGCGAGCGGCTGCTCGAGGAGGTCTGGGGCTGGTCGTTCCACACCAGCACCCGCACGGTCGACACCCGGGTCGCCGAGCTGCGCCGGGTGGTGGAGGTCGACTCGGCCGACCCGCAGCTGGTGGTCACCGTGCCCGGCGAGGGCTACCGCTTCGTCGGCCCGGTCGAGGCCGGCTGATGCGCCGGGTCGCGAGCTGGTCGCTCGCCCTGCTGCCGCTGGTGGCCGGGGTGGTGCTGGCCGTGCTGGGCCGCTCGGGCCGGCTGCCGGGTGACCGCTTGTTCCTCAGCGCGCTGCCGGGGGACTGGGCCCTGGCCGCCGGGGTGGCGGTCACGGTGGTCGCCGTCCTCGGCCTGCTGGTGGCCGGCGGGCGCGACCGGCGCTGGCGGCGCCGGCTGGCCGCGGTGTCGGCGTCGGCCGCGCAGGACCGCCGGCTGCTGCTGTCCCGCCTGGACCACGAGCTGAAGAACCCGCTGACGGCGATGCGTGCGGCGACGGCCAACGTCGCCGCGGGCTCGGACCCCTCCCAGGCCGCCGCGGTGGGCACCATCGAGGAGCAGGTGCTGAGGCTGAGCCGGCTGACCACCGACCTGCGCAAGATCGCCGACATCGAGAGCGCGCACCTCGACCGTCGTCCGGTGGACCTGACCGACCTCATCGAGGAGATGGTCGACGTCGCCCGGGACCTGCCCGGCGCGGCCGAGCGCGACCTGGTGCTGGACCTGCCACGTGCGCCGTGGCCGCTGCCGCCGGTGCCGGGGGACGCCGACCTGCTCTCCCTGGCCGTGGCCAACCTGCTGGACAACGCGCTGAAGTACACCCCGCCCGGCGGCCGGGTCGAGGTGCGGGCCCGGGAGTCGGCCGGCTCCGTGGTCGTGGAGGTGGCCGACACCGGTCAGGGCATCCCGCCCGACGAGCTGCCCCAGGTGTGGGAGGAGATGTACCGTTCGCCCTCGGCCCGGTCGGTCCCGGGCAGCGGCCTCGGGCTGCCGCTGGTCCGGGCCGTGGTCGAGCGGCACGGCGGCCGCGTGCACGCCGACAGCCGCGTCGGCGCAGGCACCGTCGTGCGCGTCGAGCTCCCCGTTCAGGCCGCCGCGTAGGGGGTCTGCTCGATGAGGCCCATGTCGCAGACGGGGCCGTAGGTCCACGTCACCGAGAGGCTGTCGGTCTCGTTGGGCGGGATCACCGTGAGCACCGCCGGGGTCGCCTCGCAGTCACCGGTGGTCGGTTCGGGACCGGTCGCGACCACCGTCCAGTGCAGGGTGGCCGCCACCGCCTGGCCGGGCTGCAGGGTCGTGCGGCTGCCGCCGGAGCCGTCCGGGCCGGCCACCCGCGACTGGCGGCTGGGCACCACGCTGCCGCCCTGGCCCACCAGGCCGAGGCCGCCGTAGCCGTAGACGGTGCAGACCTCGCCGCCGGTGTTCGTCAGGGTCAGCGTGGCGTACCGGTTCCCGGCCGCGCTGTCGCCCTGGGAGAGCGAGCCCGTGAGCTCGCTGGTGTGGCAGCGGTCCGGCCCCCCGGCGGTGGTCGGCTCGGGGTCGGCGGACTCGGGGGCAGGGGTCCCGCCCGACGCGGCGGAGGTCGCCGCCGCCGGCACCGTGGTGCTGGCCGGGGAGGTCGTCGCCGAGCTCGTGGTGGCCGACGGCGTGGTCGTGGTGGCGGGGCCCGCGGCGTCCTCGGTGCCACCGGTGAAGGAGCAGGCGCTCAGCGCGAGTCCACCGGCGAGCAGCACGGGCAGGGCCAACCGCTTCGTCAGGTTCGTCATGACCACCATGTTGCCCCGCGCAACCGTCGTCCTCACCTGCACGGACGTCACGGTCCGGTGGACCTCGTCACCGATCCGTGACACCCGGGTGCGGACGTGCGACGGCCCCGGATACCAGCACGCATCCGGGGCCGTCGGGTCGAGGGTGGCTCAGCTGCGCACGGACCGCTTGCCGGAGACGCCCTCGGCGACGCCGATCAGCAGCACGGCGGCGACGATCGCGACGATCGCACCCAGGATGTTCAGCTCGGTGAACGAGCCGGTGCCCAGCAGGGTGGCCACGACACCGCCGATCAGCGAGCCGACGACGCCCAGGCCGAGGGTGGCCAGGATCGAGAGGTTCTGCTTGCCGGGCTTGATGAGGCGTGCGACGGCGCCGACGACAAGCCCGAAGACGAGAAAGCCGATGATGCCCATGGTTGGTGCTCCTGACGTGGGGTGACCGCACATGCATGACGGCCACGGGTGGAGCACGGCTACCCGGCCGGGGTCGCCCCCAACCCTCGGCGGCCGGGCTCACCCGGTGGGGTCAGGCCGGTCGCGCGGGGTCAAGGGCAGACGTTCCTGTGCCGAAACCCCGTGCGAGGTGCCGAGGGGCACCGCACGGAGGCACCATGACGCAGCACGAGGACGCCGGACCGACCCCGCAGGGGTCGCCGTGGCGCATCCTGCTCACCGTGCTCGGCACCCTGGCCGTGATCGGGGTCGAGTTCGTCCTGCTCTACGGCGTGTACGCCCGGGCCACGCCCGTCGCGCAGCAGCGCGTGGTGGTCGCCGAGCTGGCCGGGACGCTGGACTCGGCACCCCGGGACCTGCCCGCCCTCCTGGACGCCGCGGCCGCCCGCCTGGCCGCCGCGGGCGCCGACGGCGACCAGGTGCAGGTGCTCCGCGCCGCCGCCGACGGCTCGGTCGACGAGGCGCGCGCGGACGTCGCGGCGCTGTCCGCCGACCTCGCCGACCACAGCTCGTCGCTGGACACCCAGGCCGCCCTCGCCTACACGGGCATGCTCGTCGTCGCCTCGGTGGGCTGGATGTTCTGGTTCCGCCGGTTGGTCTCGCGGCACCGCCGGCTGCAGGCCGAGGTCACCGAGCAGGCGGCGCTGGTGGCCAGCGAGGGCCGCCTGGCCAGCCTGGTCCGGCGCAGCGCCGACGTCATCGTCGTGCTGGGCACCGACGGTCGGGTCAGCTACGCCACGGACTCCGCCGCCGGCCTGTTCGGCGTCCCCGTCGCCGAGCTGCTGGGCACCGCCATCCACGACCGGGTGCGGCGGGCCGACGCCGAGCCGCTGGTGGCGCTGCTGGACGCCCGCCCCGAGGGCGACGCCGAGGTCGGGTTCCGGCTCACCCGGGACGACGGCCGCACGGTGCACGTGGAGGGCGTCTTCACCAACCTGCTCGCCGACCCCGGCGTGGCCGGTCTCGTGCTGACCCTGCGCGACGTCACCGCCCGCGTGGAGCTGGAGACGCAGCTGACCCACCAGGCCCTGCACGACCCGCTCACCGGCTTGTCCAACCGCCGGCTGCTGGGCGACCGCCTCGAGCACGCCCTGCGCCGTCGGGGGTCGCGCGACCTGACCGTGGTGCTCTGCGACCTGGACGACTTCAAGGACGTCAACGACCGGCTCGGGCACGCCGCGGGCGACCAGCTGCTGCTGGAGGTCGCGTCCCGGCTGCGGACGGTGGCCCGCGAGGGCGACACCGTGGCCCGGCTCGGCGGTGACGAGTTCGCCCTGCTGCTGGAGGACACCGGGCTGGCCGGTGCCCGCGAGGTCGCCGACCGCATCCACGAGTGGCTCGCGCAGCCGGTGGTCGTCGAGGGCGAGACGGTCTCGGTCAGCGCCAGCATCGGGCTGGCCGACGTCCTCGCCGAGGGCGTCACCGCCGAGGAGCTGCTGCAGCACGCCGACGTGGCGATGTACCTGGCCAAGGACGGCGGCAAGCGGGCCACCGCCGTCTACGAGGCGTCGCTGCACTCGGCCGCCCTGGAGCGGCTGCAGCTGCGGGCCGACCTGGAGCGCGCGCTGGGCGCGGGGGAGCTGGTGCTGCACTACCAGCCGACCATCACCCTCGGGCTGGACGACGGCCTCGCGCCCACCGTGCACGGCTTCGAGGCGCTGGTCCGCTGGCAGCACCCCGAGCGGGGGCTGCTGGCCCCGGTGCACTTCGTGCCGCTGGCCGAGGAGTCGGGGCTGATCGTGCCGCTGGGCACGTGGGTGCTGCAGGAGGCCTGCCGCTCGGCGGTGGCGCTGCAGCAGCCGGGCCGCCCGGACGTCGCCATGTCGGTGAACGTCGCGGTCGCCCAGCTCACCGCCCCGGGGTTCGTCGACCTGGTGCACGCGTCCCTGGCCGAGAGCGGGCTCGCCCCGCACCTGCTGGTCCTCGAGATCACCGAGACCGCGGTCCTCGCCGGTGCCGACGTGGTCGCCCCGCTGCTGGCGCAGCTGCGGGCCACCGGGATCCGGATCGCCATCGACGACTTCGGCACCGGCTACAGCTCGCTGTCCTACCTGCGCGACCTGCCGGTCGACGTCCTCAAGGTGGACAAGTCCTTCGTCGACCACGTGGTGCGCGACGAGCAGGGCGCCTCGTTGGCCGAGGCGATCATCGCCATGGGTCACTCGCTGCACCTGACGACGGTGGCCGAGGGGGTCGAGGACCGCGACCAGGCGACCTGGCTGACCTCGGCCGGCGCGACCTACGGCCAGGGGTACCTGTGGTCCCGGCCGGTGCCGCTGGTGCAGGCGGCTGCCCTGCTGAACGGCGCGGAGCGGGGGGTCCCCGCCCCCTGATCCCGCCCAGGGGGTTGACCACCCCGCCGCCGGGGCAGGGGTCGGGGCGTGACCGGGTGGGGTGCGTCGTCGCCCGGGAGGTCGCGCGGGACGGCCCTCCCGTCCGACGTCGACGCGGCCTTCTCCGACGGTCGCCACCTGGACGACGACTACCTCGTCCGGCGGGCCCAGGGCGGGTCGGTCGCGGCCTTCGAGGTGCTCGTCGCCCGGCACCAGCAGCAGGTCTTCCGGCTCGCCCACCGGTTGGTCGGCGAACGGGCCGCCGCCGAGGACGTCGCCCAGGACGCGCTGGTCTCGGCCTGGCGGGCGCTGCCCGGCTTCCGCGGGGAGGCCGGCTTCGCGACCTGGTTGCACCGGATCACCACCAACGCCGCCCGCCAGCTGCTGGCCCGGCGCCGGTCCACCGTCCCGCTGACCGGGGAGGAACCCGTGCCGGAGCACGAGCAACCCGAGGCCCGAGCCCTCACCACCGCCCGCACCGACGCCCTGCGGGTCGCCGTCCGGGAGCTGCCGTTCGAGCAGCGGGCCGCCCTGGTCCTGGTCCAGTTCGAGGGCCTGTCCTACGCCGAGGCCGCCCGCACCCTGGAGGTGTCCGAGCCCACCCTGCGCGGCCGGGTCGCCCGGGCCCGGCGGTCCCTGCTCGAGCAGCTGCGGGGCTGGCGATGACCGGCGACGCGCTCCGCCACGACGAGGAGGACCCCGTCGACGGGGCCGAGCTGGACGGCGCGCTGCGCGAGCTGGCCGCCGAGGCCGAGCCGGTGCCCTCCGGGCTGGCCGGCCGGGTCGTCGAGCGCGTCGACGGGCTGGCCGGCCACGACTGGCACGCCGTGCTGGTGCAGCCCGGCGGGCGTACCCGGGTGGCCGGCTGGGTGGTCGCACTGGTCGCCCGCCGGGCCGCCGCCGCGGTCGACGGCGTCGGCGGGGCGACCAGCCGGGCGTCGGCGGACGGCGTCGACGGGGTCGTCGTCGAGCTGGGGCTCACCGTCCGGGCCGGCGTCCCGCTGCCGTCGCTGGCCGAGCAGGTGCGCCGGTCGGTCGTCGGTGCGGTGCGGGAGCTGACCGGCGTCGAGGTGGTCGCGGTCGACGTCCACGTCGACGACCTGGTGGAGTGAGGCAGGTCACACCACGTCGGCGTGAGGAATGCCGCCCGGGCGACTCCAACCCATCGAGCACCCCTGAACCGGCCTGCGCTCGGGCCAGCAACCGAAGGGACCGACGATGACCGAGTCCACCAAGTCCGACGCCGCGAAGACCTCGACCGAGCTGGTCTCCAGCCAGGGCAAGACCACGATCGCCGACACCGTGGTGGCCAAGATCGCCGGCATGGCCGCGCGCGAGGTGCACGGCGTCTACCGGCTCGGCGGCGGCACCGCCCGCGCGTTCGGCGCCATCCGCGAGCGCATCCCGGGCTCCGGCGGCCCGAACGTCAGCCAGGGCGTCTCGGTCGAGGTCGGCGAGACCCAGGCCGCCGTCGACATCGACGTGGTCGTCGAGTACGGCGTGGCCATCGCCGACCTCGCCGCGGGCATCCGCCGCAACGTCATCCAGAGCCTGCAGCAGATGACCGGCCTGCAGGTGGTCGAGGTCAACATCGCCGTCGACGACATCCACCTGCCCTCCGACGAGTCCGGCGACGACGCCGAGCCCACGCCGAGCCGGGTCCAGTGACCTCCCCGGGCCGCGCCCTCGTCGCCGGCGTCGACCCGCAGGTCGTCGCCGCGGCGGTGCTCGCGTGCCCGGCCGTCGTCCGGCTCTCCGGCGGGCCGTTCGGCGCCGCCGGCACCTACCTGCCGGGCGGGCGGGTGACCGGGGTCGTGGTCCGCGAGGTGGCCGGCGGCGGAGCGCCCGACGTGGCCGTGCACCTGGTGGTCCGCGCCGGGGTGCCGGTCGCCGAGGCGGCCGAGCAGGTCCGGACCGCGCTGGTCGTGGTCGTCCCCGGCTCGCGGGTCGACGTGCACCTCGAGGACGTCGAGGACTGATCCCGTGACCACCCCCGGACCCGACCCCGCCGCCCTGCGTTCCCGGCGCGCGGCCGAGCGGGCCTTCGTCCGGGCGCACCACCCCGACGTCGGCGGCGACCCGGTGGCCTTCGCCGCCGGGCTCGCCGCCCTCCGGGCCGGCCGCACCCCGGCCTCGGCCCCGCCGGTCACCGTCGTCGCCACCCGGCGGCTGCGGACGGCACCGGTCCGGTTGCTGCGTCGCTGGCGCCGGGCCCGCCGGACGGCCTCCCGCTCCACCCGGCTCAGCTGAACCACCTACCTCCAGGAGACCCCCATGCGTCCCAGCACAGTCGGACTCGTCGTCGGGATGGTCCTCGGCATCGCCGGGGCCTTCGGCGGCTTCGGCGCCTTCGTCCTCGTCGCCGTCCTCGCCGCGCTCGGCTTCGTGGCCGGCAAGGTCGTCGAGGGCCAGCTCGACCTCTCCTCCCTGATGGGCTCCGGCGACCGCTCCCGCCGGGACCGGTGACCACGCCGACCGCAGCGGTCCCGGCCCCGGCCGCCGACCCGCTGCCGGAACCGGAGCACCGGGGTCGCACGACGATCGCCGACCGGGTGGTCGAGCGGATCGCCGCCGCGGCCGCCGCCGAGGTGGACGCCGCCACCGGCACCGCCCGGCGCGTGCTGGGGGTCGCGGTGAGCAGCGCCGACCGGCCCCGGGTGTCCGCCCGGGTGCACGGCGAGGAGGCCACCGTCGAGATCGACATGTCCGTGTCCTGGCCGGCTCCGGTCCGCCAGGTCACCCGCCGGGTCCGCGAGCACGTCGGCGAGCGGCTGGTCACCCTGGTCGGCCTGCGCAGCGCGCGGATCGACGTCCACGTGGCGGCGCTCGTCGTCGAGCGCGCCCCCGAGCAGAAGAGGGTGGTCTGAGTGCGCAGCGTCGACCGCGTCCTGGCCCTCGTCCTGGGCCTGGTCGGTCTCGCGGGCGGGATCCTGGTGGCCGCCGAGGTGGTGCAGGGCCTGCTCGGCCGGCCCGGCCACCTGCTCGTGCCCTACGAGGGCACCGCGTCCTGGCTGCGCGACCACACCTGGTCCAGCGGCGCCGTGCTGACCATCGGCGGCGTGCTCGCCGTCCTCGGCCTGCTGATGCTCGTGCTGGAGCTCAAGCCCCGCCGCAGGACCCTGCTGGTCGTGGCGACGGAGGACGACGACGTCGTCACCGCGGTCTCCCGCACCGGCGTGGGCCGGGCCCTCGAGCAGTCGGTGGCCGGCCTGTCCGGCGTCGACGGCACCCGGTCCTCGGTCGGCCGCCGCACGGCCACGTTGACCGTGCGCACGGCGCTGCGCGAGACCGGCGACCTGGAGTCCGTGGTGCGCGAGCGGGCCGGCGTCGCGCTGCAGTCCCTCGGGCTGGTCGCCGCCCCGAAGCTGGACGTCGACCTGCAGCGGGTGTCGGCATGAGCGGCCCCGCGGCCCTCGCGCCGGTCACGCGCACGCCCGGCGCCGTCCGGGTCAACCGCTCGGTGCTCACCGTGCTGGCCCTGCTCCTGCTCGCCGCGGGGGCCTTCACCCTGCTGGTCGGGCTGGGTGTGCTCGGTGCCGACCAGGCCGACCGCGCCGTGGTCGACCCACCGGTCGACGACGTCGCCCGCACGGGCTGGTTCTGGCCCGTGGTCGGGGTGGCCGCGCTGCTGGTCGCCGCGCTCTCGGCGTGGTGGCTGGTGGCGCAGGCCCGCACGGACCGGCTCGCCCGGCTCCGGCTGGACGACGACCCCGCCGGCGGCCGCACGCTGCTCGAGGGGACGGCGCTGACCCGGGCGGTCGAGGACGAGGTGGGCGACCTGGCCGGGGTCACCCGGGCGTCGGCGCACCTGTCGGGCACCTCCTCGGCGCCGCGGCTGCACCTGCGGGTGCGGCTGGACGGCCGGGTCGACCCCGCCCAGGTGCACCGGGCGATCAGCGGCGAGGTGCTGGCCCATGCCCGGCAGGCGCTCGAGGTCGAGCGGCTGCCCGCGCGGGTGGAGCTGGACCTGCCCCGCAGCACGGCCCGGGCCCTGGGCTGACGTTGCACGGACGTGACGGCGGTCACCACCGGCGGTCCTGACGGGATAGCCTCGGGGACCGCCGTCCGACCACGGTCTGGAGGTCCGCCATGACCGCCGTGCTGGGCACGTCCGGGCTGCCGGCCCCGCCGGTGTCGGCCGCCGGCCCGTTCAGCAAGTACCTGGTGCCCGAGGTCGTCTTCGGGTGGGGGGCCCTCTCGGAGGCCGGGCACGCCGCCCGTCGGCTGGGTGCCCGGCGTCCCTTCGTCGTCACCGACGACGGGCTGCTCGCGGCCGGGTGGTGGGGGGAGCTGGAGCAGCACCTGGCCGCCGCCGGCCTGGTGGGCACGGTCTGGCAGGACCTCACGCCCAACCCGAAGGACCACGAGGTGGCGGCCGGTGCCCGGGCCTACGCCGAGAGCGGCTGCGACGTCGTGGTCGGGCTGGGCGGCGGGTCGGTCATCGACGCGGCGAAGGCCATCGCCGTGGTGGCCAGCAACGGCGGCGCGATCGGCGACTACGAGGGCGTGGACAAGGTCGGTCTCGCCCTGCCGCCCACCCTCATGTGCCCGACGACCGCGGGCACCGGCGCCGACGTCTCGCAGTTCGCCGTCATCACCGACACCGCCCGGTTGGTCAAGGCAACGCTGATCGGCCGGGCCCTGGTGCCCGACATCTCCATCACCGACCCCCGGCTGCTCACCACCATGCCGGCCGACCTCGCCGCCGCGACCGGCCTGGACGCGCTCACCCACGCGGTCGAGGCCTACGTGTCCCGGGCGCACGGCCCGCTCACCGACGTGCACGCGCTGCACGCCGTCGAGCTGATCGCGGCCAACCTGCGCCGCACCCTGAGCCACCCCGACGACGCGGCCGCCCGCACCGCGATGGCCCAGGCCAGCCTCGAGGCGGGCCTGGCGTTCACCAACGCGATCCTGGGCGCGACGCACGCGATGAGCCACCAGGTCGGCGGCCTGCTGGACCTGCCGCACGGCGTGGTCAACGGGGTGCTGCTGCCGCACGTCATGCGCTTCAACGCCCGTACCGGCCCCGACCGGTTCGGCCCGGTCGCCGCGGCGCTGGGGGTCGACACCGCGGGGCTGTCCCCGGCCGCCGCGGCCGAGGCCGCCGCCGACGCGGTGGCGACGCTGGCCGCCGACCTCGGGTGCCCCGGCGGGCTGGCCGAGCTCGGCGTGCGCCCCGCCGACGTGGCCACCCTGTCGGTGACCACGCTGGCCGATGCGTGCCTGTCGACCAACCCGCGGGAAGCGGACGCCGACGACGTCGCCGAGCTCTTCCGGGCGGCGATGTGACCGCGCCGGGCATCAGCGAGCTCACCGGGCTGCGCTCGTCCAAGCCCTCCTGGTACGCCGAGTACCGGCACACCGCCGACAAGCTGACCCGCGCGCTGGGGTCGCTGGACCACATCGCCCAGGTGCTCAGCGCCACCGGCCGCGGCGCCGACGCGCTGTGCCGGGCCGTCGTCGACGCCACCGCCGAGCACCTCGGCGCCGCCTGGGTGGTGCTCGCGCTCGGCGAGCAGGCGCTGCCGTTGGCCCGACCCCGCCTGGTCGCCCGTGGCCCGTCCGGCGACCCGGTGCACGAGCTGGCCGAGCTGCCCGGCGGGGTGCGCCGTGCCGTCGCGGGGGCGCTGGCCGCCGGGGTGGTCGAGCCCTGGCAGGACGCCGACGGCGCGGTCGTCGTCCCCCTGGTGGTCGACGACGGGTCGACCGGCGCACTGGTCGCCTGGGTCGGGCCGCGGTCGCCGGCCTCCCCGGCGGACCTCGCCATCCTGCGGATCGTGGCCAACCAGTCGGCGGTGGCGCTGCTGAGCGACCACCTGCTCGCCGGGTCCGAGGCGCTGCGCCGGCAGACCGAGCAGCTCTACGCCGAGGCCGAGCAGCGGGCCCGGGACCTCGCCGAGCGGCACCGGCAGCTGGCCGAGGCCGAGCGTCGGCTGGACGACGCGGCCCGGCGCGAGGCGGTCGACGTCGAGCGGCACCGCATCGCGCGCGAGCTGCACGACAGCGTGGCCCAGCACGTGCTGTCGGCCGGCATGACCATCGAGTGGTGCCGGCCCGAGGTCGAGCACCACCGGGAGGTGCACGAGCGCCTGGGGCACGCCAAGGCGCTCACCCGGGAAGCGGTCGAGCGGCTGCGCGGGGCCATCCACGCGCTGTCCAGCGACCACGACGACCCCGGCCTGCCCACGCTGCTGGCCCGGCTCCCGGCCGAGCACCCCGAGCTGGCCGTCGCCGTGCGGGTGGAGGGCCGGCCGGTCGAGCTCACCGCGGCCGTCGTCGAGGCGATGTCGAAGATCGCCGCCGAGTGCCTGTTCAACGTCTCCCGGCACGCCGGGGCCACCCGGTGCACCGTGCGGTTGGCCCACCGCCCGGGGGAGCTGCGGCTCTCGGTCTCCGACGACGGCCACGGCTCGCCCGAGACCCTGCGCCGGGCCCTCCGCGAGGACGCCGGCCAGCACCGCGGACTGGTCAACATGGCCTCCCGGGCCCGCGAGGTCGGCGCCGTGCTGACCATCGCGCGGGCCCGCATGGGTGGCGTCCGGGTCGAGGTCCGGCTCCCGCTGGAGGTGGGCGGTGGCTGAGGCCATCCGGCTGGTCGTGGTCGACGACCACGCCATCGTGCGGCAGGGGCTGCGGTCGATCCTCGAGCGCGAGGCCGACATCCGGGTGGTCGGCGAGGCCGCCACCGCCGCCGAGGCGCTGGACCTGGTCGCCCGCGAGCGACCGCACATCGTGCTGCTGGACCTCAAGCTGTCCGCGGAGTCCGACGTCGCCGGCCTGGCCCTGTGCGGCGAGCTCACGAGCACCGTCCCGGCCCCCGGGGTGCTGGTGGTGACCACGTTCCTGGACCAGCGGCTGGTGCTGCAGGCCATCCAGGCCGGCGCCCGGGGGT
Source organism: Klenkia soli (assembly GCF_900103975.1). Lineage (GTDB taxonomy): Bacteria > Actinomycetota > Actinomycetes > Mycobacteriales > Geodermatophilaceae > Klenkia > Klenkia soli. The sequence goes on from NZ_FNIR01000002.1 coordinate 127,482, forward strand.
ACGTGCTCAAGGACGTCGACGCGGTCGCGCTGGTGGCCGCCATCCGGGCGGTCCGCCGCGGGGAGTCGGCCTTCGACAGCCACAGCGCGGCGGTGGTGGTGCGGTCGCTGGCCACGCCGTCGTCGGGTCCCGACGGGTCCGACCTCACCGGGCGGGAGAGGGAGGTGCTGGCGCTGCTGGCCCGGGGCCTGTCGAACGAGGGGATCGGCCGCGAGCTGTTCATCTCGGCGACCACGGCCAAGTTCCACGTGGGCAACGTGCTGCGCAAGCTCGCGGTGTCCCGCCGCGCCGAGGCGGTCTACGCGGGCTCCAAGCTGGGGCTCATCTGACGCGGCCTCCGGGCCGGTTGCCCTGTCGTGGGGCATGATCGAGGGGGTTCACCGGACCGGACGACGGGGGAGCAGGTGCCGGACCAGACCGCGACGCTGTTCACCCACGGGATCGACGACGAGATCCGTGAGCTCGTGCTGGCCACCGACTGGGAGCGCACGCCGCTCGGGCCGGTCAGCGGCTGGTCGGACTCGCTCCGGGCCGCGGTCGGGATCTGCCTCAACAACCCCTTCCCCATGCTCGTCATGTGGGGGCCCGAGCTGGTCATGGTCTACAACGCCGGCTACGCCCCGATCCTCGGCGACAAGCACCCGACCGCGATGGGCCGGCCGTGCGCCGAGGTCTGGGCCGAGCTCTGGCCGGTCCTCCGCGACCGACTCGAAGGCGTGCTGGCCGGCACCGCCACCTACGACGTCGACCTGCCGCTGCTCATGCACCGGCACGGGTTCGACGAGGCCACCTGGTTCACCTTCGCCTACTCGCCGATCGTCGAACCCGACGGCACGGTGGCCGGGGTGCTGAACACGACCACCGACACCACCGGCCGGGTCCTGGGGGCCCGTCGGATGACGGCGCTGCAGGGGTTCGCGGGCATCGCGGCGGGCCGGCACGGTGACCGCGACCTCGCGGCCCAGGCCGCGATGGCTTCGCTGGCCGGCGCGACCGAGGACGTCCCCTTCGGCCTGGTCTACCTGCTCGACCCCGACGGCCGCGCCGCCCACCTCGCGGCCACCACGTGGGGCTCCACACCGCCCCCGGTCCCGCTGGTCGACCGGCTGCCCTCGGGCACCGTCGCCGACTGGGCCTGGCGGGCGCTGACCAGCGGGTCACCGACGGTCGAGTCCGGGCTGGCCGAGCGCATGCCCGGGCTGGTGCCCCCCGGCCCCGACGCCCTGGGCTCGGCCGGGGTCGACACCGCTGTCGCCCTCCCGCTGACGGTGGCCGGGCAGTCCGCGCCGGTCGGCGTGCTGGTCGCCGGGATCGCCCCGAACCTGCGGTTGGACGAGCCCTACCTGGCCTTCCTCGAGCTGGTCGCCGGACAGGTGGCCGCGGTCGTCACCGACGCGCAGGCCTATGAGGCCGAGCGCCGCCGGGCTGCCGAGCGGGCCGAGGCCGAGCGCGAGGTCGCCCGGGCGGCCACCGAGGTGTCGGTGACGCTGCAGCGGTCGATCCTGGGCCGGGTCGAGCTGCCCGCCGGGTTCGCCGTCCGGTACGAGCCCGCGGCCAGCGCGCTGGAGGTCGGCGGCGACTGGTACGACGTCGTCGAGCTGGCCGACGGCGTCTTCGGCGTCGTCGTGGGCGACGTCGTCGGCCGTGGGTTGCCGGCCGCCGCCGTGATGGGGCAGCTGCGCAGCGCCGGTCGCGCGCTGCTGCTCGAGGCCAACGGGCCGGCGCAGGTGCTCTCGGCCCTCGACCGGTTCGCCGCGCTCGTGCCCGGCGCGACCTGCAGCACGGTGTTCTGCGCGATCGTCGACCGCACCGCCGGCACGCTCCGCTACAGCAGCGCAGGGCACCTGCCCGCCGTCCTGACCGGGGCCGGTGGCGACGTCGCGATGCTCGACGGCGCGCAGTCGCTGCCGCTGGCCGTGCTGCCGGGCCGGGTACGGCCCGAGGCGGAGGTCCCGCTGCGGGCCGGCGACAGCCTGCTGCTCTACACCGACGGCCTGGTCGAGCGCCGGGCCGAGGCGTTGGACGAGGGCATCGGACGGGCCGTGCGGGCGGTGGTCGACGGCCGGGCCCTGGCCCCGGACGTCCTGGCCGCGGTGCTGGTGGACCAGTTGCTGGCCGACGACCAGGATGACGACGTCGCCCTTCTGCTGTACCGGCACCCCGCCGAGGTGCCCGCGTCGACCCGGTGACCGTCGGTCGGGTGGTCGTCGTGGGGGCCGGGCCCGTCGGCCTCACCGCGGCCCTGCTGCTGGCCCACCGGGGGCACGAGGTGCAGGTGCTGGAGCGGCGGGCCGAGCCCTCGACGCTCCCGCGCGCGGTGCACCTGGACGCCGAGGCGCAGCGGGTGCTGGCCGACGCCGGCGTGGACTTCGCGCGGATCAGCGCCCCGGGTGCCGGGCTGCGGCTGCTGGACGCCGACCACCGGGTGCTGGCCGAGTTCCCCCGCGACCCCGGGGCGGCCGGGATGTTCCACCAGCCCGACCTCGAGGACCTGCTGCGGGCCGCGCTCGAGCGGTCGGGCGCGGAGCTCGTGACCGGTGTCGAGGTGCGCTCGGTGCGGCGCACCCGCCACGGTGCGCGGGTCGTGACGGACCGGTCCGAGCTGGTCGCCGACGCCGTGCTCGGGTGCGACGGCGCCCGCAGCACCGTGGCCCGCGCGGTGGGCCCGCGCCCCCGCCGGATCGCCCGCCCGGACCGGTGGCTCGTCGTCGACCTGCTGGCCGAGCAGCCGCTGCCCGTCTGGCCCGGGGTGCACCAGGTGTGCGGGCCCGGGCGGGCGGCCACCTTCATGCCGGTCGCGGGCCTGCGCTACCGGGCCGAGTTCCGGCTGGCCGACGGCCCGGTCGACCTGCCCGCCGAGCTGGCCCGGTTCGGGGCGTCGTCGTGCGAGGTCGTCCGGGCGGCGGAGTACACCTACGGCGCGCAGGTCGCCCGGCGGTGGCGGTCGGGCCGGGTCCTGCTGTGCGGGGACGCCGCCCACCTCACCCCGCCGTTCATCGGCCAGGGCCTGGGGCTGGGGCTGCGCGACGCGCACCAGCTGGCGTGGAAGGTCGACGCCGTCCTCGCCGGGGCGCCGGACTCCCTGCTGGACACCCACGGTGCCGAGCGCGCGGCGCACGCCCGGTCGCTGGTCCGGCTGGCCGCGCTGACCGGCTGGCTGATGACCGCCGGTGGCCCCCGGGCCGCCCGGCTGCGGCGGCTGGTGCTGCGGCTGCTGCCGCGCACGCTGCTGGCCGCCGGGTCCCCACCGCTGCGGCGCGGGCCGTGGGTCCGCCGTCCCCGCCTGGGCCCGGCGCACGGGGTGGGCCGGCTGGTGCCCGACGTGCCGCTGAAGCGGGGGCGCCGGCTGGACGACGTCCTCGGCCCGGGGTGGGCCTTGCTGGTCTGCTCCACGGAGGTGCCGGTGGTGCCGCCGCTGCCCGGTGGGGCGCGGCCACGGGTGCTGCACCGCGGCGCGCTCCCCGACCTGGGCCCGGCGCTGCGCGACCGCTGGGTGCTGGTCCGCCCGGACCGCGTCGTCGCCGCCGTCGGCCCCCGAGCCTGACCCCACCCTGCCCGTCCAGCGATGATCAGGGCCCCTGGTCCACCTCACGCCTCCGCCACCAGGTCTGGTGGCGGAGGACGGACTTCGGCGGGGGAGGACGGCGAGCGGGAGGATCGGCGCATGAGCTTCGACGTCGCCGTCCTCCGTGCGCAGTTCCCCGCCCTGCTCGGGGGTGCGGCGCACTTCGACGGGCCCGGCGGCACGCAGGTGCCCACCGCGGTGGCCGACGCCGTCCACGCCGCGCTGGTCCAGCCCACCGCCAACCGCGGGTCGACGACGCAGGCCGAGCGGAACGCCGACGACGTCGTGGTGGCCGCCCGCCGGGCGATCGCCGACCTGGTGGGCGGGGACGCCGGGGGCGTGGTCTTCGGCCGCAGCGCCACGCAGCTGACCTACGACCTCGCCCGGGTGCTGTCGGCCGGGTGGGGCCCCGGCGACGAGGTCGTGGTCACCCGGTTGGACCACGACGCGAACATCCGGCCATGGGTGCAGGCGGCGGAGCGGGTCGGGGCGACCGTGCGGTGGGCGGGGTTCGACCCCGCCACGGGCGAGCTGACCGCCGACGACGTCGCCGCCGTGGTCACCGACCGCACCCGGCTGGTGGCCGTCACCGGCGCCTCGAACCTGATCGGCACCCGGCCCCCGCTGCAGCGCATCGCCGGGGTGGCGCACGCCGCCGGGGCGCTGCTGCACGTGGACGGCGTGCACCTGACCGCGCACGCCCCCGTCGACCTGGCCGACCTGGGCTGCGACACCTTCGTCTGCTCGCCGTACAAGTTCCTGGGCCCGCACTGCGGTGTGCTGGTCGCCGACCCGGAGTTCCTGCGCACGCTGCACCCGGACAAGCTGCTGCCCTCCACCGACGCCGTGCCCGAGCGGTTCGAGCTGGGCACGCTGCCCTACGAGCTGCTGGCGGGGACGACGGCCGCGGTCGACGTCCTGGCCGGGATCGCCGGGCCGGACGGCACCCGCCGCGAGCGGCTGCTGGCCGCGATGCAGGCGGTCGAGGAGCACGAGGACGCGTTGCGGGTGTCGCTGGAGGCGGCGCTGCTCGCGCTGCCGGGGGTGACCGTGCGGTCGCGGGCCGAGCACCGGACGCCGACCCTGCTGGTCACCTTCGACGGTCTGGACTCCTCCGACGCATACCGCTACCTGGCCGCCCGGGGCGTGAACGCGCCGGCGGGGTCGTTCTACGCGCTGGAGTGCTCCCGCCACCTGGGCCTGGGCGACACCGGCGGTCTGCGGATCGGGCTGGCCCCCTACACCGACCAGGGGGACGTCGACCGCCTGCTGGACAACCTGCGCGGCTTCCTCAGCGAGCGTTCGCCCGGGTGACGACGTCGGTGGCGAAGCCCTCCAGGCCGGACATGTCGCGGATGACCTCGACCCGGTCGCACGAGTCGGCGTAGGCCGGCAGGTCGCAGCCGCCCAGCGCCCACGAGTACCTCGGCTCCGGGGTCAGCCAGATCGTCTCGCGCACCCGGCGGGCCAGGTCTGCGAAGACGTCGACCCGCGGGGCGTTGCCGTTGCCCCGGCCGTCGCCGAGCACGAGCAGCGTCGTCCGGCGGGTGAAGGCGCCGCTGTGCTCGCCGGCGAGCTTCGCGAACACGGTGCCGTAGTCGCTGGTGGCGTCCACGTCGATGACGTCGCCGCCGAACACCAGGCCCAGGGCGTGCTCCAGCGGGTGCTCGTCGAACAGGTCGGTGATCTCGACGACGTCGTCGACGAACGCGAAGGTGCGCACCTGGGCGAAGAGGTCCTGCAGGGCGTGCACGACGTGCAGGGTGAACCGGGCCGTCGTGCGCACCGACAGCGAGACGTCGGCGACGACGACCAGCCGCGGCTTGTCCTCGCCCAGCCGGGTGGTGACCGGCCGGAACGGGACGCCGTCGTAGCGCATGTTCGACCGCATCGTGCGGCTGACGTTGATCCGGCCCCGGCTCGAGCGCTGCTTCTTGTGCGTCAGCCCGCCGTGCAAGGAGGTGGCCAGCCGGCGCAGCGACTCCTCGATCCTGGCCCGCTCGGCCTCGGTCACCCGCTGCACCGGGGCGGCCCGCAGCTCGCGCTCCTCGATGGCCAGGTCGGTCATCTCGGCCAGCTTCTGCAGGTGGGCGGCCAGCAGCTCGGGCAGGTCGTCGATGACCCCGGCCAGCTGGCGGCGCAGGGCCTCGGCCACCTCGGGGTCCAGGTCGTCGACCGGGTTCGCCAGCCAGTCCCGCAGCGCCTGCTGCTGGGCGACCGACAGCTCGACGTCCAGCTGGGTGCCGCCGGCCCGCACCAGGTCGCCGGGCAGCCCCGGGTCGTGCAGCCGGCCGACCTCGACCTGCACGTTCTCCTGGCCGTCGGCGCTGCCGACCGGCTCGCTGCTCAGCACGATCTGCTGGGTGAGCGAGGCCAGGTCGACCTTGTTGGCCTCCTGGTGCAGGTTGTACTGCTGGGTGAGGTCCTCGGCGTCGAAGTAGTCGCGGATGTCCATCGGCTTGCCGTGGCTGTGGCCCTGCTCGGGCTCGGCCCCGGGCTCCTGGGACCAGGTCATGCGGGTCAGCTCGCCCTCGTCGACCAGGTCGTCGTGGGCGTGGCTGTGGCCCTCGTCGTCCTCGGTCACCTTCCGCAGGGTGAAGAACCTCGCGAAGGTGTCGGCGAAGACCTCGGTGTCCCGGCGGTCCTTGAGCAGCGCGGCACCCAGCGCGGCCTCCAGCGCCGCCCGGTCGCTGACCTCCACCGCGGCGGCCGCGGCGAACGCGTCGACGGCCTCGGCGGTCGAGATCCGCATGCCGCGCAGCCGGAGCAGCCGGACGAACCGGTGCAGCGCGCCCTCCATCAGACCGGACGGCGGCGGGCGCTGCCGCGGAAGGACCGGGAACCCTGGGACGACGTGACCCCGCGGGTGGTCGGCGGGATCTCCCGGGCACCGCCGGCCTTGTCGTCGCCCGACCCGCTGGCCCGCTGCCCGTAGTACTCGTCGTCGTGCCGGCCGGGCTGGTCCTTGGCGGCTCGCCGGGCGGGGCCCTCGTCGTCGTCCCCGTGGCTGTGTTCCCCGTGGCTGTGGGAGTGCGCCCCGTGGTCGTGCCGGTGCTCCGGGACGACCGCGTTGGGGTCCAGCAGCTTCGGCAGCGCGGCGCGGGAGCGCTCGACGTCCCGCTCGTACTTGGCGACGACGGAGACGGTGTCGGCCAGGACGCCGGCCTCCAGCTCGGTCACCCCGAGGACGGCGAGCGTGCGCGCCCAGTCGATGGTCTCCGAGATGCTCGGCGACTTGCGCAGGTCCAACCCACGCAGCCCGCGGACGATGTCGACCAGCGTCGTGGCCGCGGCGTCGTCCAGGCCGGTCTTCTTGGAGCGCAGGATCTCCAGCTCGCGCTCGGCGTCGGGGTACTCGAGGAACAGGTGCAGGCAGCGGCGCTTGAGCGCGGCCGACAGGTCGCGGGTGTTGTTGCTGGTCAGGATCACGTAGGGCGCGTGCTCGGCGACGAAGGTGCCGATCTCGGGCACCGACACCTGGTACTCGGCGAGCATCTCCAGCAGCACCGCCTCCAGCGCCTCGTCGGCCCGGTCCACCTCGTCGATGAGCAGGACGACGGGCTCGGGGGAGCGCACCGCCTCCAGCAGCGGGCGGGCGGCGAGGAACCGCTCGGAGAAGAAGGCGCTGTCCTGCTCGGCGACCCGGTCCACGGCCTCGGCCATCGACGCGGTGTCGACCAGCAGCTCGGCGGCCTTGTCCCGCAGGATCTGGGTGTAGAGCAGCTGCTTGCCGTAGTCCCACTCGTAGAGCGCCTTGGTCTCGTCCTGGCCCTCGTAGCACTGCAGGCGCAGCAGCTTCCGGCCCGTGGCGCGGGCCAGCGTCTTGGCCAGCTCGGTCTTGCCCACCCCGGCCGGGCCCTCCAGCAGCAGCGGCTTGCCCAGCCGGCTCATGACGAACGTGGTGGTGGCCAGCCGGCGGTCGGTGACGTAGCCGTGCTCGGCGAAGGCGCGGGCGACGTCGTCGACGTCGGTGAAGTCGTCGGGGCGGGGGTCGGGCACGGGCGCTCCAAGGGGTTGGTGGAGTCCCAGCGCATCGTTCCCCGAGCGCTGGGACTCCATCAGGGGTGGGTCAGGAGAGGAGGTCGTCCAGGTCGCCGTTCATGCAGTGCTCGACCACCGGGCGCACCGTCTCGAACGTGCACTCCTTGGGGTTGCCGGGGGTGCAGGCGTCGCCGAGGACGTGGTTGGTGATGCGGTCGACGTCGGCGGCGTCCCCGGCGATGACCCCGGTGTTCTCGTAGAACTTCGTGGGGCCGGTGCCCAGCCGGTTCTTCGAGTAGCTGTCCTTGGTGACCTCGGTGAACTTCTCGGTGATGCCGACGTCGCGGAGCAGCCGGATGGCCGCGGCCAGGGCGGCGTCGGCGGCCTGGACGTCGGTCATGCCGTAGGTGTCCACGCCCATCGCGGCGCCCATCTCGGCGAACCGCTTGTACTGGGTGGGCATGTTGAACGCCCAGACGCGGGGCAGCGCGATGGCGTTGTTCAGGCCGTGGTGGGTGTCGTAGAAGGCGCTCACCGCGTGGCTGATCGAGTGGATGATCCCCAGCCCGCCCGAGTTGAAGGCCTGGGCGGCGATGTACTGGGCGTGCATCATGCCCTCGCGGCCCTTGAGGTCCTGGCCGTTCCAGACCGCTGCCCGCAGGTTCTCGGCGGTCAGCTTCACGGCGTACAGCGCGTTGCCCATGGACGGCGGGAAGTTCAGCCGGCTCACGTAGGGCTCCGACGCGTGCGCCAGGACGTCGAACCCGCACTGGGCCGTGTAGTCGACCGGGCAGTCGTAGTAGAGGACCGGGTCGTCGATGGCCAGCGTGGTCACCGAGGTGTCGTCGAAGGCGACGTACTTGTGCGGGTTGTCCGGGTCGGTGGTGGTGTCGGTGATGACGTAGGCCCAGGACGTCTCCGAGCCGGTGCCGGCCGTGGTCGAGACGGCGATGTGCGGCGGGTTCTTCGGGTTCTCGCTCTGGTTGAAGCCCTCGAACTCGTTGACGCTGCGGCCGTCGTGGGCCACCGAGATGCGGGCGCCCTTGCAGGCGTCGTGGCTGGAGCCGCCACCGATGGAGACGAAGCTGTCGCAGGAGTTCTCCTGGTAGAGCTTCACGGCGTCCATGACGTTGTAGTCCTTGGGGTTGGACTCCACCTGGTCGTAGACCACGACGTCGAGGCCGTGCCACTTCATGGACTCGCTGATCTTCTCCACGATGTTCGTGCCGCGCAGGCCCGAGGTCATGATCAGCGTCTTCTTGAAGCCCAGCTTGAGGGCCTCGGGGCCGATCAGCTCGTGCGCACCCGGCCCGAGCATGGCCCGGGGGAACGGGTGGAACTCCTTGATCGGGAACGGCTTGAGCAGTTCTTCGACCTGCATGGGTGGATCCCTCCTCGAACGGCGGCGGTGCCGGGTCGGGCGGACCGTATGGCCCAGCTCACACCGCCGGGGAGGGGTCGGAGGTGCCTACCGGCCGGTCGGAGCCCGAGGTCCGCCCGGTCGGGCAGGTGCACCTGCCCGACCGGGCAGCTCCCCGGGCATGCTGGGCCGGTGCCGATCACCACCGACGACGTCGACGCCGCGGCGACCCGGATCGCCGGGGTGGTCCGACCCGTGGCGCTGCTCCCCGCCGACCGGCCCGACCGGTGGTTCGCCGCCGAGCACCTGCAGCACACCGGCACGTTCAAGGCCCGGGGCGCGGCCAACCTGGTCGCCGCGCACCTGGCCGCCGGGACCCTGCCCGACGCCGGGGTGGTCATCGCCTCCGGCGGCAACGCCGGGCTGGCCTGCGCCTGGTCCGCGGCCCGGCACGGCGTCCCGGCCACCGTCTTCGTCCCGGAGACCGCGCCCGCCGTGAAGGTGGACCGGCTGCGCGGCTACGGGGCCCGCGTCGTGCAGGTCGGCACCGAGTACGCGCACGCCGCCGAGGCGGCCGCCGAGCACGTCGCGGCCAGCGGCGCCCTGGCCTCGCACGCCTACGACCACCCCCTGATCGCCGCGGGCGCGGGCACCCTGCTGACCGAGGTGCTCGCGACGACGCCCGGCGGGGTCGACACCGTGGTGGTGGCCGTCGGCGGCGGGGGTCTGCTCGCCGGGGTCGCCACGGTGGCCGCCGCGGCCGGGGTGCGGGTGGTGGCCGTCGAGCCGGTCGGCTGCCAGGCGTTCGCCGCCGCGCTGACGGCGGGACGACCGGTGGACGTCCCGGTGCGGTCGGTCGCCGCGGACTCCCTGGGCGCCCGTCGGGTGACCCCGTTGGCGCTGGCCGCCGCGGCCGCGGCCGACGTCGTCCCGGTGCTGGTCGACGACGACGCGGTCGTGGCCGCCCGCCTGCACCTGTGGGAGGAGCACCGGTTGGCCGTCGAGCACGCGGCCGCGGCCGCGGTGGCCGCCCTGGCGACCGGTGGCTACCGGCCGGCCCAGGGCGAACGGGTGGTGACGATCCTGTGCGGCGCGAACACCGACCCCGCCACCCTGGCGCCGAACGCCCCGGGCATGCCCGGCTGAGCGCCGGGGGCCGGGCACCGGAGCCGTCAGCGGCGCGTTGACCGGCCATGGCGCGCTACGACGGGCACGCGGACTGGTACGACGCCTGGTGGACCGGCGCCGGCGCCGGGGCCATGGCGGCGGCCGGGGAGGTGCTGGCCGAGCTGCTGCCGGACCGGGTCGGGACGGCGCTGGACGTCGGCTGCGGCACCGGGCGCCAGGTGGCCGTGCTGGCAGACCGCGCCGAGCGGGTGGTGGGTGTCGACCTGAGCGCCGACCAGCTCCGCCACGCCCGCGGACGGTTGCCGGTCGCCCTGGCCGATGCGACGGCGCTGCCGGTCACCGACGGCGGCGTCGACCTGGTCGCCACGGTGCTCACCCACACCGACGTCCCCGACCTGCCCGGGCTGGTCCGCGAGGCGGCCCGGGTGCTGCGGCCGGGCGGACGGTTCGTGCTGGTCGGGGTGCACCCCTGCTTCGTGCACCCGTTCGCCGAGCCGCGCGAGGACGGCGTGCTGGTGCGACCGGGCTACGCGCGCAGCGGGTGGGCCGAGCGGACGGCGCACACCGGGGACGCCGTCCGCGCGCGGGTGGGCGTGCACCACCGCACCCTGGCCGACCTCCCCGAGTTCCTCGGCCTCGCCCTCGACCGCACACGATCGAGGTGACCCCTGGGGACTCGCGACGACGGGGGGCCGGAGGCTCCCCGGAGGAGCGAGCGGATCGGCTCGGCGTGGTCGGGAACGGCTCCTGGCCGCGGTCGGAGCCCGAAGGGCGACCGTGTGCACCGCCTACCTCAGCGTCGGGAAGCCACCCGCCAACTGGTCGAAAGCGGCGTGCAGGTCGTCGGCCAGGGAGCCGTCGCCGGCCAGCCAGGTCTCGAAGGCGGTGGTGGCGGCGGCGCGGGTGGACAGCGCGACCAGGCGGGGGACCAGCGACTCGGGGCGGCACCCGGTGCGGCGGGCGACGTGCTCGGCGACCACCTGGTCGACGTCGGCGTAGCGCACCTGCGAGTGGGCCTGCAGCGCCGGCTCGGTGAGGATGAGCCGCATGCGCTCGCGCAGCAGCGGGAGGTCGGCGCCGGGGTAGTCGTTGACCTCGACGTAGGCGGCGCAGATGGAGGCCAGCACGGGCTGGTCGTCCGAGGTCGCGGCCAGCAGCTCCTCGAGCCGGACGACGTGGGCGTGGAAGTCGCCCCACACGGCGTCGGCCTTGGTGGCGAAGTGCCGGAAGAACGTGCGGCGGCTGATGCCGGCGGCGTCGGCGACCTCGTCGGCGGTGACGGTCTCGAAGTCCCGGCTGGTGAACAGGTCGAGGGCGGCTGCCTCGATGCGGGCGCGGGTGGCCTCGCGGGCATCGACGGCGGACTCGGTCACGGCGCCGATCATCCTCCCGCCGCCCCCACTTGTGGCGTGGCACTCGGTGCCACTAGCGTCCTGGTGGTCCGTGACCCAGCTCACCAGGAGGCACCCGTGCCCGAGCAGACGCAGGCCGCCGAGACCCCCGCCCCCACCGCCGAGGAGGTCCTCGTCGAGGAGTCCCTGGTGGAGGAGGTCTCCATCGACGGCATGTGCGGCGTGTACTGAGCCGTTGGCCGACACCCTCGTGACCGGGCCCGACACGGGCCCGGTCACGATCCCCGCGGATGAACTCCCCTTCGACCCGTCCCTGCCGTGGCAGAAGTCGCCGTCGGTGGCGCTGCGCCCGGAGCCGTTCGGCGCGCTGGTCTACCACTTCGGCAACCGCAAGCTGTCGTTCCTGAAGTCCCAGCCGCTGGTGGCGGTGGTGAAGGCGCTCGGCGAGCACCCCGACGTCCCCAGCACCCTGCGCGCCTGCGACGTCCCCGAGGCCCAGCACCCGGCCTACGTCACCGCGCTGGCCACCTTGTCCCGCTCGCAGATGATCACCAGGAGGGACCCGTCGTGACCGCTGTCCTGCCCACCCGCGCCCCGACCCAGCGGCCGACCGGCGGCAAGTTGATCGACCAGTTCGAGTACGGCCTGGACGCCCCGATCTGCCTGACCTGGGAGCTCACCTACGCCTGCAACCTGGCGTGCGCGCACTGCCTGTCCTCCTCGGGGCGCCGTGACCCGCGCGAGCTGTCCACCGCCGAGGCCGAGGCGGTCATCGACGAGCTGCAGCGCATGCAGGTCTTCTACGTCAACGTCGGCGGTGGCGAGCCGACCGTGCGGCCGGACTTCTGGCACCTGCTGGACTACGCCATCGGCCACGACGTCGGGGTCAAGTTCTCCACCAACGGCGTGAAGCTGAACAAGGCCCGCGCCGCCCAGCTGGCCCGCACCGACTACGTCGACGTGCAGATCTCCCTGGACGGCGCCACCGCAGCGGTCAACGACCGGGTGCGCGGCGTCGGCTCCTACGCCACGGCGATCACCGCGCTGGAGAACCTGGCCGAGGCCGGGATGAAGGACTTCAAGGTCTCCGTCGTCGTCACCCGCGAGAACGCCGGCCAGCTCGACGCGTTCAAGGCCCTCACCGACTCCTTCGGCGCCCAGCTGCGCATCACCCGGCTGCGACCCAGTGGCCGCGGGGCCGACGTGTGGGACGAGCTGCACCCCACCATGGCCCAGCAGAAGGACCTGTACCAGTGGCTGCTGGCCAACGGCGACGGCGTGCTCACCGGGGACTCGTTCTTCCACCTCTCGGCGTTCGGTGAGGCCCTGCCGGGGCTGAACCTGTGCGGCGCCGGGCGCGTGGTGTGCCTGATCGACCCGGTCGGGGACGTCTACGCCTGCCCGTTCGCCATCCACGAGAACTTCCTGGCCGGCAACGTGCGCAGCCCCGGCGGCTTCCAGACCGTGTGGCAGCAGAGCGAGCTGTTCGCCGACCTGCGCAACCCGCAGACCGGCGGCGCCTGCACCAAGTGCCAGCACTTCGACTCCTGCCGGGGTGGCTGCATGGCGGCCAAGTTCTTCACCGGCCTGCCGCTGGACGGGCCCGACCCCGAGTGCGTGCAGGGCTACGGCGAGAGCGCCCTGGCCGCCCGCGACCTGGAGCTCGTCACCCCCAAGTCGCACATCGACCACTCGCACAAGGGCCCCGTCCGCGGCCAGCCCACGCTGCTCGGGATGCCGGCGATCCCGCCGGCGAAGATCTGCGACGAGTCGCCGCTGGCCGGGCTGGACCTGCGCTAGCCCGTGCGGTTGACCGAACCCCTCCTGCTGGCCGGCAGGAGTGCGCCCTCCCGGGTGCTGTTCGGTCCGCACGAGACCAACCTCGGCGCCGGCCGGGCGCTGTCCCCGCGGCACGTCGCGTACTACGCGCGCCGTGCCGCGGGCGGCGCCGGGGTGGTCGTGGTCGAGGGCGCGTCGGTGCACCCCTCCGACCACCCGTACGAACGCGCCCCGCTGGCCGCCGACTGCGGGCCGGGGTGGGCCGCCGTCGGCGACGCCTGCCGGCCGCACGGCACGCTGGTGCTGGCCGGGCTGACGCACACCGGTGGACAGGGCTCGTCGGCCTGGACCCAGGCGCCGCCGTGGGGGCCCTCGCGGGTCCCGGACGTCGTCACCCGCGAGGTGCCGGTCCCGCTGGACGGCGGCCGCATCGCCGAGCTGACCGCGGGCTTCGCCGGGGCCGCGGCCACCGCGGTCGCCGCCGGGCTGGACGGGGTGGAGGTCGACGCCGGCCCGCGTTCGCTGCTGCGCCAGTTCCTGTCGGGGCTGACCAACCACCGGGACGACGGCCACGGCACCGACCGCGCCCGGCTGCTGCGGGAGGTGCTGGCCGCCGTGCGCACCGCGCAGGGTCCGGACCGGCTGCTCGCCCTCCGGCTGAGCGTGGACGAGTCGGCGCCGTGGGCCGGGCTCACCCCCAAGGGCAGCGCCGCGCTGGTCGGCGTACTGGCTCCGCTGGTCGACCTGCTCACCCTGGTCCGCGGCAGCGCCCTCGACGTGGCCGCGTACCGCCCCACCGCACACCGGACGCCGACGTTCCACGTGGAACTGCTGGCCGCGGCCGGCGGCACCCCGGTGGTGGCGCAGGGGTCGGTCGTCGAGGCGGCGCACGCGGAGGAGCTGCTGGACGCCGGGTTCGCGGCCGTCGAGATGACCCGCGCGCAGATCGCCGACGCCGGGTTCGTGGCCACCGTGCGCGCCGGTCGCCGTCCCCGGCCGTGCCTGCTGTGCAACCAGGCCTGCCAGGTGCTCGACACCCGCAACCCCCCGGTGAGCTGCGTGGTCGACCCCCGCAGCGGCCACGAGCTGACCGAGCCCGACACCGATGTCCCCGTCCCCGGCGGGGGACGCCGCGTGGTCGTGGCCGGTGCCGGGCCGGCGGGGCTGGAGGCGGCCCGGGTGCTGGCGCTGCGCGGGCACGACGTCGAGGTGGTCGCCCCGGCGGTCGGCGGCCTGCTGCCGCTCGTCGCGGCCGCGCCGGGCCGGGAGCGCTTCGGGTCGTTCGCCGACTGGCTGGTCGCCGAGTGCACCCGGCTGGGGGTCGCGTTCACCCCGGGCCGGGTCGAGGACGCCGACGTCGTCGCCACCGGGGGGCGGGCGGCGGTGCCCGTCGTCCCCGGGGCGGTGCCGGCGGCCGACGTGCTGGCCGGTCGAGAGCTGCCACCCGGGCCGGTGCTCGTGCACGACCCGGTGGGTGGGCCGGTCGGGGTGGGGGTTGCCGAGCTGCTCGCCGCGGCCGGCCGCACGGTCACCCTCGCCACCCCGGACGACCTCGTCGGCGCCCGGCTCGGGCCCACCGGCGACCTGGTCGAGGCCAACCGCCGGCTCGCCGTCGCCGGGGTCCGCCGGGTGACCGCGGTCGTGCTGACCGGCTGGGCCGGAGGCCGGGCGGTGCTCGAGCACCGGTGGAGCGGGGAGCGCACCGAGGTGACCTGCGCCGTCGTCGTCGACGCGGGGCACCGACTGCCCGGTCGGGTGCTGCCCGACGAGGGCCGTGAGCGGTTCGCCGGGGACGTCGTCGCGCCGCGGACGGTGCTGGACGCCGTCCTCGAGGGCCGCCGCGCCGCCCTCGCCGTCGCCGCGGCGGTGCCCGCGTGACCGCCCGGCTGGCGGTGCGGTGGCGCTCGGTGCGCCCGGCGCTGGCGTCCCTGCTGGTCAGCAAGCCCTGGTACCTGCGCGGCCCGGCGGCCTGGAGGCCGCGAACCGGGCGGCCGATGGCCGCGGCCCCGCGAGGGCCCTGACGACCCGACGCACCGATGCGTCGGGTCGCGCACCGCCACCCCAGCGGGGGACTCGACGAGGAGGAACCACAGATGGGCAAGCTCGAGGGCAAGGTCGCCTTCATCACCGGTGCGGCTCGAGGTCAGGGCCGTAGCCACGCCGTACGGCTGGCGCAGGAGGGCGCGGACATCATCGCGGTCGACCTGTGCGCGCAGATCGACTCGGTCGCCTACCCCATGGCGACCCCGGACGACCTGGCGGAGACCGTGCGCCAGGTGGAGGCGTTGGACCGGCGGATCGTGGCCAGCCAGGCCGACGTCCGGAGCCTGGAAGCGCTGCAGGGCGCCGTCCGGGACGGCGTGGCGCAGCTCGGCCGGGTGGACATCGTGCTGGCCAACGCCGGCATCGCACCGATGGGCGAGGGAAGCGAGACACCGCAGGCCTGGCAGGACGTGCTCGACATCAACCTGACCGGCGTCTGGAACACCGTGCACGCCGCGGTGCCGACCATGGTCGAGCAGGGCGATGGCGGCGCGATCGTGCTGACCAGCTCGACGGCCGGGCTCAAGGGCATCGGCGGGGACTCCCCTGGTGGGGAGGGCTACACCGCGGCCAAGCACGGCGTGGTGGGCCTGATGCGCACCTTCGCGAACACGTTGGCCAAGCACCGGATCCGGGTGAACACCGTGCACCCGACGGGGGTCAACACCCCGATGGTGGTCAACGCGGTGATGGAGAAGTTCCTGGCCGAGGACCCCTCGATCGCCAACGCGATCTCCAACCTGCTGCCGGTGGACATGATCGAGGCCGTCGACATCTCCAACGCGATCCTGTTCCTCGTCTCCGACGACGGCAGGTACGTCACCGGGACCACGCTGCCCGTCGACGCAGGGATCCTGGCCAAGTGACCGGCCGGGTCGAGGGCAAGGTCGCGTTCATCACCGGCGCGGCCCGGTCCCAGGGCCGCAGCCACGCGCTGCGGCTGGCCCAGGAGGGCGCCGACATCATCGCCGTCGACGTCTGCGGGCCGATCGAGAGCATCGGCATGTACCCGCCGGCCACCGACGAGGACCTCGCCGAGACCGTCCGTCAGGTCGAGGCGCTGGACCGGCGGATCGTGGCGACGAAGGCCGACGTCCGCGACACCGCGGCGATGAAGGCCGCTGTCGACGAGGGGGTCGCGCAGCTGGGCCGGCTGGACATCGTGCTGGGCAACGCCGGGGTGTTCGAGATCCAGCCCGCGCTGGAGCTCTCGGACGAGGCCTGGCGGGAGATGATCGACATCAACCTGACCGGCGTCTGGAACACCTGCAAGGTCGCCCTGCCGCACCTCATCGAGGGCGGTCGGGGCGGGTCGATCGTGCTGACCAGCTCGACCGCGGGCCTCAAGGGGACGCCGAACACCATCCACTACACGGCGGCCAAGCACGGCGTCGTCGGCGTGATGCGCACCCTGGCCAACGAGTTCGCCCAGCACTCGATCCGGGTCAACAGCGTGCACCCGACCGGGGTGGACACGGTGATGATCCAGAACCAGAAGACCTGGGGGCTGTTCGCGCCCGACGACCCGAACCCGTCCCGGGAGAAGGCCGCGCCGATCTTCGAGTCGACCAACGCGCTGCCGATCCCGTGGGTGGAGCCGGTCGACATCTCCAACGCGATCCTCTTCCTGGTCAGTGACGAGGCGCGGTACATCACCGGCGTGACCCTCCCGGTCGACGCCGGCTACACGGTCAAGTGATCACCGGGGCGGCCGGGGACCACCCCGGCCGCCCCCTCACGACGGGACACCATGGACCAGATCCACCGGACGACGGCGTCTGCCGCCGCCGACGTGCGCGCCGTCCGTCAGCGCGTCGCCACCCACCTGGTCGGCCGCGAGCGCGAGACCGACCTGCTGCTGGCCGCCGTCGCGGCCGGCCGCGACGTGCTCATCGAGGGACCACCCGGGACGTCGAAGTCCACCCTGCTGCGGGCGATCACCGCCGAGTGGGGCATCCCGCTGCTGTTCGTCGAGGGCAACGCCGACCTCACGCCGACCCGGCTGGTCGGGCACCACAACCCGGCCCGGGTGCTGCGCGAGGACTACACGGCCGAGAACTTCGTGGCCGGTCCGCTGGTCGAGGCCATGCGCAGCGGCGGCTTCCTCTACGTCGAGGAGTTCAACCGGGCCCCCGAGGACACCCTGAACACGCTGCTCACGGCCATGGCCGAGCGGTCGATCACGGTGCCGACCGTGGGCACCGTGCAGGCCGCCGACACCTTCCGGGTGGTCGCCTCGATGAACCCGTACGACGCGGTCGGCACCACCCGCATGCCCACCTCGGTCGCCGACCGGATGTGCCGGCTGGCCGTGGGCTACCAGGACGAGGACGCCGAGCGCGGCATCGTGGCCCGCCGCACCGGGCTGACCTCGGCGCGGTTGGTCGCCGACGCCGTCGCGCTGACCCGGGCGACGCGGGAGCGGGACGACGTCCGGCAGGGCAGCAGCGTGCGCGGCGCGATCGACGTCGCGCTCGTCGCCGCCCAGCTCGCCGCCATGCGCGGCACCGAGATCCCAGGAGCCGCGGGTTCCGGGATGCCGCCGCGGGACCTGCCGGCGGACTACACGGGCGTGGTGTGGGACGCGATGGTGGTGGCACTGAGCGGCCGGGTGCACCTGGACGAGATCGCCGAGCAGACCGCCGAGGGCGTGCTGCGCGAGATCTGGGAGGACCACTTCCTGCTCCGGCCCGCCGCGGCCGCCCCCGGTTGAAGAGCCGTCGAGGCCGACTCGCCGGTCACCCGCCGCGACCGGTCGGGGGCGCCGCGGGGGATGCGGCCGCTGCGTCGCCGTCCCAAGCAGCTGACCGAGCAGCCGAGCACCTACGAGCCGTCGCGGGGTGGTGGCGGTCTCGCGCTGTCCTCGGGTGACCGGCGCCGGCAGCGCGCGAAGGCGCAGGGCGGCGGTTCGACCCCCGGGACGACGGACGAGCCGGCCGACCTGATCGCGCTGGCCGACCTGGGCGCCCTGGCCGAGTCCGACGCGGTGACCCGGCAGCGGGCGCGGCAGATCGCCCGCCGGCTCGCCGTCCCCCGTCCGCCGCGGGACCGCCGCGCCCGCCGCGGGGTGGGGGAGCTGGCCAGCGTGCGCTGGTCCGGCGGCTCCGACGAGCTCGACCTGGAGCGCACCGTCGACGCGCTGGCCGGCAAACCCTGGCCCGAGGACGACGACGTCGTGGTGCGCGAGCGGCTGCGCCGGCGGCGGTCGGTGGTGCTGGTGGTCGACGTCTCGGGCTCGATGAAGGGCGAACGCCTGCGGACGGCGGCCGCCACGGTGGGCGCGCTGGCCAGGGAGCTGGGCCGCGACTACCTGGCCGTCGTCGCGTTCTGGTCCGACGCCGCGGTGCTGGTGCCGCTGGGCGCACCGGTCGAGCCGCTCGGCGTCGTCGACCTGCTGCTGCGTGTGCCCACCCAGGGCCTGACCAACGTCTCGTTCGCGCTCGAGACCGCGGGCCGGCTGCTGGTCGGGGTGCCGCCGCGGGACGCCCGGGTGCTGCTGCTCAGCGACTGCGTGCACAACGCCGGCCCCGACCCCCGGATCGCGGCGGCCCGGCTGCCCCGGCTGGACGTGCTGCTGGACACCAGCGGCGAGCAGGACGTCGACCTGGGCCGCGACCTCGCCCAGTTGGGCCGCGGCCGGATCCGCCTGGTCCGCGACCACGCCGACGTCGCCCGCGCCCTCACCGCCGTGTTCGCGGACTGAGCGCCGCCGCGCCCCGGGTCAGCGGCGGGGGGCGACCAGGCCGGGGGCGCCGGCGGGGGAGTGCGCGAACTCCACCGCGGTGAGCAGCGCGAAGAACGTGGCGAGCAGCGTGACGGCGATCATCGGGGCACCTCCTGGTGTGGTGCCCCCACGATCACCCCCGTCCCTGCACGTCGGCAGTGCTCTCCCTGTGCGACTCAGGTGAGCGTGACCTTCTCGTTCTCGCCGCCGCTGTAGGGCTCACCGGTCACCTTGGCCTTGGCGAAGCTCAGCACCGTGGAGATCCGCCCGCCCGGGGTGTCCCAGTACTCGGCGGAGTCGCCCTCGACCTTGATCAGCACGATCTCGTCGTCGTCGGGGCCGTCGGGGAACCAGGCGGCGACGCCGGAGTTCCACAGCTCCTTCTTCTTGGCCTCGTCGGTGACGACGGCGGCCCGCCCGGTGAGCGAGATCCAGGTGCCACCGGACCCGGCCACCACGTTGACCTGCGGGTCGGCGGTGAGGTGGGTGACCTTGCGGGAGTCGCGCGCGGCGAAGAACCAGAGGTCGCCGTCGAACTCGACCTCCTGCAGCGCCATCGGCCGGCTGGTCAGCGTGCCGTCGGCGGCGTGGGTGGTGAACATGCCGAGGCGCTGGTCGGACAGCAGCTCGGCGACCTTGCGGGTCGGGTCGTCGGTCATGGGCCCTGGGTGCCCGCTGGCCCGGGGTACGAACCACGCGGCGTACGGCTGGAGGTCGTCGTTCGGGTGTCGATGATCGTGGGGCAGACCCCCGACCGAGGAGCCCCGTGTCCACCGACATCGCGGCGTTGCAGAAGTCCGTGACCGCGGCCGAGGCCGCACTGCGCCGGCTGGAGCGGGACGGCGCCGACGCCCAGGCCCTGCAGGGTGCCCGGCAGCAGGTCACGGTGGCCTCGGTCGCCCTGGCCGACGCCCTGGCCGCGCGGGCCCAGCGGGCCCAGGACGCCGCCGCCGCGGCTGCTGCGACGGGAGCGGTCGACCTCTACGTCTGACGGTGCGCTGGCTGCGTGCCGGACCGCCCGGGCAGGATGCCGGCATGCCGACGACCTTCCCGTCCCCCGCCGACGGTCTGCCGATCGCCACGTACACCTGGGACGACGTCCCGGGCGAGCCCGTCGGGGTGGTGCAGCTCGTGCACGGGCTGGCCGAGCACGGCCCGCGCTACGACCGCTTCGCCCGCGCGCTGGTCGCCGCCGGGTTCGTGGTGTCCGCCGCCGACAACCGGGGCCACGGCGCCTCGGTGTCCGACGAGGTACCGCTGGGCAGCTTCGGGGCGGCGGGCACCGCGGGCTTCCTGGCCGACGTCGCGCAGCACTCCCGAGAGCTGGTGCAGACGCACCCCGACCTGCCGCTGTTCGCCTTCGCCCACTCGCTGGGCTCGATGGGCATGCAGAGCGTGCTGCTGGACGAACCGGTCCGCTACGCCGGCGTGGTGCTCAGCGGCTCGACGACCCTCGACGGCCTCGGCGGGGTGCTCGCCGGGCTGCCCGCCGACCAGCCCGGTCTCGCGGCGTTCAACGCCGGCTTCGAGCCGCGCACCGGGTTCGAGTGGCTCAGCCGCGACCCCGCCGAGGTCGACGCGTACATGGCCGACCCGCTGTGCGGCTTCCTCACCGAGGACGCGATCATCGGCGGGGTGCTGGCCACCGCCGAGCGCACCGCCGACCCGTCCGGTGTCCGGGCCGACCTGCCGCTGCTGCTCGTCTCGGGCGACCGCGACCCGGTCGGTGGGCCGGGTGGTGCGAACGTGACCGCGCTGGCCGACCGGTACCGGGCCGCGGGCGTCGCCGACGTGACGCTCTCGCTGTACCCGGACGCCCGGCACGAGCTGGTCAACGAGACCAACCGCGACGAGGTCACCGCCGACGTCGTGGCCTGGCTGACCGCCCACCTGCCGGGCTAGCCGGCGGCCAGCTGGTCCAGCACCACCCGGGCGGCGGCGGGGCCGGCGTTGAGGAACCACGCCTCGTCGTCCACCTGCACGGCGGTGCCGTCGGCCACGGCGGGCAACCCGGTCCACAGCGGGCTGGACAGCGCCGTGGCCTGCTCGGCCCCGGCCTGCACGCCGTAGAACAGCCGGTCGCCGCCGGCCCGCTGCAGCTCCTCGTCGGAGAGGTCCTGCGAGGTCCCGGTGAACTGCTGGTCGGCCGGCCGGGCGACGTCCGCGGCGGCGAGCAGGCTGCCCACGAAGGAGCCGACGCCCCAGATCCGGGTGCGGTCCGAGCCGATCCGCACGACGCTCACCGTGGCGCCGGCGAACTGCGCACCCACCTGGGCCGCGTCGCCGAGCAGGCCGCCGAGCAGCTGCTCGGCGTCGGCGGTGCGGCCCAGCGCCGCGGCGACCAGCAGCAGGTCCTGCTGCCAGTTCACGCCGGTGCCCTCGGTGACGACCGTCGGGGCGATGCCGGCGAGGGCGGCGCCCACGGTCTCCGCGCCCACCGAGTTGACCAGCACGAGGTCGGGGCGCAGCGCGGCGATCGCCTCGAGGTCCGGTTCCAGCCGCAGCCCGACCGAGGTCAGGCCGGACAGGTCGGCGTCGGGGAAGGCCGCGGTCAGGTAGTCGGGCACGAGCCCGGCGCCGCTGGCCTGGGTGGCGCCGACCGGGACGACGCCCAGGGAGAGCACGTCGTCGAGCTGGCCGGTGCTGATCACCACCACGCGCTCGGGCGCCGCGGGGATCGTCGTCGTCCCGCCGAAGTGGACGACGTCCCGGGGGAAGACGCCGTCGGCCGCGGTGGACCCGAAGCCGTCGGGCAGCGCGTCGGGGGCGACACCGGACGCGGGTGCTGCGGAGGCCGCGGCGTCCTCCGTGGTCGGGGCGGCGCAGCCGGCCAGGACGAGGAGGCCGAGGACGGCGGAGACGGCACGGATCACCCGAGCAGGGTAAGGGTGCCCTAACCCAGCAGTGCGGGTGGGACAGTGCGGGCGTGCAGATCCTGGAGCCGCTGGTGGTCCGGGGCCGCACGCTGCCCAGCCGGGTCGTCTCGTGCGCGCACCTCACCAACCTGGCCGTGGACCGGCTGCCCTCGCCCGCGCAGACCAGCTACTACGCGGCCCGGGCCGCCGGGGGTGCCGGGCTGGTCATCACCGAGGAGCAGGCGGTGGACCCGGCCGACCAGCCCTACGAGAAGGTCGTCGACGGCACCGACCCGGCCGTCGCCCCCCGGTACCGCGAGATCGCGGACGCCGTGCACGGGCACGGCGGGCTGGTGGTCGCCCAGCTCAACCACAACGGCGGCCAGGGCAGCTCGCTGCACCCGCGGGTGCCGCTGGTCGCGCCCTCGCCGCTGGCCGACCCGCTGTTCGGCGAGGTGCCCCGGCAGGCGACCGCCGCCGACCTGGCCGGGGTCGTCGCCGGGTTCGCCCTCGTCGCCGGGCACGTGCGCGCCGGCGGTCTGGACGGCGTCGAGCTGCAGGCCTCGCAGTCCTCGCTGCTGCGGGCGTTCCTCTCCCGGCGGGCCAACCGCCGCGCCGACGGGTACGGGCGCGACCGGGACCGGCTGCTGCTGGAGGTGGTGGCCGCCGTCCGCGCGGCGCTGGGCCCGGACCTGCTGCTCGGCGTCCGGCTCGCCGTCCACGAACCGGACGGGACGACGACCGAGGACGCCGTCGCCACCGCCCACCGGCTGGCCGTGACCGGCGCGGTGGACTGGCTGTCGACGACGGTCGGGGTGGCCACCGAGTCGCTGTTCCTGGTCGAGCCCTCGATGGCGACGGCGCACGGCTACGCGCTGCCGCTGGCCGCGCGGCTCCGGGAGGCGGGGCTGCCGGTGATCGGGGTCGGCCGGGTGACCACCCCCGAGCAGGCCGAGGCGGCGTTGGCCCACTGCGACCTGGTCGGGGTGGTGCGCGGCCAGGTCGCCGACCCCGACTTCGTGGCGAAGGCCCGGCGGGGCGAACCGGTGCGGGCCTGCACGGGCTGCAACGAGTGCGCCGCGGGCATCGGCGCCGGGCGGCCGATGCGCTGCGTGCAGACCCTGGGCCCGGTGCCCGTGCCCCTGCGGGGTCCGGGGCGCCGCGTGGTGGTCGTGGGCGGTGGGCCGGCGGGGCTGCGGACGGCTGCGCTGGCCGCCGCGCACGGGCACCGGGTGACCCTGGTGGAGGCCGCCGACCGGCTCGGCGGGCAGCTGCTCCTGGCCGCGGCCGCCCCCGGTCGCGGCGAGCTGGCGGGGGTGGTCGACGCCGACACCCGGGAGTGCGCCCGGTCGGGCGTCGAGGTGCGCACCGGCACCCGGGCCACCCCGGAGCTGCTCGCCGACCTGCGGCCCGACGTCGTCGTGCTGGCCATCGGCGCGGTGCCGGCCCGCCCCGCCTGGGCCGGCGACGACCCGCGGGTGGTCCCCGCGGCCGACGTGCTGGCGGGGCGGGCGCACCCGGCCGGTGCGGTGCTGGTGGTCGACGAGCTGGGCGGACCGCACGCGTCGTCCACCGCGGAGCTGTTGGCCGCTCGCGGGTGCGCCGTCGAGGTGGTCACCGGCGCCCTCGTGGCCGCGCAGGCGCTGGGCCCGACGCTGGACCGCGAGCTGTGGCACCGCCGCGCCGCCGCGGCCGGGATCGCGCAGACCGTCGAGCGGGTGCCGCTGTCGGCCACGACGGGGGACGACGGACGGCGGACGGTCACGCTGCTCCACCACCTCACCGGCGCCGTCGAGACCCGGGTGGTGGACTGGGTCGTGACCGCCGCCCACCCGACCCCGGTCGAGGCCCCCGCGGCGCCGCCCGGCATCCCGGTGCACCGGGTCGGCGACTGCCTCGCCCCGGCCGGCGTCCCCGGCGCGGTGGCCTCGGCGCACCGGGTCGTCACGACGTGGTGAGCCTGGCGGGGGTGCGGTCGCCGGAGCTGGGCGGCCGGCCCACGGTCGTCGTCCCCCTCGGGTCGGTCGAGCAGCACGGGGCGCACCTGCCGCTGGGCACCGACACGACCGTCGCGGCCGCCGTCGCGGCCGGGTTGGTGGCCCGGCGGCCCGGGCTGCTGCTGGCCCCCGCCGTGCCCTACGGGGCCAGCGGCGAGCACGAGGGCTTCCCGGGCACGGTGTCGATCGGCACACCGGCGCTGACCACGCTGCTGGTGGAGCTGGGCCGGTCGGCCGGGCTGTGGGCCGGGCGGCTGCTGGTGGTCAACGGGCACGGCGGCAACCTCGAGGCGCTGCGGGCCGCCGTCCCGCTGCTGCGGCACGAGGGTCGGGACGTCGCCTGGTTCCCCTGCGGTGTGCCCGGCGGCGACGCGCACGCCGGCCGCACCGAGACCTCCCTGCTGCTCCACGTGGAACCGGAGGCCGTGCGGGCCGAGCTGGCCGAGGCGGGGGAGACCGCACCGATCGCCGAGCTGCTGCCCCGCCTGCGGGCCGGGGGTGTGGCCGCGGTCAGCCCGAACGGCGTCCTCGGCGATCCGACGGGTGCCACCGCGGACGAGGGGGCGCGGTTCCTCGCCGGCATGCTCGACCGGGCCGTCGCAGCGGTCGACCGCTGGCAGGTCGACCCGTCCGGCCGGCTGCTCCCCGCGGCGCCGGTGCCCGGGTGACGCCGCCGGGCGGGCGGTTGCCCGACGGGTTCCGGGTGGTCCTGGACCCCCGCACCGGGCGGCGGGACGGCGGGGCCGCGCTGCTGGGCGGGTCGCCGCTGCGGCTGCTCCGGCTGGCCCCACGCGCCCGCGCGTTGCTGACCGGCGACGAGCTGGTCGTCGCCGACCCGACCACGGCGGTGCTGGCCGCCCGGCTGCTGGACACCGGCCTGGCCCACCCGCGGCTGGACCCCGTCGTCCCCGGTGACGTCACGGTCGTCGTCCCGGTCAAGGACCGCACCGCCGAGCTGAACCGGCTGCTGGCCGCCGTCCGGGCCGACCTGCCCGACGTCCCGGTGCTGGTCGTGGACGACGGCTCGGCCGACCCCGCGGTGACGGCCGCGGTCTGCGTCCGGCACGACGCCCGGGTGCTGCGGCACGACACCGCGCGCGGGCCGTCGGCCGCCCGCAACGCCGGCCTGCGCGCGGCCACCACCGGTGCCGTCGCGTTCGTGGACTCCGACTGCGTCCCGCGCCCGGGCTGGCTGGGGGTGCTGGCCGCGCACCTCGCCGACCCCCGGCTGGCGGTGGTCGCGCCGCGGATCGTCGCGCTGCCCGCGGGCCGCCCGGGCTGGGTGAGCGGCTACGAGGACGCCGTCAGCGCGCTGGACATGGGTGCGCACCCCGCGCCGGTGGCCCCGCTGACCGGGGTCTCCTACGTGCCCAGCGCCGCCCTGCTGGTCCGTCGGGCCGCGCTCGCCGCGGGCTTCGACGAGACCATGCAGGTCGCCGAGGACGTCGACCTGGTCTGGCGGCTGGCCGCCGCGGGTTGGCGGGTGCGCTACGAGCCCGGCGCCCAGGTCGCCCACGAGCACCCCGTGCGGACGACGGACTGGCTGCGCCGCCGCGCCTTCTACGGCACCGGCGCGGCGCTGCTGGCCCGCCGGCACGGCCCGGCGGTCGCCCCGGTGGTGATGTCCCCGTGGTCGGCGGCGGCCTGGGCCCTGCTGCTCCTGGGTGGCCGCCCCGGTGGCCTGGCCGCCGCGGGTGTGCTGACCGTGGCCACGCAGAAGCTGGCCGCCCGGCTGGGCGACCCGCCGCCGACCGGGCTGGCCGCCACGCTCGTCGTCCGCGGGTCGTGGTCGGCCGGCCGCACGCTGGCCCGGTCGGTCACCCGGCACCACTGGCCGCTGGTCGTCCCGCTGCTGGGCGTGCAGCGGGTGCGCCGGCTGGTCGCGCTGGTCGCCGTCGCCGACGCCGCGGTGGCCTGGTGGCCGCACCGGCACGAGGTCGGCCCGCTGCGGTTCGCCGCCGGCCGCCGGCTCGAGGACCTCGCCTACGGCGCGGGCCTCTGGCGCGGCGCGCTGCGGGCCCGCGACCCCCGCGCGCTGCTGCCGGCGCGGCCGCCCCGTACGTGAACAGCGGGTGACACCACGCCGGTCGGGGAACACCTCCGGCCGGCCGCGCCTTGGCCCCACCTGTGCAGCTCCTGCGGGAGCCACCCGCACGACGACGCCGAGGAGCTCCGCCATCAGCACCACCACCGTCAAGCCCACCACCGCGACCGCGACCGCGACCCCGGCGCCCGGCCGGGCCAAGCTCGCCCTGACCCTCGGCGCCTTCGTGGCGCTGGGTCCGCTGACCATCGACATGTACCTGCCGGCGCTGCCCACCATCGCCGATGACCTCATGACCACGTCGGCCACCGTGCAGCTCACCCTCACCGGCACCCTGCTGGGGCTGGCCGTCGGTCAGCTGGTGCTCGGCCCGCTCTCGGACCGGTTCGGCCGCAAGCGCCCGCTGATCGCCGGCACCGCGCTGCACGTGGTGGCCTCGCTGCTGGTGCTCGTCGCCCCGAACATCGCCGTCCTCGGCGCGCTGCGCGTGCTGCAGGGCGTGGGGACGGCGGCCGGCGCGGTCATCGCCCTCGCCGTGGTGCGGGACCTCTACACCGGGCGGGCCGCCGCGACCCTGCTCTCCCGGCTGTTCCTGGTGCTCGGTGCCGCGCCCGTGCTCGCGCCGACCCTGGGCGGCGAGCTGCTGCGCTACACCTCCTGGCGCGGGGTGTTCGTGGCGCTGGCGGTCTACGGGCTGCTGCTCGTGCTCGTCGTCGGCTCCGCCCTGCCCGAGACGCTGCCGCCCGAGCGTCGGGCCAGCAGCGGGCTGCGCGGCACCGCGCGGGCCTACGCCGGGTTGTTCCGCGACCGGGTGTTCGTCGGCCTGGTGGTCGTCGCCGGGCTGACCATGGCCGGGCTGTTCAGCTACGTCTCGGGCGCCACCTTCGTCTACCAGGACGAGTTCGGCCTCGACGAGCAGCAGTTCGGCCTGCTCTTCGGCGCCGGTGCGGTCTGGCTGATCGCGGCCACCCAGCTCAACCCGGTGCTGCTGCGCCGGTTCCAGCCGCAGGCGATCCTGGTCGGCGGCCTGTCGCTGGCCGGGGCGGCGGGGGTCGTGCTGCTCCTGCTGGCCTCCACGGGCACCGGCGGGCTGTTCGGCGTCGCCGTCCCGATCTGGGTCGTGCTCGCCGGCAGCGG
This sequence comes from Klenkia soli, assembly GCF_900103975.1. GTDB lineage: Bacteria > Actinomycetota > Actinomycetes > Mycobacteriales > Geodermatophilaceae > Klenkia > Klenkia soli. The sequence continues at coordinate 154,447 of NZ_FNIR01000002.1, forward strand.
GCTCGCGCTGCCCAACGCCCCGGCCATCGCGCTGTCCCGGCACGGCGAGTCCGCCGGCACCGCGGCCGCGATGCTGGGCGCCGTCCAGTTCGGCGTGGGTGCGGTCGTGGCCCCGGTGGTCGGTGTGCTCGGCAACGACGGTGCAGCCATCGGCACGGTCGTGGTGATCGCGTTCGCCCTGGCCGGGGTCGTGCTGGCCGCCGTCGTCCGGCCCTGGCAGCTGCCCCGGTGGGAAGCCGAGGACTGATCCGACGCCGGAGTGGTGGCGCATTCGGGCCGCACCGGTCACCATGGCGGTGACATGAGCCACTGGGCAGCGGAGCCACGGGTGAGCGCGTGACCACGGTGAACCCCTGGCTCGCGCTGCCCGACGGCGCGCCCACCCCGATCGTGACCCGCCGGCTGCGCGCTGCGCACGAGGCGCTGGTGACCCGCGGCGGGCGGCCGGTGGTGGGTCACCACGTCCGCCCCGTGGTCTGGGACTCCTGGCGGCGCAGCCTGGGCAACGGCGTGGACCCCGACGGCGTCCCGGCCCCGGTCGACCTGCTCGACGACGACCTGGTCGCCTACCGCGAGGCGCACCCGCTGGCCGCCGTGATGCCGGTGATCCGCCGGCTGCTGGTCGCCGACGCCGAGGCCGACAAGATGATCGTGGCGGTCACCGACGCCGCCGGCCGCATGCTCTGGGTCGAGGGCGACCGGCAGCTGCGCAGCCAGGCCGAGCGCATGCACTTCGTCGCCGGCTCCCGCTGGGGCGAGGACGTCGTCGGCACCAACGCCCCGGGCACCGCCCTGGCCCTGGACACCCCGGTGCAGATCTACGGCAGCGAGCACTACAGCCGCACGGTGCAGCCGTGGAGCTGCTCGGCCGCCCCGGTGCACGACCCGGTCACCGGGGTGCTGCTCGGGGCCATCGACGTCACCGGCGGCGACCACGTGGCCAGCCCGCACGTGCTCACCCTGGTCCGCGCGACGGTCGCGGCCGCCGAGTCCGAGCTGCGCTGGCTGCACCGCGAGCAGCTGTCCGGCGTGCCCGCGCTGCCACCCCGCCGCCGGCCGGCCACCCCGCTGCTCGAGGTGCTCGGGCGCGAGCGCGCCCGGCTGACCACGCCCACCGGCCGCACCGAGCTCTCGCTGCGGCACTCCGAGCTCGTGCTGCTGCTCGCCGAGGCCGCCGTCACCGGCGAGGGCCGCAGCGCCGAGCAGCTGGCCGCCGAGGTGCACGTCGGCGACGCGGCCGCCGTGACGGTGCGGGCCGAGCTGTCCCGCCTGCGCAAGCTGCTGGGCGAGGACCTCGTCGGGTCCCGGCCCTACCGGCTGACCGCACCGCTGGACACCGACCTGGACCAGGTCCGGCGGCTGCTGGCCCGCGGCGCGGTGGCCACCGCGCTCGAGCGGTACCCGGGCCCGGTGCTGCCGCGCTCCGAGGCGCCCGGGGTGCGGGCCGCCCGCGCCCGGCTGACCGGTTCGCTGCGCGCCGCCGTCCTGCGTGCACCCCGCCCCGACCTGCTGCTGCGCTGGAGCCGGCTCCCCGAGGCCGCCGACGACGCCGCGGTCTGGCAGGCCCTGCTCGACGTGCTGCCGCTCAGCTCGCCCCGCCGGGCCGCCGCGGCCAACCAGCTGCTGCGGCTGCGCCGCACCCCGCGCCCGCGCTGAACCCGCCGGGGCGCCGGCTGGGGCGCTGGCATGCTTGTGCCACGTGACCGTCACCGCCCCGCCCGTCGTCGTCCCCGACACCCGGCGGGCGGTGCTGGCGATCGTCGCCCTGGGCCTGGGTGCGTTCGGCATCGGGGTCAGCGAGTTCGTCACGATGGGCCTGCTGCCCGAGATCGCCCGCGGCGTCGGCGTCTCCATCCCCAGCGCGGGGCACCTGGTCAGCGCCTACGCGCTCGGCGTCGTCGTCGGGGCGCCGGTCATCGCCGCCACTGCCGCCCGGCTGCCCCGCAAGGGCCTGCTGCTGGGCCTGCTCGGTGCGTTCCTCGCCGGCACCGTGCTCACCGTCGCCGCCCCGGGCCAGGGCACGCTGCTGCTGGCGCGCTTCGTCGCCGGCCTGCCGCACGGGGCCTACTTCGGGGTCGCCTCGCTGGTCGCCGCCTCCCTGGTGCGCACCGAGCTGAAGGGCCGCGCCGTCAGCTCGGTGATGCTGGGGCTGGCCGCGGCGAACCTGGTCGGGGTGCCGGCGGCCACCTGGCTGGGGCAGCACCTGGGCTGGCGCAGCGCGTTCGTCTCGGTGGTCGTCGTCGCGCTGCTGACCGCGGTCGCCGTCCTGGTGCTGGTGCCGCGCACCCCGGGGAACCCGACGGCGACCATCAGCTCCGAGCTCGGCGCCCTGCGCCGGCCGCAGGTCTGGCTCACCCTCGGGGTCGCGGTGGTCGGCTTCGGCGGCGTCTTCGCGCTCTACGCCTACATCGCGCCCATCACCACCGAGGTGACCGGCATGCCGGCGGGCTTCGTGCCGGTGGTGCTGCTGGCCTTCGGCATCGGCGGCGTGGTCGGCACGGTGCTCGGCGGCAAGCTGGCCGACGTCGCGCTGTTCCGCTCGCTGGTCGGTGCCATGGTGGGCACCGGCGTGCTGCTCGGGTCGGTGCTGGTCGCCGCCCGGCACCCGGTCTCGCTGCTGGTCGTCGCCTTCCTGGTCTCGGTCGTGACGTCGGTGCTGGTCGTCACGCTGCAGCTGCGCCTCATGGAGGTGGCCGGCGACGCCGAGCTGCTCGGCGCGGCGGCCAACCACTCCGCGCTGAACGCGGCCAACGGCCTGGGCGCGTACCTGGGCGGCGTGGTCATCGCGGCCGGCTGGGGCTACCCGGCGACGTCGGTGGTCGGCGTCGGGTTGGCGGTGCTGGGCCTGGTGGTCCTGGCCTGCTCGGCGGTGCTGCGCCGTCGGGAGCTCCGCACGGCCTGAGCTGCAACGCCGCTGCAACGTTGCCGACCGCCCGCGGTGCGTGACCACAGGTCCCCGGTCCCGGCTTCTGCGGAGCCCACCGGCACGAGGTTCCGCATCCGCGGAGGGGGCTCCCCGGCGCGCGGCAGGTAAGCGTGGCCTAAGGAGTGTGTCCGTCGGCACACTCGGGTCCGGTGGCGGGAGACCGCTGTCACACGACCCTGCAACGAGGCGGAGGACATGACGCAGATCAACGTGCGGGTCGACGGGGCGTCCTACTCGGACGACGTCGAGCCCAGAACACTCCTGGTCCACTACCTGCGGGAGCAGCTCGGCAAGGTCGGCACCGTGGTCGGCTGCGACACCAGCAACTGCGGTGCCTGCACCGTCCACCTGGACGGCGAGAGCGTGAAGAGCTGCACCGTGCTGGCCGTGCAGGCCGACGGCAGCGAGGTCACCACGATCGAGGGCATCGCCGACGGCAAGACCCTGCACCCGATGCAGAAGGCCTTCCACGAGCAGCACGGGTTGCAGTGCGGCTACTGCACCCCGGGGATGATCATGGCCTCGATCGACCTGCTGAAGAACAACCCGAACCCCAGCGAGCACGAGATCCGTGAGGGCATCGAGGGCAACCTCTGCCGCTGCACGGGCTACGTCAACATCGTCCGCGCGGTGCAGCAGGCCGCCGGCGAGATGAGCAGCACCGCGGGAGCGCAGGCATGACCCTCACCGACGAACCCACCACCGCCGAGACCCCCGTCAAGGAGGTCGGCAACGCCCGCCTCCGCAAGGAGGACGCCCGGCTGATCACCGGCAAGACCAGCTGGACCGACAACATGGTCCTGCCCGGGATGCTGCACATGGCGTTCCTGCGCTCCCCGGTCGCGCACGGCACGATCAGCCACCTCGACGTCAGCGCCGCGAAGGACCGCCCGAACGTGGTCGCGGTCTTCACCGGGCAGGACTTCAAGGACGAGCAGGGCAGCATCCCCTGCGCGTGGCCGGTCACCCCGGACATGGTCAACCCCGGTCACCCCTCGATCGCCGTCGACACCGTGAACCACGTGGGCGAGGCCGTCGCGATCGTGGTGGCCCGCACGCGCACCGCCGCCGTGGACGCCGTCGAGGCCATCGACGTCGACTACGAGACCCTCCCGGTCGTGCTCGACATGGAGCAGGCGGTCGAGGACGGCGCCGACCTGGTGCACGCCTCGACCAGCTCCAACACCAGCTACCACTTCGTGTTCGACGCCGGCGAGGCCGGCACGGGCACCGACACCGACGCCGCGTTCGCCGACGCCGAGGTCACCGTCTCCCGCCGCTTCGTGCAGCAGCGCCTCATCCCGGCGTTCATGGAGCCCCGCTCGGCCGTGGTCGGCGTGCAGGGCGACAACTACACGCTGTGGTCGGCCACCCAGATCCCGCACATCCTGCGGGTCATGGGCGCCCTGACCACCGGCATCCCCGAGCACAAGCTGCGCGTGGTGGCCCCCGACGTCGGGGGTGGCTTCGGCGGCAAGCTGCAGGTCTGCCCCGAGGAGATCCTGGCGCTGCTCGTGGCCCGCCGCCTCGGCAAGCCGGTGAAGTGGACCGAGACCCGCTCGGAGTCCCTGATGACCGCCCACCACGGGCGCGACCAGGTCCAGTTCATCGACGTCGCGGCGAAGAAGGACGGCACCGTCACCGGCCTGCGGGTGCGCCTGCTGGCCGACATGGGTGCCTACCTGCGGCTGATCACCCCGGGCGTGCCGGCGCTGGGCGCCTTCATGTTCCCGGGCATCTACAAGTTCCCGGCCTACCGCTTCGAGTGCGACGGCGTGTTCACGAACAAGGTGCCCACCGACGCCTACCGCGGCGCCGGTCGGCCGGAGGCCACGTTCGCGATCGAGCGGATCATGGACGAGCTGGCCGTCGAGCTGGCCATGGACCCGATGGAGCTGCGCCGCAAGAACTGGATCAACGCCGAGGAGTTCCCGTTCACCACGGTGGCGGGCCTGCAGTACGACTCCGGCGACTACGAGCAGGCCACCCAGGCCGCGCTCGAGCTGCTCGGCTACGACGAGCTGCGCGCGGAGCAGAAGCAGCGCCGGGAGTCGAACGACCCGGTGCAGCTGGGCATCGGCATCTCGACGTTCACCGAGATGTGCGGGCTGGCCCCCTCCCGGGTGCTCGGCTCGCTCTCGTTCGGCGCCGGCGGCTGGGAGCAGGCGTCCATCCGGATGCTGCCCACCGGCAAGGTCGAGGTCGTCACCGGCTCCACGCCGCACGGCCAGGGCCACGAGACGGCCTGGAGCCAGATCGTCGCCGACGAGCTGGGCGTGCCCTTCGACGACGTCGAGGTGCTGCACGGCGACACCGCCATCAGCAGCCGCGGCCTGGACACCTACGGCTCGCGCTCGCTGGTCGTCGGTGGCACCGCGGTGGTCAAGGCCGCCGAGAAGGTGGTCGCCAAGGCCCGCAAGATCGCCGCGCACCTGCTCGAGGCCAGCGAGGACGACCTGGAGTTCTCCGGCGGCAAGTTCTCCGTCAAGGGGACGCCGGGCGCGGGCCTGGGCATCCAGGAGATCGCCCTGGCGATCTTCGCCGCGCACGACTACCCGGAGGGCATCGAGCCCTCGATCGACGCCGAGGCGGCGTTCGACCCGGTGAACTTCTCCTTCCCGCACGGCACGCACCTGTGCGCGATGGAGGTAGACACCGAGACCGGGTTCGTGAAGATCCGCAAGTACGCCTGCGTCGACGACATCGGGAACATCGTCAACCCGATCATCGTCGAGGGCCAGATGCACGGCGGGCTCGCCCAGGGCATCAGCCAGGCCCTGTACGAGGAGGCGATCTACGACGCCGACGGCAACCTGACCACCGGCACCTTCGTCGACTACCTGGTGCCCTCGGCCGCCGACCTGCCGACGTTCCACACCGGCAACACCACGCACGCGGCGACCAGCAACCCGCTGGGCGCCAAGGGCGTCGGCGAGGCCGGCTGCATCGCCAGCACCCCGGCCGTGGTCAACGCCGCGCTGGACGCCGTCCGGCACCTGGGTGTCTCCGACATCCTCATGCCGCTCACGCCCGAGCGGGTCTGGCGGGCCATCCACCAGGGCGGCGACGGCGGCGCCCGGGTCGCCGAGGGCAGCAACGCCTACGGCGGCGCGACCACCACCGAGACCGGTTACGAGGAGGCGAAGTGATCCCCGCAGCGTTCGCGTACGCCCGGCCCACCACCGTCGACGAGGCCCTGCAGGCCATCGCCGCCGGCGGCGAGGACGTCAAGATCATGGCCGGTGGGCAGTCGCTCATCCCGGTCATGCGGTTGCGGCTGGCCGCACCCGAGACCGTGGTGGACCTGACGAAGGTGGCCGAGCTGCGCGGCGTCCGCGAGGACGGCGACAGCCTGGTCATCGGGGCCATGACCACCCACTCCGACATCCTCCGCGACCCGCTGATCGCCCAGTACGGGAAGCTGATCGCCGAGGCCACCGAGACGGTGGCCGACCCCGCCGTCCGGCACCGCGGCACCTTCGGCGGCGCCCTGGCGCACGCCGACCCGGCCGGTGACCTGCCGGCGGTGGCCCTGGCGCTGGACGCCGAGTTCGTCATCGCCGGTCCCGGCGGTGCGCGGCGCTCGGTCCCGGCCGCGGCGTTCTTCGTCGACTACCTGACGACGGCGCTGGAGGACGGCGAGCTCCTCGTGGAGATCCGGGTGCCCAAGCTCGGCGAGGGCTGGGGGGTGCGCTACGAGAAGTTCAACCGGGTGGCCCAGGCCTGGTCGATCGTGGCCGTGGCCGCCACCGTCCGCCGCGAGGGCTCGACGATCGCCGAGGCCCGCATCGGGCTGACCAACATGGGGTCCACCCCGCTGCGGGCGACCGCCGTGGAGCAGGCCCTGGTCGGCGCCGACGTCAGCCTGGAGACGGTCACCGCGGCGGCCGCCCAGGCCGCCGAGGGCACCGAGCCCAGCAGCGACCTCAACGCCCAGGCCGACTACCGGCAGCACCTGGCCCGGGTGCTCACCGGACGAGCGGTGCGGGCGGCCGCTGGGCTGTAGCGTCGCCAGCAGGCTCCAGCAGTTCCCCCGGACCCGGCCGGCCCACCCTGCAACGGGTGGGCCGGCCGTCGTCCGCACCCACCATCTTGGAGGTCCCCGTGCAGTTGGAGAACTCGTTCCTCGTCCCCGTGCCGATCGACGACGCGTGGAAGGTGCTGCTCGACATCGAGCGCATCGCCCCGTGCATGCCGGGCGCGGCGCTCGACTCGGTCGACGGCGACGACTTCACCGGCCGGGTGAAGGTCAAGCTCGGCCCGATCAACCTCACCTACGCCGGCAAGGCCTCCTTCGTCGAGAAGGACGAGGCCGCCCACAAGGCCGTCATCGACGCCCGCGGCAAGGACCAGCGCGGCAACGGCACCGCCGCCGCCGTGGTCACCGCGCAGCTCAAGAGCGAGGGCGACTCCACCCGGGTCGACGTCCTCACCGACCTCAACATCACCGGCCGCCCGGCCCAGTTCGGCCGCGGCGTCATGACCGACGTCGGCAACAAGCTGCTGGGCCAGTTCGCCGACAAGCTGGCCGCGCAGCTGGGCACCAGCGACGAGCAGCACGCCCTGGACGTCGAGGCCGCCGCGCAGCAGCAGGAGCCCACGGTGAAGGGCACGGTCGCCGAGGCGGCCGCGACGGTGGCCGGGGCCGTCGGCGAGGTCGCGGAGTCCGTGGCCAGCACCGACGCCGACACCCCCATCGCCGAGGCCGCCCGCAAGGCCGGCGCGGCCACCGCGGCCGCCGCCGACCAGGCTGCCGACGCCGCGCAGGAGGCGGCCAAGCCCGCCAAGAAGGCACCCTCCAAGCCGCCGACCGGCACCACCGGCCCCGCCAACAAGCCGGGGTCCTCGGGTCCGGCGGCGTCCCGCCCCCGCGCGGTCCAGGCCGAGCCCGAGCCGATCGACCTGCTCGAGGTCGCCGGCGGCGCGGCGTTCACCCAGTTCGCCAAGCCCGCCGCGATCGGCGTCGGCGTCCTGGTCCTGGTCGCCCTGGTGGTCCGCCGCCGCCGCAGGTAGCCCGCCCCGCAGCGTTGATCAGGGGGGTGCACGGTTGTCCGTCCTCCTCCGCCAGATCTGGTGGAGGAGGACAGAACTTCGTGCACCCCCCTGATCGTTGCTGGCCGGGGGGTCAGGCGAACGCGGCGAGCCAGGTGTCGACGGCGGTGCGGACGGCGGGCGGGTCGGCCTTGAGCGCGTGGTCGCCGCGCACCGCCACGACCTGCGCCGGGTGATCGCCCAGCGCGACCTGCACCTCCGTGGGTCCGCCGAACGCGTCGCTGTCGCCCTGCACCACCAGCACCGGGACGTCGACCCCGGTCACCTCCGCCGCCCGGCTCTTCTCCGGCTTGCCCGGCGGGTGCAGCGGGAAGGCCAGGCACAGCACGCCGACGGCGCCCAGCGGGCCGGCCGTGCGGCAGGCGACCCGGGCACCGGCACTGCGCCCGCCGAACACCACGGGGCCGGTGAGCAGGTCGGTGACCCCGGCGTGGATCGCCGTCCAGCCCTCGTCCAACCGCGGGGGAGCGGCGGCGACCCGCTTGCCGGCCACCCGCCAGGGCTGCTCGACCCGCAGCACCCGCCAACCGCGGCCGACGGCGGCGTCGGTCGCGGCCAGCAGGTCGGGTGCCTCGATGCCGCCGCCGGCGCCGTGGCCCAGCAGCAGCGTGCCCACGGGCGGACCGGCCGGGTCGTCGACGGTGACCCGGGCCGGCCCCAGCGGGGTGTCGACGTCGCGGGGGGTCACGCCGTGGCGGGCCGGCGGGTGAGCGGCGGGAGGGCGAAGCCGTCGGCCACGTGCGCGGCCAGCTCCAGGTAGGCCTGCCGGGCCGGCGCCCCGACCCGCTCGAGGTCGATCAGCCCACCGGTGACCAGGTGCGCGTCGTAGGGGATCTCGACCACGGCGCGGCAGCGGGCCTCGAAGTGGGCGCGCACCATGCCCATGTCGACGTCGCCGGTGTTGGGCCGCACGCTGGAGATCACTGCCACGGAGCGCTGCACCAGCTCCTCGTGCCCGTGCGCGATCAGCCAGTCGAGGGTCTTGCTGGCCCGGCTGGCACCGTCGACCGAGGGCGCCCCGACGACGACGAGGGAGTCGGCGATCGCCAGCGTGCCCGACATCGCCGAGTGCAGCAGGCCGGTGCCCGAGTCGGTGAGGATGATGTTGAAGTACCGCGCCAGGATGTCGGCGACGGTCGTGTACTCCTCCTCGCTGAACGCCTCCGACAGCGCGGGGTCCTGGTCGCTGGCCAGCACCTGCAGCCGCCCGGCCAGCGAGGTGAACGCCGAGACGTCGGTGAAGGACCGGATGCGGTCGACGGCGGCGAGCAGGTCGCGCACGGTCACGTCGGTGACGTTGGTCAGCCGCTCGGCCAGCGTGCCGGCGTCGGGGTTGGCGTCGACGGCCACCACCCGGTCGCCGCGGTGGTGGGCCAGGGTCAGGCCCAGGCAGCAGGTGGTGGTGGTCTTGCCGATGCCGCCCTTGAGCGACACCACGGCGATGCGGTTGCTGCCGCGCACCGGGGTGGTGACCCGCTGCACCAGCGCGCGGTGGGTGATCTCGGCCTGGGAGAGGCCGGGGTTCACCGTGCCGCCGCTGGCCTTGTGCAGGAACCGCCGCCAGCCCCGGGTGGGGGTGTCGGCGGTCTGCCGCAGCAGGGACTGCGAGGTCAGCGACGGGGGCTGGCCGGGCTGCTGCTCGGGGCTCCAGGTGGCGCTGCCCTGGCTGCCCCACCCGCCGGGGGCGACCGGCTGCCCCCACGACTGCTGGGGCGGTGCGTTCTCCGGGGCGGGGGCCTGCTGCGCCTGCGGGGCCTGCGGGGCCTGGTGCGCCGGCGGCTGCTCGGGCCGCGGGGTCTCCTCCCACGGGCGGGCGCCGGGCGGGGGCTCCCAGGTGCGCGGCTGCTCGGTCTGCGGCGCCTGCGGGGCGGGCTGCTCCCACGACCTCGGCTGCTGCCACGCGGGCTGCTGCTCCCAGGACGCCTGCTGGCCGACGGGCTGGTCGGCCGGGCGCCAGGTGGGCTCGGCCACCGGTGCGTCGGGTGCGGCCTCGGCGCGGGGGCGCTCGGCGTCGGCGGCCTGCTGCCAGGACGGCGGCTGCTGCCAGGCGGCGATCTGCTCCTGCGACTGCTGCTCCCACGAGCGTTCGTCCGGCGGCGTGCTGGGCTGCTGGGCGGTCTGCTCCCACGAGTCGGCCACGGCCGGGGCGCCCCCGGCGGGCGGGGTCAGCCGGATCTCCTGCGTGCCGCGGGGCTCGTCACCGGCGGTGCCCGTGCCCGACCCCGTGCCGACGGTGGACCAGCTGTCCAGCGACGCCTGCCAACGGTCGCCGTCGGTCCGGCGCTGGGCCTCCTCCGACGGCGTGCCCGCGTCGTGCGCGGCGTCGTCGGGCGTCGGGTCGGCTGGGCGGTCGGACACGGATGGGCCCCCGTCGGGAGTCGTCGTCGGGCGTGCGCAGGTCGGGCCCAAGGTAGTGCAGGGCGGCGACCCCGGCTCGTCCGATCACCCGTCCGTGGGCAGGTCGAGCAGACCCCGGACCACCTCCACCAGGTCGGCGCCGGACACGTGCGGTGGGTCCAGGACCGCCGCGTACCGGTGCTCGGCGCGGGCCGACCACCCACCGGTCAGCCCGGCCCGCTGGGCACCGTGCACGTCCCAGCCGTGGACGGCGACGAGGGCCAGGTCCGCGGGGACGACGTCGCACACCCCGGCGGCCCACAGGTAGACCTCCCGGGCGGGCTTCCAGGCCCGGATCGCCTCGGAGGACAGCGAGCGCTCGACCAGGTGGGCCACCCCGCCGCGGTCGAGCCCGGCCTCGGCGACACCGGGGGCGCCGTGGGTGAGCGTGATCGCCCGCACCCCGGCGTCGGCCAGCAGCTGCAGCGCGGGGGCGACGTCCGGGTACGGCGAGGTCTGCGCGAACTTGTCGGCGACCGCGGACCGGTCGGCCGCGGAGAGGTCGGTGAGCTGCACCAGCGCGGTGTCGAAGGCGTCGCGGAAGCGGCACCAGCTCCCCGTCACGGTCCCGGCGAAGCCGGTGCCCAGCGTGCGGGAGAAGACCGCCGGGAACAGCTCGGCGGACACCCCGCGGTCGACGAGCGACTCCCGGACCGGCGAGAGGTCCAGCAACGTCTCGTTGACGTCGAAGGCGACGACGGCCGGTCGGGTGCGGGTCACCGCTCCTCGTCCTCCCGGCGGCGGTCGGCCTCGAGCAGCCGGTCGGCCGCGCTGCGGTCGGGCTCGGCGTCCCCCTGGTGGATCCGCTCGCGGACCCCGCGGACGACGAACCAGACCACGGCGGCGACCACCGCGACGTAGATGACGTAGTCGAAGTACTGCAGGTAGTCGTTCACCACGTCGCCCAGGGCGACCCCGAGGCCGATGAGCAACGAGTTCCAGATCAGCGAGCCCAGGGTCGTGTAGGCCAGGAACTGGGCCCAGGGCATCTTCACGACGCCGGCGGGCACCGAGACGAAGCTGCGCACGATCGGCACCATGCGGCCGAAGAAGACGGCGGGGCGGTCGTGCCGCTCGAACCACTCGAAGGTGCGGTCGACGTCCGCCGTCTTCACCAGGGGCAACCGGTCGAGGAACGCGTGCGACCGGCGGGGGCCCAGGGAGCGGCCCACCTGGTAGAGCACCGCAGCGCCGAGCACCGACCCCAGCGTGGCGAACAGGATGGTCGGGACCAGCGCCATGCGGCCGTCGTTGATCAGCACGCCGGCGGCGCTGAGCACCACCTCGCTGGGGATCGGCGGGACGACGGTCTCGATGAAGATGGTCAGCCCGACCCCGACCGGGCCCAGGGTCTCGATCAGGTCGAGCAGGAAACCGGTGATGCCACCCTGGTCGGACGTGGTCGCGGCGAGAGCAGACATGGTGTCCACGGTATCGGCGGCTAGCGTCCGGGGGCATGACGCAGCGTTTCACCGCCCGGGCCGTCGTCGTCGGGGACCGGGCCGGCACCGTCGTCCCCGATGCCGTGCTGGACGTCGAGGACGGGCTGATCAGCTGGGTCGGCCCCGCGGCCGACGCGCCGGCCTCGGACGCCGAGGTCACCCGGCTGCCCGGTGTGCTGACCCCCGGCATGGTCAACACGCACTCGCACGCGCCGATGGTGCTCTTCCGCGGCCAGGGCGAGGGGCTGCCGCTGGACCGGTGGCTGCGCGAGGTCATGTGGCCCCGGGAGGCGCGGTTGACGCCCGAGGACATCGAGGTGGCGATGACCGCCGCGTCGGCGGAGATGCTGCGCCACGGGGTCACCACCAGCGTCGAGATGTACTTCCAGCCCGAGCGGATCGCCGCCGCGGTGCGGGCGACCGGGGCGCGCAGCATCGTGGCCAACCCGCTGATCGGGCTGCCTGGGTACGGCACCTTCGACGAGCAGCTGCAGACGGCGGTCGGGCTGGCGTCGTCCTCCGACGCGCAGGTCGAGTTCGGCATCGGCCCGCACTCGGCCTACACCGTGCCGCTGCCGGTGCTGCGCGACGCCGGCCTCGCCGCCCGTGAGCACGGCCTGCTGCTGACCGTGCACGTCGCCGAGACCGCGTCGGAGGGTGCCGACCTGCTCGCCGAGCACGGGCTGAGCGTGCCCTCGCTGCTGGCCGCGCACGACGTCCTGGGCGGGCGGGTGCTGGGCAACCACTGCGTGCACATGGACGACGCCGACCTCGAGCTGTGGCGGGAGTACGACGTGGCCGTGGCGCACTGCCCCGGGTCCAACGCCAAGCTGGCCAGCGGCACGGCGCGGCTGCGCGACATGCTCGACCTCGGCATCCGGGTGGGCATGGGCACCGACGGCCCGGCGTCCAACGACAACCTGGACCTCTTCGAGGACCTCCGGCTGGCCGCCCAGCTGGCCCGGCTGCGCGAGCGCGACGCCCTCGCGCTGACCGCCCCGGAGGCGTTCTGGCTGGCCACCGGTGCCGCCGCCGACGCGGTCGACCGCCCCGACCTCGGCCAGCTCGTGGCCGGCCGGCGGGCCGACCTGGTGCACGTGGACACCGAGGACATCGCGTTCACCCCGGTCGGCGACCTGACCGACCTGGTCACCCACCTGGTGTGGTCGGTCGGCTCCCGGCACGTGCGGGACACCTGGGTCGCCGGCCGCCGGGTGGTGCAGGACGGCGTCTCCACCACCGTCGACGAGGCCGCGCTGCGGGCCCAGGTGCAGGAGCGCGCCCTCCGGTTGGCGGCCGAGGCGCGCGGGTGAGGGCCGCGCTGGTGCTGACCGGGGTCCTCCTGCTGGCCGCGTGCGGGGAGACCGTCGACGGCTTCGCGTCCCCGGTCCCGGCGTGCCCGGACGGCAGCGACCCGGGGGAGCTGGTGGACGGCGCCACCCTCGAGGTGGGCGGGTGCGTGCTCCTCGAGGGCTACGACGTGCCCACGAACAGGCTGGGCGGGACCGAGTCGTCGGACGAGTCGGTGCTGGCACGCGACGGCGCCGACCGGCGGCTGTTCACCGGGCAGGCACCCGGCGACGCCGTCGTCACGGTGTCCAGCTACTCCGCCGACTGCAGCGGGGGCCAGTCGTGCGCGATGCCCAACGACGACGTCGAGCTGTCGGTGACCGTCACCGGCTGACCGCCCTCAGCGCTCCCGCACGAGGTCCGGCAGCCGGGCGACCAGCCCGGCGCAGGCCGCCTCCACCTGGGCGTACACGGTGGCGAAGCCCTCGGGACCACCGCCGTAGGGGTCCGGTACGGACCGGTCCGGGTCGCCGTCGGGGTCTGTGTCCGTGTCCGTGTCGAAGTCGCGCAGCAGCACGACCCGGGGACGACGGCGGTCGCCCACCATCTCCTCCAGGTCGGCCAGGTTCGACCGGTCCATGGCCACCAGCAGGTCGAACTCCTCGACCCGGTCGGCGGTCATCTGCTGCGCGACGTGCCGCGTGGGGTCCAGGCCGTGCTCGGCCAGGACGGCCGCCGAGCCCGGGTCCATCGGCCCGCCGACGTGCCAGGAGCTGGTGCCGGCCGAGGTGACGACGACGTCCAGACCCTCCTGCTCGACCATCTCCCGCAGCACGACCTCCGCGATGGGGGAGCGGCAGATGTTGCCCAGGCAGACCATCGAGACGCGGTACGGGTCCTCAGCAGTGCTCACGAACTCCAGTGTTCCTGTCGGCGCTGGCTGGTAGACAGGGACCCGTGGCAGAACCCCGTTCCGTCGATGCGTCCTTCCTGGCCCTCCCGCTGTCCGCCCTCACCGACGCCGCCCTCACCCGGGCGCTCGACCTGGGCTGCGAGCACGCCGACATCCGGGTCGAGCGCATCCGCACCCAGACCATCCGGCTGCGCGACGCCCGGGTCGAGGCCGCCGCCGACGGCGAGGACCTCGGCCTGGCCGTGCGGGTGGTGCACGAGGGCACCTGGGGGTTCGCCGCCGGTGTCGTGCTCACCGCGGCCGAGGCGGTCCGGCTGGCCGAGGAGGCCGTCGCGGTCGCGCAGGTCTCCGCCGCGCTGAACACCGACCGGGTCGAGCTCGCCCCCGAGCCGGTGTACCCCGACCACGAGTGGGTGTCGGCCTACGAGGTCGACCCGTTCGCCGTCCCCGAGGCGGAGAAGACCGGGCTGATGGTCGAGCTGTCCGAGCAGCTGCTGGCCGCCGACGGCGTCGAGCACGTGCAGTCCGACGTGATGCACGTGAAGGAGCAGAAGTACTACGCCGACACCGCCGGCACCCGCACCCGCCAGCAGCGGGTCCGCATCCACCCCACCTTCACCGCGCTCACCGTCGACCGGTCCACCGGCGCCTTCGAGTCCATGCGCACGCTGGCCCCGCCGGCCGGCCGCGGGTGGGAGTACCTGACGGGTTCCACGTGGAACTGGGCGGCCGAGCTGGCCGAGATCCCCGAGCACCTCCGCGAGAAGACCAAGGCCCCGAGCGTCGAGCCCGGCCGCTACGACCTTGTGGTCGACCCCTCGAACCTGTTCCTCACCATCCACGAGTCGATCGGGCACGCCACCGAGCTCGACCGGGCGCTGGGCTACGAGGCCGCCTACGCCGGCACGTCGTTCGCGACCGTCGACAAGCTCGGCAGCCTGCAGTACGGCTCGGCGCTGATGAACGTCACCGGCGACCGCACCGCCGAGCACGGCCTGTCGACCATCGGCTGGGACGACGAGGGCGTCGCCGGTCAGCAGTGGGACATCGTGAAGGACGGCGTGCTGGTCGGCTACCAGGTCGACCGCAACATGGCCCGGCTGCGCGGCATGGACCGCAGCAACGGGTGCGCGTTCGCCGACTCCGCCGGGCACGTGCCGGTGCAGCGCATGGCGAACGTCTCGCTGCAGCCGGCGCCCGAGGGCCCCAGCACCGAGGAGATCATCGCCGGCGTCGACCGCGGCATCTACGTCGTCGGCGACAAGAGCTGGTCGATCGACATGCAGCGCTACAACTTCCAGTTCAC
The DNA here is from genome assembly GCF_900103975.1 of Klenkia soli. Lineage (GTDB taxonomy): Bacteria > Actinomycetota > Actinomycetes > Mycobacteriales > Geodermatophilaceae > Klenkia > Klenkia soli. The sequence continues at coordinate 169,773 of NZ_FNIR01000002.1, forward strand.
CGGCCAGCGGTTCTACAAGATCGAGGGCGGGCAGCTGGCCGGCCAGCTCAAGGACGTCGCCTACCAGGCCACCACCACCGACTTCTGGGGCTCCATGACCCGGGTCGGCGGGCCGCAGACCTACGTCCTGGGCGGGGCCTTCAACTGCGGCAAGGCCCAACCCGGGCAGGTCGCACCGGTCAGCCACGGCTGCCCCAGCGCGCTCTTCGAGGGCACGACCATCCTCAACACGGTGCAGGAGGGCGGCCAGTGACTGCCATGACCGGTCAGCAGATCGTCGAGGCCGCGCTGGCGGCGGGCACCGTCGACGGCCAGATCACCTACGTCGTCGACAGCTCCGAGGCCAACCTCCGCTGGGCGAGCAACAGCCTGACCACCAACGGGGCCATGCGGTCCCGTCAGGTGGTCGTCATCTCCCTGGTCGACGGCGGCGCGGGCATGGCCGCGGGCACGGTGGCCCGCACCGGCACCCCGGACATCGCCGAGCTGGTCGCCGCCAGCGAGCAGGCCGCCCGCGACGCCGGTCCGGCCGAGGACGCGATGCCGCTCATCAGCCCTGGCGACCCGATGGCCCCGGCGACCTCCGGCGACTGGGACGCCGAGCCGGCCACCACCTCGATCGAGGTGTTCCGCGACGTCGCGCCCGCGCTGGGCCAGGCCTTCGGCGAGGCCGGCGGGCGCGACGAGCTGCTGTTCGGGTTCGCCGAGCACCAGATGAGCACCACCTACCTGGGCACGTCGACCGGGTTGCGGCTGCGGCACGACCAGCCCACCGGTCGGGTCGAGCTCAACGGCAAGAGCCGCGACTTCGGCCGGTCGGTGTGGGCCGGAGTCGGCACCCGCGACTTCGCCGACGTCTCGATCGAGGCCCTGGCCGCCGACGTCCAGCGCAAGATGGCCTGGTCGCAGCGTCGGGTCGACCTGCCCGCCGGCCGGTACGAGACGCTGCTGCCCCCGAGCGCGGTCAGCGACCTGATGATCTACGCCTACTGGACGATGGAGGCCCGCGACGCCGACGAGGGCCGCAACGTCTACGCCAAGGCCGGGGGCGGCAACCGGATCGGCGAGCGGATCTGCGGGCTGCCGCTGACCCTGCGCAGCGACCCGGCCGAGCCGGGCCTGGAGTGCGCACCGTTCCAGGTGGTCGGCGGGTCCTCCGGTGCGTCGTCGGTGTTCGACAACGGCATGACCACCCCGGCGATCGACTGGATCTCCGGCGGCACGCTGACCAACCTGATCCGGCCGCGGGCCTGGGCGCTGCAGCAGACCGCACCGCCCACCGCGGCGCTGGACAACCTGGTGCTCGAGGACCCGCAGGCCACCGCGACCACCGAGGAGATGATCGCGAGCACCGAGCGCGGGCTGCTGCTCACCACGCTCTGGTACATCCGCGAGGTCGACCCGCAGAGCCTGCTGCTCACCGGCCTCACCCGCGACGGCGTCTTCCTGGTGGAGAACGGCGAGGTGACCGGTGCGGTGAACAACTTCCGGTTCAACGAGTCCCCGGTGTCGCTGCTGGGCCGGGCCACCCAGGCCTCGCGCACCGAGCGCACGCTGCCCCGCGAGTGGAACGACTGGTTCACCCGCGCCGCCATGCCCATGCTCCGGGTCCCGGACTTCAACATGAGCTCGGTCTCCCCGGCCAGCTGAGCCCGCACGGCCCGGTACCCTCGTGCCGGGCCGTGACTGGCGCACAGGTGGGCCACCACCGGGGAGCGGTCCCGACGGACCGCCGCGCGCCTGGGCACCCAGCGATCCCCGGAGGAGCCCCGATGACCAGCACACCGTCGCCCGAGAGCACCGCCTTCCGCAGCGCCCTCGAGGTGATCGGCGCGGTGGAACCCGCCGTCGCCGCCGCGATCGGCCAGGAGCTCGCCGACCAGCGCGACAGCCTCAAGCTGATCGCCAGCGAGAACTACGCCTCCCCGGCCACCCTGCTGGCGATGGGCAACTGGTTCAGCGACAAGTACGCCGAGGGCACCCCCGGGCGCCGCTTCTACGCCGCCTGCCAGAACGTCGACACCGTCGAGCGGCTGGCCGCCGAGCACGCCCGCGAGCTGTTCGGCGCCGAGTACGCCTACCCGCAGCCGCACTCGGGCATCGACGCCAACCTCGTGGCCTTCTGGTCGATCCTGGCCCACCGGGTCGAGACGCCGGCGCTGGCCGAGGCCGGGGTCAAGAACGTCGACGCCCTCTCCGACGCCGACTGGGCGAACCTGCGCCGGGCACTGGGCGACCAGCGCATGCTCGGCATGAGCCTCGATGCCGGCGGCCACCTCACCCACGGCTTCCGCCCCAACATCAGCGGCAAGATGTTCGAGCAGGCCAGCTACGGCACCGACCCCGAGACCGGCCTCATCGACTACGCGGCGCTGCGCAAGCAGGCCAACGAGTTCCGGCCGCTGATCCTGGTCGCCGGCTACTCCGCCTACCCCCGCCGCGTCGACTTCGCCGCCATGCGCGAGATCGCCGACGAGGTGGGCGCGACGCTGATGGTCGACATGGCCCACTTCGCCGGGCTGGTCGCGGGCAAGGTGTTCACCGGCGACGAGGACCCGATCCCGCACGCGCACGTCGTCACCACGACCACCCACAAGTCCCTGCGCGGTCCGCGCGGCGGCATGGTGCTGGCCACCAGCGAGTACGCACCGTCCATCGACCGCGGCTGCCCGCTGGTGCTCGGCGGCCCGCTGGGCAACGTGATGGCCGCCAAGGCCGTCGCGCTGGCCGAGGCCCGTCGTCCCGACTTCGCCGACTACGCGCAGCGCATCGTGGCCAACTCCCGGGCGCTGGCCGAGAGCCTGCTGCGTCGGGGCATCACCCTGGTCACCGGCGGCACCGACAACCACCTGGTGCTGGCCGACGTCTCGTCGACCGGGCTGACCGGTCGGCAGGCCGAGGCCGCGCTGCTGGACTCCGGGCTGGTCACCAACCGCAACGCCGTCCCGGGCGACCCGAACGGGCCCTGGTACACCTCGGGCATCCGGCTGGGCACCCCGGCGCTGACCACCCGCGGTCTGGGCGAGGCCGAGCTGGCCGAGGTCGGCGACCTGATGGCCGACGTCCTGGCCGCCACCTCGGCGGTGGGCGACTCGAAGGTCAAGTACACGATCGAGGACGGCGTCGCCGAGCGCGTGCACGCCCGGGCCAGCGAGATCGTCGGCGCCCACCCGCTGTACCCCGGCGTCGACCTGAGCTGACCCCGCACGCACGACGGCCCGTCCCCCGCAGCAGCGGGGGACGGGCCGTCGTGCGTGGTGCTCCGGTCCGCCGTCCGGGATCAGGGGACGGCGGACCGGGGACCGGTCAGGCGGCGGTGCGCCGACGACCGGCCAGGGCCAGACCGAGACCACCGGCGAGGGCCACCAGGCCCAGGCCGAGGGCGTCGGACACGTCGGCACCGGTGTAGGCCAGCGTCGCCGGCGAGGAGTGCGAGGCACTCACCGTGGTGGCGTGGCTGCCCGAGCCCGTGGCGACCGGGGCGATGTGCTGCACCGGGGCGGTGGCGACGGGCTCGGTGGCGGGGGCGGTGGGCTGCTCGTGGCCGCCCTGGCCCTCGTGGCCGCCCTGCGCCGGCTGCTCGGCCGGGCATCCGCCCGAGGTGGTCCCGCCGCCGGCGGAGCCGCCGACCGCGGAGGTGCAGCCGGTGACGGTGGTGTCGCCCACGATGTTGCCGGCGTTGCCGCCGGTGTTCACGACGGTGGCGTCACCGCTGTGGGTCACCGGGTTGCAGTTGTCGTCGCTCTTGAAGTTGAAGCAGTAGACGACGACCTGGTTGCCCGAGTTGGCCCAGCCGTAGTTGCCGCCGGAGTACGCCATCTGCCACGGCGCCACGACGACGTAGTGACCGGCAGCGCCGGCCGAACCGCCGGTGGCGCTGTTGTCCACGACCGTGCTGGCCCCGCCGGAACCCGACCCGATGCTGGCCTGGTCCGAGCTGCCGCTGGTGGAGCCGGTCTGCGCGTTGCCGCCGGCCGCCGAGGTGTTGCCGCCGACCGTGGTGTTCCCGACCGAGTTGCCGGCGTTGCCGCCCGTGTTGCTGACCGAGGCGTTGCCGCTGTGGGTCACCGGGTTGCAGTTGTTGTCGGACTTGAAGTTGAAGCAGTAGACCTGGACGACGTTGCCGCTGTTGGCGTAGCCCTCGTTGCCGCCGCTGACCGCGTACTGCCAGGGCGCCACGTAGACCTCGTGGCCGTAGGCGATCCCGCTGCCCCCGGTGCTGGTCGAGGAGACGTCGGTGGAGGCGTACCCGCCACCGGTGCCCTGCATCAGGCTCGCGAGCCAGGCCAGCCACACGTCGAAGCTGTCCGCCGTGCCGTCGGTGTCACCGGTGGCGGCGTTGCCCCCGGTGGCCGAGGTGTTGCCGCTGACCGTGGTGTTCCCGACCGAGTTGCCGGCGTTGCCCCCGGTGTTGCTGACCGAGGCGTTGCCGCTGGAGGTCACCGGGCTGCAGTTCGACGAGCTCTTGAAGTTGAAGCAGACGACCGTGACGACGTTGCCGGAGTTGGCCTCGCCGTAGTTGCCGTAGCTGGCGGCGACCTGGGTCGGCTCGACGACGACGATGTGACCCTCGGCGTCGGCGTTCCCACCCGTGGCGGTCGACGTGGCCGTCGTGCTGGCCCCGCTGCCCGAGCTGGAGTTGGAGCTCGCGGTGGACTCGCCGCCGGAGCTGGAGCTGCCGCCCCCGCCGACGGACGCCGAGTCGGCGGAGCCGCTGGTGTTGCCCGTGCTGGCGTTGCCGCCGGTGGCGGTGGTGTTGCCGCTCACCGAGGTGTCGCCCACCTCGTTGCCGGCGTTGCCGCCGTCGTTGGTCACGCTCGCGTTCCCGCTGCTGGTCTGCGGGTTGCCGTTGGAGCCGCTGCCCGAGCCGCCCGAGGCCGACTCGACGCCGACCTCGTTGCCGCTGTTCGCGACGCCGACGTTGCCGCCGCTCTCCGCGGACTGCTGGGGGGCGACGACCACCTCGTGCCCGTAGGCGGTGGCGTCACCGCCGGTGGCCGTGGAGCTGACGGTGGTGTCGCTGGTGCTGCTGGAGCCGCTGCTGGCGGAGTCCGAGCTGCCGGTGGTGTCGGCGGAGGCGACCGCCTGGCCGAGGAGGAAGATCCCCCCGGCCATGGTGGCAACGGCGAGGCCGTTGCGCACGGTTCGGTTCATGTCTGGGTTCCTTCGTGCTGGTGTGCGTCGTTGCGCACGAGCGGGTGGTGCTGGATGGGTGGAGCGAGGTGGTGCGGTCGAGCCCCCGTGGTGGCTGCGAACCCGTGGTGCCGGGCGGACCGAGCTGTGCTCGGGTCGTGCTGGGGCTGCTGCGCGGTGGACCAGGCTGGCCAGGCCGGGAAGGGTCGCCCGTCGTGATGTGCCCCCCGTGGGCACACCGGGGACGGGACCGAGCGCGCGGAGCGGCGCGTCAGTCGGGGCGGGAGCCCGGGTCGCCGTCGGGGTCGACGACGGCTGCCACGGCGGCGAGGGTGCGCGCGGTGGCGGTCCCGGCCGCGAGGGCGGGGACGTCGGTGGTGAGCACCGCGGAGGCGGTGCCGGGGCCGGTCACGGCCTGCCCGTGGCTCGCGCCGCCGGACGGGGCGCAGGGAGCCGGGACGGCGACCGGGGCGTCCGGGGTGCCGGGGGCCGGCAGCGGGTCCGGGGCCGGGGCGGTCGGGGTCGCCGGCGTCGAGGCGTCCGTCGCCGCGGGTGCCGGGGCGGTGGTCTCGGCCGGCGCGATCACCGAGCGCTGGGTCAGCGCGGTCGGCCGGACGCCGCCGGGTCGGTGGGCCGCGGCGGGGGTGCCGATCGCGTCCACGGCGGGCGCCGAGCAGATCGGCGCGGCGGCGGACGACCCGGCCTGCGGGTCGGCGGCCGGTGCGGCGGTGGCGGTCGCCGAGGGCGTGGGCGCACCGGCCGTCGCCGCCGGAGCCGCGCCGTCGGCCGGCTCGGCGGAGGTCGCGGCCGGGTCGGTGGTGGTGCCCGACGTCGTGGTCGTTGTCGTTGTCGTGGTCGAGCTCGTCGTCGTCGACGTGCCGCTGGTGGTGCTCGTGGTCGTCGTGCTGGTCGCCTCACCCAAGGCGGCGGTCGTGCTGCCCTGCTCCTGCGTCCCGGACGTGTCGGCGGTGGCGCCGTCGGACGGAGGTGGCTCCTCGGCCGCGGGCGGCGGTGGCTCCTCCGGGGGTGGCGTGGTGTCGGGATCCGCGGGCGGCGGATCGGCCACCGTGTAGGTCGAGGCCGAGGTGTGCGTGCTCGCCGGGTCGGCGGTGTCGGTGGTGACCGGTTCCGGGTTCGTGGTCCCGGTCGCGGTGGTCTCCGGACCGCTCACCGCGGCCGGCTCGCCGGCAGGTGCCTCGTCGGCCGAGGCGGGTCCGGCGAGGGCGACCCAGGCCGCCGCTGAACCGAGTCCGAGTGCGGCCCCGACGAGCAGCCGTCGCGTCCACGGCCGACCACCGGACGGCGGTCGGCCGTCGGCGGTGCGCGCGGCCTGGGACATGGCCCGAAAGCTAGGGACGAGGTCAAGCGCCCGACCAGGTATCGAGTCCCGGAGATGCAGAACTTCGGCGTGTCGGTCCAGATGATCGACGGACCGTTCCGTCCCGATCACGCAGCGTCGGTCAGTTGGCCACTGGTGTGATGCGTGACACCATGCGTGGTATCACCTGCCGGGGGGCGGTGCGGCGCCCTGGGGGGCAGGTCGCGATGGCGATGACACTGCGGTTGACACCGGTGCAGACCGAGGGCCTGCGGGTCCAGGCGAGGGTCGAGCGCACCTCCATGCAGGAGGTCGCGAAGCGGGCGATCGAGGAGTACCTCGTCACCCACGCCCGGTTCGCCCCGCTGGACCTGGTGCTCGACGTCGAGCTGGAGCGCTACGCCGGCGCGCTGGAGGTGCTGTCGCGGTGGACGGACTGACGCTGGACGACCTGCTCCAGGTGGCGGCCCGCGTGGTGGGTCCCGACGTCGTCGTCCGCGACCCGGGGCTCATGGTGGCCGCGCTGGCCCGGGTGTCCGCGGTGGCCGACGGTGCGGAGGTCTACCCGACCGCGGCCGAGAAGGGTGCGGCGCTGCTGCACTCCCTGGTCCTCAACGGTGCGCTGGCCAGCGGCAACCGGCCGTTCGCCCTCGCCGCCTGCCTGGCGTTGATGGGTCTGCTGGACCAGCCCGCAGGCATCGCACCGGACGCCGCCGCCGGGCTGGTCACCGCGATCGTGACCGGCCGGGTCGAGGGCGTCCCGGAGATCGCTGCGGCGCTGCGCGGGCCAGGGGTGGACGACCCGCACCGCAGCTGACCACCCGGTGGTGCGTGTGGGGCGGGTGGGACAGACACGCCCTCGCACGTCCGGACGACGAGCACCGGTCTCGTTACGTTGCGTGTCGACTCGCTCGGCGACGGCACCCCTCCCCGGGTGCCCGGGCGCGACCGAAGAGGACATCCCATGACACCCCGATCGACCGCTCGTCGCTGGTCCAGGGTGGCCGTCCCGGCGGTGGTCACCGGCGTCCTGCTGACGCTGGCCACCGGCCCCGCGGTGGCCGCACCGGCCACCGCGGCCGACGCCGCCGCCGCGGTCACGCAGACCGCGCAGCAGGTCGAGGCGCTCAGCGAGCAGGTGAACGACGCCGAGCTCGCCGTCGCCGACCAGCAGGCCCTCGTGGACACCGCCGACGCCGCCGCGGACGCCGCCGACGCGGCCCTGGCGCAGCTGCAGCCCCAGGTCGACGCGATCGTGCGCAGCGGCTTCGTCGACGGCATGCCCTCGGGCATCGAGACCGTGCTGACCAGTGGTTCGGCCGACGAGATGCTCGACCGGGTCTCGACCATCGGCCAGCTCACCACCCACACCGACGCCGTGCTGGCCCAGGTCGCGGCCGCGCGCCAGGTGGCGGTGCAGGCCCGGTCGGACGCGGATGCGGCGAAGGCCGCCGCCGACGCGTCCCTGGCCGACCTGCAGGCTCAGCAGGACCAGCTGCAGGACCAGCTGGCCGGGTACCGCGCCGACTACGCCCGGCTGGCCGGCCCGCAGCAGGCCGCCGTCGACACCGCCGTGGCCGGGCCCGAGCTGTCCGCCGCGTCGATGGCGGACGCCGCCGCGGCTGCCCCGGCGGCCGCGCCCACCGAGGCGGCCGCGGCCGCCGTCGCGACCGCGCTGGAGCAGGTGGGCAAGCCCTACGTGGTCGGCGCAGCCGGTCCCGACGGGTTCGACTGCTCCGGGCTGACCCAGTTCGCCTACGCGGCGGCCGGAGTCTCGCTGCCGCACTCCAGCCGGGCGCAGTCCGGGCTCGGCGTCCCCGTGTCCCGGGCCGACCTGCAGCCCGGTGACCTGGTCTTCTTCTACTCGCCGGTGAGCCACGTGGGCATGTACATCGGCAACGGCCAGATGGTGCACGCCAGCGTCAGCGGCCGCCCGGTCGCCGTCACCAGCGTCGACCAGCGGGGGTACGTCGGCGCCCGCCGCGTCACCGGCTGAGCCCGGGTCAGGCGGCGGCCGGGGTCGACCGGCGCCGGCGGACCCGCCACACCACGAGGACGACGACGACCACGGCGGCGGCGACGACCGCGCCGGTCGTGCCCACGGTGCTCGCGACGCTCTCCCAGGAGGCACCGGCCAGGTAGCCGATCAGCACCGCACCCACGCCCCACAGCAGGCCGCCGACGGCGTTCCAGGTGAGGAAGGTCCGGTAGCGCATGCCGGCGACCCCGGCCAGCGCCGGGGTGACCGCGCGCAGGAACGCGGTCAGCCGGGCCAGCAGGACGGCGGGGCCGCCGCGCCGGGCGAGGGTGTCCGAGGCCCGGTCGATGCCGTCCTGGTGCTGGCGCGCGATGCGGCTGGCCAGCAGCCGGGGCCCGGCGTGCCGGCCGACCTCGTAGCCCACGGTGTCGCCGAGGACCGCCGCGACCACCACCAGGACGCCCAGCAGCCAGACCGAGACGCGGCCCTGCTCGGCGGCCACCCCGCCGAGCACGACGGCGGTCTCGGCAGGCACGACGAACCCGACGAACAGGGCCAGAAGGACCCGGTCGCCCCCCACGACGCGCTCCGCACGCCGCGGGCCCCTACGACCGGGCCTCCGGGAGGGCGGTCACCTGCGCACCGTTCCCACCCGGCTTGCACGTCCGCTGTCAGCGGCCCCGGAACGGGCTGGGGGTCAGCCGCCCTCGCGCATGCCCCACGGGGAGCCGTAGGCGGTGAGGAGGTCGAGGAACGGCTGGCTGTCGAAGGCCTCGGGCCCGAGCACGCCCGCGCCGCGCCACGTGCCGGCGGCCACCAGCTCGAGGGCCACCACGGGGTTCACCGCGGTCTGCCAGACCACCGCCTGGTGGCCGTACTCGCGCATGGACCACTCGTTGTCCACCACGTGGTACAGGTAGACCTGCCGCGGTTCGCCGTCCTTGCCCGTACCGCTGACCCACAGCCCGGCGCAGGTCTTGCCCGACATCCGGTCGCCGAGCCGGGCCGGGTCGGGCAGGCACGCCGCGACGACGTCGCGCGGGCTGACCTGCACACCCTTCACCGTGACCGGGTCGGTGCGGTCGAGGCCGAGCTTGTGCAGAGTCTTGAGGACGTCGATGAACTCCTCGCCCAGCCCGTACTTGAAGGTGACCCGCTTCGCGTCGACCCAGCGCGGAATGAGGAGCACCTCCTCGTGCTCGACGTTCACGCACTCGACCGGGCCGATGCCCTCGGGGAACTCGAACACCTCGGGCTCGCTGAACGGCGGGGTGGTGAAGAACCCGCGCCCCTCCTCGTAGACCACCGGCGGGTTCAGGCACTCCTCGATGGTCGTCCAGATGCTGAACGAGGGCGCGAACTCGTAGCCGGCGACCTCCAGGTTCGCCCCGTCGCGCACGCCGAGCTCGTCGATCGTCGAGAACAGGTGGTCGGCGGCGTACCGGGCGAACACGTCGGAGAGGCCGGGCTCCACGCCCATGCCGACCAGGGCCAGCTGCCCGGCGGCCTCCCACTCACCGGCCAACGCGAACTGCTCGTCGCCCAGCTTCACGCCGGTCTCGGCGTACGGGTTCTCGGGGTGCGGGTGGGACAGCGACATCGCCATGTCCAGGTAGGTCGCCCCACCGGCCAGCGCGGCCCGGAACAGCGGCATCACGAACCGCGGGTCGACGGCGTTCATCAGCACGTCGCAGCGGTGCTCGGCCAGCAGGGCGGCGACGGCGTCGGCGTCCCCGGCGTCGACCGACCCGGCGCTGCTGAACCGCTCGTCGCCCACGGCGGACGCGGTGGCCTCGGCCCGGGCGCCGTCGTAGTCGGTGACGACCAGGGCCTCGAAGAACGACCGGCGGGCGGCGATCGCGGCGAACGCGCTGCCGACGCCGCCGGCGCCGACCAGGAGGATGCGCATGCTGTCCTTCTCTTCTCGTGGAGGGAGGCCGAGCGTAGCGACGACATCCGTCGCCGTGCCAACTCGTAACACGCGAAACCCTTGTGGAGCCGTCATCCACCTGCGATAACCGTGGCATGACGGAACCAGTGAGCCGGCCATGAGCGAGCCCGCCGCGCAGCCGCAGCTGAAGCAGGGCGCGATCGGCTTCGTCGACGCCCTGGTCATCGGGCTCGCCTCGACCTCTCCGGCGTACTCGCTGGCCGCCGTGGTCGGCGCGGTGGTCGCCCTGGTGGGGGTCTACGCGCCGGGCGTCTTCCTGGCGTCGTTCATCCCCATGCTGCTGATCGCCTCGGCCTTCTACTACCTCAACCGCGCCGACCAGGACTGCGGGACGACGTTCTCCTGGGTCACCCGCGCGATGGGGCCCTGGGTGGGGTGGCTGGGCGGCTGGGCCATCGCGATGACCGGTGTGCTGGTCATCGGCTCGCTGGCCGACGTCGGCGTCCGGTTCGGGTTGCTGGCCCTGCAGCTGGACGGGCTGGCCGACAACACGTTCGTCGTCCGCACGCTGACCGTGCTGCTGATCATCGCGATGACCGCGGTGTGCGTGATCGGCACCGAGTTCAGCGCCAAGCTGCAGAACGGCCTGATCATCGCCCAGGTCGGCGCGCTGCTGGTCTTCGCGGGCATCGCCCTGGTCAAGGGCCTGGCCGGGGACGGCGTCGAGGGCGGTGGCCTGACGCCCTCGCTGTCGTGGCTGAACCCCTTCGGCGCGGGTGGGGGCGCGCTCACCGGCGGGCTGCTGCTGGGTGTCTTCATCTACTGGGGCTGGGAGTCCGCGGTCAACCTGACCGAGGAGACGCAGGACTCGGAGTCCACCCCCGGCAAGGCGGCGATCGTCTCGACGGTGGTCCTGCTGGTCACCTACCTGGGCGTCACGATCGCGATCCTCAGCTACTTCGGGACGGCGTTCCTCGCCGACCGCTCGGGCGAGGAGGAGACGATCTTCGCCACCCTGGCCACCGAGGTCATGGGGCCCTGGGACTGGGTGCTGCTGCTCGCGGTGTCCACCTCGGCCATCGCCTCCACCCAGACGACGATCCTGCCGGCCTCCCGCACCGGGCTGTCGATGGCCCGCCGGCACGCGATGCCCGCGTCGCTGGCCCGGATCAGCCCGCGGTTCCGCACCCCGGACGTCTCCACCTGGGTCGTCGCCGCGATCGCGATCGCCTGGTACCTGGTGGTCAACCTGATCAGCGAGAACGCGCTGTTCGACTCGCTGACCGCGCTGTCGCTGCTGATCGCCTTCTACTACTCCCTCACCGGCATCGCCTGCGCGGTGTTCCACCGCCGGCAGCTGACCCGCAGCGTGAAGGACTTCTTCCTCATCGGCGTCGGCCCGGTCATCGGGTCGTTGCTGCTGATCTGGCTGCTCGTCGAGTCGATCGGTGACCTGGCCGACCCCGCGAACTCCTACAGCGGCGTCTCCTGGTTCGGGGTCGGCCCGCCGCTGGTGATCGGGATCGGCATCTTCCTGGTCGGCGTCGTGTTCATGGTCGTCTGGCGGTTCACCGACGCCCGCTTCTGGGCCGAGAAGACCACCACCGTCGAGCGCCTGCAGGCCGACATCGCCGCCGGTCGCACCGGCGCCGCCGTCGAGGACCCCGCCCCGTGACCGCCCCGACCGCTGGAGAGACCCACCGATGAGCATCGTGCTCGGCTACGACGAGTCCCCGGGCGCCCGCCGCGCCCTCGGGCTGGCCATCGACCTGGCCGGCCGGCTGGACGAACCGCTGGTGCTCGTCTTCGGGGCCGCGCCCCCCGGGGTGGTGGGGGAGGAGGCCGGGTCGCACACCCAGGCGCTGGTCGAGCTGGGCCAGACCGTCCTCGCCCACGCGGTGGCCGACGCCGAGGCAGCCGGGGTGCGCACCGTGCTCGAGCTGGTCGACGAGAAGCCGGTCACCGCGCTGCTGCAGGCCGCCGAGAAGCACGACGCCCGGGTCATCGTGGTGGGCACCTACGGCGAGACCCCGCTCCGCGGCGCCATCCTCGGGTCGGTGCCGCACAAGCTGCTGCACCTCTCGGACCGCCCCGTCCTCTGCGTCCCGGCCGACCGCGGGTGAGTCCCGTGGATCAGGTGACCTGATCCACGGGGTTCCGGCCGCACCAACGGTGGTGAGGGTGGCGACCCGGCGATCAGGTCACCTGATCACCGGCACGCGGACCTCACAGCCGGGACCAGGCCTCCGTCAGGACGCTGCGCAGGGTCTGCTCGATGAGGTCGAACTCCGCCTGCCCGGCGATCAGCGGCGGGGCGAGCTGGATGACCGGGTCGCCGCGGTCGTCGGCGCGGCAGTACAGCCCCGCGTCGAAGAGCGCCCCGGACAGGAAGCCGCGCAGCAGCCGCTCGCTCTCGGCGTCGTCGAAGGTCTCCTTGGTCGCCTTGTCCTTGACCAGCTCGATCCCGTAGAAGAACCCGTCGCCGCGGACGTCGCCCACGATCGGCAGGTCGGACAGCTTCTCCAGCGTGCGGCGGAAGTCGTGCTCGGTGTCCAGCACGTGCTGGTTGAGGCCCTCGCGCTCGAAGACGTCGAGGTTGGCCAGCGCGACGGCCGAGCTCACCGGGTGCCCGCCGAAGGTGTAGCCGTGCGGGAAGGAGACGCCCGGCCGCAGGAAGGGCTCCACCACCCGGTCGCTGGCGATCATCGCGCCGATGGGGGAGTAGCCCGACGTCATCCCCTTGGCGCAGGTGATCATGTCGGGCACGTAGCCGAACTTCTCGCAGGCGAACGTGGTGCCCAGCCGGCCGAAGGCGCAGATGACCTCGTCGGAGACCAGCAGCACGTCGTGCCGGTCGCAGATCTCGCGCACCCGGTCGAAGTACCCGGGCGGGGGCGGGAAGCAGCCGCCGGCGTTCTGCACCGGCTCCAGGAACACCGCGGCCACGGTGTCCGGGCCCTCGAACACGATGGCCTGCTCGATCTGGTCGGCGGCCCACTGCCCGAAGGCCTTCGGGTCGTCGCCGAAGTAGGGCGCCCGGTAGATGTTGGTGTTGGCCGCCCGGAAAGCCCCCGGCACCAGCGGCTCGAAGTCCTGCTTGAGGGCCGGCAGCCCGGTGATGGACAGCGCCCCCTGGGTGGTGCCGTGGTAGGCGATGGCCCGGCTGATCACCTTGTGCTTGGCCGGCTTGCCGACCAGCTTGAAGTACTGCTTGGCGGCCTTCCACGCGGTCTCGACGGCCTCGCCGCCACCGGTGGTGAAGAAGACCCGGTTGAGGTCGCCCGGTGCCGCCGCCGCCAGCCGCTTCGACAGCTCGATGGCCGAGGGGTGCGCGTAGGACCAGATCGGGAAGAAGGCCAGCTCCTCGGCCTGCTTCGCCGCCGCCTGGGCCAGCTCGCGCCGGCCGTGGCCGGCCTGGACGACGAACAGGCCGGCCAGCCCGTCGAGGTACTTCCGGCCGCGGTCGTCCCAGATGTAGGCGCCCTCGCCCTTGACGATCACCGGCGGCGCCTGCTCGGTGTAGCTGCCCATGCGGGAGAAGTGCAGCCAGAGGTTGTCCACGTCGTGAGGGCCGTACCGGCCGGGCTCGGTGACGGGCTGTTCCGTGATGGTCATGGCTGTGCTCCCGGCTGCTGCGGATTCCGTCGTCCGACGACGGCTCGACGCTCCGGAGCGTAGCGAGGGAACCCCCCGCCTGACGAGACCGTCAGTGCAGCGTCTTCCCGTCGGCGAGCATGCCCACCAGCTTCGCGATCTGCGCGGCCCGCGTGCGGGGGTTGGCGGCGGTGTGCACCCGGTGCAGGACGGCGTACCGGTTGGTGCCGTCGAGGGCGTCGAACGCCGTGCGGGCCGCGGGGACGGCATCCAGGGCCGCGGCCAGGTCGTCGGGCACGGTGATGGTGGCCGGGCCCGCGTACGCCCGCGCCCAGCGGCCGTCGGCCTGCGCCGCCTCGACCTGGGCCCGCCCGGCCGGGCGCATGCGACCCGCGGCGACCAGCTCGGCGACGGTGGCCACGTTCTTGGCCGACCAGATGCTGCGCGGCCGGCGCGGGGTGGTGCGGATCGTCCAGGAGGTCTCGTCGACGGTGTTGGCGCGACCGTCGATCCAGCCGTGGCACAGCAGCACCTCGACCAGCTGGGCCCAGGTCAGCGAGGGGAAGGCCTTCTTCTTGGCCAGCAGCACGGACAGGCCCGGGGTGTCCGCGCCGTGCGCGTCGAACCAGGCGTGCGCCTCGTCCGCGGTGGCGAAGGACCGGACCTCGAACTCGTGCTCCACCCGCTCATCGTGGCGCCTCGGCCCGGCGCGGCGCACCCGGGCTCCGGGGTTCGCGCCCCCTGGGCCACGGGGGAGAGGGCCAGAACCCCGTACCCGGTGGGCGGCCACAGCCCTTGCTCTGGCGGTACAGGCTTGCATAAGCTCCGACTTATGATTGCTGACCCCGTCGCCACCGCCGGTCTCGTCGTCCGGGAGGTGCGCACCGGCTCCCGGGACGGCGCCACCACCCGCCTGGTGGTGGCCCGGCGTCGCTACCGCACCGACCGGGCCGATCTCTGGCAGGCCGTCACCGACCCCGAGCGCATCCCGCGCTGGTTCCTGCCGGTCGCCGGCGAGCTGCACGAGGGGGGCCGCTACCAGCTGCAGGGCAACGCCGGCGGCGTCGTCGAGCGGTGCACCGCCCCCGAGTCGTTCGCGGTCACCTGGGAGATGGGCCCGATGGTCTCCTGGCTCACCGTCTCCCTCGCCGAGGCCGACGACGGCACCGACCTCGAGCTGGTGCACGAGGCGCCGGTCGACCCGCAGATGTGGAACACCTTCGGCCCCGGCGCGGTCGGCGTCGGCTGGGACCTCGGCCTGATGGCGTTGGGGCTGCACCTGGAGTCCGCGGCCCCGGTGGACCCCGAGGCCGGGCTGGCCTTCCCGACGACCGCCGAGGGCCGCGCGTTCGTGGGTGCGGCCGCCGGCGGGTGGGCCGACGCGGCGGCCGCGGACGGCGACGATCCGGTCGCGGCCCGGTCCGCGGCGGCGCAGACCACGGCGTTCTACACCGGCACCAGCGCCGACTGAGTGGCCGTCGACCCCTTCGACGCGCTCGGCGACCCCACGCGCCGGCGGATCCTGGAGCTGCTGGCCGGTACCGAGCGCACGGTCGGCGAGCTGGTGACCGCCCTCGGACGGATCACCCAACCAGCGGTCTCCCAGCACCTGGCCGTTCTGCGGGACGCCGGGCTGGTGCACGTGCGCGCCGAGGGCACCCGCCGGTTCCACGCCGTCGACGACGCGGCCGTGGCTGCCGCCCGGGCGTGGCTGGCAGGGCTGATCGACCCCTTCGACCAGCCGCTGGACGCGCTGGCCACGGAGATCGCGCGCGGGCAGCGGGCCCGGCGGGTCCGGCCGGCCGATCAGCCCGCGGCGCGGCGGGCGCGGTAGGCCGCCGCGTGCGTGCGGTTGGCACACGAGGTGTCGCAGAACCGGCGAGAGCGGTTCTTGGTCAGGTCGACCAGCGCCGCGCCGCAGCCCTCGGCCTCGCACCGGCCGAGCCGGTCGTGCTGCTCGGCGCGCACCAGGTCGGCGACGGCCATCGCGGCCTCGACCGCCATGCGGTGCGCGAGCGGTGCGTGCTGCTCGGTGGCGTGCACGTGCCACCCCCAGTCGCCGTGCCGCACCAGCTGCGGCTGGGCGTCGCCGTCGCGCAGCAGGGCGTTCACCACGGCCACGACGCCGTCGGTGTCGTCGTCCCACATCTCGCCCAGCCGGGTCCGCAGCCGGTGGACCGCCGCCAGCTCGGCGGTGTCGCCGGCCCGGTCGCCGGTGAAGCCCCAGGTGTCCAGGAACGCGGCCAGCGCCGCGGGGTCGGGGAGGAGCTCGGTGCCGGTGCCGGAGCCGCTGGCCGTGTTCACCAGCGCTGCGGCCGCGTTCAGGCCGACCTCGGTGTCATGGGCGAACAGCATGTAGCTCCTGACGTCTGCTAGGGTCCAGCTCGTCAGGAGTGTACCCAACCTTGGTCCTGACGCGGGTCGCGAGGAGATCGTCGTGCTGGACCGTCGTGCCGGGTTGACCGGACTGCTGCTCGCCCTGGCCTCGGCCGCCGCCTTCGGCACCTCCGGGGTGTTCGCCAGCTCGCTGCTGGCCTCGGGCTGGAGCGCGGCCGCCGCCGTCACCGTCCGGGTCGGGGTGGCCGCGGCCGTGCTCACCGTCCCGGCGCTGCTGCAGCTGCGTGGCCGGTGGTCGCTGCTGCGGGCCAACGCCGGGTCGGTGCTGGCGTTCGGCCTCCTCGCCGTCGCCGGGTGCCAGCTGGCCTACTTCCTGGCCATCGGGCGGCTGTCGGTCGGCGTGGCCCTGCTCCTGGAGTACTCCGGCGTCGTCCTGGTCGTGCTCTGGACCTGGCTGCGGCACGGGCAGCTCCCGAGCCCGACGACCGCCGCGGGGGTCGTGGTCGCCGTCGTGGGGCTGGTGCTCGTGCTCGACGTGGTCGGGGGTGCACGGATCGACCTGCTCGGGGTGTTCTGGGGCCTGCTCGCCGCGGTCGGCCTGGCCGTCTACTTCGTGGTCTCCAGCCGCACCGACGGCGCCCTGCCCCCGTTGGTCAGCGCCTGGGCCGGGTTGGGCATCGGCGCCGTCGTGCTCGCCGCGGCCGCCGTGGTCGGGGTCGTGCCCTGGCGCACCACCGCGGTCGACGTCGACCTGGCCGGTGCGCGGGTGAGCTGGCTGGTGCCCGTGCTGGGGCTGTCCGTGGTCGCCGCGGCCTTCGCCTACGCCACCGGGGTGGCCGCCATCCGTCGGCTGGGGTCGCGCACCAGCTCCTTCGTCGGGCTCACCGAGGTGCTGTTCGCCGTCCTGTTCGCCTGGTTCGCCCTCGCCGAGCAGCCGGGCCCGGTGCAGCTGGTCGGCGGGGCCGTCGTCCTGGCCGGGATCGTGCTGGTCCGGGCGGGCGAGCAGCGCGCCGTCCCGGTCGAGCCGCTGCCCGAACCGGCCCCCCTCGCCCAGGCCTAGTCACCCCTGCGTGGGGCATCCGGCCTGGTCATCGGGGGTTCGTGACCGCCGGGACGGGTGCGAGGGCCTACCCTGGGGTGCATGACCGGCACCCCTGACACGACGATCGATGCTGCCGTGCGCGCGATCCGGGTCGCCGATGCCGAGCGGCAGACCGCCCAGGCCGCCGCCCGCGAGGCCCAGCGCCGCTGGGAGGCGGCCCTGGTCGCCGCGGTCGAGGCCGGCCACGCACCCTCCGCCGTGGCCCGCGAGGCCGGGGTGACCCGCAACCGCGTCTCGCAGCTGGTGTCCGCCCGACGGGCGGCCACCCAGGACGACCAGGCTCCCCGCACCCCCCGGATCGTGCCCAGCCCGCTGAGCTGACACCCTGTGGTGCGTAAACAGCGTTTCAGCCCGGCCGGGAACGGCTAGGTAGAGGCGGATCGAAGCACCCGACGAGGAGGCCCCACCGTGCCCGACAACCTGCGGGGATCCCGGATGGGCACGACGAGCCTGGAGAGCGTCCGCGGCGCCGTGCTCGCCGAGGCCGCCACCCACACCTACATCTGCGAGACCGACCACGAGGTCCAGGTCACCTTCGCCGCCGACGCGATCCCCCCGGCCACCTGGACGTGCCCCCGGCACGGTCGCCCGGCCGCCCTCGTCGTCACCGCCGACACCCCGGTGGCCGAGCCCGCCGACGAGGACGAGGCCCCGCGTGGGCGCGCCCGCAAGACGGGGCCGCCCCGGGTGAGCAAGACGCCGTGGGAGATGCTGCTCGAGCGCCGAGAGATCACCGACCTCGACGAGCTGCTCGCCGAGCGCCTCGAGGTGCTGAAGGCCCGCCGCACGCGCGCCTGACCCGCGTGCGGTAGGCAGGGCAGGTGACCGAACCGCTGATCGCCGCCCTGGGGGACCGCGTCCCCACGATCGACCCCACCGCCTTCGTCGCGCCCACCGCCGTGGTGGTCGGCGACGTGACCCTGGGGCCGCGCGCCTCGGTCTGGTACGGCGCGGTGCTGCGGGCCGACGCCGAGTCGATCTCGATCGGCGCCGACGCCAACGTGCAGGACGGCTCCATTCTGCACAGCGACCCGGGCTTCCCGCTGGTCCTGGGCGACCGGGTGACCGTCGGCCACCGGGTCGTGCTGCACGGCGCGCGGGTCGACGACGACGTCCTGGTCGGCATGGGCGCGGTGGTGATGAACGGGGCGCACATCGGCACCGGTTCGATCGTCGCGGCCGGCGCCGTGGTCACCGAGAACGCGGTGGTTCCCCCGGGGTCGCTCGTGGCCGGGGTGCCGGCGAAGGTGGTCAAGGAGCTGGGCGACGCCGCGGTCGAGCCGATCCGGGCCAACGCCTCCAGCTACACCGACCGCCTCGACCAGCACCGTGCCCTCAGGCGAGTTGGGCGGCCACCAACGGCGTGAGGGTGAGGTGCGGCTTGTTCTGCTCCAGCGCCCGCAGCGCCCACTTGTCGGTGAACAGCGCCAGCAGCTCGCCGTCGGGGCGGGCCATGACCTCCGCGCCCCGGGCCTTGGCGATCTCGGGTGCCGACTCGGCGTCGGTGATCCGGGCGACCGAGTAGGGCAGGTTCTCCAGGCTGACCCGGGAGCCGAACTCGTGCTCCATGCGGTGGCTGGCCACCTCGAACTGCATGGGGCCGACGACGGCCAGCACGGGGGCACCGTCACCGCGCCGGTCGGAGATCAGCACCTGGACGACGCCCTCGCCGGCCAGGGTGTCCATGCCCTTGCGGAACTGCTTGTACTTGCTGGTGTCGGCAGCCCGGGCGACGGCGAAGTGCTCGGGCGCGAAGGTGGTGATGGGGGGGTACGTCACGGGGACGTCGGTGAACAGGGTGTCGCCGACGCCCAGGGCGCTGGCGTTCACCAGACCGACGACGTCGCCGGGGTAGGCGGTGTCGATGGTCTCGCGGTCGCGGCCGAACACCTGCTGGGCGTACTTGGTGGCGAAGGGGCGGCCGTTCGCGGCGTTGGTGACCACCATGCCGCGCTCGAAGACGCCGGTGCACACCCGGATGTAGGCCAGCCGGTCGCGGTGGCCGGTGTCCATGCCGGCCTGCACCTTGAACACGAAGGCGCTGAACGGGTCGTCGAGGGCCCGGGGCTTGCCGTCGGTGTCGGGGCGGTCGGCCGGGGCGGGCGCGAGGTCCACGAGGGTGTCCAGCAGGGCGGCGACGCCGAAGTTCGAGACGGCGGAGGCGAACAGCACCGGGGTGGTGGCGCCGGCGAGGAAGAGCTCCTGGTCGTGCTGGGCGCCGGTCTCCTCGAGCAGCTCGCTCTCCTCGAGCGCCGTCGTCCAGGCCTCGCCCTCCTGGGCCAGCGCGGCGTCGGCGTCCATGACCCGCTCGGGGGCGATGGTCGCGCCGCCGGCGGTGCGGGTGAAGTGCCGGTAGCTGCCGTCGCGGCGGTCCAGCACCCCGCGGAAGTCGCCGGCGATGCCGACCGGCCAGGTCAGCGGGGTGGGCTGCAGGCCGGTGCGATCGGCGATCTCGTCCATGAGGGCCAGCGCCTCGTTGCCCGGGCGGTCCCACTTGTTGATCACCGTGATGATCGGGATGCCGCGGTGCTTGCAGACCGCGAACAGCTTCATGGTCTGGGTCTCGAGGCCCTTGGCGGCGTCGACCAGCATCACCGCGGCGTCGACGGCGGTGAGCACCCGGTAGGTGTCCTCGGAGAAGTCGGCGTGCCCGGGGGTGTCCAGCAGGTTGACCACGGCGTCGCGGTAGGCGAACTGCAGGGCGGCGCTGGTGATGGAGATGCCGCGGGCCTTCTCCATGTCCATCCAGTCCGACACCGTGGCGCCGCGGCCGGCCTTGCCGTGCACGGCACCGGCCCGGCCGATCACGTGGGCGTGCAGGGCCAGGGCCTCGGTCAGGGTGGACTTGCCCGCGTCGGGGTGGCTGATGACGGCGAAGGTCCGACGGCGCGCGGCCTCGCCGGCGGCAGTGCTCATTCCGGCGAGTCTACGGCGCCGCCGGGCCCCGCCGGTCCGGTCGCGCGGCTGACCGCTCCCGGAATGGTCGCGCAACCATTGTCGACACGGTGGGCGGTGACCGGAGAATGGTGTGTCGACTCATCGACCCGAATGGTCGACGACCGTTCTCCGGAGGATGTCGCAGATCACGTCGCAGGGGCTTGAGCTGGTCTTCTTCCCACTCGGACGGGTGGTGTCGAGGCGGTGGCCGCGCGCCCGAGAAATGGTCACCGCCATTCGTCCGCGCGTCTCGGAAAAAGTGCTCGCCGACTTGAGTGCTCGAGTTGAGAACGTGCCGGGGCTGCCGTTGTGGACCCTGACGACGAGGGGCAGCCGGCCCCCGAGGCACAGCAGGGAAGAGGACCAGCGTGGACGGCTTGGACGACATCGTCGAGGACTTCCTCGTCGAGAGCCACGAGAACCTGGACCAGCTGGACCGGGACCTGGTGGCGCTGGAGCAGGAGCCGAACTCCCGGGAGCGGCTGTCGAGCATCTTCCGCACGATCCACACGATCAAGGGCACCAGCGGCTTCCTGGCCTTCGGGAAGCTGGAGCAGGTCGCGCACGTCGGCGAGAACATGCTCTCCCGGCTGCGGGACGGCGCACTGCAGCTCACCCCGCACCGCACGGATGCGCTGCTGACCATGGTCGACACCGTCCGCGAGCTGCTGGGCTCCATCGAGACCACCGGTGGTGAGGGCTCGGTCGACGTGTCCCGGGCCGTCGAGCTGATCAGCGCCGCCCTCGAGGACGGGCCGGCCGCGCCCGAGGCCGAGGTGCAGGCCGCCGTCGAGACCGCCGCGGAGGCGCAGGTCGTGGAGGCCGCCGTCGAGGTCGTCGAGGAGGAGCTGGCCGCGATCGAGGAGACCGTGCCCGCCCCGGTCGCCGTCCCCGTGCCCGCCCCCGCTGCCCCGGTCGTGCCGGCCCCGGTCGCGGCGGCCCCGGCCAAGCCGGCCGCCGCCGGCGAGGAGGAGCACGCCCCCCGTCGCGCGGTCGCCGACTCCACCATCCGGGTGGACGTGGACCTGCTCGACGCGCTCATGCAGCTGGTCGGCGAGCTGGTGCTGACCCGCAACCAGATCGTGCAGTACGTCTCGCGGCAGGCCGACACCGACCTGGTGCGCGCCGGGCAGCGGCTGAACCTGATCGCCAGCGAGCTGCAGGAGGGCGTCATGAAGACGCGCATGCAGCCCATCGACCACATCTGGTCCAAGCTCCCCCGCGTTGTCCGGGACCTGGGTCAGCAGTGCGGCAAGTCCGTGCGGCTGGCGATGGAGGGCAACGAGACCGAGCTGGACAAGACCCTGCTGGAGGCGGTCAAGGACCCGCTGACCCACCTCGTGCGCAACTCCGTCGACCACGGGATCGAGAAGCCCGAGGCCCGGCGCGCCGCCGGCAAGGCCAGCGAGGGCGTGCTGAGCCTGCGGGCGCGGCACGAGTCCGGCCAGGTCGTGGTGGAGGTCGTCGACGACGGCGCCGGCATCGACCCGGTCAGGATCGGCGAGAGCGCGGTCCGCAAGGGCCTGGTGACGCCGGACCAGCTGGCCCGCATGGCGACCACCGACATCCTGCAGCTGATCTTCGCCCCGGGGTTCTCCACCGCGGCCGCGGTCACCAACGTCTCGGGCCGCGGGGTCGGGATGGACGTCGTCAAGACCAACATCGAGGCCATCGGCGGCACCATCGAGATCGAGTCCGAGCCCGGCCGGGGCACGTGCACCCGGCTCCGCATCCCGCTGACGCTGGCGATCGTGCCGGCGCTCACCATCGAGTGCGCCGGTGACCGCTACGCCATCCCGCAGGTCAGCCTGCAAGAGCTGGTCAGCCTGGACGCCGAGAAGGCCGCCAGCGCGGTCGAGACCGTCGGCGGCGCGCAGGTCTACCGGCTGCGCGGCGAGCTGCTGCCGCTGGTGCAGCTGGCCGACGTGTTCGGCACCAGCTCCGAGCGGCACGACGGCCACGTCGTCATCGCCGTCCTGAGGTCCGAGGGCCGCCGTTTCGGCCTGGTCGTCGACCGGGTCATCAACACCGAGGAGATCGTCGTGAAGGCAGTCGGCGCCCAGCTCAAGTCCATCGGCCTCTACTCCGGGGCGACCGTCCTCGGCGACGGCACGGTGGCCCTGATCCTCGACGTCCAGGCCCTCGCCCGCCGGGCGCTGCGGGCCGAGACCGTCGAGCGGGCCGAGCAGCGCACCGCCGCCAGCGCGGCCGCCGCCACGGCGAGCGCGGGCGCCGAGCGCACCCGGATGCTCCTGGCCGCGATCGGCGGCGGACGGCGGGTCGCGATCCCGCTGGACACCGTCACCCGCCTGGAGCAGGTCAAGACGGCCACGGTGGAGCGCGTCGGCTCGCGGGAGGTGGTGCAGTACCGCGGCGCCATCCTGCCGATCGTCCGGCTGGACCAGCACCTGGGCGCCGCGTCGGCCTACGGCTACGGCGAGGAGTCGACGAAGGACACCCTCGAGGTCATCGTCTACGCCGACCACGACCGCAGCGTGGCGATCGTCGTCGAGGAGATCCTCGACATCGTCGACGACACCGAGGTCCGGCACTCCGACATCGACGACATGGGCCTGCTCGGCTCCGCCGTCTTCGGCGACAAGGTCACCGAGCTGCTCGACGTCCGCGCCGCGATCCTCGCGGCCGACCCCGGCTTCTACGCCTTCGAGACATCCTTCGACACCTCCGCCGCGGCGGACTCCGACGACCTGATGGCGGTCTGACATGAGCAGCACGGCTACCACCGAGGGCACCGCCCAGCTGGCCACCTTCTGGCTGGACGGCGACCTGTACGGCGTCGAGGTCGAGCACGTGCAGGAGGTGCTCCGGGCGCAGAAGCTCACCCGGGTCCCCCTCGCACCGCCGGCCGTCGCCGGCCTGATCAACCTGCGCGGCCAGGTCGTCACCGCGATCGAGCTCCGCGAGCGGCTGGGCCGCCCGGCCCGGGCCGAGGGAGCCGAGGCCGTGGTCATCGTCGTCCGGATGCACGGCGAAGCCGTCAGCTTCCTGGTCGACGGCATCGCAGACGTCGTCCACGTCGACGCCGTCGACTTCGAGCAACCGCCGGACACCCTCGACGGGCGGGGCCGCGAGCTGATCCGCGGTGCCTACAAGCTCGACGGCCGGCTGCTGCTGGCCCTGGACGTCGCCCGCGTCGTCGCCGCCTGACCCCAGCACTGCACGCACGACCGCACGACCGCACGACCGCACGACTGCACGACCGCACGACTCCGGTGCGGCGGCGGGCCGGCTCCGCCGCCCGCCGCCCCACGGCGACGACGCCGACCCGCACCCGGGACCCCCTCGAACCGCCCCGCACCCATGACCAGGCCCGCACCGTCGGCCGCACCCGAGGAGACCCCGTGTCCACCCCCCTGCCCACCACGCGCTCGCGATCCGACCGCTGGTGGGGTGACCGCAGCGTCACCGTGAAGGTGCTCGCCGCCGTCGGCGTCGCCTCGCTGGTCGCCGGCACCATCGGTGTCCTGGGGCTCCGCGCCCTGGACAGCGCCGCCGACACCAGCCAGTCCATCTACGAGAACAACGTGACCAGCGTGGTGGCGATCGGCGCGATGATCGACGACGTCCAGCAGCTCCGGGTCGCGTCCCGGAACGCCATCCTCGCCGCGGACCAGCAGGCCACCACGACGGCGGTGGACTCGGTGGGCACGATCCTCGAGGCCTACGCGACGGACCAGGCGAGCTACACCGAGTTCGGGATGACCCCCGACAAGCAGGACGTGGTGGATGCCGCCGCGGCCGACCTCGCCGACTGGAAGAACTTCTTCGACACCACGCTCACCCCGCTGTCGATGGCCAACGACTACGCCGGGTGGATCACGGCGAACGACGCCAACGGTGCGCTCGGCCAGATCACCGACCAGCTGGGCTCGCTGCGCGACGTCGAGACCCAGCAGGCGGAGCAGGCCGCCGCGGCCGCCCGGGCCGATGCGGACTCCGCCCGCACGACGAGCATCGTGGTGCTGGTCCTGGGCATCCTGCTCGCCCTGGCCGTCGGCTGGCTGGTGGCCCGCGCCGTGGGCCGGGGCATGCGCCGGGTCCAGGGGGTGGCCGAGGCGCTGGCCGCCGGCGACCTCACCGCGACGGTCGGCTCGACGACGCGCGACGAGCTGGGCCGGATGGGCACGGCGCTGGACGAGGCGATGGGCAACCTCCGCACGCTGATGGCCTCGGTGGTCGGGTCGGCCGATGCTGTGGCTGCCTCGAGCGAGGAGTTGTCGGCGTCCTCGGCGCAGATCTCGGCGTCGGCGGAGGAGACGAGCCTGCAGTCGGGGTTGGTGTCGGGTGCGGCCGATGAGGTGTCGCGGTCGGTGGCGACGGTGGCTGCCGGTGCGGAGGAGATGTCGGCCTCGATCCGGGAGATCGCGCAGAACGCCAACGAGGCGGCGCGGGTGGCTGCTGGTGCGGTGACCGAGGCCGAGGCGACGAACCAGACGATCCAGAAGCTGGGGCTGTCCTCGAAGGAGATCGGCGACGTGGTGAAGGTGATCACGAGCATCGCGGAGCAGACCAACCTGCTGGCGCTCAACGCCACGATCGAGGCCGCCCGGGCCGGTGAGGCGGGCAAGGGCTTCGCCGTGGTGGCCAACGAGGTCAAGGAGCTCGCGCAGGAGACCGCCCGGGCGACCGAGGACATCGCCCGCCGGGTGGAGGCCATCCAGGCCGACACCGGGGGTGCGGTCGCGGCGATCGGGCGGATCGGTGAGGTGATCGGGCAGATCAACGACTACCAGCTGACCATCGCCTCCGCGGTGGAGGAGCAGACGGCCACCACCAACGAGATGTCGCGCAGCGTGGCCGAGGCCGCGGGTGGCACGACGGAGATCGCCGCCAACATCACCGGGGTCTCGGGTGCGGCGTCCTCGACCACGCAGGCCCTGGGCCAGACCCGGGTGGCCGTCGACGAGCTGTCCCGGATGGCCGCCGACCTGCGCACCACCGTCGGCCGCTTCACCTACTGACCCACCCCACCCACCGTCGGACGACCGAGGAGGACCGGACATGACCGACCACACGACGAGCCGCCGCGGGCTCGGCCGCGCAGGTCTGCGCACCAAGCTGGCCCTGGCCTTCGGCGGGGTGGCCCTGCTGCTCGTGCTCTGCGCGGTGGGCGGGGTGGCCGCGGTCGGCCAGCAGCGGCAGCTGGCCCAGCAGGTGCGCGCCGCCGACGGCGTGCTGCGGGACGCCGAGACGATGCGCTTCCAGATCGCCGACGCGACCGGGTGGCAGGGCTTCGTGCTCGCCGACGTCGCGGCGTTCGGCCCCGAGGCGTCCCTGCAGGACGACTCCTACAACCGCGCCGGCTTCCTGGCCAGCAAGGCCTCGATCTACCAGTGGCTGGACGCGGTCGACACCTCCGGGATGGACGCCGCCGAGCTGGCCGCCTTCGACCAGCTCCGGCCGGCCTGGGACAGCTACTACTCCTGGGACGACCAGGTCATCGCCTGGATCCGCCCCGGCACGCAGGCCGGGCTCGCCCAGGCCCAGACCTCGATCAACGGCGGTGACGCCGGCGCGGCCTACACGGTGGTGCTGGGCATCGCCGACACCATCGCCGGATCGGCCCAGGACCGCCTGGACGCCCTGGCCGACCGGCAGTCGGCCGCGCAGACCCGGGCGACCTGGCTGCTGTGGTCCGCCGGTGCCGCCGGCCTACTGCTGGCCGCCCTGCTCGCCTGGGCGGTCACCCGGTCGGTGGCCCGTCCGCTGGACCGGATCCGCGAGGTCGCCGAGGGCCTCGGCGCCGGTGACCTGACCCAGCGCACCGGGCTGACCGGTCGGGACGAGATGGGTCGGACCGGTGCCGCTCTCGACGCCGCCGCCGAGCAGCTGCGGGGGGTCATGGCCGCGGTGATCGGCTCGGCCGACGCGGTGGCCGCCTCGAGCCAGCAGCTCGCCTCGTCGTCGGCGCGCATCTCGGCCTCGTCGCAGGAGACGAGCCTGCAGTCGGGGCTGGTCTCGGGTGCGGCCGACGAGGTGTCGCGCAGCGTGGCCACGGTGGCCGCCGGTGCGGAGCAGATGAGTGCCTCGATCCGGGAGATCGCGCAGAACGCCAACGAGGCCGCCCGGGTCGCCGCCGAGGCGGTGAGCGAGGCGGAGGCCACCAACGCCACGATCGCCCGGCTGGGGGCGTCCTCGAAGGAGATCGGCGACGTCGTCAAGGTCATCACCGCGATCGCCGGGCAGACCAACCTGCTGGCCCTGAACGCGACGATCGAGGCCGCCCGGGCCGGCGAGGCGGGCAAGGGCTTCGCCGTCGTGGCCAACGAGGTCAAGGAGCTCGCCCGGGAGACCGCCCGGGCGACCGAGGACATCGCCCGCCGGGTGGAGGCCATCCAGAACGACACCGGCGGTGCGGTCGCGGCGATCGGCCGGATCGGCACCGTCATCGGCCAGATCAACGACTACCAGCTGACCATCGCCAGCGCGGTCGAGGAGCAGACCGCCACCACCAACGAGATGTCGCGCAGCGTGGCCGAGGCCGCGGGCGGGACCACCGAGATCGCCGCCACCATCACCGGCGTCTCCGGGTCCGCCACCTCGACCACCGAGGCGCTCGGCCAGACCCGCGTCGCCGTCGACGAGCTGTCCCGCATGGCCGCCGACCTCCGCACCACCGTCGGCCGCTTCACCCACTGACCTCCCCGGTCCACCGCCACCCCTGAACCGAAGAGGCCCCCATGAGCACCGTCCGCACCCGCCTGGGTTCCCTGGGCGTCCGCACCAAGATCGTCGCTGCCGTCCTGGTCGCCGCCGTCGCGGCCGCGGCCGTCGGGATCACCGGTCTCACCGCCCTGTCCGCCTCGGCGGACCGCACCCAGGTCGTCTACGCCGACGACGTCCGGGGCGTCCAGCTCGCGCAGGAGATGCGCTTCCAGCTGATCTCCATCCGGTTCGCGCAGCTCAACCGCACCAACGCCACCAACGCCGGTGACGCCGACACCCTCGCGAAGTGGACCAGCACCCGGGGCGACGCCGTCACGGCCTTCGACGCCGCGGCGCAGCAGCTGCTGGACACCGTCACGCTCTCCTCCTCCGACCGCGGCGTGGTCTCCGACGCGGTCGACGGGATCGACCGCTACATCGAGCTGACCGCCCAGCTGGACGCCTTCACCGCCGCCGGCGACCGGGCCGGTTGGCAGAACCTGCGCGACACCGAGGTCACCCCGCTGATGACGGGGGTCGTGGACGCCCTCGACGGCCTGGCCGCCGACCGCGCCGCCGCCGCGGCCACCGACGCGGCGGCAGCCGAGACGGCCTACCGCTCCACCCGGTGGGAGCTGCTGGCCACCCTGCTCGTCGGACTGGCCGTGGCGCTCGGGCTCGGGTTCGTCGTCGCCCGGTCGATCGTCGGACGGCTGCGGAAGCTGCAGACGGCCGTCACCGGGCTGGCCGGGGGCGACCTCACCGTGCAGACCGGCATCACGTCCCGCGACGAGGTCGGCCAGACGGCGGCCCTGCTGGACAGCGCGCTGGTCGACCTGCGCGGGCTCATGTCCACCGTCGTCGGGTCCGCGGACGCTGTGGCTGCCTCGAGCGAGGAGTTGTCGGCGTCCTCGGCGCAGATCTCGGCGTCGGCGGAGGAGACGAGCCTGCAGTCGGGGTTGGTGTCGGGTGCGGCCGATGAGGTGTCGCGGTCGGTGGCGACGGTGGCTGCCGGTGCCGAGGAGATGACGGCCTCGATCCGGGAGATCGCGCAGAACGCCAACGAGGCGGCGCGGGTGGCTGCTGGTGCGGTGACCGAGGCCGAGGCGACGAACCAGACGATCCAGAAGCTGGGGCTGTCCTCGAAGGAGATCGGCGACGTGGTGAAGGTGATCACGAGCATCGCGGAGCAGACGAACCTGCTGGCGCTGAACGCCACGATCGAGGCCGCCCGGGCCGGTGAGGCGGGCAAGGGCTTCGCCGTGGTGGCCAACGAGGTCAAGGAGCTGGCGCAGGAGACCGCGCGGGCGACGGAGGACATCGCGCGTCGGGTGGAGGCCATCCAGGCCGACACCGGGGGTGCGGTCGCGGCGATCGGGCGGATCGGTGAGGTGATCGGGCAGATCAACGACTACCAGCTGACCATCGCCTCCGCGGTGGAGGAGCAGACGGCCACGACGAACGAGATGTCGCGCAGCGTGGCCGAGGCCGCGGGTGGCACGACGGAGATCGCCGCCAACATCACCGGGGTCTCGGGTGCGGCGTCCTCGACCACGCAGGCCCTGGGCCAGACCCGGGTGGCCGTCGACGAGCTGTCCCGGATGGCCGCCGACCTGCGCACCACCGTCGGCCGCTTCACCTACTGACCCGCTCACCAGCAGAACCGAGGAGCCACCCATGACCACCACCGACACGGCCGCGGCCACCCGCGGGCGCCGTTTCGGCATCCGCCCGCAGGTGATCGCCGTCGGTGCGGCCGGCATCGTCGCGGCCGCCGCCGTCGGCGCGGTCGGCATCGCCGGGCTCGGCACCGCCCGTCACCACCTCGACTCGGTGCTCGAGATGCAGGGGGCGTTGACCGTCGCGCAGCGGATCCAGACCGCCGACGCCGACATCAGCGGCTGGCAGGTCGCCTATGCGTGGGACGCCCGGCGGGTCAGCCCCCTGGTGGCCATCGACCCCACCAGCGCCAACCGCAAGGGGTTCCTGGACTCGGAGCGGTCCCTCGAGGCGACGCTGGACAGCATGCCCGTCGACGCCCTGTCCAGCTCCGAGCGCGCGACCTACGCCCAGATCAACGACCAGTGGGACGCCTACTTCGACGCCGACGACCAAGCTGTGCTGGCCTACTCGAAGAACACCCCCGCCACCACGGACGCCGGGGACGCGATCGTCCTGGGCCAGGGGTACGACATCTACTACCAGCTGCTGCAGCTGACCGAGGACCTGCACGACTCGCTGTCCGACCGGGTGGACGCCGAGACCGCTGCCGCCCAGTCCGCGCAGACCCGGTCGACCTGGCTGGTCGCCGGGGCCCTCGGTCTCGGGCTCGTCCTCGTCCTCGCGCTGGCGGTGTGGCTGTCCGGGCGGATGGTCTCGGGCCTGCGGCGGCTCCGGGACTCGGCCACCGCGCTCGCGGCCGGCGACCTCACCCGCAGCACCGGGGTGCGCCGGGCCGACGAGGTCGGCGACACCGCCGTGGCCCTCGACGAGGCACTGGGCAACCTGCGCTCGCTGATGTCCTCGGTGGTCGGGTCGGCCGATGCGGTGGCTGCCTCGAGCGAGGAGCTGTCGGCGTCGGCCGCGCAGATCTCGGCGTCGGCGGAGCAGACCAGCGTGCAGTCCGGTGCGGTGTCCGGAGCAGCCGAGGAGGTGTCGCGCAGCGTGGCCACGGTGGCCGCGGGTGCGGAGCAGATGAGCGCCTCGATTCGGGAGATCGCGCAGAACGCCAACGAGGCCGCCCGGGTCGCCGCGGAGGCCGTGAGCGAGGCCGAGGCCACCAACGCCACCATCACCAAGCTGGGGGTCTCCTCCAAGGAGATCGGTGACGTGATCAAGGTGATCACGAGCATCGCCGAGCAGACCAACCTGCTCGCGCTCAACGCCACCATCGAGGCCGCCCGCGCCGGTGAGGCGGGCAAGGGCTTCGCCGTGGTGGCCAACGAGGTCAAGGAGCTCGCGCAGGAGACCGCCCGGGCCACGGAGGACATCGCCCGCCGCGTGGAGGCCATCCAGGCCGACACCGGGGGCGCCGTGGCCGCCATCGGCCGGATCGGCACCGTCATCGGCCAGATCAACGACTACCAGCTGACCATCGCCACCGCGGTCGAGGAGCAGACGGCGACGACGAACGAGATGTCCCGGTCGGTGGCCGAGGCCGCGGGCGGGACGACGGAGATCGCCGCCACGATCACCGGGGTGTCCGGCGCGGCGGGCTCGACGACGCAGGCGCTGGGGCAGACCCGGGTCGCCGTCGACGAGCTGGCCCGCATGGCCGGCGACCTGCACACCACCGTCCGCGGCTTCACCTTCTAGGCCCCGGACATGCCCTACACGCTGGTCAGCGCCGCCACGCTCGGCTTCGACCTGGTCCGCCTTTCCGGCGGCCCGGACGTCGCGGCGGTCCTGCTGGCGGGTCTGGGCGCCGGCCCCGAGCACCTGCAGGGCTGGGCGGCCCAGCACCCGGTGGCCACGGGTACCGCGTCGCAGCGCACCCGCTGGGCCGAGCGGTCGACCCGGATCCGGGAGCTGGCCACGGCCGGGGTCCCGGGGCTGCGGTCGCTCGATGCCCCGCCGCAGGACCGGACCGCGGCTCTGGTCGCCCTGCTCGAGCAGGGCACCATCGGGGACGCGGCAGCGCTGGAGCGGGTGCTCCGGGACGACGTGCTGGGTGCGGGGTCGACCTCGGCCGTGGCCGTCGGTCCCGACGTGCGGGACCTGGCTGCCGAGGTGCTGTCCGACGCGGCGATCGCCGCCTGGGGCGGGCCCGCGGTGCCGGAGGAGGACCGGCGCGCGGCCCGGCGGGCGGTCGACCACGTCCGCCCGGTACCGCTCCCCGACCTCGGCCCGAGCGCCGAGGCCCTCCACGCGGCGCTGGACCGGGTCGCCGGCTTCGACGAGCTGGCCCGTGGCCGGTGGCGGGTCGCCGTCGACGAGGTGCGCGAGGGCCGGCGGGACTGGGCGGCCGCCATGCACGGGGCCGCCTGGGCCGCCCACGTGTCCGGGCGGACCCGCGCCCTGGCGGCGGCCCAGCTGATGGCGGTGCGGGCCTTCCGGGAGTCCGGCTTCACCGCCGGCGACGGGGCGCGCGGGCTGTGGAACGCGGTGGCGGGCTGCGTCCAGGCGGTGGCCATGAACGACCTGCTCGACGGCGCGTCGCTGGACCAGCTGCTGCTGCCGTGGCTGCTCGCCGAGGGGGACCACCCCACGGGGGTGCACCGCGTCCCCGGGTGACCGACCCGGCTCAAGTACCACGCCCCCGTGCCGACACTCCTACCACTGGCTGCCCCCGGGCCGGCCCCAGCAGAGAGCAGGATGCCGTGCCCCCGATCCGGGTGATGGTGGTCGACGACTCGATCGTCGTCCGCAAGATCGTCACCGACGTGCTCAGCGAGGACCCGGCCATCGAGGTCGTGGGCACCGCGGTCAACGGCAAGGTGGCGTTGGCCAAGATCGACCAGCTGCGGCCGGACCTGATCACGATGGACATCGAGATGCCCGAGCTCAACGGCATCCAGACCGTCGCGGCCATCCGGGCCACCGGTCGGCGCACCCCGATCATCATGTTCTCCACGCTCACCGAGCGGGGCGCGACCGCCACGCTGGACGCGCTGGCCGCGGGTGCCGACGACTACGTGACGAAGCCGGCCAACGTCGGCAGCATCATGCAGTCCAAGGAGAGCGTCCGCGAGCAGCTCATCCCGCGGATCAAGGTCCTCACCGGCCGCCCGCTCGGCCCGGCCCTCGCCCCGGCCGCCCCCCGCGCGGCCGTCGTCCCCCCGCCCGCGGCGCGCCGCGGTGTGCGGAAGGCCCCCGCCGTCCTGGTGATCGGGTCCTCGACCGGTGGACCCGACGCCCTCACCAAGGTCATCCCGCGGCTGCCGCGGGACTTCCCGCTCCCCGTGCTCGTCGTCCAGCACATGCCGCCGGTGTTCACCAAGCAGTTCGCCGGCCGGCTGGACCGGTTGAGCGCGCTGACCGTCGTCGAGGCGACCGCAGGCGTGCCGATCGGCCCCGGGACGGTGCACATCGCCCCCGGCGACTTCCACCTCACCGTGGCACCCGGCGCCGGCGTCCGGCGCACCGCCCTGGACCAGGCCGCCCCGGAGAACTTCTGCCGGCCGGCCGTCGACGTCCTCTTCCGGTCCGCCGCGGCCGCCTACGACGGCGCCGTGCTGGCCGTCGTCCTCACCGGCATGGGGTCGGACGGGAAGCTGGGCACCGGTCGCATCCGCGAGGCCGGCGGCACCGTCGTCGCCCAGGACCAGGCCACGTCCGTCGTCTGGGGCATGCCCGGCGCGGTGACGCAGGCCGGCCACGCCGACGAGGTCGTCCCGCTGGACCGCGTCACCGACACCATCCTCCGACTCGCCGGCACCCGACCCTCGACCCTGGTTGGAGCTCGTCCATGACCACCGCCCTCGCCACCCCCGGCTTCGACTGGGTCTGCCAGCTGGTGCGACGGGAGTCCGCGATCGTGCTGGCCCCCGGCAAGGAGTACCTGGTCGAGGCCCGGCTCATGCCGCTGGCCCGGCAGATGGGGCTCGCCGGCGTCGCCGAGCTCGTCGACCGGGTGCGCTCGCGCCCCGACCCGGCGACCAACCGCCGCATCGTCGAGGCGCTGACCACGAACGAGACCTCCTGGTTCCGGGACGGCGACCCGTTCACCACGCTGACCAGCACCGTCGTCCCGGCCCTGCAGGCCGCCCGTCGGCCGAACGAGCAGATCAACATCTGGTCCGCGGCCTGCTCGAGCGGGCAGGAGGCGTACACGATCGGCATGCTGCTGGCCGACGCGCTGCCCGGCGCCGCCGGCCGGGTCAGGATCACCGCGACCGACCTGTCCCGCGACATGGTGGCCCGCACCCGGGCCGGCCGGTTCAGCCAGCTCGAGGTCAACCGGGGCCTGCCGGCCCCCATGCTGGTCCGGCACTTCACCCGGGTCGGCACGGAGTGGGAGATCGCCCCCGCACTGCGCCAGATGGTCACCGCCAGCGAGCTGAACCTGGCGGGCCCGTTCCCCCGCCTGGGCCCGTTCGACGTGGTCTACCTGCGCAACGTGCTCATCTACTTCGACCCGCCGACCAAGCGCGAGGTGCTGCGCAAGGTCCGGCAGGTCATGCGACCGGACGGCTGGCTCTTCCTGGGGGCAGCCGAGACGACCTTGGGTGTCGACGACACCTGGGAGCGGGTCCCCTGCGGCCGCGGCTCCGCCTACCGACCGACGAAGGGGAACTGACATGCGAGCGCTGGTGATCGACGACTCCCGCGCCATGCGCCGGATCGTCGCGTCGATCCTGGAGGGCTTCGGGTACGAGACCCGTCCCGCCGGGCACGGCCGGGAGGCCCTGGACGTGCTCGAGGAGGGCTGGGTCCCCGACCTGGCCTGCATCGACTGGAACATGCCGGTGATGGACGGGCTGCAGTTCGTCTCCGCCGTCCGGGCCAACCCGGCCTGGCGGTCGGTGACGCTGATGATGGTCACCACCGAGAGCGAGCACGGCCAGATCGTCAAGGCGCTGGCCGCCGGCGCCCACGAGTACGTCATCAAGCCGTTCACCGCCGACGCCATCGGCGACAAGCTGGCCCTGCTCGGCCTGCTCCCCACCGGGGTCCCGGCGTGAGCGCCCCGATCACCCACCTGCTCGACGGCGAGACGGTCACCGCGGTCGCCGGCGAGGTGTGGAGCGCGCTGGTCGGCGAGGAGGAGTTCCTCGTCCCCGGCCACGACGGGCCCGTCGTCCTCGGGCCCAGCGCCTGGGTCACGGTCACCGGACCGTGGAACGGGCTGGTCGTGCTGACCTGCGACGAGGCCGGCACCGCCGACCTGACCCGGTCGGTGCTGCAGATGCGGGCCGACGAGGAGGTCACCGCCGAGGACGTCGACGACGTGCTCCGCGAGCTGGCCAACATCCTCGGCGGCAACGTGAAGTCCCTGCTCCCGGGTCCCTCGGCCCTGGGCCTGCCCGAGACCGGCGTCGCCCCGCTGCGCGCGGCCGACGTCGACACCTGTCGGGTGGCCGCCAGCTGGCGCGGCCACGACCTGGCCATCACCATCCAGGGCGCCACGGAGGCGCCCGTGTTCACCACCACGGAGGTCCCGCAGTGAAGATCCTGGTCACCGACGACAGCCGCGTGATGCGGCAGATCGTCGTCCGCACGCTCCGCCAGGCGGGGTACGACGACGTCGACATCGTCGAGGCGGAGGACGGCGTGGAGTGCCTGGCGAAGGTCGCCAGCGACGCGCCGGACCTGGTGCTCTCGGACTGGAACATGCCGAACATGACCGGCATCGAGTGCCTGCGCGCGCTGCGGGCGCAGGGCTCCTCGGTGCCGTTCGGGTTCGTCACCTCGGAGGGGTCGCCGGAGATGCGCGAGCAGGCCAGCCAGGCCGGCGCGCTGTTCCTCATCGCCAAGCCGTTCACCGCGGACACCTTCCGCGACGAACTGGACACGGTGCTGGCGTGAGCGCCCCGGTCAAGACCGGGCTGCCCACCAACAAGGCTGTCCTGGACCTGCTCCAGGGGCTCCTCGGCCGGGCCGTCACGGTGGCTCCCGGTGCGCCGGTCACCCCGACGCCGTCCCGGCCGACGGCCTTCGCGACCTACGTCGACCCCGGCTACGGGCTCAACGCGGTCGTCCTGATCGACCTGCCGCTCGCGGCCTGGTGCGCCGGGGCCCTGGCCCTGCTGCCCAAGGGCGGGTGCGAGGACGCGGTCGAGGAGGGCGAGCTGTCGGAGATGCAGGTCGAGGTGCTGCACGAGGTGGTCAACGTGGCCGCGTCGCTGTTCAACGCCGGCGGTGTCCTGCACTCGAAGCTGGACAAGCTCTACGCCCCCGGCGAGGCCGTGCCCGCCGACCTGGCGGTGCTGACCGGTTCGACCAACCGCCTGGACCTCGACGTGACCGTCGCGGGCTACGGCGGGGGATCGTTGTCGATCATCCTGAACTGAGCGACCGGCCCTGGTGCGGGAGCTCCAGCAGCTCCCGCACCAGGGCGCCCACGGCGTCCCGCTCCACCAGGAAGCCGTCGTGTCCGTACGGGCTGGGCACCACCCGCAGCGGGACACCGAGCGCGTCGGCCACCCGCTGCTGCTCCTCGATCCGGTACAGCCGGTCGGAGTCGATGCCGGCGACCAGGCACCGGGCGGTGACCCGGGCCAGCGCGGCCTCCACCCCACCGCGCCCCCGGCCGACGTCCCAGCTGTTCATGGCCTGGGTGAGCACCACGTAGCTGCCGGCGTCGAAGCGGCCGGCGAGCTTGGTGGCATGGTGCTCGAGGTAGCTGGCCACCGCGAAGCGCTGGTCGTCCTGGACGTCGTGGCCGAACCGGGTCTCCAGCTCGAACGCGCTGCGGTAGGTCAGGTGCGCGATGCGGCGGGCGATGCCGAGGCCGGCCACCGGGCCCGCGCCGGCGGCGTAGTCGCCGCCGGCCCAGCGCGGGTCGGACACGACGGCGGCCTGCTGGGTGGTCTGGGTGCCGATCTGGTCGGCGGTCGCCACCGCGCCCGACGCCAGGAAGAACAACCGCTCGACCCGGTCGGGGTGGGCGACGGCCCACTCCAGGGCGCGCATGCCGCCCATCGAACCGCCGATCACCGCCGACCAGCGCTCGATGCCCAGCGCGGCGGCCAGCCGGACCTCGACCTCGACCTGGTCGGCGATGGTGACCTCGGGGAACCGGGAGCCCCAGGGGCGGCCGTCGGGGGCCGCGGAGGAGGGCCCGGTCGTGCCCTGGCAGCCGCCGAGCACGTTGGCGCAGACCACGAAGGTGCCGTCCAACGGGGCACCCGGGCCGACCAGGCCGTCCCACCAGCCCGGGGTCGGCTGCCCCGGGCCGGTGGGGCCGACCACGTGGCTGTCGCCGGTGAGCGCGTGCTCGACCAGCACCGGGGGATCCCCGGGATCGCCCCACGTCTCGTACGCCACCCGGACACCGGGCAGCGATCCCCCGCGCTCGAGCTCCAGCGGGCCGACGTCGACGAACCGGCGATCGCCGGTGGGGTCGCCCTCGATCCACCCACCCGAGCGCGCGGGCACCCCCACCACCCGCGCGCTCGTCACCTCAGGCGCTCTTCGCCGCGCGGAAGCCGGCCTCGAGGTCGGCCAGGATGTCCTCGATGCCCTCCAGGCCGACCGCGAGGCGGACCAGGCCGGGGGTGACACCGGTGGTCAGCTGCTCCTCGGGGGTGAGCTGGGAGTGCGTGGTCGAGGCCGGGTGGATGACCAGGCTGCGGACGTCGCCGATGTTGGCCACGTGGCTGTGCAGCTCGAGGGCCTCCACGAACGCCTTGCCGGCCGCGACGCCGCCGACGATCTCGAACGCGAGGACGGCACCGGGACCCTTGGGGGAGTACTTCTTGGCGGCCTCGTGCCAGGGGGAGGACGGCAGACCGGCGTAGTGCACCGACTCGACCTCGTCGCGGGCCTCGAGCCACTCGGCCACCCGCTGGGCGTTGGCCACGTGCCGGTCCAGCCGCAGGCTCAGCGTCTCGATGCCCTGCACCACGAGGAAGGCGTTGAACGGCGAGATGGCCGGGCCGAGGTCGCGCAGCAGCTGCACCCGGGCCTTGAGCGCGTAGGCCGGCGCGCCCAGGTCGGCGTAGACCACGCCGTGGTAGGTCGGGTCGGCGGTGGTGAACATGGGGTGCTTGCCCCCGGTCCAGTCGAAGTTGCCGCTGTCGACGATGACGCCGGCCACGGCGGTGCCGTGCCCGCCCAGGTACTTGGTGGCCGAGTGCACGACGACGTCGGCGCCGAACTCGATGGGCCGGATCAGGTACGGGGTGGCGATGGTGTTGTCGACGATGAGCGGGACGCCGTTGCGGTGCGCGACCTCGCTGACCGCGGCGATGTCCAGGACGTCGCCCTTCGGGTTGCCGATGGTCTCGGCGTAGAAGGCGCGGGTGTTGTCCTGCACGAGGGACTGCCAGGCCTGCGGGTCGTCGGGGTCCTCGACGAAGGAGACCGTGATGCCCAGCTTGGGCAGCGAGTGGTGCAGCAGGTTGTAGGTGCCGCCGTACAGCGACGCCGAGGCCACCACGTGGTCGCCGGCCTCGGCCAGGTTGAGGATCGCGAGCGTCTCGGCGGCCTGGCCGCTGGCCACCGCGAGGGCCGCGACGCCGCCCTCGAGCGAGGCCACGCGCTGCTCGAGCGCGTCCTGCGTCGGGTTCATGATCCGGGTGTAGATGTTGCCCATCTCGGCCAGCGCGAACAGGTCCGCGGCGTGCTGGCTGTCGCGGAACTGGTAGCTGGTGGTCGCGTAGATCGGCAGCGCGCGGGCCCCGGTGGTGGGGTCGGGGCTGGCGCCGGCGTGGATCTGCCGGGTCTCGAAGCTCCAGGAATCGCTCATGTGCGCCGTCCTCCTCGTGTCGGGAGGGCCCGCGGCGCGCGGGCACTCCGTCGGTTGCCGGGCGGCGGGCGCCGTCCGACCGGCTCTTCCCCTGGGAGCACCGCAGACGGAGTAGCGGTTGCCGGGCAGCAAGCCAGGTGCTTGTCGCTGCCTCTCGTGAGCCACCGAGGATGGTACTGGGGCCTCACCCGAGGGCGGTGTCGTGCCCCAGTTCCTGCGCCAGCGCCGCGATCTCGGCCCGGTCGGCGGCGCGGACGACGACCAGCGGGTAGGCGTCGGACTCCTCGGCCAGGTGGACCAGGCACAGCCCGGCGGGGGCGAGGACGGCGTCGGCTGCCCGCACCGCGGTGGGGACGTCGCCGTCGGTGTCGGTGACCGGGCCGAGGTCCAGCCGGGCCCGCACCACCCGCGGCACCCGGGCCAGGGCGTCGGCCAGCTCCTCGCCCTGGTCGCCGTGGTCGAGGTAGGCCAGGGCGCCGACGTCGTCCAGGCCGTCCAGCAGCGCGGTCCAGGGGTCGGCCGGCGGGTCGTCGAGGGTGGCCTGCACGGACGGCCAGAGCTCGGGGTCGTCGTCCAGCAGGGCGCACAGCCGCTGCCAGCGGGCGAGGGTCTGGTCGTCGACGGCCACCCGGTCGACGCTAGCGCGGCTCACGCCGGGACGGCGACCGGCCCGGCGAGCGCGGCGTAGCGGCCGCCGGCGGCGACCAGCTCGTCGTGCGTGCCCTGCTCGACGACGCGGCCGTGGTCGAGCACCGCGATGGTGTCGGCGTCGCGGACGGTGGACAGCCGGTGGGCAATGGTGATCGTCGTCCGGCCGCGGGCGACCTCGTCGAGGGCCGCCTGCACCGCGCGCTCGGTCTCGTTGTCCAGCGCGCTGGTCGCCTCGTCCAGCACCAGCACCCGCGGGTCGCGCAGCAGCGTGCGGGCGATGGCCAGCCGTTGCTTCTCCCCGCCGGAGAACCGGTGGCCGCGGGCGCCGACGAGGGTGTCGTAGCCCTCGGGCAGCGAGGCGACGACGTCGTGCACCTGGGCCCGGTGAGCGGCGGACTCGATCTCGGCGTCGGTCGCGTCGGGCTTCGCGTAGCGCAGGTTCTCGCGGATGGTGGTGTGCAGCAGGTAGGTCTCCTGGCTGACCACGCCGACCACCCGGGCCAGCTCGGCCAGCGGCAGGTCGCGGACGTCGACCCCGTCGATGGTCACCCGCCCGGTCGTGACGTCGTTGAGCCGGCTGACCAGGGAGGCCAACGTCGACTTGCCCGAGCCGGTCTCGCCGACCAGGGCCAGCGTCGTCCCGGCGGGGACGGTGAGGTCGACGTCGCTGAGCGCCGGCCGGTCGCCGTAGGAGAACGAGACGCCCTCCAGCCGGACCTCGCCGCGGACCTCGGGCAGCGTCACGGGCCGGGCCGGGTCGTCGATGTCCACCGGCAGGTCGAGGTACTCGAACACCCGGCTGAACAGCGCCATCGAGGTGATCAGCTGGCCGCCGACGTCCAGCAGGCCCATCAGCGGGCGGAACAGGGCGCCCTGCAGGGCGGTGAAGGCCACCAGGGTGCCGATCGTCATCCCGCCCGACGTCGCGGGCAGGCCGGCGAACAGGTAGATCAGCGCCGGGATGCCGGCGAACACGATGCTCATCGAGGCCATCCGCCAGCGGCCGGCCAGCTGCGAGCGGACCTCGAGGGCGGCCAGCTCCTGCGACGTGGTGGCGAACCGGGCCGACTGGGCCGGGCCGGTGCCCAGGGTCTTGCCCAGCTGGACGCCGGAGATCGACAGGCCCTCCTCGACCTGGGTCTGCATGTCGGCCATGCGGCGCTGGCGCTCACCGGTGACCTCGCGGCGCAGCAGCGCGACCCTGCGGGTCAGCCAGATGGCCGGCGGGAGGACGACGAGCGAGAGCAGGGACAGCCGCCAGCTCAGCGCGGCCATGGCGACCGCGGTGCCGACGACGGTGGTGGCGTTGGAGGCCAGGCTCGTCGCGGTCGAGGTGACCACGGACTGCATGGAGCCGATGTCGTTGGTCAGCCGGGACTGCACCTCACCGCCGCGGGTGCGGGTGAAGAAGCCCAGCGACTGGCGCTGCAGGTGGGTGAAGACCGACGTGCGCAGGCCGTGCATCACCTTCTGCCCGACGGTGGTCGAGAGCCAGGTCTGGACGACGCCGAGCAGCGCGGTGGACGCCGCGACGGCGACCATGCCGGCGACGGCCCAGGCCAGCAGCCGGACGTCGGCGTGCGGCAGGGCGTCGTCGATGACGGTGCGGACCAGGAACGGGGTGGCCAGGGCGATCAGCGAGCTGAGCACGATCAGCGCCATGACGGTGCCCACCTGGAGCCGGTGGGGGCGGAAGAGCGCCAGCACGCGTCGGAAGGACACGGGGGAGCGCTCGAGCTGGGTCCTGTCGGCCGCGGCGGGCCGGGTCTCGGGGCGTGGCATGCACGTCCCCCTCTCTGTCGGCGGGTCGATGCTGAGGTTACCTCATGGTGAGGCAACCACGCCGCGTGCGTTAGCATTCCCGCCGTGCCGACCCCCGACGACGACCTGGGCGAGCTGATCGTCCGCGCGGCCCGCTCGCTGCGCGGCCGCTGGCGCGAGGTGCTCGAGCCGTGGGACCTGTCGCCGCACCAGGCCCGCGCGCTGATGGTGGTCGGGCGCTCCGGCGACGGCCTGCGGTTGTCCGGGCTGGCGGAGGCGCTGCGGATCGCCCCGCGCTCGGCCACCGAGGTCGTCGACGGTCTGGCCGCACGGGAGCTGGTCGAACGGGTGCCCGACCCGACCGATCGGCGAGCCGTGCTGGTGCGGGCCACCGACACAGGTGCCCGGGTGATGGCCGAGGTGGCGGCCGCCCGGGCCGCCGACGCCCGCGCCGCGCTCGCCCGCATCCCCGCCGACGAACGCGCCGAGCTGGCCCGGTTGCTCCGCCGCTTCGTCGACGGCTGATGTTCAGCAGACCCACAGGTGGCTGGTGCACCGTGGGGTCATGAACCTGGGTGCACCCGAGATCGGCCTGATCATCCTGGCCGTGTTCGTGCTGTTCGGCTACAAGAAGCTGCCCGACGCCTCCCGGTCGCTGGGCCGGTCGCTGCGGATCTTCAAGGGCGAGATGGGCGGCATGAAGGACGACGACGCCCGCGCCGCGGCGGCGACCCCCGCCCCGGGCGTCGCCCGCGACCTCGAGGCCGAGGCCGCCGAGGCCGAGGCGGCCGCGCTCGAGGCCCGCGCCCGGGCCGCGCGCGCCCGCGCCGACGCCCAGCAGCGCCAGCTCCCCGCCTGACATCCTCAGGGCGTGCGCGCCCTGGTGTTCGAGGAGTTCGGTGGTCCGCTGACCGTCCGCGAGGTCGCCGACCCGGCCCCGGCGCCGGACGGCGTGGTGGTCGAGGTGGGCGCCAGCGGGGTCTGCCGCAGCGACTGGCACGCCTGGTCCGGCCACGACGAGGACGTCGTCCTGCCGCACGTGCCGGGGCACGAGCTGGCCGGGGTGGTGGCCGCCGTCGGTGAGCGCGTGCGCGGCTGGTCGGTGGGCGACCGGGTGACGGCGCCCTTCGTGTGCGCCTGCGGCAGCTGCCCGCCGTGCCGCGAGGGCGCCGGGCAGGTCTGCCTGCGCCAGACGCAGCCGGGGTTCACCCACTGGGGCTCGTTCGCGCAGCTGGTCGCCCTGGACGCCGCCGACGTCAACCTGGTCGCGCTCCCCGACGACCTCCCGGTGGCGACCGCGGCCGCGCTGGGCTGCCGGTACGCGACCGCCTTCCGCGCGGTCACCGGGGTCGGCCGGGCCGCGCCGGGGGAGTGGGTGGTGGTGGTCGGCTGCGGCGGGGTCGGGCTGTCCGCCGTCCAGGTGGCCGTGGCGGTCGGCGCACGGGTGGTCGCCGTCGACCCCTCCCCGGGGGCGCGCGAGCTGGCGGCCTCGATGGGCGCCGAGCACGTGCTGGACTCGGCCAACGGCGTCGTCGACCTGACCGGGGGCGGGGCGCACGTCGCGCTGGACTGCCTGGGGTCACCGGCCACCTGCGAGGCCTCGATCCGCTCGCTGCGCCCGCGCGGCCGGCACGTGCAGGTGGGCCTGCTGCCACCCGCGCAGGGGCGCCCCGTGATCCCGATGGAGCTGGTGGTGGCCCGCGAGCTGGCCGTCCTGGGCAGCCACGGCATGGCGGCGACCGACTACCCGGCCATGCTGTCGATGATCGCCGCCGGCCGGCTGCGCCCGCAGGACCTGGTCACCCGTGAGATCGGGCTGGCCGACGCCGGCGCCGCGCTGGTGGACGTCGGCCGCACCCCCGGCGTCACGGTGATCACCTCGTTCTGAGGCGTGCGACCGGCTCGCCCCCGCCGCTGGCAACCTTCCGGGGCCGTCACCGCGTCTTCACTGCAGGGACGGCGGCGAGGGGGAACGGGTGGGGGACGAGCTGGACGCGGAGTTCGACGCGTTCGTCCGGCGGCGCTACGGCGGGCTGCTGCGCACCGCGCACCTGCTGACCGGGGACCGCGCGCTCGCCGAGGACCTGCTGCAGACCGCGCTGCTGGAGACCTACCGGCGGTGGGACCGGCTGGCCGACCGCGAGGACCCGGTGGGCTACGTCCGCCGGGTGCTGGTGACCACCCAGACCGGGTGGGCGCGGCGGTTCTCCTCCCGCGAGCAGGTGCTCGCCTTCCCGCCCGACTCGTGGCGCGAGGACGCCGGCCCGGCCGACCGGCTCGACCTGTGGGTCGCCCTCCGGCAGCTCCCACCCCGCATGCGGGCCGTGCTCGTCCTGCGGTTCTACGAGGACCTCTCCGAGGCGGCCACCGCCGAGGTCCTGCGCTGCTCGGTCGGCACGGTCAAGAGCCAGACCTCCCGGGGACTGGCCCGGCTGCGCACCCGTCTACCCGCCGACGACCTGCTGGAGGACAAGCGATGACGACCGAGGACGACGTCCGGACCGCCCTGCACCGCGCCGCCGACGACCTCGGCCACCCCGTGGTGCCGCACCGGGTGCTGGCCGCCGGGCTCCGCGAGACCGGTCGGCGCAGGCGTCGGCGGCGCATCGGGATCGCGGCCGCGGGGGTGGCGGTCGCGGTGGTGGTGACCGCGGTGCCCGTCGGCATCGCGGCCCTGCGCACCGACCCGCCCACGACGGCGACCCCCGTCGTCCCCGAGGTCGACGTGCTGGGCCTCGCGCCCCGCGGGTCGCTGGCCGGGGACCGGGCATTCCTCGACGCGCTGGTGCAGCAGCCCTGGGTCGTGCCGGGGACGACCCCGGAGGACGCCCCGGACGCGCCGGTCGCCACCCGGCGGGTGGCCTTCGCCGGGGACGTCCCGGGCGGGCGCTGGGCTCTGGTGGTGGGGGAGAACCCGACGCCG
Source organism: Klenkia soli (assembly GCF_900103975.1). Lineage (GTDB taxonomy): Bacteria > Actinomycetota > Actinomycetes > Mycobacteriales > Geodermatophilaceae > Klenkia > Klenkia soli. Next base: position 212,415 of record NZ_FNIR01000002.1, read on the forward strand.
TCCACGCTGCCCGCCGAGCAGCAGACCGACCTGGGGGCCATGAGCGGCGTCGCCGGCGTCTGGTTCGTGGGTCCGGTCGGTGCCGCCGCGGACCAGCTGGCCCCCGTGACCTACCCGCGCGGTCTGCCGACCGACCAGGTGCAGTCGTTGTCCGACCCGGCCACGGGCACCGTCGTCGTCCTCGCCGCCCCCGGGGACGAGATCGCGCTGTCCGACCGGCCCGACATCGCCGCCGACGCGACGGTCACGCGCACGTGGACCGACGTCGGCGCCGCCGACGGGCTGGGCGTGGGCGCCCTGCCGGTCGGCGACGTGGGGGGCTACCGCACGGCCGGGCAGTACCGGGTCACCCGCGACGGCATCGTGGTGCAGCGGCAGTCGCCCGACCAGCTCGGCCGGCAGGACGACGCCGAGGTCCCGGTCATCCCGATCGACCACCCCCGCGGGTCGGTCCCCGGGGCCGACCTGATGGACCAGGTGCACGCCGCCGAGCTGCTCGGCACGACGGGGTTGTCGATCGCGGAGGTCGGGTTCCAGGTGGTGTGGTCCGGCGCGATCCCCGGGCCGGACGACGACCCCACCTACGCCACGGTCCTCGTCGCGACCCTGCCGTCGGGGGCGATGCTGGTCCAGGGGACCGACCTGCGTGACCTGGGTGACGGCGGATACGGGGGCGGGGTGGACGTCCTCCAGCTCTTCCCCGCCGGTGCGCCCACCGACCTGGTGGTCGCGATGCGGACGGCCGTGAGCGGGGACGGCGGGCGCGGCACGGTGACCTCGCTGGTCGTCGCCGTCCCCGACGGGGCGGTGCAGGTGACCGCGCTGGACGAGGACGGCGGGCGGCTGGGCACCTTCCCGGTGGCCGGCGGAGCCGCGGTGGCCCCGTTCCCCGACGGCACCACCGCGGTCGAGGTCGCCTTCGCCGACGGGTCCACCCGCACGGCGGCGCTCGGGTCGTACACCGGCGACCTCTGACCCGCGGGTCAGCTCGTGGGGGCCGCCGAGGTGGGGGCGTCCGTCGTCCGGGGCGTGGTGGTCGTGGGGGCCGCCGGCGAGGTGGTGGTCGGGGCCGGGGTGCTGCTGGACGCCCCGGACTCCGAGGTGGTCGACGGCGCCGTGGTGGTCGGGCGGGACGTCGAGGTGGGCGCCGGCGTCGTCGTCCCGGTCGTGGTGGTGGGCGCCGGCTCCGTGGTGCCCGTCGTCGTGGGCGCCGGGGGCTCGGTGGTGGTGGCCGGCTGCTCGGTGGTCACCGGCGCCGGGTCGCTCAGCGACGTCGACATCAGCGAGGGCTCCCACGCGAAGAACAGGCCGACGAACAGCACCGCGAGGACGACGGTGGAGGTGCGCGCCCGGCCGATCCGTGCGGGCGCCCGGCGCGGCCAGATCCGCGAGCGGCGGGTCGAGGGCTCGGCGGTGACGGTCGGCCCCGTCGATGTGGGCTCGGTGGCATCGACGGTGGGCACCGGGGTGGTCGGCTGGCGGCCGGTCTCGGGTTCGGTCACGAGGTCACCTCGCGGTCGGGGGCGTCCTCGGGCAGGTGCGGCTGGACGACGATGCCCTCGCGGCGGAACGCCAGCGCGATCCGCGAGCGCAGGTCGCGGCCGACGTCGAACTGCTTGCCCGGCAGGGTGCGCGCCACGATCCGCACGTTGACCTCGTCCAGGCCCAGGCTGGTCACGCCCATGACGCTCGGGACGTCGAGCAGCAGCTTGGCCAGCTCCTCGTCGGCGAAGGCCTGCTCGCCGACCTCGCGCAGGACCTCCTGCACGTGCGTGACGTCGGTCGACGCCGGCACCGGGACGTCGATGACCGCCCGGGCCCAGTCGCGGGAGAGGTTCACGACCTTGGTGATCTGGCCGTTCGGGATGATCACCACCTCGCCGTCGACCGACCGCATGCGGGTGATGCGCAGGGTGACGTCCTCGACGGTGCCCTCGGCCGGCGCGATGCCGCCGGCCAGGTTGATCGAGACGACGTCGCCGAACCCGTACTGCCGCTCGGTGATCAGGAAGAAGCCGGCGAGGACGTCCTGCACGACCCGCTGGGCGCCGAAGCCCAGGCCCACGCCGAGCACGGTGGCCGGCGCGACCAGGCTGGTCACGGGCAGGCCCAGCGTCGAGAGCACGGTGACGGTGGCGACGGTGTAGATCACGACGACGGCGACCCACTGCAGCACCTGGGTCAGCGAGTGCCGGTGCTTGGCGGCCTCCGAGCGCACGAGGGCGTCGCCGCCGCCCGCGCTGGCGTCGATCCGGGCGGTGACCTTGCCGCCGATCCAGGTGACCAGCCGGGCCAGCAGCACCGAGCCGAGGATGATCAGCAGCACGGCCAGACCGCGGCCCCGGACCCAGTCGGCCAGGTTGCCCAGCGGGGCGATCGCGAGGACGTCCATCGCGCCCCAGTGTGCCGCGCGGAGCTGTGGCGCAGCATGGCCGGGTGTCCGACATCGTCGCCCGCGCGCGGGCCCTCGCCGACGACCTGCTGTTCCCCGCCGCGACGGGGGTGGACGCCGACGGCGTCCTCCCCGGCGCCGCGCTGGACACCCTGGCTGCGGAGGGGCTGTACGGGTTGACCGGACCGGCGTCGCACGGCGGGCTGGCGGCCGACCCGCCGACCGTGCACGCCGTCGCCGAGGCGCTGGCCGGGGGTGACCTGTCCGTCACGTTCATCTGGCTGCAGCACCTCACCGTGCCGGCGATGGTGGCCGGGTCGCCGCTGGCCGGGGAGTTCCTGGCCGACCTGTGCACCGGGCGGGTGCGCTCGGGGATCGCGCTGCTGGCCGCCACCCGACCGGAGCCGGTGGCGATCACCGCACGTCGGGAGGCCACGTCGTTCGTGCTGGACGGCGGGGTGCCGTGGGTGACCGGGTGGGGCCACGTCGACGTCCTGCTGGTCGCGGCCCGGACGCCGGACGACGTCGTGCACCTCCTGCTGGTCGACGCGCAGGCCGGTCCCACGCTGGAGGTGGTGCCGCAGCGGTTGGTGGCGGTGCAGGCCAGCGCCACGGTGGAGCTTCGGGTGCGCGGGCACGTCGTCCCGGCGTCCCGGCTGGTGCGGTCGGTGCCGCTGGCGGAGTGGCAGGCCGCCGACCCGGGCAACCTGCGCACCAACGGGTCGCTGGCGCTGGGCGTCGCGGCCCGGTGCGCCCGGCTGGGCGAGCTCCCGGCGCTCGAGGTCGACGTCGCCGCCGTCCGGGCACGGCTGGACGCCGCCGGACCCGATGGCCTGCCGGCTGCCCGAGCCGCGGCCGCCGCCCTGGCCCACCGCGCCGCGGGCCTGCTGGCGGTGGCCGTGGGCAGCCGGTCGGTGTCGCGCGGGCACCCCGCCGAGCGGCTGACCCGGGAGGCCCTGTTCCTGCTGGTGTTCGGCTCCCGGCCGGCGATCCGGGCGGCCCTGCTGGGCGAGCTGGGTGGTTGAACGCATCACGATCCGGTCTCGGCGTGACCGAGGAGTTGTCCTGGGGGCCGGTCTCAGGTGAGGCTTGCCTTACCGACCGTCGACAGCTGAGGAAACCCATGTCCCGCCGCACCACCCTCGCCGCGCTCACCGCGGCGGCCGCGCTCACCCTCACCGCCTGCGGTGGCTCGTCCACCTCCTCGGACGAGGCCGGCGCCTCGGGCGGGTCCGGCGGCAGCGCCTTCCCGGTGACGATCGAGAACGCCTTCGGCGAGACCACCATCGAGTCCGAGCCGCAGCGGATCGTCGTCATCGGCTACACCGACGTCGACACCCTGCTCGCCCTCGACGTGCAGCCCGTGGCCTTCCAGGAGTTCGTCTCCTTCCCCGACGCCGCCGTGCCGGGCCTGGGTCCGTGGGCCGAGGACGCCGCCGGCGACACCGAGATGCAGGTCTTCCCGGTCGCCGACGGTGCACCGAGCGTCGAGCAGGTGCTCGCGCTGCAGCCCGACCTCGTGGTCGCGGTCAGCAGCGGCATCGAGCAGGACGAGTACGACCAGCTCTCGGCCGTCGTCCCCGTGCTGGCCCGCCCCGCCGACTCGACCGCCTACCTGGTCGACCGGGACGACGCGACGCTGACCATCGGCAAGGCGCTGGGCAAGGAGGACCAGGCGCAGCAGCTCGTCGACGGCGTCGACCAGGCCTTCACCGACGCCGCCGCGGCCAACCCGGACTTCGCCGGGAAGACCGTCGTGGTCACCCTGCCCGCCACCGACGGCAGCGGCGGCTACTCCGCCTACGTCGAGGGCGACACCCGCACCCAGTTCTTCACCGACCTGGGCTTCGAGCTGACCCCGGGCATCGCCGACCTGGACGCCGGCGACAGCTTCTTCGTCACCGTCTCGGCCGAGCAGGCCCAGCTGCTGGACGCCGACCTGGTGGTCGCCATCGGCCTCTACGACATCGACCAGACCCGCGCCGAGCTGGCCGCCGACCCGGTGTTCAGCGCCATCCCGGCCGTGCAGTCCGGCCACGTGCTCTACGTCGACCCGCTGACCGGCGGCGGCGCCGTGGCCTACAACGACGTGCTCAGCGTGCCCTACGCGCTGGACCTCCTGGTGCCCCAGATCCAGGCCGCCCTGGCCGGCTGACCCGCCTCCGCAGCGCACCTCCCGCGCCCCGTCCCGACCCCGGGGCGGGGCGCGAGACGTGTCACGAAAGGGTTGCTGTGGGCCCTCCCGGTTTGCGCTGTGGGGCAGGTGGGGCGGACGGTGGGGAGTCGGCCGTGGTCGTCCCACCTGCGGGGACGCCGGCCGTGACCTGTTCCCGAGCCCGGATGGAGGGGCGCTCAGACCCGTGCGCCGCACCCGATCGTGACCACCACAGCACCCCGACCGAACCCCACCGCCGGTGACCCCGGCGACGAACCTCCGGGCACCGGCGAGCACCCCGCCATCGCCGCGCCGCCCCCGGCGCCCGCGGACCAGAAGGGCCACCTGGACACCGTCGTCTTCGGTGTCGCCGCGGCCCTCGCCCTGGGCTTCGTCGTCTGGGGCTTCGCCAGCCCGTTGGGGCTGGGCTCGGCGAGCTCGTCCGCGCTGGGCTGGATCGAGTCGAACCTGGGCTGGTTCTTCGTGCTCGCGGCGTCGGGCTTCGTCGTCTACGTGATCTGGCTGGCCGCCTCGCGCTACGGCCGCATACCGCTGGGCCGCGACGACGAGGGGCCGGAGTTCACGACCGTCTCGTGGATCGCGATGATGTTCAGCGCCGGCATGGGCATCGGCCTGATGTTCTTCGGCGTCGCCGAGCCGCTGGCGCACTACACCTCGCCGCCCCCGGGCACGGTCGAAGGCGAGAGCGCCGACGCCGTCTCCGTCGCGATGGCCACCACGCTCTTCCACTGGACGCTGCACCCGTGGGCCATCTACGCCGTCGTCGGCCTGGCCATCGCCTACGGCACCTTCCGCCGCGGCCGCTCTTCTCTGATCAGCGCCGCGTTCGCCCCGCTGCTGGGCGAGCGCCGCACCAGCGGGCCGGCCGGCAAGGTCATCGACGTCCTCGCCATCTTCGCCACGCTGTTCGGCTCGGCCGCCTCGCTGGGCCTCGGTGCCCTGCAGATCGGCTCCGGCGTCGAGATCCTCGGCTGGGCCGGGGACGTCGGCAACGGCGTGCTGGTCGTCATCATCGCCGTGCTGACCATGGCCTTCGTCGCCTCGGCGGTCTCGGGCATCTCGCGCGGCATCCAGTGGCTGTCCAACACCAACATGGTGCTGGCCCTGGTGCTGGCCGTCTTCGTGTTCGTCGTCGGCCCGACCGTGCTGATCCTCAACCTCATCCCGACGGCGCTGGGCAGCTACTTCTCCGAGCTCGGCGAGATGGCCGCCCGCACCGAGGCCTCCGGCGGCGACGCCATGGCCACCTGGCTGCAGGGCTACACCGTCTTCTACTGGGCCTGGTGGATCAGCTGGACCCCGTTCGTCGGGCTGTTCATCGCCCGGATCAGCCGCGGCCGCACCATCCGGCAGTTCGTCACCGGCGTGCTGCTGGTGCCCAGCGCGGTCAGCCTGGTCTGGTTCGCCGTCTTCGGCGGGGCCGGGATCGCCGCGCAGCAGAACGGCGCCGACATCGCCGGGCAGGCCACCTCCGAGGGCCAGCTGTTCGGCGTCCTGCAGCAGTACCCGCTGGCCACCGTCGCCACGGTGCTGGTCATGGTGCTCGTGGGCATCTTCTTCGTCTCCGGCGCCGACGCCGCCTCCATCGTGATGGGCTCGCTGAGCCAGCGCGGCACGCTCGAGCCCTCGAGGTGGGTCGTCGTGTTCTGGGGCGTCGTCATGGGGTCGGTGGCGGCGATCATGCTGCTCATCGGCGGCGACGCCGGGCTGACCGGCTTGCAGAACCTCACGATCATCGTGGCGCTGCCGTTCGTGTTCGTGATGATCGGCCTGGCGGTCTCGCTGGCCAAGGACCTGCGCAGCGACCCGATGATGCTGCGCGGCGTGGTGGCCACCGAGGCGGTCGAGCAGGCCGTCGTGCACGGGCTGCAGACCCACGGGGACGACTTCGTCCTCAGCGTCCAGCACGCCCCGGACGAGGACGGCGACGGCGTGGCCGACGGGCCCACGCCCAGCCGCACCGTGGCGGCCCGGCGTCCCCGGGGGTCGTCGACCGAGGACGTGGGCTCGCCGCTGCCCCGGCCCGAGGAGTCGCCGCTGGTCGCCGGTCGGCCGTCGGAGCCGAAGGACTGATCCTCGACAGCGGTGGTGAGGTCAGGTTAGCCTGACCTCACCACCCTGTCCTGGAGGTCCGTCCGTGCCGCTCAAGCTCCCCGTCGCCAGCGTCGTCGCCCTGCTGGGCCCGGCCGCCGTGCGCGCGCAGGTCTGCGCCGCGCTCGACGAGGGCTCGGCGCGCTGCGCCGGCGGGCACGGTGGCCTGCGGGTGGCCCGCATCGGCGTCGAGCCGGGCGACCCGCTGCAGGACCGGCTGGACGTCGTCCGGGCCGCCGGGCAGGCGAGGATCGTGCTGGTCGAGCGGCTGACCGCCGGGTTGGGCTCGGCGGACCGCCGGGTGGTGCTCTCGGCGCTCGAGGACCTCGCCGGCGCCGGCGCCACGGTCGTGGTGGACGACGACGACCCGGTGGCGGTGCTGGCCGTCGCCGACGCCGCGCTGCGGGTCGACGCGACCGGTCAGGTCGAGCTCGAGGAGCTCCCCGACCTCACCGCCCTGCTGGCCGGGTAGGTCAGCGCGCCGAGTAGGTGAGGCAGTCGGCCTTGTCGGCGGCCGAGCCGACCTGGACCGAGGCCGCGGTGCACTCGAGCTTCTCGTTGTGCGAGCAGTCGGTGCGGTGGCAGGCGCCGACGACCCCGGTGCGCTCGATGCCCGAGCGGAACGAGATCTCGACGAACGTGCCGCAGTGGGCGTGGTCGCCGCCGATGGTGATGGCCCCGGCGTGGCAGCCGGCGTCGGCGTTGTAGGAACAACTGCTCACGGAGCAGTCCTGGACCTGGGGCAGCTGCTGGGTGCTGGTCATGCCAGCACCGTGGCACGGGTGCGCCGGCGCCGCCACCAAACGGAGGCTTGCCTCAGCGCAGGCGACGCACCGGGACGACCATCGGCGTGCCGGACACCGGGTCGGGGATGACCCGGGCCTCGAGGTCGAACACCTCGGCCAGCAGCTCCTCGGTGAGCACCTCGGCCGGGGTGCCCGAGGCGACCAGCACGCCGTCCTTCATGGCGACCAGCCGGCGGGCGTAGCGCGCGGCCAGGTTGAGGTCGTGCAGCACGACGGCGACCGTGCGGCCGCGCTCGGTGTGCAGCCGCTCGACCAGCTCCAGCACGTCGATCTGGTGGGACAGGTCGAGGTAGGTGGTCGGCTCGTCGAGCAGCAGCAGGTCGGTGCCCTGGGCCAGCGCCATCGAGATCCAGGCCCGCTGCCGCTGCCCGCCCGAGAGCGCGTCCACCGGCCGGTCGGCGAACTCGGCCATGTCGGTCCAGCTCAGCGCCTCGGCCACGACGTCCTCGTCGTCCCGGGACCACTGGCGCAGCCACGACTGGTGCGGGTGCCGGCCGCGGGCCACCAGGTCGGCCACCGTGAGCCCCTCGGGGGCGATCGGGGTCTGCGGCAGCATGCCCAGCACCTTGGCCACCTCGCGGGTGGAGGTCCTGGCGATCGGCTTGCCGTCGAGCACCACCTGGCCCGACGTGGGCCGCAGCAGCCGGCCCAGCGCGCGCAGCAGCGTGGACTTGCCGCAGCCGTTCGGGCCCACGATCGCGGTGAACGAGCCGTCGGTCAGCGCGAGGTCGAGCCCGTCGACGACCACGTTCTCGCCGTAGGCCAGCCGCACCTGCTCGGCGGCCAGCCGCACCCGGGGTGCACCGGCCTCGTCGAGCTGGGGCTTGGTCAGCGTGGCGGTCATCGCGGTGTCCTCACGATAGGGCGCGGCGGCCACGGACGAGCAGCCACAGCAGGTACGGGGCCCCGACGACGGCGGTCACGATGCCGACCGGCAGGGCGACGGGCAGGACGGTGCGGGCGAGCAGGTCGGAACCGACCACCAGCACGGCGCCCAGCAGCGCCGAGGCCAGCAGCGGCGGGCGCGAGCCCCCCGCGAGCCGGACGGCGACCTGCGGGACGACGAGGGCGACGAACTGGATGGGTCCGGCTGCGGCCACCGAGACCGCGGCGAGCGCGACCGCGACCAGCACGACCACGGCCTGGGCGGCCCCGACCCGGACGCCGAGCGCGCGGGCGGTGTCCTCGCCGAACTGCAGGACGCCGAGCTGCCGCGAGCAGGCCAGGGCGACCGGCACCAGGACCACCAGCACCAGGCCCAGCGGCCAGGCCTGGTCCCAGGTGCGGGCGTTCAGCGAGCCGGTCAGCCAGACCGTCGCGGCGGCGGCGTCGGTGATGGTCGACCGGGTGATCAACCAGTCGACGGCGGCGAACCCGACGGAGGAGAGCCCGACGCCCACGAGGACCAGCCGGTAGCCGTCGACCCCCTTGCGCCAGGCGAGGCCGAAGATCAGCAGTGCGGTGAGCAGCCCGCCGACGAGCGCGGCCACCGGCAGGCCGAGCCCGCCCAGCAGCTGGGCCGCCCCGCTGGTCCCGCCGCCGACGACGATCACCGCGACCGCCGCTGCCGAGGCGCCGGCGTTGATGCCCAGCGTGTCGGGGGAGGCCAGCGGGTTGCGGGCGAAGGTCTGGATCAGCGCCCCGGAGAGCCCCAGGGCCAGACCGACGAGGACGCCGACGACGATGCGCGGCGCCCGGAGCTGGGTGACGACGAACTGCTGGGTGGGGTCGCCGATGCCGACCAGCGTCCGCAGCACGTCGGCCAGCCCGATCGGGTAGTCGCCCCGGCCGAGGCTGACGGCGCTCACCAGCACCAGGGCGACCAGCGCCACGACCGGGAGCAGCAGCTGGCGCGTGCGCACGACGCCCGAGACCGGGCCGATGCGCACGACCCGTCGGCGGTCGGTGCGGACACCCGGCCCGCGGGTGGTGATGGTGGTGCTCACAGGGCGGACAGCTTCCGGCGGCGGACCAGCGCGATGAAGAACGGGGCGCCGACCAGGGCCAGCACGATGCCGACCTGCAGCTCGCCGGGCCGTACGACGACCCGGCCCACGACGTCGGCCACCAGCAGCAGCACCACGCCGAGCAACCCGGAGTAGGGCACCAGCCAGCGGTGGTCGGGTCCGGTCACGGCGCGGGCGATGTGCGGGACGACGAGGCCCACGAAGCCGATCGGCCCGCAGGCCGCGGTGGCCGCACCGGTGAGCAGGGTGATCGAGGTGATGCCGACGACCCGGGCGAGCAGCACGTGCTGGCCCAGACCACGGGCGACGTCCTCACCCAGGCCGAGCAGGTTCAGCGCCGGCGCGTTGACCATCGCGAGGAGCAGCCCGACCGCGATGAACGGCAGCACCTGCCAGGCGATGGTGGCGTCCCGCCCGCTCAGCGAACCGACCACCCAGAACCGGAAGCTGTCCAGGGTCTGCTGGTCGCTGACCAGCACCGCCCGGACCAGTGCGTAGAGCAGGGCCGAGATGGCCGAACCGGCCAGCGCGAGGCTGACCGGGGTGGCGCCGCCGCGGCCGCTGGAACCGATGGCGAAGACCGCCACCGAGCCCAGCAGGGCGCCGGCGAAGGCGAACCAGACGTAGCCCGACGGGGTGGTGATGCCGAGCAGGAAGATCGCCCCGACGACGGCGGCCGAGGCGCCGGCGGCGACCCCGAGCAGCCCGGGGTCGCCCAGCGGGTTGCGGGTGTGGCCCTGCATCAGGGCGCCGGCCACCCCCAGCGAGAGCCCGACCAGGATGCCGAGCAGCGTGCGGGGGATGCGCAGCTCGCGGATGACCACGGCGTCGTCGCCGGTGAACCCCGGGTCGGTGAGCGCCTGCCAGACGGTGCCCAGCCCGATCGACCGGGTGCCGACGGCGATGCTCAGCGCGCAGGCCACCACCGCGAGAGCCAGCAGCAGCCACAGCCCGCCGATGCGGGTGGCCGGGCCGTGCAGCAGCCCGCGCCGGCGCTGCTCCTGCTGGGCCTGCGCCGCGAGCTCCACGTCGGTGCGCCGGGCGACGGCCGGCGGGGCCTGCGCGGTCCGCTCGGGCACGGGCGTCTCCTGGGCAGGCGGGCGGCGGCCCCGAGGGGGCCATGATCGGTAAGCCTCACCTTACCCGCCGCCCGTTCCGTGTCACCCCCGCCCGCCGCTCGACCCCGTGCCGGGTGGTGGCAGGTCAGGAGCGGTGCAGGCCGGCGACGACGAGGGCGGCGAGCTCGGCGTAGGCCGCGGCGTCGTCCAGGTCGGTGGCCGCGGCGATCCGGCCGGCGTGGATGGCCGACATGACCTCGGTGACCGCCGCCCCGACGAAGGAGGCGTGCGCCGGCCGCAGGGTGCCGGCTGCGACCCCCGCGCTGACCAGCTCCTGCACCCGCCGGGCCGCCGTGCGGGTGTTGCGGGCGTAGACCTCGGCCGCCGGCGGGAAGGCGGCCAGGTCGGCGAAGAAGGCGGGGCCGGCCGGGCGCAGCTGCTCGCTCACCGCCAGCAGGTAGGCCTCGATCCGGTCGCCGGCTCCGGCGGGTTCGGCGGCCCGCGACTCCACTGCCACCGTGGCCCGGGCGAAGAACCGGCGGACCGCGGCCACCACCAGCTGCTCCTTGCTGCCGGCCACGGCGTAGAGCGTGGACTTGGAGCAGTGCAGCCGGCGGGCCAGCTCGTCGAGGGTGAACACGGCGAAGCCCTCGGCGAGGAACAGCTCGACCAGGTCGTCGAGCACCGCTTCGCGGCGCGCGGGTCCGCGGGTCGCCGCTCTGGCCGTCGTCACGTCGTCCAGGCTATCTTCAGTACGGAACGCCGTCCTGCAGTACTGATGAGAGGTGCCCGTCATGCCGGTCCAGCGTCTGGTCCCCACCCAGGAGGCCGCCGACCTCCTCGCCCTGACCCGGGAGATCGCGCAGGAGGAGCTGGCGCCGAAGGTGGCCGCCGCCGAGGCCGACGAGCAGTTCCCCCGCGAGGTCTTCCGCACCCTGGGCCGGGCCGGCCTGCTGGGCCTGCCCTACGGCGAGGAGTACGGCGGCGGCGGGCAGCCCTACGAGGTCTACCTGCAGGTGCTCGAGGAGATCGCCGCCGTCTGGGCCAGCGTCGGGGTGGGGGTCAGCGTGCACGGGCTGTCCTGCTTCGGCCTGGCCACGAAGGGCACCGACGAGCAGAAGCAGCGGTTGCTGCCGGACATGCTGGGCGGCGAGCTGCTGGGTGCCTACTGCCTCTCCGAGCCGCACGCCGGGTCCGACCCGGCCGCCATGCGCACGACCGCCGTCCGGGACGGCGACGCGTACGTGCTGACCGGCGAGAAGGCCTGGACCACCCACGGCGGGCAGGCCGACTTCTACAAGGTCATGGCCCGCACGTCGGACCACCGCTCGCGCGGCATCTCCTGCTTCCTGGTGCCCGCCGACAGCGCGGGCCTGGTCGCCGACCCCGCCGAGCGGAAGATGGGCCTCACCGGCTCGACCACCGCGCTCATGCGCTTCGAGGGTGTGCGGGTCGACGCCGACCGACGCCTGGGCGACGAGGGCGAGGGGCTGCCCATCGCGCTGGCCGGTCTGGACGCCGGCCGGCTGGGCATCGCCGCGGTCGCGGTCGGGCTGGCCCAGGGGGCGCTGGACGACGCGCTGGCCTACGCGAAGGAGCGCGAGACCTTCGGGGTGCCGATCATCGAGCACCAGGGTCTGGCCTTCGTGCTGGCCGACATGGCCGCCGCGGTCGAGACGGCCCGGGCCATGACGCTGCACGCCGCCCGGCTCAAGGACGCCGGCCTGCCGTACTCCCGGCAGGCGTCCATCGCCAAGCTGGTCGCGACCGACAACGCGATGAAGGTGACCACCGACGCCGTCCAGGTGCTCGGCGGGTTCGGGTACACGCGCGACTTCCCGGTCGAGCGGTACATGCGCGAGGCCAAGGTCATGCAGATCTTCGAGGGCACCAACCAGATCCAGCGGCTGGTCATCAGCCGGGCGCTGGCCAAGGGCGGCGCGGTGTCCACGGCGGTGGCCCCGGCCGAGTTCGCCCTGGCCTGAGGCCCCGTCGCGGGCCTAGCGTGGCGGCCATGTGCCGCAACATCAGGGTCCTGCACAACCTCGCTCCGGCCACGACCCCCGACGAGGTCGACGCCGCCGCGCTGCAGTTCGTGCGCAAGGTCAGCGGGTCGGTCAAGCCGTCGCAGGCCAACCAGGAGGCCTTCGACCGGGCGGTGGCGGAGATCGCGCACGCGACCAGGCACCTGCTCGAGGACCTCACCACCAGCGCCCCGCCGCGCGACCGCGAGGTGCTGGCCGCGCGCGCCCGCGAGAAGGCCGCCGCCCGCTACGCCAGGTAGCGGACGGCGGCCGTCCCGTCAGTCGAAGACGATGACGCCGCGGATGTTCTTGCCGTCGTGCATGTCCTTGTAGGCCTCGGTGACCTGGTCGAGGGTGTACTCCTTGGTGATCAGCTCGTCGAGCTTGAGCTGACCGGCCTGGTACATGCGCAGCAGCTTCGGGATGTCCGAGTGCGGCGACTGGGCACCGATGATCGCGCCCTGCAGCCGCTTCTGCATCAGGGTCAGGTCGAACATCGAGATCGGGGCCATGTCGGTCATGGCGCCCAGCCCGGTGGCCACCACGGTGCCGCCCTTGCGGATCGAGGCGAGGCCCTGGGCCGGGTGCTCCGGCTTCAGCACACCGACGGTGATCAGGCAGACGTCGGCGCCCTGGCCCTGGGTGATCGACTGGGCGAACTCGGTGGCCTGCTCCATGTTCTCGAACACGTCGGTGGCGCCGAACTCCTGCGCCATCTCGCGCTTGAACGGGACCGGGTCGACGGCGATGACGTTCGTCGCGCCGGCGTGCGCCGCACCCTGGACGGCGTTGATGCCGATGCCGCCGATGCCCATGACGATCACGACGTCACCGGGCTTCACCCCGCCGGCCTTGACCGCGGTGCCGAACCCGGTGGGCACCCCGCAGCCGACCAGGGCGGCGGACTTGAGCGGGATGTCCTTGTCGATCTTGATGACGGAGGCGACGTCGGCGGTCGTGTACTCGGAGAAGGTCGAGATGCCGCACATCTGGCCGACGTTCTCGCCGTCGAGCTTCATGCGGAAGTCCTCGGCGTCGTCGGCGCGCGAGCCGACGAGCAGCAGGGCGCCCTTGTCGCAGAGGTTGAAGTCGCCGCGGCGACAGGCCATGCACTGACCGCAGGAGGGGACGAAGGAGAAGACGACGTGGTCGCCCTCCTCGAACCCGGGGGTGTCCGGGCCGACCTTGGTGACGACGCCGGAGCCCTCGTGACCGCCGCAGAAGGGGTAGGTCATGACCTGGAGGTCGCCGGTCTGCAGGTGGTCGTCGGAGTGGCACAGGCCCGACGCGGCCAGCTTGACCTGGACCTCGCCCTTGCGCGGGTCGTCGAGCTCGAGGGTGACGGTCTCGTACTCGCCGGGGGACTGACGGATGATCGAGGCGCGGGTGGTGGTGGGCATCGTTGCTCCTGCTTCGCTCGGCCTGGTGGCACCGGGTGTCAGGTGCCGATGTGACCATAAACGCATTCGTTGACCTGTGGTGACCCCGGTCACGCTGGACATCTGCTGTGCAACGTCCCGCAACCCCTACAGGCCGCCGGCCACCCGCAGGACGGTGCCGCTGACGTAGCCCGCGTCGGGGCCCAGCAGCCAGACGACGGCGGGGGCGATCTCGTCGGGTTCCCCGGGGCGGCCCATGGGCACCCGGGCGGTCACGCGGTCCAGCCGACCGGCGTCCCCGGCACCGGCGTGGATGCCGGTGCGTACCAGCCCCGGCGCGACGCCGTTCACCCGCACACCGCTCGCGGCCAGCTCCTTCGCCAACCCGACCACCAGGGCGTCGACCCCGGCCTTGGCCGCGGCGTAGTGCACGTACTCGTGGGCCGACCCCAGGGTGGCCGCCGAGGACGACACGCAGACGATCGCCCCGCCGGCCCCGCCCCGGTCGGTGGACATGACCTGCGCGGCCCGCCGGCAGCAGAGCACGGCGCCCAGCAGGTTGACGTCCAGCACGGTGCGGACGACGTCCACCGGGGTGTCGGCCAGGTCGCCGAGGTGGGCGGTGAGGCCCGCGTTGGCCACCAGCCCGGTCGGGGTGCCCAGCTCGGTGTCGAACAGCCGGTCGACGTCGTCCGGCTCGGCGACGTCGGCTCGCGCCGCGACGGCCCGGACGCCCGCGGACTCGGCGTCGGCGACCACCCGGGCAGCGGCGTCGGCGTCGGCGCGGTAGCCCACGACCACGTCGTGCCCGGCGCGGGCGAGGGCGGCGACGGTGGCCGCCCCGATCCCGCGGCTCCCCCCGGTGACGACGGTGAGCGGTGCGGGCACGGCGCCATGGTGCCCGACGCAGCGCGGCCCCGGTTCCGAGGAACCGGGGCCGCGGTGGTGCGGGTGCTGCGGATCAGGCGGGCTGCATGGCCCCCAGGACGGCGAGGACGTCGTCGGCACTGCGGGCCGCCGACAGGCGCGCGACCTGCGACTCGTCGGTGAAGATCTCGGCGATCCGGCCGAGCAGCTTCAGGTGGTCGTCGCCGGCGCCGGCGATGCCGATCACGAACTCGACCGGCTTGCCGTTCCAGTCGACCTGCTGCGGGAACCGGACGAAGGAGATCGCCGACCGCCGGATGGCGCCCTTGGCCTCGTTCGTGCCGTGCGGGATGGCCAGCAGGTTGCCCATGTAGGTCGACACCGAGGTCTCCCGCTCGTGCATGGCCTGCACGTAGGAGGACTCGACGGCGCCGGCGGCGACCAGCAGCTCACCGGCCCGGGTGATGGCGTCGTCCCGGCTGCCGCTGGCGTCCAGGACGATCGACTCGCGGGCCAGCAGGCCGCTGTCGACACCGCCGCCGGCAGCCGCCGGGGCCGATGCGCCGGCTCCGGCGCCGTTCTGCTGCTGGAGCAGGTCGACGATCTCGTCGTAGCGCGGGCTGGACATGAAGTTCTCGACCGAGACGTGGGTCGCGGAGGGGGTCTTCTGCCGGGCCCGGTCGGTGAGGTCCTGGTGGCTGACCACCAGGTCGACGTCGTCGGTCAGGTTGCTGATGGCCTTGTTCACCACGGTGACGTCGGTGAAGCCGGCGCCGTGCACCTTCTTGCGCAGCACCGAGGCGCCCATGGCCGAGGAGCCCATGCCGGCGTCGCAGGCGAACACGATCGACCGGATCGGGCCGGAAGCAGCCGCACCGGAGCCGGCGAGCATGCCCGACACCGAGGACTTCTTGCCCTTGTTGGCCTCCATCTGCGCGGTGGCCGCGGCCAGGTCGCCGTCGTCCGTGCTCTTGTCGATCTTGAGCAGGAAGGACGCGACCAGGAAGCAGACGCCGGCGGCGACGACCACCGAGGCGGTGACGCCCAGCAGGCTGCTCGGCGGCGAGGAGGCCCAGACGGCGATGATCGAACCGGGCGAGGCCGGGGAGCGCAGGCCCGAGCCGAACGCGACGTTGGTGGCCACGCCGGCCATGCCGCCCAGGATCACCGCGGCGATCAGCTTCGGCTTGGCCAGCACGTACGGGAAGTAGATCTCGTGGATGCCGCCGATGAACTGGATCAGGATCGCGCCGGGGGCCGAGGACTTCGCCGCGCCGCGGCCGAAGACCGCGAACGCCAGCAGCAGGCCCAGGCCCGGGCCGGGGTTGGCCTCGAGCAGGAACAGGATCGACTTGCCGTCGGTCTGCGCCGCGGTGGTGCCCAGCGGGGTCAGGATGCCCTGGTTGATGGCGTTGTTCAGGAAGAGGATCTTGGCCGGCTCGATGAAGATCGAGGTCAGCGGCAGCAGGTTCCGCTCGACCAGGAAGTCGACGACGTTGCTGGCCAGGTTGCTGAAGCCCTGCACGAACGGCCCGGCGACGACGAAGCCGACGACGGCCAGGATGCCGCCCCAGATGCCGGCGGAGAAGTTGTTGACCAGCATCTCGAAGCCGGGGCGGATCTTGTGCGCCCAGAGCGCGTCGAGCTTCTTCATCGACCAGCCGCCGAGCGGGCCCATGACCATGGCGCCCAGGAACATCGGGACGCTGGCGCCGGTGATGGCACCCATGGTGGCGATGGCACCGACCACGCCGCCGCGCAGCGAGTCGTTGTACATCATCCGGCCGCCGGTGTAGCCGATCAGCAGCGGCAGCAGGTAGGTGATCATCGGGCCGACGATCCCGACGTTGCCGTTCGCGTCGAGGAGGACGCCGTCGGCGTCCTTCCACCCGCCGAGCACCGAGACGAAGCCGTAGCCGCCGTCGTAGCCGAAGGCGTCGCCGATGAGCTTCACCCAGCCGGTCTGGATGAACAGGGCGGTGATCAAGCCCCAGGCGATGAACGCGCCGATGTTGGGCAGCACCATGTTGGAGAGGAACGTGCCGAAGCGCTGCACGTGCAGCCGGGCACCACCGCGGGAGGCGGTCTCTGTCGAGCTGGCCATCGAGGACCTTCTTCTGGACGGGGGCCGCACCCGGTAGCGGGACGGCTGTGGAACGGATCGTAGGCACAGTCTGTGACAGCTGTCACGAATCTGTGAATCAGTTTGTATACGCCGTTTCGCGCCCGGTCAAGCCCTCTTCGGGCACCAGTGCGGGCCCGGATGCGTACGATTCGATGCAAGAGCTGCCGCTACTAGGGTGATCCCGGGCACAGCCGGGCGATCCAGGACGGCGGACGCCGACCCACCAGCACCCGTGGAGGACACATGAAGGCCCTGCGTTTCTACGCCCCCGAGGACGTCCGTCTCGAGGACGTCCCGGAGCCCGAGTGCGGGCCGGGTGAGGTCAAGCTCAAGGTGAAGAACTGCTCCACCTGCGGCACCGACGTCAAGATCTTCCACAACGGGCACCAGAACCTCTCCCCGCCGCGCACCATCGGCCACGAGATCGCCGGCGAGGTCGTCGAGGTCGGCGCCGACGTCAACAGCACCTACGGCAGCAGCTGGGCCGCCGGGGACCGCGTGCAGGTCATCGCCGCCGTGCCGTGCGGGGAGTGCCACGAGTGCCGCAAGGGCTGGATGGCGGTCTGCCAGAACCAGACCTCGATCGGCTACCAGTACGACGGCGGCTTCGCCGAGTACATGATCGTGCCGCAGCAGGTGCTCAAGGTCGACGGCCTCAACCTCATCCCGGACAACGTCGGCTACGACGAGGCCTCGGCCGCCGAGCCCTTCGCCTGCGCGATCAACGCCCAGGAGCTGCTGGGCATCGAGGAGGGCGACACCCTGGTCGTCTTCGGCGCCGGCCCGATCGGCTGCATGCACATCCGCATCGCCCGCGGCGTGCACAAGGTGGGCAAGGTCTTCCTGGTCGACGTCAACGCCGAGCGGCTGCAGATGAGCGCCGACGCCGTGCAGCCCGACGAGGTCATCAACGGGGCCGAGGTCGACGTCGTCGAGCGGGTCATGGAGCTGACCGGCGGCCGCGGGGCCGACGTCGTCATCACCGCGACCGCCGCGAACGTCACGCAGGAGCAGGCCATCGCCATGGCCGCCCGCAACGGCCGCATCTCCTTCTTCGGCGGGCTGCCCAAGACCAACCCGACGATCACCTGCGACTCCAACGTCGTGCACTACCGCCAGCTGCACATCCACGGCGCCAACGGCTCGGCCCCCGAGCACAACAAGCGCGCGCTGGAGTACATCTCCACCGGGCAGGTGCCGGTCAAGGACCTCATCACCCAGCACATCCCGCTCGACCGCGCGCTGGAGGCCTTCGACATCGTCAAGGCCGGCACCGCCATCAAGGTCACCGTCGAACCCTGACGCACCGGTGGCCGGGACCGACGGCGTCGGTCCCGGCCACCGGTGACGGGGTCCTTCCTCAGTGGCGGACGCCGGCCTGCACCAGCAGCGGGAGGATGTCGCTCTCGAACATCCCGAGCTCCTCGAGCGGGTCGATGAGGCCCATGATCATCCCGTCCATGCCGGCCTGGTTGAGCTTCACCAGCTCCTCGGCGACCTGCTCCGGCGTCCCGACGATCGGGTAGCCGCCCCAGCCGGCGATGAAGCGCTCCTGGTACTCCTTCACGACGTGGTCGAAGGACTGCGACGCGCCCGAGCTGGCGATCTTGATGACGTTGCCGGCGGCGCCCCAGTCGCCCTCGTCGATCACGTCCTGGAACGCGGCCTTGGCCTCGGCCTCGGTGTCGCGGCAGACGATGAGCCCGTAGGTCATGGTCTGGATGGCCCGCTGGTGCTCGCTCTTCGCCTTCTCCTTCAGCGTCGAGGTGTAGGTCTTCACGTTCTCGAGGGTGTCGAGCGAGGCGAAGTTGACGTCGACGTTGCGGGCGGAGAACTCGATGCCGGCCGGGGAGTTGCCGGCGTTGATCAGCGCCGGGCGGGGGCCCTGCACGGGCTTGGGGTAGGCCTCGACGTCCATGCCGTGGAAGTACTTCCCGTCGACGTCGAAGCTGCCCTCCTCGGCCCACAGCTTGAAGGCGAAGTCCAGCCACTCCTGGCCGAAGGCGTAGCGCTCGTCGTGCTCGCGCTGCTCGCGGCCGAACATCTCCATCTCGGGGGTCACCCAGCCCATGACCAGGTTGAGCGCGAACCGCCCGCCGGAGATGTGGTCGATCGTGGTGGCCTGCTTGGCCGAGACGATCGGGTGCATGGTCGGCAGGTGCGAGGTCGCGGCGATCGCGATGTTCTCGGTGGCCTCGGCCAGGCCCGCGGCCCAGGTGTAGGTCTCGAAGCAGTTGCCGTTGAAGTTGGTCGAGCCGCCGAAGCCCTTCCACCGCGCGACCGGGATCATCGCCTCGAAGCCCAGCCGGTCGGCCTTCTGCGCGATCGCCTTGGTGTGCTCCCAGGTGATCTCGTAGCTGCTGGCCGCGTGGCTCATGATCAGCCCGTAGGAGCAGTTGGTGCCGAACAGGCCCAGCTTCATGCCCTGGTCGTTGAACAGCGGGTTGGTCGTGGTGCGGTCGGCCAGCGGCTTGGTCTCGGCCGGCGGCCGGGGGTCGGTCGGGGCCAGGCCCAGTCGCTCGTTGGCGCGCTGGGTGGGACGGTCGTCGGTGGTCGTCACGCGGGGCTCCTCGGCAGGTCGTCGGCCCGGGCGCGGTGTGCCCTGGACCACGTTCGAGGTCGACGCTAGGAGCGCACGGATGCCCGGGACAGCCGCCCAGCGCACGAGAGCGACCGCTCCCCGCAGACCTGCCGGCGAGCCCCTGACCAGCGCGGACGCCCAGGACGACGCAGGCATGGGAGCCCGTGCACCTACCTCCGGCCCCGCGAGGTAGGTGCATGGGCTCCCATGCCTGGGTGGTGCGGGGAGGGCCGGGTCAGGTGCCGGCGACCGGGAGGTCCAGGACGGCGGACAGCTCCGACCCCGCGCTGAACGCATGGCCCATCCGTTCCCGCTTCGTGCGCAGGTAGCGGATGTTGTGCGGGGTCTCCACCGTCGGCAGGTGCACCCGGCCGGTGATGGTGAGGCCGTAGCCCTCCAGGCCGCTGTACTTGGCCGGGTTGTTGGTGATCAGCCGGATCCGGGTGGCGCCGAGGTCGCCGAGGATCTGGGCGCCGACGCCGTAGGAGCGGGAGTCGACGGGCAGGCCCTGGGCGGTGTTGGCGTCCACGGTGTCCAGGCCCTGCTCCTGCAGGCCGTAGGCGCGGATCTTGTGGCCCAGCCCGATGCCGCGGCCCTCGTGCCCGCGCAGGTAGACCACCGCCCTGGTGCCCTCGGCGGCGATGGTGGCCAGCGCCGCCTCGAGCTGGCCGCCGCAGTCGCAGCGCAGCGACCCGAGGATGTCCCCGGTCAGGCAATCGGAGTGCACCCGAACCAGGGCGCCGGCACCGGTGCGCGAGGCGGCGGCCAGGTCGCCCATGACCAGCGCGAGGTGCTCGGTGCCGTCGAGGGTGTTGCGGTAGGCCAGTGCCCGGAAGTCGCCGAACTCGGTGGGCATCTGCGCCGACCCGACCAGCTCGACCAGCTGCTCGGTGGCCCGGCGGTGCCGCACCAGGTCCGCGATCGCCAGGACCGGCAGCCCGTGCTCGGCCGCGAAGGCCGTCAGCGAGGCCCCGGCGCGCATGGAGCCGTCCTCGTCGACGATCTCCCCGATCACGCCCACGCCGGAGAGCCCGGCCATGGTGGTGAGGTCGACGGCGGCCTCGGTGTGCCCGGCGCGCACCAGCACACCGCCCTCGCGGGCGATGAGGGGGAACACGTGCCCGGGACGGCGGAACTCCGCCGCCGGAGCCGAGGTCAGGGACCGGACGGTGAGCGCACGGTCGGCCGCCGACACCCCGGTGGAGGTGTCGAGGTGGTCCACGGTCACCGTGAACGCCGTCCCGTGGTTGTCGGTGTTCTCGGTGACCATCAGCGGCAGCTGCAGCTCCGCGGCCCGCGCGGCGCGCATCGGGGCGCAGACGATGCCGGTGGTGTGCCGGACGACGAAGGCCATCTGCTCCGTCGTGCACCGCTCCGCCGCGATGATCAGGTCGCCCTCGTTCTCCCGGTCCTCGTCGTCGACCACGACGACCATGCCGCCGGCGGCGAGCGCCGCGACCGCGGTCTGCACGGCCTCGGTCGGGGTGCGCTTCACGAGATGGCCTCCAGTGCGGCGTGGGTGCCGAACACCCGGGAGTGGTAGGTCAGCGGCGCCCCGTCGACGGTCGCTGCGCCCCGGACCAAGCCGAGGGCCACCACGTGGTCGCCGCCCTCGACCAGCTGGTCGACGTCGCAGGCCAGCCATCCGGGCGCCCCCGGCAGCCGGGGCAGGCCCTGGTCGTCGGTCCAGTCGACGGCGGCGAACTTGTCGGGGCCCTTGCGCGCGAACGACAGCGCCAGCGCCGACTGGGTCGAGCCGAGCACGTTGACCCCGAACCGGCCGGTCTCCCGGACCAGCGCCAGCAGGTCGGAGCCGCGGTCGAGGGAGACCAGCACCATCGGCGGGTCCATCGACAGCGACGCGAACGCCGACACCGTCGTCCCGTGCGGGACGCCGTCGGCCGACACCGCGGTGATGACCGAGACCGGGGTGGCGACCCCGGCCATCACCTCGCGGAAGGACTCCGCCAGCACGGGTCAGCCCAGCTGGAACGGGTCGCGGGTGCCGCCGGTCAGCTCGATGAACACCGACTTGTTCTCGGTGTACTCGTTGACCGCCTCGACGCCGTTCTCGCGGCCGATGCCGGAGTTGCCGAACCCGCCGAAGGGCATGTTCGGGGCCACCACGCGGTAGGCGTTCACCCAGACCGTGCCGGCGCGCAGCTTGGCCGCGACCCGGTGCGCGCGGTGCACGTCCTTGGTCCACACCGCGCCGGCCAGGCCGTACGGGGTGTCGTTGGCCAGCTTCAGCGCCTCGTCCTCGTCGGTGAACGTGTAGGCGGCCAGCACCGGCCCGAACACCTCCTCGCGCACGATGGTGTTCTCCGGGCCCACGTTCGTGACCACGGTGGGCTTGACGAACAGCCCGCCCAGCTCGGCGGCCGGCTCGCCGCCGCAGGCGAAGGTGGCGCCCTCGGCCGCGGCGCCCTGCAGGTAGCCCAGCACCTTCTCGTACTGCGGCCGGTTGGCCACCGGGCCCATCTCGGTGTCGGCGTCGTTGGGGTCACCGAGCACGATCTCGTTCGCCCGGGCGGCGATCTTCTCGACCAGGGCGTCGTGCACCTCGGCGTGCACGATCAGCCGCGAGCCGGCCATGCAGGTCTGGCCGGTGGCGGCGAACACGCCCGCGACCAGGCCGTTGGCGGCGGCGTCGAGGTCGGCGTCGGCGAAGACGATCTGCGGGCTCTTGCCGCCCAGCTCCAGGGTGACCTTGTTCAGGTTGCTCACCGCGGCCCGGGCGACGGCGGCACCGGTGGCGGTGGAGCCGGTGAAGGCCACCTTGTCCACGCCGCTGTGCGAGGCCAGCGCCTCACCGGTCGAGCGGTCCCAGCCGGTGACGACGTTGAGCACGCCGGCGGGCAGCCCGGCCTCGTGCAGCACCTGGGCGAACGCCACGGTGGAGGCCGGGGAGTGCTCCGACGGCTTGACCACGCAGGTGTTGCCGGCGGCCAGCAGCGGCGCCAGCTTGAAGGTCAGCAGCAGCAGCGGGGAGTTCCACGGCGTGATGGCCCCGACGACGCCGACCGGCTCGCGCACCGTGTAGCCGAAGTAGTTGGGGTTCACCGGCGGGACGGTGCGGCCCTCGAGCTTGTCGGCCAGGCCGGAGAAGTAGTAGTACCACTGGTTCAGCCCGGTGAGCTGGCCGCGCATCTCGCGCATGAGCTTGCCCGAGTCGTTGACCTCGAGCTGGGCCAGCCGCTCGGCGTTGGCCAGGATCGCGTCCCCGCACTTCCGCATGATCGCCGCGCGCTGGAAGCCGGTCATCTGCCCCCACTCGCCGTCGAAGGCGGCGCGGGCCGAGGCCACGGCGGCGTCGACGTCCTCCGGTGCGCCGTCGGCGAGCACCGCCCAGGCCTGCCCGGTGTAGGGGTTCTGCGACTCGAAGGTCTTCCCGGAGCGGGCGGGGACGGACTCCCCGCCGATGAACAGTCCGAAGGTCTCGAGCTCGGTGGCGGTCGTCATCGACAGCTCCTCAGGTGCAGGTGGTGGCGGTCACGTCGAACGGTAGGGACGTCACGCCGGGCCCACCATCCGCTGAGAGCGCACGGATGACCGGCTACAGCAGCGACCCGTCGAGCACGCCGCGGGCGGTGCGGACGGCGACCACGGCCCAGGCGCCCAGCAGGACGGCGAACAGCGCAACCGCGGCGACCTGCAGGAACGTCTCGCCGGTGTGCGCGGCCAACCCCGAGGTGCCCGTGACCACGGTGCCCACCGGGAAGGTGAACGACCACCAGGTCAGCGTGAAGGGCAGGTGCGCCCGGGCGGTGCGCACGGTCACCGCGGTCGCGATGCCCGCCCACAGCAGCGCGAACCCCCAGACCGGCAGCCCGTACACCAGGCCCAGGGCCTGGAACGCCGCGGCGTAGGGCGACGGGACGGCGAGGTGCGCCTGCGTGCCCAGGTTGTTCGCGGCGGTGATCGACTGGCCGAGCGGACCGAGCACGATCCACAGGGTGGGCACCATCGCGGCCGCCCCCACCTTGTGCCGCGCCAGCCGGCCCCACACCAGCGTGATCACGACCAGGCTGGCCAGCAGCGAGAGCCCGAACATCGACCAGCACAGCGTGAACAGGGTGGTGCGCAGCTGGCCGGCCGGCAGTTCGGGCACCAGCAGCGCCCCGGTCGCCGCCGACACCATGGGCGGGACGACGGGCATGAGCCAGCCGCCGAACGCGGCGTCCTCGGGCACGTCGTGCCGGGTGAACACCAGGTACGGGACGCCGACCGCGGTGACCAGCCCGTAGCCGGTGCCGGCCACCCAGAGGACGGCGAACACCCCCAGCGCCGCCGACGACCCGATCAGGTCGGCACCCACCAGGTGGGTGGCCACGCCGAAGGCCAGCAGCGCCATCGGCGGCGCGCCGTAGAAGTGCGCCATGACCGGGTTCGAGGCGTGCCCGCGGGCGGCTCCGGGGTGGTGCCGCCAGTGCAGGACGGTGGCCGTGGACACCGCCAGCAGCAGCACCCCCGCCAGCACCCACACCACCTGTGCCAGCAGCCGCAGCCCGGGTACCTGCACCGGCAGGGTCACCGCGGCGGTCGCCACGATCGAGGTGCCCATCACCGAGGCGAACCAGTTCGGCCCGATCGAGGCGACCTGCGGGTGTGCGGGTGCGGCGAGGGTGGCGGTCATGGCTCCACGGTGCAGCCCGCGTGGGGCGCCCGGTAGCTGCCGCGACGCTGTGGGTGCACAAGCCGACCTTGTGGGACCATCAACCCGTGCCCCTGAGCCCGCACGTGCCCGAGCTGGGGGCGCTCGAGCTGCTGCTCGACGTCGTGGCCACCGGCAGCATCGGTGCGGCCGGCCGGCGGCACGGCATCAGCCAGCAGGCCGCCTCGGCCCGGCTGCGCACCCTGGAGCGGCAGGCCGGGGTCGCCGTGCTCGACCGGCGGGCCCGCGGCACCCGGCTGACCGAGGCCGGGACGGCGTTCGCGGCCTGGGCGACCCGGGTGGTCGAGGCCGCCGCCGAGCTGGACGCCGGGCTCGCCGCCCTGCGGCACGACGGCGCGGCCCGGCTGCGGCTGGCGTCGAGCATGACGGTCGCCGAGCACCTCGTGCCCGGGTGGCTGGCAGCACTGCGCCGCCGGGGCGACGCCGCGCAGGTGACCCTGACCGCCACCAACAGCGCCGCGGTGGCCGACCTCGTCCGGTCCGGAGGGGTCGACCTCGGGCTGGTCGAGGGCCCCGATCCGCTGGGCGACCTGCAGCAGGCCGTGGTCGGCCACGACCAGCTGGTGCTCGTCGTGGCCCCCGACCACCCCTGGGCCACCCGTCGCCGTCCGGTCGACGCCGCGCTGCTGGCCCGCACGCCGCTGGTGACCCGGGAGCCGGGCTCGGGCACCCGCACCGCCTTCGAGCAGGCCCTGGGGATGCCGGCGGCCGCGCCGGTGCTGGAGCTGAGCACCGCGACCGCCGTCCGGGAGTCGGTGCGGGCCGGGCTCGGGCCGGCCGTGCTGTCGGCGCTGGCGGTCGCCGGTGACCTGCGGGAGCACCGGCTGGTGGCGGTCGCCGTCGCCGGGGTGGACCTGCGGCGCCGGTTGCGCGCGGTCTGGGTGGGTGGCCCGCAGCTGCCGGCCGGCCCGGCCCGCGACCTGGTGGCCCTGGCGGCCCGGCCGCTCAGACCTGCGGGGTGAGCGCCCGGATCGCCGCCGACCCCTGCACCGCGGTGGTGAGGTCGACCAGGGCGCGGCCGTGCGACGCCGCCAGCTCGGCGGCGTCGGCGGTGAGGTCGGTGCCGTCGAAGTGCGGGTGGGTGAGCACCAGGCCGGGGCTGAGCACCTGGCAGCCGTAGAACCCGGCGAGCAGGCTGCGCAGCGAGTCCTGGGCCAGGAAGTGCTCCGGGGCGTTGTTGGTCATCACGATCGCGGCGGTCGTGCCGGCCAGGTGGGCCTTCGTCTCGGTGGTGTACCTGCCCCGCTCGGCGACCTCGAACAGGCTGCGCAGCAGGCTGGAGAACGACGCCCGGTAGGTGGGGCTGCCGAACACGACCGCGTCGGCGGCCTCCATCGCGTCCAGCACGGTCGCGACGTCGGTGTCGGCCAGGCTCAGCTTCTGCGTGTCGGCGCCGGTGCAGCCGGCCAGCACGCCCGCGACCCCGGCGTCCGTCCGTCCGCCGACCGACGGGCTGCCCACGATCCCCAGCACCCTCACGAGAACTCCCCCCGGGGCCGGCTGACGCCGCCGGCGCGGAACAGCGAACTGGGCAGCGGGTGCTCGACGGCCCGCTCGGTGGCGGCGGCCGCGACGAGCACGGCGTCCAGGTCGATGCCGGTCTCGACCCCCGAGTCGGTGAGCCAGTAGACGAGCTCCTCGGTGGCGATGTTGCCGCTGGCGCCCGGGGCGAACGGGCAGCCGCCCAGCCCGCCGACGGAGGCGTCGAGCTGGGTGACCCCGGCCTGGACGGCGGCCAGCGCGTTGGCCTGGCCGGTGCCGCGGGTGTCGTGGAAGTGCGCGCCGAGCGGCAGCCCGGGGGCCGCCGCGGCCACGGCGTCGAGCAGGTCGACCGTGCGGCGCGGGGTGACCGTGCCGATCGTGTCGCCCAGGCAGAGCTGGTCGGCGCCCTGCGCGACGGCGGACCGGACGACGTCCAGCACCCGGGACGGATCGGTCCGTCCGTCGAACGGGCAGTCCCACGCGGTCGCGATGATGACCTCGAGCGTGCCGCCGGCGGCGTGCGAGACCTCGGCGATGGCGCCGATGGCCTCGGCGGCCTCGGCGGTGGGTCGGCCGGCGTTGGCCCGGGAGTGCGAGTCGGCGGCGCTGACCACGTACTCCAGGTGCGGGATGCCGGCGTCGACCGCCCGCTGCGCGCCGCGCAGGTTGGCGACCAGCGCCGAGAAGTGCACGCCGTCGAAGCGGTGCAGCTGCGCGGCGAGCTGGTCGGCGTCGGCCAGCGCGGGCACGGCCTTCGGCGAGACGAACGAGGTCACCTCGATCCGACCCACGCCGGTGGCGACCAGCGCCTCGAGCATCTCCAGCTTGGCCGCCAGCGGTACCGGCTCCTCCAGCTGGAGCCCGTCGCGCATGCCGACCTCGCGGACGTCGACCCGGTCGGGCAGCTCCACTCAGACCACCCCCTGCTCGGCGAGCTCGGTCAGGTCGTCGGCGGTGAGCCCGAGCAGCTCGCCGTAGACCTCGGCGTTGTGCGTGCCCGGCCGCGGCGGGCCGGCCCAGCGGACCGACCCGGGCGTGGCCGACAGCTGCGGGGTGACCCCGGGGCCCAGGACGTCGGCGCCGACGCCCAGGTCGTGGTGGGGCACCAGCATGTCGCGGGCCAGGAACTGCTCGTCGGTGACGACCTCGGCGACGGTGGCCACCGGACCGACGACGACGCCGGCCGCGCTGCAGCGGGCGACGACGTCCTCGGGCGGGAGCGCCTTGGCCCAGGCACCGATCAGCGCGTCGAGCTCGTCCTGGTGCTTCGCCCGGGCGGTGTGCGTGGCGTAGCGCTCGTCGTCGGCCAGCTCGGGCCGGTCCATCGCCCCGCACAGCCGGCGGAACAGGGTGTCCTGGTTGGCCGCGATGATCACGAAGGTGCCGTCTGCGGTCTCGTAGCTGTTGGACGGCGCGATGGCGTCCAGCCGGGTGCCGCTGGGCTGCCGGACCAGCCCGGCGCGGGAGTAGTCGGGGACCATCGACTCGGTCACCGCCAGGCAGGAGTCGGTGAGCGCGGCGTCCACCACCTGGCCCTGCCCCGTGCGGGCGCGGGCGACCAGCGCGGTGAGGATGCCCTGGCAGGCGAACATGCCGGCCAGCGAGTCGCCGATCGACAGCGCCATGCGCACCGGGGCCTGGCCGGGGAAGCCGGTGACGAAGCGCAGCCCGGCGCGGGCCTCGGCCACGCTGGCGTAGCCGGGCTGCGCGGCCAGCGGACCGGTCTGCCCGTAGCCGGACACCCGGGCCAGCACCAGCCCGGGGTTCACGTCGGACAGCACGTCGTAACCCAGGCCCCAGCGCTCGAGGGTGCCCGGGCGGAAGCTCTCCACGACGACGTCGGCGCCCGCGACCAGCTGCAGGAACATCTCCTGGCCGCGCGGTTGCCGCAGGTCCAGGGTCACGCAGCGCTTGTTGCGGGCGTGCACGGTCCAGAAGAACCCGCGGCCGGCCTCGTGCGCCTGGCCCCAGGTGCGCAGCGGGTCGGGTCGGTCGGGTGCCTCGATCTTGACGACGTCGGCGCCCTGGTCACCCAGCAGCCGGCCGGCGAAGGGGCCGGCGATCAGCGTGCCGATCTCCAGCACCCGCAGGCCCTCGAGCGCTCCGGTGGACATGTGGGCTCCTCACGTCGACGTGCGGGGTCTGCGGCCGACGGTAAGCCGGTCGTGCACGACCGACCATCCGTCCCCGGCGGACCTCCATCCGCCCAGCGCAGGAGTCCCCGGACCCTCTGGACCCCACATGCATTGCGCCCTACCTTTCGTCTCGACGCCGGGCACCGCAGCCCGGCGAAGACGACGGGAGAACCATGTCCGACATCGTCGAGACGCAGTCGCGGATCGCCGACCGCACCCTGACCGCGGTGGAGGAGCTGCTCCGCTCGATCCCCGACGGCGACCTGCACGTGGCCGACCCGGGCGGCGGCTGGACCGGCGCCACGGTGGTCAGCCACATGACCCTGGCCGGGCTGCTGTGGGTGGCCGACATCGCGCGCCTGCAGGCCGACCCCGACCTGGACTTCTTCTACCGGGAGGAGATCGGCCACGACACCATCGGCGCGATCCCGCCCACCGCCGCCGAGGCCGCGGACAAGATCGCCTCGCTGCGCCGCACGATGGTCTCGACGATGCCCAACCACACGCCCGAGATCCTCGAGCGGTCGGTGGAGATCACCACCCTGGGCCGCATGACCGTCGCCGAGTGGTTGCCGATCATCGTGGGCCACGTCGTGCACCACCGCGACCAGCTGCACGCCGTCCTCAAGTCGCGGGGCAAGCTGCCCGAGCGCTATGAGGTGCCGGAGGGGTACACCGGCGAGGACGCCGCGTGAAGGCCGTCGTCCTCACCGGGGTCGGGCAGGTCGAGGTCCAGGAGCGCCCGGACCCCACCGCCGACCCGCTGCACGTGGTCGTGCACGTCGACGTCGCCTCGCTCTGCGGCACCGACGCGCACCAGTACGAGGGCCGCATCGACTCGCCGTTCCCGCGGGTGCCCGGCCACGACTTCGCCGGCACCGTCGTCTCGGTCGGCTCGGGTGTCGACGAGTCGCTGGTCGGCCGACAGTTCGCGGTCAAGCCCTCGCTGCCCTGCGGCACCTGCGCCGCGTGCGTCGACGGGCCCTCGCTGGACTGCCCGAACAAGAAGCTCATCGGGCTGTGGAGCGACGGCTGCTTCGCCGAGCTGGTCGCCGTCCCGCGGGTGAACCTGGTGCCGATCCCCGACGGCGTGCCGATCTGGGGCGCGGCGCTGCTGGAGCCCTTCGCCGTCGCGCTGAACTGCATCGACCGGCTGCAGATCAAGCTGGGCGACTCGGTGCTGGTGCTCGGCCAGGGGCCGATCGGGCTGGCCGTGGCCCGGTTCGCCGCGCTGAGCGGTGCCGGCCGGCTGACCGTCACCGACGTCCGCGAGGAGGTCTTCGAGGTGTCGCGGGCGTTCGGGGCGACCGACTGCCTGGACAGCCGCACCGACGGCCTGGTCGAGACCATCCGCGAGATGCACCGCGGCGTCGGGCCGGACATCGTCGTCGAGACCTCGGGCGCACCCGCGGCGTCGTCCTCGGTGATCGACCTGGTGCGCAAGGAGGGCAAGGCGTCGTTCATCGGCTACGCCAACGACCTGCCGGGCATCCCCGTCGTCCCGATGATGCTCAAGACCGCCACGGTCTTCGGCATCGGCGGCAACGGCGGGCGCGGGCAGTACGAGCGCTCGCTGGAGCTGATCCGGGCCGGCCGGGTGGACCTCTCGCCGCTGGTCACGCACCGGTTCTCCCTGGACGACGCCCCGGAGGCCTTCGAGGTCGCGTCGACCAAGCGGGACGGCGCCATCAAGGTGCTGCTGGAGCCCTGAGGCCTGGTCCGGGGCGGGGTGCGCTGTCATCATCGGCGATGTGCGCCCACCCGCCCCGGACCAGCAGGTGCTGACCTGCGGTGCGGCCGGGCCCGAGGCCTTCGAGCAGTGGCGGGCGCTGATCAGCGACACCTTCGTGCCGCTCACCGCGACCCCGACCACCGACCGGCCCTTCCGCGGCGAGCTGCGCGTCGTCACCCACCCGGCGGTGCAGCTCACCGAGGTGCGGGCGCAGGGCCAGCACGTGGCGCGCACCCGGCAGCTCATCGCCGGCAGCTGCGAGGACTACCTGCTGGCCAGCATCCAGCTCGGTGGCCGGGGCCGGGTCGAGCAGGACGGGCGCACCGCCGTCCTCACCCCGGGCGCGATGACCTTCTACGACAGCACCCGGCCCTACGTGCTCCACTTCGACGACGCGTTCGAGCAGCTGGTGGTCCAGCTGCCCCGGCGTCCGCTGCTGGCCGCGGCGGGCATCCCCGACGACGGCGTGCACCTCACCGCCGTCGCCCTCGAGGCCGGCGGTCCGGGGTCGGTGCTGGCCGGGTTCTTCTCCTCGCTCGCCCTGGTGCACGACCGTGACCCGGTCGGGGCCGCCCAGCTCAGCGCGCACGCGCCGGGGCTGCTGGCCTCGGCCCTGCGGCTGGCGGCCGGCCAGGGGGCCGGGCCCGAGGACGCCGGGCTGGAGCGGGAGCGGGTGCTCGCCCACCTGCGCCGGCACGCCGCCGACCCGCACCTGGACGCCGACACCGTGGCCGCGGCCTGCCACCTCTCGCGGCGCGCGCTGTTCCGGCTGTTCGAGGGGCACGAGTCGTGGGCGTCGGCGCTGCGGCGGATCCGGGTGGAGCGGGCGGCCGGGCTGCTGCTGACCCAGCCGCGTCGCCCGGTCGCCGCGATCGGCACGGCGTGCGGGTTCGCCGGCGAGGCCCAGTTCCACCGGGCGTTCCGGCAGGTCGTGGGGTGCACCCCCGCCGAGCACCGGGGCCGTGGAGGTGGCACGCAGCGTCGGTGAGCTGGCACCCAGGGTCAGCCGGCGCGGCGCAGGGTGGGGCGCACCGCACCGCCGTCCCGAGGGAGCACCGCACATGACCGCACGTGTCGTCCGCGCCGCCGCCGTCCAGGCCGAGCCGAGGTGGCTGGACCTCGACGCCGGCGTCACCGCCCTGATCGAGCACGTCGCCGAGGCCGCGCGCAACGGCGCGCAGCTCGTGGCGTTCCCCGAGACGTTCATCCCGGGCTACCCGTGGTGGATCTGGCTGGACTCCCCGGCCTGGGGCATGCAGTTCGTCGCCCGGTACGCGGAGAACTCGATGACCCGCGACGGCGCCGAGATGGCCCGCATCGCCGCCGCGGCGAAGAAGCACGGCGTGCACGTGGTGTTCGGGTTCAGCGAGCGGGCCGGCGGCAGCCTCTACATGTCGCAGGCCTTCATCGACGACACCGGTGAGGTCATCTCGGTGCGCCGCAAGCTCAAGCCCACCTCGGTCGAGCGCGCGGTGTTCGGCGAGGGCGACGGCAGCGACATCCAGGTGCACGACACCGCGCTGGGCAAGATCGGCGCGCTGAACTGCTGGGAGCACTTCCAGCCGCTGACCAAGTACGCCATGTACTCCCTCGGCGAGCAGATCCACGTGGGCTCGTGGCCCAGCTTCTCGGTCTACCGGGGCGCCGCCCACGCCCTCGGTGCCGCGGTGAACAACGCCGCGAGCCTCACCTACGCCGTCGAGGGCCAGGCCTTCGTGCTGGCGCCGTGCGCGGTGGTGGGCCAGGCCGGGCACGACCTGTTCTGCGACACCGACGTGAAGAAGCAGCTGCTGCTGCAGGGCGGCGGGTTCACCCAGATCTACGGCCCCGAGGGCAGCGTGCTGGCGGAGCCGCTGGAGGAGCACGAGGAGGGCATCCTCTACGCCGACCTGGACTTCTCGCTCATCGCGATCGCCAAGTCCGCCGCCGACCCGGTGGGCCACTACTCCCGCCCGGACGTCGTCCGGCTGCTGCTCAACCGGCAGCCCTCGCCGGTCGTGGTCGACCGCGCGCCGCTGGCCCAGCTGGAGGAGGTCGAGGCGTGAGCACCCCGGAGAAGGACGCGTTCTACACCCCGGCGCACCGGCGGGCCCAGGACCGCTTCGACGCCCAGCCGCTGGCCGACCGGGTGGTCGACGCGATCGTCAAGGACGAGATCGACGACTTCTACGGCGCCTTCATCAGCTCCCGGGACTTCTTCTTCCTGGCCACCGTCGACGCCGAGGGCCGACCGACCGTCTCCTACAAGGGCGGCGCGCCGGGGGTGGTCGCCGTGGTCGACCCGACGACGATCGCCTTCCCGCACTTCGACGGCAACGGCATGTTCCTGTCGGTGGGCAACGCCGAGGACACCGGGAAGATCGGGCTGCTGTTCATCGACCTGGAGACGCCCAACCGGATCCGGCTGCAGGCCGACGTCGAGCGGGTCACCGACGACCCGGTGCTGCTGGCCCGCTGGCCCGGGGCCTCGCTGGTGACGGTGGCGAAGGTCGAGACGGTGTTCCACAACTGCGGCCGGTACATCCACAAGCACCAGCGGGTCGAGGACTCCCGGTACGTGCCCGACGCCGACGGGTCGCAGCCCGTGCCGGCGTGGAAGCGGATCGACGTGGTGCAGGACGTGCTCACCGACGCCGACCGCGCCCGGACGACGGCGGAGGGCGGCACCATCACCTTCGAGGACTACGTCGGCAAGCTCCTGGCGGGCACCTCGTAACCCGCCCCCCTACCCCCCCGCCGACCCCGGCATGGGAGCCCATGCACCCACTCACGAGCCCCGTGGGTAGGTGCATGGGCTCCCATGCCGGGTGGCTCGAGGCCGCTACCCCGAGACGCGCTTGTAGGGGTCGCTCGGGGCGGCACCCGCGGCCACGATGCGGCCCGACCAG
Organism: Klenkia soli; assembly: GCF_900103975.1. Classification (GTDB taxonomy): domain Bacteria; phylum Actinomycetota; class Actinomycetes; order Mycobacteriales; family Geodermatophilaceae; genus Klenkia; species Klenkia soli. Next base: position 244,793 of record NZ_FNIR01000002.1, read on the forward strand.
TCGTCCAGCTGACGGGTGAGCGCCTCGACGTCGTCGCCGATCGGTGCCAGCACCCGGGCCATCGCCTCGTCGGTGACCTGCTCGATGCGGTCGCGCTCGGCCCGGCCGGTCGCGGTGAGCTCGCCGTCGGCCAGCCAGCCGCGCTCGCGCAGGTCGGCGTCGGCGGCGTCCATGATCTCGGGTGCCCAGCCGCGGGTGCCGGCGTAGGCCCGCCGCTCCCAGCCGATCCAGTACTCGGTCACCAGGTTCATCTGGACGCCGGTCAGCCCGGCGGCGACGTTGGCCGCCTGGTGGGTGTCACCCCGGTACTCCCGCAGGATGTTCAGCGCGTGCCACAGCTGCCCCCACGGGTCGCTCGGCCACTCCAGCGACGCCAGCCCGGCCACGAGCGGGCGGCCGGCGACGTCGGCGACGGCCACGTCGGTGGCCCGGCGCAGCTGCGCGACCGCGGTCTCGACCTCACCGGTGGGGACGTCGCCCAGGATCTCGTGCAGCGACTCCACCGCGCCCCGCTCGCGGGCGGCCAGCACGTCGGCGCGCGAGGCGATCCCGCGGGCCTGGTCGTACAGCTGGGCTACCAGGCCGGGCTCGAACACCCCGAACGCGGCGACGACGACCGGCGCGGTCGGCTCGCCCATCGGCGCGGTGCGGCCCCACACGTAGCCGGTCAGGAACTCCAGGCCCAGCGCCTCCATGGCCGCGTAGGCGGGCATGCCCCAGAAGCCGATGGTGGCCAGCGGCTCGGCGGCGTCGCGCAGCGACCGCGCGGCGCCGGCCGGGATGCGCGGTGCCGGGCGGCCGGCGGAGGGCTCGGCGAGGAAGGCGGCCGACAGTTCGTCGTAGTCCACGGTGGGTGTCTCCCGGGTCAGTGGCGCAGGGTGGCGGACGGGAGCTCGCCGAAGCGGTCCCGGTACTGCTGGGCGAAGCGGCTCTGGTGGAAGAAGCCCCAGCGCATGGCGACGTCGGTGACCCGCACCGTGCTCGGGTCGGCGTGCACCAGCTCGGCGCGCACGCGGTCCAGCCGCACCCGGCGCAGGTAGCTCATCGGCGACTCGCCGTACTGCTGCTGGAAGGCCGCGTGCAGGGTGCGCACGCTCATGCACCCCACCCGGGCCAGCTGCTGCGGGGTGAGCGCCTGGTCGGCGTGCTCCTCGAGGTAGGCGACCACCGGCGCCAGCCGGCCGTGCTCCAGGGCCTTGGCCGGTGCGGCGAGGGCGTCGGAGAACTGGTGCCGCCCGGCGTGCAGCAGCTGGGTCATCACGAATGCCTCGAGCTGCTCGCGGGCCAAGGGCATCTCGGCCAGCCCGCCGGGCCGGTCGAGCTCACGGGCCAGGAACTCCACCGAGTTCAGCAGCGACTGCCCGGCCGGGGCGGTGAGGTCCAGGCCGAAGTCGAAGTCCAGCACCTCGGCCACCGACCGCCCGACCAGGTCGCCGAGGTGGGACTCGAGGCTGGCCCGCGGGATCTTGAGGATCAGCTGCTCGGCGTCGGGGGTCCAGCGGACGGTGTTGCGCTGCCGCGGGTTCAGCACCGCGCCCGACACCCGGGCCAGCGTGCGGGTGCGGGCGCCGTCGGAGCGGTCGGCGTCGGTGCTGCCCGCGGTGGTGAGGTTGACGTGGTAGCAGTCCTCGGTCGGCGGCATGACCAGCTCGGTCTGCGCCCCGTAGGTCAGGTAGCCGAGGGTGAAGTTCCGGTCCGTGACGGCGTTGAGCCGCATGTCCACCTGGTCGGCGGGGGCGCTGAGGTCGTGCTGGAGGTAGACGCGGGTGACGGCGTCCTGGGCCTCCTCGAGGCTGTGGGTGCCCACCACGGGGAACCGCGACAGCGGCTCGCTCACGGACACCCTCCGCCCCGGACCTCGTCGTCTCGCATGTGGCGCGGGCCACAGCTCGACCCGCAACCTAGGTGGGGCACGACCGGGTTGCCAACCGTTGCGTGCGAACGGGTATCCGCTGAGCGCAGCGCCGTGCGGATCGGTCGCTGCGGTCAACGGCTGGCCGCCCCGCCACCGGTCGGCCACCCTGGTGGGCATGACCGCTGTGGCCCCGACCCGTGCCGACGCCGCCCTCCGCGAGATCGAGGAGCGGGTGCTGTGGTTGGCCAGCGCGATCGTCGACCACGCCAACCGGGTGCGGCCCAACCCCACCGGGCTGAAGGTCGGCGGGCACCAGGCGTCGTCCGCGTCGATCACCACGATCATGACCGCGCTGTGGCTGGAGACCCTCGGCCCCGAGGACCGGGTGTCGGTCAAGCCGCACGCCTCGCCGGTGCTGCACGCCCTGGAGTACCTGCTGGGCCAGCTGCCCGCCGACAAGCTCACCACGCTGCGGGAGTTCGGCGGCCTGCAGTCCTACCCCTCGCGGCTCAAGGACCCCGTGCCCGCCGACTACTCCACCGGCTCGGTCGGCATCGGGGCCACCGCGCCGATCTGGGGCGCGATCGCCCGCCGGTACGTCAACACCCAGTTCGGCACCGGGGGCGCCGGCCGGCAGTGGTCCCTGGTGGGGGACGCCGAGCTCGACGAGGGCGCGGTGTGGGAGGCCGTGGTCGACCCCATGGTCGCCGAGCTGGGCGAGGTCGTGTGGGTGGTGGACCTGAACCGGCAGTCGTTGGACCGCGTCGTCCCCACGTTCGGCGCGACCCGGTTGCAGGGCATGTTCGCCGCCGCCGGCTGGCAGGTGCTCACCGTCAAGTACGGCGCGCTGCTGGAGGAGCTGTTCACCCGCGACGGCGGCCCCGAGCTGCGCGACCGCATCGACGAGATGACCAACCCGGAGTACCAGCGCATGCTGCGCCGCTCGGCCGACGAGCTGCGCGCGCAGCTGCCCGGGGACGGCGCCGGGGCCGCCGCGATCGCGGGCCTGATCGCCGGGGTGGCCGACGACGACCTGGTCGCCGCGGTGCGCAACCTGGGCGGGCACGACCTCGCCGCGCTGCGCACGGCGTTCGGGCAGATCGACGACACCCGGCCCACCGTGGTGCTGGCCTACACGCTGAAGGGCTACGGGCTGGCCACCGAGGGGCACCCGCAGAACCACTCGGCGCTGCTCAGCGAGGCCCAGCTGCACGAGCTGGCCGCCCGCGTCGGGGTGGACCCGGCCGACCCGTGGGCCCGCTTCGCCCCGACGTCCGAGCCCGGCCGGTTGCTGTCCGCCGCGGCCGGGCGGCTGGCCCGCACCGAGCACGAGGGGGCGCCGGCCCCCGCCGTCCCCACCGACCTGGGGCGCACCCCGAACGGGACGGCGACCACGCAGGCCGCCCTGGGCCGCACCCTGCTCGACCTCAACCGGGCCGCCCCCGAGGCCGGCGCCCGCGTGGTGACGGTCAGCCCGGACGTGTCCAGCTCCACCAACCTGGGCGGCTGGGTGAACAAGGTCGGCGTCTGGTCGGCCGAGGACCGCCGCGACTGGTTCTCCGACGACCCCGAGACGATCCTGCACTGGCGCGAGCGGCCCAGCGGCCAGCACGTCGAGCTGGGCATCGCCGAGGTCAACCTGGTCGGGCTGATGGGCGAGCTGGGTTCCACGTGGAACCGGTGGTCGCAGCCCCTGTTGCCGATCGGCGTCATGTACGACCCGTTCGTCTCCCGGGCGCTCGAGCCGTGGAGCTTCGGGGTCTACGCCGGTGGTCAGTCGATCCTGGTCGGGACGCCGTCCGGGGTGACGCTGGCCGGCGAGGGCGGGGCGCACCAGTCGATCACCACGCCGTCCATCGGGTTGGAGCAACCCGGCGTGGTCACCTACGAGCCCGGGTTCGCCCTCGACACCGAGTGGTGCCTGCTCGCCTCGCTGGGCCGGCTGGGGCGACCCGACGGCACGAGCGCCTACCTGCGGCTGTCCACCCGGCCGGTCGACCAGACCCTGGCCGCGGTCCCCGACGACCCGGCCGCCCGTGAGCGGCGCCGTCGGCAGGTGGTGGCCGGGGCGTACGTGCTGCGCCGGGTCGCCGAGCCCGCCGTCACGGTGGTGACGATGGGCGCGATGATCACCGAGGGCCTGGCCGCGGCCGACCGGCTCACCGGGCTCGGCCACCCCGCCGACGTCGTGGTCGTCACGAGCCCGGGCCTGCTGTTCCGCGCGCTGCAGGCCCGCCGGGGCCAGGACGACGCCGCCACCGCCGTCCTCGACCAGGCCTTCCCCGCCGACCGGGCCGTGCCGATGGTGACCGTGCTCGACGGCCACCCGCACACCCTGGCCTTCCTGGCCGGCATCCACCGGGTGCCCGCGGTGCACCTGGGCGTGACCCGGTTCGGCCAGTCCGGCGACCTGGCCAGCGTGTACCGCCACCACGGCATCGACACCGACGCGGTGGTCGCCGCCGCCCTGGACCTCGTCTGAGGCCCGGCGCCCAGCGTCGATCAGGGGGGTGCGCGGGAATCCGTCCTCCTGCACGAGATCTGGTGGGGGAGGACGGACCTCCGCGCAGGAGGACGGCTCAGCGGCGGTTGCGCGGGTGCTGCCGGGCGGTGCGTTCGTTGCCCCGGGCGTAGTTGCCGGTCACCCGGGCCATGAGCTGCTGGGGGTCGGCGCCGGCCTCGAGCTGGGCGAGGAACCGGGCCGCGGCGTCCCCGCGCAGGGTGGTGGCCGCCCGCCCGTGGTGCTGGATCTCGACGTCGCCGCTGGCCCGCACCTGGTGCACGAAGCCGTCCGGAGGAGCTGCCACGGCGGGGATCCTCGCCCGCATCCGGCGCGCGGTCGAGCCGGTTTCAGACCAGGAAGCGGTAGGCCGTCGTCCCCGGGGCCAGGTGCTGGATGCGCAGCGGGCCGGCGGCGATCCGGGCCAGCAGCGGGGTCAGCCCGGCGGCGGCGCCGAGCTCGATGCCGACCAGGGCGGCGCCGGTCTCGCGGTTGTCCCGCTTCTGGTACTCGAACAGCACGATGTCGTCGTCCGGGCCGAGCACCTCGTGCAGGAACCGGCGCAGCGCTCCGGGCTCCTGCGGGAACTCGACCAGGAAGTAGTGCTTGAGCCCGCGGTGCACCAGCGAGCGCTCGACCACCTCGGCGTAGCGGCTGACGTCGTTGTTGCCGCCCGAGAGCAGCGCGAGCACCGTCGTCCCGGGGTCGACGACGACGGCCCCCGACGCCAGCGCCGCGCTGGCCAGGGCGCCGGCGGGCTCGGCGATGACGCCGTCCACCTGGTACAGGTCGAGCATCTCGGTGCAGACGGCGCCCTCGGGCACGGCGACCAGCTCGACCCCGGCGTCCCGGATCAGCGGGAAGGTGACCTCGCCGGCCCGGCGCACCGCGGCGCCGTCGACGAAGGTGTCGATCTCGGCCAGCGTCACCGGCTCGCCGGCGACCAGCGCGGCGGCCATGCCCGCGGCCCCGCTCGGCTCCACACCCACGATCCTCGTGCCGGGCGCGTGCTCGCGCAGCCAGGTCGCGCACCCGGCCAGCAAGCCGCCGCCGCCCACCGGCAGGACGACGACGTCGGGCACCCGGTCGAGCTGGGCGAGGAACTCGACGGCGACCGTCGCCTGCCCGGCGACGGTGGACAGCGCGTCGAACGCCGGGACGACGACGGCGCCCGACGCGGTGGCCAGCTCGGCGGCGATGCGGGCTGCGTCGTCGTAGGTGTCGCCCTCGACCCGCAGCGTGATCGCGTCCCCGCCGAGCGCGGCGATCCGCTGCCGCTTCTGCTTGGGCGTCGTGCCCGGGACGACGACCGTGCCGCGGACGCCGAGCGTCGCGCAGGCGTGCGCGAAGCCCTGGGCGTGGTTGCCGGCGCTGGCGGTGATCACCTCGCTGCCCCGGTCGAGCTGGGCGATCGTGTTGTACGCGCCGCGCACCTTGTATGAGCGGCCGACCTGGAGGTCCTCGCGCTTGGTCCAGACGTCGGCGCCGCTGAGGTCCGACAGCCGCGGGTTGCGCTGCACGGGGGTGCGCAGGGCGACGCCGTCCAGCCGGGCGACGGCGTCCTCGACCAACTGGCTGAAGTCCACGGGGGTACATCCTCCCGGCCCGCTGTCGATCATCGGCGGGTGGCTGCCCGGCACGCCGCCGGCGCCGACCACCTGCCGATGATCAACTCGCCAGGGAGGCCGCCCAGGCGGGAGCCGGGCCCGTGCCCAGACGCCACCGGGCGGCTTCCTCGCTCGGGCTGTGCGAGCCCAGGGCCAGGCTCAGCGCGCGCAGCTGGGCCTCGGTGACCAGCAGCTGGGCGCGGTCGAGCGGGTTGCGCGATCCGCGCCCGGGCACCCGGGCCAGCGGCGCGATCGTGGGGGACACCAGCCGCGCCGCGCCGCCGGAGAACCCGGCGTAGACCAGCCGCTCGGGCGGGGACAGCCCGGGCGGGGCCTGCAGGAACGCCAGCAGGTCGTCGGGCACCGGCTCCAGCACCGGCCGGTAGCCGCGGATCGCCTCGGCGAGCTCGGCCCGGGTGGCGGGCAGGTCGGTGGCGCCCAGCCGCTCCGCGGTGCGGGCCCACTCGCGCACGTAGTCGTCGCCCCAGCGCGGGCCGAACCGGCTCATGTCCCGGCCGACGGCGGTCTGGGCGGCCAGGAAGGCGTCGGTGAAGGCCAGGTGCACCCAGCGCAGCAGGTCGGGGTCGCCCGCGGAGTAGCTGCGGCCGTCGTCCAGCGTGCCCTTCACCCGGCGGTGCATGCCGCGCACCCGGGCGGACTCCCGCTCGGCCAGCTCCGCCGAGCCGAACGTGCTCACGACCAGCCAGCGGGCGGTGCCGGCCAGCCGCTTCCAGGGGTCCTCGCGGTAGGCCGAGTGCCGCTGCACCCCGGCCAGCGCGAGGGGGTGCGCGCCCTGGCCGAGCAGCGCGGCGACCCCGCCGACGAGGGTGGAGAGGTCGCCGTGCACCCGCCAGACCACGCCGTCGGGGTCGAACCAGCCGTCGCCGCTGCCGACGGTGCCGATCTCGCGCACCCAGTCGGGCGCCCCGGTCGGGTCGCCGGAGACGCGGCCACGGAACGCGGACCGCGCTGCGGAAAGAGGATTCACCACCCCACTGTGCGGGATGGCGCTCAGCCGAGCAGCAGGAGGACGGCGGCGGCCCCTGCGGCTGCGGTGCGGAGGGTGTTCCACCGCGTCCACGCCCGCAGGTAGGCCGGCCAGGTGATCGGGTCGCGCTCCAGGCGGTCGTTCAGCGGCACGTTGGCCGCGATGGTCACCCCGACGGTGCCGGCCAGGTAGAGCCCCGCGCCGACCCGCGGCACCACGCCCGGCCCGACCACCAGGACGGCGACGCAGGCGGCCGCCGTCCCGAACAGCAGAACCATCAACGGCGGCCGGACGGCGGTCACGTTCACCGCCCGCATCGCCGCGGCGCCGTCCGGGGCAGGCAGGCGGCCGAGCGCCGGCATCACGAGCCCGCTGAACGCGAAGAACACCCCGCCCACCAGCGCGCAGCCGACGGCCGTGAGGGTGCCCAGCAGCTCCACGCCGGCACCGTAGCGGTCCTCAGATGTCGCGCCAGGGGCCCGTCGCGGCGTTCTCCTGCGGCTTCGACTCGAAGACGTTGCCGTCGGTGGGCGGCACCGAGTCCTTCGACATCCCGAAGACCTTCAGCAGCGGGCCGACGAGGGCGTCGAACACCGGCGGCGCCACCCGGTACCCCAGGATGATCAGCGGGTTCGCGATGCCGGACTGCCGCAGCCGCCGCGGCCGGTCGACCGCGGCCAGGACCGCCCGGCCCACCCGGCGCGGGGAGTAGACCGGCGGCGGCGGGTGCCCGGTGTTCCCCAGCACGGTCGCGGCCTGGTAGTAGATCGGCGTGTTCACCCCGCCCGGCGAGACGGCCGAGACGTGGACGCCCGGCACGTCCCGGGTCTCCTGCTGCAGGGTGCGGACCAGCCCCAGCTGGCCCCACTTGGCGGTCGCGTAGGCGCCCATCGTGGGCGCGGTGATCGAGGCCAGCAGCGAGCTGACGACGACGAGGTCGCCGCGGCCCTGCCGGCGGAAGGTGGCCAGCACCGGGCGGGCCAGGTTCGCCGTCCCCTTGATCGCGGTGTCCACGACCTGGTCGAACACCTCGGCGGGGAGGTCCTCGACGTCGCCGTAGGCCATGACGGTGGCGGCGTGCACGACGAGGTCCAGCGCGCCGGCCCGCTGCACGACGGCGGCCACGCCGGCGCGGTCGTTGACGTCGCAGGGCTCGACGACGACGTCGGCGGCACCGGCTGCCCGGCACTCCGCGGCGGTCTCCTCCAGGGCCGACCGCCCCCGGGCGAGCAGCACCAGCGAGGCCCCGTCGGCCGCGAGCAGGAGGGCGGTGGCGCGGCCGATGCCGCTGGAGGCACCGGTCACGAGGGCCGTGCGGGGAGAGGTCACCGTCCTGTCGTGCCCTCCCGCTACGGTGCGCACACCCGTCGCCGTCCCCGGGAGTGCCCGTGTTCCAGAAGGTCCTGGTCGCCAACCGCGGGGAGATCGCCGTCCGGGCGTTCCGCGCCTCCTACGAGCTGGGGGCCGGCACCGTCGCCGTCTTCCCGCACGAGGACCGCAACTCGGTGCACCGGCTCAAGGCCGACGAGTCCTACGAGATCGGCGAGCCCGGCCACCCGGTGCGCGCCTACCTCGACGTCTCGGCCATCGTCACCGCGGCCCGCCGCGCCGGGGCCGACGCCGTCTACCCGGGCTACGGCTTCCTGTCCGAGAACCCCGACCTGGCCGCGGCCTGCGCCGACGCCGGCATCACCTTCGTCGGTCCCAGCGCCGCGGTGCTCGAGCTGACCGGGAACAAGGCCCGTGCGATCGCCGCCGCGAAGGGCGCCGGGCTGCCGGTGCTGGGCTCCACCGACCCGACCGACGACGTCGACACCCTGCTCGAGCAGGCGCGTGGCATGGCCTACCCGCTGTTCGTGAAGGCGGTCGCCGGCGGTGGCGGCCGCGGCATGCGCAAGGTGGACGACGAGGGCGCCCTGCGCGGGTCCGTCGAGGCGGCCATGCGCGAGGCCGAGTCGGCGTTCGGCGACCCCACGGTGTTCATCGAGCAGGCCGTGGTGAACCCGCGGCACATCGAGGTGCAGATCCTGGCCGACACCCAGGGCAACGTGATCCACCTCTTCGAGCGCGACTGCTCGGTGCAGCGCCGGCACCAGAAGGTCATCGAGCTGGCCCCGGCGCCCAACCTCGACCCGGCCCTGCGCGAGCGCATCTGCGCCGACGCCGTCGCCTTCGCCCGGGCGATCGACTACACCTGCGCCGGCACGGTCGAGTTCCTGCTCGACGAGGCGGGCAAGCACGTGTTCATCGAGATGAACCCGCGCATCCAGGTCGAGCACACGGTCACCGAGGAGGTCACCGACGTCGACCTCGTGCAGGCCCAGCTGCGCATCGCGTCGGGGGAGTCCCTCACCGACCTGGGGCTGTCGCAGGACACCGTCCAGCTGCGCGGGGCCGCGCTGCAGTGCCGCATCACCACCGAGGACCCGGCGAACGGCTTCCGCCCCGACACCGGCCGCATCACCGCCTACCGCTCGCCGGGCGGTGCCGGCGTGCGGCTGGACGGCGGCTCGTCGATGGGCGCCGAGGTGGGCGCCCACTTCGACTCCATGCTGGTCAAGCTCACCTGCCGCGGGCGCGACTTCGGCGTCGCGGTGGCCCGGGCCCGCCGGGCGGTGGCCGAGTTCCGCATCCGCGGCGTCTCCACCAACATCCCGTTCCTGCAGGCCGTGCTCGACGACCCCGACTTCCGGGCCGGCCGGGTCACCACCAGCTTCATCGAGGAGCGGCCCGAGCTGCTCACCGCGCGGCAGTCCGCCGACCGCGGCACCCGGCTGCTGGCCTACCTGGCCGACGTCACGGTCAACGCCCCGCACGGCGAGCGGCCGCACCTGGTCGACCCCACCGACAAGCTTCCCGCCGTCGAGCTGGTGGGCACCCCGCCGGCCGGTTCGCGGCAGCGGCTGCGCGACCTGGGTCCGGTGGGCTTCGCCGCCGACCTGCGCGCGCAGACCGCCCTGGCGGTCACCGACACCACCTTCCGCGACGCCCACCAGTCGCTGCTGGCCACCCGGGTGCGCACCAGGGACCTCCTGGCCGTCGCCCCGCACGTGGCGCGCACGGTGCCGCAGCTGCTCAGCCTCGAGGCCTGGGGCGGGGCGACCTACGACGTCGCGCTGCGCTTCCTGCACGAGGACCCGTGGGAGCGGTTGGCCGCCCTGCGCGAGGCGGTGCCCAACATCGCGTTGCAGATGCTGCTGCGCGGCCGCAACACCGTGGGCTACACGCCCTACCCGACCCAGGTGACCACCGCGTTCGTGCACGAGGCCGCCCGCACCGGCATCGACGTGTTCCGGGTGTTCGACGCCCTCAACGACGTCTCGCAGATGCGGCCGGCGATCGAGGCCGTGCGCGAGACCGGCACGGCGCTGGCCGAGGTGGCGCTCTGCTACACCGGCGACCTCTCCGACCCCGCCGAGCAGCTCTACACGCTGGACTACTACCTGCGGTTGGCCGAGCAGATCGTCGGGGCCGGCGCGCACGTGCTGGCGATCAAGGACATGGCCGGGCTGCTCCGCCCGCCGGCCGCGGCCACCCTGGTCACCGCGCTGCGCGAGAACTTCGACCTGCCCGTGCACCTGCACACCCACGACACCGCGGGCGGTCAGCTGGCCACGCTGATGGCGGCCTGGCAGGCCGGGGTCGACGCCGTCGACGGCGCCGTGGCGAGCATGGCGGGCACCACGTCGCAGCCGCCGCTGAGCGCGATCGTCGCGGCCACCGACCACACGCCGTACGAGACCGGCCTCGACCTGGCTGCGGTGAACGACCTCGAGCCGTACTGGGAGGCCGTGCGGCGGGTGTACGCGCCGTTCGAGTCGGGCCTGCCCAGCCCCACCGGGCGGGTGTACACGCACGAGATCCCCGGCGGGCAGCTCTCGAACCTGCGGCAGCAGGCGATCGCGCTGGGCCTGGGCCAGCGGTTCGAGGAGGTCGAGAACGCCTACGCCGCGGCCGACCGGCTGCTCGGCCACCTGGTGAAGGTCACGCCGTCGTCCAAGGTGGTCGGCGACCTCGCGCTGCAGCTGGTGGGCGCCGGGGTCGACGTCACCGAGTTCGCGGCCGAGCCGGGTCGGTTCGACGTCCCCGACTCCGTCGTCGGGTTCCTGCGCGGTGAGCTCGGCGACCCGCCCGGCGGGTGGCCCGAGCCGTTCCGCAGCAGGGCGCTCGAGGGCCGCCGGGCGGCCGAGCCGGCCGCCGAGCTGACCGACACCGACCTCGCGGGCCTGCGCGACGCCCCCCAGCCCACGCTGAACCGGTTGCTGTTCCCCGGGCCCACCAAGGAGTTCGAGGCGCACCGCGAGACCTACGGCGACACCTCGATCCTGCCCAGCAAGGAGTTCCTCTACGGCCTGCGGCGGGGCACCGAGCACGCCGTCGACCTCGAGCCCGGGGTGCGGCTGCTGATCGGCGTCGAGGCGGTCGGCGAGCCTGACGAGCGCGGCATGCGCACCGTGATGTGCACGCTCAACGGCCAGCTGCGGCCGGTCAGCGTGCGCGACCGCTCGGTCGACTCGCAGGTCAAGGCCGCCGAGAAGGCCGACCGCGCCGACCCGGGCCAGGTGCCGGCGCCGTTCGCCGGCGTGGTCACGCTGCAGGTGGCCGAGGGCGACCAGGTCGCGGCCGGAGACCCGCTGGCCACCATCGAGGCGATGAAGATGGAGGCCGGCATCACCGCCCCCCGGGCCGGCACCGTCTCCCGCGTCGCGATCGGCCGGGTCCAGCAGGTCGAGGGCGGTGACCTGCTCGTCGTGGTGAATTGAGTGTCATAACAGGCCGGATCGGTCCGGACAGGGCACCCTTCGATCACGCCACACCGAGTGGTGTGCTGTCGAAAGGTGCTCGATGACCGCCACCGCGTTGGATCCGCTCGGCCACGTCCTGGGGCGGCTGCAGCGGCTGCTGGGGGTGGGTGTGCCGGCCGAGGACCTCGCGGTCAGCGTCGTGACCCGGTTCCTGACCGGTGACGAGCCGACGTGGCTGCGACGGTGCACCGAGGAGGTCCGGCTGGACGTGCTGACGGTGCACGGGGTGCTGGCGGCGCGCCGCGGCTGAGTGAGCGGTCAGCTCCCGACCGTCGCCGGTTCGACACGGGCGGGCGGCGGGGTCTGCTCGGCCAGCCAGGTCGTCCAGTCCGCCAACGGCATGGGCCGGCCGGTCAGGTACCCCTGCACGGTGTCGCAGCCCAGCTCGACCAGGGCGTCCAGGCCCTCGGGGTCCTCGATGCCCTCGCCGACCACCCGCAGGCCCAGGTCGTGGGCCAGGGCGATGCTGTGCCGGGTGATGGCCGCCGCGGTGGGGCTGGTGGCCAGGTCCTGGGTCAGCGAGCGGTCGAGCTTGAGCTCGTCCACCGGCAGCTGGTGCAGGTAGGACAGCGAGCTGTACCCCGTGCCGTAGTCGTCGATGGCGATGCCCACGCCCATCTCCCGCAGCCGGCCCAGCACGTCGGCGACCCGCAGCGGGTCGAGCATGAGGGTGTCCTCGACGACCTCGACGGTGAGCGCCCACGGCGGCAGGCGGTGCGCCAGCAGCAGCTGGAAGACCCGGTCGGGCAGGCGGCGGTCGCCCAGGTCGGTGGCCGAGAGGTTGACCGAGACCGGGACGGGGGTGTGGTGCCACCAGGTCGCGGCGGCGGCCACGGCCATGCCGAGCACGGCGTCGCCGAGGGCCGGGAGCAGCCGGCCGTGCTCGGCGGCACCCAGGATGTGGTCGGGGCCGAGCATGCCGCGGGTGGGGTGGGCCCAGCGGACCAGGGCCTCGCAGCCGGCGACGGTGGTGACCCGCCCGCCGCGGGCGACCGGGCACGCCGGGGCGACGTGCAGCTGCGGCTGGAACCAGAGCACCAGCTGGCCCTCGGCGATCGCGGTGTCCAGCTCGCCGGCCAGCTGCAGCCGGGAGACCTCGACCTCGGGCTGCTGGTCGGTCACGTGCACCACGACGGCCTCGGCCCGGCGCTTGGCCTGGGTGAGGGCGTCGTCGGCGCGGCGCAGCAGGGTGGCCGGGGCGGAGGGCTGGCCGGCCGGGGCGACGGCGACCCCCACGCTGGCGGTCAGCCGCACGCGGGTCCCGCCGACGTGCATCGGCAACCGCAGCCGGGCGGCCATCTCGTCGGCCACCGCACGGGCACCAGCGGGCCCGGTGCCGGGGAGCACCAGGGCGAAGGTGTCACCCTCCAGCCGGACGGCCACCCGCCCGGGGGGCTCCTCGTCACCGGTCAGCCGCGCGGCCTGCAGGCGCAGCACCTCGTCGCCGGCGGCGTGCCCCAGGCCGTCGTTGACGTCGTGGAAGCTGTCGAGGTCGAGCAGCAGGAGCGCGGTGGGGACGTCGTCCGGCAGCCCGGCCAGCGCCGCGTCCAGCGTGCGCCGGTTGCCCAGCCCGGTCAGCGGGTCGGTCAGCGCCTGGGCCCGCAGCTCGTAGAAGTTCTCGGTCGCGCGCAGGGTGAGCACGGTGCGGACGGCCATGGAGACCAGCGCGGCCACGGCCAGCAGGACGGGGACGGCGCCGAGGGGCGCCAGTGCGCTCCACGTGAGCACCAGCAGGGCGGCGGTCGACCCGCCCAGGGGCAGGACGATGCGACGCACCTCGAGCCGCAGCCGCCACGACTGCTCCCGGATGGTCCACTCCGGGGGGCAGCGGTGGGCGGCCCAGGCGAGCAGCACCGGGCCGGTGACGTAGAGCAGGTCGGTGGGGGCGCCGTTCCCGCCGGCGAGGTACTGGCCCAGGTCGGCGACCAGCTGGAGGCCGACGGCGAGCGCGGGCAGCAGCACGCTGCGGAAGGAGCCCACCACCGAGCCCAGGCTGGCCAGCAGGGCGAGCAGCAGCAGGTCGGCGGCGACGTAGCCGAGGGCCAGCAGGGTCGCCGCGTCCGCGTCGTGGACCGTGGAGAGCACGACGGCGAGGGCGAGCGCGAGGGCGCCGAGACCGGTGGTGAGGCCGTCCACCCACACGGTGGGGTGCGGTCGCAGCCGCAGCCGCCGGAGGAGCAGGAACGGCATGCCGACCAGCGCCAGGTAGCCGACCCCGTAGAGGCCGTCCGCCCAGCTCGGCTCGAGCCCGGAGGGCGGGTCGGCCGCGTAGGCCAGGTTGGCCGAGGTGAACAGCAGCATGACGGCGGCCAGTGCGGTCCAGACGGGTGCCATCGTGGTCGCCCGCACGGCGGCGCACCCGGCCACCACGGCGCACGTTGTGGCGAGCACGCCGAACGCGACGGGGACGGCGGGGTCGTCCCACACGCCCGACAGGTCGGCGGCGAACACGGACCCGACGACGACGAGCAGCGCGAAGCCGGTCGCCGACCAGACGGCGACCCGGCTGGCGGTGAGCCACCCGGGGTGCTGGCGCCGGCGGCCGGTACGCGGAGCCGTGGCCGCCCTCTCCTGCATGACCCGACCATCGGCAGGACCCGGCGCTGGGTGGAGTCCCTCCACCGACGATCACCCGGCCGGGGTGGGGTCAGCCGGCGAAGCGGGCCTCGTCGGCGCGCAGCTCGGGCAACCCGATGGTCTGCAGGAACCCGTCGAAGTCACCCATGGTGGCCCCGGCGGTCGAGGAGGTCTGCTTCAGCGTCGACAGCACGGCCTGCATGGCGTGCGAGGCGGCCAGCAGGGTGCTGATCGGGAACAGCACGAGCGAGAAGCCCAGCTCGGCGACGGTGTCCATGGTCAGGCCCTCGGTCTGGCCGCCCTCGACCCAGTTGAAGAGCAGGTGGTGGCCCTTCAGCTCGGTGGCGACCAGCTCGACGTCCTCGGCGGTGCGCGGGGCCTCGACGAACAGCACGTCGGCGCCGGCGTCGGCGAACCGCAGCGCCCGGTCGATCGCGGCCCGGGTGCCCTCGACCTGGGCGACGTCGGTGCGGGCGATGACCACGAGGTCGGGGTCGGTGCGGGCGGCGACGGCGGCCCGCACCTTGGCGACGGCCTCGTCGGCGTCGATCACCGCCTTGCCGGTCATGTGCCCGCAGCGCTTGGGCGAGACCTGGTCCTCCAGCTGCAGCCCGGCGACGCCGGCCTGCTCGTACTCGCGCACGGTGCGGACGACGTTGAGCGCGTTGCCGTAGCCGGTGTCGGCGTCGGCGATGAGCGGGACCTCGACGGCCTGGGCCATGCGCCGGGCGTTGTCGGTCATCTCCGCGCCGCCGAGCAGCCCGATGTCGGGGCGGCCCAGCAGCGAGGCCGAGGTGCCGAAGCCGGTCATGTAGACGACGTCGAACCCGGCCTGCTGCACCAGCCGAGCGCTCAGGGCGTCGTAGGCGCCCGGGGCGATCAACGGGCTGCGGGTGTCCTGGGCGGCGGCCAGCAGCTCGCGCAGCCGGGCGCGCGGGTTGGTGCGGGGGGTGACGAACGAGGTCACGCGGGGTCCTTCCAGGAGGTGGGCCGACGGGGCTCCGCACGGGGGAACGGGAGCCCCGTCGGCGGCATCAGCCGAGCAGGGGCTTGACCTTCTCGCCGAAGGTCTTCACGCCCTTCTCGAAGTCGTCGAAGGTGAACATCATCCCCTTGACCCCGGGCATCTTCGCCACCTCGTCGATCTGCCGGGCGACGGTCTCGGGCGAGCCCACGAGGGTGGCCATGTTGAAGTTGACCGCCCCCTCGGGCAGGTTGATCGTCCGCGCGGTGCCGCCGGAGTCGGCCGAGGTGTCCTTGGACCCCTCCTCGTTCATGTAGCCGAGCGCGGCCAGGTCAGCGCCGTCGTGGTAGCTCTTCCACTTCGCCTGGGCCTCCTCGTCGGTGTCGGCGATGATCGCCATGAACAGCGGCAGCGACCCGACGTCCCGGCCGGTCTTCGCAGCGGCCGCGGCCAGCTTCTCGGTGGGCTCCCGGTAGGTCTCGGGGGTGTTCACGCCCGGCGAGAGGATGAAGTTGTAGTCGCCGTGCTCGGCGCAGAACCGCATGCCGCGCTCGCTCTGGCCGGCGCAGACGATGTCGACGTGCGCGCTGGGCCGCGGCGACAGCTTGCAGTCGGTCATCTGGAAGTACGTGCCGTCCAGGTCGCAGGTGCCCTTCTCCCAGAGGTCGCGCAGCACCTGCACGTACTCGGTGGAGTAGTCGTAGCGCTCGCCGAAGTACTGGTCGCCTGGCCACAGGCCCATCTGCGAGTACTCGCCCGAGGCCCAGCCCGACACGATGTTGACGCCGAACCGTCCGGGCGCGATCGAGTCGATGGTGGTGGCCATGCGGGCCACCAGGGCCGGCGGCAGGGTGAGGACGGCCGTCGATGCGTAGAGCTTGATCGTCGAGGTGACGGCGGCCAGGCCGGCCATCAACGTGAACGACTCGAGGTTGTGGTCCCAGAACTCGGTCTTCCCGCCGAACCCGCGCAGCTTGATCATCGACAGCGCGAAGGCGAAGTCCTGCGCCTCGGCCTCCTGCACGATCCGCTTGTTCAGCTCGAAGCTCGGCATGTACTGCGGAGCGTTCTCGCTGATCAACCAGCCGTTGTTGCCGATCGGGATGAAGACGCCGAAGTCCATGCCTGCTCCTCTGGGTGGAAGGGGTGGGTCAGCCTGCTGCGCAGGCTTCTGCGAAGTCGCGGGCGGAGCCGCCGTCCCCCAGGGAGAGGACGGCGGCGAGCACGCGTTCGGTGGTGGCCTCGTCGGCGACCGGGGCCATCGACCCGCGGTACTTGGTGACGACGTCGGCGTCGCTGAGCGGTCGGTCGGCGTGCCCGCGGTTGACCTGCTCGCGGTGGGTGAGCACCCGGCCGTCGGTCGTGATGATCTGCACCCACCCGGAATAGGCCCGCGGGAAGGCGCTCTCGTCGTCGGGCACGACCTCGACCTTGCGGGCCAGGGCGAGCACCTCGGGGTCGCGGAGGGCCTCGTCGGAGAGCTCGGCGAGGGTGAACCGGCCGCGGGCCAGCGCGGTCGAGACGATGTAGGGCAGCGAGAACTTGGCGTCGTACTCGTCGCGGGGTGCCCACTTGGCGGCGGCGGGCTCGCACACGACCTTGCCGGGGGTGGGGTGGATCGCGCACCGCACGGCGGCGACGTCATCCGCGGTGAGGCCGTGCTCGGCGCGCAGCAGCAGGACGGCGTCGGCGAAGGCGTGCGCGAAGTGGCAGACCGGGTACGGCTTCACGGCCGTCTCGGGGGTCTCCCACCGCTCGCCGAGGCCGTCGGCGACCAGCTCGGGGTGGGCGTCGCGGCCGGCCAGGTGGGTGGCGAACAGGCCGAAGCGGCCCTCGTAGACCGCCTCCGGACCGGTCCAGCCGGCCCTGGCGAAGGTGGCGGCGGTGATGCCGCTCTGCGCGGCCCAGCCGGGGTGCAGGCGCTTGGTCCAGGAGCCGTCCTCGAGGAACTCCAGCAGCCCGGCCGCCATCGAGCCGACCACGCCCTGCGCGGCGACGAGCTGGTCCGGGCCGAGCCCGAGGATCTTCCCCGCGGCGACGGCGGAGCCGAAGGCCCCGGCGACGGCGGTGGGGTGGTAGCCCAGGTCGTGGAAGTGGCCGGCCCCGGCCAGCCCGACCCGGGCGGCCACCTCGACGCCGAGGATGTAGCCCAGCAGCAGGTCGCGGGCCGAGGCGTCGGCCGCCACGGCGGCGCTCAGGGCGGCGGGCAGGGCGGAGGCCGACACGTGGGTGACGGCGCCGATGTGGGTGTCGTCGAAGTCGAGGCCGTGCACGAGCACGCCGTTCAGGACGGCGGCGTCGCGCGCAGGCAGCCGGGTCTTGCTGCCCAGCACCGGGACGTCGCCGGCGCCGAAGCTGCCCAGGGCGTCGGCGGCGACGTCGGCGAAGGGGTGGGCCGACGCGGCGAAGGCCAGGCCCACGGCGTCGAGCACGAGGTGGCGGGCGCGCTGCAGCACGGGGGCGGGGACGTCGTCCCAGGTGGTGCGGGCCACGACGTCGGCGACCTGGCGGGCGATGCTCATCGGTGGGCTCCCTCCTGTGACGGCGACCATAGGTCAGACGTTTAACGCTGTGAAGACCTCACGGTCCGGAACCAGTCGTCGGTGCTCGGGACGACGTCGGCGTACCGGGCGTCGAGGTCGACGAGTGCGGCGTCGTGGATGGCCGTGGACCGGTCGGCGACGGCGTCGGCCAGGACGACGGGGGCGTAGTCGAGCGAGGCGGCGTCGACGACGGTGGCGCGCACGCAGCCGGCGGTGGTGAACCCGGCGACGGCGAGGGTGTGCACGTCGAGGTCGTGCAGCAGGTCGTCGAGCTCGGTGCGGACGAAGCCCGAGGCGCGCTTCTTGGTGACGACCGGCTCGCCGTCGACGTACCCGACGCGGGGGTCGAACTCGGCGAGCTCCGCCCCGGGGCGCAGCTGCTTCAGCGCGGGGGCCTTCGTCGTCCAGACCGGGCCGAGCTCGGCGTCGTCGTCGAAGAGAACCCGCAGCCAGACGACGGGGACGCCGGCCTCGCGGGCGGCCGCGGCGGCGCGTCCGCAGGCCTTCGCCGCAGCGTCGACGGCGGGGTCGAGGGTGAAGAGGTTCTGGCAGTCGACGAGGACCAGCCCGGGCCGGTCGGTGGTGTCGAGCCGACCCATGCCGACCCGGACGGCCTCGGCGGTCATGCCTCGAGCCCGGCCGCGACGAACCCGGCGAACGTCGCGAGGCGGACGCCCTGGAGGCGGCAGGCCTCGATCGAGACGTCGTCGGGGGCGGCGCCGGAGCGGGAGACGAAGGAGCCGCCGTAGGGGTTGCCCGACTCCTTCATGAGGTGGCGCTCGCCGTAGCCGAGCGGGAGGACCAGCGAGCCCCAGTGGTAGAGCACGTTGTTCATCGCCAGGATCGTCGACTCCAGGCCGCCGTGGCCGGTGGAGGCGCTGGTGAACGCCGTCCCGACCTTGTCCGCCAGCTTGCCCTGGAACCAGAGCCCGCCGGTGGTGTCGAGGAACTCCTTGAGCTGGCCGGCGGGGAGGCCGAACCGGGTGGGGCTGCCGAGGGCGATGCCGTTGGCCCACTCGAGGTCGTCGAGGGTGGCGGTCTCGTACCGCGCCTCGTCGACGAAGGCCTGCCACTTCGGGTTGGCGGCGATGGCCTGCGGGGGTGCGAGCTCGGGGACGATGCGCACCCGGACCTCGGCGCCCTGCTCCTCGGCACCCCGCCCGATGGCCTCGGCCATGGCGGCCAGGTTGCCGGTGGAGCTGTAGAAGACGACGGCGACGCGGGGGGTGACGGGCACGGCCCCATCAAAGTGTCAGACGATTGGCGTCGTCAACGCCTGAGGTGTCAACACCGTGTGAACCCGTTCCGCTGGCACACTGCGCAGCGTGACCGGGCCCGCGTACGCCGTGCTGGCCGGGAACATCCGCGCCCGGATCGTGAGCGGCGAGCTGGCCCCGGGGGAGCGGCTGCCCAACGAGCAGGAGCTCTCGGCCGAGTTCGGGGTCGGGCGGTCGACCGTGCGCGAGGCGTTGCGGTCGCTGGCGTCGCAGGACCTCATCCAGACCACGCGTGGGGTGGCGGGGGGCAGCTTCGTGAGCGTGCCGACGGCGGCGCACCTGTCGGCCCACCTGGAGACGGGGGTGGCCCTGATGGCGGCCGCCGAGCGGGTGACGGTCGGGCAGCTGATGTCGTTGCGTCACCTGCTCGAGGTGCCGGCGGCCGGTGAGGCGGCTCGGCACCGGACGGACGAGCAGCTGGAGGACCTGCGGCGAGCCGAGTTCGACCCGGCGACTGCGGTCGGCGAGGCGACGTATGCGGCGAACCAGGACTTCCACCTGGTGCTGCTGCGAGCCAGCGGGAACCCGCTGCTGGAGGTCATCACGGCGCCGCTGTTCCGGGTGCTGGCGACGCGGTTCGGTCGCGACCACGCGCCGGACGGGTTCTGGGCGTGTGTGGCGGACGACCACGCGGAGCTGCACGACCTCGTCGCTGCTCGGGATGCGGACGGTGCTGTCACCGCCATGCGGCGCCACCTCGACCACCTCACCGGCGCCTACCAGCAGATGGACCGGTTGAGCCGGGGCTGAGTACTGTTCGGGGCTGTATCTGACTTATCACCAGTCGTGGTGGCTCCAGCGCTGAGAGCCTCAACCAGCGGCCCATCTGGGCTGTGAACACTCTGAACTCGATGTGAGGTCTCCGCCTTTCGGGTCGATCACAGCCAGGGGGACCCCTAACGTTATGCCTGTCCGCCGCGAATGACCCGTAGGCCCGTGGGCCCATTCAAAACTGCGCCGCCTTGATTGCCTCCTGCAATGGCCACCGGCACGAGCCCGAACACGTGACGGTTCAACTCGTCCTGGGTGATGTTCAACTGTCCAGCGACTTCAATGGGCAGAAGATCCTGACTGCGAAGCGCTTTGAAGACCTTGGCGAGTAGCTGAGAGGTCTCGGGGACGATAGCGCCACGCGGTTCGCTGCTTCGGTAGCCCATCTGCGACAGCCGAACGCATAGGTCGCGATAGCCCCACTCGGACAGGAGGTCCAGCTCATGGAGACGGTGGGTCAAGGCCATCGCCGCCACCTTCCAATGGCGCTTGGCTTTTAAAATGTGGTCAATCGAAGCATTGCGGAGACCCGCACCGAGCACGCTTTGCCGCGGCATTAGAAACGCCGCCGCGAAGGCCTGTGCCTCCTGTTCGGCTGGTTTTCCATGAGGAACCTCGTCGCCGCAGTGCAGGACCAAGTGACCCAACTCATGGGCCGCATCGAAGCGGCGCCGCTCTCCCGTCTTGGACGTATTTAGGAAAACGTAGGGGGCATCGTTGAGTTGGAAGCTATAGGCGTCCACGCTGGCGACGTCGGTTGCAAGCGAGAAAACGCGAACGCCGTGCGCCTCCATCAGGTGAACCATATTCGAGATCGGGGCCAGCCCTAGGCCCCAGCGCTCACGTACGACCGCCGCTGCGCGCTCGGGGTCGTATCCCTCCAGAGTGGGCAGGTCGGGCCCGGGCAGGCGAAAGCGCTGGTCGAGCCATTCGGCCAGATCCATCGCAATTGCACCTGCCGCGGTCGCGGAGTCGCGCTGTCGGGCGGTCATCTTGCTGAGAGCTCGAAAGCTGACCGCGTCGACGGGAACGAAGTCGATGTCGCTGGCAGCGAAGAATGACGGCGGCATTTCAAGAGCTTTCGCGAGCGCCTCGATGTTGTGCGGCAACGGGTCAACCTCGCCCCGCTCCCAGCGCGCGACGGTTCTTGCGGCAACCTCCACAGCCTGTCCGAGGGCAGTCTGCGAGAGTCCTCGCCGCTGCCGCGCCAGGGTGAGCCGCGCGGGATTGAAAGAACTTGGGGGGTCCTGGGTCATCGAGGCTCGACAGGCACGACGATTCCGCCGCCTTCCTCGTCACCGTCGTCGATGATGGGCTCATCGGCTATGCCGCCGTCGTTGCTCAGCGGCGGGAGAATGTATCGCTGGTGCCAGTCGGTGATGAAGCCGCGGTGGTTGATCGCGGCAGGGAGTGACAGCTCCGCCCGAACCTCCTCGCGATCGGCGTACTGGAGAAGGAGCCAAGTCTCCAGTGGGCGGATGGGCTCCTCGTCTTCGTCCAGCTCGTCGAAAAACGTCATCTGTTCGTTATTTCGGGCCACCGCGACGGCGGTCCGCTCGCCCTTGGGCCACTTGGTCGTCGGGTATTTTCGGGCCAGCATGAACGGCACGCCGGTGACGGGATTGCCCGCGGCGCAGACGATGGCCAGGCCGCGCTCTCGGTGGATGACCTTCGAGATGAGGTCCGTGTCGTTGGGCTCGTACCCCAGCGCTGAGAGCGCCTCCCGGGTGTACGCGACGCTGTGCATCCACCGTGCCATTCCGGACGCGGCGGGAGGGTAGAGACCCCCTGCATAGCTACGGGCCGCAGCAGCTGCGCGCGCGACAACCGCATCGCGCAGGAAGGCGGCGGTGAAGCCGAACTTTGACACCATCTGGTCGGCCGACTGCTCGTACGCGAACTCGGGCATGCTGCACCGTTCCTCGCCTAGTGTCTGCTTTTCTTACCTCATCTGAGGTAAGAAAAGCAGACAGGCGCCCTTCTGTCCACCTGCGTGGCCTGTGGGACGGCGCGGCGCCGCACAGAGCAACAGTGGGAGGACCTGCGCCGGGCGGAGCTAAGTTCGACCCCCCGTTGCAGGTGGGTGGGGCAGCCTACCTCCCGGGTGCTGGGGACCTGGGCCGGGCGCGACCTTGCGTCGGACGGGTTCTGGTCGTGCGTGGTCGACGACCACGCGGGACTGCACGACCTGATGGCCCGACGGTGCCCTTGTCGCCATGCGGAGGTACCTGGACCACTTGACCGGCGCCTACTGGCAGATTGACAGCCTCACTCGTGCGCAGGACCAGAGTCCTCGCTAGGAACACCTGTGAGGATGGGCAACTGCCGAGCTGTAGGGGTCGGCTTGCGTACCCGTCTAGTTCGAACGGGCTGCTTGGCAACAGTGTGCAACTCGGCTTTTTCGACGGGGCTTATCCACTGCTCGGCGACCGTTTGCAGCATCCGGGCGGCTGGACTCAGTAGTTGATAGGGAGTCTCGGCCAGCCGGCGAGCAGATATTGTCGCTTGGATACTTAGCCAGTTTTCAGGCGAGGTCACGATGCTGCTCCATCTCGGTTTTCGGCCTGCTGCTCGTTTAAGTCAGGCGAGGTGCCGGTGGTGGACGAATCCTTTATTGTCGATTTCGCTAGCAGGTCAGCCGAAACTGCGACCGCCACAACTACAGCATCTTCCTGTTCTCGCACGGCCAATTCGCTCCAGGCGATTCCTACGGGAACTGAGTTCGCCGGGTCGTGGCGATTTATCGTCGACCCAAGTTTCCTCTTACCGGCAGTGAAAACCTCATCGTAGCGACTGGGACCAAAACCCAAGAATGCCTTGAAGGGGATCTTGTCACCCGCGGAACGGCTGCCCCCTTCTAAGGGTGGCCGGGTGTCGATCAAGTCGGCATACATGTCTCCGGCCAGGCTTTTAGGGTACGGCTCAACATATTGCACCTCGGACACACCCGCACCGACAATGAACTTCGTACACTCGTGACACGGAAAAGTAGTTGTATACAGCTTAGAATCCTGTATAGCCGTGCCCGTCCTCGCTGCTTCGACGATAGCTGCCTGCTCGGCATGCAAGCATCGTGTGAACTCGATCAGGGATTTGGCTCGCGTTCCGTCAAGTAGTGACTTGCCATCTTCGCCAGGCTTTCTGGCCTCTTTTAGGACTGCCGCACCACCCGCTTGGTTTCTGGCGGCGGTGAAGAAGTTCGCCTTGGCTAGACGGTCGAAAAGCTCACGAATAACGCTTTCGGTGTAGGCCGGATTCGGATCCGTACCCGACTGAAAGTCTCGGAAGTCCGGGATGTCACCTTCTCGGAATTGCCCTCCGCCAGGTCTGGGGACCTCATTTGTGCCGACGATGACAGGCGATCCAGCGGGAGGGACAATGGCGGCCCCGACCTGACGACCGACGGCCGCTGACCTTAAGGCGGCTGCGCTCGCAAATCTCATGGCCTCTTCGTCGGCGGACGGCGAAATGAACGGCGAGTCGAAGGCTCCGGACAGAAAACGATCAAGCCCGTCTGTCCATGGTCGCCCTCGATTGACGGCTAGATAAAAGTCGGATTGAGCGAATGTATCGCGGACATTCTGACCGTGCTTGGCATCCACGTCGGCTTCGTCGCGGTCGATTAAGCTTTGCGCTCGGCCCAGTGGTGCGCTATCGAACGTTTTATCCGCCTCGCCGAGTACTCGAGCCAGATTTCGAATTCTTTCGTCCCCATCCTCAACTATCGATATTTGCCAGTAGGCGGCGCCGTAGACATTTCGTAGTAATTGAGCTTCGCGGGGGTGCTTTAGGCTGTCAAAGATGTACGCAATCGGAGGTGGGTCCGTAAGTGAACCCTCGTCGATCGCTTTTGAGCGGCGCGCTTGTCTGTGTCTGGCGACGTATGCGATAGCGAGCGCTGCTAATGCACTATGGTCCCCTGCCTCCTTGCGCAGGCGATCGCCGGCATCCATCCGGAGTTTGTGATAGTCGGGATTGTCGCGACTCGGAAGGGGAGAGCCAAAGTTCAAGTCATCTAGGAGGCCGGCAAGGTGCGCCCGTTCCGTGCTGTAGCCGTATGTCGTGAGCTTTCCTTCTAGGGACTCGCGAACCTCTTTGTTGCTGCTACCAAGCGGTGCAACGAGCCCGATGAAGAGGTCATGGCGCTGACGGTCCGCTTGGGCGAGTTGCTGCAGGCTTCGTTGTGGACCGCTCGACCCGTCGACCATGACGTCCTCCCAAGCTTCTTCGAGTCAGCAGTATGACTGGGCGCACCGACAGGCTGGGCGGATTGACGGGCGGTCTAGGTCGTCTTGTGAGGCTTGCGGTTCCAACGTGCGCTAGGAGCGGGTCCGCTGTGGGCGTGCCTGCCTGCACGCCGTGCTCGCGCGCGTAGCGCCAGCTGGGGTCGTGCGCAGGTCGTGAAGTCTCCGATTGCTCGTCGAGGGTCAGTCGGCGTGATCATCGAGCTCCTCGCAGGCGTGACAGGACGCTGCGCACCACGTCGCGTTGGGTCGGTCCCGGTTCGTCGGCGAGGCTGTCGACCTCCAGACCGGAGATGACGGCGAGCAGCAGGCGGGCGTCGATCTCCGGGTCCGCTGACCCCAGCGCGGTCATCGCCTCGACCATCTGCGCCCGCAGGCTGCGCAGCCACCCCGCCGTCGACTCCTGTAGCGCGGGCCGGCGGGCCGACTCGACCATCAGCTCGTACTCGGTGATCAGCTGCCGCCGGCGCACCGTGCAGCCCTCGACCACGAAGTCGGCCACCGCGTCCGCCGCCTCGTCGGGCGTCCCGGCGCCCACGCGGCGGATCATGGCTGCCATTCGCTCGCCCTCGATCTCGGAGTGGCGAGCGAACGCGGCCTCCACCAGCTCGTCCTTGCCGGCGAAGTAGTAGCTCACCGCCCCCAGCGGCGCCCCGGCCTCGGCGGCCAGCCCGCGCATCGACAGCCCGGCCAGGCCGTCGCGGGCGATGATCCGCAGCGTCGCGTCGAGCAGCTCGATCTTGCGCGCGGCGCCCTTGCGGCTCGGCGGCTCGGTCACGTCGTCCATCCTGCCTGGGCCTTGTGGCCCACGGTCCCGTTGTGCTCAACTTGGACGTTCGTCCAATTCTGAGTGGAGCACGAGCATGGCGCTGTTCGACTTCTTCGCCGCACCGGCCCTGCCCGTGCCCACCGTCGACCACGCTGGTGCCGCCGCCCTCGGGTCGCAGCTCACCGGTCGCCCCGTGCAGGCCCACGAGCTGGGCAGCCAGCAGGACGCCAACTTCCTGCTCACCGACGGCGACGACGTGGTCGGCGTCCTCAAGATCGCCAACGTCGGGTTCGGCGACGACGACGCCGATGCCCAGGACGCCGTCGCCGACCACCTCGCCGCCGTCCTCCCCGACCTCCGGTTCGCCACCGCGCTGCCCGGCACCCGCGGTCACCTCGACCAGGCCGAGGGCACCTGCACCGCCCGCGTGCTGCGCCACCTGTCTGGCGGCACCCTGCATGGCTCCGGTCACCTCGCCCCCGTCGTCGTGACGGAACTCGGCCGGATGGCCGGGGAGGTCTCGGTCGCCCTGCGCGACGTCGACCACCCCGCCCTGCGCCGCACCCTGCAGTGGGACCTGCAGCACGCCGCCCGCGCCCTGGACGTCCTCGCCGACCACGTCACCGACCCGACCGACCGCGCCCGTGTGCAGCAGGTGCGCGACGAGGCCTGGCCGTTGATCCCCGACGGCCTCCCGCAGCAGGCCGTGCACGGCGACCTCACCGACGACAACGTGGTCTGCCGCGACGACGACGGGCTGAGCATCCCCGACGGCGTCATCGACTTCGGCGACGTCGTCCGCACCTGGGCCGTCGGCGAGCTGGCCATCACGATCTCCTCGCTGCTGCACCACGAGGGCATGACCCCGGTCGGCGCGCTGCGGGCCGCGGTCGCGTTCCACCAGGTGCGCCCGCTCAGCGAGGCCGAGGCCGACGCGCTGTGGCCGCTCGTCGCGCTGCGCGGCGCCGTCCTCGTGGCCAGCGGCTACCAGCAGACCGGTCTGGACGGCGACGCCAACCAGTACGCCATCGCCGGTCTGGAGCAGGAGCGCCGCATCCTCGCCGCGGCCGTCGCCGTCCCGCTGCCGGTCATGCAGCAGGCCACCCGGCTCGCGCTCGGCCTGCCCGCCGAGCCCGCCGCCCTGCCCGCCGGGCACGGCTCACTCGCCCGCCCCGGGGACGTCACCCTGCTCGACCTCTCGGCCGAGTCCGACGACCTGGACGGCGGCCGCTGGCTCGAGCCCGGCATCGAGGACGACCTCGCGGCCCGCGAGCACACCGCAGTGGCCCGGGCCATCGAGCACCGCGCGACCCGCGCCGTCCCGCTGTCCCGCACCGCCCCCGCCACCGTGCCGACCGGTCTCCACCTGTGGACCTCAGCGCCATTGGAGCTCACCGCCCCCTGGGCCGGGCGCGTGCACCGCGACGGCGACGCGCTGGTCGTGACGGGTGCGTCGCACGTGCTCCGGGTCGAGAGCGCCGATCTCGCGGCCGGCCCGGAGGTGGCGGCCGGGCAGCCGCTCGGCACGGTGCCGCCGCGCACCCGGGTGCGGATCACCGTGACCACCACGCCGGACGTCGTCCCGACGTTCGTGACCCCCGAGCTGGCCGCCCCGTGGCGGGGCGTGGTCTGCGATCCCGCGCCCCTGCTCGGCCTCGACACCGTGGACGACGACCCGCACGCCCGGGCCCGTGAGCTGCAGGAACGGCGCGAGGTGAGCCTGGCCGAGGTGCAGGAGCACTACTACGCCGCGCCGCCGCAGATCGAGCGCGGCTGGCGCGAGCACCTGCTGGCCACCGACGGTCGCGCCTACCTCGACATGGTCAACAACGTCGCCGTCCTCGGGCACGGCCACCCCGGCTTCGCCGATGCGGTCGCCACGCAGCTGCGCCGGTTCAACAGCAACTCGCGGTTCCACTACCGGGCCGTCGTCGAGTTCGCCGAGAAGCTGACCGCCACCCTGCCCGCGCCGCTGGACCAGGTCTTCCTCGTCAACTCCGGCTCCGAGGCGGTCGACCTGGCGCTGCGCATCGCGATGGCCGCAACCGGCCGGCGCGACGTCTGGGCGGTGGGGGAGGCCTACCACGGCTGGACCTACGCCTCCGATGCCGTCTCCACCTCGATCGCCGACAACCCCAACGCCCTGGACAGCCGGCCCGACTGGGTGCACGTGCTCGACACCCCCAACCCCTACCGGGGCAAGCACCGGGACGGCGACGCCGCCGCGTACGCCCCCGAGGCCGTGACCCGCATCGACGCCCTGGCCGCCGCCGGCACGCTGCCCGCCGGGTTCGTCGCCGAGCCGGTGTACGGCAACGCGGGCGGCATGGCGCTGCCCGAGGGCTACCTGGCCGCCGTCTACGGGGCGATCCGCCGGCACGGCGGGCTGGCCATCGCCGACGAGGTGCAGGTCGGCTACGGGCGCCTGGGCCACTGGTTCTGGGGCTTCGAGCAGCAGGGCGTCGTCCCCGACGTCGTCGCCGTCGCCAAGGCGATGGGCAACGGGCACCCGCTGGGCGCCGTCATCACCTCGGCAGCCGTCGCCGAGCGGTACCGCACGCAGGGCTACTTCTTCTCCTCGGCCGGCGGCAGCCCGGTCTCCAGCGTGGTCGGGACGGCGGTGCTCGACGCGATCCGCACCGAGCGGCTGCAGGAGAACGCCCGCGAGGTCGGCGACCACCTGCACGCCCGGCTGCGCGCGCTGGGCGAGAAGCACGAGGTGATCGGGGCCGTGCACGGCTTCGGGCTCTACTGCGGCGTCGAGCTCGTGACCGACCGGACGACGCGCGCCCCCGCCACCGCGCTCACCGGCCGGTTGTGCGACCGGCTGCTGGAGCTGGGCGTGGTCATGCAGCCCACCGGCGACGGCCAGAACATCCTCAAGGTCAAGCCGCCGCTGGTGCTCACGCGCGAGTCCGCCGACTTCTTCGTCGACGCCCTCGACCATGCGCTGACCACGGGGGTCTGAGCGCGTTTCCGCGGAAACGCCTTCCCGCTTGACCGGACCGGTTCCATGCATGCGTGGGACGACGGCGGGACGAGCAGGAGCCGAGGCTGGTCTTCCTGAGCCCCGAGCAGTACCGGGAGCGGTTCGGGCGGGACCCCGAGCCGCCCGAGGAGTCGACCGAGCCGTGGCCGGACCCGGGGAACTGGGTCGGCTGGACCCAGCCCTGGCCGCCGCCCACGGTCGTGGTGGTCATGGCCGAGCACGCCGACGTCGTCCTGTGGAACCGGTCGCCCGGGCGGGACCCCTGGCGGGACAGATACACCCTCGACCCGGCGGTCCTCGGCATTAGCCCTGGCCTGGCAGGTCGGCTCCGGGGGTGGAACGGGCGGTACGGCCTGCACGAGATGCCGGCCGCCTGGGTCGACGAGGGCTGGACGCTCGCGCACGACGTCCAACGGGAGTTCGATGCCCGCGGTCTGGACGTCGAGGTCCGCTACCACGACGCCGACGGAACCGAACCCGCCGTGCGAGGCCGCCACCGCTGAGATGCCTCGGACTTGCTGCTCTCGCCGGAGCAGGTAGACACCGCAGATGCGCATCGGTCTGTACGTGGATGCCTACAACGTCTACTACGGCGCCCGGTCCCACTGCGGCCGCGGCACCTCGGGCTGGCGGTGGCTGGACCTACCGGCGCTGGCCCTAGGACTGGTCAACCCGCATCTGTGGCCGGACCCGTCCCTCGCCCGGTTCGTCTACTGCACGGCCGACCGTGACCGGGAGGGCGATCCGACGTCCATCGCGGACCAGGCCACGTACATCGGTGCGTTGCAGGCCGCCTACCCGCAGGCCGTCATCGCGAAGGGCTACTACGTCCCGCGCGTCAAGACCGGCGTGCTGGTCGACCAGGATCACCCACCCCGGAGGGTCCTGTCGCCAGGTGCAGCGGACATCCCCGGTTGGCTGCCGGCGCGGGAGACGGAGGGACCATCGGGTGACGACGAGCTGTTGGTGTCGCTGACGACGTTCGAGGAGAAGGGCTCCGACGTGAACGTCGCGAGTCACCTGCTCATCGACGTGCTGGTCGGGAAGGTCGATGCCGCGGTCGTGGTCTCCAACGACAGCGACCTCCAGTTCCCGCTCCAGCAGGCCCGACTGCACGTGCCGGTGGCCACGATCAACCCCACCAAGCGTCCGACCCCGGCCGCGTTGAAGGGGCAGCCCACGGACGGGGTGGGGCGGCACTGGTGGCGCAGGCTCACCCCGGCCCACTTTCGCGCCCATCAGCTCCCTGACCCCATGGGAGGACTGTCGCGACCCGAGGGCTGGTAGCTCGACACCGACCGAGCGTGGTCACTACAGTGGCGTCATACCACCCGGTTCTCTCGCCCTCGGGCGAGGGGCCGGGTCTTTTCGTTGAGGTGCGCGACGAGGCCTGCCCGCCGGGGTCCGGCGGGCTATCCGGCGGTGGGCGGAGTGCGGCGTCCACCAGCGGGCGGGGAGAACAGGTTGACCAGGGTGCCGTCGGGATCGCGCAGCAGGGCCGACCGGTTGCCCCACGGCATGGTCGTCGGGGGCAGCACCCAGGTGGCCCCGGGGAGCGCGCGCTGGATGCGGGCGACCTCGGCGTCGACGTCCTCGACCCGGAACTCGACGATGCTCGCCCGGTTGCCGGTCGTCGGGTCGAGGTGGTCGCCCAGCCGGGCCACGGTGCTCGCACTGGCGATGGCCAGGGTGACGCCCGGCCACCGCAGCTCGGCGAACTCGGGGGTGGCCCAGGCGGGCACCACCCCGGTGACCTCGGCGTAGAAGCCGACCAGGTTGTCGATGCGGTCGGTGATCAGGCGGATCGAGGCGAACGGGATCGAGCTGGACACGGGTTCCTCCCGGGGTCGGTGGGTGCGGCAGGGCCACGCTCGCACCGCACCAGGACGCAATCCGCCCGGTATCGATGACACGATGTCGCTCGTGGCCAAGCCGACCGCGCGGGTGCTGGCGCTGCTGGAGACGTTGCAGTCCGGCGGCCGGTGGACCGTCGCCGACCTCGCCGGCCGGCTGGGCGTCGACGAGCGCACGGTCCGGCGCTACGTGCAGCACCTGCTCGAGCTGGACGTGCCGGTCCGCTCGGTGCGCGGCCGCCACGGCGGCTACCAGCTCGCCCCGGGGTTCCGGCTGCCCCCGCTGATGTTGACCGACGACGAGGCGGTGGCGGTCGTGCTGGGCCTGGTCGCCGCGCGCCGCCTGATCCCCTCGGTCGTGCTGGACGAGGCGTCGGCGACGGCGGCAGCCAAGATCCGCCGGGTGCTGCCCGAGGCGCTGGGGCGACGACTGACCGCACTGCTGCAGGCAGCTCGGTTCACCGGTCCGGACGGCGACGCCGACGGCGCAGTGGCCCGCACGTTGCTGGTGCTGGCCGACGCGGCGGCGGCCCGGCAGCCGGTGGTGGTCGACTACACCGACCGGCACGGCGCACAGACCGAGCGGACGCTGCACCCCTACGGCCTGGTCGTCCACTCGGGTCGGTGGTACGTGGTGGCCGCCGACGCGGGCGACGACGGGATGCGCAACTTCCGGCTGGACCGGATCTCCGCCCCGTCGCCGAGGCCGGGGACGTTCGCCGTCCCCGAGGGGTTCGACCCGGTCGAGTACGTCACCGCGGGGCTGGCCGCGACACCGTGGCGGCAGGAGGTCGAGGTGCTCGTGGACGGTGTCGTCGACGACGTCGTGCAGCGCCTGCCCCCGGGCCTGGCCGACGTGCGGGAGGAGCCAGGCCGGCCGGGATGGGTCCGGTTGCAGCTGCGGGCCGAACGGCTGGACTGGGTGCCGGCCCTGCTCGCCGGACTGCAGCGCCCCTTCGTGGTGGAGGCACCCGAGGAGCTGAGGCGCGAGGTGGCAGCCGTCGGTCGCCGGTTGACCAGCGCCGCTGCCCGGTGATCCCGGGGGCGCCGACGACGTGCACCTCGCGCCGACCCGGGGCGACGAGCTGGTCGTCGCCCCCGGGTGAGCCCTCAGGCCTGGGCGAGCTGGGGGTACACCGCCTCGAGCGGGGCGCTCAGACCGGCCTTGAGCTGCACCGACGTCTCGTCGGCCAGCACCTCGTACGCCCCGGCCTCCAGGCCGTCGAGCACGCGCTGCACCAGCACGGCGGGGTCGAGCTTGGGGTCGGTGGCGTGCTCGGCCATGGGGGTGTCGACGTAGCCGACGTGGACGCCGAGCACGTGCACCCCGGCGGGCTGCAGCTCCAGGCGCAGCGAGTTGGTCGCCGACCACAGGGCCGCCTTCGTCGCGCTGTAGATGCCGGCGACGGCGTACCAGCTCAGCGCCGAGTGGACGTCGACCAGCGCGGCCCCCTCGGCGGCCGACAGGGTCGGGGCGAAGGCGCGGGCGAGGACGAGCGGGCCGAGGAAGTTGGTCTCGACGTTGCGCCGGATCTCCTCGTCGGTGTGCTGCAGGATCCCCGGGCTGGAGACGGAGGTCCCGGCGTTGTTGACCAGCACGGTCACGTCGGGGGCGGCGGCGACGGCCGCCCGGACCGACGCCGGGTCGGTCACGTCGAGCTGCAGCGGGACGACGCGGTCGTCGTCCCAGGTGCGGGGGGTGCGGGCGCTGGCGTAGACCTTGGCCGCGCCGCGGGCGAGGGCCTGGTGCACGAACTGGGTGCCGATGCCGCCGTTGGCGCCGGTGACGAGGACGACGGATCCGTCGAGGGAGGGCATGGCTGTGCTCCTGTGCTGGTGAGGGGTGGGGTGGTGGGTCAGGAGCGGGTGATCGTGACCTTGCCCTTGGCCCGGCCGGTCTCGACGTGGGCCAGGGCTACGGGCGTCTGCTCGAAGGGGAAGTCGCGGTCGAGCACCGGGGTGAGCACGCCGGCGTCGACGAGGGCGGCGATCTCGGCCAGCTGGGTGCCCGAGGCGCGCATGAAGAGGAACGAGTAGCGGACGCCGAGCTTCGCGGCCTTGCGGCGGACCCCGGCGCTGAGCAGGCGGAACACCGTGCGCAGCACCGGGTTCAGCCCCGCCCGGACGCCGAAGTCGTGGTCGGGCGGGCCGGCGATGCCGATGGCCAGGCCGCCCTTGCGCAGCACGCCGAGGGAGCGGGTGAGGTTCTCCCCGCCCTGGCCGTCGAGCGCGAGGTCGTAGCCGCGCACGAGGTCGGTGAAGTCCTGGGTGCGGTAGTCGACGACCAGGTCGGCGCCCAGGGCGCGCACCCACTCGACGTTCGACGTCCCGGTCGTGGTGGCGACCGTCGCGCCCAGGTGCTTCGCGAGCTGGATCGCGACCGTGCCGACCCCGCCGGACCCGGCGTGCACGAGCACCTGCTGGCCGGGCTGGACCCGCGCCACCTCGACGAGCGCCTGCCAGGCGGTCAGGGCGACCAGGGGCAGCGCGGCGGCCTCGGTCATCGAGAGGGTGGCGGGCTTGGTGGCCAGGTCGTCCTGGTGGACGGCGATGCGCTCGGCGAAGGTGCCGATGCGGTGGTCGCGCGGCCGCCCGAACACCTCGTCACCGACGCTGAACCGGGTGACCGCGTCGCCCACCCGCAGCACGACGCCGGCGAGGTCGTGGCCCAGCGTCAGCGGGGTGCGGTAGGGCAGGAGCTGCCTGAACTCGCCGTCCCGGATCTTGGCGTCGAGCACGTTGACGCTCGCCGCCCGGACGTCGACCAGCACGTCGTGCGGCCCGACCTCGGGCTCGGCGACCTCCGCCAGGTGCAGCGGGCGCTTGTAGCGGTCGACGACGAAGGCCTTCACGGGGTGTCCTCTGCGGGGGCGAGCTGGGCGGTAAGGGTGGCGAGGGCACCGTCGAGGACGGCGGCCGACAACGCCGGGTCGTCGAGGGAGCGGGCGAGCTGGAGGGTGCCGACGAGCGTGGCCAGCACCTGCAGCGCCGCAACCCGGCCGAGGCCCGGCAGCAGCTCACCCATCGCGTCGGCCATCTGGACCAGGCCGGCGGTGTAGGCGGCCTGGACCGCCGGGGAGCTGCGGGCGATCTCGTCGAGCAGCGCCCCCGACGGGCACCCGCTCGCCGGGTCGTCGCGGTGCGTCGCGGACAGGTAGCTGCCCAGGTAGGTGCGGACCGAGTCGGCGCCGGGCGGCAGCGACCGGAGCACCTCGGTCTGGGCCCGCAGCTGGTCGGCCACCGTCGCGGCCACCAGGTCGTCCTTCGAGGCGAAGTGTGCGTAGAAGGCGCCGTTGGTCAGCCCGGCGTCGGCCATCAGGGTCTTGACCCCGGAGCCGTCGATGCCGTCGCTCTTCAGCCGCCGGCCCGCGGTCTCCAGGATCCGCCGCCGGGTCTGCTCCTTGTGCTCGCCGTCGTAGCGCGCCATGTCGACCTCCTTTGTCGTACGACCGTCATCTAATCACCGTACGACCGTACGCGCAAGGCTCTGCGCAGGTCAGCGGTTCGTCGGTGGGCGGCGGGTGTGGTGGTCGGTCCGCTGCTGGAACCAGAGGCCGGCGGCGAACAGCACGTCCTCGGCGTCCTCGGGCGCGGTGAGCTGCACCCCGACCGGCATCCCCGACACCGGGTGGAAACCGACCGGCAGCGCGAGCGTGGGCCCGGCGTGCAGCGACCACGGGTAGGTGAGCTGGCCCAGGCGGCGGGAGACCCGCAGGACGTCGTCGGGGTCCCGGCGGGGGACGTCGACCGGCATCGTCGGCGTGAGCAGCAGGTCCACGTCGTCCAGGGCGGCGGAGATCTGGCCCTGCAGTACCCGTCGCGCCTCGACCGCCTCGGCCCGCTGAGCTGCGGTGATGTCCCGCCCCAGGCCGATGCGCACCAGGCTGTCCGGGTGGAACCGGTCGGGCTCCTCGGCGAGCCGGGTGGCGTGGATGCGGGCCAGGTCGGCGTAGACCAGCGTGTAGACGATGTCCTGCGCGTCGAGCAGACCCTCCACCTCCACCGGCACCACCTCGGCGCCGAACGCGGCCAGCGCGGCGTCGACCACCGCCTGCACCCCGGGGTCGACGTCGGTCATCAGCTGCACCGGGATGCCGATCCTGCGCGGAGCCGTGGGCACCGGCAGCCCTGCCGTCGATCCGGTGAGCACCCGCTGGGCCCGCGCCACCAGGTCGACGGTCCGGGCCAGCGGGCCCACGGTGTCGACGTCGTCGCAGACCGGGAAGACGCCGTCCAGCGGGATCGAGCCGTGCGTGGGCCGCAGGCCGACCACCCCGCAGCACGACGCCGGCAGCCGGATCGAGCCGCCGGTGTCGGTGCCCAGCGCCAGGTCGACGACCCCCGCGGCCACCGCCGCGCCCGAGCCGCCCGACGAGCCGCCGGGGATGCGGTCGAGGTCCCACGGGTTGGCGCACGGTCCGGCGGCCGAGTTCTGGTTGGTCACCCCGACCGCGAACTCGCTCAGGTTCAGCGTCGCGACGAGGGAGGCCCCCGCGGAGGTCAGCCGCCGCACCACCTCGGCGTCCTCGGCAGGGACCCGATCGGCGAAGAACGCCGAGCCGCACGTCGTCGGTCCGCCCGCGACGTCGACGTTGTCCTTGACCCCCACCCGGACGCCGGCCAGCGGGCCATCGCCAGCGGGCCGGTCCACCCACCTGATCACCGCGTTCACCGGGTCGTCCACCAGCACTCCAGTCGTCGCAGGGGCTTGCGCACCTAATCATCAGACAATTAGCGTCGCGGTGTCGAGGGAGGCACACACATGGCCACGCACCCCGCCGTCCTGGGGCGGTTCTTCGAGGACTACGTCGTCGGCGACGTCTACCAGCACCCGCTCGGCCGCACGATCTCCGAGGCCGACAACACCTGGCTGACGATGCTGACGATGAACACCAACCAGCAGCACGTCAATGCGCACCTGGCCGCGCAGAACCCGATCACCGGGGGCCGGGTGATCGTCAACTCCGGGCTGACGATCGCGCTGACGCTGGGGCTGAGCGTGCTGGACATGAGCCAGAACGCCGTCGCCAACCTGGAGATGACCGACGTCCGGCTGACCCACCCGGTCTACGTCGGCGACACGATGTACGCCGAGAGCCTCTGCACCGGGCTGCGGGCATCGAAGTCCCGCCCCTACGCGGGCATCGTCTCGATGGTCACCCGCGGGCTGAACGCCGAGGGCGACGAGTGCATCTCGTTCAAGCGGTCGGTCATGGTCGCGACACGGGAGAGCGGGATCGGGCAGGGGCACTTCCCCGAGGCCAAGACCGGGCCCCTGCAGGACCCGGCAGCATCGGCGCAGCAGTGAGGCCGCTCGAGGACGTCCGGATCATCGCGCTCGAGCAGTACGGCGCCGGCCCCTTCGGCAGCGTGCACCTGGCCGACCTCGGCGCCCAGGTGATCAAGATCGAGGACCCGCGCACCGGCGGCGACATCGGCCGCTACGTGCCGCCCTACGTGCACGGCGAGGACTCGCTGTTCTACGAGACCTTCAACCGCAACAAGCAGAGCCTGAGCCTCGACATCTCCACGCCCGCCGGCCGCGAGGTGTTCGAGGACCTCGTGCGCACCAGCGACGCCGTCTGGTCGAACCTGCGCGGCGACGTCCCGGCCAAGATCGGCATCCGGTACGCCGACCTCGCCCACCTCAACCCGGCGATCGTCTGCTGCAGCCTGACCGGCTTCGGCATGACCGGGCCGCGGGTGAACGAGCCCGGCTACGACTACGTGCTGCAGGGCATCGCCGGCTGGATGAGCCTCACCGGCGACCCCGACGGCCCGCCCACAAAGACCGGTCTCTCCCTCGTCGACTTCTCCAGCGGCTTCGTGGCCGCGCTCAGCCTGCTGTCGGGCCTGCACGCCGCACGGCGGGACGGCGTCGGCGGCGACTGCGACGTCTCGCTCTACGACACCGCCATGTCGCTGCTGACCTACCCGGCCACCTGGGCGATGACGGCGGGGTACGAACCGGTCCGCACCGTCGACTCCGCCCACCCCTCGCTGGTCCCCTTCCAGGCGTTCCGGGCCGCCGACGGCTGGCTGGTCGTCGGCTGCGCCAAGGAGAAGTTCTGGCAGCGGCTGGTCGCCGTCCTGGGGCGGCCGGACCTCGGGGACGACGAACGGTTCGCGTCGTTCGCGCTCCGCGACCGGAACCGCGACGAGCTGCTGCCCACGCTCAAGGCGGTCTTCGCCAGCGGCACGGTGGAGCACTGGCTCACCCAGCTGCAGGCCGCGGGGGTGCCGTCGTCCCCGATCAACGACGTGGTCCAGGCGCTGGCCGACCCGCAGGCCGCCGCCCGCGGGCTGCTGCTGGAGACGGAGCACCCGCACTGGGGCACCGTGAAGCAGGTGGGCAGCCCGGTGCGCTTCGGCGAACCCTTCACCGAGCACCGCCGCGCCCCGCACCGCAACGAGCACCAGGACGACGTGACGACCTTGCTCGGCTACTCCCCGGACAAGGTGGCCGCCCTGGCCGCCGCCGGGGCCTTCGGACGACAGGAGAGCTGACGTGGACTTCACCCTGAACGAGGAGCAGCGGGACTTCCAGCAGACGCTGCGCCGCTTCGTCGACCGCGAGATCGTGCCGGTGGCCTCGGAGTGGGAGCGCACCGGCCGCTACCCGACCGAGATCGTCGAGCACCTGAAGCAGCTGGGCCTGTTCGGGCTCACCACGCCCGAGGAGTACGGCGGCCTGGCGCTGGACATGGTCAGCTTCACGCTGGTCTACGAGGAGATCGCCCGCGGCTGGATGGGCATCGCCGGCATCCTCGGCAGCCACGGCCTGTCGGCCTGGATGATCGCCAAGCACGGCACCCAGGAGCAGAAGGACCGCTTCCTGCCCAAGCTCGCGACCGGTGAGTGGCGCACCGGCGTCGGCCTCACCGAACCCGGCGCCGGCACCGACCTGCAGGGCATCGCCACCACCGCGGTGCGCGACGGCGACCACTACGTCGTCAACGGCACCAAGACCTGGATCACCAACGCCCGGCACGCGGACGTGCTGCCGGTGCTGGTGAAGACCGACCCGAAGGCCGAGCCCCGGCACCGCGGCATGTCGCTGCTGCTGGTGGACACGTCGTCCGAGGGCTTCGAGGTCAGCCGCGACCTGGGCAAGCTCGGCTACAAGGGCACCGAGTCGTGCGAGATCAGCCTGGTCGACGTCCGGGTGCCGGTGGGGGACCTCCTCGGCGGGGTCGAGGGCCTGGGCATGAAGCAGGCGTTGAGCGGGCTGGAGATCGGCCGGCTGAACATCGCCGGCCGCTCGGTCGGGGTCGCGCAGGCCGCCTACGACGCCGCGCTGAAGTACGCCGGCGAGCGCGAGGCGTTCGGCCACCCGATCGCCGAGTTCCAGGCCATCGCGCTCAAGCTCGCCGAGATGGCCACCCAGCTGCAGGCCGCCCGGCTGCTCACCTACTGGGCCGCCTCCCAGGCCGACGCCGGCAAGCGGGTCGACGCCGAGTCGGGCATGGCCAAGGTGTTCGCCTCGGAGACCGCGCTGACCCTGTCGCTGGAGTCGATGCGCATCCACGGCGGCTACGGCTACTCCACCGAGTTCGTCGTCGAGCGGCTCTACCGCGACGCCCCGCTCATGGCCATCGGCGAGGGCACCAACGACGTGCTGCGCACCGTCATCGCGAAGTCTCTGGTCAGCGGCGCGACGGTCGTCGGGTGACCGTCCGGTCCTGGCTCTACGTGCCCGGCGACCGGCCCGACCGGTTCGCCAAGGCGCTGGCCACCGGCACAGGAGCCGTCGTCCTCGACCTGGAGGACGCCGTCCCCCCGGCCGGCAAGGACGCCGCCCGCGCAGCCGTCGTCGACTGGCTGGCCGGCGACCGCGTCGACGCGCAGGTCTGGGTGCGGGTCAACACCGGCAGTCGAGGTCAGGACGACGTCGCCGCGGTCGCCCGGGGTGCCCGGCTCACCGGTGTGGTGCTGCCGAAGGCGTCGTCCCGGGCGCTGCTGGAACGGGTGCACGACCAGCTGCTGGCCGCCGAGGAGAGCGCGGGTCGTCCGCCGGGCAGCATCGGGGTGAGCCCGCTGGTCGAGAGCGCTGCCGGCGTGCTGGCCGCGCCCGCCCTGGCCGGCGGGCCGCGGGTGCGGTGCCTGCAGCTGGGCGAGGTCGACCTGGCCGCCGACCTGGGCGTGCACCCCGGACCCGAGGGCGCCGAGCTGCTGCTGGCCCGCTCCGCCGTGGTGCTGGCCTCGGCCGCGGCCGGCATCGCGCCCCCGCCGGCCGCGGTGTCGGTGGAGTTCCGCGACCTGGCCGCGTTCGAGGCCGAGACCCGGCGGCTGACCGCGCTGGGCTTCCGCGGCCGGGCCTGCATCCACCCCGCGCAGGTCGAGGTGGTCGAGCGGGTCTGCCGGCCGACGCCCGACGAGATCGCCGCCGCCCGCGACGTGCTCGCCCGGCTCGAGGCCAGCCCCGGGGTGGCCGTGGGCGCCGACGGGAAGCTGCTCGACGAGGCGGTCGCCCGCCAGGCCCGCAGCACCCTCGCCCTCGCCTGAGCCTCGGTGCGGGGCTGGGGCGGGCGCGGCGTGGATCAGCTGGGTGCACCACCGGCCGTCCTGGCGCGCCGGCGTCGGCGCGCCAGGACGGAGGTGGATCAACCCAGCTGATCCACGCCCAGCAGCGCGACGAAGTGGCCGAACGCCGCGTCGGTGCGGGCCGTGTCGCCGGTGGCGTCGAGGTCGGCCAGCAGCCCGCGGATCACCGCCAACGCCAGGGTGGCGGGCCCGGGTCCGCCGAGGCCCTCGTGCAGCGGGGCGAGCCAGTCCGTGGTGGCCACCTGCCGGAAGCCGGGCCACAGCTCGTCGACCGCGCCCTCGCGCCGCTCGCCGAAGATCCGCAGGTAGGGCCGCCCGGCGGCACCGCTGATCCCGTCCCACGCCCGCTGCAGCGTCACCGGGTACGCCTCGCCCGCGCGCACCCGCAGCAGGTCGCCGAAGACCGCGAGCTGGCGCTCCCGCGCTCGGCGCAGGACGGCCCGGAGCAGGGTGTCCCGGTCGCCGAAGTGGTAGACGAGCATCCTGGTCGAGGTACCGGCCGCGGCGGCCAGCGGGCCCATGCGGTCGGGCAGGCCGTGCTCGAGGGCGTGGTCCGTGCACGCGTCGAGCAAGGCCTCTCGCAGGTGCGGCTGCGGTCGTCGTCCCACGGTCCGCATCTTTTCGCGTAACAACCGTTACGTCTACCGTTCCCGGCAGGGTCGAGGACGGGAGATCGGGATGCGGATCGTGTTCGTGCACGGGGCGTGCGTGCGGGACGGCGACTGGTGGTGGCACCGCACGGCGGCGCTGCTGGCCGAGCGGGGCGTGCTCAGCACGGCTCCGGCGCTGCCCAGCTGCGGGGAGACCGGGCTGGCCGTCGGACCCGGAGGCCCGGGCCTGCCCGAGGACGTCGCCGCCGTGCGGTCGGTGCTCACCGCCTCGGACGAGCCCACCGTGGTGGTCGCGCACAGCTACGGCGGCGTCGTGACCGCGCAGGCCGCAGCCGGGGTGCCGGCGGTGGCCCACCTGTTGCTGATCTCCAGCTACCTGCCCGAGGTGGGCCAGGGCCTGGCCGACTTCGGCGACGACGCCCCCGCGCCGTTCCTGGACGTCGACCCCGACGCCGGCACCCTCGCCGTCCGGCCCGAGCTGCTGGTCGAGACCTTCCTCGCCGACTGCGACCCCGACGTGCAGCAGCAGGGAGTCGACCACCTGGCCCGGCAGTCCCTGCAGGTCGTGGGCCAGACGGTCACCGCCGCGGCGTGGCACGACGTCCCCTCGACCTACCTGGTCTGCGCGGGCGACCGCGGCACCTCCGCCGCCCGCCAGCGGCGCTACGCGGAGCGGGCCGGCACCGTGGTCGAGGTCGACGCCGGTCACCACCCGTTCCTGTCCCGCCCCGAGGTGGTGCGCGACCTGGTCCTCGGGCTCTGACGCCGCGCGGCGTGGATCAGCTGGGTTCACCACCGTGCGTCCTGGCTCACCGGCGTCGACGAGCCAGGACGGAGTTCGATCAACCCAGCTGATCCATGCCGCCCGGGGCGGCGAGGGCGGGCACCCCGGCCATCGCCACCGAGACGTCCCAGATGCGGGCGGCGTCGTCCGGGCTGGTCAGCCGGCCGTACAGCTGCTGCTCGGCCGGGTGGCCGCCCAGGTGACCCGGGCCGGCCGGGCCGAAGAACCGGCCACCGGCGCCCGGGGCCGTGGCGGCCAGCAGTGCCGGCTCGGCCGCGCTCTCGACGGTGCCCACCAGGCCGATCGCCGACAGCGCGCGCACGGCCCGGCGGCCGACGGTGTCGCGGCTGCGGCCGAGCTCGGGCCGGGCGGCCAGCAGGTTGGTGGGGGCGATCCCGGGGTGGGAGAGGGTGCTGGTCAGGCCCCAGCCGTGCGCCCGGCTGCGCCGGTCCAGCTCCAGCCCGAACAGGCCCATGGCGATCTTGGAGGAGCTGTAGGCGCGTCCGCCGCTGTAGTCGCGAACCCAGTCCAGGTCGTCCCAGTGCACCGCCCCCTGGTTCGCGGCCACGCTGATCTGCCACACCACCCGCGCCCGGCCGGCCTGCAGCAGCGGGAGCAGCTGCCCGACCAGGGCGACGTGGCCGAGGTGGTTGGTGCCGAACTGCAGCTCGTGGCCGTCGGCGGTGGTCTGCCGCTGCGGCGGGGTCATGACGCCGGCGTTGTTCACCAGCAGCCCGATCGGCGTCCCCTCGTCCCGCAGTACCCGGCCGAGCTCGGCGACCGAGGCCAGCGACGAGAGGTCCAGCTCGCGCAACGAGACGTCGACACCGGGCACCTGGGCCCGGATGCCGTCCACGGCAGCGCGGCCCTTCGCCGGGTTGCGCACCGGCAGCACCACCTCGGCGCCGGCGGCGGCCAGCCGGGTGGCGATGACCCGGCCGGTGCCGTCGCTGCCGCCGGTGACGACGGCGCGGGTGCCGGTGAGGTCGGGGATCTGGATCGGGGTGCGGGCCACGGGGAGCTCCTCGGTGTCGGGGGACTCCAGGCTGGGTGCGCGCAGGCACCCGCACCACGGCCTCCTCAGCCGGGGATCGGCAGGCCCTGCCTGCGCGGACCCCCGCCCGGTAGAACGGGGGGACACCGACCCGGGGAGCGCAGCGTGGACATGGACCGCAGCGGGCTGGCGGACTTCCTCCGCCGGTGCCGCGAGTCGCTGCAGCCCGAGGACGTCGGCCTGCCGCGCGGGCAACGCCGCCGCACGTCCGGCCTGCGCCGGGAGGAGGTCGCCGCGCTGGCCCACATGTCGGTCGACTACTACGCCCGCATCGAGCGCCAGCGAGGCCCGCAGCCCTCGGGGTCGATGGTGGCCTCGATCGCCCAGGCGCTGCACCTGTCCCTCGACCAGCGCGACCACCTGTACCGGCTGGCCGGCCACCACCCGCCGGTGCGCGGCGGCGCCGGCGAGCACCTGAGCCCCGGCGTGCTGCGCATCCTCGACCGGCTCGACGACACCCCGGCCGAGGTGGTCACCGAGCTGGGGGAGACCCTGCGCCAGACCCGGCCGGGCGTCGCCCTGCTCGGCGACGCGTCGCTGCGCACGGGGCCGGCGCGCAGCCTGGGCTACCGGTGGTTCACCGACCCCACGACCCGCGACCGGTACCACCCCGACGACCACGACCTGCTCGGCCGCGCGTGGGCGTCGGGTCTGCGGCACGTGCTCGCCCTGCGCGGCCCGGGCTCGCGGGCCGCCACCCTGACCGAGGACCTGCTGGCCCGCAGCGCGGAGTTCCGCCGGGTGTGGGAGCTGCACGAGGTCGGCGTGCACCCCGGCGAGCGCAAGCGCCTCGTGCACCCCGAGCTGGGCCTGCTGGAGCTGCAGTGCCAGACGCTGCAGGACCCGCACCAGGGCCACTCCCTGCTGGTCTACACCGCAGCGCCCGGGACCGAGACCTACGAGAAGCTGCAGCTCCTGGCGGCGGTCAGCACCTGACCGCGCTGCTGTGCGGCCGATGGGGCCGCTGGTGCGGGCGGGTCCCCGTGCAGCCGATGGACCCCGGAGACCGCCGATGACCAGGGGGACCAGGCGCCTGCCGGTCGGTGGACCCGAGGGGGAGCGATGCGGCTGCGCAGCATCGGACGCGCTGTGCTGGTCGGCACGCTGACGGCGGTCGTCGTCGGCATGGCCGGCCCCGCCTCCGCGGGTGTGTCGGGCAACGGGCCGGTGGGGTCCGGATCGTTGCTGGTGGACGAGACCTTCACCGGCGCCTCGGTGGACGACCCCGAGCTGCGTGCGCTGGGCGATGCCTGCCTGACCGCCGCCACGGCACCGGCCACCGGCACCGGCCCGGGGTCGTGCACGTCCACGACGCCGGCGGCCGACGGCCGGGGCGGATGGCTGCAGTTGACCCCTGCCGTCGACTTCCGCTCCGGTGCGGTGCTGGCCAACCGTCCGCTGCCGGCTGGCAACGGCCTGGTCGTGCAGTTCGACCAGCTCCAGTACGGCGGGTCGGGCGGCGGCGACGGCATCGGGTTCTTCCTGGTCGACGGTGACACCGAGGTGACGGCCCCGGGCTCGAACGGCTCCGGCCTCGGCTACGCCCAGCGCACCTACGGCGGCGTGCAGTACCCGGGCGTGGCCGGTGGGTACCTGGGCGTCGGCGTCGACGCGGTGGGCAGCTTCGCCGTCGACGACGAGGGCAAGGGCGCGGGCTGCAGCACCCCGTCCCCGGTCGCCTCCCGCATGCCCAGCAGCGTGTCGGTCCGCGGGCCCGGCGACGGCATGACCGGGTACTGCTACCTCGCCAGCGCCGCGATCGGCGCGCCCGGGGTGCGGGGCTCCTCGCCCGCGGATGCCGTGCGCACCATCCGGGTCACCGTGTCCCCCGAGGCGCTCCCGCTGGTCACCGTCGCCGTCGACCAGCACGACGGCACCGGCCTGCACACCGTGCTGTCCGTGCGCACCACGCAGGCGCCCCCGCCCACCTACCGGTTCGGTCTGGCGGCCTCGACCGGCACCTTCAACGACGTGCACCTGGTCCGGGACCTCCGGGTCAGCAGCGTCGACCCCCTGGGGGACCCCGACCTGCTGGGTCAGGTCGTCTCCACCCCGGCCGACGGCAACGCCTACACCGCCGGCGAGACCATCCGCACCCGGTACGTGGTCACCAACACCGCCCCGGCGGCCGTCAGCGGGGTGGGTGTGGCGCTCTCCTCGCCCCGGGGGGCGGCGGCCGACCCGGTCACCTGCCCGCGGACCACGCTCGGCGTCGCCGGTTCCGGCACCGCCTCCATGGTGTGCACCGCCGGCCACGTGGTGACCGCCGACGACCTCGCCCACGGCCCTGCGTGGCGCACCACCGCGACGGCGTCGGCGTCCAGCGGCGGTGGTGCCCCCACCCGCGCCTCCGCCCCTGTCGAGCTGTCCGCGGTCGTGGTGGTGGGGCCACCGGTGCCGCCGGGGTCGACCGGCACCACCGGGACGACCAGCGCCACGGGGACCACGGCTCCCGTGGCGCCACCGGTGCCCCAGCTGGCCGCCACGGGAGCCACCCCGGGGCCGGCGCTCCTCGCGGCGGGGCTCATGCTCGGCGCGGGTGCCGTCCTGCTCGGGGCCGGTCGCCGCTCGGAGGGAGCCAGCCGGCTCCGACCTGGGTCTCGTACCGGTCCGTAGCCTGCGGAGGGTGAGCGAGCGGTCGCAGGGATGGGGACGGCTGCCCGAGCGGGCCCGCCGGGCGGTGTCCGGCTCCGGGCCGCCCACCGAGCCGCTCGCGCTGCGGGCCGCGCCCAGCGGGGTCGACGCCGCCACCGCCCGGTCGGCGCTGTCGCTGGGCCTCCGGGTCGGCGAGGCGATGATGGCCGTGGGCGCCTCCGCCGCCGACGTCACCGCGACCGTGCTGCGGGTGGCCGCCGCCTACGGGCTGACCAGCTGCCAGGTGGACATGACCTTCACCTCGCTGACCATCGGCTACGACCCCGACGACGTGCCGCCGATCGTGCTCATGCGCATCGTGCGGCCCCGCGGGGTCGACTACGAACGGCTGCAGGGCATCACCGACCTCGCTGCCCGGGTCACCGGCGGTCGGCTGGGGCTCGAGGACGCCCACCGCGGTCTGGACGAGGTCCTCTCCGCCCCGCACCCCTACCGGCGGGCCATCCACGCCCTGGGCTGGCCCGGCGTCGCGGCCTGCGTGGCCTTCCTGCTGGGCGGGAGCTGGCTGGTCGCGGTCGTCGCCGGCACCACCACGGCCGTCGTCGAGCGGACCATCCGGCTGCTCAACCGGCGCGGGCTGCCGGTGTTCTTCCAGCAGGCCGCGGGTGCGGCCATCGCCACCGGCACCGCCGTCCTCCTCGTGGTGGCCGGGGCGCAGATCCGCGCCTCGCTGGTGGTCGCCGCCGGCATCGTCGTCCTGCTGGCCGGGCTCTCGCTGGTGGGCGCGGCCGAGGACGCCATCAGCGGGTTCCCCGTCACCGCGGCGGCCCGGGCGTTCGAGGTGGTCACGCTGACCACCG
This sequence comes from Klenkia soli, assembly GCF_900103975.1. GTDB lineage: Bacteria > Actinomycetota > Actinomycetes > Mycobacteriales > Geodermatophilaceae > Klenkia > Klenkia soli. Next base: position 288,983 of record NZ_FNIR01000002.1, read on the forward strand.
GCATCGTCGTCGGCATCGCCGCGGTGCTCGACGTCGCGCGGCGCTGGGAGGTGCCGCTGCGGGTGATCGACCCGGCCACGGTCACCGTGCCGTTCGCGGTGTCGCTGGCCGCCGCCGCGGCGATGGGCGGCTCGTGGGCGCTGGCCTCGTACGGCCGGCCGCGGGCCATCGGGGTCGCCGTGGCCGCCGGGGCGCTGGCCTGGGCCACCGCGGCCGCCGCCGACCTGGTCGGGGCCGGGCCCGCCGTCGCCGGGGGAGCCGCGGCGGCGGTCGTCGGCTTCTGCGGCGAGGCGCTGGGCGACCGGCTGCGGGTGCCGGCGCTGCTCGTCGCGGTCTGCGGCATCGTCCCGCTGCTGCCGGGTCTGGCGATCTACCGCGGGCTGTTCGCCGTGGTGGTGGACGGCGACGTCGCCGGGGGCACCGCCGGTCTCGTGGGGGCCGCCGCCGTCGGGTTGGCGCTGGCCGCGGGCGTCGTGCTGGGCCGCTACCTCGGCCGACCGCTGGGTGGCGGGCTGGACCGCTTCGAGCGTCGGGTGCGCCGGCGGGCGTCGCTCGTCGACTGATACCGGCCCGGCCGTCTACTGTTCCCGTCGCCGGGGGACCGGCGGGCGACGGGATCCGTAGGGGGAGACATGGGCGAACGGCAGCCGGTGGTCCTGGACGACACCTCACGCGCGATCATCGAGCAGCTGCAGCAGGACGGCCGCCGTCCCTACGCCCGGATCGCCGAGGCCGTGGGCCTGAGCGAGGCCGCCGTCCGGCAGCGCGTGCAGCGGCTGCAGGACGCCGGGGTCATGCAGATCGTCGCGGTGACCGACCCGCGGCAGGTCGGCTTCCCGCGGCAGGCGATGGTCGGCATCCGGGTGCGCGGCGACTCCCGCGTGGTCGCCGACGTGATCGCCACCTTCGACGAGGTCGACTACGTGGTCATCTCCGCCGGCTCGCTGGACCTGCTCGTCGAGGTGGTGTGCACCGACGACACCCAGCTGCTGGACACCGTCAGCCGCATCCGCGCCGTCGAGGGCGTCGAGTCCACCGAGACGTTCCTGTACCTCGGCCTGGCCAAGCAGACCTACGCCTGGGGGACGCGGCGCGTCGAGCCCTGATCCACAGGCTGCGCACACGTGCACATGGGTTGATGGGGGCCACCCGTCACCACGCCCGGAGGACCCTGTGCCCGAGACCCTGTTCGGCCTGCCCGCGCACCCGCTGATCGTGCACGCCACCGTGGTCCTCGTACCGCTGGGCGCGTTGCTCGTGCTGCTGCACGCCCTCTGGCCGGCGGCCCGCCGCCGGCTGGGCATCGTGACCCCGCTGGTCGCGCTCGTCGGCCTCGTGCTCACGCCGTTGTCGACCGCGAGCGGCGAGAACCTCGAGCACGCGCTGGGTCGCAGCGAGCTGATCGAGAAGCACTCCGAGCTGGCCGACGGCCTGCTGCCCTGGATGATCGGCCTGTTCGTCGTGGCGGTGGCCGTCTACGTCCTGGGCCGACGCGCAGTGGGCCCGCGGGCGCTCGGCATCGTCGCGGCCGTGCTCGCGGTGGTCGCCGTCGTCGGGGTGACCCAGCAGGTCGTGCGGATCGGCCACTCCGGGGCCGAGGCCACCTGGTCCGACGTCGACACCAGCGCGCCGGCCCAGGGCGGGGACGGCGACTGACCCCGCTGAGCCCAGGCTCGCCTTCGTGGCAGGGGGCGCGCGGACGCCCTACCGTCGCGCCGTGACCGAGCTGCCCGTGACCCACTCGAACGAGCCGCACGCCGGTGCCCTCGGCACCCGGTTGAACTGGCTGCGGGCCGGTGTCCTCGGCGCGAACGACGGGATCGTGTCCACCGCCGGCCTGGTGGTGGGCGTCGCCGGCGCGACCACGGCGCACGCCCCGGTGCTCACCGCCGGGGTCGCCGGTCTCGTCGCGGGCGCGGTCTCCATGGCGCTGGGCGAGTACGTGTCGGTGAGCAGCCAGCGCGACAGCGAGCAGGCGCTGCTGGAGAAGGAGCGCCGCGAGCTGGTCGAGATGCCCGAGCAGGAGCTCGCCGAGCTGGCCGCGATCTACGAGACCAAGGGGCTCTCGCCGGCCACCGCGCGCACCGTCGCCGAGGAGCTGACCGCCCACGACGCGTTCGCCGCGCACGTCGAGGCCGAGCTGGGCATCGACCCCGACGAGCTGACCAACCCCTGGCACGCCGCGGGCGCCTCGGCGCTGGCGTTCACCGTCGGCTCGCTGCTGCCGCTGGCCGCGATCCTGCTCGCCCCCACCGGCCTGCGGGTGCCGGTGACGTTCGTCGTCGTGCTGCTCGCCCTGGCCCTCACCGGCGCGGTGAGCGCCCGGCTGGGCGGCTCGCGCACCGGCCGCGCCGTCGTCCGGCTGGTGGCGGGCGGTGCGGTGGCCATGGCGGTCACCTACGCCATCGGCGCGCTGGTCGGCGGGGTCGGTCTCTGACCGAGGTGATCACGGACCTGGGGGAGGGACCATGCCGGTGACCGATGACCCGGGGTCCGTGCTCGCCGACGTGGCCCGGCGGTGGCGGCACTTCGCCGAGCTCGAGGCGCCGGTCCGGTCGCCGCACTACGCGCGGCTGGCCGCGGGTCTCGCCGGGGACGACGACCTGCTCGGCTTCCTGGCCGCGCTGCCCCCGCTCAAGTGCCAGCCGAACCTGCTGCTCGGCGTCCTGGCGCTGCTGCACGGTCGCGCCGCCACCGATCCCGACGAGCTGCGCCGGTGGGTGCTGGACGACGCCGACCGGGTGCGCGCCGAGGTGCTGGCCCGGTCCACCCAGACCAACGAGCCGGCCCGCTGCGCCGCGCTGCTGCCGGCGATCGCCGACCTGCCCGGTCCGCTGGCGCTGATCGAGGTTGGCGCCTCGGCGGGGCTGTGCCTGCACCCGGACCGGTACGCCTACGACTACCGGCCGGGCGGGTCGATCGGCGACTCCCCGGTGCGGATCACCTGTGCGGTCACGGGCTCCCCGCCGCTGCCGGCCCGGCTGCCCGAGGTCGCCGTCCGGGTCGGCATCGACCTGAACCCGCTCGACCCCGCCGCGGACGCCGACTGGCTGCGTGCCCTCGTGTGGCCCGGCCCGGGGCACGACGAGCGGGTGCAGCGGCTCGGTGCGGCCGCCGGCATCGCCGCGCAGGAGCCCGCCCGCATGATCGCCGGCGACCTGGTCGACGCGCTGCCCGCGGTCGTCGCCGGGCTGCCCGCCGGGGTCACGCCCGTCGTGCTCCACACCGCCGTGCTCACCTACCTGCCGGCCGACCGGCGCTCGGCGTTCGTCGACCTCGTGCGCGGCCTGCCGGTGCGGTGGGTGTCGCAGGAGGGCCCGGGGGTGCTCGCCGAGATCCCGGTGCCGGACCGGGCGGAGGACGACGAGCGGTTCCTGCTCGCCGTGGACGGCTGCCCGGTGGCGTGGACCGCCCCGCACGGCGGCGCGCTCGACTGGCTGCCCGGCTGATGACCGACGTCGTGCTCGGGGCGGACTCGGGCACCAGCGGGCTGAAGCTGGCCGCGCTGGACACCACCGGCGCGGTGGTGGCCGAGGCGGAGGTCGGCCACGACGTCGACACCCCCGAGGTCGGCTGGGCGCAGACCGACGTCGCCGTCTGGCGGGCCGCGTTCGACGCCGCGCTGGGCCGGCTGGACCTCGCCGGGCACACGGTGCGGGCGCTCGGGCTGGCCGGGCAGATGCACGGCGCCGTGCTGGTCGACGGCGCGGGCGCGGCGCTGGCCCCGGCCCTGCTCTGGCCCGACCAGCGGGCCGCCGCGCAGGTCGAGCGGTGGCGCGGGCTCGCGGACCACGACCGGGCCGCGCTGGCCAACCCGCTGGTGCCCGGGATGACCGGCCCGCTGACCGCCTGGCTCGCCGAGCACCGGCCCGACCTGGTCGCGCGGGCGGCCGGCGTCCTGCTGCCCAAGGACGCGCTGCGCGCCACGCTGCTCCCCGACGCCCACCCGCTGGTCACCGATCGCAGCGACGCCTCGGCCACCCTGCTGTGGGACGTGCCCGCCGACGACTGGTCGGCGCCCGCCCTCGCGCTCGCCCGCGCCCGGGCGCCGGAGGTGCGGCCGTCGGACGAGGTCGTGGGGACGACGGTGCTCCGCGGGGTCGGCGAGGTACCCGTGGTGGTCGGCGGGGCGGACACACCGCTCGCGCTGCTGGCCACCGGCACCGCGTCCGGTCTGCAGGTCAACCTCGGCACCGGCGTCCAGCTGCTCCGCCCGGGTGCCACCCCGGCGCCGGTGCTCGACCCGGTGGTGCACACCTACGCCGACGCCGGCGAGGGCTGGTACGCCATGGCCGCGCTGCAGAACGGCGGCCTGGCCTGGGACTGGGTCCGCCGGGTGCTCGGGTTCGACTGGGCGGAGCTGCTGGCCACCCTGGAGGCTCCCGGCGCCGGCGGGGTGCGGTTCGCGCCGTGGCTGACCGGTGAGCGCGGCGGGGTCGCCGGCCCCGACGACCGCGGCGCCTGGACCGGCCTGCACCCCGGCACGACCCGCGCCGACCTGGGCCGGGCCGCGCTGGAGGGCGTGGCCACCGCCGTCGCGGCGGCGGCCGACCTGCTGGGGACCGCCGACGACGCCCCCGTGGTGCTCACCGGGGGTGGGGCCCGCACGCCGGCGGTGCAGCAGCTGCTGGCCGACGCCCTGGGACGCCCGGTGCAGCACGTGCAGGTGCGCAGCGCCTCGGCCACCGGCGCCGCGCTGCTCGCCGCCCGCGGGGTCGGCCTCGCCGTCGCCCCGCACCGGCAGCTCGGCCCGGTGGTCGACCCCCGGGTCAGCGGTTGAGGGCCAGGACGCTGAGCAGCTCGTAGGCGACGTGCGAGGCGGCGACCGCGGTGAGCTCGGCGTGGTCGTAGGCGGGGGACACCTCGACGACGTCGGCGCCGACCACGTCCAGCCCGACCAGCCCGCGCAGGGTGTTCAGCAGCTCGCGGCTGGTCAGCCCACCGGCCTCGGGCGTGCCGGTGCCCGGGGCGTGCGCGGGGTCCAGCACGTCGATGTCCACCGAGACGTAGACCGGGCCGTCGCCCAGCCGCCGGCGCATGCGCTCGACCACGCTGGCCACGCCGTCCACCTCGTAGTCGTCGCTGCGCACCACCTGGAAGCCGAGCACGGCGTCGTCCTCGAGGTCCTGCTTGGAGTACAGGGGGCCGCGGATGCCCACGTGCATCGACCGCTCGAGGTCGATCAGCCCCTCCTCGCTGGCCCGGCGGAACGGGGTGCCGTGCGTGTACGGGGCGCCGAAGTAGGTGTCCCAGGTGTCGAGGTGGGCGTCGAAGTGCAGGACGGCGACCGGGCCGTGGTCGCGGGCCACCGAGCGCAGGATCGGCAGCGCCACGGTGTGGTCGCCGCCCAGGGTGAGCACCTGGGCGCCGTCGGCCCGCAGGGCCGAGATCCCGGCGTCGATGGTGCCGATCGCCTCCTCGATGTCGAACGGGTTGACCCCGAGGTCGCCGGCGTCGGCGACCTGCTGGGTGCCGAAGGGCATCGCGTCCAGCGCCGGGTTGTAGGGCCGCAGCAGCTTCGACCCCGCCCGCACGTGCCCCGGGCCGAACCGGGCGCCGGGCCGGTAGCTGACGCCGGAGTCGAACGGGATGCCGACCACGGCGACGTCGGCCCGCGACACCTCGTCCAGCCGGGGCAGCCGGGCGAAGGTGGCCGGGCCGCCGTAGCGGGGGACCTGCGTCGCGTCGACGGGGCCGATCGGGGTGCTCACTGCGGGTCTCCTGAGGGTGAGAGGTGCTCGTGCGCGACCAGCCAGCGGTCGCCGTCCCGGGTGAGGACGACGGTCTCCCGCTCCTGCGTGGTGGCCTCGCCCTCGTGGGTGGCCACCGTGGTGGTCACGTGGTGGGTGAGCACCGGAGTCTCCCCGACCCACTGCAGCTGCTGGTCGGTCGAGGTGCAGGCCAGCACCCGGAAGCCGTCGTCGGCCACCCAGCTGCGCCAGGCCGCGCGGTACTCCTCGCGCGAGCCGAACCGCGGGCTGCCGGGCAGCACGAAGGTGGCGTCGGGGTGCAGGCAGGCGAAGTAGGCGTCCTCCTGCGACGACGCGAACGCCGCGACCAGGGCGTCGAGGGCATCCAGCGGGCTCATGCCGGCAGGTCCGCGCCGGGCCGGCGGACCGGGTCGGTGATCGGCGGCGCCTCACCCGGCGCGCTGGGCACCCAGCGCGGGCCCTGCGGGCCGAAGACGTAGCGCGGCTCGGGGAACAGGAACAGCGACCCCAGGTAGATCACCGCGGCCAGCAGCAGCGCCACCGGCAGGCTGACGTCCACCCCGCCGAACGCGTCGGTGAACGGCCCGACGATCAGCGGCGGGTAGTTGGCGAACAGCAGCCCGATGACCGCCGAGGGGATCCAGGCGACCATGCCGCGCCAGTTGACCCCGCCGGAGAACCAGTAGACGCCGCCCTCGCGGCCCTGGTTGAACACCTGCACGGCGGCGGGGTCGTAGAACCCGCGGCGGGTGACGTAGCCCAGCGTCATGATCACCATCCACGGCGTCGTGCAGATGACGATGGCGCCGATGAAGGCGTTCACGCTGCCGACCAGGTCGAACGCCAGCCGGCCGACCACGATGAACACGAAGCTGATCGCCCCGATGACCAGCGAGGCCCGCACCCGCGACAGCCGCGGCAGCACCGAGGAGAAGTCCAGCCCGGTGCCGTAGAGCGAGGTCACACCGGTCGAGAGGCCACCCAGGACGGCGACCACCATCAGCAGCAGCGCGTACCAGAGCGGCGAGGCCTGGACCAGGGCGAACACGTAGTCGGCCTCCCCGGCCACCAGCGTCGCCGTCCCCACGCCGAACAGGAACGGGACCAGCGTGGCCAGCTGGGCCACCACCGTGGCCGACAGTTGCGACCGGCGGGAGGTGTCGGCCGGGATGTAGCGCGACCAGTCGCCGAGGAAGGCGCCGAAGGAGACCGGGTTGCCCATGACGATGAGCACGCTGAGCACGAAGGTCGGGGCGAACGAGCCCAGCGCGTAGGCGTCGGGGCCCGGGTCGTAGGAGAGGTCGAAGACGCTCGCGTAGGCCACCAGCCCGAGCAGGATCAGCACCGTGTTGCCGACCACGACGACCTTGTTGACCAGCAGCATGAACTGGTAGCCGTAGACCACCACCACGATCACCAGCGCGCCGAGCACCGCGTAGACCAGCGCGCGGGTCAGGTCGCCGTCGGGCAGCCCGAACAGCCGGTTGCCGGCCGCGACCAGGGCGTCGCCGGAGACCCAGACCGAGATCGAGTAGAACGCGATCGCGGTGAGCAGCGACAGGAACGAGCCCAGGATCCGGCCGCGGACGCCGAAGTGCGCCGAGGAGGACACCGCGTTGTTCGTGCCGGTCCGCGGCCCGAACAGGCCCATCGGCGAGAGCACCAGCCCGCCCAGCACGACGCCGAGCACCGTGGCGAGCACGGCCTGGCCCAGCGACAGCCCCAGCAGGACGGGGAAGGTGCCCAGGATGATGGTGGCGAAGGTGTTGGCCCCGCCGAACTGGATGCGCAGCAGGTCCAGCGGCCGCGACGTGCGTTCGGCGTCGGGGATGGTGTCGATGCCGTGCTGCTCGACCTCCAGCGCGCGGGGGCGCTTGGTCGGGTCTGCGCTGCGGGCCATGGCGCTCTCCTCGCTCGGGGGTGACGGGGGCCACCCACCGGTACCGTAGAGCCTGGGTTGCACCAGAGGCAACGAATGTTCACCGGGACGAAACGAGGACATGTGCGCGTCACACGGCTGGTCGACCTCTCCGTGCCGGTCGACGCCGGCACGCAGGTGTTCCCGGGCGACCCCGTGGTCGCCTCGCACCCGCACACCACGGTGGCCGCCGACGGCTACAACGTGCAGGCGCTGACGATGGGCTCGCAGTCGGGCACGCACGTCGACGCCCCGTTCCACTTCGTCGAGGGCGGGCTGCGGGTCGACGAGCTGGACCTCACCCGGCTGACCGGCTCCGCCGTGGTGGTCGACGTCCGGGGCCGGGCGCCGCGCAGCCGGCTGACCTGGGCCGACCTCGAGCACGCGACGATCCCGCCCGGCGCGCTCGTCCTGCTGCACACCGGCTGGTCGGCGCACTACGGCACGCCGGCCTACTTCGACCACCCGTTCCTGGACGCCGACGCCTGCCGCCGGCTGCTCGACGACGGGGTGCGCACGATCGGGCTGGACGCCCCCAACATCGACCTCACGCCCACCGCCGACGACCCCGGCGAGGGCTACCCGGTGCACCACCTGGTCGCCGCCGTCGACGGGGTGGTCTGCGAGAACCTGACCAACCTGGCCGCGGTCGACTTCCCCGACCCGTTCGTCTCCCTCCTGCCGCTGCGGCTGACCGGCGCCGACGGCGCCCCGGTGCGCGCGGTGGCGATGCAGGTCCGCCCGTGAGTCGCCCGACCCCGCCCGAGGCGCGGATCGGCGGCCGGCTGCGGGCCGCCCGGCAGGCCCGCGGGCTGACCCTGGACCAGGTGGCGTCGGCCACCGAGCTGACCAAGGGCTTCATCAGCCGGCTCGAGCGCGACGAGGTGTCGCCGTCGGTGGCCTCGCTGGTCGCCGTCGCCGGGGTGCTGGGCCTGGGCATGGGCGAGCTGTTCGACCCGCCCGCGACCCAGCTGGTGCGGGCCGGCACGGGCACGCCGATCGCGTTCGGCGGCCAGCGCGTGCACGAGACGCTGCTGACCCCCGGCCCCCAGCGCGAGCTGCAGGTCATCCACTCCGACCTGGCCCCGGGCGGCACCGGGGGCACCGACCTGTACACGCTGCGGTCGGCCGTGGAGTTCGTCTACGTCGTGGCCGGGGCGCTGGACGTCGTCCTGGGCGACGAGACCGTGTCGCTGTCCGCCGGCGACGCGCTGACCTTCCCGGGCCGGACGCCGCACACCTGGCGCAACGGGTCCGACACCGCACCGGCCGAGGTGCTCTGGGTGCTCAGCCCGGCGCCCTGACCCCCCGTGCGGGTCGGGCCAGGCCGTTCGCCCGGGCGACGGCGCCCGTCGGCTGGTCTACTTGCCGGTACCAGGTCGGGGCGAGGAACGGGGGGTGTGCGTGGCGCTGTCGTTGAACGCCGCCGCGCGCTCGCACACCGGGCCCCGGCCGGACAACCAGGACTCCGGGCTGGTGTCGCCCTGCCTGGTCGCCGTCGCGGACGGCGTCGGCGGCAACGTGGGCGGGGCCGTCGCCTCGTCGCTGGTCATCGGGTGGCTGGCCCCGATGGGCCGCGAGCTGAGCGCCGACGAGCCCGACGGCGATCTGGCCAGCCTGGTCGCCGCGTGCAACGAGCGGATCCGCACCGCGGTGGGTCACCGCCCGCGGCTCGAGGGCATGGCCACCACGCTGTCGGCGATCGGCGTGCTGGGCGACCGGGCCGTGCTGGTGCACATCGGCGACTCCCGCGCCTACCGCTGGCGGGCCCCCGAGCTCGTGCAGCTCACCCGCGACCACACCCTCGTGCAGGCCCTGATCGACGCCGGCTCCATCACCGAGGCCGAGGCGCTGGTGCACCCGCAGCGGTCGGCGGTCTACGCCGCGCTGCACGGCGGCACCGACGACGTCGAGGGCCTCGAGGTGCTGTCGGTCGACCTGCTGCCCGGCGACCGGCTGCTGGTCTGCTCCGACGGCCTGTCGGGGGCGCTCCCGCCGCAGGTCATGGCCGAGCTGCTGGCGGTCGCCGAGAACCCCGACCAGGCCGCGGCCACCCTGCTGGGCGCGGCGCTGGCCGCCCCGGCGTCGGACAACGTGACCGTCGTGGTCGCCGACGTGCTCGACGACATGGTCGACGGCATCCCGCCCACCCGGTACCGCACGGTGGGCGCGGCGTCCTCGGCCCGCGACGAGACCGTCGAGGTGCTCGAGGCGCTGTGGCCGGGGCCCGCCACCGGTGCGTTCCGCCCGGTGACCGCCCCGATCGGCTGAGCCCCGCTACAGCTCGGGCGGGTTCCCGCCGACAGTGCCTGCGTGACCACGCTGCTGGAACGCCCCGCCACGGTGGAGCTCGACGCCATCACCCTGCTGCCCGGTCGGGCCGCGCTGCTCGACGTCCTGGCCCTGCGCCGCCCCGCCGCCGGCCGACCCGCCGACACCGGGGTGGTCGTCGTCGGCCTGCTGTCGGCGACCGTGGTGCCGCTGGGCGCCGCCCTCCTGCTCGACGTCACCGCCGCGCTGTCCGGTGCGCTGGTCGAGGGCGAGTGGCTGGCCCGCTACGGCCCGGCCGCGTTCGCCGTCGTCACCGACGAGCCGCTGCCCGCGGCCGCGGGCCGGCTGCTCGCCGCGCTCGACCTGCCCGCCGCCGTCGGGCAGTGCCCGCTGACCCACGACCTGGACGCCGTCGCCGTCCTGCAGCGGGCCGCCGCCGACCTCGTGGCGACCCGCTCCGCCTGACCCCTAGTGGCAGTGCGGTGCGCCGGAGGCCGACGGGGGCATCGACAGCGTGGGGTTGCGGTCGAAGAAGCCGGTCGGCTTGAGCTCGAACCGCACGACGTCCACCGGCATGACCGGCCAGTCCTCGACCCGCGGCACGTGGTGCAGGCCGAACACGTGCCACAGGACGACGTCGGTCGCCTCGGTGGAGCGGCCGGCCTGCGTCCACTCGGGCAGCCCGGCGTCCCGTGAGCTCTGGTTGCAGAACTCGCCCGAGGGCCAGCGCTCCTCGGCGTCGAACGGCGTGACCCACACCGGGTGCGCCACCACGCCGGCCCGCTGGATGAGCGGGGACTCCGGCCCGGCCAGTGCGGGGATCGCCGCGGTCGGCACCAGCTTGTAGCTCGTCGGCGCACCCCACGCGTTGCGCCGCGAGGCCGAGGTGACCGAGAAGCCGCGCTGCGAGGCCCAGTCCAGGTCGAACCCGCCCTCGGTGGTGATCGGCGCCTTCCGCGGCGTCAGCGCCATGCCGTAGGGGTTGCCCGGCCCGATGGGCGGCACCTCGGTGTGCGACTGCACGACCGTGTTGTCGGGGGTGTCGACCTCCATGTCCAGCCGCGCCACGATGAAGTGCTGGTGCACCGGGGCGTAGGTGTGGTCGTCGACGACGGTGCCGTGCTCGGGCGGCGTGTCCTCGAACGCCGAGGTCACCATGATCCCGGTGGCCCGCACCTCGCACTCGATCTGGCCATCGGGGTAGAAGCGCCAGTAGACGAGGTACTCGTAGTTGGCCACGGTCGCGTGGAAGCTGACCACCAGCCGGCGCGAGCGCCGCACCTCGGCGCCGGCGTGCTCGTCGACGTGCTTCCAGAGGACGCCGTCGTCCTCCTCGTGGATGCAGATCGCGTTGGTGATCGTGTACGGCTCGCCGTGGCTGTCGTGCAGCACGGCGTCGAGGTAGGTGATCTCGCCCAGGCAGTCGCAGCCCAGCTCGAGCGAGGTGGTCATGAAGCCCAGGCCCCACTCGCCGATGTCGAAGGCGGTGCGGCGGTAGTGGTCCTCGCTGGGGTCGCGGTAGGGCACGACCATCTCGGCGAAGCTCATGCGGTGGGCGACCGACCGGCCGTCGATCGAGACCCGGTGCAGCACCAGGCCCTCGCGGTGGTTGAAGCCGATGCGCATCGACCAGTCCAGCCAGCGCAGCTCGTTGCCCTCGACCGACAGCGAGACGCCGTCGGGCTGGGTGAGCTCGAACTTCTTGACGTCCGTTCGCTCGACCAGGCCGGGCACCAGGGCGGGGACGTACTCGCCCATCGCGTTCGCCGGCGCCGGCACCGAGAACGTGTCCTCGACGTCCAGCAGCTCCATGGTGTTGAGGTCGACCACGTGGTGCAGGCCGTTGACCGGGTGCGCGTAGGGGTTGCCGTTCGGGGTCTCGCGGACCCAGACGTCGGTCCAGCCCACCCGGCGGTCGGCGAACTGCTGCGGGATGAGCGAGTGCCCGTAGGCCCAGGTGTCGATGAGCACCAGGTCGAGATCGGTGATGCCGCGGGCGGCCAGCGACTCGATGACCTGCGGGTGCGCGATCAGCGCGACGTGCGCCTCGTGCCACTCGTCGACGGTCATGTTCGGCTGCTCGCCGGGGACCGGCGTCCACTCGAGCACGGCGTCGTCGGTCAGCGACACGACCGCCTTGTACGCCGCGTTCGCGGCGGTCTCGAAGCAGGTCACCCGGGCCTCGCGCGGGTTCGGGTCGCCGGCCGACCAGGTGCGGACGACGTCCTTGGCCGGCTCGCGCAGCTCGATGCTCGCGAACCGCCACCCGTCGCCGACCCCCTTCTCGCGGCGCAGGATCGCCGCCGCGGCGCGGAACTCGTCGGCGGACAGCGGGTCGAGCGGGTGCGCGGTCATGGCAGGTTCCGATCTGCGAGCAGGGGGAGCGAGGGGTCGAACGGGGGGAGCGCCGAGCGGCGCCGGGCGATGGCGCTCAACGCCTCGAGGACGACGCGGTTGGCCAGGGCGGCGGTGATGTCGGCGTGGTCGTAGGGCGGGGAGACCTCGACGACGTCGATGCCCACGACCGGCAGCTCCAGGCAGATCCGGCGGACGGCGTCCAGCAGCTCGCGCGCGGTCAGCCCGCCGGGCTCGGGGGTGCCGGTGCCCGGCGCGTGCCCGGGGTCGCAGACGTCGATGTCGACGGAGAGGAAGACGCCGTCGCAGTCGTCGGTGGCGATGGTGAACGCCTCGGTCAGGCAGGCGGCCAGGCCGCGGTGCCCGATCTCGGTCATCTCGTAGGAGCGCATGCGCTGCTGCGCCATCCAGTCCAGCGTCTCGGGCGGTGGCCAGTAGCCGCGCAGCCCGACCTGCAGGAACCGGTCGCCGCGCAGCGCGCCGCTCTCGATCAGCCGGCGCATCGGCTGGCCGTGGCCCCACAGCGAGCCGAACTCGATGTCGCCGGTGTCGGCGTGCGCGTCGAAGTGGATCATCGACACCCGGCCGTGGCCCAGCACGTCGGCCACCCCGCCGGCGTCGGGGAAGGCGATGGAGTGGTCGCCGCCGAGGACCACCGGCATCGCCCCGGCCCGCACGACGTCGGCCACCGCCGAGCGCAGCGCGGGCAGTGCCACCTCGATGTCGCCGGAGTACATCTCGACGTCCCCGGCGTCCAGCACCTTCAGGTCGCGCAGGCCGTCGGTGCGCAGCGCCAGCGAGGGCCGCGAGCCGTCGTGCGGGAGGTAGTCGGTCATCCGGATCGCCTGCGGCCCGAACCGGGTGCCGGGGCGGTGGCTCGTCCCGCCGTCGAACGGGGCGCCCAGGATCACCACGTCGGCACCGGCCATCGTGGCCGGGTCGGTGTGGTCGCACCGGTCGACCCCGAGGTAGGTGATGTCGGGGCCGAACTGCGAGCCGTAGCGGACCATCTCTCCCCCTCGCGCACGACGGAAACCGTCGATCGGATGTGCTGCGGCGACGCTATCCGTTGTCGGCGGCCGCGTCGAGGTGTGCCCGCATGCCGGCGACCAGGGCGGTCAACCCGAGCTCGAAGGCGGCGTCGGCCCGCTCGCGCCCGCGGGGAGCGGCCCGCACGGCGGCGTCCATGCGCGGGGTGGGGCTCGCCCCGCCCGCCGGGGCCGAGGGCAGCCACACGTCGTCCGGCGCGGCGAGGTCCAGGGCCGAGCCGAGGGTGAAGTTGTCGACCACGCTGAGCCACAGCACGACCTCGTCCTCGGCGAACCCGCCGCGCAGCAGCATCCCGGTGACCTGCTCGTACGAGGCCAGCACGGCGGGGTCGGTGATGGTCTGCCCGGTCAGCATCGGGATGAGGTTGGGGTGGGCGGCGAAGGCGTCGCGGTAGCGGCGCAGCCAGGTGGCCAGCCCGGCGTCCCAGGGCTGGTCGACCGGGATCGGCCCGATGTCCTGGCCGAGCCGGTCGCGCAGCGCCTCGAGGATCGCGTCGCGCCCGGGCAGGTGGTGGTAGATCGACGACGCGCTGCTGCCCAGCCGGGTCGCCAGCTCGGTCATCGTCAGCCGGCCGTTCTCGTCGACCAGGGCCAGGGCCGCGCCGAGGATCGCGTCGACGCTGAGCAGCCGCCTGCGCCGCCGCTTCGGGACGTCGTCGGGATCTGGCACGACGTTCACGTCGTCGCAACCCTTGACGGTGATGCTGCCCACACCCCACAGTAACCGAACGTCATTCGGTTAAGAGTGCCCAGCGTCCCCGGGAGGACCCCGTCCATGGCCACCGATCTCCCTTCGTCCCCCGCCGTCGCGGCGCCCGATGCACCGGGTCTCCGGCGCAACGCCCTCGGCACCGGCGGCATCGTCTTCCTGGTCGTCGCCGCGGCTGCCCCGCTGACCGTGATGGCCGGGGTCGCCCCGCTGGCCCTCCTGGTCGGCGGGATCGGCGCCCCGGTGGGGTACCTCGCCGCCGGCGTCGTGCTGACCATCTTCGCCGTCGCGTTCACCGCCATGACCAAGCACGTCGGCAGCGCCGGCGCGTTCTACTCCTACGTCACCCGCGGGCTGGGGCAGACCGCCGGCCTCGCGGCCGCCGTCCTGGCGCTGGTGTCCTACAGCGGGCTGCAGGTCGGGGTCTACGGGCTGCTCGCCCAGCAGACCCAGGCCACGCTGCTCGACGTCTTCGGCATCTCGCTGCCGTGGCCGGTCATCGCGCTGGTCGGCATCGCGATCGTCACCGCGGTCTGCTGGTTCGGCATCGACGTCGGCGCCAAGGTGCTCGGCGTGCTGCTGGTCGCCGAGACCGCGATCCTCGCCCTCATGGCCGGCGGGGTCATCGCGCGGGGCGGCGCCGAGGGGCTGTCGGCCGGGTCGTTCGCGCCGTCCAGCCTGACCGGGCCCGGCATGGCGGCCATCCTCGCGCTCTGCTTCGCCGCGTTCATGGGCTTCGAGTCCACCGCGATCTACCGCAGCGAGGCCCGACGTCCCGAGCGGACCATCCCGCGGGCCACCTACGTCGCGGTCGGCTTCATGGCGGTCTTCTACTGCGTCGTCGTGTGGTCGGTCGTGCAGGCGTTCGGCGAGGCCGGCGTGCAGGGCGCCGCGGCGGCCGACCTGCCGGGGCTCTTCTTCCAGGTCATCGCCACCTACGTGGGCCCCTGGGCAGCCACGCTCATGCAGCTCCTCGTCGTCACCAGCGTGCTGGCCTCCCAGATCGCCTTCCACAACGCCGTCACCCGCTACGCCCTCGCGCTGTCCGAGGACGGCGTCCTCCCCGCCGGCGCCGGTCGGCTGCACCCCCGCCACCAGTCGCCCACCACCGCGGGCCTGGTGCAGAGCGGCATCGCCGCACTCGCCGTGATCGCCTTCGGCCTGGCCGGCGCGGACCCCTTCCGCGGTCTGCTCGTCTGGATCAACACCCCCGCGGTCGTCGGCGTCCTGCTGCTGCAGGTGCTCACCGCCGTCTCGGTCGTCGTCTTCTTCACCCGGGCCGACCGGCCGACCCGGCACCCCGTCGCCGTCGTCGCCGGCGTCGTGTCCGCGGTGCTGCTGGCCGGTGCCACCGCCCTGCTGGTGGACAACATCGGCCTGCTCACCAACACCGAGTCGGCGGCGAACTGGATCGTGGTGGGGCTCGTGCCGGTGGTGCTGGTCGTCGGGGTCGTGGTGGCCCGCTGGCTGCGGACGGCCCGCCCCGAGGTCTACGCCCGGATCGGCCGCGGCACCGCACCGACCGCCGAGGCGCACTCGTGAACCCCGACCTGGTGGTGCTCGCCGGCACCGTGCACACGATGGACGGCGACTCCGCGGTGCAGGCCGTCGCGGTGACGGACGGGCTCGTCACGGCGGTCGGCTCCGCCGCCGACGTGCAGGACTGGCGCGCACCGCGCACCGAGGTGCTCGACCTCGGGACGGCGACGCTGATGCCCGGCCTCACCGACGGCCACCTGCACCCGGTCAGCGGCCTGCAGATGGCCGCCGGCACCGACCTGTCCGCGGTCACCGACCTCGGCCACCTGCGGTCGGTGCTCGCCGAGGCGGCGCGCGGACGCCGACCCGACGAGTGGGTGCTCGGCTGGGGCCTGGACCCCAACGTCTTCGGCCGCACCCCGGTCGCGGCCGTCGAGGTCGAGGAGGCCCTCGGCGGGCGCCCGGCGCTGCTGCGGCTGTTCGACGCGCACGGCGCGCTGGCCACCGCCGCGGCGCTGCGGATCGCCGGGGTCGACGGCCCGCGGGAGTTCGACCAGCGCGCCCGGGTGGTCTGCGACGCCGACGGCGTGCCCACCGGGCTGCTGCTGGAGTGGGCCGCGATCGAGCTGGTCGCCCAGGTCGCGCCCGTGGCACCGGTGGCCGAGCGGGCCGCCGAGCTCGGCGAGCTGCTGCGCGGCATGGCCGCCAGCGGGCTCACCGGCGGCCACGTCATGGACTTCATCGGTGACAGCGCCGAGGTGCTGGCCGCCGTCGAGGCCGCCGGTGACCTGCCGTTGCGGCTGCGGTTCGCCCCGTGGTGCATGCCCGGGGTGGACGACGACGGCCTGGCCGAGCTGGTGCACCTGCAGGCGACGGCGGGCCGGCGCTGGCAGGTCGGCGGGGTCAAGTTCATGGTCGACGGCACGATCGACGGCGGCACCGCCTGGCTCGCCGAGCCCGATGCCTTCGGCGAGTCCACCGAGTCGTTCTGGCCGGACCCGCAGGCCTACACCCGAGCGGTGCGGCACCTGGCCGAGGCGGGCGTGCCCACCGCCACGCACGCCATCGGCGACGCCGCGGTCGCGCACGTCGTCCGGTCGCTGGCGGGCGTCGCGGGCGGGGCCACCCACCGGGTGGAGCACCTGGAGACCCTGCCGGGCGAGCTGGTGCGCCGGTTCGCCGCCAGCGGCCTGGTGGCGAGCATGCAGCCCAGCCACTGCACGCTGTACTCGAAGGCCGACCACAGCGACAACTGGTCGCACCGGCTGGGCGCCGAGCGGGCCGACCGGGCGTGGCGGTGCGGCGACCTGCGCCGGGCCGGGGTCACCCTGGCGCTGGGCTCGGACTGGCCGGTGGCGCCCTACGACCCCCGGCCGATCATGGCCGACGCCCAGCTGCGCCGGCCGGCGGGCCGACGGGACAGCCCCCCGGTCCAGCCGGGCCAGGCGCTCACCGCCCGGCAGGCGCTGGAGGGGTACACCAGCCACGCCGCGGCGGCGGCCGGCGAGGCCCGCGTCGCCGGGCGGATCGCGGTCGGCATGCGGGCCGACCTCACCGCGCTGGCGCTGGACCCGCTCATCACCCCGCCCGACGAGTCCGCCGAGAGCCCGGTGCTGCTCACCGTCGTCGGCGGGGCGCCGGTGCACCGGGCGGTGACGGTGGGCTGAGGCATGCCGCACGGGAGGCCGGGGACGACGGAAACCGTCGGCTCCGGCTTCCCCGACCACCGGATCCGTCGCTAGTCTCCCCGCACGGACGTCGTCCCCCTGATCGGAGCACAGCCTTGACCGAGTACGTCGTCGTGGACCCAGCCACGGGCGAGACCGTGGCCAGCTACCCCACCGCCACCGACGAGCAGGTCGAGGAGGCGATCGCCGCGGCCACCGCCGCCCACCGGGGGTGGTCCCGCAGCTCCTCGGCGGCCGAGCGCGGGGCGCTGATCCGCCGGGTGGCGGAGCTGCACCGCGAGCGCAAGGACACCCTGGCTGCGCTGATCGTGCGCGAGATGGGCAAGACGATCACCGCTGCCGAGGGCGAGGTCGACTTCGCCGCCGACATCTACGAGTACTACGCCGACAACGCCGAGCGGATCACCGCCGACCAGCCGATCGACCTGGTCGAGGGCTCGGCGGGCACCGCGGTCATCCGCCGCGCCTCGCTGGGGCCGCTGCTGGGCGTCATGCCGTGGAACTTCCCGTACTACCAGGTGGCCCGGTTCGCCGGCCCCAACCTGGCGATCGGCAACACCATCATCCTCAAGCACGCCCCGCAGTGCCCGGAGTCCGCCGCCGCGATCGAGCAGGTGTTCCTCGACGCCGGGTTCCCCGAGGGTGCCTACGTCAACGTCTACGCCAGCAACGACCAGGCCGCCACGATCATCGGCGACCCCCGCGTGCAGGGCGTCTCCCTCACCGGCTCCGAGCGGGCCGGCACCGCGGTGGCCGAGGTGGCCGGCCGGCACCTGAAGAAGGTGGCCCTGGAGCTGGGTGGCTCCGACCCGTTCATCCTGCTGTCGACCGACGACCTCGACGCCGCCGTCTCCGCCGCCGTCGAGGCGCGCATGGACAACAGCGGCCAGTCCTGCAACGCGGCCAAGCGCTTCGTCGTCCACGCCGACCTGTACGACGAGTTCCTGGCCGGGATCACCGCGAAGATGACGGCGATCGTCCCCGCGGACCCGACGAAGGCCGAGACCGAGCTGGGCCCGCTGTCCTCGCTGCGGGCCGCGGAGACCCTCGACCAGCAGGTGCAGCGCGCCGTCGCCGCCGGCGCCACCCTGGTCGCCGGCGGGAAGCGCGAGGGCGCCTACTTCGAGCCCACGGTGCTCACCGGGGTCACCGCCGACAACCCCGCCTACGGCGAGGAGTTCTTCGGCCCGGTCGCCGTCGTCTACTCGGTTCCCGACGAGGACGCCGCGGTCGAGCTGGCCAACGACACCGGCTTCGGCCTGGGCTCCTACGTGTTCACCACCGACCCCGAGCAGGGCGAGCGGGTGGCGAACCGCATCGAGGCCGGCATGGTCTACGTGAACCTGGTGCTCGCCGACTCCCCGGAGCTGCCCTTCGGCGGCATCAAGCGCAGCGGCACCTCGCGCGAGATGGGCCTGCTGGCCGCCGACGAGTTCGTGAACAAGAAGCTGGTCCGCATCGGCTGACGCTGGGCGACTGCTCAGGGAGGGCCGAGCTCCGGCACAGCGCGGGGTCCGATGGTGGTCAGGACGCACCACCGGACCCCGCGCAGGAGCAGACGTGACCGACCCCCAGCACCCCGACCAGTTCCCCTCCACCACCCCGCCGGCGGACCCGCCCACCCAGGCGGAGCCGTACCGCGGGACCGAGCCGCGGGTCGAGGCGCACCCCTACACCGGGGAGCCGACCTGGTCGGCCACCCCGGCCGCGACGCCGACGGAGCCGCGCCCCCGCCGCCGCGGTCGGGCCCGCATAGCCCTGGTGGCCGCTGCGGCGGTCGGGCTGGTCGCCGTGGGCGGGGGCGGGTTCGCCGTGGGCCGGGCCACCGCACCGGAGACGGCGGCCACCACGTCGACCACCGACCAGCAGTTCCCCGGTGGGGGCGGCGGTCCGATGGGCACCCCGCCCGACGGCAGCCAGTTCGGCACCCCGCCCGGCCAGGACGGCACCACGGACGGGACGACGTCGGACGGGACGACGTCGGACGGCACGACGTCGGACGGCACGACGTCCGATCCGACCACCTGATCTCCCGGCCCCGGCGCGTCCCCCGCGCGCCGGCGGCCGGGTCCGGCAGCGATGAGTTCTGGACGGCGTGGTCGTCTTGCTGGTGACGGGGCCGGGAGGGCCGGCCCGACCACCTCAGGGAGCACCCCGTGCGCATGATCTTCGTCAACCTGCCGGTCACCGACATCGAGGCCGCGAAGGCGTTCTACGCCGGACTGGGCTTCGAGCAGAACATGCAGTTCAGCGACGAGAACACCGCGTCGTTCGAGATCGCCGAGAACATCACGGCGATGGTCCTGACCCGGGAGAGGTTCGCCAGCTTCCTGCCCGCGGGTGCGACCACGGGCGACCCGGCGCAGACGGTGTCGGTGATGAACGCCCTGTCGGCCGAGAGCCGTCAGGAGTGCGACGACCTGCTGGCGAAGGCGATCGAGCACGGCGGCAGCAAGTACAACGAGTCCCAGGACCACGGCTTCATGTACGGCACCGCGTTCGCCGACCCGAGCGGCAACGTCTGGGAAGCCGTCTGGATGGACCCGTCGGCCATCGCCGGCTGAGCTGTGGAGTCGCAGCGCTCGGAGAACGATGCGCTGCGACTCCACCAGGCCTCAGCGGCGGGCGAGCTGCCGTTCGCCGTTGGCGCCCGTGGAGTAGGGCAGCTGGTAGTGCGCGAACACCTTCGGCTCCTCGTCGGCGGTGAGCTCGCCGTCGGTGTCGATGTTCGGGGCCGCCTTGGCCAGGTCGCGGGGGTAGGACACCCGGACCTCGCGCGGGCCGACGGTGGAGTCCTTGAGCGGGATGAACACGATGCTCTTGCCGCCGATCTCGACGCCGATGAACGAGGGCTCGTCGGACACGACGTCGACGTAGATCGACTCCAGGGTGCCGATCTTGTGGCCCTCGGGGTCGACGACGTTCTCGCCGCGCCAGTCGCGGATGTTGCCTGCCGGGATCATGCGGTGTCCTCCATGTCGGGGGAGAGCTCCGGGGGCCCGGAGCACGTCGCGGCGAGGATGCCCAGCATCGATCGCGCGCAACCATCCGTCGGCGTGTGACTTACAGCGTCAACTGCGCCTCGACGGCGGCCCGCACCGCGGGGTCGGTGGGCTCGGTGCGGGGGCGGAACCGGGCCACCACCTCACCGGATGCCGAGAGCAGGAACTTCTCGAAGTTCCACTGCACGTCGCCCGCCTCGCCGTCGGCGTCGGGCACCGCGGTCAGGGCCCGGTAGAGCGGGTCGGCGTCGGGGCCGTTGACCTCGACCTTCGCCGTCATCGGGAACGTCACGCCGTAGGTGGCGGAGCAGAACTCCTCGATCTCGGCGGAGGTGCCCGGCTCCTGGCCGGCGAACTGGTTGCACGGCACCCCGACGACGGTGAACCCGCGGTCGCCGTACTCCTGCTGCAGCTGCTCGAGCTGGGTGTACTGCGGCGTCAGCCCGCACCGGCTGGCCACGTTCACCACGAGCGCGGGGCGGCCGCCGGTCAGCTCGCCGAGCGTGCTCGGGTCGCCCTGCAGGGTGGTCACGGGCAGCGTGCGCAGATCGGTCACGCCGGTCACGAACCGGCGACGGGGGGCGGGGATTCCCCCCACCCGGACAGGTCGTCGGGGACGTCGACCGCGTGGGCGCGCAAGAGCTCGAGCGGGACGACGTCCAGGGACTTCACGTTCGTCGCGGCCAGCACGACCCCGGCGGGCGCCCCGGCCTCGGCCGCCTGCCGCCAGCGGGCGGCCACCACGCACCACCGGTCGCCGGGGGTGAGTCCGCGGAAGCCGAACTCGGGGCGCGGGGTGGTCAGGTCGTTGCCCAGGGCGGCCTGCATCGCCAGGAACTCGGCGGACACCACGGCGCAGACGGTGTGGCTGCCGATGTCCTCGGGGCCGGTGCAGCAGTGGCCGTCGCGGTAGAAGCCGGTGACCGGGTCGCTGCCGCACTCCTCGAGCGGGCCACCCAGCACGTTCCGCTCGCCCGGCACGTAGGGGCTCATGCCGGACCGTCGGAGCCGGCGGGGTAGTCGACCAGCGGGATCCGGTCGGCGGCCCAGGCGTCGAGCACCGGCTGCACGATCCGCCAGCCCTGCTCGGCCTCGACGTCCGAGATCGACAGCGTCGGGTCCCCGGCCAGCATCTCGCGCAGCAGCAGGCCGTAGGCCGGGAGGTCCTGCTCGGGCGAGGTCGCCCGCAGCACCTCGCGCTCGAGGTCGAAGGGGTCGCCGGCACCGTTGAGGTTGATCTCCAGCGCGATGCCGTCGGGGCTCAGCTGCAGACGCAGGACGTCGGCCTCGGGCTGCTCGTCGGCGAAGGCCAGGTGCGGCACCGGCTTGAACCGGACCACGATCTCCTTGCGCTGGGTGCCCAGCGCCTTGCCGGTGCGCAGCCGGAACGGCACCCCGCTCCAGCGCCAGTTCTCGATGGTCACGGTGAACTCGGCGTAGGTCTCGGTGCCGCGGGTGGGGTCGACCCCCTCCTCGTCGGCGTACGCGGGCAGCTCGCGGTCGCCGATCGTGCCGGCGGTGTACCGCCCGCGCACGCTGTGCTCGGGGTAGGAGCGGACGGCGCGCAGCACGTCGGCCTTGCGGGCCTGCAGGGTGCCGGAGTCCAGCGACTGCGGGGGTTCCATCGCGACGACGGCGAGCAGCTGCAGCAGGTGGTTCTGCAGCATGTCCCGCAGCGCGCCGGCCTTGTCGTAGTAGCCGGCCCGCCCCTCCAGGCCGAGGTCCTCGTCGAACACGATCTCGACGGAGTCGACGTGCTGGGCGTTCCACACCGGCTCGAACACCCGGTTGGCGAAGCGCAGGCCCAGCACGTTGAGCACGGTCTGCTTGGCCAGGAAGTGGTCGATCCGGAAGACCGCCTCCTCGGGGACCAGCCCGTGCAGCACCTCGTTGAGCTCGCGGGCGTCCTCGATGCCGGTGCCGAACGGCTTCTCCACCACGACGCGGGCGCCCTCGGGCAGCCCCACCTCGCGCAGCGCGGTGAGCGTGGGCAGGAAGACGGTGTTGGGCAGCGCCAGGTAGACCACCGGCACGCCGTCCACCCGGTCGAGCGCGCGGCGCAGGTCGTCGGGGCTGGTGACGTCGCCGTGCTCGTGGCCCAGCTGGGCGACCACGCGCTCGCGGGCGTCCTCGGCCAGGCCCTCGGCGTGGGCGGTGAGCCGCTCCCGCGCCCAGTCCCGGTAGGCCTCGTCGTCCCAGTCCTGCTGGCTGACCGCGAGCACCTCGACGGCCTCGTCGAGCACCCCGCGCTCGTACAGCTCGGCCAGGCTGGGGAGGAGCAGGCGGCCGGTCAGGTCACCGGATCCGCCGAGGACGACGAAGGAACGCTTCACGAGCGGCCTGCCTCTGCGCGTCGGGCACGGGCGATCTTCCACCCCGAGGCGATGACGCCCAGGTGGCTGAAGGCCTGCGGGAAGTTGCCCAGGAACGAGCCGTCCCGGGGGTCGATCTCCTCGCTGAGCAGGCCCAGCGGGGTGGCGCGGGCGCACAGCGAGTCGTACAGGGCCTCGGCCTCGTCCAGCCGGCCCTGGCCGGTGAGGTTGTCCACCAGCCAGAAGCTGCACAGCAGGAACGCGCCCTCCTGCCCGGGCAGCCCGTCGTCGGACTCGCTGTGCAGGTACCGGTAGAGCAGGCCGTCGCCGGCGTCGAGGTGCTCGGTCACCTTCTCGACCGTCGCGACCATGCGCGGGTCGTCGAAGGGGACGACGCCGCGCAGCGGCAGGGCCAGCAGCGAGCCGTCCAGCCCGCCGTCGTTCGCCTGCCCGTCCTCGGCCAGGTGCTCGGTGAAGGTGCCGCGCTCGCCGTCCCACGACCGCTCGAGGACGGCGGCCCGCATCTCGCGCGCGGCCTCGGTCCACCGCTCGCGGGGGTGGTCGAGGCCGCAGCGCTCGGCGATGCGCAGCGCCCGGTCGACGGCGACCTGGCACATGGCCACCGAGTAGGTGAACGGGCGGCCGGCGCCGCGGATCTCCCAGATCCCCTGGTCGGGGGTCCGCCACTGCTCGATCGCCTGCTCGGCGAGCGCGGTGAGCGCCGTCCAGAGGTGCTCGTCGACCTGGCCGCCGTCGGTCGTCCACTGGTGGGCGACGTCCATGAGCTCGCCGTAGACGTCGTGCTGGGTCTGCCCGGCCGCGCCGTTGCCCCAGCGCACGGGGCCGGAGTCGCGCCAGCCGCGCAGGGCCGGGTCCTCCCACTCCTCGGGCGGCTGCCCGCCGTCGAGGGCGTACATGATCTTCGGGCCGCCGTCGCGCTCGGCGTTGGTGAGCGTCCAGGCCAGGAAGGAGTCGGCCTCGGTGGTCAGCCCGATGCGGCGCAGCGCGTAGACGCTGAACGCGGCGTCGCGGACCCAGGTGTAGCGGTAGTCCCAGTTGCGCACCCCGCCCACCTCCTCGGGCAGCGACGAGGTGGCGGCGGCCATGATCGCGCCGGTGGCCGCGTGGTCGAGCAGCTTGAGGGTGATCGCCGAGCGGCGGACCAGCCGGCGCTGCGGGCCCTCGTACCGGATCCGCCCGGCCCAGGCCCGCCAGGCGGTGGCGGTCTGGTGCACCAACGCCGCGGGGTCCTGCCGGTCCTGCAGCCGGGTGTTGCCCGACCAGTGCAGGGCCACGGTCAGCGGGTCGCCGGCGCGCAGGGTCACGGTGCCGCCCAGCGAGCCGTCGTCGGCCACCGCGAGCGGGTGGGAGGACCACACGGTGAGCCGCAGGTCGGGCTGCGCGGGCCAGGACAGCGCCCAGCCGCCGCCCTCCTGCCGCACCTGCACGTCGTCCCGGGGCCTCAACCGCACGGTCAGCTCGGCCGCGCCGGTGACCACGCGGGCCAGCCGCAGCAGCTCCGACCGCCCGGCGGGCACCAGCTCGGTGAGGTCGGCGCCGGCGCGCAGCGTGAGGCAGTCGGTGACCTCGACGACGCCGTCGGGGCCGTGCAGCTCGGTGAGCAGCACCCCGGTGTCGTCGAGGTAGCGCTGGTCGGCGGTCTCCAGCCCGGTCAGCGCCAGGTCGAAGGAGCCGCCGCGCTCGTGGTCCAGCAGCCCGGCCAGGAAGGGCGGGGAGTCGAAGTCGGGCAGGCACAGCCACGGGATGGAGCCGTCGCGGGCCACCAGCGCGCAGGTGGCGCCGTCCCCGATCAGGCCGTGGTCCTCGATGGGCAGCTGACCGCGGTCTCGAGTCAGCGGGCGGGTCGGCACGTGGTTCTCCTCGGTGTCGGCTCGTCGTCCCCCGCCCCCTGCCCGGTGGACGGCCTCCCGAACCCCCGGGCTTCTGGCAGGGTGCGGGGGGTGACGCTGTGGTCCCCGACACCCGAGTCCGTCGCCGCCTCCCAGCTGGGCCGGTTCGCGGCCTGGGCCGCCGGGCGCCGGGGGCTGGACCTGCCCGACTACGACGCGATCTGGGCCTGGTCGACGTCGGAGCTGGACCAGTTCTGGGCCGACGTCGCCACCTGGTTCGAGGTGTTCGAGGGCGAGGCGCCGGTCACCGACGACGAGGTGCTGGGCTCGCGGGCCATGCCGGGTGCCGAGTGGTTCCCGCGCCGCACGGTCAACCTGGCCCAGCTCGCGCTGCGGCACGCCACCGACGAGCGGCCGGCGATCGTCTCGGTGCGCGAGACGCCCGACGGCCTGGCCGAGCCCGAGGAGCTGTCGTGGGCCGACCTGCGCGGGCAGGTCGGCGCGTTCGCCGCCACGCTGCGCCGGCTCGGCGTGCAGCGCGGGGACCGGGTCGCCGGCTACCTGCCCAACGTGCCCGAGGCCGTCGTCGCGTTCCTGGGCTGCGCCGCGATCGGGGCCGTCTGGTCGGCCTGCGCACCGGACTTCGGGCCCCGCGCCGTGCTCGACCGGTTCGCCCAGATCGAGCCGGTGGTGCTGGTCGCCGTCGACGGCTACCGGTTCGGTGGTCGCGAGCACGACCGCCGGGACGTCGTGGCGCAGCTGCGCGCGTCGCTGCCCACCGTGCGGACGACAATCGCCCTGCCCCGCCTGCACGCCGAGGTCCCCGACGGGACGCTGCCGTGGGCCGACGCGGTGGCCGACGTCCAGCCGCCGGTGTTCGAGGCGCTGCCGTTCGACCACCCGCTGTGGATCGTCTACTCCTCGGGCACGACCGGGCTGCCCAAGGGGATCGTGCACGGGCACGGCGGGGTGGCGGTCGAGCAGCTCAAGCAGGCCGGGCTGCACATCGACGTCGGGCCCGGCGACCGGTTCTCCTGGTACGCCTCGACCGCCTGGATCATGTGGAACATCGCGGCCTGCTCGCTGCTCACCGGCGCCACGCTGGTGGTGCACGACGGCGCCCCCGGCTTCCCGACGCTGGACGCCCAGTTCGCCGTCGCCGCGGCCACCGGCCTGACCTACCTGGGCACCAGCGCCGGCTACCTGACCGCCTGCGAGAAGGCCGGGCTGGAGCCGGGTTCCGCGCACGACCTGAGCGCGCTGAAGGGCATCGGGTCGACCGGGTCACCGCTGCCGGCCTCGGCGTTCGAGTGGGTCTACGCGGCGGTGAAGCCCGACGTGTTCCTGGGCTCGCTGTCCGGCGGCACCGACGTCGCCACCGGGTTCATCGGCTCCTCGCTGCTGCTGCCGGTGGTCGCCGGCGAGCTGCAGCGGCCGATGCTCGGGGTGGCCGCGGCGTCGTGGGACGAGCAGGGGCACCCGGTGGTGGGGGAGCTCGGCGAGCTGGTGGTCACCGAGCCGATGCCGACCATGCCGCTGCACTTCTGGGCCGATCCCGACGGCACCCGCTACCGGGAGGCCTACTTCGAGCCGTGGCCCGGGGTGTGGCGGCACGGCGACTGGCTGGAGATCACGCCCACCGGCAGCTGCATCATCACCGGCCGCTCGGACTCCACCCTCAACCGCGGTGGCGTCCGGATGGGGACGGCGGACCTCTACGCCGCGGTCGAGAGCATCCCGGCCATCGCCGACTGCGTGGTGCTGGGCGTCGAGCAGCGCGACGGCGGCTACTGGATGCCGCTGTTCGTGCAGCTCGCCGACGGGTTCGAGCTCACCGACGCCCTGGTCGCCGAGATCCGCGAGGCGGTGAAGCGCGAGGCCAGCCCGCGGCACGTGCCCGACGAGGTGCTCGTCGTCCCCGGGGTGCCGCACACCCGTACCGGCAAGCGCCTGGAGGTCCCGCTCAAGCGGCTGTTCCAGGGCGTGCCGCCGGCCCAGGCGCTGAACCTCGGCGCCGTCGACGACGCCGAGGTGGTCCAGCACTACGTGCAGCTCGCCGCGGAGCGCGGCCCCCGCTGAGACCGCCGAGTGACAGCTGAGCGTGGTCGCCCGGCCCGCATGACCACGCTCAGCTGTCACCCGACGAGGAGTCGGGTCAGCCGCCGGGGCGCTGGCCGCTGCCCCCGCCGGGCCCCCCGCCCATGCCGCCGCCCATCCCGCCGGCGGCGGCCTCGCCCGCGGTCACGGTGGTCGCGGTGCCGCCGTCGACCGAGACCGAGTAGGTCTCGCCGGTGGTGATGTCGGT
This sequence comes from Klenkia soli, assembly GCF_900103975.1. Lineage (GTDB taxonomy): Bacteria > Actinomycetota > Actinomycetes > Mycobacteriales > Geodermatophilaceae > Klenkia > Klenkia soli. The sequence continues at coordinate 315,632 of NZ_FNIR01000002.1, forward strand.
CGAGGAGACGACGAGGGACTGGATGTCCTTCTCGGCGGTGTAGGTCGCGACCACGGTGCCGTCGGCGGAGGTGACCACGACGGTGGAGCCCGCGGACGCCGTCCCCGACCAGGCCAGCCAGCCCTGGGCGGAATCGGTGTCCGGCGACTCGGCCATGCCGGAGCTGCCGCCGGCGACGAGGGTGCCGCCGCTGACCGCGATGCCGCCGTTGGAGTCCAGCGCGCCGTTGCCGCTGCCGCTGGGACCGTAGACCGTGGTGTCGCCGCCGGTGATCGCGATCGAGCCGTTGGAGTCCAGGCCGTCGCCCTCGGCGCTGACCACCAGGGTGCCGCCGCTGATGGTCAGCGTGCTGCCGTCGTCCTGCATGCCGCCGCCGCCCATGCCGCCGCCGGTGTCGCCGGTGGTGGTCCCGGCCGAGGCGTTGACGCCGTCGTCGGAGGCGGTGACGGAGGTGTCGCCGCCGGCGATGGTGATGGCCGCGCTCTCCAGGCCCTCGTAGGAGTCGGCCACGGTCAGCGTGCCGCCGGAGATCGTGAGGTCGGTGTCGGCGTGCACGCCGTCGTCGCCGGACCGCACCGTCACGTCGCCGCCGGTGAGGCTGATCGCCCCGTTCGAGTGCAGGGCGTCGTCGGCGGCGTCGACGTCGACGGTCCCGCCGCCGACCACCACGGCGACGTCGCCCTTCAGGCCCTTGACCGAGGTGTCGCCGACCGAGGCGTCCGAGCCCCCGCCGGCGGTCACGTCGACCGTCCCGCCGCCGACGAGGACGTCGGTGGAGGCGGCGACCCCGTCGCCCCCGGCGGTCACGGTCACGGTGCCGTCGGCGACGTAGACGTAGCCGCGGGTGACGTCCTCGGTGTCGTCGCTCTTCAGGCCGTCGCCCCCGGCGGTCACCGTGACGGTGCCGTCGAGGACGACCACCGAGTCCTGGCCCCGGATGCCGTCGTCGGCCGCGTCGACGGTGACGGTGCCGGACTCGATCGTCACGCCGTCCGAGCTGTTGATGCCGTCGTTCGAGGCCCCGGTGACCTGCAGGGTGCCGGTCCCGGTGACGACCAGGTCGGCGCTGGAGTCGATCGCCGCGCTGGTGCCGTCGTCGGCGTGGTCGGCGGTGTCGGCGACGGTGTTCGTCGTGCCGTCGGCGAGGGAGAGGACGACGGTCTCGGCGTTCGTCACCGCGATCCCCGCGCTGGTGGGGGAGGTGATGGTCGCGCCGTCGAGCACCAGGACGACGTCCTCGCTGTCCGCGGTGTCCACCACGACCTGGCCGTCGAGGTCGCCCGACAGCACGTAGGTGCCCGCCGCGGTGATCGTCACGGTGTTCCCGTCGACGGTCACCCCGGCGGAGTCGGAGGTCGCGGTGTCGCCCTCGAGCGTGATCGTCGTCCCGGACCCGATCTCGGCAGAGGTCACCCAGCCGTCGTTCGCCGCCAGCGCGGCCTCGACCGTCGTCCCGGTGGCGGCGGCGACCTCCGCGGTGACCTCCCCGGAGGCCGCGGTGGTCGTGGTGCTGGTGGAGGTGGTGCCGCAGGCGGCGATCAGGGTGGCGGCGGCGCCGGCCACGAGGGCGGCGCGGACTCGGCGCAGGTTCACGAGGTCTCCGTGGTGTGGGTGGCGAGGTGGCGGGTGAGGGTGGCGTGCCAGCGGTTGCGCGGCAGCTCGGGGTGCAGGGCGGCGAGGCCGGTGCCGTACTTGGAGATGCGGGCGGGGCGGTGCCCGGCCCGCCAGAGCAGCCGGTCGGCGGTCGAGGGCGCCGAGCCGGACTTGGTCTCGACGACCACGCGGTCGACGAGGGGGAGCAGCCCGCCGGACGGCGAACGCCAGACCAGGTCGGCGTCGACGGTGACCCGGGCGGTGTCCAGCAGCAGGGTGGTGCGGGTGTACCGGGTGCCGAGGACGGGGACGAGGTCGCCGAGCAGGTCGATGCCCGACCGGACCAGGACGTCGTCCACGAACCGGCGGGCGCCGGCCACGTCGTCGCCGGCGACGCGCTCCTTGACCGTCGCCCCGCGCGGGCCGCGGGTCTTCACCTCCACCCAGCTCTCGCCGGCGTCGGTGTAGGTGCGCTGCCGCACCTTGAACCGGCGGCGCCGACCGCGGGCGGCCAGGTGGAAACCGGCCAGTCCGGGGGTGTCCACGTAGACCGAGTCGTAGCCGAAGCCGCGCTGCCCGCCGATGGCCAGCACCCGGGCGCCGGGCAGCCGACCGAGCACCGCGGCGGCCGCGTCGGGGGGGAGCACGTACTTGCGGTCCACCCGGGTGAGCAGCGCCGCGGTGCCGACCAGCTCCTCGAGCGAGACCGGCGGCAGCTCCGCCAGCACGGCGGTGAGCACGGGTGTCACCGCAGGTCCGACCGGTGCAGCTGGCCGGTCATCTGCGGCTCGACCGGGACGGCGGGGCGGTGCGCCGCCGTCCGGGCGCCGAGCTCGAGCCGGACGTCGACGGTGGTGGTGTCGTCGACGAGGTCGACCCGCTGCACGGTCACCTGGTGCACCCGGGCGTCGAACAGGCCCTCCAGGTGCGCGACCAGGGCGGCCTCGTCGGTGAACGCCCGGTCGACGACCACCTGCTGCTGCCGGTAGCGGCGCATCAGCCTCGGGTGCCCGCCGGCCCACATCACCCCGACGACCAGCGCCATCAGGCCGGCCACCAGCACCTCGGCGCCGGTGGTGCCCGCACCCAACCCGCCCAGCAGGCCCAGGGCCAGCGCGGCGAAGTAGAAGGCCACCTCGCTCTGCGCCAGCTCGGTCGAGCGCAGCCGGATGATCGACAGCACCCCGAACAGGCCCAGGCCCAGGCCGACGCCCACAGTGCTGGAGCTGAGCGCCGTCGACACCGCGAGCACGCCGACGTTCACGCCGAGGTAGGCGGCGACCAGGTCGCGCCGGCGGTGCCGGGGGAAGTAGACGCCGAGGACCAGGACGCCGATGGCGACGAGGTCGGCGGCGATGAGCACGAGCTGGGGCATGGCGGTCCGTCCATCCGGGGTTCAGGTCCTGCTCACCATCGGGTCGCCGGCCAGGCGTGGCCCCGGCCGCAGCTGAGTGCTCCCTGTGCGAATCCGGTGCTCATGCGGCGCACAGCTCCCGCAGAGGGACGGCCCCGACCGTCGTCCCCATGACCTCGACGCAGACCCCTCCCGCGCCCCCGGCCGAGCCCCCGCCGTCCCGCCGGATCAGCCGCCGCGGCTTCCTCGGCGGCGCCGCCGGGGTGCTGCTGGCCGCCGGTGGCGGCGGCACCTGGTGGGCCCTGGACCGGTTCGTCGTCGACCACGTGCAGGTCGCGGACGCCTCGGCCTACGAGGCCGCCTCCGGCGTCGACGCCGGCACGACCGCGACCTCGAACGGCTCCGTCAGCGGTGACACCTACAGCTCCGACCAGGCGGCCATCACGATCTCGACGGTCGTGACCGGGAGCGGCGACTCCACGGTCACCTACTTCGTCGCCGACGTCGTCCTCACCGACGCCACCGTGCTCCGCTCGGCGTTCGCGAACGACGAGTTCGGGCTGAACATCACCGAGGACCCCTCCGACATCGCCGCCCGCGTGGGCGCCGTGTGGGCGGTCAACGGCGACTACTACGGGTTCCGCGAGACCGGCATCGTCATCCGCAACGGGGTCGCCTACCGCGACGCCGGCGCCCGCGAGGGCATGGCCTTCTACCGCGACGGCTCGGTGCGCGTCTACGACGAGACGGCGACGACGGCCGCGGACCTGGTGGCCGCCGGGGTGTGGAACACGCTGTCCTTCGGCCCGGCGATCGTCGAGGCCGGCGCCGTGGTGTCGGGGATCGACTCCGTCGAGGTGGACACCAACGTCGGCAACCACTCGATCCAGGGCGACCAGCCGCGCACCGCGGTGGGGGTCATCGACAGCAACCACCTGGTGTTCGTCGTGGTCGACGGGCGCAGCGAGGGCTACAGCGAGGGCGTCACGCTGCCCGAGCTGGCCCAGATCTTCGTGGGGCTGGGCGCGGTCACCGCCTACAACATCGACGGCGGCGGCTCCTCGACGATGGTCTTCGACGGCGCGCTGGTCAACGACCCGCTGGGCAAGGGCCAGGAGCGCGGCACCTCCGACGTCCTCTACATCGCGTGACCGTCGTCCTGGTCCCGGCCTACCGGCCCGACGGCCGGCTGCCCGCGCTGCTGGCCGCGCTGCGCCGACTGGACCCCCGGCTGGACCTGCTGGTGGTGGACGACGGCTCGCCCGGTCCGGTGCTCGAGGAGTGCCGGGCGCTGGGGGCCACGGTGCTGCACCACGGGGTCAACCGGGGCAAGGGCGCCGCGCTGCGCACCGGGTTCGCGCACGTCGCGCTGGTCTCGCCCGGGTCCGCGGTCGTCACCGCCGACGCCGACGGCCAGCACCTGCCCGAGGACGTCGTCCGGGTGGCCGCCGCCGTCGGCGCCGGGGTGGTGCTGGGGGTGCGCTCCTTCGGCGGGGACGACGTCCCGCTGCGGTCGCGGGTGGGCAACCGGGTGTCCGCCGTCCTGGTCCGGGCCGCCACCGGCCGGGCGCTGGTCGACACCCAGACCGGGCTGCGCGGGTTCGCCCCCGACCTGCTGCCCTGGCTGCTCACCGTCACCGGCGACCGGTTCGAGTACGAGCTGCGGGTGCTGCTCGAGGCCGCCCGCCGCGGGACGCCGATCGAGCAGCTGCCGATCGCCACCGTCTACCTGGAGGGGAACGCGTCCTCGCACTTCTCGCCGGTGCGCGACTCGCTGCGGGTCTACCGACCGCTGGCGCTGTTCCTGCTCTCGTCGCTGTCGGCCTTCGTGGTCGACCTCGGTGCGCTGCTGGTGCTGGGGGCGCTCACCGGGTCGCTGTGGGTGTCGGTGGTCGGCGCCCGGTTGCTCAGCGGGACGGTGAACTACCAGGTCAACCGGCGGGTGGTGTTCTCCGCGCGGGGCGGCCGCCGCACGGTGCTCGGCTACGCGGCGCTGGCCGGGTCGCTGCTGGCCGCCAACCTCGCGCTGATCAGCGCGCTGACCTGGCTCGGGGCGTCGTTGCTGGCCGCCAAGCTGACCACCGAGGTGCTCCTGGTGGGCATCAGCTTCACCGTGCAGCGCTGCGCCGTCTTCCGCCGTCGCCGCGCGGCCCGGGCGCCCGACCGGCAGATTGTGATCTCGGGCGGGCCGGGCGCGGATCTGGTTACCCGCCGGTAACTTGGAGCCGACCCCGCCCGACGACGTGCAGGAGACCGTGATGACCGCGACCGACGAGACCACCACCGGCACGGTCGAGATGGAGCCGCGCCGGCCCGACCTGCTGCCGCCGTGGCACACCCCCGAGCGCGAGGCGCTGCAGCTGCAGGCGCGGGCGTTCGCGATGGACGAGGTGCTGCCGGTGGCCGACGAGCTCGACCCGCAGAAGGGCGAGATCCCGCAGCGCATCCTCGAGCGGCTCGGCGAGCTCGGGTACTTCGGCATCACCATCCCCACCGAGGACGGCGGCCTGGGTCTCGGCGTCTTCGAGTACTGCATGGTCAGCGAGGAGCTGGCCCGGGCGTGGATGAGCGTCGCGTCGATCCTGGCCCGCTCGCAGGGCATGGGCACCTCCGTCGCCGACGAGGCCCGCCGGTCGGAGCTGCTGCGCAAGTCCGCCGCCGGTTCGTGGATCGGCGCCGTGGCCCTGAGCGAGCCCGACGCCGGCTCGGACCTGGCCAACGTGCAGACCCGCGCGGTGCGCGACGGCGACGAGTGGGTCATCACCGGGCACAAGCGCTGGTGCGGCAACGCCAAGGCCGCCGACTTCATCCAGGTGCTGGTGCGGGTGGCCGACCCCGAGCCGGGGGAGTCCCGCTCGCGCGGGCTGCGCAACGTGCTGCTGGCCAAGGAGCGCGGCTCGTTCCCGGCGGGCCTGTCCGGCTACCCGATCGACAAGGTCGGCTACCACGGCTTCCTGACCTGGGACCTGCAGTTCGACGGCGTCCGCATCCCGGCCGACGACCTGATCGTGGCCCCGGGCGACGCCGACGGCGACGGGGGCTCGAAGGCCGGGTTCGCCGAGGCGCAGGCCTTCCTCAACACCGCCCGGGTGCACACCGCGGCGCGCGCGGTCGGGCTGGCCCGGGCCGCGGTCGAGGACACCACCACCTACCTGCAGGAGCGCGAGCAGTTCGGCCACCCGATCGGCGACTTCCAGGCGCTGCGGTTCGCCCTGGCCGAGATGGCGGCCGACGTCGAGCAGTCCCGGGCGTTCTACCGCCAGGTCGCGCACCTGCTCGACGTCGGCGTCCCCTGCGAGCGGGAGGCGGCGATGGTGAAGCTGCAGGCCACCGAGATGGCGGTGCGGGTGACCAACCAGGCCATGCAGCTGCACGGCGGCAACGGCTACACCACCGAGCGCCAGGTCGAGCGGCACTGGCGCGACGCCCGGCTGACCACGATCTTCGAGGGCACCAGCGAGATCCAGAAGCGCATCATCAGCGACCGCATGCTGCCCCGGTCACCTCTCACCTGACCGGGGTGGCGCGCGGCGTCAGGCGAGCTGGGCGCGGAGCTGGCGGCAGCGGTGGGCGGCCTCCGCGGCGGCCTCGGCCTGCAGCCGGCAGGTGCGCAGCTCCAGGTTCTGCGCGCCGAGGTGGGCGCTGCGGTCCAGCGCGTGCACCGTCGTGCCCAGGATCGAGCGGACGACGGCGCTGCCGGCCGGGGTGTTGCGGGCCAGGATGCGGCGGGCGACCGCGGCCAGGTCGGCGGCGTCCTGCGTGGCGGCGATGACGCTGCGCAGTGCGCCGACCTCCGCGCTGCCCATGAGGGTGGCGACGCTGGTGAGGGCGACCTGCTCGTAGCCGGCCAGGGCGTCGATGGTGCCGGCGAGCTGGTCGGGAGCGGTGCTCAGCGGGACGACGCGGGCTTCCTCGCGCAGCATGGTGGTGGTCGACTGCATGGCTTCCTCCTGGGTGGGGCGTACGGGTCCCACAGCACGCCCGGAGTCCGGGAAACGGCTGTGAACCTGCTCCCGGGTGGCTGCGGAACCGGTGCGGGATGCCTGTGCGGCTCCACCATGGGCGCGTGGCGGACAGGGTGCGGTTGCACGGGGTGGACGTCGCCCGCGGGCTGGCCGTCGTCGGCATGCTCTTCGTCGACAACCGGGGCAACGGCGAGATCGGCACCCAGTTCGTGCACGCGCCGTGGCACGGGCTGCGGGTCGCCGACGTCGTCTTCCCGGTGTTCCTGCTGGTGGTCGGGGTGTCGATGCCGTTCTCCCGGCGCGGCGACCGGCCGCGGGCCGTGCTGACCAGGGTGCTCAAGCTCGCCCTGCTGGGCTGGCTGATCGTCGTGGCGAAGTACGGCTTCGACTCGGTCGGCGCCGGGGTGCTCGGGCACATCGCCGGGGCGTACCTGCTGTGCTGGCTGCTCCTGCGGCTGCCCCGCCGCGCCCAGGTGCCCACCGCGGCGGGGGTGCTCGCCGTCCTCACGGTGGTCGCGGTGCTGGTGCCGGTGCCCGGCACGGGGCGGACGGCGGTCGACCCCGACCTCTCGTGGGCGCACTGGTTCGACGACCTGCTGGGGCTGGACTTCTCCGCCGAGGCACCGCACTCCTACCTGCCCAGCGCGGTCACCGTGTTCATCGGCGTGCTGGCCGGGCGGGTGCTGCTGGAGTGGGGTGCCCGCGGTGCGCTGCCCCGCATGCTGGCCGCGGCCGGGGTGCTGCTGGCGCTCGGGCTGGTGCTCGCCCCGCTGCTGCCGGTCAACAAGCGGCTCTGGACGCCGTCGTTCGTGCTGGTCACCGGCGGGATCGGGCTGCTGGTGCTGGCTGCGGCGATCTGGCTGGTCGACGTCCGGGGGGTGCGGCGGCCCTTCCGGCCGGCCGAGGTGCTGGGGCTCAACGCGATCGTGGCGTTCGCGCTGTCGGAGCTGCTGTTCCGGGCGGTGCTGCGGTACCGGTTCCAACCCGCGGTCGACGGCTGGCTCACCGACCTGACCAGCGCGACCACGTCGGCCTACCTGTACGCGGCGTTCTCCGTGGTCGTGGTGTGGGCGGTGTGCCAGGTGCTGGCCCGGCGGGGGATCGTCGTGCGCATCTGATCCGCCGCCGGGCCGGACCTCACCAGGTCGAGGGCGTGATGACGTCGAGCGCCCAGGTGACGCCGAACCGGTCGGTCACCATGCCGTACAGCGACGAGAACCCGGCGGGGCCGAGGTCGGCGCGCACCGTGCCGCCCTCGGCCAGGCCGCGGAAGAAGCGGGTGATCTCGTCGGCGTCGTCCCCGCGCACCGAGACGTACAGCGAGTCGAACCCCTGGTCGTACGCCCGGCCGGGCGGCACGTCGAAGGCCATGATCGAGAACCCGGCCGGCGAGGTCACGCCGCCCCAGATGATCTGGTCGTCGACGGCACCGTCGGCGCGGTCCCGGTCGGTGCCGCCCTGGGCGAAGGTGAAGGACCGGACCTCGCCGCCGAACACGGCGGCGTAGTGCTCCAGGGCGGCCCGGGCCTGACCGCGGAAGTTGAGGTGGGTGGTCGTCGTGATGCTCATGGCGACCACTGTGCCGGGGGTAGCGGCCAGTTGCTGACCTATACGTGCGCGATGCTGGGCGGGTGAGCGGAACCCCGGGTCGGTTGCTGTCCCTGCTGTCGTTGCTGCAGTCCCGCCGCGACTGGCCGGGGTCGTTGCTGGCCGCCCGGCTGGAGGTCAGCCCGCGCACCGTGCGCCGGGACGTCGACCGGCTCCGCGAGCTGGGCTACCCGGTGCAGGCCTCGATGGGCCCCGACGGCGGCTACCGCCTGGCCGCCGGCGCCGACCTGCCCCCGCTGCTGTTCGACGACGAGCAGGCCGTCGCGCTCGCGGTCGCCCTGCAGCTGGCACCCGGGGACGCCGCCTACCGCGCCCTGACCACCGTCCGTCAGGTGCTGCCCGCCCGGCTGCGGCACCGGGTGGACGCCGTCCAGGTCGCGCCGCTGCCGGCCGCCCCGGTGCCCGAGGTCGACCCGCAGGTGCTGGTCGCGGTGAGCGGCGCGGTGCGGGCCCGGCAGGAGCTGCGGTTCGACCTCGCGGACGCCGTCCGCCGCACCCAGCCGCACGCCGTCCTGGCCCGGGGTGGCCGCTGGTACCTGCTGGCCTGGGACCTCGACCGGGACGACTGGCGCACCTTCCGGCTGGACCGGATCACCCCGCGCACCCCGCTGGGCGCCCGGTTCACCCCGCGCGCGGTGCCCGGCGGTGACCCCGGAGCCTTCGTGGCCGCGCTGTTCCGGGGTTCCCGCGACCCCGCCGAGGGCTGGCCGTGCCGCGGGTCGGCGGAGCTCGCCGTCCCCGCGGCGGAGCTCGTGCCCTACCTCGGCGACGCCGCCGTCGAGCCGCTGGGCGACGGCCGCTGCCGGGTCTCCGCCGGTGCGTGGTCCTGGACCGGCCTGGCGGCGTCCCTGCTCCGCCTCGACGCCGACGTCTCGCAGGCCGAACCGCCAGAACTGGCGGAGGCCTTCACCAGGCTCGCCGCCCGCTGCGCCGCCGCCGGGACGTCGTCGAGTGGCGCCTGAGGGTCTGGACCGGGCCGGTCGCGAACCCTCAGCCGCCACTCGCCGTCAGTTGCCGGCGACCGCGGGCTGGCCGCCGACCGGCTCGGCCTCGCTCATCGCCAGCAACCGGTTCGCGCTCATCAGGGTGATGCCGCGGTCGGCGATCTGCTGCAGCGCCGACGGCAGCGCCTGCACCTCCAGCTCGCGGCGCTCGGCCAGCGCCTTCGCGAACGAGGCGTCGGGGTCGAAGGTGCCCTGCCCGATGCCGTCGTGCAGGCCCAGCACGTCACCGGCGATCACCGTCTGGCCCATGTAGTCGCCGATGTGCGAGACCGAGCCGGAGTCACCGGGCCCGCGGGTGACCGACCAGATGTAGGTGTCGTAGCCCAGCTCGGCGGCCACCCGCAGCGCGTAGCCGGTGATCTCCCCGCGCGGGGGCCGGAAGCTGGTGAACGGCGCGTCGATGATCGCGGACACCTCGTCGCGGCAGCGCACCAGCTCGTCGCGGGTCTGCGCCGCGGTCAGCGTGGTGAGGTCCTTGTGGGTCCAGGTGTGGTTGCCGATCTCGTGGCCGGCCGCCACCACCTCGCGCAGCAGGTCGGGGTGCTGCACGGCGTTGTAGCCCATGACGTTGAACGTGGCGGTGACCCCGGCGGCGGCGAGGGCCTCGAGGATCCGCGGGGTGAAGTCCGGGGTCGGGCCGTCGTCGAAGCTGATGCAGGCGATCGGCTGGGTCACCGTGGTGTTCCAGACGACCCGGTGCGTGCCCAGCCGGGCCACCGCCTCGCCCTCGTCGGCCGCGCCACCGGCCTCCATGAACTGCTGCTGCGCCGCGGCGCGGGCCGCGTCGCGCACGTCGTCGTCGCTGCGCGTGAGCACGGTGCCCAGCGTGCCGCCCACCGCACCCCCCACGGCCAGACCGCCGAGGCCCAGTCCGGCGCGACCGAGGAACTGCCTCCTGCTGCTGCTCATGCCCCGTTTCTACCGTCCCGGGGCTGGGAGACGGCTGCCAGTTCGGCATCGTGGGCTGTGGGTCACCTGGGAACGGGGCCAGCGGGCGTCGGGCCGACCTACCGTCACCGGACGTGACGGGTGCGGGGACGACGGGACGGCGGCTGGCGGTCGCCGCGGTGGTCGGCGCCGTCGTCCTGGTGGTGGTCTGGACCCAGCGGCGGGACCTGACCGACGTCGCCCACGAGGTGCACCTGGCCGACCCGCGCTGGCTGCTCGCGCTGGCCGGGGCCCTGCTGCTGTGGTGGGCCGCCTGGACGGCGCTGCAGGCGACCGCGCTGGCCGGGGTGACCCGGGTGCGGGTCGCCGACCTGCCCGAGATCGCCCGCGGCGCGGTGACCGCGGTGGCGCTGAACTCCGTGGTCACCTCGGCCGGGCTGGCCGGGCTGGCCCCGATGGCCCGGGCGGGCCGCCGGCGCGGGATGCCGCGGGCCGAGGTCGCCAGCGGCTACCTGCTGGCCGCCACCGTCACCGACCTGGGCTTCGTGCTGGTGCTGGTGGCCGGCTTCGGCGTGCTGGGCGCGCACGGCCGGCTGACCGGGCTGGACCTGCTGGCCGGTGGCCTGTTCCTCGCCCTGACCGCCGGCCGGGTGGTGCTCACGGTGCTGGCGGTCCGCCGACCGGCCGCGCTGCACGGCCTGCTGGCCCGGGCGCTGCGGGTGCGGGCGTGGGTGCTGCGGCGGCCGGTGGCCGAGCCCGACCCGGCCCGCACGCACGAACTGGTCGAGGCCGCCGAGCTGGTCACCCGCCGTCCCGCCCGGGCGGTGCCGCCGCTGCTGGCCGCCACCGTCGTCGACGTCGCCGGGGTGCTCATGCTGTGGGCCGCGCTGGCCGCCGTCGGCGGGCCGGTCGACCTCGGCCTGGCCCTCTCGGCGTACGTGCTGGCGTCGGTCGCGGCGATCCTCGGGCCGATCCCGGGCGGGGTCGGTGCCGCCGAGGTGGGCTCGGTCGCGGCGCTGACCGTCGCGGGGGTGCCGCTGGGCGTCGCAGTCGCCGCCACGCTGCTGTTCCGGGTCGCCGAGTTCTGGGTGCCGCTCGCCGTGGGCGGGCTGGCGTGGATCACCGCACGACGGGAGGTGGCGGCGTGAACGTCGTCCGGCAGGGGCGCTGGGTGCGCCGGGGGAGCGCGCTGGTCGCGGCCGTGGTGGGGGTGGCCGCGCTGGCCGCCGTCGTCGCGGTCGTGCCGCACCCCGACCACCGCCCGGTGCCGGGGCTGCGGCCCTTCCAGGGGGCGGTCGCCGCCGTCGAGGGCGGCCGCTACCTGCTGCTGGGCGCCGGGCTGGTGCTGCTGCTCGTCGTCCGGGCGCTGCTGCGCGGTCGGCGGGCGGCCTGGTTGGCCGCGGTGGCCGCCCTGGCCGCGGCCACCGTCGGGTCGCTGGTCGTGCACCGGCACGTGCCGGTGTCGGCGGTCCTCGCCGTGCTGACCATGGCCGTCGGCCTCGGCGGTCGGGCCTTCGTGGCCCGGGGCGACCCGATGCTGGTCCGGCGGGGGATCGCCGTCCTCGCCGGCGGCTCCGCGCTCGTCGGCACGGTCGCCACCGTGGGGCTGTACCAGCTGGACGACCAGTTCCGCGGCGGGACGACGTTCTGGGGCTCGGCCGGGACGGCGACCCGGCTGCTGCTCATGCTGCCGGTGGACGCCCAGCCGCTCACCCGGCACGCGGAGTGGCTGGTGTCGGCGTCCCGGGGGGCCGCGCTGGTCGTCGTCCTGGTCGGGGCGGCGATGCTGGTGGCCGCGGTGTCCGGCGGCCGGCAGCACCAGGCCGAGCGCGCCGTCGTCGCGGGGCTGCTGGCCCGGTACGCGACCACCTCGCTGGCCCACTTCCAGCTGCTCCCCGACAAGCGCTGGCTGGTCGGCGCCGACGGCGAGGCCTTCGTGGGCTACGGCCTGCACGGCCGGACGGCGGTGGCCCTGGGTGGCCCGATCGGTGCACCCGGGAGCCGGCGGGCGGCGGCGGCGGAGTTCCTGGAGCTGTGCCGGCGCAACGGCTGGACCCCGGGGTTCCACCAGGTCACGGCCGACGAGCTGGACGACCTGGCGCCGCTGGGTCTGCGGGCCTACAAGATCGGCGAGGAGGCGGTGGTCGAGCTGGCCGGCGGGGTCGCCCCCGAGGGCCGGGCGGGCAAGTCGATCCGGTCCGCGGTGCGCCGCTGCGAGCGGGCCGGGTACCGGGTGGTCGAGCTGGCGCACCCGCTCACCGACGCCGACCTGGCGCGGCTGCGCGAGGTCTCCGACGCCTGGTCGGCCGACGGCGAGCACCGCGAGCGCACCTTCACCCTCGGCCAGTTCGACGCCGACCAGCTCCGGCAGACCCCCGTGCTCGCCGTCGTCGACGCCGACGACCGGGTGCAGGCCTTCGCCAACACGCTGCCGGCCTACCGCTCGGGCGACCGGAGCTTCGACCTCATGCGGCGGCGGCCGGGCTCGGTCAACGGCGTGATGGACCAGCTGTTCGTCGGCATGGGCGAGCGGTTCGCCGCCGCCGGCGGCACCGGCATGAACCTGGGCCTGGCCCCGTTCACCGGGCTGGCCGACCAGTCCGGGGTGCCGGCCCGCGTGATGCGCCTGCTGCACGACCACGGCGGGGCGCTGCTGGACTACGCGGGGCTGCGCGCGTTCAAGGACAAGTGGGCCCCGCGCTGGGAGCCCCGCTACCTGGTCACCGCCGGTGAGTCGGCGCTGCCGCGCGTGGCGGTGGCCGTGGCCCGGCTGGGGGAGCTGCCCGACCCCCGCCGGTGGTCCACCCGGCTGGCGTCCGCCGTCCGCCGGTTCCCCGTGACGACGACGTTCGCCGCGGTCCAGCTGTGGTTGATGCTCTCCAGCGCCTACGACCCGCGGGTGCACGACGAGCTGATCGCGGCCGCCGGGTCGTCCTGGGAGCTGCTCGCCCACGGCCAGCTGTGGCGGCTGCTCACCTCGCCGGTCGTGCAGGCCAGCCCCGGGCTGGTGTGGGTCAACGTGCTGCTCGCGGTGGTCTTCCCGGTGGCCGAGGCCCGGCTGGGCAGCCGCTGGACCGCGGTCGGGTTCTTCGCCGGGGACCTCCTCGGGTCGGTGCCCGTCCTGCTGGGCACCCGGGTGGCCGCGGCCGTCGGGTCGGGTGCGGCCCTGGGTCAGCTGCGCGAGGTCGACGGCGGCACCTCGGCGGGCTGCTGGGCGCTCATCGCCGCGGTGGTCGTCACCCTCCCGGCGGGCCGCTGGCGGCGGTGGGCCGGCGCGACCCTGGCCGCGGTGATGGTCGGCGGGCTGCTGCTGGACCGGGGCATCGCCGACGTCCAGCACGCGGTGTCGGTGGCCGGCGTCGTCCTGGTGCTCACCGTGGGCCGCCGGGCTCTCGCCCGGGCGCGGCGTGGATCAGCCGGGTTCACCGACGTCCGTCCTGGCTCGCCGACGCCGGTGACCCAGGACGCACGGTGATCAGCCCAGCTGATCCACGCCGGGCGCGGGGGTCAGCCGGCGCCGACCAGCAGCGAGACCGCCAGGGCGGCCATGACCACCGCGATCACGCCGTCGAGCACCCGCCAGGCCGCGGGCCGGGCGAACACCGGACGCAGTGCGCGGGCGCCGAAGCCCAGGCCGGTGAACCACACCAGGCTGGCCGTGCAGGCGCCGACGGCGAACCACCAGCGGTCCGCGCCGCGGGCACCGGCGACCGAGCCCAGCAGCAGCACGGTGTCCAGGTAGACGTGCGGGTTCAACCACGTCAGCGCCAGGGCGGTGCCGACGACCGCGCCCAGCCCCGCCCGGGAGCCCCCGGCCTGCGCCGCCAGGGCGGTGGGGCGCAGGGCCCGGCGTGCGGCGAGCACCGCGTAGCCGGCCAGGAAGACCGCGCCGGCCACCCGGACGGCGGTCACCAGCCACGGCACCCGCTCGAGCACCGCGCCGGTCCCGCCCACCCCGGCCAGGACCAGGACGACGTCGGAGGCGGCGCACACCGCGACGACGGCCGCCACGTGCTCCCGCCGCAGCCCCTGGCGCAGCACGAAGGCGTTCTGCGCCCCGATGGCGACGATCAGCGACAGGCCCAGGCCCAGCCCGGCCAGCACGGCAGCTCCCACACCCCGACGCTAGGCAACCAGCACCGACAGCGGCACGACGGATCCTGCGGCACCGTAAGCTGCGCTGTCGATGGACCTCCCCCAGCTCCGGGCCCTGGTGGCCGCCGTCGAGACCGGCACGCTCGACGGCGCGGCGCGGGCCCTGCACGTGACGCCGTCCGCGGTCAGCCAGCGGATCCGCGCCCTGGAGTCCGCGACCGGTCAGGTGCTGCTGGTGCGCAGCCGGCCCGTCGTCCCCACCGGGGCGGGCACGGCGGTGCTGCGGCTGGCCCGGCAGGTCGACCTGCTGGTCGCCGACACCACCGCCCAGCTGGGCGGGTCGCCCGCGGCCGGCCCCCCGGTGCTCCCGCTCGCGGTCAACGCCGACTCGCTGGCCACCTGGTTCCTGCCCGGGGTGGCGCCGCTGGCGGCCGAGGTCCAGCTCGACGTCCGGGTGGCCGACCAGACGATGACCTCGGCCCTGCTCCGCGACGGCACGGTGATGGCGGCGGTCACCGCCGACCCCGAGCCGGTGCCGGGGTGCTCGGTGGCCCGGTTGGGCGCGATGACCTACCGGCCGATGGCCACCGGGGCGTTCGCCGACCGATGGTTCGCCGACGGGGTCACCCCGGCCGCCCTGCGCCGCGCCCCGGTCGTCGTCTTCGACCGCACCGACGACCTGCAGTACGCCTACCTGCGCCGGCGCACCCACGACCGGCCCGCCCCGCCGGTGCACCACGTGCCGGCCAGCGCCGACCACCTGGTCGCCGTCCGGCTGGGCATGGGCTGGGGGATGGTGCCCGACCTGCAGACCGGCCCGGACGACGGCCTGGTCCCCCTCGACCCGGCCGGCGCGGTGGACGTCGTCCTCTGGTGGCAGCAGTGGAAGCTGCGGTCGCCCAGCCTGGACCTCGTCGCGGCGGCCGTCGCCGCGACCGCCCGGGCGGCCCTGGACGGCGCGGCATGAGCAACGCTGGCACCAGCGCCCCGCACCTGATTCGCTGTGCCGTGCGGGCGAGGTGGGGGAGAACATGAGCGACAAGGCCGACACGTTGGTCATCCGGGACGTCGCCCAGCTGCGCGTGCTGTCCTCCTCGACCCGGTTCATCGCGTTCGAGGAGCTCTTCGCCACCCAGCGACCGATGACCCCGACGCAGCTGGCCGCCTTCACCCGGGTCAGCCCTGCCTCGATGAGCTACCACCTGCGCGAGCTCGAGCGGGTGGGCCTGGTCCGCCGGGCCGAGCCCGGCCCCGACGCCCGCGAACGGCGGTGGGAGGCCCCGGCGCACGTCTACGACATCGTGCTCAGCGCCTTCGACGACCCCGCCGGGCGGCTGGCCCTGGTCGACACCTACCTCTCGCCGCTGCGGTCGCGGGTGGTGACCACCCTCGAGCGCCGGGCCGAAAGCGGCGGCGGCGCCGGGGACGACAGCGAGATGGCCCTGGGCATGGGCCGGCTGCGGCTCACCCTCGACGAGCAGCGTGCCCTCCGCGCCGAGGTGGCGGCGGTGTGGGCACGCTACGAGCAGGTGTCCCGCGACCACGACGCCCAGGACGACGGCCTGCGCACGGCGCACTACGTCTGGTCGCTGCTGGCCGACCCCTGAGCCTCAGATGCCGGTCTGCGGCAGGTCGACCGCGTGCTCCTCGAACCCGGTGGGCGGCAGGTGGTGGGACCCGGTGTCCAGCATGGTCTGCAGCCGGTCCAGCAGGCTCTCCAGCGACTCCTCGAACTCCGTGAGGGTCTCGTCCAGCGACAGCAGTGGCTGCAGCTCGACGATCAGCGGGAACTCCACGAGGTCCAGCGGGTCACCCGAGGGCGAGCCGTCGGGGTCGTCGATGGCGTTGATCGCCACCCCGCGCTGGGCGACCTCGAGCAGCAGGTGGCCGAGCAGGAAGCTGGTGTAGGCCCGGTAGGCGACCACGGCCTGCACGCTGGTGAACCCGTTGGTGTGCAGGGCCCGCAGCAGGGACTCCACCCACTTCAGGCTGCGCAGCGGCGGGCGCACCCACGGCGCCGCCGGGGGCCGGGTGGCGACCAGCGGGAACAGCGCCGGGTGCGCCAGCGCGATCCGCCGCACCCCGTGCGCCAGGCGTTGCAGGTAGTCCTGCCACCCGTGACGGGGCTCGAAGTGGACGTCGGGGTCGGCGAACAGCTCGTCGACCACGGTGTCGACCACGCCGTCGAGGAGGTCGTCGCGACCGGGCACGTAGCGGTAGAGGCTCATCGCCTCGACACCCAGCGCGGCCCCCAACCGGCGCATGGTCAGCATGGGCAGCCCGTGGGCGTCGACGTACTCGATGGCGCCCTCGATGATCCGGGCGCGGTCCAGCGGTACCCGCGTGCCGAGGTCGGGCGGACCGACGGCGTCCTGGGCGGCCCGCAGTCCGCGGTTCTCGGGCAGGTCGGGGTCGTCGGGGTGGTCGGGGGGTTCGACCCCGCCCTCGACGACGGCCCCGACGTCCTGCTGGACGACCGCTGCGACGTCCCGCTCGGCGTCGTCGTGGGGTCCTGGGGTGGGCGGTGTCACGGTCCTCCTGCCGGTCGTGGGAACGGGTCGGTCGAGCTTGGCACCGCGTGCCGGCCCCGGCACGTCGGCCGCCCGACCGGGTGGTCGGGGAGATCGGATGTTTGACGGGGCCGCTTACGGCGTAATGAGGGATGGTCCGGGCCGCCTTACACCGTAGGAACGGTTGTGGCGGACCGGATGCCGGGCGACATGTCGCCGGGCGACCCCGCGAAGCGGCACCGACCCCGGTGCCCGACAGACAGGAGCTCGACACATGAGCGGCATCGACAAGATCAAGAACAAGGCCGAGGAGCTCGTCGGCGACGCCAAGGAGGCCATCGGCAAGGCCACCGGCAACGAGGAGCTGCAGGCCGAGGGTCAGCGCGACCAGGCCGCCGGCAACACCAAGCAGGCCGGCGAGAAGGTCAAGGACGTCTTCAAGTGACCTCCGGGGTCGGGGGACGCAGCTGCGTCCCCCGACCCGACCGCTCCACCGCCCCACCTCCCCCCTGACCCTGCCCCCGCTCGACGCGGGGAACTCCCGAGGAGACCCCGTGTCCATCGACCCCGACGCCCGCCCCGCGCGTGCCCACGCCTCCGAGCCCGCTGTCGTCACCCCGAACCGCCACGACGTCGTCGCCGCCGAGAAGGCCAGCGCCGGTGGCGTCAAGATCGGCTCCGCCTTCTTCGGCTGGCTGACCGCGACCGGCATGTCCGTCCTGCTCGTCGCCCTCGTGGCCGCCGCCGGCACGGCCGTCGGCCTGGCCACCGACACCTCGCTGTCCGAGGCGGCGGACCAGGCGTCCACCGACCCCTCGACGGTCGGCTGGACCGGCGGCATCGCGCTGCTGGTGATCCTCTTCCTGTCCTACTGCAGCGGTGGCTACGTGGCCGGCCGCATGGCTCGCTTCCACGGCATGCGCCAGGGCATCGCGGTCTGGGGCGTCGCCGTCGTCGTCGCCGTCGTGGTGGCCGTGCTCGCCGCCGTCGCCGGTGACCAGTACGACGTCCTGGGCCAGCTCAACGCCTTCCCGCGGCTGCCCGTCAACGAGGGCGACCTGACCACGACCGCCGTCCTGGTGGCCCTGCTCGTCGCCGCCGTGGCGCTGGTCGGCTCGGTCCTCGGCGGCCTGGCCGGCATGCGCTTCCACCGCAAGGTGGACCGCGCAGGACTTGGCGCCTGAGCCGCGCAGGACTCGGCGCCTGAGCGCAGCCGGTCTCGGCGCCCGACCACCGGCCCGGCCCCCCTCGTGGGGCCGGGCCGGTGGCGTGCTCAGGCCCGGAAGTTGGCCCGGATGCGCTGCAGCAGGAACTCCCCGGCGGTGATCGGCTCGTGGCTCCCGCCCGGCGGCTGGATGACGGCGTCCTTGTCCGCCTCGGCGAAGAAGGCGATGGAGTACCGGGGGTCCAGCGACTCGCCGCGGGCCGGGGCGGCGACCCGGTGGAAGTTCGAGGGCAGCCGGTCGTCGCTCCAGCGCATGAGCATGTCGCCGACGTTGCAGGTGATGGCGTCGTCGGTGGCCGGCACCGGGGTCCAGGCGTAGCCCTCGGCCGAGGGGGTCGCCGCCTCCGCGCCGGGCAGCACCTGCAGCCCCGCCTGGCCCTCGCGCTGGAAGAGCAGCATGAGGCAGTCGAAGTCGGTGTGCGCCCCGGCCCGCCAGGTGCCGGGGACGTCGAGCATCTCGGGCGGGAACGCCATGTAGTGGATCAGGCGCAGCGTGGACTGGTACTGCGGGTCGGCCGGGTCGTGCACCGAGGCGAAGAAGTCGCGCGGGAACCCCAGCACGTCGGCGAAGCAGGACAGCACCGCCATGGCCACCTCGCGGCAGTGCGCCTCGAAGGACAGCACCGTCTCGCGGAAACCCGCCACCTCGTCCTCGGCCGGCCACAGCCCGGCCATGTGCGGCCGGGTGAGCTGGAAGGACTCCTTCTGGTCCGCCGTCCCGACGGAGGGCCGGACCTGCGACTTGAACTCGTAGCCGCTGTTGAGCCCCTTCTTCAGCGGGTACTGGGCCTTGACCTCGGCCGGCAGGGCGAAGAAGGCCTGCGAGGCGGCGAAGGCGGCGTCGACCTCGGCGGGGGAGATGCCGTGGTCGACCACCTGGAAGAAGCCGATGTCGGTGGCTGCCGCCCACAGCTGCGCGGTGATCTCGGCCCGGCGGGCGCCGAAGTCGGCCAGCGAGATCCGCCGGATCTCGCGATCGGTGGTGAGCGTGCCGGGTGCGCCCATGCGGGCCTCGCGGTCGAGCTCGGTCAGGGTGGTGGTCATCGGAGGTCCCCCGGAGGGTGGCCGCACGGCAGCTGCCGCGGCTCTGAACCGATCAGAACCCGGCGGGCGGCCCCGGGCAAGGGGGCCGCGCGAGACGTAACGCAGGGTTCACGGGCCGCGCGCCCGCGGGTCGCCGCTGCCCCACGACGACCCGCGGGCCGATGAGCCGCCCGGGCCGGGGGTCGGCACGGCCCGGGCGGCGGTCACGAGGGCCCGAGCACCTGCGCCCGGACGTCGGTCTTGAGCACCTTGCCCACCGTCGACCGGGGCAGGTCGGGCCACACGTGCAGCTCCTTGGGCGCCTTCACGCTGCCGATCCGGTCCTTGACGAAGGCGATCACCGCGGCGGTGTCCACCTCCGCACCGGGCCGGGGCTGGACCACGGCGACCACCCGCTCGCCCCACTTCTCGTCGGGCACCCCGACCACCGCGCAGTCGGCGACGTCCGGGTGGGCGGTCAGGGCGTTCTCCACCTCGGCCGAGTACACGTTGAACCCGCCGGTGATGATCATGTCCTTCGCCCGGTCCACGACGTACAACCAGTTCTCGTCGTCGAGGTAGCCGATGTCGCCGGTGTGGTGCCAGCCGTGCGCCGAGGCCGCGGCCGTGGCGGCCGGGTCGCCCAGGTAGCCGGCCATGACCAGCGGGCTGCGGACCACGATCTCGCCCCGCTCGCCGGCCGGCAGCAGGGCGCCGTCCTCGGCCATGACCGCCACGGTGACCAGCGGCGACGGCCGCCCCGCGGAGCCCAGCCGCTCGACGGCGATGCTGCCGTCGGGCCGGCGGTGGTCGGCGGGGGACATCGTCGAGATCATCATGGGTGCCTCGGACTGGCCGAACAGCTGCGCCATCGGCCCGATCCGCGCCAGCGCGTCGGTCAACCGGGCCACCGACATCGGGGCGGCGCCGTACCAGAAGCACTGCAGCGACGAGAGGTCCGTCGCGTCCAGCCGCGGGTGGTCCAGCAGCATGTAGACCAGCGTCGGCGGCAGGAACGTGTGCGTGACCCGGTGCCGCGGGACGGCGTCCAGGAAGTCGTCGAGCGAGGGCTTCGGCAGGACGACGACGTGGCCGCCCAGCGCCATGACCGGGAAGCAGAGCACCCCGGCGGCGTGGGTGAGCGGCGCGAGCGCCAGGTACACCGGCCGGCCCGCGAACGGGTAGCTCATCAGCGTGGTCGCCGACATCGTCCCGATCGACCGGTCGGTCAGCAGCACCCCCTTGGGGCGGCCCGTCGTCCCGCCGGTGCCCACCACCATGACGACGTCGTCGGCCGGGTCGACCTCGACCGGCTCGGCGGGGACGCCGGCCAGCCACTGCGCCAGCGAGGGGACGTCGACGTCGGGGGCGTCCAGGCAGACCAGGGTGGTCAGCGCGGGCAGCCGGTGGCGGATCTGCTCGACCAGCGGGGCGAACGCCGCCTGGTACAGCAGTGCGGTGCAGCCGAAGAGCTCCAGCAGCTCCTGGTTCTCGGCGGCCTGGTTGCGCGGGTTGACCGGGGCCCACACCGCGCCGGCCCGGGCGATGCCGAACACGCAGGCGAAGGCGACCGGGTCGTTGGCCGAGAGGACGGCGACCGACTGGCCGGGCAGGACGCCCGAGCGCACCAGCGCCCGGGCGACCTGCCAGCTGACCTCCTGGACCTGTCCGTAGCTCCAGGTGGTGTCCCCGGCGGTCAGGCAGGGGGCGTCGCGGCCCAGCGACGCGCCCTTGTCCAACCAGGAGGTCAGCGCCACGTCAGCGGTGCTCGGTGACGACGGGCTCGAGCACCAGGCCGAACTGGCGCAGCACCCCCAGCAGCTGCCGGTGCCCGAAGGCCTGGCAACCCGAGGCGAACCCCGCCCGCAGCGGCTTCTGCTGCAGCAGCGACATCGCGGCCCAGGCCTGCATGAGCCCGGTCTGCTTGTAGTTGCTGTTGCCGTGGATGACGACGTGCTTGCGCCCCAGCGGACCCGAGGCGTGCACCGAGTCGATGGAGGTGTTCAGCCGCGGGTTCTCGCGCGGCGGCATCCCGGCGCTCCACTGCTTCGCGATCTCGGCCAGCTTCTCGTCCCACTGGTCGCGCGGCAGGGTCTTGATGTCGGTCTCGACCATCGCGGTGGTGGCCACGACGGCCTGCATGACCGGCTTGTTCATCACGCCGCCGGCGACCTTGACGGTGGACACCCGCGGGTCGTCCTTGAACCAGACCGGGTGGGAGGTGCCGCCCCACGGCACGGCGAGGGCCAGCTCGTGGCTGCCGGGCACGACGACGTCGAACGTCGTGGTGGGCTCGAACTGCACGTACTGGTTCTCCTGGAGGTGGAACCAGTCCGCCTTGAGGATGGTGAAGATCGTCTCGGTGGAGGCGGTGGTCGGGAAGCCCTTCCACAGCACCAGGACGTCGAGGGTGTCCAGGCCCGGGGTCTCCAGCGCGATGTTGATGGCGATCTCGCCGGTCGTGTACATCTGCGCGATGCCGGGTGAGAGCAGCAGCCCGGCGTCGGCGAACTGCGCGCCCCACCGTCGCTGGCACTCGAGCACCCAGTCCTGCTCACCGGTGGTGTCCAGGTAGTGCGCCCCGGTGGCCAGGCACGCCTCGACCACCTCGGGGCCGAGGTTGATGAACGGGCCGACCATGTTGCAGACGACCTGGGCGCCGGTGAACAGCTCGGTGAGCGCCTCGACGGTGTGCTCGACCTCGACCACCTCGTACTGCGCGGTCTCGATGCCGGGGATCCTCTCGACCACCTCGCGCACGCGGGCGGCGTCGCGGCCGGCGGCCACGAAGGGCACACCCAGCTCGCGGAGGTACTCGCAGACCAGGCGGCCGGTGTACCCGGAGGCGCCGTAGACGACGACCGGCTTGTCGGTCACGAGCCCATCCCCCCGTCCACCGGCAGGCCGGCGCCGGTGATGAAGCGGGCGGCGTCGGAGGCCAGGAAGACCACGGCGTCGGCCATGTCGGCCACCTCGCCGAGCCGGCCGGACGGCGTCAGGGCGACGACGGTGCCGACGGCCTCCTCGACCGAGGGGAACAGCCCGAGCTCGGCCATGTCCACGGCGAGCTGGTTGCCCATCGTCGTGGGCACCAGGCCGGGGTAGACGCAGTTGACCCGCACGCCGTAGCCGAGCTTGCCGGCCTCGGCGGCCGCCACCCGGGTGAGCCGGTCGACGGCGGACTTTGTCGCCGAGTACCCGGAGATGCCCGGGAAGGCGATGGTGGCCGCGACCGAGGAGATGTTCACGATCGAGCCGCCGGCCCCGGCGACGCCGCCCGGGCGCATGGCGCGCAGCCCGTGCTTGATGCCCAGCGCGGTGCCCAGCACGTTGACCTCGAGCATCGTGCGGAGGTCCTCGGGGCGGAACTCGCTGATCAGCGCCGAGATCTCGACGCCGGCGTTGTTGACCAGCACGTCCAGGCCGCCGAGGAGCTCGGCGGCCTCCGCGATGCCGGCCTCCCAGCTGGCCTCGTCGGTGACGTCCAGGTGCACGAACCCGGCGGTCACCCCCTCCTTCGCCAGCTGCTCGGCGACGGCGGCGCCCTCGACGTCGAGGAGGTCGGCCACCACCACCGAGGCACCGTTGCGGGCCAGGGCCTCGGCCATGCCCTGCCCCAGGCCCCGCGCCCCTCCCGTGACCAGCGCCTTGCGTCCTGCCAGGTCGAACACGGACATCGACCAACCTCCGGGTCGTCGCGCCACCGCCGCCGCCGGCCCACGCTGGCCGGCGGTCGTCGTGTGACGCGGGCCATGCTCGCCAGGTTTCTTGACGACTGTCAAGACTTTCTTGGACGATCGTCAAGAAGACGACCGGGCGGCTACCCTCGTCGGCGGACCAGGGGAGGAGGGCCGGGTGCCCGAGCGGGTGGACAAGTTCGCGGCGCGGCGGGCCGAGCTGGCCGCGGCGACGCTGAGGACGCTGGCCGAGCTGGGCTACGCCCGCACGAGCCTGCGCGAGATCGCGCAGAACTCCGAGTTCAGCCACGGCGTCCTGCACTACTACTTCCAGGACAAGGTCGATCTGATCACGCACTGCGTGCGCGAGTACAAGGCCGTCTGCGTGACGCGCTACGACCAGGTGGTGGCCACCGCCGCCACCCCCGACGAGCTGCGCCAGGGCTTCCTGGACAAGCTGGCGCAGACGCTGGTCGACGAGGCGCACATGCACCGCCTCTGGTACGACCTGCGCAACCAGTCGATGTTCGAGGAGTCCTTCCGCGCCGACGTCGCGGCCATCGACGCCAGCCTCGAGCGCATGGTCTGGCGGGTGGTGTCGCGGTTCGCCGAGCTGGCCGGTGCGCGGCTGCAGGTGACCCCCGGGGTCATGTACGCGCTGTTCGACGGGCTCTTCCAGCAGGCCCTGCTGCGTCGGCTGGCCGGCGACCCCGGTGCCGCCGACGACCTCCGCGCCGCGGTGACCGCCGTCGTCGCGCAGGTGGTCGTGCTCGACCGCGAGCCCGCGCTCGGCTGACCGGTCTGGTTGGCTGGGCGCGAGCGCCGGGACCCGCCCGGCCACCGCACCGAGGAGGCCCCCGTGGCCGAGCTGACCCGCCCCGACGTCGAGCCCCCGACCGGTCCGGCCCCCGCCGACCTGGTCGTCGAGGAGATCACCGTCGGCGACGGCCCCGAGGCCACCGCCGGCAGCACCGTCGTCGCCCACTACGTCGGGGTCACCCACGACACCGGCGAGCAGTTCGACGCCTCCTGGGACCGCGGCGACCCGTTGCAGTTCCGCCTCGGGGTCGGCCAGGTCATCGCCGGCTGGGACGAGGGCATCGCCGGCATGAAGGTCGGCGGTCGCCGCCGGCTCACCATCCCCGCGCACAAGGCCTACGGCGACCGCGGCGCCGGCGGCGTCATCAAGCCCGGTGCCACCCTGGTGTTCGTCGTCGACCTGGTCGGCGTCCGCTGACCGGTCCCACCCCGGCTCGGCCCTAGCCGGACGTGTGGTGCACGGCCTCGGCGTTGTTGCCGTCGGGGTCGCGCAGGAACGTGCCGTAGTAGCCGGGGTGGTACTCCGGGAACACCCGGGGTGCGTGCAGCACCTCGTACCCGGCCGCGGTGGCGGCGGCGTGCACGGCGTCCACCGCGGCCCGGTCGGGGGCGGTGAACGCCACGTGCACCTCGCCGACGGTGCTCCCGTCGTGCGGCGCGAGCCAGAAGTGCGGGAAGCCGTCGGCCCCGGCCAGGCCGATCACCGGCCCGGCCGGGGTGTCGTACCGCATCGCCTCCCGGAACCCGAGCGGCGCGAACGCCGTGGTGTAGAAGGCCGCGGCGGCCTCGGGGTCGGCGCAGGGGATGCCCAGGTGGTCCAGCACGACCGGCAGTCTGGCCCCGCCGGGAGCCACCGGGCAATCCCCGGTCAGCCGGTGACCGGCGGACCGCCGCCGTCGAACTCGGCGACGATGTCGGCGGCCAGGTCGCGCACCTTGCGGTTGGCGTGCTGGGAGCGGGCCGACAGCACCTGGAAGGCCTCCTCGGCGTCGATGCGGTGGCGGGCCATGAGGATGCCCTTGGCCTGCTCGATGGTCGCCCGGGAGGCCATCGCCTCCTGCAGCTTCGCCGCCGTCCGCTGCACCTGGTCGTAGCTGTGCATGTTGCCGATGGCGACGGCGGCGACGCCGGCCAGGTCGCGCACCAGGGCCTGCTGCTGCTCGCCGTAGGCGTCGGGCTCGGGGGAGTACAGGTTCAGGGCGGCCCGCAGTCCGTGCTGGATCGGGATCGGGGTGGACAGCGAGCTGAGCGCGCCCTGCCGGACCGCGAGGTCGGCGAACCCGGGCCACCGCTTCTCGGTGCGCATGTCGCCCACCACCAGGGCCCGGCCGGACACCGCGGCCTCGAGGCCCGGGCCGTGGTCCAGGCCGAACTGGGCCTCGTCGAGCTCGAAGGCCAGCAGGCCGGTCCACGACGCCGAGGTCGGCCGCCCGCGCTCGACGAGGGTGACCGACGCCTCGCTGCTGTCGGCGAGGGTCTGCACCGCCACCTCGGCGACCCGGAGCAGCACCGAGCGCATGGACTCGTCGGCGACGAGGAGGCCCGCCAGTGCGTCGGCCGCGCGCGGTGATCTGCGGTCGCCGTCCGCCGCCTGGTCGTCTGACCGCATCGGGGAGCACTCCTGCGGGCCGTTCACCGCCGTCGTGGCGGGTCCCCTGGGTGCCCGGTCTTGGACACCGTCCGGGACGATCTGTACCGCCGAGACTACCGGGGCCCGGTGATCCGGGCCCGGAACAGATCCCCGCACGGGGACGTTCCCGGGCCCGTGGAGATCGAGATCTGGTCCGACGTCGTCTGCCCGTGGTGCTACATCGGCAAGCGCCGGTTGGAGACCGCGCTGTCCCGGTTCGAGCACGCCGACGAGGTCGTGGTGACCTGGCGCAGCTTCCAGCTCGACCCGTCCGTCGCCGAGGGCGACGTGCACCCGACGCTGCCCGCGCTGGCCCGCAAGTACGGCCGCAGCGAGGAGCAGATGCGGGAGCAGATGACCTCCCTGGACGCCCTCGCCCTGCGCGAGGGCCTGCACTACGACCTGGCGAACGGCGTCAGCGGCAACACCCTGCTCGCCCACCAGCTCATCCACCTGGCCGCCGAGCACGGGCTGCAGGGCGCGATGAAGGAGCGGCTGCTGCACGCCCACTTCGAGCAGTCGACGTCGGTGTTCGACCTCGAGTCGCTGGTGGCGCTGGGCGTCGAGGTGGGCCTGGACGCCGACGAGGTCCGGGCCGCGCTGACCGACCGCCGCTTCCTGCCCGCCGTGCAGGAGGACATCGCCACCGCCCGTGCGCTGGGTGCCACCGGCGTGCCGTTCTTCGTCGTCGACCGCACCTACGGCGCCGCCGGCGCCCAGGACCCCGACGTCCTGCTGCAGCTGCTCGAGCGGGCCTGGGTCGACAGCCACCCGCTGACCACCGTCCCGCCGGCCGCCGGCTGCGAGGGCGACAGCTGCACCGTGTGACCTAGGGTCGCCGGCATGGAGGAGCCGCGCCGGTACCGCATCTCCGACGCCGACCGCGAGCACGCCGCGCAACGCCTGCACACGGCGATGGCCGAGGGCCGGATCACCTTCGCCGAGCTCGACGAGCGGCTGGCGCAGGTCTACGCCGCGCTGTACGCCGCCGACCTCGAACCCCCGCTGGCCGACCTCCCGCCCGAGCACCCCGCGCCCTCGGGCCTCGCGGTCGCCCCGCCGGCGTCCCCCACCGCCTGGCAGCCCGCGCCGCCGGCCGGCCCGGCGCCGGTGGTGCTCCGGTCCACCGTGGGCGACCTCAAGCGCACCGGGGCCTGGCAGGTGCCGCCGGTGCTCGAGGTGCAGAGCACGATGGGCGACGCGGTGCTGGACTTCACCCGGGCGGTGCTGCCCCAGCAGGTGGTCGAGGTGCGGATCAAGCTCGGCGCCGGCGACGCGAAGCTGATCCTCCCCGACGGCGCCACCGCCGACGTCGACGGCGTCTCGGCCGGTCTGGGCAGCGTCACGAGCAAGGTGCCCGGTGGCCCGCGGCCCGGTCAGCTGCACGTCGTGGTGCGGGGCAAGGTGTCCATGGGCGACGTCGTCGTCCGCTACCCCTACGAGATCGGCCGCTTCCGCTTCTGACCGCCGGGTAGGGGAGGGCGGTGCTGAACCACGCCGACCCCTTCCCCGACCGCACCGGCCCGGTCGTCGTCCTGCTGCCGGCCTTCCCGCTGGACCACCACCTGTGGGACGACGTCGCCGCCCTGCTGCCGCACCCGCTGCGGCCGGTCGCCGTCGACCTGCCGGGCCTCGGCTCGCCGGTCGCCGGCGCCCCGTCGCTGGAGCTGGCCGTCGACGGGGTGCTTGCCCTCCTCGACCACCTCGGTGCCGACCGCGCGGTCGTCGCCGGGCTCTCCACCGGGGGGTACGTGGCGGCGATGCTGGCCGGGCGGTCGCCCGGGCGGGTGGCCGCGCTCGCGCTGTGCGACACCACCACGCAGGTCGGCCCGCCGGACGTGCCGGCCGACCGGCTGGCCGTCGCCGACGACCTGGAGCAGCACGGGATCGAGGCGGTGCTGGACTCGGTGGCCGAGGGGCTGGGTCCGCACGCCGGCCCCGAGCTGGCCGGCCGGGTCGAGGCGATGATCCGCGCGCAGGACCCGGGGGACGTCGCCTGGGTGTGCCGGGCCCTCGCCGCCCGCCCGGACACCTCCGCCGCGGTGCGGGACCTCCCGGCGCCGGTCCTGCTGCTGTTCGGCGAGCTCGACGCGCCGACCCCGCCGGCCGACCGGCTCCCGGCCCTGCAGGCGCTGCGCCCCGACGCGACCACCGTCGTCGTCCCCGGGTCGGGTCACCTCACCGCGCTGGAGGCCCCGGCCGAGGTGGCCGCCGCGCTGACCGCCCTGGCGGGCCGGGGCGACTGATGGTGACCAGACGTCCTGGACGTCTGGTCACGTGGTAGACGTCATGTACGTCTCGCCTGTCGGACTGCCCCGCGCGGCGCTAGCCTCTCCAGATCGCACCCGCCCAGCGGGTCCGAGCACCACCGCCGGCGCGAACTCCGCGTCCGCGGGAACAGAGGATGGAGACGCCCTGTGACGTCCGTGGCCACCCCCGGTCTGGAGAACGCCCCCACCACCCACACCCGGCTGCTGGCCTGGGTGGCCGAGATGGCGGAGCTGACCACCCCGGACCGCGTGGTGTGGGTGGACGGCAGCGACGAGGAGTACACCAGGCTCACCGAGCAGCTGGTCGAGGCCGGCACCTTCACCCGGCTGGCCGCCAAGCCCAACTCCTTCCTGGCCCAGTCCGACCCCAGCGACGTCGCCCGGGTCGAGGACCGCACCTACATCTGCTCGGTCGACGAGGCCGACGCCGGTCCCACCAACAACTGGATGGAACCGGCCGAGATGAAGGCCGTCATGACCGAGCTGTACCGCGGGTGCATGCGCGGTCGCACGATGTACGTCATCCCGTTCTGCATGGGCCCGATCGAGGCCGAGGCGCCGATGTTCGGGGTCGAGCTCACCGACTCCGAGTACGTCGTGGTCTCCATGCGGGTCATGGCCCGCATCGGCACCGCCGCGCTGACCGCCATGGGCGAGGACCGCCCGTTCGTGCCGGCGATGCACTCCCTCGGCGCCCCGCTGGCCGAGGGCCAGGCCGACGTGCCGTGGCCGTGCAGCGAGACCAAGTACATCGTCCAGTTCCCCGAGGAGCGGATGATCTGGTCCTACGGCTCGGGCTACGGCGGCAACGCGCTGCTGGGCAAGAAGTGCTACTCGCTGCGCATCGCCTCGGCGATGGCCCGCGACGAGGGCTGGCTCGCCGAGCACATGCTGATCCTCAAGCTGACCAACCCCGAGGGCAAGGTCCACTACATCGCGGCGGCGTTCCCGAGCGCCTGCGGCAAGACGAACCTGGCGATGCTCGAGCCCACCATCCCGGGCTGGAAGGTCGAGACCCTCGGCGACGACATCGCCTGGATGCGGTTCGGCGAGGACGGCCGGCTCTACGCCCTCAACCCGGAGTACGGCCTGTTCGGCGTCGCCCCGGGCACCGGCTGGGACACCAACCCCAACGCCATGCGGGCCATCGACCAGGGCAACTCGGTGTTCACCAACGTCGCGCTCACCGACGACGGCGACGTCTGGTGGGAGGGCATGACCGACGAGCCGCCGGCCCACCTGACCGACTGGAAGGGCCGCGACTGGACGCCGGGGTCCGACGACCCCAGCAGCCACCCCAACAGCCGGTTCTGCACCCCGATCACCCAGTGCCCGATCCTCGCGCCGGAGTACGACGACCCGAAGGGCGTGCCGATCTCGGCGATCCTCTTCGGCGGGCGCCGCAAGACCACGATCCCGCTGGTCAGCCAGGCGCGGGACTGGAACCACGGCGTGTTCATGGGCGCCACGCTGTCCTCGGAGACGACGGCCGCGGCCACCGGCGCCGTCGGCGTCGTCCGCCGCGACCCGTTCGCGATGCTGCCGTTCATCGGCTACAACGCCGCCGACTACTTCAGCCACTGGGTCGAGACCGGCAAGTCCGCCGACGCGGCCAAGCTGCCGTCGATCTTCTACGTCAACTGGTTCCGCCGGGACGACGAGGGCGGCTTCCTGTGGCCCGGCTTCGGCGAGAACTCCCGGGTGCTCAAGTGGGTCGTCGAGCGGCTCGAGGGCACCGCGGCGGCCGTCGAGACCCCGGTGGGCCACGTGCCCACCCCCGACTCCCTCGACGTCGAGGGCCTGGACATGAGCCGCGAGCAGGTCGAGGCCGCGCTCGCGGTCAAGTCCGACGAGTGGCGCGAGGAGATCCCGCAGATCACCGAGTGGTTCGAGAAGTTCGGCGACAAGCTGCCCACGACGATGTGGGACGAGCTGTCGATCCTCGAGAGCCGCCTGGCGTAGGGCGCCGCGCCGCGGCCCCTCGTCAGCGTCGACGAGGGGCTGCGGTACGGCTAATTTGTGCGCATGAGGCACCTGTTCGGTTTCGTCCTGGGCGTCGTGCTGGTCGCGGTGGCCTCGGTCGTCCTCGTGTTCGGCCTGGGTGAGGTCGCCGGGCGCGAGGGCCGGGTGAGCACCACCGGGTTCGTGCTGGTGTGCGCGGCCGGCGTGCTGTTCGGCCTGCTGGTCGTCCTGCGCCGCATGTCCCCGCTCGCCCCGCTGGGCGGCGGGTTGCTGCTGCTGGCGGCCGGCATCGCGGCCTGGGTGCGCCCTTCCTACTACACCGACGTGCGCACGGGTGTGGACCAGCTGCAGGCCGGGCTCCCGGTCGTGCTCCAGCTCGGCCTGGCCCTGCTCCTGGGCTCGGCGCTGGTCGTCGTCGGCCTGCTGCCCGGCGGCCGCCGGAGGGTGCGCGATGCCGGCGACGACGACCGGGACGACGACGGGTACACCGCCCTGCCGCGGTCCGAGCCCGAGGCCTGGCGGTCGCCGTCCGGGCCCAGCACGAACGCCTACCCGGCCGCCACGCCCTACCAGCGCCCCCCGCTGGACCGGCCCTCCTCCTGACCTCTCGGTACCGTCGCACGGGTCGTCCTCGACCCCCACCGCCGCCGGAGGCCCGCCACCCGTGCCCAACCCGTACCTGCACGTGCTGCGCACGCCGCACGCGCTGCCGATGGTGTCGGCGGCGTTCATCGGTCGGCTGCCGCTGTCGATGATCGGGCTGGGCAGCGTGCTGCTCGTGCAGGACTACACCGGTTCCTACGCCCTCGGCGGCGGGGTGGCCGCGGCCGGCGCGGTCGCCACGGCGATCAGCGGGCCGGTCCTGGGCCGGCTGGCCGACACGCTGGGCCAGCGACGCGTGCTGCTGCCGCTGCTGGTCGTCTTCGTGCTCGCCGGCTTCGGCTTCCTGTTCTCGGTGCGCGAGGGCTGGCCGCTGTGGGTCGTGTTCGCCACCGGGGCGCTGGCCGGGGCCTGCATCCCCCCGGTGGGCTCGATGATCCGGGTGCGCTGGACCCACCTGCTGCGCGGCACGCCACGGCTGCCCACCGCGCTGGCCATGGAGTCGGTGGTCGACGAGTTCGTGTTCATCGTCGGCCCGGTGCTGGTCACCTTCCTGTCCACCACGGGGCACACCACCTCCGGGGTGGTCACCGCGTTCAGCCTCGCCGTCGTGGGCAGCCTCGCCTTCGCGGCCCAGGCGCGCACCGAGCCACCGGCGCACGGGCACGAGAGCCGTCAGGGCCCCTCGGCCATGCGCACGGCGGGCCTGCGGGTGCTGTTCGTCGTCGGCCTCGCCGTCGGCACGATCCTGGGCACCCTGGAGATCGCGCTGGTCGCCTTCGCCGACGAGGTGGGCAGCAAGTCCTGGTCGGGGCTGCTGATCGCCGCGCTGGCCATCGGCTCGATGGTCTCGGGCATCGGCTGGGGCACGGTGCACTTCCGCGCGCCGGTCCGGCACCGCCTGCTCGCCGTCCTCCCCGTGTTCGTGCTGCTCAGCCTGCCGCTGGCGCTGGTGGGCGACCTCTGGGTGATGATCCCGTTCGTCGTCCTCGCCGGGCTGGCCGTCTCGCCCTCGTTGATCAGCGCGTTCACCCTGGCCGAGGTGCTGGTGCCGCGGGCGGTGGTCACCGAGGCCTTCACCTGGATCGGCACCGCCCTGGCCATCGGGGTCGCGCTGGGCGCCTCGGTGTCGGGCAAGGTGGTCGACGTCGCCGGGGCCAACCGGGCGTTCCTGGTCGCCACGGCGGCGGCGGCCCTGGCCGGCCTGGTGGTGGCGGCGTTCCAGCGGCTGCTCGTCGTCCCCGCCGAGCACGTCACCGACCCCGCCCTCGCCCGCTGAGCGAGGCCTGATCCCGGGAACCGCGGTTTCCGGGACTGAGTGGTGCACAACCGGTTCCTGGTGGTCCGACGAGAAAGTGCACCAAGTCGGTGTGGTTGGTTGCACCGGCATCCTCCGTGTGGTTGCCTCTGCGGCGTGACGTACTCGCTCGAGCTGCACCGGAGGTCCGCCGTGGACCTGCTGCGTGTCGCCAGCGCGCTCTGTCCGGCCTGCTGACCGACCCCAGGCCCCGACACCCGTCACCCCGTCGCGCGACCTCCTGCGTCCGCGCGCCCGCACCCCCGAGGACCCCTCCGTGACCAGCACTGCGCTGTCCCCGCTCGCCCCTGCCCGCACCGACGCCGCCGCCTCCACAGCCCCGGCCGGGGCGGCCGCCCTGGCCGTCGCCCTCGCCATCCGGACCGACCTGTGGGCCGACCGGGTCGAGTACCGCGAGGAGTCGCGGTGGACCTCCCTGCTCGACCCGGCCGAGCTCGCGCCGGCGCTGGACCCGTCCTTGCACGCCGAGCTGCACGACGCCCAGATCTGGTTGCTGTCCTGGCTGCCGGGGCAGGGCACCCCGCTGCACGACCACGGCAGCTCCGCCGGCGCCTTCGCCGTCGCCCGGGGCACGCTGACCGAGCGGGTGGTCTCCCGCGGCACCGGCAGCACGCCGCACCAGAGCACCGCGGACCTCGCGGCCGGGCGGGTGCGCTTCTTCGGACCGCACTACGTGCACCAGGTGGTCAACACGCTGCACGACCCGGCGGTGAGCGTGCACGTCTACGCGCCCCGGCTGTCGCTCATGAACACCTACCGCATCGACGACAGCGGTCTGGTCCGCATCGGCACCGAGCGCGCCGGGGTGGACTGGTGACCGCCGTCCTCCCCGCGCCCGCCGCCGTCGTCGCGCCGGTCGTCACCCGGCGGCCCGTGCCGGTGCGCCCGGCCGGTGCGCTGTCCATCGACGACCTCCTGGCCTCGGCCCGGTCCCGGATCGAGCGGGTGACCCCGCTCGAGGCCGCCGCGCGGATCGCCGCCGGCGGGCTGCTGGTCGACATCCGCCCGGCCGCGCAGCGGTACCGCGAGGGCTGGGTGGCCGGGGCGCTCGTGGTCGAGCGCAACGTGCTCGAGTGGCGCTTCGACCCGACCAGCGACGCCCGGTTGCCCGAGGCGACCGGGTACGACGTCGACGTCCTGGTGCTCTGCTCCGAGGGGTACACCTCCAGCCTGGCCGCCGACGCGCTGCGCTCGATCGGGCTGGCCACCGCCACCGACGTGGTCGGCGGGTTCCACGCCTGGGTCGCGGCCGGACTCCCGCACGTGGCCGGCCACGGGGTCGAGCCCCGCTGAGACCCGCCCGGTCCGCCCGCTCGACGGAGGGGCGGGTGGACCGGGCGTCACCCCCGTCCGGGGGGAATCGGCATCTCGGACTGCAGTTGCAGACGATCTCGTTCGACAATGCACGCATGGGGACCCCGGAGCTGGTGCGCGCACTGCGTGCCGTGCTGGCCGGACGACCTGGGCAGGGCGCGCTCGAGGTGCACTACCAACCGGTGGTCGGGGTGGCCGACGGTGCCCCGCTGGGCGCCGAGGCGCTCGTCCGCTGGTGCCACCCGCGGCTGGGCATGCTCTCGCCGGACACCTTCATCCCGGTGGCCGAGTGCGCGGGCCTCGGGCAGCGGCTGGACGACCACGTCCTGCGGACCGCGCTGGCCCAGTTGGCCAGGTGGGACGCCGAGGGCCTCCGGCTGCACCGGATCGGGGTCAACCTCGGCCGCTCCAGCCTGCACGCGGCCGGTCTCGTCGACAGCGTGCACCGGGCCGGGGAGCTCGCCGGCACCACGCCCGACCGGCTGATGCTCGAGGTGGTCGAGCACGACGAGCTGGAGCTGACCCCGGGCCGGTTGGCCGCCCTGCAGGCGTTGGCCGACGCCGACGTGACCCTCGCCCTCGACGACTTCGGGGCCGGCCACGCCGGGGTGGGGCTGCTGTCGCGGTTGCCGTTCGGCGTCCTCAAGCTGGACAGGTCGCTGCTGCCGGGGCCGCACCGCGTCGTGGCGCCGGCCGCGCCCGACAGCCGCGCGGTGCTGCGCGGGGTGGTCGCCCTGGCGGAGTCCGTCGGCGTGGAGATCACCGCTGAGGGCATCGAGACCCCGGTGCACCGCGAGCTCGTCGCCGGCCTGGGCGTCCCGCACGCCCAGGGCTGGCTCTACGCCCCGGCCATGCCCGCCGCAGCGTTCGCCGCCTGGTGGCAGGTCCGGGTCGCGGCGGTGGCCGCGGCGACCTGACCGCGGTCGGGCCTGGCAGGGTGGGGTGGTGAATCGATCCCGACCGGCCTCGGGCGGGGGGCGGTCCGTGCTGGTGCCCCCGGAGCGGGTCGAGCGCTGGTTGGACAACGCCGCGGGCCGGCACGGCGCGTTCGTCGACGTGGCCGCCGACGCCGCCGGGGTCACGGTCACCTGCGCGGACGGCGCCGTCCTGCGCCTGGACCCGCCCTTCGGGTGGGACGGCACCGGCCCGGCCGCGCTGACCCGGCTCGGCGCGGCCGCGCGTTCACGGCACCGGGTGGCGGTGCTGCTGGTCCGGCGCGGCCGCTGGGCCGTGGGGGTGTTCGACGGCCCCGACCTGGTGGTCTCCAAGGTGGACAGCCGCCTGGTGCAGGGCCGGACGGCGGCCGGGGGGTGGTCGCAGCAGCGGTTCGCCCGGCGCCGCGGCAACCAGACCGACGCCGTCGTGGACCACGCGGTCGAGACCGCCGTCCGGGTGCTCGGGCCGCACGTCGCCGGCTGCGCTGCGCTGGCCACCGGCGGGGACCGCGGGCTGGTCGACGAGGTGCTCGCCGACCGCGGGCTGTCGGCGCTCGCGGCGCTGCGGAGGCTGCCCGCGGTGGAGGTCGGCGAGCCGTCGAAGGACGTGCTCCTGGCTACACCGGCGCTGTTCCGCGCCGTGCGGGTGCTGGTCACGGACCCGGTCTGAGCCCTGCCTGGAGTCGTTCCACCGTTCGGCTCCACCCCGCCCTCCCCCTGCCGACGGTGGAGGGGGCATCCGGCGGACGGCCGGGCGGGGAGCGGAGGACATCGGTGCAGGTGGGCGGGAACGGGACGGCGGGTCGTGGGCC
Source organism: Klenkia soli (assembly GCF_900103975.1). Classification (GTDB taxonomy): domain Bacteria; phylum Actinomycetota; class Actinomycetes; order Mycobacteriales; family Geodermatophilaceae; genus Klenkia; species Klenkia soli. Next base: position 350,234 of record NZ_FNIR01000002.1, read on the forward strand.
CGTGCTGGTGGGCGCGGGGGCGCCGGTGGTCGTGGCGGTGGCCGCGGTGGTCGGTGCGCCGGTCGCGGTGGTGCTCGTGCTGGCGGTGCTCGCCGCCGTCGCGGTGGTCGTCGTCGGTCGGTCGGGCAGCGGTGGGGACGACGTCCCGGGTGACCGCACCGTGGCCGCCGCGCTGGCCCGCGGTGACCTGTCCGCCGCGGTCGGCACCCCGGTCGGCGACGCCATGGGCGAGCTCGGCGAGCGGCTGCGGCCGCTGACCGCGGAGGCGGCGCTGCTCGGGGTGGCAGGGCAGATCATGGCCGACGCCGGCAGCACCATCGCCGCGGGCACCCGGGAGACCTCCGCCGCGGTGGCCGGCATCACCGGCTCGGCGCACGACGTGTCGGCCAAGGTCGCCATGATGGCCGCCGCGGGCGAGGAGATGCAGGCCGCCATCGGCGAGATCTCCCGCAACGCGCAGGAGGCCGCGCGGTCGGCGGGCGTGGGGGTGGCGGCCGTGACCCGCGCCGAGGAGCTCATGGCAGCCCTGGACCGGTCCAGCGTGAGCATCGGCGACGTCGTCAAGACGATCTCGGCCATCGCCGAGCAGACCAACCTGCTGGCCCTCAACGCCACCATCGAGGCGGCCCGCGCCGGGGACGCCGGCAAGGGCTTCGCCGTGGTCGCCACCGAGGTCAAGGACCTGGCGCAGGAGTCGGCCCGGGCCACCGAGGAGATCGCGAGCACGGTCGAGCGGATCCGCGAGGAGACCGCCGCGGCGGCCGCGGCGGTCGCCCAGGTGCGGGACGTCGTGGCGCGGATGAGCGAGTACCAGCAGTCCATCGCGACCGCGGTCGAGCAGCAGACCGCCACCACCGGGGAGCTCACCTCGGCGACCGCGGCGGTGTCCTCGCAGACCGTCAGCATCGTCACCGCGATCGAGACCATCGCCGCGCGCGCCGAGGACACCTCGGTCGCCGCCGGGCGCAACGAGGCCGCGGTGGGCGAGCTGCGGCAGATCGCCCGGCGGGTGGACGGCGTGGTCGGCGGGGTGCGGCTGCGCGAGGTCCCGGCGGAGCCCGCGTCCTGGCCGATGGCCTGGGACCGGGCCGCCAACCGGTTCGACTTCGCCCAGGTGGGCAGCTTCACCCTCGCCGACGCGCAGGCGTTCGAGCGCGACTTCGGCGTGGCGATGCAGAACCCGCGGCCGGGGTTCACGGTCATGGCCGACATGCGCCGGCTGAACCCGTCGCCGCCGGAGGTCCAGGAGATCCAGCAGGCCACGATGGCCCTGGCGCTGGAGAAGGGGCTGACGTACTCCGTCATCGTGCTGGACAACCCGCTGCTGGCCATGCAGATGCAGCAGTCCTCGGAGGCGGCCGGGGCACCGATCGCCTACGCCACCTCGCCCGAGGAGGCGCTGCGGATGTTCGCCGCCCGACCGGCGGTCCGTGCATAGGGTCGGGCCATGACCGAGGACCAGTCGAGCGCGATCGGCCGTCGCCGGGCCGCAGCCCGCGACGACGGGCGGACCGCCTACCAGGACCGGCGGCAGGAGATCATCGCGGCCGCGGCCGGGTTGTTCAAGACGCACGGCTTCCGGGGGACCAGCCTGGCCCAGATCGCCGAGGCCCTGGGCACCGACCGGGCGACGCTCTACTACTACGTGGGCAGCAAGGAGGAGCTCTTCGACGAGGTGGTCAGCGACGCCGTGCGGGCCAACGTCGCCCGCGCCGAGGCGATCCGCGACGGCACCGGCCCCGCCCCCGAGAAGCTGCGCCGGTTGGTCACCGAGCTCATGGACTCCTACGCGGCCACCTATCCCTTCCTGTACGTCTTCATCCAGGAGAACCTCTCCCACGTAGGGGAGAAGCGCAGCGCCTGGTCGACCGAGATGCGCGCGCTCAACCGGGCGTACGAGGAGTGCGTCACCTCGGTCATCGAGGCCGGCGTCGCCGAGGGCACCGTGCGCCCGGTGGCCGAGCCCTGGGTGCTGGCCTACGGGCTCATCGGCATGGTCGGGTGGACCAACCGGTGGTTCAACCCCGAGAGGTCGACGGTCGACGCCGCCACCGTCGGGCGGGCCTACGCCGACGTCCTGCTGGACGGGCTGACCCAGCGCTGATCCTCGCGCCACCTCGCGTCAACGTGTACGTTGACGCGCCATGGTGGACAGCGTCGGGGTGGTCGGTGCCGGCACGATGGGCGTGGGCATCGCCTACGTCGTGGCGGTCACGGGAGCCCGCACCGTCGTCGTCGAACCCGACGACGCCCGCATGTCCGCCGTCCGCCGCGAGGTCGCCGGTGCTGCCGAGGCCGGGGTGCGGCGCGGCAAGCTGACCGCCGCCGTGGCCGACGGGCTGGCCGGCCGGCTCGAGCACGTGACCTCGGCCGACCAGCTGCCCGAGGGCCTGGACCTGGTCGTCGAGACCGTGCCCGAGGACCTCGACCTCAAGCGCCGGGTGCTGGCCGCGTGCGAGGCGCGCCGTCCGGCCGTGCTGGCCAGCAACACCAGCGCGCTGTCGATCGACACCCTGGCCGCGGGCCTGGCCCGGCCCGAGGACTTCCTGGGTCTGCACTTCTTCAACCCGGTGTGGTCGATCCCCGTCGTCGAGGTGGTCCGCGGCGCCCGCACCGGCGCGGCGACGCTGGAGACCGCGTTGGCCGCCGTGGCCGCGATCGGCAAGGAGTCCGCGGTCGTCGCCGACGCGCCGGGCTTCGCCACCAGCCGGCTGGACGTCGTCGCCGCGCTGGAGGCCATCCGCATGGTCGAGCAGGGCGTCGGCGAGCCCGCGGACATCGACCGGGCGATCCAGCTGGCCTACCGGCACCCGGTCGGACCGCTGCGGCTGACCGACATCGTCGGGCTCGACGTCCGGCTGCACATCGCCCGCAACCTCGAGGTCGCCCTCGGTCCGCAGTTCGCCCCGCCACAGCTGCTGGTCGACAAGGTGGCCGCCGGCGAGCTGGGCGCGAAGTCGGGCCGCGGGTTCTACGACTGGCATTGACGTGGTCGGGGTCACTCCCTACCGTCAACGGTAGCGTTGACGAAACGGAGGCCACGTGGACAACACCCCGGTCGGGCTGCCCGGCAAGGGCTCGCGGATCAGCGACACCACCCAGGAACGGCGCGACCTCCGCGAGGCCGTGCGGCAGCTGGTCGGCGGCTACGGGCGCTCGTACTTCCAGGACGTCGTGGCCAGGGGCGAGAAGGCCGACGCGCTGTGGTCGGACATGGGCAAGGCCGGGTTCCTCGGCGTGCACCTGCCCGAGGAGCACGGCGGGGGCGGGGGCGGCCTGGCCGACCTCGCGGTGGTCATCGAGGAGATGGCCAGCCAGGGCTGCCCGATGTTCATGGTGGTCATCAGCCCGGCCATCGCCGGCACCGTGCTCAGCGCCCACGGCACCCCCGAGCAGAAGCAGAAGTACCTGCCCGGCATCGCCGACGGCACCTTCCGCATGGCCTTCGCCATCACCGAGCCCGACGCCGGCTCCAACACCCACAAGATCACCACGACGGCGCACCGGGACGGCGACGGCGGCTGGCGGCTGCGCGGGCAGAAGTACTGGACGTCGGGGGTCGACGAGTGCCAGGCGCTGCTGGTCGTGGCCCGCGACGCCGAGCCCGGCCCCGACGGCCGGCACACCCTGTCGCTGTTCATCTGCGACACCGACGCCCCGGGGCTCACCTTCCAGCAGCTGGACTCCGCGCTGCAGCTGCCCGAGAAGCAGTTCATGACCTTCTTCGACGACGTCCCGGTCGAGCGGGCCGGGCTGGTCGGCACCGAGGGCGAGGGCCTCAAGCAGGTGTTCGCCGGGCTGAACCCCGAGCGGGTGGCCGCGGCCTGCATGGCCAACGGCATCGCCCGGTACGCGCTGGCCCGGGGCGCGCAGTACGCGAACGAGCGCACCGTCTGGAAGACCCCGATCGGCGCCCACCAGGGCGTGGCGCACCCGCTGGCCGAGGCCTACATCGCCGTCGAGCTGGCCCGGCTGATGGCCATGCGGGCCGCCGAGATGAGCGACGCCGGGCTCGACGCCGCCGAGGCGTCGAACATCGCCAAGTTCGCCGCCGGCGACGCCGCGGTCAAGGCGCTGGACCAGGCCATCCAGGTGCACGGCGGCAACGGGCTGAGCAACGAGTACGGCCTCGCCGACCTCTGGTTCGTCGCCCGCATGTTCAAGACGGCGCCGGTCAGCCGCGAGATGGTGCTCAACCACGTCGCCCAGCACAGCCTGGGCCTGCCCAAGAGCTACTGAGCCGTGGCCGACACCCTCGCGGGGCTGGTGCGCGAGCTCGCCGCGCAGCGCCCCGACGCCCCGGCGGTGACGCTGGGGGAGCTCACCCGCACCTTCGGCGAGCTCGACGCGCGCAGCAACCGGGTCGCCCGGGCGCTGCAGGGCGCCGGCGTCGTCGCGGGCGACCGGGTGGGCGTGCTGGACAAGAACGCGCCGACCTTCTTCGAGGTGGTCGTCGGCGCGGCCAAGATCGGTGCGGTCACGGTCGGGCTGAACTTCCGGCTGGCCGCCGCCGAGGTCGCCGACGTCGTGGCCGACTGCGCGCCGGTGCTCGTCGTCGTCGACCCGGGGTTCGCCGACCTGCTGCCCGCCGGCGTGCGCCGGGTGGAGCTCGGGCCGGACTACGAGGCCTGGCTGGGTGGACCCGCGGAGGACCCCGGCGGCGGGGACGACCCGGACGCCGTCGTCCTGCAGCTGTACAGCTCCGGCACCACCGGGCGGCCGAAGGGGGCGATGCTCACCTCGGCGAACCTGCTGTGGACCCCGCGCATGGGCCGGGAGTTCTACGGCATGGACGCCGACACCGTGAACCTGGTGCCCTCGCCGCTGTTCCACATCGGCGGCGCCGGCTACTCCCTGACCGCGCTGGGCCAGGGCGGGCACACCGTGCTGGTGCGCGACATGGACCCGGTCGCCGTGCTCGGGCTGATGGAGCGGCACCGGGTCACCCACACCTTCCTGGTGCCGTCGGTGGTGCAGATGCTGGCCGAGAGCCCGGCGCTGCCCGGCACCGACCTGTCGGCGCTGCGGCGGATCGCCTACGGGGCGGCGCCGATGGGCGAGACCCAGCTGCTGAAGGCGATCGCGCTGTTCGGCTGCGACTTCATGGGCGTCTACGGCATGACCGAGACCGCGGGCAGCGTGGTCTCGCTGCAGCCCGAGGACCACGACCCGGGCGGCCCGCGGGCCGGTCTGCTGCGCTCGGTCGGGACGCCGCTGCCCTGGCTGGAGCTGCGGGTCGTCGACCCGGCCACCGGCGAGGACGCCCCGGTCGGCGGGGTCGGCGAGATCTGGGTGCGCTCGGGCCAGAACACCGTCGGCTACTGGGGGCAGCCGCAGCTCACCGCCGAGACGATCACCGCCAACGGCTGGCTGCGCACCGGCGACGCCGCCTACCTCGACGCCGAGGGCCACGTCTTCCTGCACGACCGGATGAAGGACATGGTGGTCTCCGGCGGGGAGAACGTGTACCCCGCCGAGGTGGAGAACGTGCTCTACGCCCACCCGGACGTCCTCGAGGCCGCCGTGATCGGGGTGCCGTCGGACCGGTGGGGCGAGACGGTCAAGGCGGTCGTCGTCCGGCGTCCCGGGGCCGGCGTGGACGCCGCCGGGCTGATCGCCTTCGCCCGCGAGCGGCTGGCGCACTACAAGTGCCCGACCAGCGTCGACTTCGCCGACGAGCTGCCGCGCAACGCCTCGGGCAAGGTGCTCAAGAAGGTGCTGCGCGCCCCGTTCTGGGCCTCGTGATGCATCCCCTCGCCCGGCTGGCGCAGCGGTTCACGGTCGACTGGCTGGACCGGGCCGACCCGGCGGTGCCGCCGGAGATCATGGTGCCGGGCTACCGGGTGCACATCGGCGACGTCGAGCTGGTCGGCCTGGAGCAGTACGTGCCGGCCACCGTCGGCCAGCTCGAGCAGTTCCCCGGCCTGCAGCTCACCGTGCACGGCCTCGTGCTCACCGACGACCGGTTGGCGCTGCACTTCACCGAGCACGGCGCCTCGGTCCGGCACGACCTGCGGGCGGCGGCCTGGACAGGCGTCGCGCTGTTCGCCCGGGACGGCGACCGGCTGGCCGAGAACTGGACCCAGGAGGACTACGCGGCCCGTCGCCGGCAGCTGGCCGACGGGGTGCCCGACACGATCGGCCCGCCGGCGGTCGCACCGTGGACGACGGCGCCGGCGGCACCCGACCCGGCCGCGGAGGACGTCGTCCGCCGCTGGCTGGGGTCGGCGCAGCCCGGGTTCGACGACGTGACCTGGGACGACGGCCTCACCGCCGCGCTCGTCCGGCCCCGCGGTGTCGAGGTGGCCGAGCTGTTCTCCGCCGGCCCGACCGTGGCGTTCGCGGCCACCCAGACCGGGGATTTCCTGGGCACCGACGAGCTGCCGGCCGCGGACGGACCGGTCCGGCTCGGACTGGCCGGGCTCGTGCAGGTGCGGGACGGTGTGGTGGCCGGCGGCGTCGTGGTCAGCGACCGGCACGGCCTGCTGAGGTCCCGCGCCCGCCGCTGACCCCCGGAGGTCATCCCCGCTCGGCGCGCTCCGCGGCCCGGCCGGCCTGGTAGGCCTCCCAGTAGGTGCGGTGGTGGCTGAACGGCTCGTCCCGGTCCTCCACCGCGGCCCGCACGCCGTCGGCGCGCTGGATGCGCTCGAAGTCGGCCATCGCCGGCCCGGCGATCGCCATCGCGTCGGCGTCGTTGGCCGCGGCGATCGCCGAGGCGATGCCCATGGCGTCCCACCAGCGGTTGGTGGCCTCCTTGTGGCTGTAGAGCATCTCCAGCGGCACGTGGGAGATCCGCTCGGCGTACGCGCGGGCCACCGCCATCACCTCGTCGGCCGGCACCGCCTTGTTCACCAGGCCGTACTGCTCGGCCTCGGTGCCGGTCATCGAGTCGCCGGTGAACAGCCACTCCTTGGTCTTGCGCATGCCCAGGTGCACCGGCCACATGCCGAACGTGTGGATCTCGCCCATCGAGCGCGCCTCGGGCTGGCCGAAGGTCGCGTCGTCGGCGGCGAAGACGACGTCCAGCACGCCGGCGAGGTCGAGCCCACCGGCCACGCACGCGCCGCGGACCACGCCGACGGTGGCCTGCCGGATCCGCCACAGCCGCATCCAGCGCTCGCGGGACTCGTGGAACTCGCGGCGGCTGAAGATCGGGGCGCGGCGGTGCGGGCGGCTGTCCTCGGGGCGGGACGGCTCACCGGTGCCCCAGAGGTAGCCCCACTCGGAGAGGTCGTAGCCGGTGCAGAAGTTCTTGCCGTTGCTGGCGACGATCAGCACCCGGGTGTCGTCGTCGGAGTCCAGGTCGTCGAGGACGTCGTCCATCTCGTCGCGCAGCTGCCGGCAGAGCGCGTTGCCGCGCTCGGGCCGGTTCAGCGTCATCGTGGCGATCCGGCCCTCCTTCTCGTAGGTCAGCATCTCCGGGTTCGGCACCCTGCGGCCCATGGCGGTCTCCTCTGTCCTCGTCGTCGAAGCGCTGTCAACGTATGCGTTGACAGCTCCTGTGTCCACGGCCACAGTGGAGGCATGACCGACGTCGACGTCGTGGTGGTGGGAGCCGGGTTCGCCGGCCTGCGGGCGCTGCACACCCTCCGGGAGCGCGGGTACGCCGTCGCCGTGCTGGAGGCCGGCGACGGGATCGGCGGGGTCTGGCACTGGAACCGCTACCCCGGTGCCCGGTGCGACGTGCGCAGCCACGACTACTCCTACGGGTTCGACCCCGACCTCGAGCAGGAGTGGCGCTGGACCGAGCGGTACGCCACCCAGCCCGAGATCCTGCGGTACGTCGACCACGTGGTGGAGCGCTTCGACCTGGCCCGCGACGTGCACCTGCGCACCCGGGTCACCCGCATGGTCTTCCGCGACGCCGGCTGGGACGTCGAGACGACGAACGGCGCGTGGCGGGCCCGGTTCGTGGTGATGGCGACCGGTCAGCTGAGCATCCCCAAGGACCCCGAGCTGCCCGGCCAGGCCGACTACGCCGGCACCGTGCTGCACACCGCCCGCTGGCCGCGCGAGGGCATCGACCTCACCGGCAAGCGGGTCGGCGTCATCGGCACCGGCTCCTCGGGCACGCAGCTGGTGCCGGTCGTCGCCGAGCAGGCCGCCCACCTGACGGTCTTCCAGCGCACGCCGAACTTCTCCATCCCGGCCACCAACGGCCCGGTCAGCGACGAGGAGGACGCCGCGGTCAAGGCGGTCTACCGCGAGCGCCGCGAGGCGGCGCGCAACTCCCCGACCGGGCTGAGCTTCCCGGTCAGCCGGGAGTCGGCGCTGGAGGTCGACCCCGAGGAGCGGCGCCGGCACTACGACGTGCAGTGGCCGACCACCGGCTTCGGCTTCCTGCTCGCCTACCGCGACCTGATGCTCGACGAGGCGGCCAACGCCACCGTGGCCGACTTCGTGCGCGAGAAGATCGCCGCCAAGGTCACCAAGCCCGAGCTGCTGCCGCACCTGCTGCCCGAGGGCTACCCGTTCGGCGCCAAGCGCCCGCCGGTCGACTCCGGCTACTTCGAGACGTTCAACCGGGACGACGTCGAGCTGGTCGACGTCCGGGACACCCCCATCACCGGGTTCACCGAGCACGGCCTGCAGACCACGGAGCGCGAGGTCGAGCTGGACGTCGTGGTCTTCGCCACCGGCTTCGACGCGATGACCGGGGCCCTGCTCAAGCCCGAGATCGTCGGCCGCGACGGCCGGACGCTGCGCGAGGCGTGGGACGCCGGGCCGCGCACCTACCTGGGCCTGCAGGTGGCCGGGTTCCCCAACCTGTTCGTGGTCGCCGGCCCGGGCAGCCCGTCGCTGCTGAGCAACGTGCTGCTGAGCATCGAGCAGCACGTCGACTGGATCGCCGACCTGCTCGACGCCGCCGGGGCCCGGGGCGCCGAGGTCGTCGAGGTCACCGCCGAGGCCGAGGCCGGCTGGGTGGCCCACGTCAACGAGCGGGCCGAGGCCACGCTCTACCCGCAGGCCCGCAGCTACTACATGGGCGACGACGTGCCCGGCAAGCCGCGGGTGTTCACCCCGTACGTGGGCGGGGTGCGCGGCTACAAGCGGATCCTCGAGCGCGTGGTCGCCGACGACTACGACGGGTTCGTGCTCTCCGGGGCGTCCCGGTGACCGCCCACCCGCTGCCGCCGGCCGGCCGCCGGGCGCTGCTGGAGCAGCGGTTCCCGGTGTGGACGCCGCGCACCCTGGCCGGCGCGCTCGACCACGCCGCCGCGGAGTTCGCCGATCGCGACCTGGTGCGCACCGACGCGGTGCGGTGGAGCTATGCCGAGGTCGCCGACCGCTCCCGCCGGCTGGCCGGCGGACTGCGCGAGCTGGGGGTGCAGCCCGGCGACCACGTGGCCGTGGTGCTGGCGAACGTCGCCGAGTTCCCCGTGGTCACCTACGCGCTGAGCCGGCTCGGGGCGACCATGGTGCCGGTCAACTTCCTGGTCCGGGCCGCCGAGCTGGGCTTCATCCTGCGCCGGTCGCACGCCGTCGCCCTGGTGGTGATGGACCACTTCCGCGGCACCGACCACCTGGCGATGCTGGACGAGGTCGCCCCCGGCTGGGAGCACGGCGGCGGCGACGCCCTGCCCGAGCTGCGCTCGGTGGTCGTGCACGAGACCGGCCAGGGTGCGCCCCGCCCGGGGACGACGACGGTGGCTGCCCTCGCCGAGCACGGGCCGGTCGACGACGCCCCCGCCGACCCTGCGGCCCCCGCCGTCCTGCTGTTCACCTCCGGCACCACCGGCGAGCCCAAGGGCGTGCCGCTCACCCACGACATGCTGCTGCGGGCGGCGTACTCCAGCGTGCTGGGCCGGGCGTTCGCCGACGGCCACCGCGTGACGTTCTCGCTGCCGATGTACCACGTGTACGGCTTCGTCGAGGGCCTGCTGACGGTGCCGTTCGTCGGCGGCGCGATCGTGCCGCAGCTGGCCTTCGACCCGGCCGCCACGCTGGCCGCGGTCGCCGAGCACCGCTGCACCGACGCGCTGCTGATCCCCACGATGACCCTCGGCGTGCTGGCCGAGCTGCGCGCCCGCGAGCACGACATCTCCTCGCTGACCCACCTGTTCTCCTCGGGCGGGGTCTCCCCGGCCGGCATCTGGGACGCGATCGACGAGGCGTTCGGCGACGTCGAGGTGGTCACCGGCTACGGGCAGAGCGAGACCACGGCGTCGACCACCTGCACCCGCCCCGAGGACGGACCCGACAAGCGGCGGACGACGAACGGCCGGGTCCGCGACGCCGGGGTCGCCGGCGACCCCGCGCTGGACCGGCGGCTCGTGGTCTACCGGACCGCCGACCCGGTGACCGGCGAGGTCCTCGAGCCCGGCGCCGTCGGCGAGCTGCTGGCCCGCGGGCCCGGGGTGATCGACGCGTACTTCGAGAACCCGGACGCCGACGCCGCCACGTTCACAGCCGACGGCTGGCTGCGCACCGGCGACCTGGGGTCGGTGGACGCCGAGGGCTGGCTGCGGCTGGCCGGCCGGGTCAAGGACTGCTACCGCTGCGGCGGCGAGCAGGTGGTGCCCGGGGACGTCGAGGCCGTGCTGGCCGCGCACCCGTCGATCGCGCAGGCGCACGTGGTGCCGCTGCCCGACGAGCGGATGGGCGAGGTGGGGGTGGCCTGGGTGGTGCTCGAGCCCGGCGCCGAGCTGGACGCCGCCGACGTGCTGGCCTGGGCCGCGCCGCAGCTGGCCCGCTTCAAGGTGCCCCGCCACGTGCTGGCCATCGGTGCGGCCGAGATCCCGCTGACGCCGTCCGGCCGGCCGCGCACGTTCCTGCTCGCCGAGCGGGCCCGGCAGACCCTGCTGCCCGCGTGAGCACGTTCCCGCGGTCCCCGGACGCCGTGCGGGAGCGGTGGACGGCGGCCGGCGCCTGGGACGGTGCGCTGCTCGATGCCTGGGTGGACGCCGCCGACCCCGCCCGGCTCGCGGTGGTCGACGGCGACGTCCGGCTGACCTACGCCGAGCTGGCCGACCGTGTGGTGCGCTGCACCGCGGGCCTGCGCCGGCTGGGGATCGGGCCCGGGGACGTCGTGGCCCAGCAGCTGCCCAACTGGTGGGAGGCGCTGGTCGTGCACCTGGCCGCGATCCGGCTGGGCGCGGTGAGCAACCCGCTCATGCCGATCCTGCGCGAGGCCGAGATGCGGTTCGCGCTGCGCTCGGGCGGCGCGCGGGTGCTCGTCGTCCCCGGGGCGTTCCGCGGGTACGACCACGCGGCGCTGGCCGAGCGGCTGCGCCCGGACTGCCCGGCGCTGGAGCACGTCGTCGTCGCCCGGCCCACGGATCCCGGAAACCGCGGTTTCCGGGATCTGCTGGCCACCGCCGAGGGCGGGCACGCCGAGCCCGGGCGGACCAGCGGCGACCCGGTCTGCCTGCTCTACACGTCGGGCACCGAGAGCGACCCCAAGGGCGCGGTGCACAGCCACGACACCCTCGGCCACGAGGACCGCAGCATGGTGACCCACCTGCAGCTCACGCCGGAGGACGTCGTGCTCTCGGCCTCGCCGGTCGCGCACGTCACCGGCGTGCTCTACGGCTTCCACCTCGCCTCGCTGCTGGGCACCGCGGTGGTGTTCTGCGACGTCTGGTCGCCCGAGCGCGGCTGGGAGCTGATCGTGGGGGAGGGCTGCACCGTCACGGTCGCCGCCACCCCGTTCCTGCACGGGCTCACCCACGCCCCGGCCCGGCCGGCGTCCTCGACCCTGCGGGTGTTCGGCTGCGGCGGCGCCGACGTCCCGCCCGAGCTGGTCCGGGAGGCGGCCCGGGACCTGGACTGCACGGTGGTGCGGGTCTACGGCTCCACCGAGATCCCCACGGTCACCGCAGGGCACGCCGACGACCCCGCCGACCTGCGCGCCGACACCGACGGCCGGGTGGTGGGCCTGGGCGAGCTGCGGGTGGTCGACGACGACGAGCGCGAGGTCCCGCCCGGCACGGTCGGCCACCTGCGGGCCCGGGCGCCGGAGATGTTCCTGGGCTACCACGGGCTGGACCGGCAGGTCGTCGACGCCGAGGGCTGGTTCGCCACCGGCGACCTCGGCCGGGTCGACGACGCCGGGTACCTGAGCGTCACCGGGCGCAGCAAGGACCTGATCCTGCGCGGCGGGGAAAACATCAGCGCCAAGGAGGTCGAGGACCACCTCTACCGGCACCCGGACGTCGCCGACGTGGCGGTGGTCGCCGTCCCCGACCCGGTGCTCACCGAGCGGGGGTGCGCCGTCGTCGTCCCCCGGCCCGGTGCGACGGTGACGCTGGATTCGCTCACCGCGTTCCTGGACGGGCTGGGCATCGCGAAGCAGAAGTACCCCGAGTCGCTGGTGGTCGTCGACTGCCTGCCGCGGACGCCGACCGGCAAGGTGCAGAAGAACGTGCTGCGGCAGCAGGCGCGGCTGCGGACCGACGTCCGGGCGCTGCTGGCCACGTTCGCCCGGGCCGGGGTGCAGACCTACGACCGGGTCGGCCTGGCCGCCGCGCGGGAGCAGGTGCGCGGGGCGGTGCGGCTGCAGAAGCCCGTCGCCGAGGTCGCCGGGACCCACGACGTCGACCCCGGCGTGCCGGTGCGGGTGTACCCGGGGACGACGGGCACCGTGCTGGTGTACCTGCACGGCGGCGGCTTCGTGCTCGGCGACCTCGACGTGGTCGACCGGCCGTGCCGGGCGCTGGCCGCGGCGTCGGGCGCCACCGTGGTGTCGGTGGACTACCGGCTCGCCCCGGAGTCGCCGTTCCCGGGGCCGGTGCTCGACTGCCTGGCCGCCGTCCGGTGGGCCCGGGGGCTGGGCGAACGGCTGGTGCTGCTCGGCGACTCCGCCGGCGGTGCGCTGGTCGCGGCCGTGTCGACGGCGCTGCGCGACGCCGGGGAACCGCTGCCCGACCGGCAGCTGCTCGTCTACCCGACCCTGGCCCCGCCCACCGACACCCCGTCGATGCGGGCGCAGGCCGACGGCCCGCTGATGACCCGCCGCGAGCTCGACTGGTTCTGGGGGCTCTACGCCCCGGACGGCGACCCCGCCGCTGCGCCGCTGCTGGCCGCGGACCTGGCCGGGCTGCCGCCGACGACGGTGGTGGTGGCCGAGCTGGACCCGCTGCGCGACGAGGGCCGGGCCTACGCCGCGCGGCTGGAGGAGGCGGGCGTGCCGGTGGAGCTGGTGGAGTACCCGGGCGCCGTGCACGGCTTCTGGTGGCTGGACAAGGCGCTGACCCAGGCCGACGAGCTCACCGCCGACCTCGCCCGCCGGGTGCAGCGATGATCAGGGGGGTGCACCGAAGTTCGTCCTCCTCCACCAGATCTGGTGGAGGAGGACGGAGTTTCGTGCGCCCCCCTGATCGAAGCTGGAGGCGTCAGAGGAGCTCGAGGATGGTGGCGTTGGCCTGGCCGCCGCCCTCGCACATCGTCTGCAGGCCGTAGCGGATCCCGTTGTCCCGCATGTGGTGGACCATCGTGGTCATGATCCGGGCGCCCGAGGCGCCGAGCGGGTGACCCAGGGCGATGGCGCCGCCGACCGGGTTGAGCACCTTCTCGTCGGCGCCGATGTCGGCCAGCCAGGCCAGCGGCACCGAGGCGAAGGCCTCGTTGACCTCGAAGACGCCGATCTCGTCCAGCCGCAGGCCCGAGCGCTCGAGCACCTTCTTCGTGGCCGGGATGGGCGCGGTGAGCATGATGACCGGGTCGTCCGCGGCCAGCGCCACGCTGTGCACCCGGACGATCGGGGTCATGCCCAGCTGGGCGGCCTTCTCGCTGGTCATCATCAGCAGTGCGGCGGAGCCGTCGGAGATCTGGCTGGCGTTGCCGGCGGAGACCACGCCGTCGGCCTGGAACGGGGTCTTCAGCCCGGCGAGGGCCTCGACGGTGCCGCCGCGGCGGATGCCCTCGTCCTGGGCGACCTTGCCCTCGGGGGCGTCGACCGGGGCGATCTGGGCGTCGAAGCGGCCCTCGTCCTGCGCGGCGGCGGCGCGCTCGTGCGAGCGGAGGGCGAACTCGTCGAGCTGGGTGCGGGACAGGCCCCAGCGCTGGGCGATCATCTCGGCGCCGATGCCCTGGTTCGGGCTCACGCCGTCGTAGCGGGCCATGAACTGCGGGCCCATCGGGTCCTGCCCGCTGCGCGAGGAGCCCATGGGCACCCGGGACATCGACTCGATGCCACCGGCCACGACGACGTCGTAGTGCCCGGCGACCAGGCCGGCCGCGGCGAAGTGGACGGCCTGCTGGGAGGAGCCGCACTGCCGGTCGACGGTGGTGCCGGGCACCGACTCGGGCCAGCCCGCGGCGAGCACGGCCGTGCGGGCGATGTCGAAGGTCTGCTCGCCCGACTGGGAGACGCAGCCCCACACCACGTCGTCGACCAGGGCGGGGTCGAGGCCCGAGCGGCTGGCCAGGGACGCGAGCACGTGGGCCGACAGGTCGGCCGGGTGGACGCCGGACAGGCCTCCGTTGCGCTTGCCCACGGGCGTGCGCACGGCCTCGACGATGACTGCGTCGCGCATCGGGCGACTCCTCTCGCTCTGCGCCGGCGGCGGTGCCGACGCGATGACGGTCAGGACTGACTGTATCGCGGATCAGGCGATGCAGGTGAGCCGTCGGCCACCGTTGTAGGTGACCATGTCGGCCAGGGCGGCGGGGACGTCGATCGGGCAGCCACGCGCCCCACCGGCGAGCTCGGCGTGCGCCCGGTGCAGGTTCCCCACGATCCGCTCGGCGTCGCTCCAGCCGGCGTACTCCCCGAGGTCGACGCTGCGGGCCGCCTCCAGCGGTGCGACGCCGGCGGCGTGGGAGTCGCGGGCCACGCCGTCCAGCCAGCGGAGGTAGCCGAGGACCTCGTCGACCAGCGCCGGGCCGGACACCGGACCGTGACCCGGGACGATCGTCTCGGCGCCCAGCGGGGCGACCACCTGCTCCAGCACCTCGATCGCCCCGGCCAGCGAGCCCATGACGAGGAACGGGGTGCCGCCGGCGAACAGCAGGTCGCCGGCGAAGAGCGTCCTCTGCTCGGGCAGCCACACGATCGAGTCGTTGGTGGTGTGCGCGGGGGTGCCGACGTGGGTGACCTCGCAGCGCCGGTCGTCGACCCACAGCGTGACGCCCTCGGTGTAGGTGAGGAACGGCGGCTCGAGCACGACCTCGCCGATGTCGAACGGCGTCCAGAACGGCTGGTCCCCGGGGACGCCGGCGGCGATGACGCCCGCGCGGGTGGCCTCGTGGCCGACCACGGTGGCGCCGCCGAACAGCCAGTTGCCGTGCGTGTGGTCGCCGTGGTGGTGGGTGTTCACCAGGGTGCGCACCGGCTGGTCGGTGACCGTGGCGACGGTGTCCCGGAACGCCCGGGTGCGCTTCTCGGTGGAGCAGGTGTCCACGACCGCGGCGCCGCGGCGACCCACCAGCAGACCGGAGTTGTTCACCCACCAGGTGCCGTCGGGCTGCACGTAGGCGAACACGCCGTCGGCGACCTCCTGCAGCACCGGTGGCGGCAGGACGGGGTCGGTCGTCGTGGAGCTCATCGGGTCCCTCTCTGCAGGGCGGCGGTCAGGTCGGCGCGGGCGGTTGCCAGGGACGGGCCGTACCAGGTGAGCAGTCGACCGCTCACCAGGGCGGTCGGGGTGCCGGGGAAGGCCTCGGGGCCGTCGTCGGCGGTGAACACGTAGGGCTCGTCGGGCAGCAGCACCAGCTCGGCGTCCACCTCGGCCGGCTCGGCCTTCGGGTACCGCTCGGTGGTGACCGCGTTGGTGCAGCCGAGCCGGGTGAGCAGGTCACCGGTGAAGGTGCGCGCGCCCACCCACATCCACGGGTCGCGCCAGATCGCCACGGCTACCTGCGGGCCCGGCTCGGGCTCCGGCGCCCACTCCTGCTCGGCGGTCACCAACCAGTCGGGGGTGCCGACCTGCAGGACGTCGGAGAACAGCCGGTGCATCGAGGCGAAGGCGTCGTCCAGGGTCTCGATCCGGGTCACCCACACCGGGACGCCGGCCTCCCGCAGCCGCCGGACGTCGAGCTCGCGGTTCTCCTCCTGGTTGGCCACCACCACGTCCGGGGCGAGTTCGCCGATCGCCGCCAGCGAGGGGTTCTTCGTGCCGCGCACCCGGGCGACGTCGAGGTCGGCCGGGTGGGTGCACCAGTCGGTCGCGCCCACCAGCCGCTCGGGGACGGTGACGGCGAGCGCCTCGGTCAGGGACGGCACCAGCGACACCACCCGCCGCGGCGGGCGGGGCAGGTCGACCGGGTGCCCCAGGTCGTCGTTCACGCCGAGTGACAGCTGCGTGCGGTCGGACCGGCCCGGGGAGGACGGTGAGCTGTCACTCGATGTCCCCGGCGTCGGCACGCAGCTCGCGGAGCACGTCGACCAGGTCCTGCACGCGGTCCGGGGCCAGGCCGGGGCGGGTGAACACCTCGGCGTTGAGGGCGTCGGTGGCCTTGGCCGCCACCCGCCGTCCCTCGTCGGTGATCGAGACGACCACCACCCGGCCGTCGGACGGCGATGGCCGCCGCACCACCAGCTCCGCGGCCTCCAGGCGCTGCGCGGCGTTGGTGACCGACGCCGGGTGCACCTGCAGCAGCGCGCCGGCCCGGGTCATGGGCAGCGAGCCCTCGCGGGTGAACGACAGCAGCTGGAGCAGCTCGTAGCGGGCGAAGGTCAGGCCGAGCGGACGCAGGACGGCGTCCACCCGGGCCTGCACGATCGCCTGGGCCCGCATGATCGAGGTGACCGCGAGCATGCCGGGGGTGGCGTCGTCCCACCCCCGGGCCGACCACTGCCGCCCGGCCTCCTCGATGGGGTCCATCAGACGTTCCGCCGGTACTGGCCGCCGACCTCGAAGAAGGCGTCGCTGATCTGGCCCAGGGAGCAGACCCGGACAGCGTCCATGAGCGCGCCGAACACGTTGCCGCCGTGCATGGCGGCGTCCTGCAGGGCGGCGATCGCGGCCGGGGCCTCGGCGGCGTGCCGGGCGTGGAAGTCGGCCAGGCGGTCCAGCTGCGACTGCTTCTCGCTCTCCGTGCCGCGGGCCAGCTCGACGGTGGCCGGTGCCTCCTCGCCCGCGTGCGGGTCCAGGAAGGTGTTCACCCCGACGATGGGCAGCGAGCCGTCGTGCTTGCGGTGCTCGTAGAGCATCGACTCGTCCTGGATCCGGCCCCGCTGGTAACCGGTCTCCATGGCGCCGAGGACACCGCCGCGCTCGGCGATCCGGTCGAACTCGGCCAGCACGGCCTCCTCGACCAGGTCGGTGAGCTCGTCGACGACGAAGGAACCCTGCAGCGGGTTCTCGTTCATCGCCAGGCCCCACTCGCGGTCGATGATCATCTGGATCGCCAGCGCGCGGCGGACCGAGTGCGCCGAGGGCGTGGTCACCGCCTCGTCGTAGGCGTTGGTGTGCAGCGAGTTGGCGTTGTCGTAGATCGCGCACAGCGCCTGCAGCGAGGTGCGGATGTCGTTGAAGTCCATCTCCTGCGCGTGCAGCGACCGCCCCGACGTCTGCACGTGGTACTTCAGCTGCTGGGCGCGGGCGTTGGCGCCGTAGCGCTCCTTCATCGCGACGGCCCAGATCCGGCGGGCCACCCGGCCGATGACGGTGTACTCGGCGTCCATGCCGTTGGAGAAGAAGAAGCTGAGGTTGGGCGCGAAGTCGTCGATGTCCATGCCGCGGGCCAGGTACGCCTCGACGTAGGTGAACCCGTTGGCGAGGGTGAACGCCAGCTGGCTGATCGGGTTCGCCCCGGCCTCGGCGATGTGGTAGCCGGAGATCGAGACCGAGTAGAAGTTGCGCACCTGGTGGTCGATGAACCACTCCTGGATGTCGGCCATGCACCGCAGCGCGAACTCCGTGGAGAAGATGCAGGTGTTCTGGCCCTGGTCCTCCTTGAGGATGTCGGCCTGCACGGTGCCGCGGACGTTGGCCAGCACCCAGGCACGCACCTCGTCGGGGTCCTCGTCGGGGTGGTCGGCCAGCCGCTGGTCGATCGCGGTGGTCAGGAACATCGCCAGGATCGCCGGGGCCGGCCCGTTGATGGTCATGGACACCGAGGTGGTCGGCGAGCACAGGTCGAAGCCGCCGTAGAGCACCTTCATGTCGTCGACGGTGGCGATCGAGACACCCGAGGTGCCGACCTTGCCGTAGACGTCCGGGCGCGGGTCGGGGTCGCGGCCGTAGAGGGTCACCGAGTCGAACGCGGTCGACAGGCGGGTGGCCGGCTGGCCCTCGCTGAGCAGCTGGAAGCGCCGGTTGGTCCGGAACGCGTCGCCCTCGCCGGCGAACATGCGGGCCGGGGCCTCGCCCTGGCGCTTGAACGGGAAGGTGCCCGCGGTGTACGGGAAGCGGCCGGGCACGTTCTCCGCGCGCAGCCAGCCGACGAGCTGGCCGTGGTCCTCGGTGCGCGGCAGCGAGACCCGGCGGACGTGGTTGCCCGACAGCGTCTCCCGGGTCAGCGGGACGGCGATCTCCTTGCCGCGGACGGTGTAGGTGTAGTCCTCGCCGGAGTAGTCCTCGACCAGCTGCGGCCAGTCCTCGAGCAGGTGGCCGACCGCCGGCAGCAGGTCGATCGAGTCCGCCTTCGCGCGTGCGGCGTCCGCGGCGTCCCCGTCCAGCAGGCCGGCCGCGGTGGTGAGGTGCTGGCGGTCCCGGGCGAGGGCGGCCTGCTCGGCGGTCGTCCGGTGGTAGCCGCGCACGGTGTCGGCCACGTCGGCCAGGTACCGCGCCCGGGCGGTCGGGACGACGCTGGTCAGCCCGGACGACGCCCGGACGTCGACGTGCGGCAGCACGCCGGAGCCCAGGGCCAGCCCCTTGTCCGACAGCAGCGTCTTGAGCTCTTGGAACAGGGCGGTGACGCCGTCGTCGTTGAACCGGGCGGCGCTGGTGCCGAAGACCGGCATGGTCTCCCAGCTCTGCCCGAACGCCTCGCGGTTGCGGACCATCTGCCGGGCGACGTCGCGGCGGGCGTCCTCGGCGCCGCGGCGCTCGAACTTGTTCACCGCGACGACGTCGGCGAAGTCGAGCATGTCGATCTTCTCCAGCTGCGAGGCGGCGCCGAACTCCGGCGTCATCACGTACAGGCTGACGTCGCTGTAGGGCAGGATCGCCGCGTCGCCCTGGCCGATGCCGGGGGTCTCGACGACCACCAGGTCGTAGCCGGCGGCCTTGACCGCGGTGATGACGTCGTCCAGGTGCTCGGGCACCTGCGCCCCGGCGGTGCGGGTGGCCAGGGAGCGGAAGAACGTGGCGCCCCGGTCGCCGGTCTCCAGGGCGTTCATGCGGATCCGGTCGCCCAGCAGCGCACCGCCGCCGCGGCGGCGCGAGGGGTCGACGGCGAGGACGGCGATCCGCAGCTTGTCCTCCTGGTCCAGCCGCAGCCGGCGGAGCAGCTCGTCGGTGAGCGAGGACTTGCCCGACCCACCGGTGCCGGTGATGCCCAGGACCGGCACGTGCCGCTGCGCGGCCTCGGCGGTCAGCCGCTCCGCGAGCTCGGGGGAGCGGCCGGCCTCCAGCACGGTGATCGCCCGGGCCAGCGCGGCCGGGTCGCCGGTGAGCAGCGCCTCGACGTCCGGGCCCTCGGCGGCGAGGTCGACGTCGCAGGCGGCGATGAGCTCGTTGATCATGCCGGGCAGACCGAGGCGCTGGCCGTCCTCGGGGGCGAAGATCCGCACCCCGCGCGACCGCAGGAGCTCGATCTCCTCGGGCACGATCACCCCGCCGCCCCCGCCGAAGACCTGCACGTGGCCGGCGCCGTGCCGCTCGAGCTCCTCGCGCAGGTAGCTGAAGTACTCGACGTGCCCGCCCTGGTAGGAGCTCAGTGCGATGCCCTGCGCGTCCTCCTCCAGCGCCGCCCGGACGACGGTGGCCACGCTGCGGTCGTGCCCGAGGTGGACCACCTCGGCGCCCTGGCTCTGCAGCAGCCGGCGCATGACGTTGATCGCGGCGTCGTGCCCGTCGAACAGGCTCGCGGCGGTGACGAACCGGACGGGGTTGCTGGGCACGTGCAGATCGGTCACGAGGACTCCCGGCGCTGGGTACGTGGACGTCCAAGCAACCTACGCGCCAATTGCTTGGACGTCCACACATCTACCGCCCGACGACCTCCGCGACGAAGGCGGCCGACCGGGTGCGCAGCGCCTCGATCCGTTCGGCCACCACCTGGTCGGCGACGGCCTCGATGCCGTCGCCGGCCTCGCTGCTGGTCGGGGGGCGCCGGACGTTGGTCGAGCAGGCCAGGTCCTCGCAGAGCAGGGCGCCCAGGGTGTTGCCGGCCCGCCCGGAGGCGCCGCCGCGGCGGGCGACGAACAGCGCGGCCCGCACGGTGACCAGGTCGCGGCACCAGGCGCACATCGCCTTCTTCCGACGACCGCCGGGATCGGGCGCCCGCAGCAACAGGCCGGTGGGTCCGCCGTCCAGCTCGAGGACGACGTAGGCGCTCAGCGGGGCCTTGGGGTCGCGCCAGCCCAGGAGGTCGAGCGAGTCCCAGGGCTGGGTGGCCAGGTCGGGGAGGACGGCGCGGTCGACCTCGCGGCGTGAGGCGTTGACGAACGACGAGCGGATCTGCTTCTCGGTGAGGGGGTGCACAGCTGACTCCGGTGCGGGAGGAGGGGTGGGTGGTCGCTGCATCCCGCCCCCGGGCACGCGGCCGCACCGGCTCCCGCGGGAGTCGTCGGTGGTGCGGTCAGCGGCGCCGGACGCGGGTCCGGCTCGGGGTCGACCAGGCCATCGTGGCCACCTGCCTCCCCGCGGGTCCCCCCGCACACCTCGTCGCTCGGTCCGCGCCGACGCTACGCCCGGCGTCCACCCGTTTCCAGTCCATGATCACCCCGGGTGAGCTGCGGTCTGACAGCTCGCGGGGCCGCAGTGGACCCGGGGTGATCATGGGGACCCGGGTGCCGGGGGCGGTGTGGCACCGTGGGTGGCTCACGTTCGAGCGAGGAGTTCCAGTGCAGCGGATCGCGGTCATCGGTGGCGGGACGATGGGGGCCGGCATCGCCGAGGTCAGCGCCCGGGCGGGGTGCGACGTCGTCGTCGTCGAGGCCGACGAGGCCGGTGCGGAGCGGTTCCGCGCCCGGATCGAGAAGTCCCTGCAGCGGGCGGCGTCGTCCGGCCGGATCTTGACCGAGGACGCCGACGCCGCGTTCGCCCGGGTCGAGGTGGCGACGAGCCTGCAGGCCACGGTGCACGCCGACCTGGTGGTCGAGGCCGCACCCGAGGTCGAGGCGCTCAAGCTGGACCTGTTCCGCAAGCTCGACGAGATCCTGCAGCCCGACGCGATCCTGGCCTCGAACACCTCGTCGATCCCGCTGGTGAAGATGGCCAGCGTCACGAAGCGGCCGGACAAGGTCGTCGGCGTCCACTTCTTCAACCCCGCGCCCGTGCTGCCGCTCGTGGAGATCGTGGCCAGCCTGCTGACCAGCGACGAGACCCTGGCCGCGGTCACGACCTTCGCCGAGGACCAGCTGGGGAAGACCACCATCCGGTCCAAGGACCGCGCGGGCTTCATCGTGAACGCCCTGCTGATCCCCTACGTGCTGAGCGCGATCCGCATGATGGAGAGCGGGTTCGCCTCGGCCGAGGACATCGACGCCGGCATGGTGCAGGGCTGCGCCCACCCGCAGGGGCCCCTGGCACTCGCCGACCTGATCGGCCTGGACACCACCGCCGCGGTGGCCCAGTCGATGTACGAGGAGTTCAAGGAGCCCCTGTACGCCCCGCCGCCGCTGCTGCTGCGCATGGTCGACGCCGGGCTGCTGGGTCGCAAGACCGGCCGGGGGTTCTTCCCCTACGCGCGCTGAGGGACCTTCGCCAGCAGGGCGAAGAGGTCCTTGGGGTCGGCCGGGTCGGCGACCAGGTCGAGCTCCTGGCCCCACGGGGTGCCGCGGACGGCGTCGCGCAGCCAGCACAGCACGCTGAAGTCCTCGACCGCGAAGCCGACCGAGTCGAACAGGGTGACCTGGTCGGCCGACGTCCGGCCCGGGCGTGAGCCGGCCAGCACCTGCCACAGCTCGGTGACGGGGGAGTCGGCGGGCAGCACCTGGATCTCGCCCTCGATGCGCGTCTGCGGCGGGTACTCCACGAACACGCTCGCGGCCTCGACGAGCGAGCGGGGCAGCTCGGTCTTGCCCGGGCAGTCGCCGCCGATCGCGTTCAGGTGCGTGCCAGGGGCGACCGCGTCGGCGTCCAGCACGGTGGCGCGGCTCTTGTCCGCGGTGCAGGTGGTGACGACGTCCGCGCCGGTCACCGCCTCGCGCGAGCTGGAAGCCACGTGCACGTCGAAGCCCAGCGGGGTCAGGTTCGCGACCAGCTTGGCGGTGGCGGCCGGGTCCGGGTCGTAGACGCTCAGCGACGAGATGCCCAGCGCCCACCGCATGCCCAGCGCCTGGAACTCGGCCTGGCTGCCGGCGCCGACCAGGGCCAGCCGGGTGGCACCGGACCGGGCCAGCGCGCGGGCGGCGACGGCGGAGGTGGCCGCCGTCCGGATCGCGGTCAGCAGGGTCATCTCGGCCAGCAGCAGCGGGTAGCCGGTGTCCACGTCGGCCAGCGCGCCGAACGCCGTGACGGTCTGGAACCCGCGCTCGGGGTTGGTCGGGTGGCCGTTGACGTACTTGAAGGCGTAGGTCTCGCGGTCGGCGGCCGGCATCAGCTCGATGACGCCGACGGAGGAGTGGCTGGCCACCCGCGGGGTCTTGTCGAACTGCTCCCAGCGCAGGAAGTCGGCGTGCACCCGCTCGGCCACCTGGCCGATGGCCCGCTCGACCCCGATCTCGCCCAGCACGGCGGCCGTGTCGGCCACCCCCACGAACGTCGTCACGACTGCTCCTCCTCGGTGATCCGGATCTCGGCGGTGCAGCACTTGACGCCGCCCCCGCCCTTGGCCAGCTCGGACAGGTCCACGAGGACCGGCTCGTACCCCCGCGCCGCGAGCTGGGCGGCCAGGCCGGTCGCGGCGACCGGCAGCACCACGTGCCGGCCGTCGGAGACCCCGTTCAGCCCCAGCACGAGCGCGTCGGCCAGGTCGGCCTCGACGGCGTCGGGGAACAGCGTGCGGACGACGTCCTGGCCGGCCGCCGAGAACGCGCCCGGGAACCAGGCCACCGTGTGGTCGTCCAGGGCCATCAGGCAGGTGTCCAGGTGGTAGAAGCGCGGGTCGACCAGCTCGAGGGTGACCACCGGCCGGTCGAGGAGGACCGCGAGCTCCGCGTGCGCGGCCCGCGTCGTCCGGAAGCCGGTGCCGGCCAGCACGACGGCGCCCACGACGACCAGGTCGCCCTCGCCCTCGGCGACGTGCTCGGCCACGTGCACCGGGATGCCCAGCTCGGCGAGCAGGGCACGGTGGTGGCCGGCCTCGGCGGCCCGCTGCGGGTGCGCGAACCGGGACCCGTAGGCCACCCCGTCCACCACCAGGGCCCCGTTGGCGGCGAACACCATGTCCGGCAGGCCCGGGACGGCGGGCAGGACGTCGACCCGGTGACCCAGCGCGCGGTAGGTCTCGACCAGGTCCGCCCACTGCTGCAGCGCCCGGTCGGCGTCGACCGGCGTGCTGGGGTCCATCCACGCGTTGATGGCGTAGACGACGTCGAAGTAGGTCGGCGCGCACACGACGTAGTGCCGCGTGCGCGCCGTGCGGACGGCGGCTCCGCTGGTCGGGGCGGCGGGCAGGGCGGTGGGCGCGGACACGCAGGGTGCTCCTCGGGATCGGGTGCATCCATCGTCCGGCGTGCGCAGGGCGCAGGCGATACCCACCGATTGCGTGTCGGCGGCGATCCGTTGCGTCTTGCGGACACTTGGTGCAACGTTCCGCCGGTGGAGACCTTCGACGACATCGACCGGGGCATCGTGAACCACCTCCGCCGCGACGGGCGGGCCACGTTCGCCGAGGTCGGCGAGGCGGTGGGGCTGTCCGCACCGGCCGCCAAGCGCCGGGTCGACCGGCTCGTCGGGTCCGGGGCGATCAGCGGGTTCGCGGCCATCGTCGACCCGGGCGCGCTGGGCTGGTCGACCGAGGCCTACGTCGAGGTGCAGTACTCCGGCGTGGTCTCCCCGGCCCGGCTGCGGGCCGACTTCGGCGACATCCCCGAGGTGGTCAGCGCCTGGACCGTGTCGGGGGTCGCCGACGCGGTGCTGCACGTGCTGGCCCGCGACATCGCGCACCTGGACGCGACCATCCAGCGGCTGCGCGCCCTGCGCGGCGTGACCGGCACCCGCACCGAGATCGTGCTGGCCCGGCTGTTCCAGCGCAGCCCCGACTAGCGCGCGGCGGGTTGGAAGGCGGCCGCCGGTCCGGTGGCCCGCTCGGCCCGGGCCAGTGACCGCAGCGCGGCCGTCGCCCCGTGCTGCTGGGCCGACAGCACCGCCAGCAGCGCCAGCGCGGGGTGGGTGAGCTCGTCGTCCAGGTCCGGGGCGGGCAGCTGCACGCTGGCGGCGAGGTCGTCGGCGTGCACCAGCACCTCCATCGCGCGCACCACCAGGAAGTCGTCGGTGGGCACCGAGCAGTCCTGCCAGGGCACGTAGGTGGTGGGTCCCGCCGCGGCCACGGCGTCGGGCAGCCAGGCCGTGCTGCGCTCGAGCACGGCGACCGAGTCCTGCTGCCCACCGGCGGCCATGGCGTCGAAGTCGTCGCGGATCGAGGTGTTCTCGGGAGCGTCGACCGTGGCGGTGAACCAGTCGGTGCGGCGGTACAGCTCCGCGAGCGTGACCACCGGCGCGTGCGGCGGCGGGGGCAGGATGCCCAGGAACTCGACGGCGGCCTCGAACTGGCCGACCAGGTGCCGGGTCACGCCGCCCACCGTCATGCCGGGCAGGGCCGACTCGCGCTCCCAGGCCGCGCCGACCTCGGGGGACCCGACCAGCGGGGCCAGGGCCAGGGCGGCGCGGTGCAGCGCGGTGCGGTCGAGGGTCCCGGCGAAGGTGAGCGGCACGGGTCCGACCCTAGGGATCCACGGCCCCGGCCATAACCCGCTGGGCTCGTCCGCCCATCGGGCGTAGCGTCCTCCGACCGTGCCCGATGACGCCGTCCTGACCGCCGAGCGCGCGCACCTCGACCTCGCCGCGGCCTGCCTGCACTCGATGCGCACCGCCACGATCGCCACCGTCGACGCCGGCGTGGACGCCTGGGCCTCGGAGCGGCTCGGTGCCGCCCGCGCCGAGCGGCTGCGCTCGCTGGCCGCCGATCCCGGGGCGCCGCCCTTCTTCGGCCGCACCGACACCCCCGACGAGACCTTCCACGTCGGCCGCCGGCACGTGCGCGACGCCGCCGGCGACCCGGTGGTCATCGACTGGCGGGCGCCGATGAGCCGGCCGTTCTACCAGGCCAGCGCCGCCGACCCGCAGGGCCTGACCCGCCGGCGACGGTTCGGCTTCGCCGAGGGCCGGCTGACCTCCTACGAGGACGAGTCGCTCACCGGGGACGACGGCCCCTCCGAGCTGCTCAAGGAGGAGATCGAGCGGCCGCGGTCGGGGCCGATGCGCGACATCGTGGCCACCATCCAGCCCGACCAGGACGACATCGTGCGCGCCCCGCTGGCCGAGTCGATCTGCGTGCAGGGGGCACCGGGCACCGGCAAGACCGCCGTCGGCCTGCACCGCGCGGCCTACCTGCTCTACACGCACGGCGAGCAGCTGGCCCGCACCGGCGTGCTCGTCGTCGGCCCGAACCGGGCCTTCCTGCGCTACATCGAGCAGGTGCTCCCCGCGCTCGGCGAGGTGGAGGTCGACCAGGCGACCGTCGCCGACCTGACCGGTCGGGTGCCGGTGCGCGCCCAGGACCCCGACGACGTCGCCGTGCTCAAGGGCGACGCGCGGCTGGCCGACGTGCTGCACCGGGCGCTGTGGCGCGGGGTGGCCAAGCCGACCGACTCCGTGCAGGTGCCGCTGAGCGGCCGGCGGTACCGGATCCCGGTCGAGCGGCTGCGGCGCTGTGTCGACGACCTGCGGCGGGCCGACATCTCCTACGGAGCCGGCCGTGAGCGGCTCGCGCTGTCGCTGGCCGAGGACGCCCGCCGGCAGAAGGAGGAGGCCGGCGGCAGCCCGACGGACGCCGAGACGCGGCGCTGCGCCCGGTCGGCCGAGGTGCGCGCGTTCTGCGACGAGCACTGGCCGGCGGTGGACGCCGCTGCCCTCGTGGCCGCGGTGCTCGCCGACCCGTCCGTGGCCGGTTCCGCGCTGACCGCCGCCGAGCAGGACCTGCTGCGTCGGGCGCCGGCCCGGTCGGTACGGGCCACCCGGTGGACGGCGGCCGACGCCGTGCTGGTCGACGAGGTGGCCGGCCTGCTGGAGCGGACACCGGGCTACGGGCACGTGGTGGTGGACGAGGCGCAGGACCTCTCGCCCATGCAGTGCCGGGCGGTGGCCCGCCGGCTGGCCGCCGGGTCGCTGACCGTGCTCGGCGACCTCGCGCAGGCCACCAGCCCGTGGTCGGTGGCCGACTGGACGCAGACCCTGGTCGCGCTGGGCCGGCCCGACACCGTCGTCCGCCCGCTGACCCGCGGGTACCGGGTGCCGGCCGAGGTGCTCGAGTTCGCCAACCGGCTGCTGCCCACGCTGGTGCCGGGGCTGGCGCCGGCCACCGCGGTGCGCTCCGAGCCGGGCTCGCTGCAGCTGCGGTCGGTGCCGTCGATGGCGGGGCCGGTGGCCGAGGTGGTGCAGCAGGTCGCCGAGGGGTCGGTCGGCATCGTCTGCGCGGACGCCGACGTCCCCGGGTTGGTCGCCGCGCTGGCCGCCGAAGGGCTGGCCGTCGCCGCGCTGGCCGACGACGGCGACGAGCCCGCGCGGGTGGTCGTGGTCCCGGCGACGCTGGTGAAGGGCCTGGAGTTCGACGTCGTGGTGGTCGTCGAGCCCGCCGCGATCGTGGCCGCGGAGGCGCGCGGTCTGCACCGGCTGTACGTGGCGCTCACCCGGGCGGTGAGCAGCCTGGTCGTGCTGCACCGCGGCGAGCTGCCCGAGCTGCTCGCCGGTTGATCACCGCGCCGGGCGGCGGGTGACCAGCGGGACGCCGTCCGGCGAGCGGCGCACGGTCCAGACGGCGCCCGCACCGCGCACGGTGCCGTCGTCCGGGTCGGCGGCGCCGGGCTCGAGCGCCAGGCAGGTGCCCTCGTCGACGCCGACCGCGACCGGCCGCCCCGCCGCCACCAGTGCCGTCGTCCGGCCGAGGGTCCCGGCCTGCGCGGTGTGCACGTCGACGGCGAACCGGACCAGGCCCAGACCCGGCCGGCTGGTCAGCTCGTCCAGCCCCTCCGACCAGGCCCGCGGCGCCACCGGTCGACCCTGCGACCGCCACCCGCCGGCCAGCGCCAGGTCGGGCGCCACCATCGCCCCGGCGGAGAACCCGAGGTAGGGCAGGCCCGACCGCACCGCCGCGCCGACGGCGTCGGCCGCGCCGGCGAGGCCGGCCAGGTACCGGGGGGTCCGACCCCCGCCGACCACCAGGCCGTCCAGCGCGGCCAGGAGCTGCGGGTCGACCGGTCTGCCCGGCCGCAGGGGCACCGCGACGTGGTCGACCGACCGGCCGCCGAGCAGGCGTGCGTACCCCGGCCGGGCCAGCCGCTCGGCCACCCGGGTGCCGGCGAGGACGACGCCGATCCGTGGACGCCCGCCCCGCCCGCGGACCTCGGCGAGGAAGGGGGCGACCAGGGCGGCGTCCGTGGTGCCCGGGCCACCGCCGACCAGGTGGATCGTCACGGGGGCCAGGCTAGGGCGCGAACTAGGCTGCCGATCATGGCCACGACGAGGACGTCCCTGCGTGAGCAGCTGCGTGCACCGGCCGGTCCGGTGTCCCTGGCCGACATCGACCCGCGCGGCACCCCGGACGCCCCCGGGGACAAGGACGCCACGAAGGCGCAGATGACCGCCGACGGGGCCGAGCTCGCGTCGCTGCAGGAGCGGCTGTACGCCGAGGGGGTCTCCGGCGGCCCCCGGCGAGTGCTGCTCGTGCTGCAGGGCATGGACACCAGCGGCAAGGGCGGGGTCATCGAGCACGTCGTGGGCGCGGTCAACCCCCAGGGCGTGTCGATCACCAGCTTCAAGAAGCCCACCCCGGAGGAGCTGCGGCACGGGTTCCTCTGGCGGGTGCGCCGGGCGGTGCCCGGGCCGGGGCTGCTCGGCGTCTTCGACCGGTCGCACTACGAGGACGTGCTCATCGGCCGGGTCCGCGAGCTGGCCACCCCGGCGGTGGTCGAGCGGCGGTACAAGGAGATCGTCCGGTTCGAGGACCAGCTCACCGAATCCGGTGTGACGATCGTGAAGTGCATGCTGCACATCTCCCGGTGGGAGCAGAAGCAGCGGCTGCTGGCCCGGCTCGACGACTCGACCAAGCGCTGGAAGTTCAACCCCGGCGACATCGACGAGCGCGCGCTGTGGGACGACTACCAGCGGGCCTACGAGACCTCGATCGAGCGGACGTCCACCCAGACCAACCCCTGGCACGTCGTCCCCGCCGACCGGAAGTGGTACCGCAACTGGGCCGTCGGCCGCCTGCTGCTGGAGGCCGTCACCGACCTGGCGCCCAGGTTCCCGCAGGCCGACTACGACGTGGCGGCCCAACGCGACCGCCTGATCGACGAAGCCGACTAGCCCCTGATGCGGTCGCCGTCGACCCAGACGGCGGCCACGTCGGCCGGGCCGCCCAGGGCGAAGGCCTTGGCCAGGGCGTCGTCCGTCCCGGCTGCCGACCTGAGGACGACGTCCAGCGTGCTGCCCTCGGGCGGGCGCAGCCAGACGGCGTCGAAGCGCTTGCCCACCGACAGGTCGCCGACGTCGTCCAGCCCCAGGGCGTCCGCCCCGGCGGCGGTGGCCAGGTGCAGCAGGTCCGCCGGGGTCAGCGGCTCGCCCTCGGCGCCCTGCAGCTGCTGGCCGAAGTAGGCCTGCAACCCCTCCTTGAGCAGCGAGAACCCGGTGCCGGCGCCGACGTCGGAGCCCAGCGCCACCCGCACCCCGGCCGCCCGGTGCCGGCGCAGCGGGAACAGCCCGCTGCCCAGCGCCGCGTTCGAGGTCGGGCAGTGCGCCACCGCCGTCCCGCGCATCCCCAGGACGTCGAGCTCGTCGTCGGTCGGGTGCACGTCGTGCGCGAGCACCGACCGCGGGCCGAGCAGCTTCCGCTCGTCGTAGCTGTCGACGTAGCCGCCGTGCAGCTGCGCGACCGCGGCCACCTCGGCCAGGTTCTCGTTCACGTGCGAGGTGAAGTACGCACCGTCCAGCTCGCCCAGCAGCTCCGCGCAGGACTCCAGCAGCTCCGCGCTGCAGGACAGCGAGAACCGCGGGGTCACCGCGTACCGCGACCGCCGCACCCCGTGCCACCGCTGCGCCAGCGCACGCCCCTCCTCCAGTGCTCGGGACGGCGTGGTCCACAGCGCCTCGGGCAGCAGCCGGTCGCTCACGACCAGCCCCGAGGTCACCCGCAGCCCGACCCGGTCGGCCTCGGTGAACAACGCGTCCACGGCCGGGGCGAAGTGCGACCCGAACACCAGGGCGGACGTCGTCCCCGCGCGGGCCAGGCCGTCGACGAACTCGACGGCCACCTGCTGGGCGTAGGCCACGTCGGCCAGCCGGCACTCCTCGGGCAGCGCGCACTCGTCCAGCCAGTCCAGCAGCGGCCTGCCGAGCCCGCCGATGGCCCGCACCTGCGGGTAGTGCACGTGGGTGTCGATGAACCCGGGCAGCACCAGGCCGCCGCGCAGGTCGACGTCCGCCGCCGGGAAGTCCTCGACCGGCCCGCGGGCGACGACCGCGCCGTCCTCGACCTGCAGGACGCCGTCGAGCGCGCGCAGCTCCCCGGCCACCGGGGTGTCCAGGAACGTGCCGCGGTAGAGCGTCACGGCGTCGGCACCCGGGTCGTGCGCAGCAGCAGGTCGGCGGCGACGCTGAGCGCGATCACCGCCGGCTCCTTGCCGGTGAGCTCGGGCAGCCCGATCGGCGTGGTGATCCGGTCGGGGTCCGGGGCGCCGTCGGCGACCAGGGTGCGGCGGAACCGGGCCCACTTGCCGGCCGACCCGATCAGCCCGATCGAGCCCAGCCCGGGGGTGCGCAGCGCGGCGTCGCAGAGGGCGGCGTCCTCGGCGTGGTCGTGCGTCATCACCAGCACGTGGGCCCCGGCGGGCAGCTCGGCGAGCACCAGCTCGGGCAGCACCGGCACCTGGTGCACGTGCACCACGGCCAGGGCGTCGTCGAGCACCGCCAGCCGCTCGGGCGTCAGCTGGACCGGGCGGGAGTCGACCAGGTGCAGGTCCAGGTCGTGCCGGGCCAGGATCCGGGCCAGCTCGAGCCCGACGTGCCCGATGCCGAACACCGCCACCGCCGGGACGACGGGCAGCGGCTCCAGCAGCAGCCCGACCTCGCCGCCGCAGCACTGCACGCCGTGCTGGTAGGGCGCCTTGTCCGACAGGGCCACGTCGACGACCTGGGTCCCCCCGCCGGACACCAGCAGCTCGCGGGCCCGCTCGACGGCGACCGCCTCGAGGTTGCCGCCGCCGACGGTGCCGAACTGGGCGTCGGCGCTGACCACCATCTTGGCGCCGGCCGCGCGCGGGGAGTGCCCGCGCACGGTCGCCACCGTGACGAGCACCCCCGGCTCCCGGCGGGTGCGCAGCTCGCGCACCGCGGTGTCCCAGCGCATCAGGACTCGCTCAGCACGCGCTCGGAGTTCGGCCGGATCGGCGGCCCGGTCGGCTGGTCGGGCTCCTGCCCGCCGTCGGCGACGTGCGCGCCCTCACCGGCCCGGGCCGACTCGACCGCCCAGAACACCGCCTCGGGGGTGGCGGGGGAGGCCAGGTCCACCGTGGTGCCGGCCGGGCCGAACGCGGCCGCGGCCTGGCGCAGCGCCTCGCGGACGCAGAACGCCAGCATCAGCGGGGGCTCGCCGACGGCCTTCGAGCCGAACACCGCGCCCTCCTCGTGGGCGCTCTCCAGCAGCGAGACCCGGAAGTCCTCGGGCATCTCGGAGAAGCTGGGCAGCTTGTAGGTGCTGGCCGACTGCGTGCTGATGCGGCCCCGGTTCGGGCCCTCGCGGTCCTCCCAGCGCAGGTCCTCCAGGGTCAGCCAGCCCACGCCTTGCACGAACCCGCCCTCGACCTGGCCGATGTCCACCAGCGGCGAGAGCGAGTCGCCGACGTCGTGCACGATGTCCACCCGGCGCACCCGGTAGGCCCCGGTGAACCCGTCGACCTCGACCTCGGCGGCGGCCACCCCGTGCGCGAAGTACTTGAACGGCTCGCCGCGCATCGCCGCGGAGTCCCAGTGCAGGCCCTCGGTCCGGTAGTAGCCGGCCGCCCACAGCTGCACCCGGGAGAAGTAGGCCAGCCGGACGACGTCCTCCCACGGCACGGTCGGCCCGCCCGGCGCGAGACCACGCACCACGCCGCCGGAGAACCGGACGTCGGCGGCCGGCACGTGCAGCTGCTCGGCCGCGACCTGGGAGAGCCGGGCGATGATCTGCTCGCAGGCGTTCTTCACCGCGCCGCCGTTGAGGTCGGCGCCCGAGCTGGCCGCGGTCGCCGAGGTGTTGGGCACCTTGTCCGTGCGGGTCGGGGCCAGCCGGACGCGCTCCAGCGGGACGCCGAGGGCGGTGGCCGCGACCTGCAGCATCTTGGTGTGCAGGCCCTGGCCCATCTCGGTGCCGCCGTGGGTGATCAGCACCGAGCCGTCCTTGTAGACGTGCACCAGCGCACCGCCCTGGTTGAACGCGGTGAAGTTGAACGAGATGCCGAACTTCACCGGCGTGATCGCCAGGGCCCGCTTGGCGTGCGGCGAGCCGGCGTTGAACGCCTCGAGCTCCGCCGTGCGGGCCGCGAAGTCGCTGGTGTCGAGCACCTGGGCCCAGGTGCGGGCCAGCCGATCGGCCTGCCGCACCGGCTGGCCGTACGGGGTCTCCTGGCCGGCCGTGTAGAAGTTCCGCCGCCGGAGCTCGTGCGGCTCGATGCCCAGAGCGGGGGCGCAGCGGCCCAGCACGTCCTCGATCACGAGCATGCCCTGCGGCCCGCCGAAGCCGCGGAACGCGGTCTGCGAGGTCTTGTTCGTCTGCGCGATGCGGCCGTTCACCCGCACGGCGGGGATCCAGTACGCGTTGTCGATGTGGCACAGCGCGCGGGCCAGCACCGGCTCGGAGAGGTCCAGGCTCCAGCCGCCGTCCGAGGTCAGCGTGGCGTCCAGCGCGGTCAGCCGGCCGTCGTCGTCGAACCCGACCTGCCACTGGGCGTGGAAGCCGTGCCGCTTGCCGGTCATCGTGATGTCCTGGCTGCGGTTCAGGCGCAGCCGCACCGGCCGGCCGGTGAGCCGGGCACCGAGCGCGGCGATCGCGGCCAGCCCGTGCGGCTGCATCTCCTTGCCGCCGAACCCGCCGCCCATCCGCAGGCACTGCACCGTGACCTCGCTGCTGGTCAGGCCCAGCACGTGCGCCACGATCTCCTGGGTCTCCGACGGGTGCTGGGTGCTCGACTGCACGAACACCTGGCCGTTCTCGTCCACCAGGGCCAGCGCGCAGTGCGTCTCGAGGTAGAAGTGCTCCTGGCCGGCGAACTCGAACTCGCCGTGGAACACGTGGGCCGACGCCTCGAGCGCGCTCTCGACGTCCCCGCGCACCAGCTTCGGCTGCCCGCCCTGGAACGCCTGCGCGGCGATCGCCTCGCGCACGGTGACCAGCGCCGGCAGCGGCTCGACCTCGACCTCGACGGCCTCGGCGCCCAGCCGGGCGGCCTCCAGCGTCTCGCCGAGCACCCAGCAGACCGCGTGGCCGAAGAACATGACCTCGTCGGGGAACAGCGGCTCGTCGTGCTTCACCCCGGCGTCGTTCACGCCCGGGACGTCGGCGGCGGTGAGCACCCGCACCACCCCGGGGACGGCGAGCGCCGGCTCGGTGCGCAGCGCGGTGACCCGGGCGTGCGCGTGCATGACCTGCACCGGCCAGGCGTGCAGCACGTCCTTGGTGCGGCCGACCAGGTCGTCGGTGTACAGCGCCTGCCCGGTGACGTGCAGGGCGGCGGCCTCGTGCGGGATCGCGGTGCCGACGACGGCGCCGGCGGGGCGCTCGGACAGGGCGCTCATCGTGCGACCTCCAGCGTGTTCTCGGTGGCGAACTTCACCAGGGCCTGGCGGAGCATCGCCCGGCGGTAGGCGGCGCTGGCCCGGTGGTCGTCGAGCGGGGTGCCCTCGGCGCCCAGCACGTCGGCGGCCGCGGCGACATCACCCCACGGCCGGCCGACCAGGGCCTGCTCCGTCGCCAGCGCGCGGATCGGCGTCGCCGCCACCCCGCCCAGCCCGATCCGGGCCGAGGCGACGACGCCGTCGACGACGTCGAGCCCGAAGGCCACGGCGACGCTGGAGATGTCGTCGAACCGCCGCTTGGCGATCTTGGTGAACCCGACCAGCCCGGGCTGGGGCTGCGGGATGCGGACGGCGCGGATCAGCTCGCCCGCCGTGCGCACGCTGCGCCGGTAGCCGGTGAAGTAGTCGGCCAGCGGCACCTCGCGCTCGCCCTCGGCCGAGACCAGCACCAGCGAGGCGCCCAGGGCCAGCAGGCCGGGCGCGGTGTCGCCGATGGGGGAGCCGGTGCCCAGGTTGCCGCCCAGCGTCGCGCCGTTTCGGATCAGCACCGAGGCGAACTGGGGGAGCAGCAGGTCCAGCAGGGGGACGGCGCCGTCCAGCCGCAGCGCGATCTCGGAGAGCGTGACGGCGGCGCCGATCTCGACGACGTCCGGGCCCACGGTGAGCCCGCGCAGCTCGGGCAGCCGGTCGATGGCCACCACCAGCGGTGCGCGCACGCCGCGCAGGTTGACCTCGACGCCCCAGTCGGTGGAGCCGGCGACCACCACGGCGTCGGGCCGCTCGCCGAGCAGCTGCAGCGCCGCGGGCAGGTCGGCGGGCCGGACGAACGCCGGGGTGCGGGTCTCGCGCGCGGCCGGCACGGGCTGCTGCTGGCGGGCGGCCAGCGGGTCGCCGTCGGCCGGGGTGTCCAGGGCGTAGGCGGCGTCCCGGATCGGCCGGTAGCCGGTGCACCGGCACAGGTTGCCGCTCAACGCGTGCAGGTCGAAGCCGTTCGGCCCGTGCTCGTGCGCGTCCTCCGGGGGGTGCTCGGTGCTGCCGACGACGTCCACCGGGGCGGCAGAACCCCGGTCGGGCCGGTAGAACTCCGCCGCCATGCTGCACACGAACCCCGGGGTGCAGTACCCGCACTGCGAGCCCCCGCGCACCGCCATCTCGCGCTGCACCGGGTGCAGGTCGGCGGGGGTGCCCAGGCCCTCGGCGGTCACGACCTCCTGGCCGTCGAG
This sequence comes from Klenkia soli, assembly GCF_900103975.1. Lineage (GTDB taxonomy): Bacteria > Actinomycetota > Actinomycetes > Mycobacteriales > Geodermatophilaceae > Klenkia > Klenkia soli. Next base: position 384,438 of record NZ_FNIR01000002.1, read on the forward strand.
GGCCAGCACCGGCACCAGGCAGGCGTTCAGCGCCGTCCAACGGGTGGGGGTCGTCGTCCCCGGGCGGGCGACGAGCACCGAGCAGGCGCCGCACTCGCCCTCGGCGCAGCCCTCCTTGGCCCCGACCAGTCCGCGGCTGCGCAACCAGTCGAGCGCCGTGGTGTGGGCGGGCACGCCGTCGAGCGGGGCGGCCTGCCCGTTCACGGTGACGCTGGGGGACTGCATGGGGTGCTCCTCGTCGATCGGGTCTGTCCAGGGTGCACGTGCGGTGTTGCGCTCAGAAGTCCGCTCTGCCGAAATCCTGGCTGCCGTACTTCTGGGTGCGCGCGCTGTGCACGGGGTTGGCGTCGGCCACCAGCGCGTCGAACCGGTGGCCGGCGATCTTGGCGATCTCCAGCAGCGCGGCCGCCTTCTCCTGGCTGGGGCAGTTCTGCAGGCGGGCCGCGCCCTGCTCCAGGATGCGCTCCCGGCTGGGGGCGTCGCGGACGCACACGATCAGCGGGAAGCCGAACTTCTCCCGGTAGGCCGTGGTGACCTCGCGCAGCGCGGTGTGGTCGTCCTCGGTCAACCGGTCCAGCCCGGCGGCGGCCTGGTCGAGCACGGTCTGCTCGCCGGCGGTGCCGTCACCGACGCCGTCGGCACCCAGCGCCGGGTACGCGGCGACCAGCTGCGCCTGCTGCTCCGGCGGTGCGGCGAACAGCGACTCCTGCAGCGCGGCCCGCAGCTGGGCGGTCGAGGAGAAGGGGCGCTGGGCGTAGGCGTTCTCGACCACGTCGGTGGGGCCCTGGAACAGCCGGCCGAAGGTGGCTACGAAGGTGTCGCGGTCCATCGCGTTGACGTCGTCCAGCCGGACCTGGTCGGTGCCGGGGGCCCCGCTCAGGGCGGGCCCGCGGCCGCCGCCGACGTGGTGGAAGACCGCGTTGAGCACGATCGCGGTGATGCTGCCCAGCGTGATGCCGCTGCCGAAGATGATCTCGGCCCAACCGGGCACGGCCTGCACGATGCCCGGCTGCACGGTGACCAGCAGGGCCAGGCCCAGGCTGGTGGCCACGATGACCACGTTGCGGTGGTCGTTGAAGTCCACCCGGCCCAGGGTCTGGATGCCGACGACGGCGACGGTGGCGAACATGGCCAGGGCCGCGCCGCCGAGCACCGGGTGCGGGATGCCGGCCACGACCGCGCCGGCCTTGGGCACCAGCCCGATCAGGATCATGAACCCACCGGCGGCGGCGACCACCCAGCGGCTGCGCACCTGGGTCAGCCGCACGAGGCCGACGTTCTCGGCGAAGCAGGTGTAGGGGAAGGAGTTGAGGACGCCGCCCAGCGTGGTGGCCAGCCCGTCGGCGCGCAGGGCCGCGGCGATGTCCGCACGGCCGATCCGCTTGCCGACGATCTCGCCGGTGGCGAAGACGTCGCCGGTGGTCTCGACCGCGGTGATCAGCATGACCACGACCATCGAGATGATCGCGGCGATGCTGAACTTCGGGAGGCCGAAGAAGAACGGCGTGGTCACCCCGACCCACGAGGAGTCGCCGACCGCGGAGAAGGTGGCGTCGCCCAGCGCCCAGGCGACCAGCGTGCCGGCGACCAGCCCGACGAGCACCGCGACGGTGGCCAGGAACCCGCGGAAGAACCGCTGCATGAGCACGATCAGCGCCAGCGTGCCCGCGGCGTAGGCCAGGTTGCGCCCGCTGCCCGGGTCGGCCGAGGCCGCGCCGCCCACGACGTCGCCGGCGGCGACGGGCAGCAGCGCGATGCCGATGATCGTGATGACCGACCCGGTCACCACCGGCGGGAAGAAGCGGATCAGCCGGCTGAAGAACGGCGCGATCGCGAAGGTGAACAACCCGGCCACGATCACCGAGCCGTAGATGACCAGCAGCCCGTCGGTGCCGCCGCCGGCGGCCAGCCCGATCGCGATCATCGGCGAGACGGCGGTGAACGTGACGCCCTGCAGCAGCGGCAGCTTCACCCCCACCTTCCAGAAGCCCACCGACTGGATGATCGAGGCGATGCCGCAGGTGAACAGGTCGGCGTTGATCAGGTGGATGAGCTCGCGCTCGGACAGGCCTATCGCGCTGGCCAGCAGGATCGGGACGACGACCGCCCCGGCGTAGAAGGCGAGCACGTGCTGGATGCCGTAGACGGCGAGCTTTCCGGGGGGCGGCACCTCGTCGACGGGGTGCTTGCGGCGCTTCGTGGCCGGAGCGGCGGGCGCGGGGGATGCGTGCTGGGTCATCTGGATCCTCGGTGAGCCAGGAGGACGGCGTCCGCCGGACGGGCGGAGCAGCCGGGACGCAGGGAACGTATGTGGCCCGGACCACAACGTCAACAGTTTGTTGAAACTGGGTGGTGGCTAGGGTGCGGCGCATGCGACTGGTCGCGGAGTTCACCACCGAGCCCTTCGTCGGCGAGGGGGCCGCCCCGGCGCACGCCGCGGAGACCCTGCGGGTGGTCGAGGAGTCGGGCCTGGACTGCGACTTCGGCCCGCTGGGCACGTCGGTGACCGGGACGGACGACGTCCTGCTGCCGTTGCTGGAGAAGGTGCTGTCCACCGCGCTCGCGCACGGGGCCACCCGGGTGTCGCTGCAGGTCGAGCGCGATGACCGCTGACCCGGTGCAGGTCGAGCACCCGCTGCTGACCGCGGTCGCCCCGCTGCTGGCCCGGGTGGGCGGCGAGCTGGTCGACCCCGGCGCGCTGGCCGCCGACGACGTCCCGCTGGTGTGGGAGGGCCAGACGGTCGCGGGGGTGCGGTTCGGGGGTGCCGTCGAGACCGCGGCCGAACCGGCCGGCGACCTGGCCGGGCTGCTCGCCGCGCTGGCCGCCGAGCTGGGTGCGCCGCTGGCCGACCTGCCGCGCCCGCAGAAGCAGCGGGCGGTGCGCCTGCTCGAGGAGCGCGGGGCCTTCGCCTACCGCCGATCGGCCGAGACCGTGGCCGAGGCGCTGGGGGTCAGCCGGTTCACCGTCTACAACTACCTGAACCGCGAACGCTCCTGACCAGCTGTTTCAACAAACTGTTGACGTAACGCCGATCGGCCTGCCACAGTCTGCCGCGACGGGGAGTTGCCCCCGTCACACCCCAGACGAACGGAGGCCGGTGTGGACCTGCACGCCTTCGACACCGCCCCCGCGGCCGAGCTGACCCCGCTGCTGCTGGCCTGCTGCGACGTCCCCGCGTGGGCCGCCGCGGTCGCCGCCGGCCGGCCCTACGGCGACCTCGACGCCCTGCTGTCCGCCGCCGGCGCCGCCGCCGCGGGGTGGACCGCGGACGACGTCGACCGCGCCCTGGCCGCCCACCCGCGGATCGGCGAGACCGCCCACCGGGGCGGCCCCGAGGCCGCCTGGTCGGCCGCCGAGCAGGCCGCCGTCGACCCCGACGCCGCGGCCGCCGCCCGGCTGGCCGCCGGCAACCGGGCCTACGAGCAGCGCTTCGGCCGGGTGTTCCTGGTCTGCGCCACCGGCCGCACGGCACCCGAGGTGCTCGCCGAGCTCGACCGTCGGCTCACCGCCGACGACGAGACGGAGGCCGCGACCGTGGCCGCCGAGCTCACCGCCATCGCCCGCCTCCGGCTGACCCGGCTGGTGACGGCATGAGCCGGGTGACCACGCACGTGCTGGACGCCGAGTGCGGCCGGCCGGCCGCGGGGATGCCGGTGCGGCTGGAGCGCCTGGACGGCGGGCGGGTGGCCGACCTGGTCACCGACGCCGACGGCCGGGCCGAGGTCCGCGACGTCGGGCCCGGTGACCTCCGGCTGGTCTTCGACACCCGCAGCTGGCGCGGCCCGCGCTTCCACCCCGAGGTCGCCGTGGCGTTCTCGGTCACCGACCCGGCAGCGCACACCCACGTGCCGCTGCTGCTGAGCCCGTTCGCCTACACCACCTACCGAGGGAGCTGACACCGTGGCCATCACCCTGGGCCCCAACCAGTACGGCAAGGCCGAGAACCGGCTGGTGCGCATCCACCGCGACACCGCCCGGCACTCGATCCGCGACCTCAACGTCTCCTCGGCGCTGCGCGGCCGGTTCGACGCCGCGCACGTGCACGGCGACCAGCGCGACGTGCTGCCGACCGACACGCAGAAGAACACGGTGTTCGCGCTCGCCAAGCAGGTCGGGGTCGGTGCGCTGGAGGAGTACGGCACGGTGCTGGCCGACCACTTCCTCGCCCACGCCCCGGCCGCCGACGGTGCCCGGATCTCGATCGAGGAGTACGGCTGGGAGCGGATCCCGGTCGACGGCGCCGGGCACGACCACTCGTTCGTCCGCGCCGGTCAGGGCATCCGCACCACGGTCGTGGACGTCGAGGGCCGCGGCGCCGACCGCCGGGCCACCGTGACCTCGGGCATCCGCGACCTGACCCTGCTCAAGTCCACCGGCTCCGAGTTCGCCGGCTTCCTGGTCGACGAGTACACGACGCTGGCCGAGACCCACGACCGGATCCTGGCCACCTCGCTGGTCGCCACCTGGCGCTACGCGCACACCGACGTCGACTGGGACAAGACCCACGGCGCGGTGGTCGCCCTGCTGCTGCAGCGGTTCGCCGAGATCCACAGCCTCGCCCTCCAGCAGACCCTGTACGGGATGGGCACCGCGGTGCTCGAGGCGCACGACGAGATCGCCGAGATCAGCTTCTCCGCCCCCAACAAGCACCACTTCCTGGTCGACCTGTCGCCCTTCGGCATGGAGAACCCCGGTGAGGTGTTCGTCGCCGCCGACCGGCCCTACGGGCTGATCGAGGCCACCGTCACCCGCGACTGACCCACCCCGCCCGGCACCCGGGGGACCACCGCGCGTGGTCCCGCGGCGATGCCGCACGCCCTGATGAGGAGGAGATTCCCCATGCGCTACGCCGTCAACTGCTCGCTGCTGTTCACCGAGGTCCCGCTGCTCGAGCGCCCGGCCGCGGCCGCCGACGCCGGGTTCACCGCCGTCGAGTTCTGGTGGCCGTTCGCCACGTCCGTGCCCTCCGACGCCGAGGTGGACCGGTTCGTCACCGCCGTCGGCGACGCCGGCGTGCAGCTGGTCGGGCTGAACGTCGCCGCCGGCGACATGCCGGCCGGCGACCGCGGCCTGGTCTCCTGGCCCGGTCGGGAGACCGAGTTCGCCGACACCGTCGCGGTGATCGTCGGCATCGGCGAGCGCACGGGCTGCCGGGCGTTCAACGCCCTCTACGGCAACCGGCTCGACGGCGTCGACCCCCAGGCGCAGGACGACCTCGGCGCGGCCAACCTCGCGCTCGTCGCGGAGGCGGTCGCCGCGATCGACGGCACCGTGCTGCTGGAGCCGGTCAGCGGCGCCCCGGCCTACCCGCTGTGCACGGCGGCCGACGTGCTCGCCGTCCTCGACCGGGTGGGCGCCCCGAACACGGGGCTGCTCGCCGACCTCTACCACCTGGCCGTCAACGGGGACGACGTCGACGCCGTCCTCGCCGCTCACGCCGACCGGATCGCGCACGTGCAGGTCGCCGACGCCCCCGGCCGCGGCGAGCCCGGCACCGGCGAGCTGCCGCTGGCCCGGCAGCTCGACGCGCTCGCCGACCGCGGCTACGCCGGCTGGGTCGCGCTCGAGTACAAGCCCGCCACCACCACGACCGAGGGCCTGGCCTGGCTGCCGCGCGAGCAGCGCGCCGCCGTCCAGCCCGCCTGACCACCCCCAGAAGAGAGGCACCTCCATGACCACCATCGCGTTCATCGGGCTCGGCATCATGGGCAGCCCGATGTCGGTGCACCTGGCCACGGCCGGGCACGACGTCGTCGGGTTCAACCTGACCCCCGACCGGTACGGCCCGCTGCTGGCCGCCGGCGGCCAAGTCGCCGGCTCGATCGGCGAGGCCGTCGCGGAGGCCGAGGTGGTCTGCGTGATGGTGCCGGACTCCCCCGACGTGCAGGCCGTCCTGCTCGGCGACGGCGGGGTGTTCGACGCAGCCAAGCCCGGCACGCTGGTCGTCGACTTCTCCAGCATCCGGCCCGACGTCGCCGCGGCCCTGCACGCCGACGCCACCGAGCGCGGGTTCCGGCTGGTCGACGCCCCGGTCTCCGGCGGCGAGGCCGGTGCGGTCGCCGCGACCCTGTCGATCATGGTCGGCGGCACGACGGAGGACGTCGCCGCCGCGCAGCCGCTGCTGGACGTCGTGGGCGGCACCGTCGTGCACGTGGGCCCGCCCGGCTCGGGCCAGACCGTGAAGGCCGCGAACCAGCTGATCGTGGCCGCGCACCTTCAGGTGCTGGCCGAGGCCGTGGTCTTCCTGGAGGCCTACGGCGTCGACCTCGAGGCCGCGCTCACCGTGCTCGGCGGCGGGCTGGCCGGCTCGGCGGTGCTGCAGCAGAAGCGCACCAAGGTGCTGACCGGCGACTTCGCCCCCGGCTTCCGGATCGACCTGCACCACAAGGACCTCGGCATCGTCACCGCCGCTGCCCGCGAGGCCGGCGTCGTCGTCCCGCTCGGCGGCCAGCTCGCCCAGCTCATGGCCGCCGCCCGGGCCAACGGGGACGGGGGCCTGGACCACTCCGCGCTGCTCCGCGGCGTCCAGCGGCTGTCCGGCCGCCCCGTCAGCTGACCCACCCCAGCCTCATCCGTCGCCACAGAGGAGACCTGCCATGCCGAAGATGACCGCCGCCCGCGCCGCCGTCGAGATCCTGCTCAAGGAGGGCACGAGCCACGTGTTCGGCCTGCCCGGCGCCGCGATCAACCCCTTCTACGCCGCCATGCGCGCCTCGGGGGAGCTCACCCACGTGCTCGCCCGGCACGTCGAGGGCGCCTCGCACATGGCCGAGGGCTACACCCGGGCCGTCGCCGGCAACATCGGCGTCTGCGTCGGCACCTCCGGCCCAGCCGGCACCGACATGGTCACCGGCCTGTACTCGGCGATCGCCGACTCCATCCCGATCCTGTGCATCACCGGCCAGGCCCCGGTCGCCCGGCTGCACAAGGAGGACTTCCAGGCGGTCGACATCACCTCCGTCGTGGGTCCGGTGACGAAATGGGCGACCACGGTGCTGGAGGCCGCCCAGGTGCCCGGCGCGTTCCAGAAGGCCTTCCAGGTCATGCGCTCGGGCCGGCCGGGGCCGGTGCTGGTCGACCTGCCGATCGACGTCCAGCTGACCGAGATCGAGTTCGACCCCGACCTCTACGAGCCGCTGCCGGTGGTGGCCCCGGCCGCCACCCGCGCCCAGGCGGAGCGGGCGCTGGCGATGCTGTGCGCCGCCGAGCGCCCGCTGCTGGTGGCCGGCGGCGGCATCATCAACGCCGACGCCGCCGACCTGCTGGTCGAGTTCGCCGAGCTGACCGGGGTGCCCGTCGTCCCGACGCTGATGGGCTGGGGCACGATCCCCGACGACCACCCGCTCATGGCCGGCATGGTCGGCCTGCAGACCAGCCACCGGTACGGCAACGCCACGATGCTCGAGTCGGACTTCGTGCTCGGCATCGGCAACCGGTGGGCCAACCGGCACACCGGCGGGCTGGACACCTACACCCGCGGCCGCACCTTCGTGCACGTCGACATCGAGCCCACCCAGATCGGCCGGGTGTTCGCCCCCGACTACGGCATCGTCTCCGACGCCGGGGCCGCGCTGCGCATGTTCGTCGAGGTGGCCCGCGACCTGGCCGCGGCCGGGCAGCTGCCCGACCGCGGGGAGTGGGCCGAGTCCTGCCGGCACCGCCGCCGCACCATGCAGCGGCGCACCGACTTCGACGCCGTCCCGGTCAAGCCGCAGCGGGTCTACCAGGAGATGAACCGGACCTTCGGGCCGGACACCACCTACGTGTCGACCATCGGGCTCTCGCAGATCCAGGGCGCGCAGCTGCTGCACGTCTACGGCCCGCGGCAGTGGATCAACGCCGGCCAGGCCGGCCCGCTGGGCTGGACCGTGCCGGCCACCCTCGGGGTCGCCACCGCCCGGCCGGACGCCACCGTGGTCGCGCTCAGCGGCGACTACGACTTCCAGTTCATGGTCGAGGAGCTGGCCGTGGGCGCGCAGTTCCAGATCCCCTACGTGCACGTGCTGGTCAACAACGCCTACCTCGGGTTGATCCGGCAGGCCCAGCGCGGGTTCGACATGGACTTCTGCGTGCAGCTCTCGTTCGAGAACATCAACAGCCCCGAGGTCGGCGGCTACGGCGTCGACCACGTCAAGGTCGTCGAGGGCCTGGGCTGCAAGGCGCTGCGGGTCACCGAACCCGACGAGATCGGCCCTGCGCTGGAGCAGGCGCAGAAGCTGGCCGTCGAGTTCCGGGTGCCGGTCGTGGTCGAGGTCGTGCTGGAGCGGGTCACCAACGTCTCCATGGGCACCGAGATCGACAACGTGGTCGAGTTCGAGGAGCTGGCCTCGCGCGGGGATCACGCCCCCACCGCGGTGCTCTCCCTGGACGACCTCGCCGAGCTCCAGCCCCTGGACTGACGGTGAAGGTCGTCCTGGCGCCGGACAAGTTCAAGGGCACGTTGACCGCGGCGGAGGTCGCGGCGGCGGTGGTGGCCGGGCTGCCGGCCAGCACCGACGTGGTGCAGCTGCCGGTCGCCGACGGCGGCGAGGGGACGGCGGCCGCCGCACTGGCCGCCGGGGCGGTGGCCCGCACCGTGCGGGTCACCGGCCCGACCGGCGAACCGGTGGACGCCGTGCTGGCCCTGCTCGGCGACACCGCGGTGGTGGAGCTGGCCGGCGCCTCCGGGCTGGCCGTGCTGCCCGGCGGCGTGCCCGCCGCGCAGACGGCGACCTCGGCCGGCACCGGCGAGCTCGTCCGGGCCGCCCTGGACGCCGGGTGCACCCGCATCGTGCTCGGCGTCGGCGGCAGCGCCTGCACCGACGGCGGCGCGGGCCTGCTCACCGCCCTCGGCGCCCGGCTGACCGACGCGGCCGGCGCCGACCTCCCCCCGGGCGGTGCGGCGCTGGTCCGGCTGCACGCGGTCGACCTCGCCGGCCTGGACCCCCGGCTGGCCGGCACCGAGGTGGTGCTGGCCACCGACGTGGACAACCCGCTGCTCGGCCCCACCGGCGCGGCCGCGGTCTACGGGCCGCAGAAGGGCGCCGACCCGGACGACGTCGTCGCGCTGGAGGCCGGGCTGGCGCGGTGGGCGGCGGTGCTGGGCGGTGACCCGGACGTCCCCGGTGCGGGCGCGGCGGGCGGGGTCGGGTTCGGCGCGCTGGCCGTGCTCGGCGCCGTCCGCCGGCCCGGCATCGACGTCGTCCTCGACCTGGTCGGCTTCGACGCCGCGTTGGCCGGGGCCGACCTGGTGGTCACCGGCGAGGGCTCGCTGGACGAGCAGACCCTCCACGGCAAGGCCCCCGCCGGGGTGGCTGCCCGGGCGCGCGCGGCCGGCGTCCCCGTGGTCGCCGTCGCCGGGCGATGCCTGCTCGATGCCGAGCAGCTGCGCGCCGCCGGGTTCCGGGCCGTGTTCGCCCTGGCCGACCTCGACCCCGACCGCTGCACCACCCACCCCGCCGAGCTGCTGGCCCGGCTGGCTCCCCGACTGATCCGAGAGGCAGGACCGATGAGCACCATCCCGCTGTTCGTCAACGGCGAGGGCATGCGCGGCGGCTCGGTGCACCCGAGCATCGCCGGCCACCCCTTCCTGGGCGAGGCCGCCACCGCGCCGCGCTACCGCTTCTACTCCGTCGGCGACCGGTTCCCCGCGCTGTGGCCGGTCGAGGAGGGCGGGGTCGGCGTCCCCGGCGAGCTGTACGACGTGCCGCTCACCGTCATCCGGGACGCGTTCATCCCGGCCGAGCCCCCCGAGCTGGAGCTCAGCGTGATCGAGCTGGCCGACGGCTCGGCGGCGCTGGCCGTCGTGCTGCGGGAGGCCGAGCTGGGCTCGCCGGAGCTGGTCGACATCTCGGCCGCCGGCGGCTGGCGGGAGCACCGCGGGGCGGCGGGGTGAGCGGGTTCGAGGTCGTCGTCCGGGCGGCCCGGGCGATCACGCCCGAGGGGGAGCGGTCCGTGGACGTGGGCATCCGGGACGGCCGGATCGCCGCCGTCGAACCGGGTGGGCTGACCGGTGACCGGCTGGTCGTGCTGGCCGCCGACGAGGTGCTGCTGCCCGGCCTGGTCGACACCCACGTGCACGTCGACGAACCCGGCCGCACCGAGTGGGAGGGCTTCGCCTCGGCCACCCGGGCCGCCGCGGCCGGCGGGGTCACGACCGTGCTGGACATGCCGCTCAACAGCATCCCGCCGACCGTCGACGTGCCGGCGCTCCGGGTCAAGCAGGCGTCGGCGGGGAGCCGGTGCGCCGTCGACGTCGGCTTCTGGGGCGGCGCGGTGCCGGGCAACCTGGCCGACGTCGAGCCGCTGCACGCGGCCGGGGTGTTCGGGTTCAAGTGCTTCCTGCTCGACAGCGGGGTGCCGGAGTTCCCGCCGCTGACGGTCGCGGGGCTGACCGCCCAGCTGCGGACGGCGGCCCGGTTCGGCGGGCTGACCATCGTGCACGCCGAGGACGCCGACACCATCGCCGGTGCGCCCGCGGCGTCCGGTCCGGACCACGCCGGGTTCCTGCGGTCCCGGCCCGACGCGGCCGAGGCGCGTGCGGTCGCCGCGGTGGTGGCCGCCGTGCGGGAGACCGGGGCGCGGGCGCACGTGCTGCACGTGTCCAGCGCCGACGTGCTGCCGCTGCTGCGGGACGCCCGCGCCGAGGGCCTGCCGATCACCGCCGAGACCTGCCCGCACTACCTGTTCTTCGACGCCGCGGAGGTGCCGGCCGGCGACACCGCGGTCAAGTGCTGCCCGCCGGTCCGCGGCGCCGCCAACCGCGAGCAGCTGTGGGCCGCGCTGGCCGAGGGCGTGCTGGACTGCGTGGTCACCGACCACTCGCCGAGCACCCCCGAGCTCAAGGGCACCGGCGACTTCGGGACGGCGTGGGGCGGCATCAGCTCGCTGCAGCTGGGCCTGCCCGCCGTCTGGACCCGGGCCCGCGAGCGGGGCCACGACCTGGCCGACGTCGTGGGCTGGATGGCCACCGCCACCGCCGGGCTGGTCGGCCTGGACACCAAGGGTGCGCTGGCCGTGGGCAAGGACGCCGACCTGTGCGTGCTGGCCCCCGACGCGACCTTCGTCGTCGACCCCGGCGCCCTGCACCACCGGCACCCGGTGACCCCCTACGCCGGGCACGAGCTCACCGGCGTCGTGCGCAGCACCTGGCTGCGCGGCGCACCGATCGACCTGGCCGCCCCGCCCCGGGGCCGGCTGCTGACCCGAGGAGAGGCATGACCGCCACCCTGCCCGCACCCACCGCCACCTTCCTGGCCCTGCCCGACCTGGCTTCGCGCGCCCTTGCCGGCAGCGTGGTGAGCGCCAACGACGAGCTGTTCGCGCAGCGGGAGAACCTGATCAGCCCCGGCCGGGCGGTGTTCTCCACCGAGGACTTCGGCCACAAGGGCAAGGTCTACGACGGCTGGGAGACCCGCCGGCGGCGCGAGCCGGGCCACGACCACGCGGTCGTGCGGCTCGGGGTGCCCGGGGTGGTGCGCGGCGTCGTCGTCGACACCTCGTGGTTCACCGGCAACTACCCGCCGGCCGCCTCGGTCGAGGCGACCAGCCTGCCCGGCCACCCCTCGCCGGCCGAGCTCGCGGACGCCGGGTGGGAGACCCTCGTGCCGCGTTCGGGGATCGCCGGGGACACCGACAACGTGTTCGAGGTGTCCGACGAGCGGCGCTGGACCCACGTGCGGCTGTCGATCTACCCCGACGGCGGGGTGGCCCGGTTCCGGGTGCACGGCGAGCCGGTACCCGACCCCCGGCTGCTCACCGGGACGATCGACCTCGCGGCGCTGGAGCACGGCGGCGCGGTGCTGGACTGCTCGAACACCTTCTACAGCTCGCCGCGCCAGCTGCTCGAGCCCGGCCGCGCCCGGATCATGGGCGAGGGCTGGGAGAACGCCCGGCGCCGGGACGGCGGCAACGACCACGTCGCCGTGCAGCTGTGCGGGCAGGCGACGGTGCGCCGGGTCGAGGTGGACACCTCGTACTTCGTCGGCAACGCCCCCGGCGAGGTGTCGCTGACCGGCTCCGACGGCCCGGACGGCGCCCCCGTGCCGCTGGTGCCGCGGTGCCGCGTGCAGCCCGACACCCGGCACCGGTTCCGCGTCGGCGGTGCTGCAGTCGGCGGCGCGACGCCGGTGGACCGGGTGCGGCTGGACGTCTTCCCCGACGGGGGCCTGGCCCGGCTGCGCGTGGAGGGCGAGCTCACGCCCGCCGCGCTGACCGCGGCCACGCAGCGCTGGCTGGGCCTGCTGCCGACCGCCCACGCCCGGGCGGTGCTGGTCGACGACGCCGGGCTGACCGGCGCCGAGGCCGAGGCCGTGCTGGCCGACCGGTCGTCCCTGCCCGCCGGGGTGGTGGCCCGCCTGCTGGGGTGATGGGTTCAGGCGGGGAGCCGGTGCCGGTCCCGGGTCGCGGTGACCGCACAGGCGCCGGCGACCACGGCCAGCACGGCGGCCGCCCCGGCCTGGGTCGCGACGTACCCGGTCGGGCCGCCGCCGGCGGTGGCCGACAGGGCCAGGGGGACGACGGCCAGGAGCCCGAGGACGGCGACCGCCCGCCGCACCACGACCTCCCCGGCCACCAGCGCGCGGAGGCCGACGGCCGCGAGCACCGCGGCCCAGACCGCCTCGCCCGTGATCCACACCGGCAGCACCAGCGACAGCCACGGGAGCCCACCGGTCAGGACGAGGACGGTGACGGCGCCGGCCCACCAGCGCGCGGGCCGGGCAGCCGGTGCCGGCTCGGACACCAGTGCCGCCACCGGCGGGACGGCGGCCAGGAGCAGGACGACCCACGTCGAGACCGGGACGGGCCCGGCCACGGAGACCCCGAGGACCAGGTGCACGGCCAGCAGCACCCCGGCGACCGGGCGGGCCACCCACGAACCGTGCACGAGGCAGCCGAACAGGGCGACCGACAGGACGGCGGCCGTGACCACCAGCGGGGTCTGCCAGGTCACCACCCACGGCAGGTCCGGGCTGGTCAGCCGGCCGAGCTGGCCGATCGCAGCCGGCGCGGTGGCCCCCAGGGCGCCGAGCAGCGCCACCCACCGGACCGCGGCGCCCGTGACCACGGCCCGCGGGGCGGCACCGGGGGCGCCCAGCCGGAGCCGGAGGGCCAGCCGCCACACGTCCAGCCGGTCGACCAGGGCCGGGGACCCGAAGTCGGCGAACTCGGGGTCGTCGGCGCAGGTGGCGGTGAGGTAGGTGTCGGTCATCTCGTCGGCCCACCGGCTGCGGGCCGGCTCGGGCAGGGCGCGCAGCAGCCGGCGGTAGCGCTGCTCCAGCGGGCTCATGCCGGCCGCACCGCCAGCCGGGCCCGCAGCGCACGGGCGTTGGCCTCCTGCCGGGCCGCCTCGGCGGTCAACGCACCCCGACCGGCCGCGGTGATGCGGTGGTAGCGGCGGGTGCGCCCGGCGTGCAGCTCCTCCCGGTCGGGCTCGACCAGGCCCTCGGCGGTCAACCGGTCCAGCACGCCGTACAGCGTGCCGACCCGGAGCGCGACGCGGCCGGCGGAGAGGACCTGCACCTCCTCGGCGATGCCCCAGCCGTGCCGGGGGGCGTCGGCCAGCGCGGCGAGCACGAACGCCGCGGGCTCGGTCAGCGATGCCATGCCGGGCAAGGTATCGCGGGGGAACGGGTTGTGGAACCCCGCGGTGCTCTGGTGCGATGTGCGTCCCCTGCGACAGGAGAGGCTCGACGATGAGCGCTGCCCGCCGGCTGGCCACCGTGGCCCAGCTGCTCGCGGCCGTCGTGCTGGCCGGGGTGCTGGTCGCCGGGGTGCTGTTCCCGGTGGTCGGCGGGCTCGGGGTCACCGCGCGCAACTCGGCGTCCCTGCTGGACGCCCTCCCGGTGGAGCTCACCGACGAGACCCCGGCCGGCAACACCGTCGTCCTCGCGGCGAACGGCGAGCAGATCACCGGCTTCTACGACGAGAACCGGGCCCCGGTCACGGGCGACCGGATCGCCGAGGTCATGAAGCAGGCCATGGTGGCCATCGAGGACGCCCGCTTCTACTCCCACAACGGGCTGGACGTGCAGGGCACCCTGCGCGCGGCGGTCACCAACCTCTCCGCAGGCGTGGTGGAGGAGGGCGGCTCGACGCTCACCCAGCAGCTGGTCAAGCAGACCCTGCTGCAGACCGCGGACACCCCCGAGGAGGCCGCGGCCGCCACCGAGCAGACGCTGGAGCGCAAGCTGCGGGAGGCCCGGCTGGCCCTCGCCCTGGAGCAGACCTACAGCAAGGACGAGATCCTCACCCGGTACCTGAACATCGTGTACTTCGGGCAGAACGCCTACGGCATCCAGGCCGCCGCACGCATCTACTTCTCCGTCGACGCCGCCGACCTGACGCTGCCCCAGGCCGCGATGCTCGCCGGCCTGGCGCAGAGCCCCACCAGCGACGACCCGACCGTGAACCCCGAGGCCGCCACCACCCGGCGCAACCAGGTGCTCGACCGCATGGCCCAGCAGGGCATGGTCACCCCCGAGGCCGCCGCGGCGGCGCAGGCCGAGCCGATCACCCTGGTCCTCGGGGCACCGCCGCCGCGCGGGTGCGTGCAGGCCACGGTGGGTGCCTACGTCTGCGACTTCGTCCAGCGCCACCTGACGCAGACCCTCGGCATCACCCAGGAGCAGCTGGAGCACGACGGCCTGACCATCCAGACGACGCTGGACCCCGAGCTGCAGCGCGCCGGCGACGCCGCCGTGCTCGACACCCTGCCGATGGGCGACTCGCTGGCCGGCATGTTCACCGCCGTCCAGCCCGGCACCGGGCACCTGCTGGCCATGAGCGTGAACCGGGTGTTCGGCTACGACGTCGCCGACCCGGCGCAGGAGTCCTACAACCTCAACGTGGCCGCCAGCCAGGGCTCGGGCTCGACGTACAAGGTGTTCACCGCCGCCGCCGCGCTGGCCCGGCAGTACTCGCAGTACTACACGCTGACCACGTCGGACCCCTACGTCTCGCGGGTCTACCGCGACCAGGGCCAGCCCTACGACGTGCGCAACGCCGGGCGGTACTCGGCGACCCTCGACCTGTCGACCGCGCTCTACCAGTCCTCCAACACCTACTTCCTCGCGCTCGAGGACGCCCTGGGCAGCGTCGAGGAGCCGGTGCGCATGGCCGAGGCGGCCGGGCTGTTCCAGTTCAGCGACCCGGGCCTGGCGCAGCAGATCATCGACGAGAACCGCGGCTCGTTCACCTTCGGCGCCCAGGAGACCAGCCCGCTGGCGCTGGCCAGCGCCTACTCGACGTTCGCCGCCAGCGGCACCCGGTGCCTGGTCACCCCGGTCACCGGGGTCCTCGACCGCACCGGCCAGCCGCTGCTGGACGCCGAGGGCCAACCGGTGGTGCGGGGCGACCAGTGCACCCCCGAGGCCATCGCGCCCGGCGTGGCCACCACGATCAACCAGATCCTCCGCCGGGACGTCGAGCCGGGGAACCCGGGGCAGACCGGGTCGCGCGCCTACGTCGCCGGGCACCAGATCGCCGGCAAGACGGGGACCTCGCAGAACAACTACTCGGCCGCGTTCGTGGGCTACACGCCGGAGATCACCGCCAGCGTCATGGTGCTCAACCCCAAGCAGAACGAGGACGTCGGCGGTTTCGGCGGCAACAAGCCGGCCACCATCTGGCGCGCGGCCATGGCCCCGATCCTCGAGGCGCGGGGGAGCGGTGAGTTCCCGCCGGCCGACCCGTCGGTGGTCAACGGCAACACCCGGCCGGTGCCCGGGTGCGGGTCGGTCGACGCCTGCCGGTCGGTGCTGGCGGGTGCCGGGTTCGTCCCGCAGACGCAGACCGTCGACGGCAGCGCCCCGGCCGGTGCGCTGCTGGGCACCAGCCCACCGGCGGGCGGCCGCGCGGTCGTCGGCCAGGTGGTCACCATCCGGATCAGCAACGGCTCCGCCTACGTCGCCCCCGCACCCCAGCCGGCACCCGCCCCCGAGCCGGTGCCCGTACCGGTTCCCGGCCCTGCCCTGCCCCCGGGCTTCCCGGGCAACCCGCCGTCCATCCCCGGCCTGCCCACCAACTGACCGCCCCACGCCCCCCTCTGCCCCGCCCCCCCGGCGCGGCAAAGGAACCTCTGCACCCCCTTCTGCCGCCAGAAGGGGGTGCAGAGGTTCCTTTGCCGGTGGGGAGTGGGGGGCGGCTACGGGTGGACGAGGATCTTGACCTGGGTGTCGTTGCGGTGGACCAGGGTCTCGAAGCCCTGCTCCACCAGGTCGCCGAGGTCGATCCGCGCGGTGATGAACGGGGCCAGGTCCACCTTGCCGCTGCGCACCAGCTCGATCGTCGCGGGGTGGTCGCCGGCGTAGGCGATGGTGCCCCGCAGGTCGATCTCCTTGAGCACCAGTTTCTGCAGGTCCACAGCCGGCTTGTGGCCCCAGATCGAGACGTTCACGACCACCGCGGTGGGCTTGACGCCGTCCAGGAGCGTGTCCAGGACGGCGTCCACGCTGGAGCACTCGAAGCCGACGTCGGCACCCCGTCCGTCGGTCAGCTCGCGCACCCGGTCGGCCACCGACCCCTCGGTCGGGTCCAGCACGTGGTCGGCCACACCGGTCTCCAGCGCCTTGGCCTTGCGCGCGGCGCTGACCTCCGTCATCACCACGGTGAGCCCCTCCGCCCGCAGGACGGCGGCCAGCAGCAGCCCGATCGGGCCGGCCCCGCCGATCAGCGCGACGTCGCCGGCGCCGGCCCCGCTGCGCCGGTACGCGTGGTAGCCCACGGCCAGCGGCTCGATCAGCGCGGCCTGGTCCAGCGGGATGTCTCCGACCGGGTGCACCCACCGCCGCGCGACGACGACCTTCTCGCTCAGCCCGCCGCCGCGACCGCCCAGCCCGATGAAGTTCATGTTCGCCGACAGCTGGTAGGACTGCCCGGGCGTCGTGTCGACGTCGTCGGCGATCACGTAGGGCTCCACCACCACGGAGTCGCCCACGGCGAGGTCGGTGACCCCGTCGCCCAGCGCGGTCACGGTGCCGGAGAACTCGTGCCCCATCGTCAGCGGCGCCTGCTCTCCCGACACCGGGTGCGGGGCGCCGGACGGGATGAAGATCGGTCCCTCCAGGTACTCGTGCAGGTCGCTGCCGCAGATGCCGCACCAGGCGACATCGATCGCCACGTGCCCGGGCTGCAGCGGGGGCTCCGGGATGTCCTCGACCCGGATGTCCTCCCGGCCGTGCCAGCGTGCTGCTCTCATCGCGGCGCTCCTCAGCTCGTGTGGTGGACGGCGGCCGGCTCGGACACCGGGGTCGGGATGCCCTCGTACCGGGCCTTGAGCTGCAGCGCGAGGTACAGCGAGTAGTGCCGCGACTGGTGCAGGTTGCCGCCGTGCATCCACAGGTGCGGGACGGCGGTGGGCTTCCACATGTTGCGCTGCTCGCCCTCCCACGGACCGGGGTCCTTGGTGGTGTCCGAGCCCAGGCCCCAGACCTTGCCGAGCCGGTCGGCGGTCTCCTGGTCGATCAGGTCGGCCACCCAGCCGTTCATCGAGTCGTAGCCGGTGGCGTAGACGACCAGGTCGGCCGGCAGCGTCGTCCCGTCCTCGAGGACGACGGCGTCCTCGGTCAGCTCGCGGACCTGCCCGTTCACCAGCTTCACCGACCCGTCCGCGATGAGCTCGGAGGCACCCACATCGATGTAGTAGCCCGAGCCCCGGCGCAGGTACTTCAGGAACAGGCCGCTGTCGTCGTCCCCGAAGTCCAGCTGGAAGCCGACCGCCTCCAGGCGGGCGTAGAAGTCGGCGTCGTCGATCCGGATCTGGTCGTAGAGCGGCTTCTGGAACTCACCCATGATCCGGTAGGGCAGCGAGGCGAAGGTGAGGTCGGCCTGGTGCGTGGTGACCCCGGCGGCCGCGGCGCTCTCGGAGTACAGGCCCTCCATCGTGCCCAGCAACGAGCGGCTGGTGACGATGTGCGTCGAGCTGCGCTGCACCATCGTGACGTCGGCGCCGTTCTCCCACAGCGCGGCGCAGATGTCGTGCGCGGAGTTGTTGCTCCCCACCACGACGACCTTCTTGTCGCGGTAGGCCTCGGGTCCGGGGTGGGCCGAGGAGTGCTGCTGCTCGCCGCGGAAGCGGTCCATGCCGGGGAACTGCGGCAGGCGGGCCTTGCCGCTCATGCCGGTGGCGAAGACCAGCTCGGTGGGGTGCAGGGTGAGCCGTTCCCCGTCCCGGGTGACCTCGACGTCCCAGTGCCCGGCGGCCTCGTCGAAGGAGGCGGACTCGACGGTGGTGGAGCTCCAGTAGTTGAGCTCCATGACCTTGGTGTACATCTCCAGCCAGTCGCCGATCTTGTCCTTGGGCGCGAACACCGGCCAGTTCTCCGGGAACGGCAGGTAGGGCAGGTGGTCGTACCAGACCGGGTCGTGCAGGCACAGGGACTTGTAGCGGCTGCGCCACTGGTCCCCGGGCCGGGCGTGCCGGT